>CAWHVA010000001.1:0-264923 GCA_963832615.1 uncultured Acidobacteriota bacterium
TTTCCATCCGGCGACCAATCCGGCTGGTAGTCGTATCCCGGCCCATCCGTCAGTTGCATCCCAACCATCGAATCTACGCCCTGGCGCCAGAGCGAACCCGCCATCGAGTACACCACTTCGCGCGAGTCCGGCGACCAAGTCACGCCGCTCGGCCCGCTCGTCAATTGCGGCAAATACATTTCGTGATAGTAGTAGGGGTGAGGCAGATCGATCTGCGGCAAAACATATCTGCGCTGCCCAAGCGCCGGCAAAAACCCGCAGAGAGCGAAAGCACCAAAAATCACAACACGCAGAAGGAATCGTACATCGCGCAAGCTAAGTTTAGGGGCGCAGCAGTGCTGCGCCGAATCTCGGCAAGATGTAAAAATCTTGGCACCACCAAGTGGCACAGACATTCCTGCCTCTGCTCCGAAGACTACCCTCGAAGAGAGCGCAACACCCGAAAGCGGATAACCCAAACTTGACGTGCCGCTCCTGGTCCGACGGGTATCTATCTAAGCCAAACCAGCCTTGGTCAACGGCAACTCTCGAATGCGCTTGCCCGTGGCGCAAAAATCGCATTGCATAGCGCAGGCGCAAACGCCGGCAGACCAGGCTCGCCAATTCCGCCCGGTGCCGCGTCGCTCTCCACAATATGCACATGCGTCTCGCGCGGCGCCGTATTCATCCGCGCCACCGGGTAACGTCGAAGTTCGATTGGTCGATCACGCCATTCGTCGCAGTGATCTCGCCAAAAAGCGCAATGCTCGTACCCATAATTGCTGCACCCTCAAACTGGTTGCGCGCCATCTCGGGATTCACGACCGTTCCCGCATCCAGCGCCGTATCCACGCGATCGATGTGCGCTCTCCCCGCGTCATCCACATGCATGGTCACCACCGTCGCCACATACGTCAAGAAGCTGCGATGCATCGCAATGCCCATGCCCAAGCCGTTCCCCGATTTCTTCTTTCCCCAACCGGATTTTTCCGCCGCCAGCTGCACCACTCGCCTGAATCTCGCCGTATCGATCGGATACTGCTCGTAGTTCCCGCCATAATTGGTGTAATCCTTCGGCAATTCGCTCTTTGGCACGATGCGGTCCGGCCCCAACAGCGCCAGCGTGTACTCCAGGGGATCTTCGCCGCCGTATGCGCAAGCTCATCCGAAAACGACTGAATCCCAAACGCGTGATAAATATTGGCAACCGACCTAAGCCATCCAATGCGCACATGCGCCGTAGCCGGCCCATTCTCCGATCGATGATTCGGAATCGCATAGGGCAAGTCGCTAAAGCCGAGCCCAAGTTCGTCCGCACCCGAATAGACCGCATTCGCATCAAACGTCGATCCGATCGGAGGAAACACCGTGCGCTGCAGCCAAGCCGTCGGCTTTCCGTCCGCGCCCAGCGCCGCTTTCATATACATCGCCGAAACCGAATGGTAGGTATCAACTTGATGTCGTCCTCGCGGCTCCACACCACTTTCACGGGTTTCCCCGTCTTCTTCGAAAGTACGGCGGCCTCCACCGCAAAATCCGGAAACGACTTCCGGCCGAACGCGCCGCCCAGCAGCGTCACGTTCACGGTCACATCTTCTTTTTTCGCTCCCACCGCGGCAGCAATGGCGTCGCGCGCACCCACGGGACTCTGCGTAGGCGCCCACACCTCTACTTTCCCATCACGATATACCGCCAGCGCCGCGGGAGGTTCCATCGAAGCATGCGCCAGCAGCGGTGCATAATATTCCGCCTCCACTACTTTTCCGCCCTTCGCAAACGCCGCGTCCACATTTCCAACTTCGCGCACAACTTTTCCCGGCTTCCGCGCCGTCTCTCTCAATTCGTTCTTGTACGCATCCGAGTTGTATACGCCGTGCGAGCTCGTCTCCCACTCCACCTTCAACTTTTTCTTTCCTTGCATCGCCGACCACGTGTTGTCCGCCAGCACTGCCACGCCACCAAGCGCCTGGTAAACCACGGGCGGCTTAAACGTATCGATCGTTTCGGTCCCCTTCACTCCCCCAACGGCCAGCGTCGCCTTGTTGTCGATCGATTTCGGCGAACTGCCTAGAACCGGCGGGTGCATCACGCTCGCATACAACATCCCATCCATCCGCACGTCCTGCCCGTAAACGCCTTTGCCGGTGCACAAATCCTTCAAATCGTAGCTGACCGCGTCTTTCCCGATGTAACGCCACTCGCTGCGCGGCTTCAGCTTCAAATCTTCCTTCTTCGGTACTTCCAGCTTTGACGCCGCTTCGGCAAGTTCCCCATAACCCAATTTCTTTCCCGAAGCCTTGTGTACCACCGTGTGCAATTCCGTCGAGCATTCCTCCGCCGGCACATTCCATTGCTGTGCCGCCGCCCGCACCATCATCAAACGCGCCGCCGCCCCCGCCTCGCGCAACGGAATGAAAAAACTCACCACGGAATGCGACCCGTCCGTATCCTGATCCCCATATTTCTCATCCCCGGTCGCCTGCACCACTTTCACGCGCGCCCAATCCGCATCCAACTCATCCGCAACGATGCGTGGCAGCGACGTGCGTACCCCATTTCCCATCTCCGAACGATGCGCGATTACGTACACAGTTCCGTCCGTATCAATCGCCAGGTACACGCTAGGCTGCAGTGCCGCCTTCTTCATCGGCCCCGCCGGATTCACGGACGTCACGTCCCCGCCCACCGCAAGCAAAGACTCCGGCAGCAGGCTCACGCCAATCACAAACCCGCTGGTCCCCGCCATCCCTTTCAGAAATCCACGACGGCTCAAATTTTCAATGCTGATCACGGAAGTCCCCCTCGTCGCTGCGTGACGCCGGCGACTCTCATTTAGCCGCCACCGGCAATCCAATCTACCGCTACATCCTACCGCCAAATCCGCGCCTTGCAACCCCGATCGCCCGAACTCCAATCAAGAAACAGTGCCCCAGGTTGCGAGTGTTAAGTTCGTGTCGCTTCAGCGTTACGTCAAACGTAACGACTCCATCAGACTCCATGCAGCTTTGCGGGGGACTCTCAAGTCTGTTGCGATTTTTTGTTGACACGGGCAAGCTGAATGCCGAAATCACCGACCAACCATGCCAGCATCCACCCATCCACCCGCCTCCACCGAATTTATGCGTCGAGCCATCACCCTTGCGCTCGACAACGTGCGCTCAGGTGGCGGCCCTTTCGGCGCGGTCATTGCCAAAGACGGGCGCATCCTCGCCGAAGGCGCGAATCGCGTGACGCCCTCCAACGATCCCACCGCCCACGCCGAAATCGTGGCCATTCGCGAAGCCTGCCGAGCCCTCGCCGCCTTCCAACTTGCGGGCTGCGATCTTTACACCACCTGCGAACCCTGTCCGATGTGCTTGGGCGCAATCTACTGGGCGCGGCCATCCCGTGTTTTCTATGGAGGCACTGCCGCCGACGCGGCTGCGGCCGGATTTGACGACGCCTTCATCTACGAAGAACTAAAGCATGCACATGAAATGCGCCGAATCCCCATGGCACAGTTTCTGCGCGATGAGTCGCTGGCGATTTTCTCTGCGTGGAAAAAGCTCGATACCAGAACGCAATATTAAGCAATCGCCCAAATCACTGCGCCTTACTTCTTTACGTCGTTATTTCTTTACTTCGTTACTTCGACCCCTCCGGCCACGTCCCCAGCGCCCGCCGCAGATCCACAAGCTGCCCCAGGTGATAAGAGTTGTGGTCCGCAAGAACCAGCGCCTCTCGCAATAAAGTTTGCCCGTCGCCGTGGGGAAAAGGTGTGTGCAGGTCGTTGCGCGGATTCTCGACCAGCCGCACCATCTCCCGCAAATCCCGTCGAAACTTGAACAAACTGTCGTTCCAGTCATCCTCCGCCTGCGGAGCTGGGGCCTTCGGCCAATAGCCTTCCGGAAATTCCGGGGACACATGGTTTGGGTTGCGGATGAATTCCAGGATGTCCCACTGCGCCAGACGCGCGTGTTCCAGCAGTTGCCAACCCGTGTGAGCCAGCCCCTGAGCATAGGTCCCGCGCTTCCCCTCCGGAAAGCCCTCGACCGCGTCCATGAAATGAACGTGCGCCCCGCCACCCTTCAGCAAATAGGCGAGTTCCTTCCGCAGCGAAGCGTCGCTTTTCCCGCTCCCATTTTTCTTGTTGTCCTCGCGCTTAGCGGACTTCGTGGCAGACTTCTTGGTTTTTTTTATCTTGGCTTTTTTCAAAGCTATTTCTCCGAAACAAGCACCGTTTGCGGCATCTCCGGTATTGGATGCTGCGTCGTTTTTGAAAAGCCGGCGTTGCGGCAAATTTTTTCCAGCTCCGCGAACGTATAGCTATCGCCGACGTCCGTGTTCGCCAGCATCACCAAACTGAACGCGGCAGGAATCTGCGGCGAAACACGGTCCTCATTGGGCACAAATTCCAGGGTAATGGCCTTACCGCCGGGTTGGAGCGCCGCGTACACTCGCCGCATAAGCTTCTCGCAACCGGCCGGATCAAAATGATGAAGGATGTTGGTCAGCAAAATATAATCGTAGCCTTCACCGAAGTCGGCCACGAAAGCGCTGCCGGGCCGCGTGCTATAGCGATCGGCGACACCAAATTTCTTGGCGTTTTCCTGCGCCACACTCACCACCGCGGGCCAATCCAGCGCAACAATCTGCGCCGCCGGATTTCTTCGTGCAATCGTAATTCCATACATCCCATGCCCCGCCGCGATGTCCAGCACCTTGCATGGCTTGGCCTCCGCAGCCCCGATCAACGCCGCGATGAACTCCGCTCCGGGCAAGGCCAACCCGCCCATCGACCTCGCAAACTCCACCCAAAAATCATCCCGCGGCCGCGTGTTGTCCCCATCCGGCACCGCCGAACCACCCTTGCGCACCGCCTCCGCCAATGCCCCAAAACTCTTTCGGTGCATGTCCGAAGCAAGGAAGTTCGACATCGCTCCCATATACGCAGGTGACCGCCGATCCAGAAAAACAGCGGAATCTTGCGTAAGCCCGTACTGGTTGTTCTCCTTGTTCAAAAAACCAAAAATCGTCATGTAGTCGCAAAGGATCCGCACGCCGCGCTCGGAAGCTCCAATCGCCTTTGCCAGCGAACTCGTGTCGTTGGCGCCCTCCCCGATCTTGGTAAAGATGTCTAGCTGAATCGCCGCCTTCAAAGCCTCCGTCTGCTGAAACGCGGTGAGCGTGGCGAAAATTCTCTCAGGTGATGGTTTTGCTCCGTGTGATGCCGTAGCCATTTGACAGGCTCCTCTCCGTCAGGTGTTGCGTGGCCGCCATTATACACGCGCGAGTCGGAGCGCAAACCCGCCCGCCCCTAGCGCCGCTACCCGCCCGAATTTTCGATTAAATGTAGGCGCGCGCTTCAGTGCGTCCCTCTTCGATGCGTCCACGGAGCGCACTGCGCCGCGTCAGCAGCGACCCCGCGCCCCACCGCCAACGGTTGCCGGTAAGGGATTCGGCTGGCATACTTCTTTTCCCGCAAACGCTGAAGGCAGGCCCAAGGAGCCCAAGGAGAAAGATGAGACGCGAATACCACCGCTGGCACTCCCCCCGCCTGGGCTTCGACATGGGCGTAGCAGTCTACGGCCACTGGGGTTCCCCGCTAATTGGTTTCCCCACCAGCGCAGGCGACGAGTGGGAACTCGAAAATCAAAGCATGGTCGGAGCCCTATCCGACTTCCTCGAAGCCGGCAAACTAAAACTTTTCAGCGTAAACTCCATCAACGGCGCCAGCTTCTACAATCGCAACGCCCATCCCTTCCACCGCAGCTACGTCCAATCCGTTTTCGACGCCTATCTCCGCGAAGAAGTCGTCCCCTTCATCTGGGACAACTGCAAGTCCCCCGGCATCGGCGTCTCCACCATGGGCATGTCCTTCGGCGCCTACCACGCCGCAAATTCCCTCTTCAAGCACCCCGACGTAATCAAGCGCTGCTTCGCCATGTCCGGCGTCTACGACCTGAAGACTTTCATGGATGGAATGTACGACGACAATTTCTACTTCAACAATCCGGTAGATTACCTGCAGAACCTCAGCGACCCATGGGTATACGGCCAGCTAGCCACCTGCGACATCCACCTGGTAACCGGCACCGGCCAATGGGAAAAACCCGCCCCCACCTACCGTCTTTCGCAAATCCTTGCGAGCAAAGGTATCCGCCACTCTCTCGACGACTGGGGTCCTCAAGGCGGCCACGACTGGCCCTACTGGAAAAACGAAATGCGCGAATACGTCGGCCGCCTCTTCTGACCCGTGGTTAGCGTAGGAACAATGTCATTTCTTGGCATGGACCTCTGGGAATGTCGCTGCTTCTTCTAAAGGAGGACGCGACAGGAGCGTATGTGCCACTCGGAATTAGAAAAATGGAGCGGCGAACGCGAAGCTTCAGACGGCCGACAGCTCCTTCGCTCCAACGCTAAGAAAACACGAACCCTAACGTCGGATCGTGATAAGCGCAGAATCCAACTCGTAGCCGTCATCGCGCACAGTTTGCTCCGCCGCAGAACGCAACTGCGGCTCGGTAGCGTCCTTCGAGAGCGCGCAATACCTGCGCATGACCTCGTCCCCGGACGAGATGCGAACCAGCCACTTGGATTTCCCAGCGTCCCAGGAAACTTCAGCACGATCAGCACGCATAGTTCACCCCATGGCCGCCCATTCTAGACCAAATGAGCCGTCACCCGAGAGGACGATCTTAAACCTATCGCGAAATCTGGATCCAGGCACTCGTCGGCCTGAATAACCGACCAGTTCGGTAAGGCGACTTGCTGGAGTTCGAACGAGTTATGCAATCAGATGGCGGTCCGGCCGGTTCTAACCGCTGCCTCGTATCCCCGGGCCAGATGATACAAGGCTCGGTCAAAGAACTCTCCAACCATGTAATTAAGTTCCTGGATGCCGTACAGCTCGACCGGAACCAGCTCGCCCGGGGTGACGCGATCACCGGAAAAGACCACCAGACCATGCTCACGGATGAATCGTCGGAGGTGTGTCTTGGTGAGGATCACGCAGTACACAATCTCACTCAAGGGAATCCCTTGGCGAAAGCGCGTCCTTCCCCACTCCTCATATTCTTTCCGTACCGCTTCCTCCTTCGGGTTGCCGATCCACTTCCCGAGATTCTGGTACAGCGCGGCGATGCGCGGCCTGAGTTCCGCGATAGGGACCCGACGGAAAGAGCTTGTGCCCTCATTGGTCAGGACGTCCTGCACAGCCTCATTGGCCAGCGACTCGGCGTGCGTCTCGATCAGTTGGATTAAGCGCGAAGTAAGCATTTAACTCTCCATTTAGATGATCAACCCCTGCCCAATGGAAAATCAGCACGTTGCGTCACACCGTTCTGTGCCGTAGCTCACGGAAACAAGCCATTTCAAGCTGTCCGCCACCCGAATTTGTGACTGCAGTCCATTCGCCTGGGACCGCGCAGCGCGCTTTGGATGCAGGAAGGGCCCACTGGAGGAAAGAGCCCTGTCAAAAGTGACAGTTTCACCAGTAGGGACCCGCCGATATCTTACGGGCGCGATTTCATATCCCGGCCGTCTGCCAGGGATTCAGCGGTGAGCCTAATCCCGAACGCAACGAATACAGCGTCGGGAGACTCGATCGGTCTTCACCATGGTTTTCGCCCATTGTCGAACTGGAGGTCATATGAGCAATAAGAGCACGGCAACCGCCCTGATCCTGAGCGGGCTCCTTTTCGTTGGCGAGGCGTTGTTCGCCCAGAATCTCGCAGCCCAGACCGCGCAACCCGTGGCCGGCCGCGAGAGCGGAGCTTCCATCGATCAAGAGATCGCCATGTTGAGGTCAGATTTGCGGTCCACCCGAAAGCAAGTTGTCGCCGCCAATATGAAGTTGAGCGACACCGAAGCGGAGAAGTTCTGGCCGACCTACGACCAATACGTTGCGGAGCTGGTTAAGATCAACAACACGAAATACGATCTCATCAAGGAGTATATGCAAAGCGGAAATATGACCGAAGAGCAGGCCGACACCCTCTCGAAGAGGTGGCTCACGGTGGATGAGTCTGTCGTTCAGCTTCGCCTCAAATACATCCCGATCTTCCGGAAGGCACTATCAGCCAAGGGTACGGCGATGTTCTTTCAAATCGACCGACGCGTTCAAATGATGATCGACTTGCAATTGGCAAGCTCACTCCCGCTGATTGAGCCCTAAGCGCCTCACAAATTGAAAACGTAAAGCAGAATCTTAGTTAGGAACAAGTCCACGACGAGGACAATTAGGGAAGACTCAACGAACGCGGCAATCGTGGCGCGGCCCACGCCCTCGGTCCCACCTTTGACACGGAGTCCCTGATAGCAACCCACGGTTGCGATGATGAGACCGAAAACAATGGGCTTCGTGATGCCAATACAAAGGTCGCCCAGAACCAGCACATCGATGGCGCGTGTCCAGAACTGTTGCGCACCAAGATGCAGTGTAAGATGTGCGACCAGGAATCCGCCGAGCAATCCCGCACAATCGCCCAATGCCACCAGCAACGGTAGTACTAAGACCGTAGCAAGAACACGTGGGGTCATCAACTTGCGGATTGGGTCGATGCCGAACGCCCGGATCGCGTCCACTTGTTCGGTAACGACCATGGAGCCCAACTCGGACGCCATCCCGGTGGCGTTGCGCCCCGCGACCAAAAGAGCCGTGAATACTGGACCGAGCTCGCGGAGGAGCGCGAGCGAAACGGCATCAGCCGTTAAGACTGTTTCCCCGAAACGTCTAAATTGTGACGCTGCGTTTAAAACTATTACGCCACCGACGCAAAGGAGTGCAACCACGACAATGCGCAACGAGCCCACGCCGATCAAGTCCATCTGTTCGACCAAGTCAGTCAGGTAACGACTGCTAGCAAAGATGTTCCGGACCGACTGAACGGCAAGCAGTGAGTAGTCCTGAACGACGAAGGTCCACGTTTTCAATGTGTTTGTAACTACGGAGTTAGCGGAAGCCGAGTTCACAGTTACGCCCTCCTTAAAATGATTGGCGGAGATGTCCGGCAGGTGCGTTTATCAGGTACTAAGGAGTTTAGCTGCGGAATTCTATTCGCCGCACTAATTTGAAGGGCGATGTGTCCTGTCAGAGGTCGTGCCGCGCAGTTGCCGAAGGGCGGCTGACCATGCGGTCATATGCTCGCTGTTCTAGCAGGTGCTAGAAGCCTGAGCGCGCGGTGGCGCCCCCAGTTGGCCTCCAGAGTCTCCAAAGGTACAATGGCAACCATTGCGGTGGTCAAAACTAGAAAGTGTGCGGGCAGCACACGTCACAATGCCTCGTCCAAACGATAAGCGCAGAATCGTCAAGCACTACGATCTCATCAGTCCCTACTATCGCTCCCTCTGGGGAGAGCATCTCCATCACGGCTATTGGATCCGCGGAGATGAATCAAAGGAAAAGGCCCAACTTCAACTCATCGAGCATCTCGCTCAGCTCGCAAACGTCAAGCCCGGCTCGGACGTTCTTGACATTGGCTGTGGCTTCGGTGGGAGCAGTCTGTATTTGGCGAAAAACTATAACGCCACCGTTACAGGCATAAACACTTCCCCGGTGCAGGTCGAAATGGCAACCAAGGCTGCGGCCCGGGAGAAACTCGCCGCGAAATTTGTCCTGATGGACGCCGAAGCGATAGATTTCGATAAACAATTCGATCTTCTTTGGTCCGTGGAATCTATCTCTCACTACCAACGCCACAAAGAGTTCTTTGCCTCTACCGCCAAACTCCTGAAGCCCGGCGGGCATTTCGCGATTACTGACTGGTTCAAGAAAGACAATCTCACGTGCGAAGAGAACAAGAGGTTCATCGAGCCCATCGAAAAAGGCATGCTCGTGGAGCTACGCACCATGGATGACTACGAACGCCTGCTGACTCTGAACGGCCTGCAAATCAGGCACCGCCAAGTTCTTAACGAGAATTGCGTGAAAACATGGGACTTGGGCCTCGATATTATTAAAGACAAGGCATATTGGGCTCTCGCAGCAAAACTCGGGGCCGATCTGGTCTCCTATTTAAAGGCGTTCCAGGCAGTGCGCGCGGGCTTCGCTTCCGGTAACTTCGTATACGGTCTGTTCGTTGCATCCTCGACTTCGGAAGCCGGATAAGCGCGCTCTATAAAGGGGATAGTCAAGAAAAAAACTTCACCGGCGACTGGCGAGAGCGAAGTTGTTCGCTGTGCTATCCAGCCCATGTCATGTTGAGAGGCTCTGGGGGTTTTCTCTTCTTGCAGATTCATATTGCTGTCGTGACGACTCCTTTGGCTTCTGACGCAAACAAGCAGTGCGGTTGAAGGTGCCAACCATGGTTCTATCTGAGGCTCAAGGCCTATAGCTTTTTCTGGTTGTCCGAGGGGGCATATAGTTAATCAAGAGACTCGCGGTGCTCGAAGCACCTCTTCGCCTAACGCGCTTATGGATACTCGCCCTCGAACCAGAGCGTCGGAAGAACCGTCAGACCACCGCCAGCAATGAATCCGGAGATGGAAGAGTTCTCGACCAGGCGCTCAAGCTGCTTGTTGCTTTAGATGTTCGGCGTCGAAACGGACTCCTTTCTTCCAAACCAGCAAAGTGATCGCCGCGATCTTACGCGCCAAGGTGAGGCGCGCCATCGGGGGTTTCATGCCTTTCGCCACGCAAGCCTCGTAGAACTTCTGGAAAGGCCCGCTAACAGCAGCAGCACGAGTGGCTGCGCCCTTGAAGATATTTTTCAGATCGTGATTATGATTTTTGTTCAGCCCACGGATGGCCAGGACTTTCTTGGAGCGTTGGAGTTGACCTCTCACGAAACGGTATTCCCCACTGGTGTACGTCTTGAGTGCCAGGCCGCAGTAGGCCCAGAGCTGCCGCTTGGTACGAAAGCGATGCGGCGTCTGCATCAGAGCAATCAACAGAGAGGCGCGAATGGGGCCGATCGAGGGGATCTGTCGCAGTAATTTCATGGCCAAGTGTTTCCGACCTTCGATCAACAACTCTCGTCGCGCTTCCTGGCGCAATGCCGCCAAGGCATCGAACTGTTGATAGTAGAGTTCGGCGCGACGGCGCACGCCGTCTTCCCTGATCTTTGCGAGCCAGTTCGAGCGGTAGCGGGGTGCATACACTTGCTGGCCGGCGCAAGGAATAGCCCAGCTTCGGTAGATCGCTTTCAGGCGATTCATCACCCGCGTCAGATCACGGGTGATCGCCAGGTAGCTGCGTGCCAGTTCTCTGAGAGTGCGGACTCCTGCTTCGCCGTGATAGACCCGGTTGAGCTTGTTGAGATAGAGCAGTTCGGCTAGCTTGCGGGCATCTTCACGGTCGTTTTTGTTTCCAACTTTCAACAGAGCATTCTTGCGCGAATCACAGACCAACACCTCCGTGACGTGGGGCTTGAGAAAATCATGCAACCAGGCGGCGCTTGTTCCTTCTTCAAAGGTCACGTGCAAACTGCCGCGCAGGCCGAAAATAAACTGGAGAATGGTTTCCGCCTTCGTTTCTAGTGTGGCCTCCATCACCAGACTTCCGATCGAATCCCGAACGGCCGCCGAAATCGTTGCTTGATGAACATCCAGCCCAATATACTTGGCATCATTCATGAGGGCGCTCCTTGTTGTAGGCGTTGATGCGAACGATCGAAACCTACTCTAAACGGGCGCCCTTTTATAATGCGTTAACCGGAAGTGTCGGCATTAGGAAATCGAGATCGGGCGGTCGAAGCATTCAATCTACAGCGGGCGTGTTCGAAGTCTCGCCAGATTGACTCGCGCCAACCGGATGAGGGACTTGCCAGGGACGAGAATCGGGTAGCGCCAGACTACGGTTTCATTTTCGGCTCAGAAGATACAAATTGGCCTGTCCGCCGGGGCGCGCATAGACGATCGTGGAAAGGTCCGGGGAAAAGTCGTAGGCATTGCCGCCGTAGTCTTGCCGGAAGGCAAAAGGAAGTTTGAGCGCCACTTGCGCTGGACCGGTGATCTTCCCGTCTTTCCAGGGCTGCCGCGAGAGGATTGTCTCCCCGTGCGAGGAGGTCGCATAGAGAAACGACTTGCCATCCGGAGAACGGTGAACGGCGAAAGTGGCGACGCCGGGCGCCGCCATGGTGCAGTTCTTCTCGCCGACGGATATCTGGTAGATTCCTACCTTCCCTGCCTCTCTTGAATTACCGGTGGATAGTAAATAGCGACCATCCGTAGAGATATCTACGGCATAACCGCAGCCCTCCACAAGCGTCTCGACGCTTGAGCCGTCGGCGCTGGCCTTCCACGTGGCCTCCTTCCCCGCGTCCTTCAGGAAGCCGCTGAGGTATAGACTCTTGGAGTCGAGCGTCCATACCGCTTGGCCGACGAACGCCCCGCTCCAGGGTATTTGATGAAGAGCGCTGCCATCGGCCCGGACGGTGAACACTTTTGATCCATCGTTGGCTTGATCGTAAAAGGCAAATTGAGAGCCGTCCTGCGACCAGGAGAGTGTAAAAAGACCGGCCGAGGAAGCCAGCTTGACGCGATTGCTTCCATCGACATCTGCGACCCAAAGCTCCTCGCGATTGTCCAGGAGCGTGATGTAAGCCACCCGGCGGCCGTCCGCGGAGAGCACAGGCTGTGTGGCATCGTCGTTCACTAGATCCACGGATTGTTTAGTGCGTACGTGATACACAGTCAGCGCACCGGATGTCTTGCCGTTAACAAAGTAGATTCCCTTTCCGCCCGGGTCGGGCATCGGAGAAAGGTCCGGGCCGGCGCCGAAGCTTATTTGTGTCAAGGTGTGATCCGCCAGGCTGTATTCCCAGATGTTCGTCAGATCGTTGACCATCCGGCTGACGTACAATGTCTTTCCAGGTGTGCCCCATACACCCGCGGTCGAAGATCCGGTTATTTCGCCCAGTTTCTCTGCGGCGTGGCTCGACTCATTCACTCTAAAGAATGTGACAGCGGTTGGCCGCCCAATCTCTTCTGCTCTTCCAGCTGCTAAAAGTAAGTCCATCCCGTCAGGAAGCGGCAGAATCCCAATCGGGTACATTCCTGTACCGGTCGGGTCGTAGATTTTTTCCTCGGTCAGACCAGAAACCGGCCTACGGACGATCACGCCGTCGGATTTGTAGTAGAAGAAAGAATCCCCGCGGGGTGAGGTGATTAAGCCCGGGCCCGACGCCACTCGCGTCGCAGCACCACCAAGAATTGGCACCGCCCACGTCTCATCCGTGCCGAAAGAAGGGCTGAAATAAATCTCCGTGCCGTTGAGCGAGAAGCTGTCTACCACCTTGCTTCCCGCATCATTTGTAAGTTGCAGCGGATCCCCTCCGGAGGTGAGCATCACAAAAACCTGGTCGAAGCCTCCGGTGGGCGAGGTGAACGCGACGGCGTGTCCGTCCGGAGAAAGAACTGCGCCGTTCATGGGCTTGTTCCAGTGGCTGATCTGCGTGATCTTAGCCTGGCCGCTTGAGGGAGTCCGGAAGTAATAGGCCGCGAACACCGCGGCGAGGAGCATAAAGACTACGGCGGCGACGCCGTAGGTCTTGCCGGACAATCGCGAGGTCCCAGGGGGCGGCTCTATCTTTATCGTGCCACTCGGCAGTGCTGCGCTTTCCTGTGCAGGCTCAGCCGAGGTCACGGATTTGCCGGAGTCGCTGTCGCGTTTCAGGCGCTTCAGGTCTGCGCGCATCTCCGCCGCGGACTGGTAGCGAAGGTCACGGTCCTTTTCCAGCGCCTTATTAATGATTTCATCGAGCTTGTGCGGCAGGTCCGGATTCAGACGTACTGGCGTCAAAGGTGCTTTGTGAAGAATGGCGTCGAACATCGCTGCGGAAGTTTCTCCACGAAAGGGGAGCGCACCTGTTGTCATTTCATATAGGACGGCCCCGAAGGAGAAGAGGTCCGAACGTGCGTCTACATCCTGCCCCAAGGCCTGCTCTGGGGACATGTAAGCAACCGTGCCCAGGGTGGTGCCCGGACTTGTGAGCTGGTGGGGGTCGGCCCCTAGTGTGGCTTGCGTGGCACCAAGCTGCGGCGGGATCACCGTGCCCGCCACTTTGGCCAAACCGAAATCCAAGATCTTGGCATGCTCGCGCTTGGTGACGAAAATGTTTGCAGGCTTGATATCGCGGTGAATGATGCCCTCGGAGTGTGCTGCGTCCAGCGCGTCAGCAATCTCGGTCGCAAGAAAAAGCACCTTGTCAACGCCGATAGGGTTACCGTTGATGGCGTGCTTCAGCGTCATGCCATCGAGAAATTCCATGGCGATGAAGGCCTGGCCGTCTTGCTCCCCGATGTCATGAATGGTGCAGATGTTGGGATGGTTCAAGGCCGACGCCGCCTGTGCCTCTCTCTGAAAACGCGCCAGCGCCTGTGGGTCTTTCGCCACGTTGTCGGGCAGGAATTTCAGCGCAACGAATCGACGCAGCCGTATGTCCTCTGCCTTATAGACAACACCCATGCCGCCACCGCCGAGTTTTTCGAGGATGCTGTAGTGGGAGAAGGTCCGGCCGATCAGCGAGTCGGTGCCTGGCATTTGCTACGCATCTTAGGTTGGGGTAAGGGGTAAGTCAACGAAGCGAGCTTGGTTACATGCCAGAAGTTCCGAGACACCGCTAGCTGCGATGTTCTTAGTGCCCCTTAAGCGGGCTACGCCTTCGTGCGGCGGATCTCAGCGACGGCTTGGCGGTCATCTCTGGAAGTCGCATCTTCGGTCTCCGACATTTGGCTCCAGTCATCCACCTCCTCGTCGCGCTGGCTCGGTCTCTTGATCCACAGTGGACGGTTAGGAGTCGGATCAATCTCCACGTGAAAGATATCGAATCGGTTGTAAGACCCGACGATGTCATGGGCCATTTTGTGCTCGATGCTGCGACCGATGTCGATATCGGCCACCACCATACCCTCGCTTCCCACAAGCGGATCACCCAGCAATTCTCCATTCGGCCCGACAATCATCGAAATCGGAGCCGGCGCCGCTTTCAACAACTCATTCATCTTGGTATCGCCCTGCGAAAGTTGCTCGATGGCGTCGGCATCGAGCGCGCACGCAGCGACAACGTTGAAAACCTTGCCCTCGAAGGCATGCGCCGCCGAGCGAATGCGGATCGCCTCGCCCAGATTATAGTTTTGCGCGCCGCCCCCAGGCCGATGAAACGGCCACGCCGGGGGATAGGTAGCGATGTGGACCTGTTCCCCTTGTGCCAGGAGCGCGAACCGGGCCAGCGTATTCGTATTCTCGCCGCAGATGAGCGTCCCGATACGGCCGATGTTGGTTTCCGCAGGACGCAGATAAGCGGCGTCGCCATTCGCCCACGTGAGTTTTTCCGCCCATGTAGGGACCAGCTTGCGATGGCGGTTCAGCAGCGTGCCGTCGCGATCGAATAGTAGGTTCGTGTTCCACAGGGCTCCCATGCTGATAGAGCCCTTCTCGGTGACGCCGACAGACAGGACCACCCGGTGACGCTTCGCAATCTCGCTCAATCTCCTGGTGTGTGGCCCGGGGACTTGGACGGCGTTATCGAACAGCCGCCGGAAGAAGCCGTGCTGATCCATGGGAGCATAGATCAAATTCCAAACTGGGAAGGCGGGGATGAGGGACTCTCCAAACACAACCAGTTCAGCGCCGGCATCGACGGCCTTCTGGACCAGGGTGTCCAGCTTGTCGATGGTCGCATCGCGGTCCAGGAACACGGGAGCGGCCTGCACCGCTGCCGCGCGAAACTTGGGATACACATCACCTGGCATGTACGATTCCTCCGGTCAATGGCGACAACTCCGACGTTAAGACAACTCGGCGTTCTTGGTTTCCGGTCCGCACAGCGCACCCACCAACAAAAGAAATCCTCCCAAAGCGAAGATGACGATTTCGGTGTACTCGTAGGGCATCCCCAATCCCTTCAAACCCAACATGTAGAACGAGGAAAATGCCGGAATGATCGTGGCCGCGCTGTAACCGACGCCGTAGCCAGATGCCCTGACCCCGGTGGGAAAGCGCTCAATGATATAGGAGGTGACGATCGCCCATACCGGCGTGGCGCACAAATTGATCAAGGTCACCAGCAGCGTCACTTGCAAGGCGCTCTGGTAGCCGGACCTGACGAGCACATAATACAGAATAGGACCAACGGTAAGCCCCGCCAGTCCGATCATAGCCAGAATTGTCCGGCGGCCGATCCTCTGGCCCAACATGCCGATCGGAACAAAGACAAGAGCCAAAAACAAATGCGCGACCAATAACGCGTTGGTGACCACCACGCTGTTCACATGTCTCACCGTCAACAGAACGCCGGGAAGAATGGAGGTCACCGCGTTCAGTGTGAACCAGGCCCCGCTCAGGAGAAGGAACACCTGCGACAGGCGGCGGAAATTGTCTCCGCGAAACAGTTCCTTTAGCGGAGACTTAGGCTTCTCGGCCTTCGCCCAAACTTTGGATTCCGGAACCTTCTTGACGTAGTACAGAAAGACGCCGCCCGCAAACAGGGCTCCGAGGAAGAACGGAATGCGCCAGCCCCACTGTACGTACGGCGAATGAAGTGACCCGGCCGGCAGCGCGCGCAACAAACCGGTAGTGATCAAGGACATGGCGGCCACAGCCAACGGAAATCCCATATGGATGAACGCCGCCCACTTTCCTCGTTTCTCCTTGGGCGCGTATTCCATCGCCAGGGGATTAGCGCCGGTATATTCGCCTCCAAGGAAAACGCCATCGACGAAACGCAGGAGCACAAGGAGCACTATGCTGGCGCCGCCCCAGCTTTCATAGCCCGGCAACAGTCCAATGAGCAGGGTAACGACCGCGAAGCCACCCATGGATATAATCGCGACCTTTCGCCGGCCGAGCTTGTCGCCGTAGTGGCCAAAGAGCGTTGCTCCAATCGGGCGACCTACCAAGGACAAGGCAAAAACGACATAGAACAACGTTGATTTCAGAGCCGGGCTCAGGGCTGCGGGTTGAAAGTAGGACATTGCCGGGCCAAGGGCCACGACGGGCAGATAAACGTCGAACATGTCCACAAAGAATCCGAGGAAGGCGGCGCCCAGCGCTCTATGTCCGGCATGGTGTTCAGCAGCGTCGAATTGCAAGGCCCGAGTGAAAGGAACTGCGCTCTGGGCCACTGTGACCTCCCTTGCAAGTCAGAATTTGTTGCTTTGGGCTTCGAAAGTAGCGCCATAGTACACCCGTCGCGTTTATTCGCGTTACCGCTTAGCGAGCGCTTCCGAGGGCCTGCCGTCCTCTAGCGCTAATTCCGAGCATGGGCTCCAGCGCCGACAAGCAACGCTTGGGGCAATCGGTGAACAAGGCAATTCCTTGCTGCACTTCTCATTGCAGGCGGCCGCACCGACGGCCGCTGTACCCCGTATTGGTGACGTCTGGTATCTGCGCCTGGCTATGCGTTGGCAAACAAGTTTGGCGGCTCTTAAGCGGTGCCCTAACCGGGATTTATCTAATCTAAGGAGTCCTGAGGCTGGTTCTCTTCGCTAGCAAAGCCAATCGCTGCTCGTGATTCATGGGCTCCCACGGGACAAGTTTCTCGGCAAGCACATCCATTCTGCGAAGGAGCGTCAACTCGAGGAAGAGTCCCATAAAATCCAGGTCGCGGAAGACTAGCGAGCCGGCCTCTCTCATCCGGTCACGAAGCCGGTCGAAATGGTCCGGCATCTCGGTCCAGTGAAGACTGGCACGGTGGTGATGGCAGAGGTGGTATCCCTCGTTTAGGAAGTTCACATCATCCAGAACGGTCACGGCGTTCGCGAAATAATCCTCAGGACGTTCTGGATCACAGAAAGCGTGCTGCACCCATGCGGTGATGGCGTTGATGAAATTCATGCAGAGAAGTGGAACTAGGACGAACAGCATCCCAATCCTCCAGTCGTAAATGAAGACAGCTGCGAAGTAGGCGTAGTAGCGCGCCATTCCCCATAGCATGCGCTTTTGGTTCTTCTCATCGCCTCGCGCTCTAAAGTAGACGTAGGGAGCAATCCCCAAGACCGTCCAGATGTTGTCCGAGAGATACCACAGGAAATCGAGCCGGCTCGTTCGATCGTAGCCGATGTTGTTGCGGGTGTCGTCGGGCCCGCTGTTCTCTCGATGGTGAAGACACACATGCGCGGTCCGGCCCAGTTCCGGAGCGTTCCCATACAAATACCCCAGGAAGAATTCGAGGTAGCGGCCGAAGACCTTATCGTATTTGTCCGAAAAGTAGCCGTGGCGCCGGTGCGCCTCCAGGTGGCTGGCGCTGAACATCCTCACAAACCGCTGAAACTTGGCACCGTAGAGAGAAAGATAGAAAGCGACCACCAGCAGCAATCGAGGCTTCCCTAAAACCAGTTGGATCGCGAAAATTGGCACGGCGGTTAGAGTCAGGGAGACCATCAGTCGTAACGCAGGGGCGTCCCGGGGGTCCCGCAGAACTTGCTCGCCGAGCCGATCGATGACCCGGTCGTACGCCCGAGAGAGAAATTGATACCCGTCGCGTAACGGACGAACCCTGCCGAGGACCATGGCCACGCTGTGGCATCCGAAAGAGAGCACGGCTACGGGCAGTGCCGCAGCCATGCTGGCCAAGCCCATGAGGACGGCCAACCATCGAAATAGGAATAGGAGCCTGGGTTTGGCTCCAAAATTCATCGCGATGGAGGCGGCGCCTATCTCTGGGTGATCAATTTCCATTTCAGCACCCTGCGCCATGATTTCGGCTTATTCACCCGAGTGGCCATATTAGGCCGCACTACGAAAGCAAGTCAACGCTGCCGATACGGATGGTTAGCCGACTGACTAGGAGTGCAACCGTTACAGAGGAGGCGGGCAGCGACACAGATTCCCCTAACAAGAACCGAGGGACACACTCGTCCGTTTTTCCCGAACACTTGAAGGCGGATCTGGTCTCTGGAACAAATGAGAAATCGAAAAAGCTATGAGTTTCTACGCAAGCCCGAGGTGGTCCAGCTGATATTTACCCTTGGAGATGATCTGGTCGGCATCGATCCAGACGTCGCACTTGCGAGTCAACACATCGACGTGGGTCTTCGATTTCCAGTCGGCGTGGGTCTGACTGCCATAAGGATCCCCGAACGCAATATGCACGCCGGGAAATTTTTCGTCCTGGAGCAGGATACCGATCATTTCGGAGAGACCCAGGTTGGTGCCAAAGGCCAACTCGCCGACGCGGTCGCTGTTTTCATCGGTATGGCAGTACTCCCAGAATTCCTGCTCGAGATCCTTGCGGTCACAATGAACCTCGACCAACCGAGCATTGGCAATCCTCAAGGTAAGCGGCGTGGATTGCAG
The DNA here is from genome assembly GCA_963832615.1 of uncultured Acidobacteriota bacterium. Classification (GTDB taxonomy): domain Bacteria; phylum Acidobacteriota; class Terriglobia; order Acidiferrales; family UBA7541; genus Acidiferrum. The sequence continues at coordinate 19,196 of CAWHVA010000001.1, forward strand.
ATCGCCATACTTTCCGTTGAAGTGATCGCCGGCGGTAGCGTCACACACAAAGGTGCCATCCACCGTAGCGGGAGTAGTAAAAACTTCGCCGGCCGGAAGATTGGACCAGTAGCGCGGGCTGATCAAACCGCTAGTCTTGACCCAGTCGAGCCCGCGATCAAAGTGCGCCGCAATGGTCGTGCCGGAATCGGTTTGGACCGTCAAGGTTTGCGCGCGCAGCATGCGGTCGCGAAGTTTGTCACTCAGGCGGTCAACCAAGTTGTAGTCTGCGCGCATACCCTGGCGCATGATCTCCGGCGTGATGCCAACCATGTGAGCGTAGCGAATCTGCCGCCGCTCAACGATTTTGACGATAGCCATGCGCGCGCCGAGCTCACCGGGCTGCGGCGTCATGCACATCACCCCAACGTCGGCCGTTTCGAGCGCCTCAAGCACTGCAGCAGGCGCAGCTTTCATCGGGCGAGGACCAAAATCCTCAAGCAGCAAGCCGGTGCAGGGAGCGTGGCGGGCAGCAAGGGCTGCGCTGAGGCTCGCAGCCACGGAGCGGCTAGCCTCGTCGGCAATAAGCGCAACGTGCTCGCCGGGTTTAACAGCGAGGCAGATTTCCACGGCGTTCTTTGCGCCGGGCATCAGGTCGGGTTGCGGCAAACCAAATGTCCCCATGCAAAATATTTTAACGCATTCCGCGACAATTTGTATTGGGCCGTTAATACTGGAGCAAGAGTTTGGAAACGCTTTACGTTTGTGAGCGAGGGGTGACACGGAACGCAGGGACCTGGCCGCCGCCGGAGGTTACGTTGGCGAGGCCGGTGGCACTTAGCCGCGTGAGGAAGCCGCAGAGCTTGCCGCGGAAGATATAGGGGGCGAAATCGACGAGCATGTCTTTGAATTCCACGCCCCCTTGCTGCGTGATCCAGGGGAAGACCTCGCGGCGGATGGGGATGCGTTCCTGAACGATCCAGCAGCCGGCCTCGCCTCCCGCGCGTGCGGCGGAGACAGCTTTTCCGATTGTAGAGTCCCAGGCGTTTTCGTCGCTTTCCCATCCTAGCGTTACGCCCGTGCCGCCGTATTCATCGCTGGGCTTGAGCACCAGGTTTTCGCGTTCTTTGCGAATGAAAGCGAGGAGTTCGACGGCCTCACCATAGTGCGAGGTGCTGACGTCGGCGACGACCCTCGTCCACGGGATGTGCTGGCGGATGAGTTCGCGTTCGTCGTGGGAAAAGAGCTTCGCGTTCTGCTCGTCCGTGAGCACCGCGAAGAAGGCTTTCACGTGCGGGATTTTGCAGCGGAAGGTGTTGGCGACGCACAGCGCATTCGCTTCGTAGGCTTTGACGAGAGCGGCGCACTCGTCCGGCCGGGCGACGATATCGTTGATGAGTACGCGCCGGTAAAGGAGGTCGATTTTCTTGCCGTGGGCGGAGAGCATCTTTCCATTGAACACGAGGTCGCGAGGGTCAGCCAGAACCACGGGCACGCCCATTTTTTCAAAACGAGCCTGCAGGATTTCAAATTCGCTCCAGGTGGGAACTTCGCGCCAATCGACAATAGCCATTTGCGGCCGCTTGGAGGTGCCGCCCCAGTCGAAATAGCTGGCGATAAGCGCGTCCAGCAACTTCGCACTCAGCGGGTAGCTGTGCACTTCGTACTGCCTGGAAAATTGCGCCATTAGCGGCAATTCGCGGAAAACTTCGGCAAGCGTTTCGGAGTAGCCGGCTCCGGCAGGCGCTTCACCGTTGTATTCGGCAAATTTCAGGGAGTCCGGCAGCAGGAAAGCGTCGAGGCGCGAGGACGTGCTGGCGCGCCCATATCCGACCGATAGCCGCGCGAGACGCTCTTCTTCCGGGCGTAGATGTAATTGCGCGAACAGGTTGGCATCGGCCAGAGACGCGGAGACGACGCGCTCCCCGAGGTCGGCAATCGTTTCGGCGACAACACGAACGCGCTGCTCGTCTTCGGGTGAAAGGAAAAACGGACGAAGAAAAGGGCAGTGGACGCGTTCGCCAAAGGTAAGCTTCGCGGCGCGCAGGCGCGCGAAAAACTCACCCGCGAAATTCGGAGAACTCTCCAGCGCAGGCCGCAGCAGATCGTGCCAGTGCTCGGCTGGATTCGGCGCCATCGTGGTGGGCGCGGCAGCGCTGGTCATTTTGGTTTGGCTCCAGCCGAGCCTGTGGCCGTGGATACCGCCGAAGATTGCGTGGCAGCCACGGATTGTCCCGTCATCGCCGGCTGGCCTCCCGCATCCGAATGGCCCGCGCTTGTGGGCTTGGCGACACCGGTTCGCGGAGCGCCGATGAAGCCGCTGGCCGCGCCCTTACCAAGCATCTCTTCCCATCGCGGCCAAGTGTTCGCGGCGTTGCCGGCAAGAGCGCGGTCAATGACCAGGTGAGCCATTTGTTCGACAACGTGCTCAAAGTAAAACTCGGTGATGCGATCGCGTTCAAAATCCGGCGCCGGGTTGAGGAAGTCGATGGCGTAGGGAATGTCGTCCTTGATGGCGAACTCGATGGTGTTCATTTCGTAGCCGAGCGCCTGATTGATGGTGCGCGCGTCTTGAACGATGCGGGCGCCCAGATCTTTCGAGAGATAGTCGTGCTCCACAAGGTAGCGGCGCTCTTTGGGATCGTAACGCACAGGCAGGATGTCGGTCTTGCCGAAGGTGAAGCAGCGGACGTAGCCGGTGAAATCGATGAATTCCTGCAGGGTCATGCAGTACGGCGCGGTTTTATCGTAGGCGGCGAGAAGTTCCTCTCGATTGTTCACCTTGTAGACGTGCTTCCACCCGCCGCCAGAGAAGGGCTTAAGGATTGCCGGACGTCCCACATAGTCGAGAAGCGCGTCCCACTCGATGGGATATCTGAGGTTGTGAAGAGATTCGGAAGTGATGTCCACATCGCTGGGATAACCCTTTTGGGGCATTAAGACGGTCTTGGGAATGGCAATCCCGAGCTTGGCGGCGATGGAATAGTTGAAAAATTTATCGTCGGCGGTCCACCAGAACGGATTATTAATGACGTAGGTGCCTTGCAGCACGGCGTGTTTGAGGTAGCCGCGGTAATACTCGACTTCGTGCGAAATGCGATCGACGATGACGCTGTACTCCGCGGGCTCGTTCATGCGCGTGCCGCCGAGTTTGACGAATTCCGCGGCAATACCGTCGGCCTTACCGAGTTGATTGACCCTGGCGATGAACGCCGGGGGAAGCTGTATTCCCGTCCGCATAGCAGACCGACCTTTTTCATGGGTTGCATAACCTGCTCCTCCACGGAAATTCGATGATCGCGCGGCGCATCTTCCTCAAGCATCCATTTGATATTTTCCGAAGACACGCGTATGCGGGCCAGAGCTGCGGCCAACCGGCTCATTAATTTATCGCATGGACGGACGAGGCTCGCGGTTGAGTCACGCCACCGCGCGTTTCTTCCACCAGGTGTCTGACGACGGCTTTCAAGTCGCCGGTTTCCTGGTAAACGCGGAGCTGGCGTTCGGCGCTGGTGCCTTCGTTCAAAATAGTGTGAACGTATTCGACGGCGCTACGGCTGCCGAGATCATCGACCACGTCGTCCACCAGTTCAAGCAGCTCGGTGGCCAGTTCGCGCATCGGCACTTCCACTTCTTTGCCGAAATCGATGAGCTTCCCTTCGATGCCGTAGCGCGCGGCGCGCCATTTATTCTCTTCGATCAGCGCCCTGCGGTACAACCGAAAGCTCATGTTTCTGGTATACAGACGGTGCAGCTTGACGACAATCGCTTGCGTGAGCGCGGCGATGGCCACGGCCTCTTCCACCTTGGTGGTCACATCGCACATCCGGAATTCTAGCGTTCCGAACGTCGGGTGCGGGCGGACGTCCCACCAGATTTTTTTGCCGGTGTCGATGCAATTGAGCTTAATCAGGAGATTGGTGAAATTTTCGTACGCGCTCCAGGACTCAAATTGCTCCGGAATCCCGGTGCGCGGGAAGCGGCGGAAGACGGTAGTGCGAAAAGATTTCAGCCCGGTGTTGCGTCCCATCCAGAAGGGCGAACTGGTGGAGAGTGCGAGAAGGTGCGGCAGGAAATAGCGCACCATGTTCATCATGTCGATGGTGGTCTGCTTGTCCGGCATGGCGATGTGGACATGCATGCCAAAGATCAGGAGCGACCGGGCCAGCTGCTGAAGCTCTTCAACGATATTTTCGTAGCGTTCGCCGGGAGAGATAACCTGATCGATCCAGCTCGAGAAAGGATGCGTGCCCGCCGCGGCCACCTGTAGTCCGACGCGTTCGGCTGCGGCGACGAGTTCACCCCGAGTGCGGTGCATCTCGATGCGCAACTCGCTCACATTCTCACAAATCTTCGAGCCCGTCTCGACGATCGATTGATGCATCTCGTGCTTCACTTGTTCGACGATGCCCGGCGAAGCCGCCGACACCAGCTGCAAGACGTGCGAACGCAGCTCGCAAGTCGCAGGATCGATGATCTGAAATTCCTCTTCTACGCCGATCGTGAAGCGGTGAGCCATGAGGTGGCCCTCCGGGGTCGCCTTGGTCCTGCAGGGGGCTGAGAAGCGGTATCATACGCCGCTCGTCGCGAAAATACATCAGGGCGATGGGGTAGGGAAATATTGGGGAAACGTCAAAATCCGCATCCTTGAAAACTGCAAGGATGCGGCACCGAGGACGGACCAGGTCAGGCGGAGCTGTGGCCGGCGCATTCGAGGACGCCTAGGTATCTGCTCCATGGACCTACAGCGTCGCGGTATTGGTGGGCAAGGATTCTTGAGACTTGGTGTAGGTGCGTGAGATCGTGAACGGCCCAGGTGGCAAGCAACGCCGACAGAGTGACAGGGCCGAGGGCTCGATGTTGTCCACCGCGCTTTAGGTCCGCTGGTTGTAGGTTCAGGGCCCGCAATTCGTCTAGATTTTGTGAGCGCTGCCGGGCGAATTCGTCCAGTAGTTGTGGCAGGGTTTTGCGTTGGGCTTCTCGGGAGTGGGCCAGGCGATCGACCGGCTCGAGCGTTTGGGTTTCGCCGAATTGGAGCACGATCTTTATCCGGGGAATCCAATCGCCGCGCTCAACATGAACCAGGTGGTCGACGACGTCGTAGGGGCTCCAGGTATTCTCGCCTTCATTCTGCAGCGTCCAGGCCTCTGGTAGATCGCAGAGAAGGGCGTTGAAGGTGGCGGGTGTACGAGCGAGCAGGGCGATTGTTTGGCTGAGGTTGTGGTCCATCGTACTCCTCGACTGGTTGGCTCTCTGGAGACGCTGATTGTAGCTGTCTCGAAGTGTAGATGCGACCCGTGTTGTTTGACGCAGATCTACACACAATCCGCTTCATTCGGAGCATCCAATTTGGATTTCGAGTGGGAAGTTAGAACTGCGCCTCTCAATTTAACGGGTCCGAGACCGCCCTCGTCGTGAAAGCGTCCGCGGGCGATTCCTCTAAACCCGCCCTTTAAAGAGGGCGGCTACAACAACTGCGGATATGGAAAGCTGGCTAGGCGGCGCCCATGGCTCGGCGTTGCTGGAAGCACTCGCGGCAGAAGACTGGGCGGCCTTGCGTTGGGCGGAAGGGAACGGTGGTGTCCTTGCCGCACTGCGAACAGGTGGTCTTGGTCTCCGAGCGCATCTGTGTGGCGCCGCCTCCACCGCCGGGGCCTGCACCTTCAGCGCGCTTGGCTTTGCAACCTTTGCAACGTTTAGGTTCGTTTTTGAAGCCTTTGTCGGCGAAGAACATCTGTTCGCCGGCAGTAAAGACAAACTCCGCACCACATTCGGAACACTTCAGGACCTTATCGTGGAATTCCATGAGCCGCTCCCCTTGGCCCAGTTCGGGCAGCGGGGACGGCGCACCTTGCACCAAAGGGCCGGGAGATAGGATTCCGCGATCCGGGGGGAACCGGGGCACGGACTCCTTGGGCCTGAGGGTACGAGCTGCAACGCAACCCCAACTTCTCTGCTTCACCGGGTCTACATCACGGAAGTGCGGCGCTGAGGCTTAGGCGAGGAGGGGAATGGCGGCCCCGACCAGAGAGGCCGGGGCCGTCGAAAAAACTAGTCCGCTTCCCGCCGCTGCTTCTTGCGCAGTCGCTTCCGCGAAAGCGCTTCCTTGGCCCGGCGCTTTTCACCGGGCTTCATATAGAAGCTATGCTTCTTGATTTCCTTGATGATGTCTTCCTGTTGCACCTTGCGTTTGAAACGGCGCAAAGCGTTCTCCAGAGATTCACTTTCCTGGATGATGACTTCAGCCACGTTATATTCACCCCCAATCCGGTTCGGATTGGTATCTTGCGGTGTCACTATAAGCGGTGCACCGCCCCTGGAGATTATCGCATGCTGGATGCTTGCTTTGCATGTGCACGTGGACAGGTTGATGCATCTTCTAATCAATTCTGGCCATAGGTGTCAAGCAATCTTTCGGCGGGGCGGGTGATTGGTGGCGGGAATCGAGGAGGTGTTGGCAGGCTGGGTACGGTTAGACAAGTAGGAAACCGTTACTTTAGAATTGAGGTGGTTGGGATTAGAAGCAGGTTCGGCGCGACCGGGGAACCTCGTGGTTGTCGTCTTGCCAAGCTCGGGCACAGCCGTGCCGTGCCCATACGATGGACGCTCGCGTCGGTCTTGGTCCTTGGGAATCATGGGTATTGCGCTTCTGCATGGTTGTGCTGTTAAAATGTGCCGCTTCCGAAACGCGCGGCCTGGGGGTTGATCATGTCCGAGATGCGCGACGCCATAGGGGTTCTCCTCGCAGGCGGGCAGGGTGAGAGGCTCTGGCCTCTGACCCGCGATCGAGCCAAACCCGCCGTTCCCTTTGGGGCGCTCTACCGCATCATCGACATCACGCTTTCCAATTGCATCAACTCCGAGCTGCGGCGCGTGTTCGTGCTGACCCAATATAAGGCGCTGAGCTTGAACCGGCACATTCGGGCCGGGTGGTCGCCGCTGATGGGCCTGGGTGATTACATTGAGGTGCTCCCTCCACAGATGCGCGTTTCCAACCAGTGGTATCAGGGCACCGCCGACGCGGTGTATCAGAACATTTATTCGATCGGCAGCGAACATTCGAAATATGTGTTCATCCTTTCGGGCGATCATATTTACAAAATGAATTATAGCCGCATGCTGCAGCAGCATGTGGACTCGGGCGCCGATGTAACCGTCGCGGTCCTGGAGATTCCGGTTAAGGAGGCGGCCCGCCAGTTCGGCGTAATTGAGGTAGACAAGGACTATCGCATCAAGGGCTTCGACGAAAAGCCCGCGAATCCCAAGGAGTCGCCGCACCACGCGGGTTATTGCAATGCGTCGATGGGAATCTACATTTTCAATACCCACCTGATGATTCCGATTTTGCTGGCGGATTCAGAGGACCCGAAGTCCCAGCATGACTTTGGCAAGGATATCTTGCCGCGGATCATTTCAAAACATCGGGTGTTTGCGTTCAATTTCGTGGATGAGAATCGTAAGGACGCGCTGTACTGGCGGGATGTGGGAACACTGGACGCCTACTACGAAGCCAACATGGATCTGACGTCGGTGTCGCCCATTTTCAATCTGTACGACAAGGAATGGCCCTTGCGCGGGTGGCAGCACCAGTATCCGCCGGCCAAATTCGTTTTCGCGGATCCCGAACGCATGGGTGTGGCCATCGATTCCATCGTGGCGGGCGGCTCGATCGTTTCTGGAGGCCGCGTGAAGGGGTCGATTCTTGGATACGACGTGCGTATCAATAGCTACAGCGAGGTCACCGACTCCATCATCTACAACCACGTGAACGTGGGACGCCATTCGCGTATTCGCCGCGCGATCATCGACCGCCACGTTACGCTGCCCGAGCGTACTGAGATCGGTTACGACGTGGAAGCGGACAAGCGGCGGTTTCATGTCACCGACTCGGGAATTGTAATTGTCGTGCGGCAGGAATCTCTGATCGAAGAGCCGGAAACGGTGTAAGCGCGGCCTCTTAGCAACTTCAACGGCAATCGCACGAAGTCTTTCGCGCGTAGGCGGCATGTCACTTTTCTTCCGGTTCGCCCTCGGCACGAACTTCACGAATATCTGTAAATCGGACCCAATACGCATAAGGTGGCTGTTGACCCGTATTCGTGGCTGAATCGCAAACAAACCCCTCATCATCCACTGTATGCACGAGCAGCTTCTCGGTTGTGCCATCGGCATAAACCACGCACACCGTCTTGTCGATATTGGCGCTAACAATATGCTCAATTTCGGTGGTGTTCATGAATCGCTCTCCACGCATATTGTACGACCAACGGACGCTCAACTCTTGGTCAGTCGCAGTATGGGAAACTGACCACTACCTACTTGCCGTGCCTTGTGACTCTTCCGGCGTTCTTCTGTAGAATCTTTAATTCGCGATCACTGAGGAGAATAGATAGATATGTCCACGAAGATTACTCGAGTTCATGCGCGGCAGGTTATCGACTCGCGCGGCAATCCCACCGTGGAGGCTGACGTTTACGTGGGCGGGGTCGCGCGTGGGCGGGCGGCGGTGCCGTCGGGAGCATCGACGGGCGAACATGAGGCGCTGGAGTTGCGCGATGGGGACAAGTCCAAGTATCTGGGCAAGGGCGTGCTCAGGGCCGTCGGCAACGTGAATGGGGAAATCGCGAAGGCGGTGAGTGGTCTGGACGGCGCGGATCAGCGGGCGCTGGACAAGCGCATGATCGAACTGGACGGGACGCCGACGAAGTCGAAACTGGGTGCGAATGCGATTCTGGCCGTCTCAATGGCGGCAGCCCGCGCGGCCGCGGCCGCGCAGAACATGCCGCTTTACAAGTATCTGGCGCGTTATTCGACGGACAGTTCAGCCAATCTGCTGCCGGTGCCGATGATGAACATTCTGAACGGCGGTGCGCATGCCGATAGCTCGGTGGATTTTCAGGAATTCATGGTCATGCCCGTCGGAGCGCCAAACTTTTCCGAGGCGCTGCGCTGGGGAGTGGAGATTTTTCACGCGTTGAAGGCGGCGCTGAAGAAACATGGATATTCGACGGCGGTCGGCGACGAAGGCGGCTTTGCGCCGAGTTGCAAATCCAACGAAGAGGCGATTCAGATCGTGCTGGAGGCCATTAGCGCCGCCGGGTACAAGCCAGGGACGCAGGTGAGCATTGCATTGGATCCCGCTGCCAGCGAGTTTTTCGACAAAGAAAAAGGCAAGTATGCGTTCAAGAAGTCGGATAAGTCCGAGCATTCACCGGCCGAGATGGTGGAATATTGGTCAAAATGGATCGAGAAGTATCCGATTGTCTCGCTCGAAGACGGAATGGGAGAAGAGGATTGGCCGGGGTGGAAAGAATTGACTCAGAAAGCGGGCTCGAAGACGTCGCCAAAGCGCATTCAATTGGTCGGTGACGATATCTTCGTGACCAATACGGAGATCTTCGCGCGGGGCATCAATCAAGGCATCGCCAACGCGATTTTGATCAAATTGAACCAGATCGGAACGGTGACCGAGACGATCGATGCCATCGAGTTGGCGCGCAAGGCCGGCTACAACTCGATTATTTCGCACCGCTCCGGTGAGACCGAGGATACGTTCATCGCGGATCTGGCGGTGGCCACCGCCGCCGGTCAGATCAAGACGGGGTCGGCCTCGCGTACAGACCGCATCGCGAAATACAACCAGCTATTGCGCATTGAAGAAGAACTGGGCGCGGCGGCGCGGTTCCCGGGCCGGTCGATTTTCTCGGCCGCGTAGACAAGTGGCGCGAAGCGTCCACGACAGTCGTTGCCGCGCCCTTCGGCAAAGTTGAATCTCTGGACCCCGATTCGGCGGGAAGGTAACATGCGCCTACTTTCGGGGGTTCACATGAGCAATCGTTACCGGCACGTCGCCACTGGCGTTGTCGTTCCCGTTTTGATCGCGGCGTTCGGATTATACGATTTGAAGCAAAGGCCCACGTTCGCCGCGTTCCACAGAGTAGACGTTTTCCAACTGCTCGTGTGTGGAATATGTCTGGGCATCGCCTTGACGGGATTCATCGAGTTTCTTCGCTCCCCGCGCTCTACCTGATTTATCCAGAACGCTTTCAACTGCCGTTATAATCTTTGGAATGCTCAACACGGGTATACGCGCTGGACTTTTGTGCGCAATCTGCGCGCTCATCCCTGCAGCTCTGCAGGCGCAAGACGCGGCTCCCGCGAATGAGATCCCCATCGAGCGGTGCGACCGTCTCCCGGTGGTTCGCGCGCGCATCGGCAAGGCCGAAGTGCGTTTTCTCTTGGATACCGGCGCGACCACCGTGCTCAATCTGAAATCGTTCACTGGCGGGCAAAATCGGGAAATCCAGGTCACCTCATGGACTGGCACTGCGGCCACCAGCGCCCGCGAAGTTTCCGTGAAGGAGATGTCCATCGGCAACCATCACTTGCGTGACCTGAAGCTGCCTGCCATTGACTTGAGCCCTATCGGCAACGCGTGCGGCGGCCCGATCGACGGAATCCTGGGCGTCGATCTCCTCGACAAGATGGAGGTCTCGATCGACCTGAAGCGCCAAGTGGCGTCGCTCGGCACCGATCCCGTTGACCCCAAAGCGGTATACGACGAAATGGAAAAGTCCATGGGGCATTGCACCGCGGACTTTGAGCAGGGGAAAGCGGACGAGTTCGAGAAGTGCCTCGATCCCGAAATCGTGCTTTACACTCCTGACGGGGAATTTCGCGGACGCAAACAGGTGTTGGAATACATGCGGAACCGGTATTTCAAGTTCGCGCCCGAACTGCATTACTCCATGAAGCTCCAGGATGTGCAAACTTTCGGGAACGCGCTGTGGTATTCCTACGAAAATCAGCTCGACACTCCGGAAGCTCACAAGATAGGCCACGGAATGGCCATGTGCCGAAAAACGGACGGGCGCTGGCGCATCCTGAATATGCACAACTCTGTGTCGCGCCCGCCGGTCGCCGTGGGTCCGTGATGTTGTTTCTTTCGCAATGTTGATTTATGTCAGCCGCGATTAATTCGTTTTCGCAGGAACGTAACTTTCGCACGCGGATCGCGCAAGACGCCGACGTCAGTGCGGTCGCCCAGCTCATCAACGCAGCTTTCATCGTCGAGCGAATCGCCTTCGACGGCGATCGCATCGACGCGCGAGGTGTGGGGGAACTGGTCAAAAAAAATGGAGCGTTCCTGTTAGCGGAAGACGTGGTGGGCTTGGCCGGATGTGTCTACGTCGAGCCGCGCGGCGAGCGAAGTTATCTGGGGTTGTTGTCCGTCGAACCCGCCCGTCAAGGCACGGGCCTGGGGCGCAGGCTTGTTGCCGCAGCGGAAGAGTATGCGCGCCGCGCCGGCTGTCACACGATGGACTTGCGGATCATTAGTCCACGCGCCGAGAGCCTCCTGCCGTTCTATCAGCATCTGGGCTACACGCAGACCGGCACTGCTTCGTTTTCTTCCGACGTGACGCCAAAAGTGCCGTGCCACTACTTCACGATGTCCAAGGCACTTAGTTAGGGCCGCTTTCCTCCGTTCACAAAATCTCTCTCTTCAGGCAGAATACGTCCCTCGTTTCCAGGGGGGCAGAATGAATCGCAGCTTCTTCATCGCTATTTTTGTTTTTGCGGGCCTCTCACTCGCGCCGGTTCGCACTCACGTGGTTGCCGACGAGCAGGCCTTACTCGGTTATTCCGCGGAATCCTCTCGCACGGAACGTCAGTGGGAAGAAAAGATGCGCGCCATTCCGAGTCCGGAGAATTTGCGAGCGTATATGCAGCATCTCGCCGCGCACCCTCACAACGTTGGCACCACGTATGACAAAGAGAACGCCGAGTGGATTGCCGCCAAGTTCAAGGAGTTCGGTTTGGACACCCACATCGAGCAATTCGATGTTCTGTTTCCCACTCCGAAGGAGCGCGCCGTCGAGCTTGTCGACGGCGGCCCGAAATTTGTCGCCAAGCTGCAGGAGCCAGCGCTCCCGCAAGATCCCACCTCGAGTCAGCAGTCCGAGCAGCTACCCACCTACAACGCCTATTCGATCGACGGCGATGTCACCGCTCCCCTCGTTTATGTGAACTACGGAATCCCTGAAGATTACGAACAGCTTGACCGCATGGGCGTTTCCGTCAAAGGCAAGATCGTCATCGCGCGCTATTACCGCTCTTGGCGCGGCATTAAGCCAAAGGTTGCGGCAGAGCATGGCGCCGTTGGCTGCTTGATCTATTCCGATCCGCATGAGGACGGTTTCATGCAGGGTGAGACGTTTCCCGCGGGAGCTTGGAGGCCCAAAGACGGTGTGCAGCGCGGTAGCGTCGCCGATATGCCGTTCTATCCGGGTGATCCGCTGACGCCGGGAGTTGGCGCCACGAAAAACGCCAAGCGCCTCAAAATTGAGGAAGCCGCGACGATCACAAAAATTCCCGTGCTGCCAATTTCCTACGCCGATGCTCAACCCCTTCTCGCCGCTCTGACGGGTCGCGTTGCTCCCCCCGAATGGCGCGGGGGTCTTGGCCAGACGTACCGCATCGGCCCGGGCCCGGCGAAAGTGCACCTGAAAGTGAAATCGAACTGGGACATCAAGCCTCTCTACGACGTCATTGCGAAGATTCCGGGCTCAACATTTCCCGACGAATGGGTGGTTCGCGGCAACCATCATGATGGCTGGGTTAACGGAGCAGAGGATCCCATCTCCGGCATGGACGCGGTCATCGAAGAAGGCCGTGCGCTGGGCGAATTGTTGAAGCAGGGATGGAAGCCCAAGCGAACCATTATTCTATGTGCTTGGGATGGCGAAGAGCCCGGCCTGCTAGGCTCGACGGAATGGGCCGAAGAACACGCCGACGAATTGCGCCAGCACGCCGTGGCCTACATCAATTCCGACAGCAACGGCCGCGGCTATCTCGGGATCGAGGGCTCGCACACACTGGAAAAATTCACTAACGAAGTTTCTCGCGATATCTCCGATCCGGAAACAAAGTTGTCGGCGTGGAAGCGCAACCAGCTTCACGAAATCGCCACCGCGAAATCCGCCGAGCAACGCCAGGAGATTCGCCAGCGCGGCGACCTGCGCATTGCGGCGCTCGGCTCCGGTTCGGATTTCACAGCGTTTCTCCAGCACGACGGCGTCGCCTCGTTGAACATTGGCTTCGGCGGCGAAGACGGTGGCGGCATCTACCACTCGATCTACGACGATTATTACTGGTACACCCATTTCAGCGACGGGGACTTCGTCTACGGACGTGCGCTTGCCCAAGCTGGCGGCAGCATGATCATGCGCCTTGCCGATGCCGACTTGCTGCCGTTCGAGTTCAGCGATTTCTCCGACACCATTCAAACCTACGTCAAGGAGCTGAAAGCGCTCTCGCAGAAAATGCGCGACGATATCACCGAACGCAACCGCCAAATCGAAGAGGGCGTCTTCGCCGCTACCAACGACCCAAGAACACCCCTGGTCGCGCCACCAACCGAAGCCGTCCCAACCCACCTGAATTTCGCGCCGCTCGATGACGCGCTAGACGCCCTCGCCCGTAGCGCCGCCGAGTATCACAAAGCCCTGGACCGTGCCAACGCCAACGGAGGCGCCGCTCTCGCATCGGCTTCGCTTGCCGACGTAAATCAGCTACTGATCGGAAGCGAACGCAAACTCACCAATACCGAAGGTCTGTCCAATCGCCCGTGGTTCAAGCACCAGATCTACGCACCCGGTTTTTACACCGGGTACGCCGTGAAAACGATCCCCGCCGTCCGCGAAGCCATAGAACTGAAGCAGTGGAAGCAGGCGGACACCGCAATTGTCGTCGTCGCGCAAGTCCTGCAAGACGAAGCCGCTCTGATCTCGTCCGCCGCATCCAAGCTGACCGCCGCGACGTCCCACTAATGCTCCGGGCGTCGGCGCGCTAAGAGCCGGCGGCGACGGTGCGTCTGGCGCAAACCGGTCATCCTGAGGCTACCCGGCGACGCTAGCCGAAAGACCTCAACCCACCGCAATCAAAAGAAGTAGCGAAAGGCACCACCCGACCGCAAAATCTCCACAGGAGGCGCCCCATTCCGTCCTACAACTTAGCGATCGTCGGTTTCGGCAACGTAGGACGCGCGTTCCTGCGCCTGCTCATCTCCAAAGAGACGGAGCTTCGCCGCCGTTACGACGTGCGCTGGCGTCTTACCGGTGTTGCGACACGCCGCACCGGTTGGCTGGTCGATCCCGACGGCCTGAATCCTCTGGCCATCCTCAATGGTCACTGGCCCGCGCAACATCCGCACACTGCTCCGCGAAACGTCCGCGAGTGGGTCGAGCGCACCCGCGCCGACGTGGTTTTCGAAGCCAGCTCGCTCAACGCCACAACCGGCGAGCCGGCCATCGACCATATCAAAGCCGCACTGGAACTCGGCGCGCACGCCGTCACCGCCAACAAAGGCCCCATCGTGCACGCGTTCCATGAACTGACTTCTCTCGCCAGCGAAAAAGGCCGAAAATTTCTCTACGAAGCTACGGTGATGGACGGCGTGCCCATTTTTTCGATGTTCCCGCTGGGTTTGCCCGCAATGGAAATCCGCGGCTTTTCCGGCGTGCTCAATTCCACGACCAATGTGGTGCTGACGGAAATCGAGAAGGGCCGTTCGTTCGATGAAGCCATCCGCCGCGCCCAGGCCATGGGCATCGCCGAAACCGACCCCACCTCCGATCTCGATGGATGGGACTCGGCGGTCAAAATCGTCGCGATGACGATTGTGCTTCTGGGAGTGCCGATTCGCCTTGAGCAGGTGCGCCGCACCGGCATTCGCGAACTCAGCGAAGAAAAGATCCGCTCCGTGCGTTCGTCGGGGATGCGTTACAAGCTGGTCTGTCGCGCCGAACGCCGCGGGGGTGGAGTCGAGTGCGGCGTCCAGCCGGAGCTCCTGCTCGCCTCCGATCCGCTTGCCAATCTGGAAGGCAGCAGTTCCGCCGTCCGCTTCGACATGGATGTCTTCAGCCTCTCGCTGGTCGAGCACAACCCCGGCATCGAAGCCACCGGCTACGGCCTGCTAGCCGACTTCCTTCGCGCGGTGCGGCAATAGCGGGGGGCCAAAAGACAATTCTCGGAATTTTGGAAAATATCGGCGCTGCCAAACCTGTCATTCCTGAACGCGTCCGGCGAGGATGTGCCAAGAACCTCAACCTGAGTGCTTGGCGCAGACGCTCAGCCCACGCTACCGCCGATACTCCGTCGCATACCCCGGCACCGGAATCCCCGCATCGCATCGCTCATCCCGAACCGGCGCCCCAGCCGTAAGCTTTAGCGGCACAGTGCCCGCCCAAACACGCAGCGCATAATCCTCCGCATCGTCTTCCACCGGCCCGCTGCGCATCTTCGCCGAAGCTTCCGTAAGCGCCAATCGCAGAATGCTGGTCGCCTTCAATTCCTTCTCATTCGGCTGTCGAGCGTCGACCCACCGCCCCGGCAGGGTCTTCTCCGTGAAAGCGCGCAGCGCCGCAATCTTTTCCGCCGGCGCATCCACCAGCACAGCTTTTCCCAGTGCCACCACCGACCGGTAGTTCATCGAGTGATTGAACACCGAACGCGCCAGCACCAACCCGTCGACCAATGTCACCGTAACGCACACCGGAATTCCCGCGCTCACTCCGCGCAGCATCCGGCTAGCCGCCGAACCGTGAAAATAAATCGCCTCGCCAACGCGCGCATACATCGTCGGTATAACGTACGGCTGCCCGTCCAAAGTAAATCCGACATGACAAACAAATCCTTCATCCAGAATCTTGTTGATGGTTGCGCGGTCATACACGCCACGATGCGGTTCGCGCACCACACGCGTGCGCTCATCCGGTGTAAAAGTGTCAGACACAATCGACCTCGTTGAGGAACGGAGCGCGTCGACCGCTTCGCAGTCGCTGTCCCATTTTTTATAGCCGGCGCCACCGCGGCATGAGTGGGGAACGAGCCCCAATGCTACCACGCCCTGATTTTCGGCAAATGGATCTGCTGGCATCGCGAACTCGAATCCACCGCCAATTTGGAGCGTATGGCCCGCCGCGTCGGTGGCTTTGCGAATGTAGGCGCTGAGCTTTAGCTCGGCGCCCCACTGCAATTGCCTTGCGAGTTGTCGCTCCAGTACCGCAAACACTGTTGTCCGTAACCGCTCCGTGAAGCATCCCCAAGCCGCGTCTCAAATGGCGTCCCTCTCTGAAGCGAACCATCACACAAACGCAAACACTTTGTGAGAAACTACCCGCTCGCAACGCATAGCACCGCCAAGGACAAGAAACTCCATGAGCACCCCCGCCTTCCACGAAGCCACCAGCAAGCCTCTCGACAGCGCTTGGGTAAGAGAACAATTTCCGTCGCTGAAGCTCCAGGTAAACGGTCACCCAGCCGCATTCCTCGACGGCCCCGCCGGCACGCAAGTGCCGAAACAAGTGATGGACGCCATCCAAAGTTACTTCCTCAACGCCAACGCCAACACTTGCGGCGCGTTCGAAACCAGTCGACGAACAGACGCCATCATCGCCTTGGCCCGCGCCGCGATGGCCGATTTCTTCAATTGCGACAAGGACGAAGTCATCTTCGGCCAGAACATGACCACCATCACGTTCGCGCTCTCCCGGGCGATTGGCCGCGAACTGAAAGCCGGCGACGAAATCGTCGTCACCACGCTCGATCACGACGCCAACGTCGCCCCATGGCGCGCTTTAGAAGAGAGGGGTGTCGTCATACGTCAGGCCGACATCCGCGAAGCCGACTGCACACTGGATCTCGAGGATCTAAAGAAGAAAATCACCTCAAGAACCAAGCTCGTCGCGGTAGGCTACGCTTCAAACGCCGTTGGCACCATCAGTCCGGTTGCCGAAATCACCAAGCTCGCCCACGCCGCAGGCGCGCTGATGTTCATCGACGCCGTCCACTACGCTCCGCACGGTCCCATCGATGTCCGCGCCCTCGACTGCGATTTCCTGGCCTGCTCGCCCTATAAATTTTTCGGCCCCCACATGGGCACTCTCTACGCCAAGCGCGAGCATCTGCTGCGTTTCAATCCCTACAAAGTGCGTCCAGCTCCTAATTCGCTCCCCGACCGCTGGGAAACCGGCACACAAGTCCAGGAACTGATCGCGGGAATCAGCGCCGCAGTCGACTACATCGCCGAACTCGGCCGCCGTTGCGATCCGAGCGTCAAAGATCGCCGCAGCGCCCTGCTGGCAGCTTGTCGCGCAACGCGCCAGCACGAGATGACCCTGCTCTCACAATTGATCCCCGGTCTCCTCGCCATTCCCGGCCTGCGCTTCTTCGGCATCACCGATCCAGCACATTTCAACGATCGCTGCTCCACCGTCTCCATCCGCCTCGCGAATCACACTCCCACCGAAGCCGCAAGATTCCTCGGCGATCGCGGCATCTTCACCTGGGACGGCAACTACTACGCCCTCAATCTCACCGAACGCCTCGGCGTCGAACAAACCGGCGGCCTCCTCCGCATCGGCCTCGTCCATTACAACACCTCCGAAGAAGTCGACCGCCTCCTGGCCGCCCTCCGCGAATTCGCGAGCTAACCGTGCACCTTCGGAGGTCCTGAATGCTCTGGTTCTACGAATCGTTCTTTCCCGTGGTCTGGATCGCCTTCCTTCTCTACTGGCAAATCAAAGCCATCAATACCAAAACCACGAAGCGCCTCGAGCCGGCCGCCTCCCGCATCCTGCGCGTCTTCATTTTCCTCATCGCGATCGTCCTCCTCTCCACAACTCGCATCCCGCTGCCCTGGCTTTACCTGCAGCTCTGGCCGGTTGGATTGTTGCCCTTCTGGTTGGGAGCTGCCGTCACCATCGCCGGCCTTCTGTTCGCCGTCTGGGCCCGCGAGCACCTCGGCCGCAACTGGAGCCGCTCCGTCACCATTAAACAGGGGCACGAGCTGATCACCTCCGGTCCCTATGCCGTGGTCCGTCACCCCATCTACACCGGCATTCTGACCGGTTTCCTGGGCATGGCGATTGCCATCTCCCAGGTGCGCGGGTTCATCGTTTTCGTTCTCATCTTCCTCGCGTTCTGGATCAAGTTCCGCATGGAGGAACAGTGGATGCGTTCCCAGTTCGGCGAAGCCTATGCCACCTATGCTCGTCACACCGCTGCCCTGGTGCCTTACCTCCTCTGATCGCTATGCGGGAAGAAGCGCCGATTTAGAATGAACACTTGCACATCTGTATGAAAACGCATGCCTTAAACCGTGATTATAACCATGATGCAAGGCATGGCCTCAGAGGATAATCCGGGACCATGTCTCACGAAAAACGACTTGGCTGGGCGACGTTAGTCTTGGGTCTGCTAGGAGTAGCAGCGAGTATTTTATGGCCCCAACAAAGATGGATTGGTTGGATGTTCTTTGCGGGAGCAATTGGTTCAGGAGTTGCTTGGCTTTACTTAGAATTGCAGTCCCATATTGCAAGAGAAATAAAATCGGTAATTCCCGCTCAAAGGATTACCGCCGCTGACTGGAAGGAATTAGCCTCTAGATTTGAAAATGTTCCCGTGTCTTATGTACGCGCCGAGTGGCTAAGCGAGGGGCTAGATTGGAATGGAAACGTCACGGGCGAGCGTTGGGATATACGCAATGAGATTCCGGAATTTGCGCGGCAATGCGAAGTACTATGCCAACTTGCAGGAAAAATGCTGCTGTCGTCGAGCACCATCTCCCCGACTCTCTCAGAAAAAGTTCGTTCTCGCTCCAATGACGCTGGGCGCTGGCTTTATTTTTTGGACGAGCGAAAAATGGCTCGGATTCGAGGTGACGGGGAAACCACTGTTGGTGTTCAGAGGAAAAAAACTACCATGAAGGAAATATCTCAGTTACCTGGTAAGTCTGCATTGGTTTGCATTGAGTGCGCGGCCAAGGAGATATAACTAGGCCGCATCGTGTATCTTGGCGCTCAAGTGCTTGTATTCAAGATTTAGCGGGCCAATGAGTTTCAGCATCGTATCGCGGAAAAGAAACTCATTCTTGCGGTTATTGAAGCGGTCTAGGTAGGCGGGGAGATGTTTCGCAGAGACTTTATGCCACGTTCCAACAAAGGCAGCTATCTTCGCTTGGGAATTGGCGGGTAACGTCTATGAGCTTCATAGTTTAGTCCGTGAAGGTGTCCCATATCGCTTTCACGGCCAGAATGAGCAAAACCAGCCCAACCGCCATGAGACTGCCTACGATATGATTTGTCGTCCACCACATGCTCCTAGACTAGCAGCTTACGGTACTATTGTTTTTATACCTCGAAGCACTTAACCTCCCCGCTATCATTTTCAGCACTTAAGGAGAGGACTGCGTGCCCAATCTTCGCTTGTTCCGTGTGCTCGTCCTGTTGTTCGCAGGCGTGTCGTCGCCCCTCGCGCAGGCCGGTGAAAAGCCCTGGACCGAAGTGCGCAGTCCCAATTTTCGGGTCCTGACCAACGGCAGCGCTGCCGATGGCCGTCGTGTCGCTCGCGAATTTGAGCAGATGCGCACGGTCTTTGCCGTCGCCTTTCCCAAGATGCGCCTCGAAACCGGCGCGCCCCTAGTTATCTTCGCCCCTCGCGATGAATCCTCCATGAAAGCGATGGCCCCGGCTTTCTGGAAGGCGCCGGGTCCGAAGCCTGGCGGCCTGTTTCAACACGGCTGGGAGCGACAATATGCCGTCATTCGTCTCGATCAGGACGTCCCCGGCAAATACAATGTTGTCTACCACGAGTACGTGCACACCTTGCTGCACGCCAATTTTCGATGGTTGCCCACCTGGCTCGATGAAGGTCTGGCCGAATTCTACGGAAACAGCCGCTTTGAGCAGACCAAGATGTATGTCGGCGCTCCCAGCACGCGAGTTTACCGCTTGCAGGGAGCTACCCTCATCAAGGTGGACGAACTGATCAGCGAAAATCCCTGGGTCAAATTCCGGAAAGATGAGCAGCAGATCGATCTGTTCTATTCCGAAGCATGGGCCCTGGTGCACTACCTTATTTTTGGACCCGGAATGGAGCAAGGCAAAAAGCTCGACAAGTTCTACAACGCGTTGCTGCAAGGTGAAGACCAGAAAAAAGCGTTTCAGGAGGTTTTCGGCAGTTTTCAGGACGTCCAGGAAGGCCTCTCAAACTACACCCGAAAATTCATGTTTAGCAGCTACGTGCTTGAGAATCCGCCGCAGCTCAAAGAGAAGGAGTTTCCGTCTCGCGTGACCTCACCGGCGGAGACTGACGCGGAACTCGGTGCTTACCGCCTGTTCTCTCACGATCGCGACGATGCACGTGCTTCCACCGAGCAAGCCCTCCGCGACGACCCCAATGTGGCTCTCGCCCACGAGACTCTTGGTTTTCTCGACTTTGCCGATGGCAAAGATCAAGACGCGGATACCGAATTCGCAAAGGCCTATGCCGCCAATCCGCAGCAATACTTATCCCTCTACTACAAAACGATGCTTTCCCCCTTGCGTACTTCCATCGCTCCGGCCGACGAATTGGCCCTCGATAACGCCATTTACGACGTCATCAAGGCCAATCCGCGCTTCGCGCCCGCTTTCATCGAGCTCGCCTTGATCGCTGCACGTCACGCGGAATTGCAAGACGCCCTCAACCTCGCGCGCAAGGCCGAAGCCTTGGAGCCCTCCCGCGCCGGGTATCACCTGTTCGTCGGAAGACTTCTCCTCGCCTCGGGAGACGGTCAGGACGCTGGAAGGCAGGCGACTTTCGTGGCCGACCGTTGGCGCGGGCCCGATCGCGACGAAGCCATGGAATTGTGGAATGATATTCCTGCCGAGAAGCGTCCTCCGGACGCTCCCCAGCCGCTCGACACACCCCCAACCACTCTGACCTCGCAGGGAACCCTCATGTCCATCGTCTGCGGCGAAAAAGAAAACGGAACCTCCGTCGTCATTCAGAGCCCCCTTGGCACGCAAACCTTCCGTAGCTCTGGCGCGCACCGCATTGGATTTTCCGACACCCTCTGGTTCGGCACTGACCACTTCACTCTCTGCCACCATCTCGAAGGTCTACGCGCCATTGTGGAGTACAAGCCCAGCACCAATAAGGACTTGACCGGAGAATGGCTCGGCCTCGAACTCCGCGAAGATCTCCCCGCCACGTCGGCCAAGCCGGCCGACCCAACTGCGCAGCATGCGCCCGCTGCCGCGCCCGCTGGCCCGACGAACTGACGCGTGATCCGAAAATCTAAAACTGGCAGTACCGGTTTTAGCTCCAGTGCCCAACTAATGTCCTTGACGGCCGCTTACTATTCGCGTATAGTACCCTCTAGGTAACAGGACGGAAGGTCTTGGTAGCGCCAGCTTCTAGCTGGCGTTTTTTCGTTGCGACGAGGAGAATTTCGAGGCCTGCGAGCGAACGCACGGCCGCACCGGTAACCACCTTTGGAATCAATACTTATGAATGTCTATCAAAACAAACGACTTTAAGTCTCTCTAGAATGAATACTTACAACAAACCCCAGGGGGGAGGGTATCAAGTTGGTTACGAGAAGCGCGGCGACTCGCACGACTCCTCTACAGCTTCTTGTCGTCGCCTCTTGCCCGCGATGGCAACAATTTCCTCCTCCATGTATTCTGACGGTCTATGGCAAAACGACCGAAACCTATCGTACTGACGGTGCTCGACGGCTGGGGCTACCGCGCGGAAACCAAAGGCAACGCCATCGCCTTGGCTCGCAAACCCACCTACGACTCCCTGATCAAGAATTTTCCCAACACGCTGATTCACACTTCCGGGCCGTTCGTTGGTCTGCCGGAAGGGCAGATGGGCAACAGCGAAGTCGGCCATCTCAACATCGGCGCTGGCCGCATCGTCCACATGGACATGACGCGCATCGACCTGCTCATCGCCAACAAGCAATTGCAAAATGTTCCACTCTTCCAGCAAGCCATGGAGCGCGGCCGTCAGCGCCAGCTGCACTTCCTGGGGCTGCTCAGCGACGGTGGCGTCCATTCGCACATTCAGCACTTGTTCGCGCTGCTGGAAATGGCCAAGCAACAAAAAGTCGAGAAAGTTTTCGTTCATTGCTTTATGGACGGCCGCGACACGCCACCTCACAGCGGCCGCGACTTTGTCCGCCAATTGCAGCAGAAAATGCGCGAACTGCATGTTGGAGAAATCGCTACGCTGGTTGGACGCTATTACGCCATGGACCGCGACAATCGCTGGGAGCGCATCGAGCTGGCCTATCGTGCCGTCGTCCATGGTGAAGCCGAAACGCGCACCGACGACCCCATCGCCGCTTTGCAAAAAAGCTACGAACAAGACGTAACCGACGAATTCATCAAGCCTATCGTCGTAACCAAGGATGCAAATCCGTCCGCTGCCCCGGTCGGATTGATCCACGACGATGACGCCGTCATCTTCTTCAACTATCGCGCCGACCGCGCCCGCCAGATGACCAACGCGCTGGCCGCTCCCGATTTCGACAAATTCATCGACCCGAAACGCCCGAAAAACCTCTTTTACGTAGGCATGACGCAGTACGACAAAAAGTGGCCGTGGCTAAAATACGTAATCGGCCCGGAAAAGCTAGAGCACATCCTCGCCCAGGTTTTTGCTGACATTCAGTACAAAAATCTGCGTTGTGCGGAAACCGAAAAGTACGCCCACGTCACCTATTTCTTCAACGGCGGCATCGAAAAGCCGTTCGCCGGCGAAGAGCGCATCCTCGTCCCCTCGCCGAAAGTAGCCACCTACGACCTGAAACCCGAAATGTCCGCCGAGGGAATCACCGACACGGTCGTAAAAGCCATCGAGCAAGACGCCTTCGACGCCATCATCATGAACTACGCCAACGCCGATATGGTCGGGCACTCCGGGAAACTCGAAGCCGCCATCAAAGCGGTAGAAGCGGTAGACGCTGGCCTGGCCCGCATCTATCAAGCGTTAAAACCGCGCGGCGGTGCCTGGATTATTACCGCGGACCACGGCAACGCCGAAACGATGATCGATCCTGTCACCGGAGGCGCGCACACCTACCACACGCTGAATCCAGTACCGTTTATTGTAGTCAGCGATAACGGCCCGCAGAGCCTGCAACCGGGCGGCGCGCTACGCGACATCGCGCCCACGATGCTAGCTGCGCTGGGCCAACCTCAGCCCGCCGATATGACCGGCCGCGACCTCCGCGTCATCCAAAAGTAGTGGGAAGCGGCAGGAGGTGAGTTGTGTTTCAAAACTTGGGCGGACGCCAGCGCTCCCAGCCACAGAGACTCGCCTTCGGCAACTTACCCGTGCCCGGCACAAAGGCTGGCGCCATCGTCTCCATCGGTCTAGTCGTGATCGCGTGGATTGCGATTCCCGTTGCGCGCCCATTCATCCTGGGCACGGTAGGCCTCGGCGCAATCGTTGGTCTGTTTCTTAGTTGGATTCACAGCAGGCCGTAAAGCGGAACGCATGGAACGCACAATCCCGGCTGAAACCAAACTCCTCATCTGCGTCTGGCATCGGTTCGAGCAGTGGCGTGCTCAACCCATCATGCCGGAGACTATCCGCCGCCGCTGGCCCGAGATGCTCGTAGTCCACTTACCCGACTACGAGCGCCTGCCGCAAGAATTACCCGACACCGACATTTTCGTCGGCGCCTCGCTCCGCCCCGAACAATTTCAGCACGCCCGAAAACTCAAGTGGATCCATTCCACCGCTGCCGGCGTCTCCCAACTCCTGTACCCCGAACTTCGCAACTCCGGTGTGATTCTCACCAACCCCAGCGGCATCTTCTCCCCGCCTATGGCCGAGCACACCATGGGCCTCATGATCGCGCTCGCCCGCCATTTTCCCGATTCCGTCCGCTACCAGGACCGCGCCCGCTGGAGCCAAACAGAAGTTTCGAGCCAGCCCGGACCGTTGACCGAACTCAACGGCCAGCTCTTGCTGATCGTGGGCTACGGCTCCATCGGCCGCGAACTCGCCCGCCGCGCCTGCGCCTTCGACATGCGCGTCTGGGGCGTCACGCGCTCCGGAAAAGGCGACGCAACGCATACCGAAAAAATCCTTCCCGTCGCGCAACTCGAGGACGCGCTTCCTCACGCCGACTATATCGTCCTCTCAGCGCCAGACACGCGAGAAACGCGGCAACTCATCGGTCCGGCCCAAATCGCAAAGATGAAGCCCGGCGCAAGACTCATCAACGTAGGCCGTGGGTCACTTCTAGATGAAGCGGCGCTAATTCGTGCCCTGGAAACGGGCGCCCTCAGTGGCGCCGCTCTCGACGTCACCGTCACCGAACCGCTCCCCGCCGAGAGCCCGCTCTGGAAAACACCCAATCTCCTCATAACTCCGCACACGAGCGGCGTAAGCGACCGCCTCTGGCAGAAGGAAACCAAACTGTTGATGGATTTACTGGGAAGATGGTTCGACAGCCGCGACCTCTTCAACGTAGTCGACTTCAGCCGCGGCTACTAAGTAGCACAGACACTCTTGTCTGTGCCCCCTTCTAGCCAACCACTGCGCAAAAGGAAGCGGCTACACGTGTACCCCGAACTCACCTTTAATCTCCAACGCCGCCCTTCACAGCCGTGTATCCCTCGCGCGCATATACAACAACCTTCTGCTTCTTCCCCTTCTGATCGTTCACGACCAGCGGGCTGCCGTCGGGCTGCACCAACTCAATCTTCACCTTGTGAAACTTCCCGTCGTTTGCGCCGGTTGTCGGCGTATACGAAATGCTGTACTGATTGCGCAGAAACGCCACGACTTCGTGGAAAATGCCCGGAATTTCGCCGTCAAACTGCGGAAACCACGCGTAACCCCCGGTTAGCGATGCAAATGTTTTGAGCTGATTTTCGCCCTGCAAATAATTCATATGCGAGCCCTGACTTCCGTGCGACTCAATGAAATTGATGTACGGCTTGTCGAGTCCCACGGCAAAAATGGTCACGTCGCTCTGCCGCAACTGTTTCATGGTCTGGTCCAAGGTGTGCTTCGAGAAAGTATCCACGCCGGTCGCCAGCAACAAAATCGACTTCTTCCCCTTCACGTCCTTCATGCGCTCGGAAGTATCCAGGATCGCGTCGAACACGTTCGATTCGCTGAATCCCGGAAAATACAAATGGCCCAGCGCGTTGCGCACTTCCATTTTGTCTTGGGTGAAATCCACTTCCGTGCGCGTCTTCATGTCGAACGTAACCAGCGCCACCCAATCCTTCTGCTGCAAGTTCGGGAAAAACGCGTCCGCCCAATACTTGGCCTGATATGCAAACCAGTCGTACATTCCGCGCGCGCTAAACTCCATCAGCATAACGATGGTGATCGGAGCATCGGTAGCCCCAAAATTGGTAATCGTTTGTGGGGCGTTGTCATCGATCACGCGAAAGTTTTCTTTCTTCAGTCCAGTCAGAATGTCGCCATGCTGCGTGGCCGCAATCACGTCCAGCGTCACCACCGGCACTTCCACGGAGATCGAGGCCCCCGCTTCAGGCGGTTTCTGTTGTACCGGCGGAGGTGTCGGCGCAACCGGCGGCGCGCCCTGCTGCGCTCCGCCCTGCGGACCCGCCGGTGATTGCGCGCTGGCCAGCCTCGTCCCAAGCGGCAGCAAGAGCGCCGCCGCCAAAATTCCCAAGAACAACGTCGTCAGAATTGCCTTCATGGCGTATCCCTCGTGGCCCATCATAGAACGCTCAAATCTCGGCGGCAACGTGCCAAATCCAGCCACCCCTTACCGTGGAGCTTACGAAACGACCTGCCATTGCCGAAGCCGGGTCCCCACACCCTGCATGTTAATATGAGTCAGATTTGCCGCAAAACGTTGCTGAGCTTACCCCTCGGCTGCGGCAGGTCGCTCCCCCGATTCGCGCGGTGGGCTATGAACCAGGAAAGAGGACGGTTTCGTGAACGGTTTCCGCAGAACGCCCCTGCCACTGCTGCACGTGATCGCGTGGTTGTTCGTCGCCGCGTTACTTCTCGTCGCGCAACCCGTCGCCGCGCAGGTCGCGCCGCCGCCCACGAACTCTCTGCCCGCCAGCCAATCGCCGCTTGGTGATCTCACATCGCTCACGGGCGACGCCAAGATCTGGCTCCAGGACCTAATCAAAATCAACACCACCAACCCGCCCGGCAACGAACAAGCCGCTGCGAAGTACATTTTGGCTATCCTGCAGAAGGAAGGCATCGCCCCGGAAGAGCTCCCGGTCGCCCCCGGGCGCACTTCGGTCGTCGCGCGCCTTCGCAGTTCCGCGGTGGCGGACCCCTCACGGGCTCTAATTCTGGTCGCGCACATGGACGTCGTCGGTGTGGATCGAGCAAGGTGGACCGTTGATCCCTTTGCCGCCACCATCAAAGACGGCTACCTCTACGGCCGCGGCGCCATCGACAACAAAGCCATGCTCGCGAGCAATCTCGCCACCTTCATTGCGCTCAAGCGTGCTAATGCGCGCCTGAACCGCGACGTGATCTTTCTGGCCACCGACGACGAAGAGCAAGGCGGCGACGCCAGCATCAAAATCCTGATCGCCAAATATTGGGACAAGATCGCCGCGGGCTTCGCGCTGAATGAAGGCGGCAACGTCGTCCTCGATAACGGCAAAGTGCAATACGTCGCCGTGCAGGCCAGCGAAAAGGTAGCCGTCAATGTCACCGTCGTCGCGCGCGGCACTTCCGGTCACGCGTCCATGCCGATGAAAGACAATCCCGTCGTGCACCTGTCAGCAGCCGTGGCCAAGATTGGCGCGTATGTCGCCCCGGTTCATTTCACGGCCATCGTGCGGCGCTACTTTGAGGGTCTCGCCGGCGTCGAAACCGATGAAATCGCCAAGTGGATGCGCTCTCTCGAGACCGCCGACCGCGGCGAACACGCGCAGCGCGTAATCTCCGACACCAACCCGCAATGGAACTCCATGTTGCGCGATACCATTTCCCCGACCATGCTTACCGCGGGGGTCCGCCCCAACGTTATCCCCGCCGAAGCCCGCGCCACGCTCAATATCCGCCTCCTCCCCGGCGACACCATCGACGCGCTGCTCGGCGAACTCAACAAACTCGTGAACGACCCGCTCGTTCGTCTGGACGTGCAACCCGACGCGGGTCTAGCCGCTCCGCCGTCTTCGTTGGAGAATGATTTTTACGCCGCGATCACCAAGGTAGCCGCCCAGGAATTTGGCGGCGCTCCCGTGCTGCCGTATCAATCACCGTGGGCCACCGACTCGGCGCAATTGCGTCTGCATAACGTCCAGTCCTACGGCTTATGGCCCTTCCCCCTGACGCAGGACGACCTAAAACGTATGCACGGCGACGACGAACGCATCCCGCTGGCGTCCTTCACAAAAGGAATCGACGTCGAATCGCGCATCGTCGCCGAATTCGCGGTAACGAAGTAAGGTCAGTGTGTTCTGCGCAGGCGAAACCAATCCTTTTTTGTTACAAATCTTAATTTTCACTAATAAATAAATCTTGCCGATCGCGTACACTACAGGACTCGCAAACGACCATGGCCTTTCGCCACTCAAAGATTGTCTGCACCATCGGCCCCGCCAGCTCCTCACCGCGCATCATTGAACGCCTGATGCACGCCGGCATGGACGTAGCTCGACTGAACTTTTCTCACGGCAAGCACGAGGACCATGCACGCAGCATCGCCACGCTCCGCGCTGCTGCCATCGAGCACGAGAAACCAATCGCTGTCATCGCCGACTTGCAAGGGCCAAAGATTCGCACGGGTCCGCTCGCAGGCGGCACCAGCGTGACGCTGCGTGGGGGCCAGCGCTTTGTCATCACCACCGCCCGCGTCCCGGGTGACTCCAACTGCGTCAGCACTACCTTTCGCCCATTGCCGCGAGAAGTGCA
Organism: uncultured Acidobacteriota bacterium; assembly: GCA_963832615.1. Lineage (GTDB taxonomy): Bacteria > Acidobacteriota > Terriglobia > Acidiferrales > UBA7541 > Acidiferrum. The sequence continues at coordinate 46,892 of CAWHVA010000001.1, forward strand.
TCGTGGCAACCGCATCCTTCTTTCCGACGGATTGATCGAGCTGCGCGTCCAAAAAGTGCGCGGCCAGGAAGTCATCTGCGAGGTCGCAAATGGCGGCGTGCTCGGCCAGCATAAGGGTATTAATCTGCCGGGAATTCAGCTTCGCGTTCCGGCCCTCACGCCAAAGGATCGGAAGGATCTAGCCTTTGCCCTCACGCAGGATGCCAACTACATAGCCGTAAGTTTCGTGCGTCACCCGGAAGATGTAGTTCTCGCGAAAAATCTAATTCGCCGCGCCGGCAAAGACACCCCGGTAATCGCCAAGCTCGAAAAACCCGAAGCCATCGAAAATCTGGACGCCATCTTACGCGTCGCCGACGGCGTGATGGTGGCTCGCGGCGATCTTGGCGTGGAGATGAACCCCGAGCGCGTGCCCGTCGTTCAGAAAATGATCATCACCCGCGCCCGCGAAGCGCGCCGCCCGGTGATCACCGCCACGCAGATGCTTGAGTCCATGACGCAGAATCCGCGCCCGACGCGCGCGGAAGCTTCCGACGTAGCCAATGCCATCTTCGACGGCTCTGACGCGGTGATGCTTTCCGCGGAAACGGCCTCTGGAAAATATCCCATCGAAGCGGTCGCCATGATGGCGCGCATCATCGAAGAAGCCGAAGGCAGCATCAAGGAATTTCCTCGCCCGTCGATGCAAGAAAAGCTGAAAGTCGCCGAGACGGTCGCCGAACTTGTGTGCCACGCTTCGCGCGAACTGCATATGAAGCTGATCGCCGTCTTCACCCACAGCGGTTTCACTGCTCGCCTGGTCTCCCGCTATCGCCCGCTCGTTCCTATCGTCGCGTTTTCACCGGAAGCGGAAACGCGCCGCCGCATGGCGTTGTTCTGGGGCGTAATGGCACGAGCCATCGTGGACGTTCACAAAGTCGATGGCCTCGCTGAGATCGCCGAGCAACGCCTTCTCGAAGAGCGTCTGGTAAGCAAAGGCGACGTCATCGGCATCGTGGCGGGCACGCCGATGGGGGTTCGGGGCACCACCAACTTCATGAAATTTCACATTATCGGCGGCGCAGTCTGATGGCTGCGCCGGCTGCAGCTGCACCGCTAACGATGGAACGCGTTCGCGCGGCGCAGTCTCTTCTGCGTCAGGTCGTGCCGGAAAGCCGCCTCGCGGGAACGGACAAGCTGTCCACGCAAGGGGATGGCTGGGTTTATCTCAAGCTCGAAAGCGAAGGCCCAACGGGTTCGTTCAAAGTGCGCGGCGCATATCACGCGATAGACGCTCGCCAAAAGAGGTTGAGCGGCAAGCTCCCAGGCGTGGTCACCAGCAGCACCGGCAATCACGGCGCCGCAGTCGCCTACGCCGCGGCGAAGCAGCACATTCCTTCGCGCGTCTATCTTCCCGAGAACCCCAATCCGGCGAAGAAAGCGCGCATCGCCGACCTAGGTGCTGAGATCGTGGAGGTCGGAAAATTCCTGGAAGAAACCAGGAAGCATGCCGCGCAATTCGCGCAGGAATCTGGCTGGTACAACATTGTTGACGGTTCCGATCCCGAGATGCTGCCCGGGACCGCAACCATCGCTTGCGAAATTCTCGATAAGCTCACGCGTGCCGACGTGATCTTCGTTCCGGTTGGAGACAGCACCTTGATTCGCGGCGTAGCCTTCGCCGCCAAGCAACTTCGCCCCGAAATTAAGATCGTAGGCGTGCAGGCGGCGCAAGCTCCCGCCTACGCGCTCTCCTTTGCGAAGGGCCACGCTTTTTCCACCGAGTTCAGCGATACCATCGCCGACGGCCTGGCCGTCCGCGAGACGTCGGAAGAAAACGTGCGCGAAATCGCCAGCCTGGTCGATGAATTCGTGTTGGTCAGCGAAGAAGAAATGCTCAGCGCCATGCGCCATCTAATGGTCCAGGAACACGTCATCGCCGAACCCGCCGGCGCCGCAACCACCGCAGCCTTCCTGAAAAATGCGCCGCACTATGCCAACAAAATGGCGGTCCTCATCGTCACCGGCTCCAACGCCACCGAGCAACTGCTACTGCGCGCGCTGCAAACCCGCTAGCTGCCGACAGAAGGTAAGACCAGATGATTACCGCACATTTTTCCGATTGCTTTGAGGTCCGAATGGGGTCGCCGTTTCAGATGGGCAGCCTTCACTTGGAAGGAGAATGGACACCCAGTCTTCATGAGCGTGGATGGCTGCCGCTGTGCAGCCACAGTCCAGATGGCAGGTATTTAGGGCTGGCGGAATGGGACACCACCAAAAATGTCCCCAGATTCCGAGTGGTTGTTGTTGATATGAAGCTGAAGACTGTTGAGAGGAGTGAATCAATTTCGGGCTGCTGCGAATCAATTTCGTTGAGCGACTCTGAAGTCTTCTGGAAAGCATTCCCGGAATCGCAAGGGAGGATCGCGCTTCCCTTGATCAAGCCAGCGCCCTGACGGGGCGCGTACGGATTCCCTAGTTCACCCAGTTGTCCGGGCGTGATGGCGGATCTTGCTTGTGCTTGTTGACGTAAACCTGAAACCTTTTGCGGTTCCGCTCGTGCTTCCAATCGGTAACGCTGTTCCGCACGCTGTACAAGAATGATCCCCGCCGCAAGTAGAGATAAGCAACCAGCATTCCGCCGAGATGGCACAAATGTCCGATGCCATCTCCTCCCGATCCCAGGGTCATGAAAAATTCAATGGCACCCATTACCGCAACATACGGACGCATCGGAATGGTCACGGGCAGAGGAATCAGCCAGATCTTACGATCGGGAAAAAGGATCGCGTTGGCCATGAGGATTCCAAAGATCGCCCCGGAGGCGCCGATCGTGGGAATATCCGAAGGTACGTGGCCCCAGAACTGCGGGATCAGCTTCACAGCCATCTCGATCAGCCCCGCGCCCACGCCACATACAAAAAAGAAGTTCAAGAATCGGCGTTTACCCCAACTCACTTCGAGATCGCGGCCAAACATCCAGAGCATCAACATATTGATCAAAATGTGCCAGATGTCCCCATGGAGAAATATGTAAGTAAAAGGCTGCCAAACCCGTAAGCCCGGGAACACCGCGCGAGGGATCAAACCGAAGACTTGAGTCACATGATGGTAGGCAAACAGGGGGTCGGCCAGGAGGCTAACTAGTGTTTGCACTACGAAGACGCCGGTGCACACCAGAACAATGAGTTTTACGCCGGGTGTGATGAAGCCGCGCCAGTCGAAATTATACCGGCGGCCGCCGATTGTTGCGCCCATTTAGCCAGTGTACGGCGACGCAAACAACGAGTCAAAGAATACGGGAGTTTATGGTTAGGTGTGTACGACACCGCCATTGTGAAGACTCTCCAAGATCGCAGCGGGTGTCGCCTTCTCAGCGAATCTCGGCGCTCTCCGCGTCTCTGCGTTAGCTTTCCTACTAGTTGTGAGGCGGCGCAAACTGCGCCCAGGCCTTGAACAAGTTCGTGGCGTTCACCGAACCGAGTCCCGTAGCAAGATCGTAGCCCACCGCGGCCGGATACGCGGGATCGTCCTCGTTATTGACCGTCGAGAGCTCGCCGATCTCCGTCTTGCTCGCGCCGTGGCAATCGTAGAATTTCCCGTCGGTGTTCTGACCGCAAGGAATGTCCATGTCTCCGAGTGTGACATCGTTAAAAATGCACGAAGCCGCAGGCAAGTTGCCGGTGGTTTGGCTGGCGTCGCACTGCGCCGCCGCGCCGCCCGGATGCGCAAATTGCTGCGCGGCCAAGGCGTAATAAACGTAGTTGGCGTTCCCCTGCCGGCCATATTGCTGATTGATCAGGGCCTGGATTCCCGCCATGGCTGGGGATGCGAACGACGTTCCCCCGCCGCCTAACAAGAGCGCGTCGTTGTCAGCGGTGCAGGTAGTGCCGCCCTGGTTGGTGTCAGACAAACACTCGGGATAGAAGCTGCCCCATACGCCATCGGCCGCGAACAACGAAACGTCCGGCTGATCGCGGAGTCCGTCATGCGGCACGCCCGGCACACCCTTTTGATACGAAGGTTTTGGATTCCCCTTGCACGTGCCGCTGACGACTCCTGGTATCGATGGCGTACCCGTGAAGCACGTGCTGGGACCCCCGCTGCCCGATACCGCGAACAAAAAGTCGTCCTGACCGATCGACGAATTGCAAAATCCTTTGTTCCCGAACGATTGCGTGAAGCCGCCGGCAATTAACGGGTCGGTGTAAATGAGCCGGCTCGCGCAACTATCGTTCCACGGAATTTCCGGAATGTACGATTTTGCTGAAGCCAGTGTTTTCGGATCATTTTTGCCATTCCAATACCGCGAGGTCGGAATTCCACTGACATCCGAGTTGTACTGCGCCATAAAATCGGTGCCGCCGACGTCCACGGCAAAGGCCGACGCGGTGTTGTCGCCGCTGTTGATGCCGAGCACGGAATAGGGCGGAGTTTCGACGGGAGCACACTCATCGGCGCCAGTGTCGCCCTGCGCGATGAAAAAGGTGACGCCTTCGGCGGTAGCGAGCTCAGCCTCAAAATTCTCGAGAGCGACTTCGGCTTGGCCGGTGATGGTCTCGCACAGGCCGTAGCTGTCGGAAATGATGTCCGGGGGATTGGTCTCCAGGATGCCCAGGATGGCCAGGTCGAGTCCGGCGGTCGTCTGGGTGTCACCGCATGCGGCCAACACGATATTCGCGTCGGGAGCAGCCGCGCTGGACCACTCGACATCGAGAGCTGACTCGATTTCGTCGCTGTTCTGACCGGGATTGGGACAGTTCGGATAGACCTGTTTGAAGTTGCCTTGTGTGAATCCGCTCAAGCCAAAAGTCTTTCGAAAGGTCGACCAGTCTCTAGGATTGGCGAGATTGCTGTCCTCCACGAGAGCGATGGTTACGCCCTTGCCGGTGAAGCCCTGGTTCCACAGAGGCAGCAGGTTGTAAATGGTGGCGAAGTCGAAAGGCGCGACGACGTTCAGGGTGGAGCCCTGAAACGGAACGTTGAATCTCGGCTGCCAGCGCTTGCTTTCGCGATTGAAACTGATGGGGCGCATCTTGGTGAGGCGCGGGCGAGGAAAGAAATCGTGCAGCGAAGTTACTCCCTCGATGACCGGAGCGAGCGCCCCGGGAATCTGCGGATCGCGAACGGTGGCGATGTGTTTGTCGCCGTTCGGTAAAACCAGATTGTGCATGTCCGCATGAAACGTGTCCCGCAGTTGCTTTGCGGTTCCTGCGAGGTCCAGCACCAGGCCGTTCTTATAAGTCTGATTGATGGTGAAGCCGTGCGACTTAAGCCATTGCTGCACCACTTCCATATCCTGCGTATGGATTCCGTAGCGTGTCCCGATTTGCTCCGGAGTCAGCCAGTGATGGAATTCGGGCGAAGCCGGGTTGTGCATCGCTTCGATCTCTTCCTTCAGTTCCGCTTCCGTTTGCGGATCGCGCTTCAATAACAGCAGCAAGTGATCGAAGCGCACTTCGTCCGCTACAGGGCCGCGGTCATTTTGGGCGCGAGTGGCCGCGGGCGTAGTGTTGCCGCCGAGGGTGACGAGTTTGGATTCGTCGATGGGCGCGATCACCATTTGCCGGGGTCCCTGCGCTTGCACGCCGGAAGCAAGACCGAGACAAACCAGGCAAAGCGTGAGTACAGAGAGATAGCGCACGGGAAATGGCCTCCTAATCGGCCAGAATGTGAGGACAGCTTCGGCAGGGCCCTCGAGGACGCACCTATTCTAGAACCGAAATGAGTTTTTCGCGAAGCGATTCGTTTTTTCGGTGGTGACGTATTTTGACGTCGACGCCGAGGCTGACGACATAAATCAAGCGTCCGTTACACTCAAGACATTTCCGTCCGGGTCTTGAAACCATGCCACATGCACGACTCCTCCCGGCAACGTCAAGATGCCGAGTTCGTCTTGATGGAAGCCCTTGTAGATGTTGAAGGTCACGCCCTTTTCACGCAGGGCTCTTACGACCGCGGCCACGTCTGGAACGTTGAAGCCCAATATGGTGTGTTCGTGCGGCGTAAAATCGGCAACAGTAGAAATGCGCAACGCGGTTCCGCCAACATCAAAAACGCTCGCGAAATTGTCCTCGGCGGTCATGACCAGACCGAGCGTATCGCGATAAAAAGCCGTGGAACGCGCGCGATCCCGTGTGCAGACAACAATGACCGGCTTTGCAAGTTCCAGAATCCCCATCGCCGTTCCCCCCGTGGAGCACCTTTTTCTTCTGCCGCTCACTCTTCCGCAACTTGTGGGGCCGGGTTTAGTCCAACTTTTTGCGCGCGAAGTAAAATAGCAACCCGGCGAGCAGGAGGAACATGATGAGGCCGAACAAATTGCTGGTAGCCAGCGGGCCCAAAAGTTTCGGCCCGAAAGAAAACAGGTCAGCGCGCCAGGGAAGCCGAAGACTTTCAGTAAGCCAGTGCGGCACGTTGTTGGAAATCTCCGGATCCTGGAAAAGATTGATGATGATTCCGAGCAGGCCGAATACCCCGCCCGCCGCGATCAAGCCGCTGGAAAACAGCGCGCCGGGACTGGCTTCGCTTTCGTCTTTTTTCTTGGTGGTGGCTTCAACCGCCATGCGCACCAGGGCTCCAGCGAACATTGCAGCCGTGGTGCCAAGGGGAAGATAGGAGCCGGTGGCGAACGCGAGAGAACGCACGCCAAGAATTTCGATGGCGATCACCAGGGCCACGCCCATCAAGACCAGGCGCCAGGGCAAACGCTGATTCAGAATGCCGCTGATAACCGTGGCCATGAGGCGCGCCTGCGGGGCCGGGGCTTTGTCGCTGCCGATGCCTTGCGCCCACTGGAACTCGATTTGCTTGGTGCCGGCATCATAGAGATATTCGCCGTCCGGAATTTCGTGCGAGCCCAGAGAGTTGATCAGCGTGTAGTTCTTGCCGTGATAGACAAAGGTATCGCGCTCGACTTTGACGCCGGAGGGCAAAGTTTGGATATTGACGGGAATTTCGGTGGGCAGATATTTCTCCAGGCCCTTGTTCATCAGATTGAGCGTGGTGCCGATCGCGAGGGTAGACACCGTTACGCCGATCAGAAGTCCCATCTGCTGCCAGAACGGCGTCGCGCCTACCAGATAGCCGGTTTTTAAATCCTGCGAAGTGGCTCCGGCGATGGCTGCGGCGATGCACACTACGCCACCAATCATCAGCGCGAGCACCTGATAATTCGGTGCGGTCCAGCCTGCGACAAAAAAGATCGCGCAAGTGGCCATGAGCGTGGCGATACTCATGCCGCTGATAGGATTCGAGGAATTGCCGAGTAGACCGCTGATGCGTCCAGCCACGGTGACGAAAAGAAATCCAAACACAACGACGAACACTCCGGCGAACAGATTCTGCCACCAGCTGGTTTGCGCGCCTTTTATCGGATGGAAAGTGAGAAGGATCCACATCATAACCATGATCACAACCGTGCCGAGGACCACGACGCGCATCGGCACATCGCGATCGATGCGGTTCGCCGCGCCGGATTGGCTCGCGCCTTCGGTGCGCACATCTTTCAGCCCGGCGCGCAAAGCGGAAATAATCGTGGGCAGAGTGCGCAGCAAGGTGATCAATCCCGCGGCGGCCACGGCGCCCGCGCCCATGGGGCGAATGTATGAGCCCCAGATTTGATCCGGCGTCATTTGCGGAATCGGAATTGTCGAAGGATACAGTGGCGTGTTGCCGGCAAGCTGCCCATAAAAGCTGATGGCCGGCATGATCACCAGCCAGGAGATGATCCCTCCTGCAAAAAGCAGACCAGCGACGCGCGGACCAATGATGTAGCCGACTCCCAAATATTCGGAAGTGATCGCGGCGCGAAACGATGCGCCCTGAAACCAGCTTGGCCGGCTTTCCGGCTGCGAAGTCCACGCCTGCACCGTGTTCATGAGAAAAGTGTAGACGCCGCCAAGGCCCAGTCCCCAGAAAACGCGCCCCGCGAAGGAGCCGCCGCGCTCACCGGCGACCAGCACGTCAGCGCAGGCGGTTCCTTCGGGAAATGTGAGGTTGCCGTGTTCCTTGACGATGAGCTGGCGCCGCAGCGGCACCATAAACAGCACACCAAGCCAACCCCCAAGCAGTGCCAGCGGGAAAATTCGCCAGAACGTAAATTCCGCGCCGAATCCCAGAAAGATCAATGCGGGGATCGTGAACATCACGCCCGCCGCGAGAGATTCTCCAGCGGAACCGGTGGTCTGCACGATGTTGTTCTCAAGGATGGTGGAGCGTCCAAAGGCGCGCAAAATGCTGATGGACAGCACCGAGATGGGGATGGAGGCGGAAACCGTGAGACCCGCGCGCAATCCCACGTACACCGTCACCGCGCCGAACAGCAGTCCGAAGAGCGCGCCGAGAATGACGGCGCGGATGGTGAATTCCTTCAGCGTCTCCTCCGCCGGAACGTAGGTGCGAAATTCTCCTGGAGGCGCGGTGGAACTCCATGGACGATCGCTCACTGAATCCTCCTCGATGCGGGAATGCCTGTGCGGCCGCGGATAAGAGCGGCGGCAGATGTGCCCCTGTGCGGCAGGCATTATGCCGCAAAACCCGGAGGTTGGAGGTTCAAGATTGGATTTGTAGGAGGAGACAGGCCTTCGACAGTTGGGTTTTCGAACGAACACGCCCAAATACTTTGTGCCAGGCTTTAACGTCTACCCAAAATGCTGTGAATGGTCGTACTCTGCGACTATGCAATCCGCGAGAATTATCCTGTGCGTTTTTGGCGTGTGCATCCTCGCGCCTGCAGTATCTTGCCAGACGCCCCCTTCGCCCAAGCGCATCGTGATTGGCGCGAGCGCGGTGCTCGATGGTCGGGGCCGCGTGCTGCACGATACCCGCATCGTCATCGAGGGCTCAAGGATTGTCGCCGTGGATGTAAACGCCGGGCCGGTAGATTACGACCTTCGCGGGTTGACGGTATTGCCCGGATGGATCGACGCGCACGCGCACATCACCTGGAGTTTCGGGAAAGACGGCAAGAATGCAGGCATGGCAGGGACGACACAAGAAGACGCCTATCAATCGGCGTCGAATGCGTGGCTCACATTGATGGCTGGGTTCACCACGATTCAAAGCCCGGGCTCGCCAAACGATATTCCGCTCCGCGATGCCATCGCGAAAGGGAACCTTCCCGGGCCGCGCATCCTGACGGCCGTCGATCCGCTGATCGGAAAAGGTGATGCGACCGGCACGCCGGAAGAAATCCGCGCGTTCGTGAGGAAGCAGAAGCAAGCCGGCGCGGACTTGATCAAAATTTTCGCCTCGCAGTCGATCCGCCAGGGCGGGGGCATGACGCTTTCGCAGGAGCAACTGAACGCAGCATGCGAGGAAGCCGGGAAGCAGGGCCTCCGCACATTGGTACACGCGTATAAGGACGCCGTCCGCGCCGCGACCCTCGCGGGATGCACCGAGATCGAGCACGGCACGTTTGCAACCGACGACGACTTGAAATTGATGGCTGAGAAAGGGACCTATCTCGATCCGCAGTGCGGCCTGGTGATCGAAAACTACCTGCTGAATAAGGAAAAGTATCTCGGAACACCTGGCTACACCGCCGAGGGATTAGCGGCGATGGAGAAAGTTCTCCCGCTGAACCACGAATTGGTGCAGCACGCAATGAAGACTCCAGGGCTGAAAGTTGTCTTTGGCACGGATGCGGTTGCGGGCGCTCATGGTCGCAACGGTGAGGAATTCATCGATCGCGTGCGCGACGGTGGAGTCGACCCCATGGCGGCGATGGTCTCGGCAAACTCCTTGGGCGCGGAAGCCATGAACCTGGCCGATCAGATCGGCTCGATCGCACCTGGCCTGCAGGCGGACATCATCGCGCTCGACGGCGATCCGCTGAAAGACATCACCGCAGTCCGGCGTGTGGTCTTTGTCATGAAAGGCGGCATTGTTTACAAGAACGTGCCGCGCGGCGGGATTCCTGCTTATGCAGGCGTTCAGCCTTGACAGGACGGTTGAGCGCATGACCCGTCGCGGAGCGCACAGGACGTCACCCGCGCGAAGGCGAGATCCGGAATAGCTTGCATTTCTGTTTGGCAACCGTCAGCCCGGCTACCGCCCTTTCGCGGGAGTGCTCGCGCTTGTCCGCTTCCATGCAAAGAAAAACTCTTCCTTCTTGCTGCTGGGCTCTTGTTTTCTGGGAGCGGGTGTCATCGATGCATACCATGCGATCATCACGTCATCATTTCTCGCAGGATATACGCCTTCGGCTCTTTCGGCTCTCACTCCATGGAGTGGCACTGCGTCGCGATTATTTATGTCCTTGCTGATGTGCGTGAGCTTGGTTGTCTGGAGACGAGAGAAAATCCATCCGGCAACCTTCCTGGACTGCACACTCCCGGCGACCTCTTCGAGAGGGGCCACAGAGTTCTCGTGGTGGGAAACGGCAGGGAGGCCCTGCATTCCATAGAGACGCATCGCTTCGACTTGGTCTTGATGGACGTTCAGATGCCGGAGATGGATGGGCTCGAGGCCACCACGGAACTGCGCAAAATGGAACTCGGCAAACAGCTGCATCAGCCAGTGGTTGCGTTAACAGCCCACGCGATGAAAGGGGACCGTGAGAAATGCGCGGAAGCAGGCATGGACGGCTATTTGACGAAACCCGTCAAGTCAGGGGAGTTCGACGCGGTGTTACAGATTTACGCGACTCAGAACCGGCACCCGGTTGCGTAGTTCCGCAGTCTGTGAAGTCGTCGGTTTTGTGATGAGCGATGCGCAGCAGAACGTAACCTTGTTTCTGGAGGCAATCCTGGATTGGAGTATCGTTTCTGCGCTTGATGATCGTATGCAGAGCAGACGGGAGGAGTCATGAGCGATGGCGGCGGACGTTCGGCTGGTATCGGCTTGTGGGGATTTGGGAGCATGGTGGCGGTCACTCTGTCGTGGAGCGTGAACCATTCGATCTTGTGGATGATCGTCCACGGAATATTCAGTTGGTTCTACGTGATTTATTACGCCGTGGAGAAGTGAGTTTTTTCCGTAAGGTTCGTGCGGACAATTGAAAGCCACCACACCGAGTGTCGCCCTGGGAGTCCCCGCTCTCGAGGCGCTACGGGAGTGCCTCTAATTCGCGCTGTATCGCAATCGACGGTTCCGTGCTGTTGCTCACGATCACCAGGTCATTCTGAAACTTCTGCCCGGCTATCCATTGCTTGAACTTATACCCGGGCACCCATTGACCGCCAACCAGCGAGGTCTTGCACACATTCTTCACGGGCTTTCCTTCCCAGGCAATCCGTCCGACGATGGAATTATAGTCCGTTGCGCGGATCGCATCGCGAATCGACGCTGGCGAATCAAGATCCTTGGCCCGCTGAAGAACATTCAATCCAACTTCGAATAAAGCGTGCAGAAAGCCGATGGGTTGCGTCCACTGCTTCTTGGTGGCGTCTTCGTACGCGGCGCATAACTCCGCCGAGTTTTGCCCGGTAAGACCAGACTTGAACGGAAAACTGGGAGACCACCAGATTTCGGTGGTCAAATCCGCGCCGCGGTCCCCCAGTGCTTCTACGGCTGCGGGAAACAGAATCGCTTTTGCCACCGTAGCCACCTTGGGTTTAAACCCCTGCTGGCCCGCCTGGGTCCAGAAAGCCGTGAACGCGGGAGGCGGAAGCACGCCGGTGAGGATTTCGACTTTAGCGTTTTTGAACATGCTGATCTGAGCAGCGAAGTCGCTTGTGGAATTTTCGAATCGGCCGGGATCAACCAGCGTGAACCCTTTGGTTTGCAGCACGCCCGGAAACCCGAACTTGGGGTCCGAATAAGCCTTGCCCTCGGCGTCATTTGGCCAAAGAGCGCCCACAACCTTGTTCGTGGGAATGGCCGTCCACATGTTCGTGAAGACCGCCACTAGATCGTCCACTCCCCAGAAAAAATGATAGGTCCAGTCGAAACCCTTATCGATTTTGCCGCCACGTCCAAAGAAGTAGGACTGCCACGGACTGTCGGTCGTGATGCAGGGCACGCCGTTGATTTCGCATTGATCGCTGACCGGATTCACGGTTGCCCCGGTGCTGGAGGCCAGTACCAGGTCCACGTGATCGGATTTGATCAAATTAGAGGTGATCTCGGCTGCGCGGTCGACCTTGGACTCACTGTCGTAGTCAATGATCTGGATGGGGTGGGTTACGTCACCCATGACGATGCCGCTCCCCATCGCCTTGCGAATGCCGGATAGGATGAAGTCGTGCCCCTCGCCAAATCGAGCCAGGGCCCCAGTTCGAGGACCCACCAGGCCTATCTTGACGACGCGGCCAGTCGCCGGCGCAGGTTTTCCGAGCAACAGACTGGGAGCGGCCATGGCCACAAGCGCCGCCGCTGAATTCTGCAGGAAGCGACGGCGAGCCGGATCGGCTAGATCACGGGCGCATCGTCGATGGCGCAGGCCTGTTGTGTCTTTCAAAGTTGCCTCCCGGGCGTGATGCATTTCAGCGACGCCCGACCGCTTTGCGATCAGCTATTGCGTTAAAACTGCCGAGGAATTGGATGGACTCAATATTACGTGCTGGAGCGGATGAGCAATACAACGTTCGCAAATAGGGCTACCTTAGAGTAACAGGGCGTGAACCTCGGACAGCAGGAACGGACTGCTACGACACTTCGTTCGAGGGTCCAGAGTGCATTCGCTTTTTTGAGATACCTACAGCGAATGATCAGAACCGATAGAGCAATTTCGCGGTGGTCGTGGTCGCCGGGGGTTGGTAAGTCTGTCCGGCGACGCTTCGAACGAATTCGTCAATTCCGGCCGCACGGGATATACTGCGGGAAAGAATATACAGCCGAGGGGTTCCCCTATAACCATGGTTCGAAAACTCGATGGTCTGACTACCCTTCTGCTTGCAACCATCTCTGCCACGTTCCTGTTGTTTTCGTGCGCCGCAAAACAGGCGCCCCATGAGATCACTGTCAAAGTTCCGGAAAATTATTCTGGCGAATTGACTCTCGATCCCTGTTCCCCGGACTCTTCGGCGGAGGTCGTGGTGAACTCCCATGGATCCGCGCGGACGTCCGCGTGCCCGAAACCTGGTGAGAGCGTTACGCTGATAATCGTCCAGGGCAGCGTGGAGCGTCGGACTTCCCCCGATCAGGTCACCATCGAGCGTGCGGGCGACGGCTTGCCTGTCGCTATCAAAACGCGCATTCCGGCGCGGTGAATTCCGCCGGCTCCGAGTGATTTTGGGTTGGCGGTCATTGTGGGTCGCGGGCGCGCTCTTTAGGCGTGCCTTAAACGCCCGCATATCCAATCCGGCTTTGGCCGCTCAGGGCCGGCTTTTTCGGGATCGCCGCAAAAACTCTTCAGGAAAGGCGAGCGCGCACGCGGTCGCTTAGCGCTTTGCCGTCGACGGTCTTGCCTTCCAGGGTGGCTTTGGCCGCTTTGACGACGGCGCCCATTTGCTTGATGGAACTGGCCGAGGTTTCGGCGATCGCTTTAGTGATGGCGGCATCCATTTCGGCGTCGCTGGCGCCGGCGGGGAGGTAGGTTTCGATGATGGCTAGTTCCTTGGTCTCCTTGTCGACGAGGTCCTGGCGGTTGCCCTTGGTGAATTGGTCGATGGATTCTTTGTGCTGCTTGACGAGGGTTTGCAGCAGTTGGATGCATTCGCTTTCGTCGAGGGGGCGGATTTTCTCGGTCTCTTTGTAGGTGATGGCGGATTTGATTCCGCGGAGGACGCTCAAGCGCAGTTCGTCTTTGGCGCGCATCGCGGCGGTGAGATCTTTTTGGATTTTCTCGGAGAGCGTCATCGGATCCTCGTGGAATGAATATAGCAGAGGCCGGTAGCACAGACACTCCTGTCTGTGCCGCCCGAAGAAACAGCGAGGCGAAAGACAAACGGCGAAAGAATTAACACCGAGGACGCAGAGATCGGAGCACGGAGATCACGAAGACAACGATCACGGAGATGTGGAGTGTATTTGACTTGGCGTGGTGGGCTCGCTACCGTTGTTCTCTTGAGTTTTGGCGATTTTGTCGCCTTGGGCGACCGTATTACAAACCAACCACGGATGAGGGCGGATGAAAGTCATTGTTGCGGACAAGATCAGTGAACGGGGAGTGGCGCTGCTGAAGGAGCAGGCCGGCTGGAACGTGGTGCTGACCACCAAAGATACGCTGAACGCGGAGATCGCGGATGCGGAAGCGCTGATCGTGCGCAGCGCAACGAAGGTCACCCCGGAGTTAATGGAAAAGGCGCCGCGGCTGCGCGTTGTAGGGCGGGCCGGCGTGGGCGTGGACAACATTGATCTGGAAGAGGCCACGCGGCGGGGTGTGCTGGTGATGAGCACCCCTGGCGGGAACGCGGTGAGCGTCGCCGAACACACTTTCGCGCTGATGCTGGCCTTGGCGCGTCAAGTGCCACGGCTGGACAAGGGTATGCACGAGGGGAAGTGGGAAAAGGGCAGCGCTGCGGGCACGGAAGTGCGCGGCAAGACGCTGGGTTTGATCGGGCTTGGACGCATTGGGAGCGAAGTGGCGGTGCGGGCGGAAGCGTTTGATATGCGCGTGCTTGGATACGATCCATATATCAGCGAAGCGGCCGCGCGGGAATTGCAGGTGGAATTGGTCCCGTTGGAGAAGTTGCTGGCAGAAAGCGATTTTGTTTCGTTGCATACGGCGGTGAGCCCAGCGACACAGAACCTGATTAATGCCACGACCATTGCGCAGATGAAGCAGGGGGCGCGGCTGATCAATGCGGCGCGCGGAGAATTAATCGACGAGGGGGCGCTGGCGGAGGCGTTGAAGAGCGGCAAGCTGGGTGGTGCTGCGCTGGACGTGTTTGTGGAAGAGCCGACCAAGAATGCGGCGCTGGTGGGATTGCCGAATGTGGTCGCCACACCGCATATCGCCGGGTCGACGACGGAGGCGCAGGAAGAGGTCGGGACGCAGGTTGCCGTGCAGGTGCGCGATTATCTTGCGGATGGAGTGATTCGCAATGCGGTGAACTTGCCGGCGCTGTCGCCGGATCAGTACCGGCGTGGCCGACCGTACGTGGCGCTGGCAGAGCGACTTGGGTCGCTGGTTGCGCAGGCGGCAGCGGTCAGGCCGGCGCGGATTCGGATCCGCTATGCGGGCGAGGTAGCCGAGGTGGGAACGAACTTGCTGCGCAGCGCGGTCTTGGCGGGACTGCTGAATGCCGTGCTGGATGAAAAAGTGAACGTAGTGAACGCGCCTCAAGTAGCGGCGGCTCGCGGGTTGACGGTACATGAGGAAACGCGCCGGCGAGAGCACGGATTCCCGAACACGCTGGAAGTATCGGCCCTGCCGGAGAAAGGCGCTTCGGGAGCGGGGACGGAGTTCACGGTTGAGGGCACGGTTTTACACGACGGGACGCCTCGCGTTTTGCAGATCGGCGGAATAC
Source organism: uncultured Acidobacteriota bacterium (assembly GCA_963832615.1). Taxonomy (GTDB): domain Bacteria; phylum Acidobacteriota; class Terriglobia; order Acidiferrales; family UBA7541; genus Acidiferrum. The sequence goes on from CAWHVA010000001.1 coordinate 62,227, forward strand.
CGGTGGAAGCGCAGTTGGAAGGCACGATTTTGTATCTGCGCAACCACGACGAGCCTGGAGTCATCGGGCAAGTGGGGTCGACTCTCGGCAAGCTGGGAGTGAACATCGCGACTTTTGCCCTGGGGCGGCGCGAAGAGGCCCGGGGGGCGGAGGCGGTTTCCTTGGTGCGGTTGGACGGCGAGGTTACGGCGTCGATTCTGGGGCCGATTCGGGAGATTTCCGCGATCACCGAGGCCAAGCTTCTGCAGTTGGGTAGGGCTTAAGTTACGACGAGCGATTTTGGACGTTCTGCGGGTAGGGCTGGAGTTCGTTTTCTGAACGGCACTTACCCGCCCTCCTGGGTTGGTGTTAAGCGGGCTTAAGGTGGTTGTTTCGATTCGTCTTGCCGGTGTTGAAGGCGACAGAGACGCTTCGAGACTCAGCGTGAACAGGAGTGTCTGTGCTACCCCCCCCACTATTTTCGCAAGTGTTCATTCTAAAGGGCCTACGCCACTAGAGGGCAGCGTGCCGCTGCCGGGGTGGAATGTGGGCGGGGTGTTACCCGATGCGTATCTTAAATGAATGATAAGCTCCAGTCAAACAGAATGAGGGTGGTTCTGGAGTGCGGAGCGAATCTCAAGACAGATTCTGCGGTCCGGGCTACCGGGATTTAGATCGGCGTTAGAATTTTTAGAACTATTAGGTGCGTTTTTGCGCAAGCATAGTGGTTCTGGTACTTGCTACGCTAGAGGCGCGGGGGATCGTCCCCGGTTGGAAGTCGTTGGATCAACGCGAGTTTCCAGGCCAAATGGGCAAGCCCCCTTCGGGGGAATCGGTTATTCTGCTGCGCCGCATTAAAATACATCTCTTGACATAACCTGCCGTCCTGACTTAGAAGGTATCTCAAATAGATGTGAGTCGAGTGGTGGGTTAAGGTTGCCCGGAGTCAGAACGAATCTGGCGTTGCGGAGAGAACGTTTCCGCGACTTGAACGTGCCCCATCCGGAGCACTCCCTCCTAGTGTCTTATAACGTCATCGAAATGGTGCGCGAAAGGAGCAGTCCATGGAGTGGTCTTCTATGAAGCGGCATTTTATTTTGAGTTTTGCGGTGGGGGTTGGCGATTAGCGTTTTGGCGGCAAGTGGGGCGTGGGGGCAGACGGGCACGACTTCGGTTCATGGGGTTGTAACCGATAAGTGCGGCTGCGGCAATTGCGGGGGCCAAGACGACGTTGGTCAATGCGGAGCAAGGATTTCAGCGAGCGGTGGAGACGAACGCGCCGGTGAATTTGACTTTGTATCACTGCAGCCCGGGACGTACGCATTGGCGGTCGAAGCAACCGGGTTCCGGAAGTATCGAACAGAAGAATCTTCAATTGCTAGTCAATTTGCCGGCTACCGTGAACGTGACGATGGAAATCGGGTCGGCCACGCAAACGGTGGAAGTTTCGGTTCAAGCCGAAACATTGAACACGACGGATGCATCGCTGGGGAACGCCTTCAACGAAAACCAGGTGAAGGAACTTCCGCTGGAAGGACGCAACGTGCCAGATCTGCTGAGCTTGCAGCCGGGCGCGGTGTATACCGGAAACCGCTCCGACGTACCAAATTTCGACACACGAAACGGCGCGGTGAATGGGGCGAGAAGCGATCAAAGCAACATGACATTGGATGGCGTCGCGGTCAATGATGAAGGTGGGCACGCATTTACATCGGTGCTGCCAGTGACCCTGGATTCGGTGCAGGAATTTCGCGTGACCACTTCGAATTACAACGCGGACCAGGGAAGCACATCGGGAGCTCAGGTTTCACTGGTGACGAAGAGCGGAACGAATAGCTTTCACGGCTCGGCCTACGAATACATGCGCAATACCTACACGAGCGCGAACGACTATTTTGTGAAGGCCGGAGAGATCGACAATTGCCAGGCTAACGGGACGCCACTCAGCGACCCGAGCTGCAATAAGGCGCCGAAACTGATCCGCAACATTTTTGGCGCATCTGTCGGGGGACCGATTAAGAAGGATCGTCTTTATTTCTTCCTGAACTTTGAGGGAACAAGGCGCGCGGAGGCGACGAGCGTGACCAATGTCGTTCCGTCCCAAACTATGAAGGACGGGATTATCCAGTATTTGTGCGCGACCCCGAGCGCATGTCCTGGGGGGACGGTTACAGGAATAAGCGGCGCTACCTACAACGTGGCGTCAGGCTATTTCGCGCTTTCGCCTGGCCAGCTCACGGGCTTGGACCCGCTTCATCTCGGGGCGAATAGCGCTGTTATAAAGTACCTCAATACTTGGCCGACATCCAATAGCACAGCCTGCGGGGATGGCTTCAACTACGCATGCTACAACTTCAGCGGTCCCATTTCTGATGTCAAGAATGAATACATCGCGAAGTTGGACTACAACATAACAAAGGATGCCAGACATCGCGTCTCCGTGATGGGCGCGATGAGGAATGAAAACAATGCGGACACTCCTTTTCTGCCGGGCCAAGCTCCTTCGGAATCGATAGTGGACTACAATAAGGGAATCATAGCGAATTACAGTGGCGTAATTACGTCAACGATCGTGAACAATTTCCGGTACGGCTTTATTCGGGAAAGCGCTGGCGTCATTGGGAATTCGAACCAAGATTGGATTATCTTCCGCGGGCTAAATGACCAACTTACGAACGAACCAGGCGGGGCGATAACCCGCACACACAGCTTTCAACGTCCGACACATACCTTGTCCGATGATGTCTCCTGGATTCATGGGAAGCACACATGGCAGTTCGGGACCCAGATTTCGTTCATCCGGACTCCAAGCATCAGTTATCTAGCGTCGTACAGCGACGGGCAGGCGAATGCTTCTTGGACGGATACCTCCGGGTATGCCCAAAAGAGTGGTTCCCCGTTGAATCCGATAAATGGCGGCTTCCCAGGGGTGGATCCTACCTTCGCCAATTCTTACGATTTTCCGATTACAGCGCTACTGGGAATGGTGACGGAGGTAGACGCGCGGTACAACTTCCAGAGAGATGGCAGCGCCTTGCCGGACGGCAGCGCGCTGCAGCGACGATTCGCGATCAATAGTTACGAGTTCTATGGGCAGGATACTTGGAAAGTCAAACCCTCATTCACAGTAACTTTGGGACTGCGCTGGTCGCTATTCTCGCCTCCGTGGGAAACGAACAAGCTGCAAGTTTCTCCGACAACAAGCCTCGATCAGTTTTACCAGCTCCGCGCGCAGAATGCTGCCAACGGCATACCCTCGAACCAGGATCCCCCCATTTCCTTTGACTGGTCGGGTGCTGCGAACGGGAAACCAGGCTACTACAATTGGGACTACAAGGACTTTGGTCCGCGCGTCGCGTTCGCATGGGCGCCCAACTACAGCAGTGGGTTACTGCACGACCTGTTTGGAGAGGGTAAGACTTCGGTCCGAGCAGGATTCGGAATGGTGTACGACCGCTTCGGACAGGGCATTGTTGACGATTTCAATCAATACGGTTCATTTGGGCTATCGACCTTACTGTCCAATCCGGCCGGGTTTCAGACAGTCGGCACCTCGCCGCGACTGACGGACATTCACACGATTCCGACGACTGATAATGCCGGCACTCAGATTTTCCTGACTCCGCCTCCCGCGGTTTTCCCGCAAACTTATCCCACTGGAACGTTCGCCATCGGGACATCCATCGACCGAGGATTGAAGACTCCTTATGCCTACACGTTCGATTTTTCCGTCGCTCGGGAGCTGAAGAGTGGGTTCACGATGGAAGTAGCTTACGTGGGACGAGAGTCGCATCGGTTGCTCATGCAATTGGATGTGGCCACGCCGCTTGACCTAAAAGACAAGGGCGCGGGAATCGACTACTTCACGGCAGTAAGTGCACTGGCTAAACTCTATCGTCAACCGAGCCAAGGCGGCCAAGGCGTGACTGATGGGTCCTTCAGTAATTCCATGCTTCCTGCGAATGTGGTGAAGTACTGGCAGGATATGATCCAACCGTTGCAGCCGGGCGGGGCGTATGGCCTTGGCAGTTCGGGCGGGTGCGGTTCCGGCCCATCGTCGACCACAAATCCCGTCCTCGTTGCGTTCGACACCTTCTGCGGCAGCAACTTGAACGAGACAACTGGACTCCTCATCTTGGATAACATTGGCATTCCGGACGCCAATCTTGCGAACCAGGTGTATTACCCGAGCGGCGGACAATATTCGTTCTACAACCAGCAGTACGCAACACTGTACGCGTTCAGGTCCATGGGGACCGCGAGTTACAACGCCCTGCAGGTGTCGTTGAAACACAGGATGACGCATGGCGTGCAATTCGATTTCAACTATACGTTTTCGAAGTCCATCGACTTGGCATCTGATGCGGAACGCGTTGGGTCCGTGCTGAACACCGGAGGTAACGGCGCGGAGATAATTAACGCTTGGAGTCCTTATCAGTTCCGAGCTCCTTCCGATTTCGATGCCACACATCAATTCAACGCGGACTGGGTCGCGGATTTACCATTCGGCAAAGGCAAGTGGATTGGCGGTGACTCCAACCGACTAGTGGATGCGGCGATCGGGGGGTGGCAGTTGTCAGGCCTCTTCCGTCTAACCAGCGGGTTCCCGTTCAGCGTGACAAATGGGTTCCAATGGCCCACAGACTGGGATCTTTCTGGAAACGGGTATCAAACCGCTCCGGTGACGACCGGGGTGTACCACAACCCGAGCGACCCGAGCGTCGTGAGCGTGTTCGCCAATGCTTCCAACGCGCAGAACTCTTTCGTGGAGCCGTTGCCGGGACAAGCCGGGCAACGCAACAACCTGCGTGGTCCTGGATTCTTCAGCCTAGACATGGGTCTGGGCAAGCGGTGGAAGATGCCATGGGCGGAGGGACAGAGTCTGCAGTTCCGCTGGGAAGTGTTCAACGTATTTAACGCTGTGCGCTTCGATCCTCTGAGCATCAATGCCTCACTGGACCTGTCCGGCTCAACGTTCGGGCAGTTTACCCGTCTATCGACCAACCCGCGCGTAATGCAGTTCGCGTTGCGCTACGAGTTCTAGCGAAAACTGAAGTTGGAAGACAGGCTGCTGGGAGGCGTGAGTTTCTCGGCGGCTTTGTCTTATTGATTTCCAGGAGCTTGGGTCAGTTCGGGTCAAAGGCAAGTCCATCCGGCAAGGAAACGGGGCCGGTACACGCGTTATTCGAGTCGATTCCTCGGAAAATTTGAAGGTGTGGATGCGACCTGGGGCTGTGATAAGCTGTCGGTGACGCTCTTTCCGAAAGTAGGGCGGAGCGCTGCATGTCGGGGCGTAGCGCAGCCTGGCTAGCGCGCCTGGTTCGGGACCAGGAGGTCGAAGGTTCAAATCCTTTCGCCCCGACCATTCTTTCAATAAGTTAGCTTTCAGTCTCATCTTCTCTTCTGCCGTTACTGTAGCGGTTTTTGTAGTGACCCTGAAACCGATTCCGCATATTTGAAAACCATATCGGCATTGTACGCTTCCAACTTCTGAACGGCTTCTTGCTTGTGTTGATCCGTCGGGTGAACGTATCGGCTCGTCATTTGCACCGTCGTGTGGCCGAGCAGAGCAGCTAGAGTCAGCACGTCAATACCAGCTTGCGCGGCTCGGGTAGCGTATGTGTGCCTCAAGTCGTAAAGCCGAAAGTGTTCTTGAATGCCGGCGCGTTTTAGCGCCGCGTCGTGAGCTTTTCGAACGCTTTTGATTGCGCGATCTGGCTGCTCCACCCGCCCCGGCCCGGCCGGAGAAGAGAAAACCCAACGGCCTCGAGCCTCCTTTGAACGCGCCTGCAAGATCTCATACACTTCTCGCGTCATCGGAATAGTGCGCTTAGCGGCCTTCGTTTTTCCGGACGGATTAAAAATTGTACGGCGCGCAAAATCCAAATTGCGAACCTCCATCCGAAATACCTCATCAGGGACGCATCCCCGTCTGTAAGATCACAGTCGCAATATGTCGCAAGGGTTGGCTCACCTCTCGGAAATAAGCTAATTCTTCTTCCACGCTCACAACTCGCGTCTGTCCTTCTTCGTCGAAAAACATTTCCTTCCGCGTGGGGCTTTTGAGCTCCAGATGGTTGAAAATCAACCGAAGAGTTTCAAGTGCTCGGTTGACGGTGGCCGGTGCGACTGTGCTGCCATCATTAGCGTTCTTTCGCTCCTCGCGGAGCCGTGCCAGCCTAAACTGCTCGACGCCTTCAGGCGTGATCTGGTCCAACCACTTTGTTCGAAAGAAGCGCTTTAACGTGTCACAGTGCATCTTGTGAGCTTCGTGCGTCTTCGGTCGGTGCCTGTACCTCGACCATTCAAGAAATTGCTGGACGGCCTCGTCGAATCGCAATGGTGCGGCCTTACGACGAATGCCAGCGTGGCCCTCAACCAGATCGGTTTTCCGCTTTGCTTCCATCTGTTCGGCTTTGTGTTTATTGGTGCAGTGAGAAGATTCTTGAATGCGACGGCCTGCGAACTCGAATCGATACCACCAAATTTTCCCGCGTCGATAGATCGCCATGGCTAGTTTTTCCTCCTGGCGTTGGATGGTTCTTCGACGCGAACTATACGCTCGCTCAACCAGCGGTCCAAATCCGCCTGTTGATAACGCACGCAGTTGCGGCTGAGCTTCAGAAATGGAATGCCCTTTCGTTGGCTCCGCCACTGCGCCAACGTCTCGATAGAGAGGCCGGTAATCTCCGCCACGTCTTCGGCGCGAAGCAGACGACCGCGCTGCTCCTGGGTTGGCGTTGGCCGGGCCGGAACCTGCATGAGTTTTGCCGCCGTCGCCATTTACGCCCTGAGGCCTCCAATTGCCTCTGGATGGCCCGAGACACCAGCTGGCTCTTTTCCTGGTGAAAAAGCCGCATAAATCGACGGTTTTGTCCGCGATAATTCGGTGGTCACTGGCGTCTGCTGATTGCCTTTTCCTCGTTGTGCGGCTTTTCGGCAAGCATCGTCACAGAACAGCGCTCCGCGTTTCTTGCCTGCAGGTAGCCGAGATCTGCAGTGGCGGCAGGTCCCTGGTTCGCGGGCGTCTGCTCCATCGCGGCATTCGCGAGAGCACCACACTCCCGGGTCACCTCGGCGCGTGAAGCGGACCGGGCCGATGCCCTTCCCGCACGCGTCGCAAATCTCCGTGACGTAGGAACCGTACTTGTCAAGCAGCGTATATCCCTGCTTGGCGGTCAGTCGCATTAGTAGTACCGCCTCCCGCCGCGAGGTATCTCGTTCAAACGCGCGCCGGTAAAATCGGAAACGGGTAGCTTCAGGATGTTGCGGTCAGGCTCTGGCTTAGGACTCTCGTCTTTCGGCTCAACAGCTTGAACTTGCGGGATTTGCGGCTGTGGCGTGCTCACTGCTGGTGCCGTGTCAGGCTGTGGTGCCGGGTCACGCAAAAGCGTTGCGGCATTAAGACCCCAGCGCTTTATCCAGCGGTGAACCGTGTAGCGCGACACACCTAAGTCACGAGCGATACGAGAGATGTTGCCTGAGCGGCTTAACGCGTGTGCCAGTAGGAATTTCGTAAGCTTAGGTTTAGCAGGCATGCCGTCTCTCTGGTGTGTCAAATTTGACACAGTCGAGCTTGTTCGCAGTTACCGCGAGCGAAGCGATCGCTTTGACTTTCATGAAGCGCTGCCTTCACTCTCGCTGTAGTTTCGCCATTCCTTTTCGGTGGATTCTTCTTCCACGCCTGAAAACCGTAGTTTGCGAATGTCAAAAGTCGCCTTGACGAGTCCTGTCCTGCCGTCACGGTTTTTCAGAATAAAAATCTGCGCTTCCGTTTCGTCCCCTTGCAGTTCGCGGACGTACTTGCGATCGGCAAGAATCACGATGCTGGCGTGTTTCGTTTTTGAGCCTGAACCGTAAACGCGTTGCAGCGTTGGGCGCGCAGCGTCTTCGCCGGAAAGGGACTTTCGCAGTTGAGAGATCAGGATCACGGCGCAACGAAGCTCCATGCCCAGAGACTTTGCCGCCCTCACGAGGTTGCGCTGCTGGTCAAACTCGTCCTTGCCAGGCGCTTCGATCAACTCGTCGTAATCGAGAATCAGGCAGTCGAGGCCGGACTGTTTTTTCATCTTTCGCGCGGCGCGGCGTATTCGTGAAAGCTCCAGCTCTCCGTCAAGGATTCGGCAACGCTTGCACTCGTGCGACGCGGCTTCGATCAATGCTCGGCGATCCTCGGCATTTAGCAAGTCTTCGCGGCGCATCTTCGACGGTGCTACATCGGCAACGGCGGCGAGTTCACGGCGCTTCAAGTGCGGAGCGAGCATTTCTCCGCTGCAAAACAGTGAATGGAATCCATCGCGACAAGCACGCGCTCTGGTCTGTTGAGCGAGCAGAGTCTTTCCATTGCCCGTTTCCGCCGTGATGATTACCAGTTCTCCCGACCGGAAGCCCCCAACGATCCGATCGAGCTGGTCGACATCCGTGTATATCTTCGGTCCGGGGTTCTGGCCCAACTCGAGTAGCGCACGGCTGGCGGCATCGAAATGCGTGTGTCCATCGTCTTGCGTGTTCTCCATATCCCGCGCCAACGCGGACAGCCGCTCGATCGCAGCATCGATGACCTTGAGGGGGGAGTCGACTTGCGAAAGCACAAGGCTCCTGATCTTTTCTGCCTCATGAAGGGTCTGCCTGTAGACGGCCATCTGGCGAAGTCTGCTGGTGGCGTGCAGCATGTCGCCCGCCAATGGGATGCCGTCCGAGATGCTCGACAGGTAAGGCGCGCCGCCTACATCTTCTGACTTGCCGATGCGGAGCAGCTCGTCATGCACAGCAAGCAGATCCGGGGCAATTCCTTCGTTGTGCAGCGCGATCATCACGGGGAAAAGGGCTGCATGACGCAGATCGAAGAAGTCCGAGACTCGAAGAATGTCGAGCAGTTCAGACCGCTGCCTATGGCCGGCCAGCACTGCCCCGAGAACACCTCGCTCTAATTCGGCGCTCTGAGGTACGGGTTTCTCCATAGTCACTTCGCCCATGGTTCGGCCTCCAATTCCGGAATTGCGGGAGACGTGGCGGGCATCTCTTTCCGAAGTTCAGCCAAGCGCCTGGACCAGACTGGCGGGCATTTCGTGTTACCCATGGCCTGCCAGCCGTCGAGCACGGATCCCATATAGAGCGGGAGGGGCTCGCCCGCTCGTTTCTGCCACAGACCCTCAGCCAGTTCTCGAAAGGCTCCCGGCAATCCGATCGAAGGAACTCCAACTTCTACCCATAGCGGAGAAGCCGGCAGGCTGCTGCGTCCTTGCTGAGTCACTGCTGAGTCTTCTTTGTTTCCACCGGTTTTCGTGTTTCTCTGACCGAAAAGCGCGTTTCTGCGTCGCGGTTTTGGGGTTTCTCTATAGGCAGAGAAGCGCGGTTTTCAGGTTTCTCTGAATCGGTTTGGCGCTTCCAGATCCCGAACTTTCGAGAGTTGAGTACCTCGATGACATGACCGTACGGCGTCCGTCGTCGACGAATGTAGCCCTCCTTCTCCAGTGATCGCAGATGCATTCGGATTGTTTCTTTGCGGGAGCCATTCAGGTCTGCCGCGATCGCTTCCAGCTTTACGGGCGCACCGCCAAGGACAATGCCTACCCCACGCTTCTCCTCAGTGACCCTATCGATGCACCAGGCAAACTCCCACAGTGCGGAATCGATCCGGCAGAAATGCTCGAAGATCCCATTCCACAGCGGTATCGGGTGGGAGTCTTTCGCACCGAACTTGCGCCCGTGGTCCGTCATGGAGCCATCTCGTCTAATTCGAGACTGCGCGCAACGCGCTCGGCTCTGGCCAGGGGTTCAATCGTTATTGGAATTTCTTCCTCATAGCGGCGCCGAAGCAGTGTGAGCTGGCCACGTAACATCGTGAGCCGCTCAGGACGAGAGAGCCCGCCATCACCGAATCGCTCGACGTGGATGCGGACAATCACGGGCAGGCCGTTCCAGCAAACAACGGCAAGCCAGGAGTGGGCAATTTAGGTTTTCCGGATGGCCTGCGGCCGTGTTCACGCTCGTACCAGTCAGCCCCAGCTGGCAAGGGTTTCAACTCGAGAGGTTCACTCTCAAGAACGTAGGTGACGTACCGCTCGCCAGGTCTCGATTCGTGGCGGATGACATAACCTTGTTGCTCCAACTCGAATATCCGCGTTCCACATTGCGTGTAGCGATGCTCGAAGATCAGAGCGTCCCGCCTTATGCCTCGCGGTCCGGCTCTCCTCAGCAAGTCCAATATTTTGCTGCGCTGATCATCGGCAAACGCTGGCCGTCCGCGCGGCGTTCTCATCGCGTCGCCACTTTGGAGCGCCGAGCCCGCAACGCAGGAAAGCACCTGCCGGCGCGCGGCCCAATGAAAAACGAAGCTGTCAGAGAGACTGACTGAACAATTTCTTTTCGTGGGTGCGGGTGTTCGGCGGTTGCAGTAGATAGAACGGCTTGACGGGGTTCTTGAACATCGGGTATATCTTGAGCCTGAATCATTTGTTCTCTCCTAGTTTTGCCCCTCACCGTCGTTAACGAGACGCGGTAGGGGTGTGTTTGAAAAAAACTAAGCTCCTGCTGCGTGAAGTACTTTCACCTCTGGTGTTCCAAGATTGGAATTGGCGTGTGGCGTCCTGCGTACGCGTCGGCGGTTCCAGCGCTCGAGGGATTCTGTCGAGATGAGCCAGTGACCGTCTGCGTCTTTACGCGCGTCGAGTCTGCTCATGAGAATCATTCGGTAAAGCACGTGAGGGAAAACCCCATACTTCTTTGCTGCTTGCGATGCCGTAATTTCCATTCACCCTCCCATGTGATTGCGAGTTCTGTAATCGCAACCTCATAGATAGCCCCCGCACTGTGGGGTTTTGTGGGGTATGGGCGGGCTAATGTGCGGGGATGTAAGGGGTTACTTCGAGGCCGTCTGCGGTTTCTTTATTTCTCGCTGGGGGGTTAGTCGGGGTCGCCTGAGTCGATCTTTCGGATAAGCTCCTCTTCGATGTCATGCGTTTGTTTCGATGCTGCAGCTGACTTGGTGCCTTTAGTTCTCGCGTTGCTGAGGTCCCGGTCCATTCTCGCCTTAGCTCTATCAATCGTTTCTGCGATCGTTTTCCGGTCTCGATCCATCGCCCTGGCTATCCGCGCGACCTTCCAGCTATGGCCCCAATACAAGATAGAGACTTGCCACTGGACATCGGTGAGCGTGGATACGAAGTTTTGCAGCGATTGCGGTGCGGGCTTTTTCAGCAGTCGCTCCATCTCTCGCTTATCTTTCTCACGCTTTGATGCGGATTGCTGAGGCGCCTTCTCTGCAAGCCAAAAGCAGAAGGAAGCGGAAGCCTCGCAGACACGGCGTATTGCTCCGCCCCTGGTGGATGCATCGAAGAGAAACTGACTGTTGATTACTTTCGACCTGAGAAATTGCCTCGTTCTAGAGTACAGAGGGGCGCCACCTTCGCTCTTGTCGAAATAGAGATCGCTAGCCAATGCAGCGGCCTGTGTTCGTTTTGACTCCCGCTTGTTGTTCTGGAGCAAATAAGAATACAGCCGATGAAGCCAAAATTCCTTCGCGTGGGTAGCCACTGGACAGCCGAGCGCAATCCCGGCTTGCTTTGCTACGAAGCTAAATTCATTCCTGAGACTGTCTTTCGCGCCGCCGCCAAGATCCCACAGACCTGTTGTCGGAAGCCTCGGAGGCTTCCCCTTCTGGCGTAGAATCTTCGGATGCTCCACATAGTTGCCACGAGCGTACAGGTAGGAATCCGCCTGTGGATGCCGATTCCGCGCTCGAATGAGTTGATCTTCCTTCTCGGCAAGACCGTTAAACTCGCGGCCGAGCTGTTGCCATTTGTCGGCTTCCGACGATTCTTGTGGTGACGTCATACTCGCTCCCTTTAGCGAGGCGGCAGGGACGGTAAGGGAACCGCCGCGTGTCAGCCGCAGTAGCTTGCTGCAGCCTGCCGCATCGAATCCATTTTACCAGCGGAGCGCTTTCGCTTCTGTCCCGAAAACAAGTGATTCCGTGTCACCGCGAGTGCTCCTGCAAGTCACACAAAATCAACGCCGCTACTATCCCTTTTCGAGGTGGTTTTCGTGACACTGCGTCCGAGCGTGTTTAGGACCAGCGTACGGCTCAGGCCCAACTCAGCGGCAATCTTCCGCAGGGAGCGCCCCTGTGCTCGCAGCCGGCCGATCCTGGCAACATCCACGTTAACCCGCGGCCTCCCGAGTCTCTTGCCTTTGGACCGCGCGTTCCGCAGGCCTGCCCGTACACGTTCGACGATCAAACTGCGCTCTAGCTCAGCCACGGCGCCCAAAACGGTGAATACCATCTTTCCCGCAGGCGTCGAAGTGTCCATCTGCTCCGAGTAGGAAACGAAGTCGATTCCGAGCGCCTTGAATGTTTCGAGCGCCCGGAGCAAGTGAGAGACGGAACGGGCAAAGCGATCGAACCGCCAGACGCACACAACATCGAACCGCCGCTTGTGCGCATCGGCCATCAGCCGATTGAGCTCCGGCCGGGAGTCTTTCGCGCCGCTCACTCCCGAGTCGATGTATTCGCCCGCGACGTGCCAGCCGCGTGCCTCCGCGAATTGCCGCAGCTCCCGCGTCTGCATGGAAACGTCTTGGCCGTGGTTGACGGTAGACACGCGCGCGTAGATCGCTACTCTTAGCGGGTCCATTTTTTAATCACCCGGGCCGCGGCATAGATGCCCAGCGGGATGCCGATAACAAACAGAAGCACCAGCCAGTGAAGAATTGAAAACTCGCCCATGATCGTTTCTCCTTTCAAATCCGTTTCCGTGTGCGGCCCGGCTGCAACGTGACTGTGTGTCGCATGAACTTCGCGAACGATGATTGCGGACTGGCCGGCTGCCAGCGCCTTTCGACGACAGGCTCGAACGTTGCCCAGCATTCGCGGCACTCGAAGTACCGGCGCCACCGGCGCCCGGAATGCCTCTCATACAGCGGGCCATCGCAGCGTGGGCAAGCCGTCGCGCGAATCCACTCGACTCTCACTTGCGCCCTCGCTTCGGAGCAGGCAGCGCGGGCCTGCTTTTTAAATGGCTAGGTGTGCCGATGTCCGCAAGGATCCGGCGCGCATTGTCGGAAGTCCGCGTCAGGTTGGCCGCAAGCTGTGCCGGGCTCAAGTCTTCCCGCCGCGCGTGATTCACGATTCCCGCTTTGATCTGGGAATGAAGAAGCGCATAGCACCGATTGCACAGGCTCAGGCTTTGGTGCGGCTCGTCTTTCGTGCCACATCGGAAGCACCCGAAGTCCGTGTAGCGATAGCTGTATTTTTCTTTGTGCGAGCACGGCAACAACCGGAGAATTGAGTAACAAATTTCGCGTGGCAGCATCCACGGTTGCGCTAGAACTTCGTCGGTCAATTCGGCAGTCGTCATCTCCTCGGGGCTCTTGGCTTGCCCTTGGGAGAGCCGCTGCGCAACTAGCGACGCGAGTCTTTCCATTGCCGCGTCTGATTTGCCGCTGTCGCCCGCGTGAATAATCTCGACTTGCCATGTTCGCTTCTTCATGGCTTCTTCCCATCTGGAAAGAACTTCCGATGGACCTCCAGGAGCTTCGCGGGAGATGAATGCAAATATTTTTGTGTCGCCACCAGACTGGTGTGGCCCAAGAGCTCTTGCAGGTAACGAATGTCCATTCCGTGATCAATGCAATGCGTTGCGAAGCTGTGCCGCAACTGGTGAGTGGTGACATGCCCCAATCCCGCACGCATTGCGGTCTGAGAGACAACTCGCCAAATGTCTTTGCCCCCGAGCCGATTCTTTGCTCGACTCTGGCCGCGCGTACGAGGCTGGTGCGAAAGAAAGGCCTCGAGGGCGATCTGCGCGCGTTCCTTTGTGGGGAGTTCGTAATCCCCAAGCCGGACGCTCTGCATAACGGTCTGTCCGTTACCGTTCGTTTCGCGCCAATACCCTCGCCAGACTTTGTACCGATCGCGCGACACGCCGCCTTTCTGAACTAAGGGCTCCGTCAGAAAGAGCGGCCCCGTGGTCCGTCCGTTGAGATAGCTTGCAAGTGCTTTTGCCGCTGGTCTGCCAAAGAGGACGATGCGGTCTTTGTCGCCCTTACCGCGTCGGACTGTCGCGCTCTGGGCCGGCAGGCAGACATCTTCAACGTTCATGTGCGAGGCTTCGGCACACCGGCAACCGGTAGCGTAGAGAAATTCGAGAAGCGCCAAGTCGCGAGGCGACTCCGCGGCGGCCAGAAGTTTGTTGATGTTCTCTTCGGAAAGGTCCTTGGGCAGCCGCTTGGGAACTTTGCGCGTAAACATTCGTCGCGCCGGGCAGGCCGTCATCACTTCGCCCATTTGCAGGAAGTCGTAGAATTTCCTGAGTGCGAATACCGCTGACGCCATGCTTCCATCGGAGAATTTTTGCCGATAGAGAAAACCCTGAAACTCGGTTAGGTCGAAGCGGCGCACGTCCAAGAAGCTCTTCTCGCCGAGAAACTCAGACAGGCGCAGGATGAAATTGAGGTAGCTCTTGCGCGTGTTTTCAGGAGTTCCCTGGGCTTGCATGAAACGGTCGAACGCCAGCAGGTAGTCGGAATTGGGATGCAATGGCCTCACGGCCGCACCTTCCCCGGAAATTGGAAACCCGCGCGAATCCAATCCATGACCGTGAATGTGCTTTTGGGTTCATGCTGGGTTGGCGGATCGGCTTGTGACTGCCGGGTGGAAGGGAATACAGTATACGTAACTAGGTCCCCTACCACGGGATGACCTGGGGAGGGGCGCGTCGCTGTGCTGACGCGCCCCGCTCTATTGTGGCGCGGGCAATATCCGCCAAACTCACGTTCGCCCGTCGCATGATTCAGTTTCGCCGTTCGCCACAAACATCGAAGCGCTGGGCAAAACCGCTCAGGGTGTTCGCTCTTTTCTATTGCGACTTTCGCTTGCGTGCAGCTCATGGCGTTCTCCTCGCGCACAAAATGCGGAAGACTCGCGGGAAGAAAGCATCCAACCCGCGAGCCTGCCGGCTTACTCGACGATTAAGGCAACTGTCTTTGTCGGTTTTGTGCTTGCGAGGACACGAGCGCAGTAGGCTTCGCCGTCCAGCTTGAGCCGTTCGGCCAGGCGGACGACTACGTCCTTCCACGAAACATTGCGACGGAGGTTTTCCTTGAGTTTGGCGGTGTGATCGCCCGACTCGACGCAGCACCCGGATTCGAGGCGGCTCTTGATGGACTGCTCAGAGGCCTCGACTTGGGTTTCGAGCTGAGAGAGACGACCGCGCAACGAGAGCAATACAGTCAGCTCTAGCTGCGTGATGGCCTGGGATGCGGGGAATGGAACGACTGCGGGTTTCGACTGCTGAACGGACGATGGTACATTCGTGTGAGTTGCCATGGAGCTCTTACCCTCCTGGTGATTAGGGGCGTGTTCGGATTGCCGTCCGAGCGCGTCCCGTTTTTTAGTTCTTCTTTAGATACTGATCGATCGCCTTGCGAATCAGCGCACTGACCGGGGCTCCCGTCTTTTCTGAAAGAGCCTTGAGCTTCTTTAGATGGTCACCATCAAGGTAAATGTTGGTGCGCTTCTTCATGTACACCAATATACACCACATGGCCCATATTGTCAATACCGAAACTCAGGCGAAGGGACGGGAAACGTCGGTAGGCTTTAAAATCTGAGCGGGTTGGGATACCTCGCGCATACGACCCTTGCGGGGCCGTTGGTCCCCGCGCGGCCCCCAACCCGTGCCACACAGTAAGGCGCCGCCAGCGCGGGTCAATGGGCCATAGATTACTCTCAGTACTTCGGACCAACCGAACCAACCGGGACACCCCCTCGGAGCACTCCCGCCAATCCCCGGAACGCCGTGACTTACCTGAAGCGCGCTCTCTGCCTGGAAACAACCGGCCTTTGTTTTGGCCCTACCCCGGCCTTGAAAAACAGACCTACCCGGCCTCTTGAATAGGCCCACCCCCACCCAAAAAATAAGACCCCGGCCATTCTGTAGAAACAAGCGGGGTAGGTCCCCGGCGGCTTTGCGGTTTCATTGACTACCCGACTCCCCCGCCTTCGCTGCTTTACTCATCTTGACTTGGAGGCGGCCATCCCTCGTCCAAACGAGCTGCCCCTCGCGGTGCTCCCCCTTGTGGCCGGCTGTGCGCTCACACTGATGCTCTCCGTTGACCGCCTGACATCGACCCCGCTCTATCTCTTTAACTTTTGGGGCCATTGGACCTCGAAGCCGGATGGACTCATCCTCGATCTCCTAGGGATGAAACACCACGAACACTCTAAGCAGTTGCCGCCTTGGTCTTTGCGCGGTGTTGGCCTTTATCAGACCAGTCCCGAAAATTCCAACGCCTGTGGTTCACCTTCACTGTTGCGACTTCATCGAAATGGAACGGAATCTCGGTGTAGCCTCGCACGGCGATGATGCATCCCTCGCTGGCGACGACTTGGTCAAAATTTCTGCCATCTTTGAGTTGCACCGAAACGACCTGATAGCCTAATCCGGTTTCCTTCTGGTGCTTGAGGTCAGCGGCGGTTTCAGGTGGAATCGGAACGAGACACTTCATTTGCCACCCTCCGGTTGTTTCAAAAGCCTTAGGTTATCTATGCGGGAGACTCGACCTTCTGGGGAGTTCGAGACGATCTGAGGATACTGGATTGGATGAGAAAATGGAATGCTCGGCATGTCATCGCCTGGCCGCATTCAACGAGGACTTTTCCGGCGAGAAACACTTAACGCAAGTCTGCTTTCGATTCCCTGACCAAGCCAACAAGGCGACCCACCGTCGGTCGGTCTTGACATAGTAAAGCAAACGTTCGATACTGTACGCATGGAAAAAGGTTCCAAAACTCCGAAGATCACACACAAGCAAGCCTCGGAGGCCGCTGTCGTTCTGGGTACTGCGTCGTGGCAGGCGCGTCAGGAGCAGTTCACCGAGCGGGAGTTGTTGAGGCAGCTCTCGAGCGCGGGGAAACTTGGCGGCAGGCCCCGGAAGGTGAATCCGTGAACGATCTCCTGTACACGGTGACAAGAGTCAGCGGCGATGAGACCTGCGGGCTATGCACCCGGCAGGCGGTGTTTCAACTTACCGTCCACGTCTCTTCGGAGGGAGCCAAGAGCCGGCTATGCGCTACTTGTTTCGCTGGCGTTATGTTGCGCGGCGCAAAAAGCGAAGGTGCCGATCTCAACGAAATTCAGATGTATTTTTCGGACCAGAAAAACCCAACGGTAACGGACCAGGCATACACCGTGATAAAACTTAAAGGAGAGGAGCACTGCTGTAAATGCGGAGCTCCTGCAGATCACCAGTACATCGTGCCGTTTTGTGGAATTGACTATAAATTCTGTGGCACCTGTCGCGAAATACTCAAGCTTCTCTTGCCCCTGGAATTTGGTACCGGCAATTTTTCGAGGGACGTAAAGTTAACCAAGGCGGCCAATGAGCCGCCGGCGTCTCCGCTGATGCAGTAGAAATTTGATGTGGTTGGTTGAAGTGCGAGTAGCGATCTAGAAAGCTCGCCAGGTTTTCCCACCTGCTCCGCCCCACCTAAGCAGTCGCGAAGGTTAGGAGGAGCCGTGGCGGTCTCGACGAACATACAAATTCCGTTTATCCCGCAGACTGGTGTCAGCGAGCAGATCTTGGCAGCGATACAGGCCGCAAATGAGGCCCACTATCACAATCAACAAATGGCTCTCCAGCAGCAACAACTTCAACAACAAGGCGCGTATCAGCAGGGACAGCTCGCAAACGAACAGCAGAACACCGCCATTCGCAACCGCGTCCAAGACCTCGCCGAACAGGGATTCTCCACGGGAGAGGCTCTTAAAAAAGCGCAGACAGAAGTATTTGCGGAGCAGGCTGCCCAGTACGCTCAGCAGGTGCAGGCGCGCAAAGACATGATGAATGCTCTTGTGCCTCCGGGTGGCCCGCCAGTCGGCGGCGGATCGCCCGCTCCAGCCGCTGCTCCCGCTGCTGGCGGTGCGGCACCAGCTCAACCTAATATTCCAATGGCTCCCGTCGGGCCGACCGCTCCATCCACGAATGCTCAACCCGGAACGCCGAATCCTGGCCCGGCTGGCCCCACAACGAATGCGACACCAGGACAGCCAGAGCCGGGATCAGCATTAGATTGGGCAACCAAGAATGTACCCGGCCATCTGCTTGGCCTAGTTACCCCTGCGCTAAGTTCGTTGACCGGGAAGCTGAGTAGCGATGAGCAAGCACAACTCGCCGCTGCAATGGCAAAGGCCCCGAAGTCGATGTTGGAATTGGGCGCGCAAACTGGAAGCCTTGCTGGATACGCGGCCCCTTTCAGTGATGCCGTTCAAAGCATCATCAAGGACCGGAACACGCCTGAAGGGCTCGAGAAACGCGCGGCTACTGGAGATCCTGAAGCCCAGGCGATCTTAGCCCAGACCAACAAGAATGCCGGAGCCAAGGCCGCGGCGGAAGCGGGAGCTAAATTCCCGTATGAGTTGCAGCTAAAGAAACAAGAATTGCAGCAGGCCCAGGATATGCAACCGGCCTTTGCCGTGAATCCCCAGACTGGCCAGCGGGAACTGACAACGTTTGGTGAAGCGAAGCAGAATGGCCTGACCAATCCAATAAAGGTCACTCAAGCCCAAGTTGAGCAGGAAGCAACGCTCAATTCCCAGCTCAACGACTTGCAGCTGAACACGTCGCGCTACAAAGCTGCGCTGAACAGAATGAGTCCGCTGTCCAGTACCGATGTTGCGAACATCACGCACATTCTCGCCACGCCAGATGTTCACAACGCCATTCTTCAGGGCGCTGGTATGCCCGCCGTAATGAGCATGATTGAGCAGGGCGGTACGGCGCGGGACTGGAACGCGCTATCTCCAGACAAGCAGGACGCGGTCATGGGAGCGCTACGGATGAAGAACTCCGCGATCCTCTTTCAGAAGGTCACTTCCGGTACAGGTCGCGTTAGCGACGAGGCGATGCAGGTTGAAATTGCCAACATGCCTTCACCAATCGAGGGCGCAACGGTCGGCAACAAGAAGCTCCAGGCGTTCCAAGAAAATATCGACCAGATTGCCGGAAGGTCGGTGAAGCTGCCTTTCATGCCCACGCCGCAAGATGTCAAAAGCAAGCTAGAGAAACAGGCGACAGATCAATACAACGAAGATCAGGCCAACACCGGCGCCTTCAAAGGCGATGTCTATGTTCTCGGAAAAGGGACGGCCACACCCAAAGCCGGAGACACCGTCATTGTCCACAATCAGGAACTGAAGGTTTCTAAGACTTACCCCAACGGTACGTTCGATGCCAAATAGCGGATTTACTTCAGCGACTTACAACTATGAAGGTTCGAACACGGGTGGCATAGCCGGTTCCGGCACACTGACGGGTCTCGCTTGGAGTTCGAGCCAAACATTGCTGCTGACTTTCAACGCGGCGAACACGGATTCGGTTACCCCGATTCAGTGGATTGTGGAGCTGATTCAATAAGGAGGCGCGGCAGGTTACCGTCCCACCAGATGGCCCGCATAATCAAATAGAATCAAAGCCAGCCATCGAAGCGGTTGGGAAGGTAAAATGGGGTGAGCGAAGATAAAGCGTACACTCCGAGTGACATGGCCTAAGGGTAAGCACCGTAAACTAGCAGCCTATTCCCTAACGCCTTTCAGGTTGGTAGGATTCCAAAACACCGTAGAGTCAGACCCTTTAGTTGGAGGATTATGTCAGTCGTAGCGACCGTGAAGGTCTATGACGGAATCGTCTTAGGTGCCGAAAGCATGACTCAGCTGACGGCCGTCATCAATGGGGTACCCCAGCTCGTAAAGTCTTATGAGAATGCCCAGAAGCTCTTTCAGGTCGGCAACCTCCCGGTCGGAGTATTGACCTACGGACTTGGAAATATCGGCAGGAGATCGATGGAAAGCTTTGTCCATGAGTTCAGCAGAGCCGAAGCAGCGAGGCAGACGGCGGCCGGAGAGGCCGGAGCAGTCACCTCCGATGATGTTGGTGAGATAGCGGGGCGGTTTTTCACTTTTGTACGCGATCACTATAACGGCGCCTTTGGACAAACAGAGGCAAGCCAGCGTCCAATATTAGGTTTTGTAGTTGCCGGTTATTCTGGTGATGATCAGCAGTATCTCGCATCTGAGTGGGAGTTTATTTTACCCGCGCATGATGCGCCAGTGAGGGTGCGACCTCAGGACCAAGTGGGCGCGAGTTGGCGAGGAGTTGGATCCCCGTTCTCAAGATTATTCTTTGGGTACGATCCAAATCTTGAGAATCTGCTTACTCAAGCAGGTGCATCACAGGCTGAAATTCAGCGATTCCGAACTGTCACGCCTGGCCTTTCCACGGCAATCCCATTCGACGGAATGCCACTCCAGGACGCCATCGATTTGTGCCGGTTCATCATCCAAACGACTATTGGATGGTGTACCTTTGCGGCAGGATCTGCCACGTGCGGCGGTCCGATTAGACTTGCGACGATCACGAGGGGTGCTGGTTTCGAGTGGATCACCCCTCCAAAACACTACGTTGAAGGAGAGAAGCATGCCCATTGAACACAAGCAGTCTATTACCGTGAACAATTCCTTACAGAATCTCGGACAAATAACTCTGGAACGACCGAATGCCCTTGGCAACGTCTCCTTGCTGAATCCGACGATTGAGCAAATGAACGCCGGTATCACCAGGAGTGGGGGCGAAGTTTCAGATTCAAAGGAGAACCAACCTGAGCCTGCCTTTGGAGAACATTTGCACGAGGCAGCGGACGTGCTTCGACGAATTTTACGTTGAAGCTTACTTGAAATGAATCTGGACCGGCGAGATCTGCCCATATTGTTTCGCATGGTGGTTTCGGCGTCCCTATTGGTCGTATGCTTCTATATCCTTCTCAACCAACGGTTCCCGAGCGACTACTCCAAATGGGCATTCGGAATGATAGGTGTCGTGGTGGGATACTGGCTCAAGTAATTGCCTGGCTGGACCTGCCGCTCAACTCCCCTCTAACGCGCGAAGTTCGCTCCTCAATCGCTTTGAAGCGCTTGAAATACCGGAAGGGATTCCCCCGCGCGCCGATTCCGACTCGTTGAACGGCATCGACCGCAAGCAACTCCCTCAGCGCCTCAATTCGATGGCTCAGTTCGTCGACCATCTAGCGAACGAAGTGATGCCGGCCCTGTTGGACCGGCTATCGAATCAGAGCAAGACAAGAGGGTCGTAGACCTAACCGACTACCGCGTTCGATGACGAGACTTTGGCGGAACGCCCCCGGAGAGATTCATGCGGCCACCACGTTCGAGTGCTGTAGTGGATTTTGTAGTGACCCTACGAGCAGGTGGACACACCCAGCTACAGCCTGGTACAACCCAATAGGGAGACTAAGTAACCTGTTTTCAGTGAGGACGTTGAATCTAAACTTCTTTTGGAGGCTAGCGCGCCTGGTTCGGGACCAGGAGGTCGAAGGTTCAAATCCTTTCGCCCCGACCATTTTTTTCTTCCAGTTAGCTCGGTTGACTGTCCTGCCTTCGTGGAAATTGTGTCGTTCTTTGTGTCATAACTGGCGTCTGCCTCGTCTCGCCGAGGCTGCGTGGGTGCAGTCGCTGAGAGCGCATCCAGAGCGCGCCGTTTCGCTTCCAGGCGTACATGCGAGTAGTGTTCGAGCATTTGCGGTGATACGTGGCCCGCAATCGCCATGACGGTTTGCTCACTCGCCTGGGATTCCGCCAGCTCCGTGATTGCGTGGTGGCGCAAGTCATGAAACCGCAAATTCGTCAATCCCGCTGCCTTCCTGAGGGAGCGCCAAGCCGACCGCCAAGACTTTTGTGGATTCACAGGATCAATCTTGCCACCCTCACAGGCCGGAAAGACGAAATGGTCTGGGCTGCCGCCATTGAATCGTTTGGCTCTCTCCCATAACCCAAGAATGCAGGTCCAGGCGTCAGCATTGAGAGGAATCACCCGTTGTCCTGCTACGGTTTTGCTGCGCCGAATGGTCAGCGTACGGTCCATAAGGCTCACATCTCGCCATTGTAATCCCTTTATCTCACACGCACGCATTGTGGTGTTTAGGGCTAACGTCATGGCTGAACGTGCAGACTCCCACTCCGGCCTGCTGGCGGCGGTCTTGACGAGCCGCACTTTCTCTTCGTAGCTCAGGGCACGGCCAACATTACGGTTTACCGGCAATGAGCGAATATCTTCCGCCAATAGATACCATCGCTTCGCTCGCTTCAAAACTCCGCGAAGGACCCCTAGCAGTCCGTGGCGGAATCGCATTTTGCTGAGTGGCGAAGTCTGTATCTGAGATAGCGATGATTTTTCCGCCGATCGAATGGTGGTGATGAAACACAATGTTTTCTGGGACTCGAGGCCACGGAAGGGCGACGGAACAGAAAAAGCAGCACACAAAGAAACGAGGACTGACGATTTCTCAGCTCCCGTGGAGTACCCGAGCCCAAGAGCGAGCGAAAAATTAGACTCAGATTGAATGCCCCAACGTGAATCAGCAGTCGCTTGAGAATGTTTCGGTGTCCTCGTAGATGCGTTCGTCTCATTCCGCCCGTATCGTAGCAGTGCGCGAAGTTCCGCTCGATCAACTCGCCCCTCTTCCGCAGCAGGCCTTGGCCATAGGCTCCCTTCACTCGCCGCCGATTGGCATAGACCGCTTGCTGTTCCTGGGCTTTGCCTTCCCAATGCCGTTGCCCGGGCTGCTTCTTCTCCGAAATGTAAGCCCGCACTTCCGCACCCTGCAGATTCGCTACCACCGCTCCACTGTGGTAGCCCTTGTCGGCCACCACTTCTTCGATGCCCTTCAGATGCACTTGCGGTTTCTGGCTCGGTTCTTCTGTCCCAATCAACTCCGCGACGTTCTCACCGGCCTGCGCTAGAGTCTCGACCACCGTGGTGGTGTCCCCCGAATCGGCTTCCTGCAGCGTCACCGCCAACACCGCACCGGTCTTCAGATCCACGGCATGCTCGGCTTTGTGTGCGAGATGCGTTCGCCCATCTTTCATCTTGGCGATGCGCGCATCGCCATCATGCGGATTCACCCAATCTTCGTTGCTGGCCTTGTTCTTCCGCGTGCGATCCACTCGCGCTAGGTCTTCCCGCGTGGGCGTCGCGATTCCCGATTCCTTGGCCAAGCCCTGCAAAAATTCCTCGTAACTCTCACCCGTATCGCGCCGCACGATCGAACGCATCGCCGCGTTGGCCTCCAGCGTGGTCGCGTCGATCCCCACCGTCTTGCCCTTCACCAGCCCCTGCTCTCGCAGCACTTCCAAAATCCAGAAGAACACTTTGTGGTGCGTCTCCACATCGATCAGCCGCCGTGTCCGTGAAATGGTCGAATGATCCGGTGTGGGCTCGTCTATGCCGATTCCCAGAAATCTCCGTAGGCCCAACGAATCCGCCACCCGCCAGGCGATTCCCCGCTCGGAATCGAGGCCCTCAAAATAGCCCACCAACAACAAACGAAAATAGATCCCTGGCGCCAAAGAGGGTCGTCCAATGCTTTCCGCGTAAAACTTCGCGCACTCCCTCTCGGCAAACTCGTCAAACTTCCTCTCTTCCAACAATTCATTCACCCGCTTGTAAAAAGGATGTGCCGGCCCCTTCGCTAGTTCCTGCTGTGCGATCCACATCTGCTCTTGTCGCTGTCTTCGCCGCCGCGTTCCCATGCCCATCAGCAGTTCTCCTCAAATCTGTTCCGCATTCTACAGAGATTTCCGAGGCAGGGAAGTTACTTCAGGTTACCAATCGATTTTCACCACAGGCTGCTAGCTCTAAATTCACCGTCTTGTTGGAAACTCCCTGTTTCTTACGCTCTGATATGTAATTCCGTACCAGCTCCGCAGAGATTCGCATCAGAGGTGTCGAACCGAGGCACCTATTAAGTGCCTTCAGGCGTTCCTTTTCGGTCTGAATGCTTCGCGGGGCGAGATGCGCCAGCTTTTCACCGAGGTAACAGTCAGCAGCCTGACTGAAAACCATACGAGCAAACTTTTGTGAGGCAGGAGCCAATTTGCCTTGGCTCGCCTGGGAGATGAGCTCCTTCTCCTTGGCTTGCGCCTCGCGCCAGTCAGTTGTGTCGAGACTTTCTCGGTAGCGTTGGCCGTTCACACTGAAATCAGTCCACCAAGTTTTACCGCGCTTGTAGATTGCCATTGCTACTCTTCTCTCTTGGGATGCGAAAGGTTTTTCATTCTTTCCAAAAGTCTCGCCGAATATATGTCAACAGGTATTTCCAAGACTATATTGTCCGCGGAGGTGGCGAGCTGAACGTTACGTCGTACTAGATGGACGGACATGCGAGGATATTTGACTCTGCTCTCTCTTACAATTTGGCGTGGCGTCCTGTAGATGTACATCAGTTGCTCACTCCTTCGCAGCACTCTTTGGGCAGCTTCGTTGGCGACACCTCTAGAAGGCTGGCAGAGTTGATCCAAAACCAACTGCACGACTCTCGACCGCAATCCGCTCTCGAACAACCACCAAACTAGCGCAATTCCGAGAACATCGTCCGTGCTGAATAGACGTCTCGCCCCTCTGCCTTTTCCGGGTCTGATCGATGGCCGAATTCCGTAACTCCCATTTTCGACAAACTTGTTGAGAAGCATGAGGTCAACGCCGACCAACTCGGACACCTCGCTACTGTCGAAAACCTGTGATCCGCTCATTTCGGTCATCATAGTTTTTCCTCAACATAATACTTGACAGAAGAAGGGTATCATGACATAATACGTGTGTCAATTCGAGAATTGACTCCGGGGCCCGGTCGACGGATTGGGCACGCGCGATAAACAAGAGTTAGAGAGCATCGCCAGCGCAGCGACGCCTTCGGAGCAGAACGAGGAGTGACTGTGAAGCTACAGGCGCGCCGACGGAGAGGTGTGTCCCGTATTAGGTGCGCAAATGGGGCGGCCCACTCTCAGAGAGTTTGGCTCGGGCCGCATTGGGCTGTTTGACCCGACTCACATAGGACCAGATCCAAACCGAAGACCGAACTGAAAGGAGGCCATAGAACAGTAGTAGTGGTTGGAAGCAAGTTTAGCAAAGCAACGAAATGCAATCTGGGGCGGAGAGAGCTTAGCTCTCATCCGCTCTTTTCATTTGGCTCAAAGGAGAAATGAGATGAAAGCACTTCACGATGTGAAAGACGCCGCTGCATTGCTGGCGGTGAGTCCCTGGACTGTGCGGGCATATATTCGCGCGGGAAAGCTGAAACCGATTCGTCTCGGCAGACTCGTGCGCTTGGACGAGGAGGAGATTCAGAGGTTTGTTATGGAAGCCAGTGGAGAAAACGAATCAACGGAGGAAGGGCAATGACAAACACAAACTCGAATACGCAACAATTCGACGTCAAGAAATTAGTTCCTACATTCGACCTATGGCTGTGTGCTCTACTCGGATTTGGCCTGGACACTGTCACTCTCGCAGCAGCAACTGGGCACAAGCTTTTGCTCCCTGATGAAGTAGACCGGATATGCGCTCAAGAGCACCGCAAAGGAGAAGGGCTTGTAGCTGGGCTCATAGCGCGTCGAAGCGTCTCAATTCTGGTGGGCGACAGCGGGCTCGGTAAATCGCCACTGGCTTACCAACTGGGGATTTGTGTGGCCGCTGGCCTTCCTTTTCTTGGGATGGAAACCAAATCTGGCAACGTTGTGTATGTTGACTACGAGAACGAGCTGGAAGAGAGTCAGGCCGTTCGTGCGCGCCTCGTCGGGTTTCTGGGTTTGGAAAAAGCCCCAGACAACTTCCTCCTGTGGACGCCCGAACACGCAGACTCACCCGACATCGCTGGTATCTGTAGCGGCCAGCTAAAACCCGCCCTCGTGATTCTCGATTCCTTGCGGGCACACGATCCAGACTTTGAGCAAACCAGAAATGCGCCTGACGGTATGAAGAGACTGCGCTCCGCAGCATATAAGAATGGCGTAGCCATTCTAGCCATCCATCACATTAGGAAACCCGGCGAGAACGGAGTGCCGCCCCTCGACAACGACGATACGAGGTTAATGGAGTGGCTAAATCAGGCTTCTGGTCACCGCTCCCTAGTCAATCAATCCGACACCCGCATCGCGGCGGATGTGGCGAAGCGAGCTGGGGACGCGGCGATGATCTTGCGCTGGCACCGGCGTTTGAGAAGTGAGGGGGGGCCACTTTATCTCGAGCGCGTATCCGATGGCGAAGGCGAACCAATTGGGTATCGGCGCGCTGTAGGTGTGACTCTGCTCGGTAATACTCACCAAGCGGAAGCATATGGTAGATTGCCCAAGGAGTTCACTTTCAAAATCGCGAAACAAACTTATGACCGCACTGACGACCCCACCCAAAAGTGGCTTGTCAGGTGTGAAGCCTTCGGACTGGTTAAGAAAATAACTCGGGGGCTTTATCGGAGGCTCCCTCAGGTGTAGCGGCCTAAAACCGTAGAGTAGGTAGAGAACAGCAGTAAGTAGTGTGTTTTGTTTAAGATGCTACTCCACTGGCAGATAGAGAACCGGTAGAGAACGCCCCTCGCACGTAGAGGAGCGTCCCGGAAGATTCTCTATAAAAAGAACCTCTTCTCTATCGCTTCCTTATCGGCTAGTAGAGCCGTAAGTTATTGATAATACTGTATATCTCTAGCTTCTCTACCTACTCTATTGGTTTTACGCACGCTCGGTCGTTCGGACGCTGCCAGATTAGCAAGCGTCGGGAAATGTTATCTGGGTCGTCAATTCGGCGTTTCTAGAGAGTACGGGCTTCCGACGCGAGTTGTGACCATACCGCCGGTAAAGGTGTCATTCCTCGTTTCCCCAAATCACTAGCGCTCGATTTCGGGCATCTTTGTCGCATTGCGCAGGTCCCCTCATTCATCGGCAAGGCCGCGCTGAAGCAAAGGCTTAAAGGCACGAGGTCGTGGAATTCGAATGGGTTAGAGGAGGCCGAGACTGCGATTCCGAAGTTTGATGAGGGATGGGGCCGCACAGAGTTCTCGATTGGAGGCGGCGTGCAGTCCCATCAGATGCAGCGGCGCGCATTCTGTGACTGAACCTCTGAGTAGGCGAATCTGCAACTGCCGGGTTCATAGTAGCCGTGTGGATCCTCGCGGTCTAAAGTCGTACCGATAGGCCCAGGTGTCATCTTGCAGATGAAGTTCAAGACCCTATCCACGAGGCTCCCGGCACCGCTTTGCAAAACCCCGATCCGCGCCCGCTATCGTTTCCTAATTAAGTGTCAGGAACCTAGAATCGGCTTGGAGACACGGCAGCGAGCGGACTTTAAGTATGATTGCGATGAGGTAGAAAATGGGTCTAAGTCCAATAACCGTTACCCCTCAAAGTCATCGCTTCTTCAATCAACTTGCGACAGCCCAGGCTGCGACGGCTGCCTACCTGCTGGGCCACATAACTCAGGCAGGCGGTACGATGCGTGCTTATCCGGCGGGAAGCCCGATCTCTCAAGTTTGTTATACGAGACAGGAAGAACTTGAATTCGACCCAACCGAAGTCTTGGGGCCGATTTCAAACCAAATTTGGCCTTCCGTCGTTCACTTGAAGTTTCATTCAGGAAATGGTCGACCTTCTGCTAATCCGAATCCTACAGCGGTCCAACTGTTGATGGGTAGCTTCTACGAACACGCCTTCATCACATACTATGAAAAAAACGTTACGCAAATAATTGCTAAGCACAGAGGTAAACGCCATTGGCCGAACGTGCTAACCTTCGGCAGGATTGTTCGGAATGCCTTCGCCCACGGCGGCACGGTGAACATCACAGACGGCATTCCGGCCACCTGGGGCGGGATTAGCTACTCCGATGCTGACAATGGTAGGCATGTTCTTTACAACGACCTGTCATCGGGTGACCTTACTTTGCTGATGGTCGAGATGGACTTGGAGTTTTAGTCGCAGAGACTGGTTACTCAGGTGGGCGTAAAATCGAAGTGGTTCTCTTAGAGCCTTACGGCAACTGGCGGTCGCCTAGCAGCCTGTGGTGAAAATCGATTGGTAACCTGAAGTAACTTCCCTGCCTCGGAAATCTCTGTAGAATGCGGAACAGATTTGAGGAGAACTGCTGATGGGCATGGGAACGCGGCGGCGAAGACAGCGACAAGAGCAGATGTGGATCGCACAGCAGGAACTAGCGAAGGGGCCGGCACATCCTTTTTACAAGCGGGTGAATGAATTGTTGGAAGAGAGGAAGTTTGACGAGTTTGCCGAGAGGGAGTGCGCGAAGTTTTACGCGGAAAGCATTGGACGACCCTCTTTGGCGCCAGGGATCTATTTTCGTTTGTTGTTGGTGGGCTATTTTGAGGGCCTCGATTCCGAGCGGGGAATCGCCTGGCGGGTGGCGGATTCGTTGGGCCTACGGAGATTTCTGGGAATCGGCATAGACGAGCCCACACCGGATCATTCGACCATTTCACGGACACGGCGGCTGATCGATGTGGAGACGCACCACAAAGTGTTCTTCTGGATTTTGGAAGTGCTGCGAGAGCAGGGGCTGGTGAAGGGCAAGACGGTGGGGATCGACGCGACCACGCTGGAGGCCAACGCGGCGATGCGTTCGATCGTGCGGCGCGATACGGGTGAGAGTTACGAGGAATTTTTGCAGGGCTTGGCCAAGGAATCGGGAATCGCGACGCCCACGCGGGAAGACCTAGCGCGAGTGGATCGCACGCGGAAGAACAAGGCCAGCAACGAAGATTGGGTGAATCCGCATGATGGCGATGCGCGCATCGCCAAGATGAAAGATGGGCGAACGCATCTCGCACACAAAGCCGAGCATGCCGTGGATCTGAAGACCGGTGCGGTGTTGGCGGTGACGCTGCAGGAAGCCGATTCGGGGGACACCACCACGGTGGTCGAGACTCTAGCGCAGGCCGGTGAGAACGTCGCGGAGTTGATTGGGACAGAAGAACCGAGCCAGAAACCGCAAGTGCATCTGAAGGGCATCGAAGAAGTGGTGGCCGACAAGGGCTACCACAGTGGAGCGGTGGTAGCGAATCTGCAGGGTGCGGAAGTGCGGGCTTACATTTCGGAGAAGAAGCAGCCCGGGCAACGGCATTGGGAAGGCAAAGCCCAGGAACAGCAAGCGGTCTATGCCAATCGGCGGCGAGTGAAGGGAGCCTATGGCCAAGGCCTGCTGCGGAAGAGGGGCGAGTTGATCGAGCGGAACTTCGCGCACTGCTACGATACGGGCGGAATGAGACGAACGCATCTACGAGGACACCGAAACATTCTCAAGCGACTGCTGATTCACGTTGGGGCATTCAATCTGAGTCTAATTTTTCGCTCGCTCTTGGGCTCGGGTACTCCACGGGAGCTGAGAAATCGTCAGTCCTCGTTTCTTTGTGTGCTGCTTTTTCTGTTCCGTCGCCCTTCCGTGGCCTCGAGTCCCAGAAAACATTGTGTTTCATCACCACCATTCGATCGGCGGAAAAATCATCGCTATCTCAGATACAGACTTCGCCACTCAGCAAAATGCGATTCCGCCACGGACTGCTAGCTACTGTAATAACTGTCGTAGGCTCCTCCAACTGACGAGCCTACACCTACTACAAATCAGAACCCATCTCGGCAGGTCCGCCCCCTGCGCTTGCGTTTGACCTCCGGCAGCGTAGGATTCTCGTTGAGATGTTCCAACCAGGCCAAGTCGTGCGGGTGAACCTTGCTGGCCTCCAAGCCGAGGGTGTGATGTTCCAGGCCGCGGTCACCGACGTCATCGCTCACATTGTGAAACAAACTTCAGAACAGCCGCCCAAGTACCTCGTAAAACTCTTGTTCTCCTTCCGTGGCGTTAGCGAAGTCGAAGTTCCCGCCGAACGCATTCGCAGCGCCAAGTGATACGCAGAATTTTTAAGGAGTGGGAGGCGGACGGACCCATAGCAGCGCGCGTAGCCCACAGCATCGGTAACGCCGAGCCGAAACCACGATAGAATTGTGCCCAAAACGGCGGGCCCAACCCGTAGTTTCCTGCGTGCTAAGTTGCAGCCGCGGTTTTTTTGAACGATGCGATCGCGTTTTCAGTCTTGTCGAATACCTCAAACAGTGTCAAGAGCCTGGTTATCTGAAGCACCTCTTTGGGGTGATGACCGACGCGGGCAAGCCTGACGTCCCCGCCGATTTTCCGAGCCGACACATACAAAGCCACCAAGGTACCCAGGCCGCCGCTATCTATATAAGTGACATCTCCGAGATCGAGCACGACTTGGCTGGATTTGCTCAACAGGTCTTTCACCAGGTTTCGCAGAGATGCCGACTCTTCGCCAAAACGGATGGCACCGCTGAGATAGACCACAAAAACCCCGTCCACGTTGCTGGTAGTCGTGTTAAGGGTCATGAGAACCTCCCCGCCACAATCGACTGTCTCAGAGGCGAAACGTCCCCGAGCTGCCGCAACAAGCCCAGAGCGTCCCATCGCGCGTACGAATCAAGAATCTTCCCATTTGTGATGTGGTGAATCGTGATTCCCTCGATGGATACCTTCTTGCCGGTGGCAGGAATATCCGTGAACTCCCCTTTGTGTGTGCCGGAAATAGTCCAGCAGACAACAACCTTTCCCTTTTCGGCGATCATGTCTTCAATCGTGAAACGTAGGTCAGGAAAGCTTGCCGTGAACTCGACCACCCGCTGTTTGTACAACTTTGGACCAACCTGCGAATCCGACGCGAGTGGATCATTGAGTGCGTGGCTTGGGGAGATCAGCTCGTCCACAACTTCAAGCCTTCGTTTATTCCACACTTCTTCGTAGAGGCGGCGAACGATGGCCTTGTTGTCCGTGGGCATGTGGGCTCTCCCCCTCCCGGTGTCTTTGGAGATGAGGCCGTGCCTTACGAATTTCGTTGAGGAAAGGCTGGGGTAAGGCTGAAAAGAGCCTACTCCCGAAAGATTTGGGTTGCAATGTGGGTCCGCCTGTTCAGTCAAGAGCGCTACTGTAAATTCGCGTACTCCGCTTTGGCCTGCTTCAGTATGGGGACGTCGGGGTCGGCGTCTTTCCAGAGGGTGAGGAAATCTTGGTACTTCTTGCGAGCCTTGGATGTGTCCCCTTGCATTGCGCAAGCGCGGGCCATGCCGAGATGCGCAAGCACGCCGAACGCGTCGCCAATAACGATTCCGCGGTGATCCACAATTTTTTGAAATTCCCGAGCGGCTTCGGCGCCGCGATGCAAAGCCAGGTATGCTTGGCCGCGCAGGTAAATCGGATAAAGGGCTCCGAAATATGCAAATGTCGCGCTGCGTGGCGAGCTTAAGTCGTATGGAACGTTAACTTGGAGAAGTTCAATCGCCTTTGCGGGATCGCCATGTTCCAGCGCCAGAGACGCGTAAACTGACGGGAGGTAATTGAATCGGATGGAAGTGTCCTCGGGGAAATCTCTTTCCAAATCATTGGCTAGGGACTGAGCTTGGGAAGCATCGCCCGACATAGCCAGTGCGAGAGCCGCGCCATACCTGTCCTCCCGGTTTTTGGCAAGTGCAAGCGCATCCTTGGCCGTCCGCTTTGCCACAGGTGCATTCCCGAAAAAGGCTTCCCACAGTGCGGCTCTGGTTTTGAATAGAGCTGCCCTTTCGCGATGTCCTGCCTGTTGTGCCAAATCGCTCGCCCGGTGCGACCACCTTCTGGCCTCTTGTAGGTGACCGGTGTACGCCAGAGCAAAAGCCTGTCGGTCCGAAATCCAATCCTCTGTGCCAGGTTTTCCTTGCGCCGCAGCCAATTCCCGTTGCATCCCTGCGCTGTCGCCTTTCAAAAAGGCCACATCGAATCGCAGATGCGACAACGAAGGAGTTTCCATTTTTCGTTCGGCGGTCCTCCGAAGCATGTCTTCCGCCTCTGCCAGGCGGTCGAGGTAAACAAAGTTGTAGGCGAGGAGGTAATAGCCAACGTAAGCGCCCGGAGCAAGCTCGATACCCTTACGACCCTCTTCCACGGCCCTTTCATATCTGCCGAGCACGGGATAAATGAAGCCGGTTAAGAAGTGATGGGGTATTACTTCGCGCGGATAGGACTGCGCCCAAGCTTCACACGTCTGCTGCGCTTTTTCCTGGTTTCCTGTTCCGCGACCGTCATAGTAGGCCGTGATGAAAAACTTCTCTCTGTCACTCGCACGATCGCGCAATTCGTAAGCTTTGCGAATGTTCTCTGTAGCGAGGTTGGACTCACCAGTTGAGCCATAAAAGAGTCCGAGTGCAGCATAGCCCATTGCAAATTTCGGGTCGATCTCCACTGCGCGTTTGAAAAAAAGCAGACCGGCATCGCCGCCGGCTGTGGCGTTACGTTCCCAGCCCATGCTGTAGGCTTGTAAAGCCTGCAGCGAAGACGTGCTGGCTTCTTCAAGCGGGACGTCATGCTGCTGGACAGTGGCCAGCGATTCACCGACTCGCGCTCTGAATTTGCTGGCCATTTGACTCAAGGCATTCAACACATCTTCTTTTTTGGCGGCTTAGACTAGTTGGTCATCAAGGACTTTTCCTGTGCGGCAGTTCTCCGCTCGTAGTCCCAGGACATACTGGTTCCCCAGAGCAGCGATGGAACCTTGCAGCACGGCCGCACTGGCGGTGCGTTGACAGACTTCCCGCGCAAGTTGCGGAGTCAAGCGCGCATCGGCGGGTTGGCTCATCATTTGCAGCGTTTGCTGGACTCGGTCCTCAGGAACAACGCTTAAGAAAGGAGATTGTTCGAGTTGCACCGCCAAACCCTGCCGCAGTGTGCCATCGAAAACGGGATCACCAGTGGAGTTGCCAAAGTCCGCGAGGACGATGGTGTCTTTGTCCGTCAGCGCGTGAGCCTTGCCGGAGAAAAACAGCCAACCGCCCACGGCTAGACCGATGGCCAGTATTGTTGCGCTAGTGACCACCGGCCATCGAAACCAAATGGGACTCGCGGCGAGCTTCACCGAGGCCTCGGCTGCTGCAACGTCTTCCCGACCCGAATCGGAATCACGCTTTAGGCGTTGCAAATCCGTGCGAATGTCGGAAGCGTTCTGGTATCGCAACTTCTTGTCTTTCTCCAGCGCCTTGTTGATAACCTCTTCTAGCTTTGGAGCAACGTCGGGATTGAGTCGCACTGGCGCAACTGGTGCGCGATTCAGAATCGCTTCTGTAATCACGCCAGAGGTTTCGCCGCGGAAAGGCAGCACCCCAGTCGCCATCTCGTACAACACCACGCCAAATGAAAACAAATCTGTGCGCGCATCCAGCTCTTCGCCACGCACCTGCTCGGGGGACATGTACGAGACGGTGCCAATCGCCGTGCCCGGTCGAGTGAGCTGCTCTAACTCGCTGACTGTGGGCGTCGCCGAAAGATTCACGGCACCGCTCGCCGGGGCCAGCTTCGCAAGACCGAAATCCAAAATCTTGACGTGTCCTCGCTCGGTAATAAAAATGTTGGCAGGCTTGATGTCGCGGTGGACGATTCCTTTGTCGTGCGCGGCGGCTAGCGCGTCTGCAATCTCGATCCCCAATTCAAGCACACCGTCAATCGAAAGTGGTCCGTCAGAAATACGGTCCTTCAACATTTCGCCGCTGAGATACTCCATCGCTATGAAGGGTTGACCGTTGTGTTCGCCGATTTCATGGATGGTGCAAATATTGGGATGGTTCAGGGCGGAAGCCGCCTGCGCCTCACGGTCGAAGCGAGTCAGAGCTTGGGAGTCTGGCACGAACCCGTCAGGAAGAAATTTCAGGGCAACGAAGCGGTGGAGCTTGGTGTCCTCGGCCTTGTAGACAACGCCCATGCCACCGCCACCGAGCTTTTCGAGGATGCGGTAGTGCGAGACGGTCTGCCCGAGGAGTGATTGGGATTCCGCCATTTGGCGCTCATCTTAGGTTGCAGCTTGGGGCAAGTCAACGAACCGTAGCGACGCACGTAGTAAGTGTAGTAGGTCCTAGGGGGAGGGGTGCGCATTGCAAAGCGGGTAACCTCCGCATCCTTACGGCTACTACAGCTACTACAAACGAAGAGGCCCCTCTAAGCGAATCAGGTGAAATCGCCTCAAAACCACTTGTCGGTACCCCGACTACCAGGCACTATGCCTCAGACGACGCTTGCAGCCACGAATTCACATTCACAAACAGTCCGATTTCATTTCGTCTTCGACAGGGAGACGATCTGTTGCTTCGCCCAGTCATCATCAGGATGCAGTTCCAGCACCTTACGGTAGTCGGCTATGGCTCTCTCGATTTGTCCGTTCGCTTCATGTGCCATCGCCAGCATATGGTAAGACCAGAGCGAATCCGGATGGTTGGAGTCGAAATTCATCTCCATGATCGCTAGCGCCTCCTTGTTTTTCTTTTGCGCTAGCAGTGCTTCGCTCAGTTGATTCAGCGAAGTTTCGCCGAAATCGTACTGTCCGCTTCCGTAGTATCTCTGTCGCAAATCGTGGTACAGCGCCACCGCGGAGTCGATGCCTTTTTGTTCCACGGCTTCAGCCAGAACACTGTTCAGCGTCCGGGGTTCCGTCAAACCGTGATGACAAGTGACGCACTGTATCTGAATCGGCTGCGTCTTGGATACTCTGGTGATGTAATCGCGATTGATCGCGGCGACCATCTCCAGCATCACGCGTGCCGTCTTCTTCGCTTCCTTATCGTCCGCCGCGAAGTCCATCTCGAACTTCTTCCCGCCCGCTTTGTCGATATGGCAGTGTTCACACCGTACGTTTAGCGCGAATGCGAATCCTCGCATCGTGGATTGCAACTCAGGCCGCGAAATGTCTTTCGGCAACACCTTCAAATTCGTGAACTTCTCGGGAAACTGTGCTCCGGCTGGCGCGGTCCAGAACATTATTCCAACCAACGCGATCCACCTTAGTTCCAATTTGAATGCGATCATTGATGTTCTCCGTCAGACGAGGGGGGCCAGACCGGTATTTAAGCCCTTTGACGTGCCCTTAGTCGACGGGTGAGCACACCGGATTGGCAACTTGGCTTTGCTCAATCAGAGCTAGACTTCCGTTGTCAAAGACTGCTCGCGTCGAGAGGAGCTGACATTCTTATGGTGCAGCAACGCTAGTTGTCACTCCAATGGGTGAGAGTCCCATCGACAGAACGGTCCAGTGACTGTCGTAGTTATATCCAGCGGCGAGAAGGGTGACCGACTCGTCGGAAGCCTGGAAGTAAAAGTCCCGGTGGCCGGAAGAGTTCTGGTCAGATCTGCACAGGGGGCGAGCAACCTGACAGGCCGCAGCAAAAGCGAACCAGTGAAGCTCCGAAAAGTCGGCCCTGCGTGAAGCGGATAGCAGGATAGTCGGGAGAGCCGAGCCGCTCATAACATGGCGAAGGCCTATGTCGGGACCGCATGACTGGAACCAACCGGTTTCCGATCTCCCCGGAGTCGTAGAGGGTGGCATGTCAGGAAGGAATGACAGCGAAAGCGTGGAACCACTCGGAGGTCGCCTAGGCGCAGTGTGCACAGCGAAGGCATTTCGTATAAGCCGCGGAGCGGCGAAATCGGGATGTGCCTGCGAGCGGGGCGGATGGGGCCGCAAGTGAGGATGGAGCGGGACAGCACAACCCGGTCTGGAGCGAGGGCCCCTGGGGTAGAGCGGCCGCGGCCGCTCGAACGGAGGTGCTTCAGCGCGCAACGTCCCCCGGCACAGAACGGGGATCCGACGCGTGCAGCGGGAAGCACGAAGGGCGGAGGCAAACCGAGCGATGTGCAGGCTGCGTCGAACGGGCAGGCCCTGTCTGACACACCGGCCTTGAAGCCGTACTGGGGAAAACCCGCCGTACGGAATTTTAGGGAGGGCAATGGAAACGTCGGCATCATTCGAAGCCCGCTACGCGCCATTGCTCTACCCGACCAATCATGTAGAGTCCCAGTAGCCCAAATGTCTAATTATTCGGCAATACGTCCTAGTGGCCGCTAGCAACGCCGCCGCGATATTTCCCGAGAATGCGACGCGCAAGTTGACCGGACCTTTCTCGTGAAGTACTGTTGCTTTCCTCGCCCCACAGTTTCTTGGAGCGGCTCATCTCACCAAAGGAGCGTCATGCCCAGAAAAATAGATCCCCTAAATAAGAAGCTGTACTGCTCTGTAACGACAATGCTAACGGTGACCGACGTGAAGGCGGCAGCGGCCTTTTACCAAAAGGCATTCGGCTTTGCTAAACGGGGAATCATGAATGGCCCGGACGGCAAGGCGATACATGCCGAGTTGACGCTCCGGGGTACGACATTAATGTTGGGGCCGGAAGTTCCGCAGATGGGCTCGCGCAGTGCGAAAACAATCGGAGCCTCGCCTGCGAGTTTATATCTGCTGACAGAGAACGCAGACAAGGTGGTTGCAAAGGCCGTAAAGCTGGGGGCCGTACCCAAGGGACCGGTGATGGATATGTTTTGGGGCGACCGCTGTGGAACTGTTGTCGATCCCGAGGGCTACGCTTGGATGGTTGCAACCCACATTGCCCAACCCACGCCTCAGGAAATGAAAAAGAGGATGAAGGAACAAATGTCCGGCCAACCAGTCACTTCTCAGGAGTTAGCTGCCGCTGCCACGGCCCACTAATGATGGTGCACCGACTGTACCCTTAGCTTCAGAGGGCTGCTGAGCCAAGTCCTGGTTAAGGCCCAAACCGGAAAAGTGCTTTTTCCGGCAAACAGACCCAGGCGAGTAGAATGGCGACGCGGGGTGTGTCGTGTGGATGGAACAAGAGGAAAATGAGCGCGCGGACTTAGGGCGTCTCGCCTGGCGACGCGGCCTGCACCTACCCGGCGACCGTACGCTGCACGACGTGTGGGAGGTGGTTCTGTGATGCCCACGCCGAGGATGAGCAGTGGCATCCGTGCATGTTGCCGCCTGGTGATCAGGGCGGCGAAGCATAGGAGCCGTCGCCTTAACGGACGATTTAGGCGATTATCCACGATCCTTCCCGGTTCTTTCTGCATTTTTCGTAAGATGCCAAGCGTCACACCAGGAGCATCGATAGGCACGAAGTCCCTTGGGCGCATTGGCGGTTGCGATCTGGTGTGCGGCTGTCGCTAGCGCTTCACCTTCGCTTGGGTACTTCCGCTTCCCACTGACCGGACATTTTGATTCGTTGTCCATCACGGGACCTTCCGGAGATTCTTCTTTGCCGTGATCTAGTCAACGATACTCGGGGAGCGCTAGGGTTCCAAGAGCGCCTTTAGAATTCGATCCGCAGCATTTATCTGCTCTGCGGAGCATTTCTGTAGCAAGACTTCAATCCTCTTGCGAATTGTTTTCTCATCGGTCTCATTGTGGTCGAATTGAAAGAACGCTGCGGGGGATACTTCTAGCGCCTTAGCAAGTGCCAGG
The DNA here is from genome assembly GCA_963832615.1 of uncultured Acidobacteriota bacterium. Taxonomy (GTDB): domain Bacteria; phylum Acidobacteriota; class Terriglobia; order Acidiferrales; family UBA7541; genus Acidiferrum. Next base: position 99,389 of record CAWHVA010000001.1, read on the forward strand.
ATTGCGTCGAAGGACGGACGTTTTTCTCCCCTTTCAATCTCACCCAAACACTTGGAATTTAGGTGCGCAGCTTCCGCCGCTGCTTCTTGCGCTCAAAGCTTGGATACGTTACATAAATACTTGCCTATGAGGGTATACTGCGCTTGGTTTGCCCCGGGGTTCTGAATGGAGTACCTCGATGTCTGGACTTTCAAGATTTGTCTCAGGCTACAGATCCGGCGCGCGAAAACATCGAGAGCAAATGAACGAATTGGGCCCAGCGCCACAAGTCAGTGGCCGCACAACGTTCACCGTTATTTCCGCGGTTGTACTAGCTCTAGTCGCGTTTGCATACTGGCTGGAGTTCGTTCCCCACACTTCGCGCAGCACGCCGGGAGAATTCCTGATGCCTCTCGCAATAGGTTTTGTCGGTCTACCGGCATTGGTTGCGGCGAGCTATCGGATATTCGTCAGAAGGCGGGGGCAACGAGCCGATTCTCTTTCACGGAAAAAACTTGCAGACCGGAAGCCTTGAATGTCCCCCGCAAGAATGCGACGGCAATAATCTTCCGAGGGCGTTCAGCTTGATTACCCTCCATCACTGTGGTGAGACCTACTTTGCAGACGACGCTCACATGGGTCGGCAGATTAAGTGTGTGATCTGCGGCGAAATTCTTGTTGTTGCACGCCCGCAGCCCGCTCCTGTTACCCGTGCGGGGAAGGTTGGAGCACAGGAAGTCAAATACGCTAGTCAGACCCCCAGTCAACGACAAAGGGTCGGCCTTTTTCGGCGCGCCAAATCTCGGAAGCATTTGCTCTTCGGATTGCTCGCCGTAGCCGCGCTAGTCCTCCTGATTGGAATCGTGGGAATGCTCAATCGTCGTGTACCAGCCCCGTCGCTCCCCGCCGGTCGGCCAGCTCGCGTGCATCGATCCGGTCATTCTTGTTCCCCTGTCGGCTATTATTCCGCGGATCGCACACCACGAGTTTCGTTACATGCGGCTTCAGCAGGTCGTACAACCAGGTGGCCCAGGTTCCTTCTTCAAAGGTGACCTGCAACTCTCCACGAAGCCCGTGGATAAAGTCCAGGATCACGCTCGCTTTGGTCTCGATCACGCATTCCATCACGATCTTTCCAGCGTCATTCCTGACCGCAATCGAAATACTTTCCTTGTGCACATCCATGCCGATATATTTAGTGCTGGTCATAAACAGGGTGTTCCTTTCTGGAGGGGTTCGAGGCGAATACTCAAAACCCTACTCCCAAAGGGGCGCCCTTTTATATTGCGTCGGGTTACCGGACTACCAGCACACCCAACGGACGGCTTGTGTTTGGGATATTCGCGAGCATCGCGGAGTTTGAACGCGAGCTGATTCGGGATCGCGTGAAGTCGGGTATCGCTGCCGCGCGGTCGAAGGGAACAACACTCGGGCGCCCGCGCGTCGTCGTGGACGCCGCGAGGATTGCGGCATTACGCTCGCAAGGACTGTCGAGGGCGAAGATCGGCGAGCAACTCGGACTAGGGGAGGGTACGGTCCGACGAACCGCTATTGCGTACGCCAAAAAACCCTTCAAACCGCTCCCCGCAACTCCCGTCGAATCAGCGTCCCGTTGAGACAATCTCGCGTCCGCCAGAAACAACTGTTCTACTAGACACTTTTTAGTACCTCCAGGAACGTCCGCGACAATTGACTGCGCCGGGGGACAGACATACCATCCGGCGCATGGATGTGCAGTTTCCAGTAACAGGAACCGTCCTCGGTCACTACCGCCTACTTGAACAAGTCGGTCACGGCGGCATGGGAATCGTGTTCCGGGCACGTGACGAGCAACTTGATCGCGACGTAGCAGTGAAGATTTTGCCGGCGGGAACCTTTCTCACCGAAAACGCAAGAAAGCAATTTCGCCATGAGGCCCGGGTCCTGGCGAAGTTAAATCATCCCAACGTGGCGATGGCCTTTGATTACGGGAGGCACGACGAAATCGACTACTTAGTGACAGAGTACGTCGGTGGGACGACTTTGGAAGCCAAACTGTCAAACGGAGCGTTCCCGCAGAAAGTCGTGATCCAATTGGGAATGCAGCTGGCCAAGGGACTCGCGGCGGCGCACCGCGAGCACATCATCCATCGCGATTTGAAACCGTCAAACTTGCGCTTGTCGACCGATGGTGAACTAAAGATCCTCGACTTCGGCTTGGCATGCTGCCACGAGCCAGTCACCGACCTCGCCAAGACACTGAGCCTCGAACCACAGAATGCGGCGGGAACGCTGCCGTACATGGCACCTGAGCAGGTCCGCGGTGAAGACGCTGACCAGCGAACGGATATTTGGGGTGCCGGTGCAGTCCTATATGAGCTGGCGACCAATCACCGCCCCTTCCCAATAGCATCGAGCTTGAAACTGATTGATGCGATACAACACGCGGTCCCACCGGCTCCCAGCATACTGAATCGGCAGATAACGCCATCGTTGGATGCTGTGATCTTGAAGGCGCTGGATAAGGATCGCAGAGCGTCGTTACCAGTCGGCGGGCGAGCTAGGTGTCGACCTGATGCGACTGCTACCAGCAAGTGGCACAAATCCTGCGATCAAGGGTTTCACGCCTGCGAAAAGACGAATGGCATGGGCTGGCTGGCTTGCTATCGCGGTCGTCACTCTTGGCTGTGCGTATGGAGGCTATCGTTTACGCCAGGGATGGGCTAGTCCCAATTTGAGAGGATATAAGCTCTTGGTCGTACTTCCATTTGATTCCACCGGACAGGACGAAAAAACAAATGCCCTAATCGTGGGGCTGACCGAAACGCTGACTTCCAAGCTGGCTCAAACAGGTGGCCAAAATTTGCAAGTCGTTTCGGCTCGCGAGGTGAGGGAGCAGGGGGTAACGACTACTGAGCAAGCCTGGAGAGACTTCGGATCCGATTTAGTGATGGAAGGGAGTGCCCATAGGGTAGGCGACGAGATTAGAGTTAACTGTTCACTCGTGGATTCCAAGTCGCATCGGCAACTAAGTGCACGTACCATCACCGCCGATGTTAAGGACGCGTTCGGACTAGAGGATCAGGTGGCGAATGAGATTAGCTCGCTACTCGCGGCCGAAGGCGGCATACGGACCAAAGCTTCTTCGATAGTGATACCCCAGAACAATCCCGAAGCCTACGCAAGCTATCTGCGAGGTCGAGGTTATCTAACGGAGTATCAGAAGCCCGAAAACATCGAGCTTGCAGTTGCGGAGTTGAGCAACGCCGCAGTGTTGGATCCGAAATATTCCAACACATATGCTGCGCTCGGTGAGGCTTACCTCTTCGGATATCAGCAAATCAACCGGGGCAGCGACTGGGTGAACCAGGCGTTGAGAAACTGCCAGAAGTCACTCACACTGCGAGAAACTGCTGAAGGTCGCACCTGCCTAGGCGGCGTATACAACTCGACTGGCAAATACGAGTTGGCTGTCCGGGAGTTTCAGCGCGCAGTGCAAAGCGATCCCAGTAGTGAAGAGGCCCTTGGTGGCTTGGCGGAGGCCTATGTGAAATTGGGGAATCCCGTCGCGGCTGAAGCGACGTACGAGAAAGCTATTTCGTTGCGGCCGAACTATTGGGGTGTATACAGCTGGCTTGGAACGTTCTACTACGATCGAGGGCGCTACGGCGATGCCGTAAATCAATTCAGAAAAGTGATCGAACTAGCTCCACTTAACTATCGGGGATATTCAAATCTAGGCGCGATGTACGTGGCTCAGGGAAAATACGCCGAGGCTGTTGATTCTCTTAACAAATCAATTGAGATTCGGCCGAACCTAGAGGCATTCAACAACCTCGGGAACGCCTACTTTCAGTTGCGTCGGTTCCCAGACGCGGCGATTGCTTTTCAGCACGGCCTGAATCTTGACGATAGCGATTGGTTGTTGTGGGGAAACCTAGGGGATTCGCTTTTCTGGAGCGGGCAACATCCGCAATCCGTGACCGCGTACCAGAAAGGAATTGATCGAGCCGCCAAAAAACTAGAAGTGAACCCTAGCAGTCCGTGGCGGAATCGCATTTTGCTGAGTGGCGAAGTCTGTATCTGAGATAGCGATGATTTTTCCGCCGATCGAATGGTGGTGATGAAACACAAGGTTTTCTGGGACTCGAGGCCACGGAAGGGCGACGGAACAGAAAAAGCAGCACACAAAGAAACGAGGACTGACGATTTCTCAGCTCCCGTGGAGTACCGAGCCCAAGAGCGAGCGAAAAATTAGACTCAGATTGAATGCCCCAACGTGAATCAGCAGTCGCTTGAGAATGTTTCGGTGTCCTCGTAGATGCGTTCGTCTCATTCCGCCCGTATCGTAGCAGTGCGCGAAGTTCCGCTCGATCAACTCGCCCCTCTTCCGCAGCAGGCCTTGACCATAGGCTCCCTTCACTCGCCGCCGATTGGCATAGACCGCTTGCTGTTCCTGGGCTTTGCCTTCCCAATGCCGTTGCCCGGGCTGCTTCTTCTCCGAAATGTAAGCCCGCACTTCCGCACCCTGCAGATTCGCTACCACCGCTCCACTGTGGTAGCCCTTGTCGGCCACCACTTCTTCGATGCCCTTCAGATGCACTTGCGGTTTCTGGCTCGGTTCTTCTGTCCCAATCAACTCCGCGACGTTCTCACCGGCCTGCGCTAGAGTCTCGACCACCGTGGTGGTGTCCCCCGAATCGGCTTCCTGCAGCGTCACCGCCAACACCGCACCGGTCTTCAGATCCACGGCATGCTCGGCTTTGTGTGCGAGATGCGTTCGCCCATCTTTCATCTTGGCGATGCGCGCATCGCCATCATGCGGATTCACCCAATCTTCGTTGCTGGCCTTGTTCTTCCGCGTGCGATCCACTCGCGCTAGGTCTTCCCGCGTGGGCGTCGCGATTCCCGATTCCTTGGCCAAGCCCTGCAAAAATTCCTCGTAACTCTCACCCGTATCGCGCCGCACGATCGAACGCATCGCCGCGTTGGCCTCCAGCGTGGTCGCGTCGATCCCCACCGTCTTGCCCTTCACCAGCCCCTGCTCTCGCAGCACTTCCAAAATCCAGAAGAACACTTTGTGGTGCGTCTCTACATCGATCAGCCGCCGTGTCCGTGAAATGGTCGAATGATCCGGGGTGGGCTCGTCGATGCCGATTCCCAGAAATCTCCGTAGGCCCAACGAATCCGCCACCCGCCAGGCGATGCCCCGCTCGGAATCGAGGCCCTCAAAATAGCCCACCAACAACAAACGAAAATAGATCCCTGGCGCCAAAGAGGGTCGTCCAATGTTTTCCGCGTAAAACTTCGCGCACTCCCTCTCGGCAAACTCGTCAAACTTCCTCTCTTCCAACAATTCATTCACCCGCTTGTAAAAAGGATGTGCCGGCCCCTTCGCTAGTTCCTGCTGTGCGATCCACATCTGCTCTTGTCGCTGTCTTCGCCGCCGCGTTCCCATGCCCATCAGCAGTTCTCCTCAAATCTGTTCCGCATTCTACAGAGATTTCCGAGGCAGGGAAGTTACTTCAGGTTACCAATCGATTTTCACCACAGGCTGCTAGGGACGCGATCGTGTTGGCTTTCCTGGCGGATTACAACGCAATGAGCGGCCACCCACACGAAGCAGTCGATCAGATTGAGAAAGCTCTGGCATTGGCACCGGAGGACGGGGAGGTGAGGCTACGAGCAGCAATTGTCTACAATCAGCTAGGTGACTACGGGAGGTGCCTGGCGTCGCTGACTAAAGCAACCTCATTAGGATATTCGGTGCAATCTATCGAGGACACCCCGGATTTCGACCATCTGCACGCAGACCCGCGATTCAAAGCATTAGTCGGACGCCGCTAAAGCTATTTTTTAACATTCAAGCCAGTGTCGCGGTCGTCAGCAGCCTGCTTACAAGCCTTGTTCGGATCAGGTTTGAGACCCGGATCGAAATCGTATATTGCGTACGTATAGTATATAGGAAGACTCGCTGGATCTATCGTGATGGGGTAAGGGTTTGTTTCCGAATCCTTGGGGACCTTGATCGTGTTGTAGGTCCCGAAAGGATTGTTGTTAGTGAATACAACCCAGTAGTCATAGTCTTCGGCTGCCCACGCCATCGTATGTTTCTTTGAAGCTCTCAAGAGCGTCACTGGGAAATCAACTTCGCAGGGGTTTGATACACCCGTCGTTACGGGTGAAATTGTGACAACTCTGTCCTTCTTGGCAGCAAAATTAACGACTTTCGCATCTCGATGGCATCCGATTTGGGTCGCTGCAACAATGACGGTTATTAGACTCAGGGCCTTCACATGGCGTGCCTTCATGGGCTTCCTCCGTGGAGTAGTTGACGCAGACGCTACCTCTCGATGATGTCAATGTCAACCGCAATCATTCAAACTAGCTGCCAGATTTCTTCGAATCGAACGTGTTCAGAATTTCGATGCCCCGCACCTCAGCTTGAGCCAGATACTTTTCGGGAAGCTCGTCGTCGAATCGGTATCGAGCAATAGCAGCCTCAAGCTCACGTGCGGCTACCGCAAATCCTTTTGCTTTCAATCCCGCGTTCAGTGTGGTCAGCAGGAAAGCTAGCCCGGCGGCCGACATCGCGCAAGCGATGATGGTTTCAGGTGAGACGAAATTCGATCTCGCATTAGCCGCGATCAAGGTGGTCAACAACACCACGGTGATGCCCATCGTGGTGTTAGCAAAACTCCATCTCGAAGCCCGTCGCTTCCATGCTTTCTGCTTTTCGAGAATCTCATCCGGAATAACGCGCCCCATAACGCCTCCGAGCGCTCACTATACGACAAACGCCCTTTCGACTCGTCCTTTGATGTATGCGCCCTCAGCTTTCGCCTGAGTGCTCCTACACGATGATGCGAGGGTCCTTGTCCTCGCGAAGTCCGATGAACTTGGAGTGCCGCAGCCTGTCCGCGTCAGTCCTTTCGAGGAACTCAATCTGCGCGACCGCCTCGGGCCTCAGCCACACTGCCTTCTTCATCTTCTCGGCACTCAGTTCTTCGCCGAATCGTGATCGGTGCGTCTCAGGGAGATTGACGAATGGGCACGTCGGCGTCACAAGCTGCTTCAGCTTCGAGAACACTTGTCGTCGGGAGGCCGGCACGAATCCATTCCTCGTCCTCGCCACGTACATCAGCTGGTTTCCGTCATAGTAACCGACGATCAGGGAGTCGATACCGTGTGGGCCGGGGAAATATCCACCGATGACAAACTCCTGACCGCGATTCACCCGATGTTTGATCCAAGCGCCGCTGCGTTTCCCGGGCTCGTAGATACCGTCCCTTCCCTTTCCGACAATGCCCTCAAAGTGCTGCTTGCGGACGGCCGCTAGAACCTCGCCCGCCCCAGCCTCGATGTAGTCCCAAATCCGGATCCTCTTGTCACGGATCGTCACGAGGGACTTCAGCAATGCGCGACGTTCGACGAGGGGAAGACGCGTAAGGTCGCGGCCCTCGCAGCACAACAGGTCGAAGATGTAGTAGTGGATCCTCGAGGTTGCGCCACGGAAGTTCTGCAAGAGATTGAAGTCGGGGCGCCCGCGGTCGTCGAGTGCGACCAGCTCTCCGTCTACGACAGCTCCAGCGGGCAGGTCAGCCAGCGCCTCGACGATGTAAGGAAACTTCTTGCTGAGGGACTTCTTGTTGCGCGAGAAGAGGGCGACGGTGCTACCAGACCTCACCGCGATCGCACGGTACCCATCAAGCTTGATCTCCAAACCCATTGCGCGTCGTCGGGCAGCCTCGCCACCGCGAGACACTCCATTGGTTCGATGAAGGCGGCGTCTCGCGTTGGGAGGGAGCGGAGTCTTGAACCCATGGCTCTGGCCATCGGGATAGTGTAAGGGCAGTCAGGCGAGCAGTGTCCGCTTAAGGCCCCGCAAATCGAACCGGTAGATTCGACGCGCGGAGGAACGAAAATGATCTAGGCCTCTCAATACGGCTGCGGGAAATGCGGAGGCAAGCCACTGCGTAAATGTGGAAGTAATTTAGCTACTACCAGAGGGCGGTTATGAGGGCCAAGGCTACACTCAGCAGTGCTACCCATTGAAAAGCGCCGTGACCTTTCTGATGGGATATTTTGATCAGGGGTCTGCGAAACGGGGGACATCGGCTTCCTCACGGACTAATCAAGCAATTTCATGGCCCTGGATTTCGACCGTGGGATCGGCCTTCAAAGGGTGGGCGCGAGCTCCGTCATCAAGCAGCGTCAGCGTGAGCGCCTCCAAATCGTCCATGCCGGCATTCTCGAACGAAACGCTCGCTTCACGCAAAACTTTTCGGGATCGTCAGGATTGCGGCTTAGGCTTCGGATCGAAGTACAACGCGTGCGTTGTATTGGCGAGGTCCTCGAGAGAGATCGCGGTGGAGTCGATCAGGAATTCCTTCGCCGCCCATTCATAGACGAAGTAGGGATCAAGCTCGCGGTTCGAAAGCAGGATCACCCTCCTACGTCCCGCCGGCTGTGCGGCGCGGCATCGCGCAATTTCGTCGGCCGTGAACGGCGCGGTCTTGGAAAAAATGATGTACGCTGCGATGCGATCTGTCGGGAATGCATTTGCAACCTGACTTAGCTTTCTGACGTCCTCCTCGGTGATCTCGCCGTGTCCCTTACATTCACCGATTGCGGCCCCAAGTCGATCTTCGTAGAAGCATCGCTCAGAAACCACCGCGAGGTCTGTCTCGCAGGCTTCGAACGAACCGGTCGAAGACTCGATGGTCATCGACGTCACAAACACCGTCTCCGAGCTCAGAACCGTATCGAGCTGTTGAAGTGTCAGGGCTACCGGAATCGCGCCTTGCTGGTGATCCTCGCGTCCGAACAAACCTGAGCGCCGGTACGACCAGGCGCCGTCCTTCAACTGAGATGTCGCGTTGGATCGCTGCCCGCAATATTCGCAGGTGATCTCGGTCCCCAAGTTGTCGAGGTGCGTCCAGAACCCTAGTTCGCAATTCGGGCATGTAAAGTTCAGCCCGACGCGGAAGACGTTTTTCTTGACCAAATAATCGAACACCTGACGTGGCTTCAGCCTCGGCCCTTCGCGAGGCTCGATGAAAAGCGACTCGTAACGACCGAAGTTCGGCACACCGGTATTGGGATCGACCTCGCCGATGATCTGCGTCGCGTCGCCGCGTGTGAACGCCTGGAATGGCTTATATCTTTCGATCAGCGCACGCACTCCGGCGATCTTAAAAACTCGGCATCCTTGCACCCCTCCCATCTGCTGAATAAGGCGCGAAGCGATACGTCCGGCCTCGCTCACTTGAGCCTTCATTCCGAAGGCTTCAAAAATGCTCGTGATGAGGGAGCGCTGGCGCAACGCACGGATCGTGAGCGTCTCCCTTCCAACATCCGTTAGGGAATCGCAGGGAACTCTTTCGTTGATCGTCGGGAATAGGGCACAGGAGCTTTGTCGACCGTGTGTTGCCGCTAGGAATGTGCGGAGGAGGTGGTCTATCTATCTGGAGGCTTCGAGTGGACCGTTCTGCAGCGCTATCTTCTTCATTCGGCATTTTTTTGGTGTTAGTAGCTCTCCTTGTGACGGCTTGTGGCGGTGGCGGTTCTGGTTCCAGCGATACGCAAACGTCCGGGGCTTCGGCGGTCGTCGTAACGCCATCCTCCGCTCTCCTGATGCCTGGGCAGACCTTGCAATTCAGCGCATCGCAGAGGGGAGCGAGTATTTCGCCGACATCCTGGATGGTTAATAACGCAGTTGGCGGTTCGGCTGCAACCGGAACGATCAACTCTTCTGGCCTTTACATTGCGCCGACAACGGGAGCGCCAGGCTCAGTGCAAATTACCGCCGCGGCCACCTCACAGGCCGCTCCCTCCGCGCCCGCTCAAATCTCTTTCTTCAATCCCACCAACTTCAAAGCGGGCACCGTCGCCGGAACCGCCAACCCGCTGGTCGCTCTTTATACTTTCACCGCTCCGCAGGGCGCAACCGTCCAGGTCAAATTTGGCGCCACAACACAATATGGCCTCACCACCTGGGCTCAGCCGGCTCCGATAGGAGGCGGCGACGTGGGCTTGGAGGTAGCCGGAATGCGTGCGAGCAGTACGTACCACATGCAGGCAATTATTCATCTCGATGGTGGAGAAATCGTAGTCGACGCAGACAAAGAGTTCACAACGGGCGCTATTTCCCCTGGTGTCTTACCTGACATCACAGTCCAACAAACTGCAGGTGCAAATCCGGCTTCGGGTGTCGAAATGTTGAACCTCTATAGCCTCGACCCGAACAATACCATCCAAACCGCCGTGGTCACCGATCTAGAGGGAAATATCATCTGGTACTATCCAAATCTGCCGTACGCCGCTTTTCCACTGAAGCCCCTTCCGAATGGAAACATGTTGATCGGCACGGGTGGGGAGCTACGCGAGACCGATCTTGCGGGCAATACGATATTTGCACTGCCCCTCGCCCAAGTGCAAAGTAGCCTTGCTGCGATCGGCTTAACAGTACCCACTCTTGTGAACATTCATCACGATATGCTGAAGCTTCCAAATGGCCATTACCTCTTCCTGGTCAACTTCAACAAGACCGTTGCGGGTCAGCCCCCACCCGGCTTAGTGCTCGCCGACATTATCGTCGATTGGGATCCTCAGCAAGGACCGGTTTGGGTATGGAACGCCTTCGATCACCTTTCGTTGTCCCATGCTCCCGAAGGCACGGCCGATTGGACCCATGCCAACGCCTTGGTGTATTCGCCCGATGACGGGAACCTAATTCTTTCGATGCGCAATCAGAATTGGGTCATCAAAATTAACTACGCGGACGGTGCAGGGGACGGCAGCGTGCTCTGGCACCTGGGCCCAGAGGGCGATTTTGCGTTGCCCGCCGGAGTCAGCCCCATCGAGTGGAACTATGGACAGCACTACCCGGTTTTCCTGGGTCCTAGCGCCGGAATCTTTCCGTTATTGCTCTTCAACAACGGGACGGTTCGTTACGTGGACGCCAACAACACTTTGTGTGGGACCCCCGGGGTTCCTAGCTGCTACAGCAGCGTGCCAGTCTTTCAAGTAAACGAGTACGACAAGAGCGTTCAGGTGCTTTCCGAAATTAACTTGTCGCCCGCCTATTCTGTATGTTGTGGAAGTGTGGGACAGTTGGATAATGGCGACACGGAATACGATATCGCGGCAGATGTGTCCACCCCGAATACCTCAACGATCCAGGAAGTTACGCCGGCTCAAACTCCGGAACTTGTATGGCAAATGACCGTCAAGGGCATATTGGCCTATCGGGGCTTCCGCATTCCGAGTCTTTATCCAGGTGTGGTCTGGACGCGGCCCGCGCTGGCGATGGCTTACGGCGCGGCCAAACCTGCCGCTCTAAGAAAGCTTCCAACTTCTACGACTGACGGCCGGTCGACCGGAGCGAGCAGCATGTCGCGAGCGAACCAGAAATAAGAAGCGCACCGTTGACGGTCCGCATCCTGAACCTCGGCGGCAAGGCCTTTGTATTCGAAGGTCTCGTGGGCTAACGTGTTTGAGATCGTATCGCGAGCAGAGCTAGGGAGAATTCAGACTCTACTGTACGGACAAATGTGTCGGCGTAATTGTCAAAATCATTTCGGCCCGACCCCTTCCTCCTATTTCCGTTGTCCGTTCTCCAACGACTCCGCGGACGAGCGGATGAGTGTATCGAAATCCACGTTCGTGGTATTTGAAACATTCCGGCAGACTGAGTTCGTTGTGGCTGCGAGATTCGCGCTCGCGGCTTTGTGCATGGGTTTGTTTTTTGTCTGCTGGGTTTCTGCGCAGAGTGCGCCGATTCCCAAACCTATTGTGGTTAAAGTCGTGGTGATTGCTGCGTTTGAGCGGGGCGAGGATACCGGGGATGCACCGGGGGAGTTTCAGTTGTGGGTCGAGCGAGAGCATTTGGACCAGGTGCTGGAGCTTCCGGCCGGATATCGCCATGTGCGGATGAATAAGGATGGCGTGTTGGGGATGGTCACGGGGGTGGCTACGGCGAAAGCGGCTGCGTCGGTGATGGCGGTGGGCTTGGACCCGCGATTTGATCTTTCGAAGGCGTATTGGATTGTGGCGGGGATTGGCGGCGGGGACCCGGCGGATGTGTCGTTGGGGTCGGCGGTGTGGGCGGATCACGTGATTGATGGCGATCTGGCGTTTGAGATTGATGCGCGACAGATTCCTGAGGGCTGGCCGACCGGGTACGTGCCGTTGCGGAAAGGGACGCCTTACGAGTTGCCGGTGCGGACTGATCTTGAAGGCGAGGTTTACACGTTGAACGCGGGCCTTGTGGGTTGGGCGTTTCAGCTGACGCATGACGTGGTTTTGGCGGACTCGGATGCGCTGCGAAATTCGCGGGCGAGGTTTGCGGGTTTTCCTAATGCGATGCGGCCGCCGTTCGTCACTCGTGGCGATACGATGTCGGCGAGTACGTTCTGGCATGGATCGAAAATGGACGAGTGGGCCAACGCGTGGACGAAGTACTACACCGGTGGGGAAGGGAACTATATGGTTGCGGCGATGGAGGATTCTGGCACATTGCAGGCGCTGACATTTTTGAGTCGTGCTGGGCGCGTGGATCTGCAGCGGGTGCTGGTGCTGCGCACGGTGAGCAACTATGACCGGGAACCGCCTGGAACAGAGCCGGCGGAGAGCTTGAAGAGCATGGTGTTCGGGAATTACTCGGCTTACCTGCCTGCTTTGGAAGCTGCTGAGATCGTGGGGGACAGGGTGGTGCGCGATATTGTGGAGCATTGGAGTGAGCGAGTTGGGGCGATTCCGAAAGTGCGGTAATCGGCCGTATGTTGCCAAGTGAATTTCGACAGCTTGCCTTGCGGTTGGGGGTGTGCCGGGGTTGACGCCGGGCGGGGCAAGCCCGCCCCTACAACGAACGGAGCCGGCGAAGATTGCAATGGACCGTCCGAAAGGGGCCCAATGGGTGCGCAAGTTAAATCGACCGCGCGAAAGTGGCAACGGACGCGCAGTTGAGTTTTACCGAAGCGGGAGCTTGTACGTCAGCGCAGAGGCAGGGTCTGCCAGTTTTCTTCGTGTGATTCGCCTGCGCGGATCAGATGACAGGCTTCGTGGCGATTCTGTGCGTCGACCTGCTTCATGACACGGTAGATGTGATTTTTCACGGTGAATTCGGAAAGATTGAGGTTCGCGGCGATTTCTTTGTTGCTCAGGCCCATGGCGACCAGGGACATGAGTTGGCGCTGGCGCTGGGTCAGTTCGAAGCGCATGCCAGCGCGCTGTTCGGCGATGGCGGCTTGTTGATTGGCCTCGCTGGCCAAAGCCTGGAACAAGACCTTGCAGAATTTTGTGGGACAGACGGCTTCGCCCTGGGCAACGCCGCGGACGGCGTCAACGAGTTCAGAGGCCGAGGCGCTTTTGAGCACGTAGCCGTGCACTCCTAGCCTTACCGCTTGCAAGAAGATGTCGGCGTCCTCATCCATTCCAAAGAGAACGACGCGGATATGCGGGAACCGATTCGCGGAGGTCGCAGATGAGATCGTCGGACTTGTGGTTGGGGCTCAGGCAATCCAGGAGCAGCAAGTCGGCTTGAGCGGAGGCGATGCATTCTGGCGTGGATTCGGAGTAAGAAGCTTCCCCGACGATGCTCAAATCACCGCGCTTGCGGAACAGGCGAACAAGCGATTCCCGGAGGAGACGATTTTCGGCGACAACAAAGACGTTCGTCGATGACGACGACTGCTTATCGTTAATTTGTGTCATTCGGAGCCCTCAGAGCCCTCTTCATAATGAATGGGAGTCTTCTCCGCCGGCTTCAACTCCTTGAATATGACCTAGTTATATTTCGGGACCTGTAAGGAGTATACATTTGAATCTCTGCTTAGTATCCCTCAAAAAGTTGTTGCGGCAAAGTTAATTGGCAGCTAGATGAGCGTCAACGGATTTGCGGAGACGAAATGTCTCAAGGGTCACGTAGTGCTCGCTCGTCCAGCCTTGGGAAATTCTTGGTACTTTTCGGTACTGCGCGCTGCCCATTTGTGATGCCTGAGCCCAATGGTAGGTTGGCAAGCACAACAGGCCTTCTTTGAGTCTTCTCTTTCTCGCTCATTCGCCAATACTTAGCCGTACGAGGAGTCAACGATATGGGCAGGTCGATTCGCATTCTGGTGGCCAACCGGCCGAAGTTGATGCGTGAGCTGATTCTGGCAACCCTGTCAGATGAACCCGGCATCGAGATAGTTGGGGAAGTATCCGACGAGGCGGAAATTCGCCAGCGAGTGCGTCAGACGTCGCCGGACGTTTTGGTGATCGCCCTGGATGAGCCGGCGAAGAGACCTGACATCTGCGATACGCTGCTGCGAGACCAGCCAGGACTGCGGATCATCGCGGTTGCGTCGCAGCAGAATTGCAGTGTTTTCTACTGGGCGTCGTTCGACATTCATTCCAGCCAGATCGAGCCATCCGAGCAAGGGATTCTGAACGCAGTGCGCAACATTACTCCGGCGGGCGCCGGGGAGCGTGTTTAGTGCGCGGAATTTGGGACGCGCGAGGATTGCGGCGAACAAAGATGAAAAGGCAGGGTGGACGAAATCGAGTGACTTCCGAAATGCGAACATTAAAGCTTAACTTTTGTGTCCTTGCGGTGATGTTTCTTTGCGGGACGGCGGTGCGCGCGCAAGAGGCGCAAGATCGTCAGCGGCCAGTGATGCCCAGCTCGGAACTGGGAAGAGAGAATTTGAGCCGAGTGGCGGCGTCTGCGGCGGAAATCAAAACGATTTTGGTTAAAGACACCGGGTCTGATGGTGGAGTTGAAGCGATGGGTTGCGAAGGATGCGACGTCGCAGGGGCAAATCATCAGCGAGGCGGATCTGACGGACGATGCGATTTTTGATCGGTTGCAGACGGACGTGCAATTCCGGTCGGTTGCGACGCAGCTGGTGCAGCGGTATGGGTATCTGGTTCCGCAACTCAATCCAGATTCGGCGGCGGGAAAAGAGCAGGAGCTGCTGGTGAAAGAACGCGCGAAGTTGATCGCGCAGAATGAACAAGAGGAAGAGCAAGAGCGGATGCGGCTGCGACGGGCGCGCACCGGGCAGCAGAGTACAGTGAATTGCAACGCGCTGGACCCACAGTGCGCCGAACGCCAGGGCACAAATGAAGAGCAGAACCCGGGGCAGCAGCGCGAGCCGGAATTTGAGCAAGGGAATCCGCCGACGCAGATGGGGCCTGGAGGATCGAGTCCTCAAAATTCTCCTCGAAATGACCAAGTTCTGCGGGCGCAGTTGGATCAGTTCGGACAAGGGGTGGATCAGGGTGATGGTGGCTTTCCGGAGCTGCCGCTGGGAAGCGGATTGGATTCGACGCTATCACCCTGGAGGGCGGGACTTCCAGCTTGACGGGTGGCTCGTCGCTTCGCGGAAATAGAGACACGGACGGCCAGTCCGGCGGCTTGCAAGCTCGTGGCGAATCCTGAGAACCGGAATATTGTGGATTCGTTCGCGGTCTATGGGGTCGGGTCGAACAGGCCAAGTGGAAACGCGACGGATTTGAATCGTTCGAACCGGCGCGATGTGAATCCGTCAGCGAACGGGTAGTACGTCACCATACTCGACCAGGACAGCCATTTGACCGGCGGTATCAGCCGAAACCGCAGCCTTCGGCGCCTGAGTTAGTTCGAGCCGCGAGCCCTTACAACGACATTCCATCCCTTTACGATATGTATGTACAAGCGATACCGCGTCCCGCGGTGCCAAAACGATTCGGCGCCGAGGTATTTGAGAACGGGACGCGCGATTCGCAATTGATTCCGATGGATGTTCCTGCGGGGCCGGACTACGTCGTGGGGCCAGGGGATGGCCTCTCGATTGATTTGTGGGGCGGGGTGAGCCAGCGGATTTATCGCGTGGTGGATCGTGAAGGGCGCGTGAGCTTGCCGGAGGTTGGGCCGTTGTTGGTGAGCGGCAAGAGTCTCGCTGAGGTTCAGGCGAATTTGCAGCAAACGCTGCGGACGCAGTTCCGCCAGGTGTCTGCGGAAGTGTCGCTCACACGGTTGCGCACGATTCGCGTGTATGAAGTCGGAGACATCGCAAATCCAGGGGCGTACGACATCAGCTCGCTTTCGACGCCGTTGAACGCGTTGTTTGTCGCTGGCGGGCCAACGCCAAAAGGATCGCTGCGGATTGTGAAGCACTATCGCGGAAATCAACTGGTGCAAGTTGTCGATTTGTACGATCTCTTATTGCATGGGGTGAAATCGGGACTACAGCAGCTTGAGAACGGCGACAGCGTGCTGGTGCCGCCCGTTGGGCCGCAGGTCACTGTGGAAGGAATGGTGCGGCGTCCGGCGATCTATGAATTAAAAGACGAGAAAAATCTCGCGTCCGTTTTGGAATTGGCGGGCGGACTGCTTCCGACAGCCACGCTGCGCCACGTTGAAGTGCAACGACTGGTGGCGCATCAGAGCCAGACGATGATGAGCCTGGACATTCCCGAGGTTGACAGCGATTCCGAGGTCACGAAGAAACTGGAAGCATTCGAGATTCATGATGGCGATCGCATCCGGGTGTTTCCGATCGCGCCGTACAACCAGGATGCTGTGTACGTGGAAGGGCACGTAATCCGGCCGGGGCGGTATTCGTATCGCCAGGGCATGCGCGTGACCGATGTAATTACGTCGTACAAGGATCTGTTGCCGGAACCGGCGGGGCAATACGCGGAAATTATTCGCCTGAACGCGCCTGATTTTCACCCAACGGTGGAGAGTTTTGATCTGACCGAATGCGCTGACAAATCCGGCGCAAGCGCCGGTTCTGCATGCGATGGATACGGTGCGAATTTTTAGCCGGTTTGATTTCGAGAATCCGCCAGCCGTGTCGGTGTGGGGCGACGTGCGTGCACCCGGAACGTACAGAACTGCCGGACAGATTCACCTAAGTGATGCGGTGCATCTGGCGGGAGGAATCGCGCCCGATGCGCAAATTGACGATGCGCAGGTGTTCCGGTATTTACCCGATGGCAAGATGAAGATTTTCAGCGTTAGCTTGAATCTGGCGCTGGAGGGTGACCCGACAGCCAACATTTGGCTGCAACCGCGGGACCGCCTTCTAATTCACCGAAGCCCGGACTCAATTCAGCCGGCTAGCGTTTACGTGCAAGGGGATGTGGGCAAGCCTGGCCGGTATCCGCTGACAACAAACATGACAGTGGCTGACTTGATCCGCATAGGAGGCGGATTGAAGCCGAGTGCGGACGCACACGCCGCTGACCTGACGCACTACGCGTGGGCGAGCCAGGGGACTAACCAGGGAGAGCTTACCGGGCAGCATCAATCGGTCACGATTGCCGAAGCACTCGCAGGGGATCCAACCGCAAATGTGCCGCTTAGCAATGGCGATGTACTGACGATACGACAGCTTCCCAACTGGAATGATATCGGCTCCTCGATTAGCGTGAAAGGCGAGGTAAAACATCCGGGAGCTTACGGAATCCGGCCCGGCGAAAAGTTAAGCTCCGTGCTTGAGCGTGCTGGCGGGTTTGGGCCGCAGGCGTACCCGTACGGCGCGGTACTGATGAGGCGTGAAGTTCGAGAGATCGAACTGAACGCGCGAATGGAAATGATACGGCGGTTGAAGCAGGAGGAGACGAATCTGAAGGCGCTGCCTGAGGCGGATGTCGATCAGAAGAATGCGAAACTCACGGCGATTTCGCAAACGGAGACAACTATACAGCAGCTTCAAGCAAATCCTCCGATCGGCCGAGTGGTCGTGCGCATTCCAGTCGGACATGAGCGCATGGCGAAATACGCCGGCTGACGTGCCGGTGCGCGATGGCGACGTGCTGCTGATTCCGAAGAAAGCGGACTATGTAATGGTGAACGGACAGGTGTTCAACCCCACTGCCGTCAGCTACAAGCCCGGGCGAAGTGCGAAATGGTATTTGAGTCAAGCGGGAGGGATGACGCCACTCGCGGACAAGAAGGCGGTCTTTGTAATTCGGGGAGACGGATCCGTGCTGTCGGCTAAAAATAATAGTTCCGGTTGGTGGTCGGGTGATCCGACTGGGTGGGACGCTGAAACCCGGAGACTCGATTGTGGTGCCGGAGGCGGCGCCGAAAATTGGATCTCGTAACTGGCAGACCCTTTTCCAGGCAGGACAATTGGCTGCGTCGGCCGCGCTGGCGGTTGCGTACATTCACCCGTGATGCGAGGACGATACAATTCGGGTCAGGGTGATGGCGCTTGCATGGATAGGGACAGTGGCAAGCCTTGGTCTGGGCGAGGGCACGAGGGGTGCGGCGAAGCCACAGGAACCGGAGGCGCAGAGCGGCGCGCAACCCGCGCAAAACCAAAAGGAGGACGAAGAGAAGAACAAGAAGGACGAAGAGAAGAATAAGAAAGAGACGCCGGAAGATCCGAATAACTCGGATCAAGACTGGACATCAGTTTCACAACAGGGCTTCAAAGGTTTAGGAAAGGCGTTCTTGGAAGATCAGAAACAAGTTTGGACAAGTCCGGTGCGGCTGCGGTTTGTCGATGCTGATTGGCTGGTGCCCGCGGCTGGTTTTACCGCTGGTCTTTTCACCACGGACAGCGATTACAGCAGGCACCTGTCGAACAATCCGCAAACGTTGAGCAATGCCAAGACGCGTTCGGACGCAGGTGTTGCCGCGCTGATTGGGGGCGCGGGAGCCATGTGGTTGTTGAGCTACCCTTCGCACCGCGAGCATTGGCGAGAAACCGGGTTTCTTGCGGGTGAGGCGGCGATCAACAGCCTGGTTGCGGTGGAGGCGTTGAAATACACGACGCAGAGAGAGCGGCCCTATCAGGGTGATGGCACCGGCCCGTTTTTTAGCGGAGGAACATCGTTTCCGTCAGAGCATGCGGCGGCGGCGTGGGCGGTGGCGGGAGTAATCGCACACGAATATCCGGGACCCATACCCAAAATTTTGGCGTACGGACTCGCTTCATTCGTCAGCTATGAACGCATCAAGGGGAAGCAGCATTTCCCGTCCGATGTGTTCGTGGGCAGCATGATGGGCCAAATGATTTCTCAGGACATATACAGTCGGCGCCACGATCCGGAACTGGGCGGAGGGGAGTGGCAATCGTTCACTGCGCTTGCGCGGGCGTGGGAATCTTCGGGGCCACAGAATCTGGGCACGCCGTATGTCCCGCTAGATAGTTGGATCTATCCGGCTTTAGACCGTTTGGCGGGATTGGGATTGATTGATAGCGCGTTTTCGGGAATGCGCCCCTGGACGCGGCGTGAATGCATGCGGCAGTTGATCGAAGCAGAAGAAAAGGGAGTGGATGCGGGGGAGAACACAGAAGCGGGCAAATTGATCGAGGTCCTCGAACATGAATTTCGTCCGGAGACGGAAGCTTTGGGAGATGGAAGCGATGGTGCAGGGATTCCGTCTGGAGTCGTCTTTACTCGCGCACCGAGCACATTTCAGGGGCGCCGCTGACGGACGGATTATCATTTCGCGCAAACACAGATACAATGATTTCGGACGTCCGTACGGTCAAGGGTGGAGTACGGTGAATGGTGTTTTCCGCCTACGCGACCAGGGGCCCGTGGGTCGCTTATGTGCGTGGTGAGAGCGAAACCGCGCAGAGCATTCCGGCGTACTCTCTGGCGACGCGAGAAGCCATCCAGCAGGCGATGATCTTCCATGAGAGTTGGCTTTGGGCAGCCATGAAGCCGGGGACGCCGCAGCCATCCGTAGGCCAATTCCGTTTGCTCGATGCTTATGTCGGGCCTCATGTTGTCGAACTGGGAGGTTACTTTCGGGAGGCAGAGTCTTTGGTGGGGTCCGGGCGAGGGTGGTCCGTTGGATTTCAGCGACAACGTTCAGCCGATCAACATGTTCAGGATCAACCGGACTACACCGCTAAAATTGCCCAGCTTTCTCGGTTGGCTGGGGCCGATGCGGACGGAGTTCTTTCTGGGCCAGCTAGACGGGCAGAGTTTCTTATTGAATCCGTCGGGTTTCGTCGGGCAGTAGGGTCAGACACTCTCAATCCGCAGCCCTTCATTCATGGACAGACATCAGCTTCAAGCCCACCCGCAATTTGGAGTTTGGTTTCTTCCGAACGACGATTTACGGCGGACCCGGCTATCCGCTAACGTGGCACAACGTTTATCGCGACAGCGTAGTCAGCAGCGGGAATCAGACACGCGGGTGGCGCCAGACAAGCCCGGGCAATCGAACGTCGGCGATGGGTTTCAGTTATCGTCTCCCTCGGCTTCGAAATTGGGTGACGTGGTATGCCGAATGGTTACACGGACGACCAATTCTCGCCCATCGCTTATATCGACCGTTCTGCGCGGCACGCGGGTCTTTATTTCTCTCACTTTCCACTGGTTCCGAAGTTGGATCTTCGCGCCGAGGGTGTCTATACCGATGTCCCTGGCGGCCAGGAGGCTCGATCCGCCCGGGTAGTTTTTACAACAATGGTACATGGCAAAGCGGTTATACGAACAACGCGAGATCTAATTGGGAGTTGGGTTGGCCGAGGCGGGCAGGGAGCTCAGGCGTGGACGAACTATTGGTTTGATGCCCGCAGCCGCTTGCAGTTCAATTTCCGACATCAGAAGGTCAGTCAAGCAGTTCATGCCGGGCGGAGGCACGTCTGACGGATGTGGGCGTACGGGGTGATTACTGGGTGCGGTCCGATCTGAGTTTTTCTGCGACAGTGCAATACGAACGATGGATGTTTCCAGTGATTCAGCCGAACTGCGAGACAAACTGTGTCGGCGACAATTGAAATATTGTTTCAGCCTCAGAAATTGTTCCAACATTCCAACAACCAGGATACGACGAGGACTTCGCTGTCTGGTGAGGGAGGTCGGCCTGAGTTTCATCAGGCCGGGATAAGTCAGAAGGAGAAGGGAATAGATGCTGAAGAGATGAATTTCGAACTGACGCAAGAGATTTTCGTAACAAGGACTTCAACGAGTGTCGCAGACCGGTACAAAGTCACAAATCGAGGAATCGCCCCAGTCGATCACTGAGGAAATGAACCTGGAAGAGGTGTCGTCTTATGAACTTCGTTCCAAGGCGGTCGGGCAACTACGGTTGCTTTGGGGAGCGCGCGGCTTCCTTGGAAAGGCTTTTCTCGCAGGACTCCTGGTTGGCTGCCTCGTGGCGTTCTTAATTCCTGCACGGTATGAGGCTTCCGTGCAGCTAATGCCTCCAGATACTCAGTCGACTACTGGAATGGCGATGATGGCGGCGTTAACGGCGAAGGCTGGGAACAGTAACTGGGAGGCCTCGCGGGCGATCTACTGGGGATCAAGAGTTCGGGTGCATTGTTTGTTGGCGTATTGGGCAGCAGGACAGTCCAAGACCGTCTCGTTGAGCGATTTCAGCTCAGAAAGGTTTACTCGACCAAGCTGGAAGAGGATGCGCGAAAAAAGCTTCAGGAAAGAACCGGTCTTTCCGAGGATCGCAAGAGCGGGATCATTGCCATTACGGTTATAGACCGAGATCCTAAACGCGCGGCCGCGATGACCGAAGCCTATGTTGAGGAGCTAAACCAATTGGTTACCGCATTGTCGACCTCCGGGGCTCATCGCGAGCGAGTATTTCTCGAAGAGCGACTTAAGGCGGTGAAACAAGATCTCGACGATGCTTCGCAAAAATTCAGTCAGTTTGCAAGTAAGAATGCGGCCATCGATATCAAGGAACAGGGGCGCGCCATGGTGGACGCTGCTTCCAAGCTTCAGGGGGAGAAGATCGCGGCGGAGTCAGAGTTGAAAGGGTTGGAGCAGATTTACATGCCGAACAATGTGCGGGTGCGTGCCGTGCAGGCGAGGATTTCTGAACTTCAGCACCAACTCGAGAAACTTGGGGGCGGCGGGGCTGCAGCACCAGGTCAAACAACAGCGTCCTCTGATTCCCTTTACCCTTCGATCCGCGAGCTTCCCTTGCTCGGTGTGACCTGGGGAGATCTCTATCAACGCACGCGAATTGAAGAGGCGGTGTACGAGGCATTGACCCAGCAGTATGAGCTCGCAAAAGTCCAGGAAGCCAAGGAAACGCCTAGCGTCAAGATACTTGATGCGGCGCGAGTGCCGGAAAAGAAGTCGTTTCCTCCGCGCACGTTTATAACGCTGCTGGGCGGGGCGTTATTTGTGGGAGCTGCCGTCATAGCACTGTCTGTTCGCAGGCAGTGGAATGAGACTGATCCCCAAGACCCAGGCAAATTGTTTGCTCAGGAAGTATTCCAGGCAGTCAATCAGCATATGCCTTGGGCACCGCCAAATGGTTCGCGCCTACAGGCGACGTCGCACAGAGCCTGGGAACGATTGGTTCGCGTCCGGAGTTCGGGACCGAAGCCCGACCCACAGTCGAAGTAGTTCGTAAGTAGTTGTAAGTACGATGTTTATTGAAGGTTTGACTATGTGGGTGACGGGGCGGAGCTATATCCAGCTTGGTTTCTAGGAAAATGATATTCACGAATTCAGAAACCGTCGAAGTGGCGTCAATGCATTTGCCGATTGAGTCGTTGAGGCCGCAGTGGTGTGTAGCGTACACCAGTGCAAATCACGAGAAACGCGTGGCCGAGCAACTCGTACAGAGGTCCGTCGAACATTTTCTTCCAACGTATGAATCCGTGCGACTCTGGAAGGACCGTCGAAAGAAGCTTCAGCTGCCGCTTTTTCCTGGATACGTTTTCGTGTGCCTTTCCCGGTGCGAGCGGATTAAGGTCCTGCAAGTCCCCGGGGTTGCGTACCTCGTGGGATTCAACGGGCAACCCGCGGTCGTTGCGGACCAAGAGATCGAGGCTCTTCGCCGCAGTACTGCGGCGCACCTTGGAGTTCAGCCGCACCCCTATTTGAAGGTTGGCCAGCGGGTCAAAATTCAACGAGGAATTCTGGCGGGAGTTGAAGGAATTTTAGTTCGCAAGAAGAACGCGTTGCGTGTCGTGTTATCGATTGAACTAATCAAGCGGTCTGTCTCCATTGAAGTCGACGCGAACGACCTTGGATGAATATAATGCGGAGGACAAGTTCTCAAAGAACTATCGGCTGCCCTGCGAGCGACCTAAGGTGCTGGGCAAGTTGCCCCTTGGCGAAGATGCGCGCAACGGAAGCTGCCCACGGCCCATCGAAAGTGCGTGTTAATTGACCGGCGGTGACGCACTTCCGGTGATTCCCACACCGGCGGAGATGAGCCGAACGAATAGCTGGTTTCAGTCACTACTTGGCGCGATACCCGGTCGGGCAAGACTGATGTCGCTGGTATACAGTCTTACCGATCAGGCTCTGACCGTGGGAGGCGGTTTCCTTGCCAATGTGGCGGTGGCACGCGCGCAAACCAAAGAGGAATACGGGCTGTTCGCGCTTTCGTACTCCGTTTATGCGTTGCTGTTAGCATTGTATCAAGCAGTGATTCTGGAACCGTTTACGATCTACGGATCGGGTAGATACAGGGAGCGCTTTTCCGAATACCTGCGGCTCATGGTTCGAAGCAATGCCGTCATGGGACTCTTGCTCACTGCTTCTTTGCTTCTGATCTGCTTCTTGCTTTCGCGAGTCGCGCCGCAGCTGGTATCGCGAGCGTTTTGGGGCCTCGCGTTGACTGCCGCGGTTCTCTTGTCCAGTCACCTGTTGCGTCGCGGGTTCTACCTGCAACGTCAACCGGTGTTTGCGGCCAAGACATCTCTCGTATTCTTTACTACAGTGGCCTGCGGCCTATGGCTGGGAGCGAAATCGGGGTGGCTCAATAGTCTGACGGTGTTCATGATCTTGGCGGCGGGATGGATTACCGCCGGCGGGATTTTCGGAAGGAAACTGTCGTTCGGGAAGCCAGAACGAAGTTTTCTCCAAATCGAACCTCACTATTGGCGTGAACATTGGAACTACTCAAAATGGGTTTTGGCAAGCGCGATCATTCTTCAGTTCACAACCCAGGCTTATTACTGGCTTCTGGCGGGATTTCTTTCGGCAAAAGAGGCAGGCGAACTCAGGGCTATTCATGTTCTTGTCGCGCCGATGGATCAGGTTTTCGTCGCGCTGTCTTTTCTGGCTCTCCCAGCACTATCTTCACGCTACGCGGCGAGGGACATTGGGAGATTCCTCCTCGTGTGGAAGCGATATGTGTTGGTCACCTTGGGTGTGACTGGAGTCTTTGCTCTTGCCGTTCGAATTGCAGGAAAGCCGATCATGCATGTCATTTATGCGGGGAAGTATGACGGCTTGGCCCCGTTGCTGTTCGTGCTGGCGCTGCTGCCTGTGCTGATGGGAGTCGGTGCCACGATGAACAATGCGGTGATCGCCACAGAGAAGCCTAAGGTCGCGTTCTTCGCTTATGTGTCCGGTGGTGTTACGACCTTGCTGGTTGGAATTCCTCTAGTGATGCACTTCGGTTTGTGGGGCGCGGTATACGGCATGCTCCTCTCAGGCGCGACGTACACGGGAGCCCTTGCCGTGGTTTTCGTCCTAAGGCTTCGTGACCAGACTTCGCCCGCCTAGTTTCGCGAACGGCGAACGCATCCACTAAAATACGAGTGACGTAAGGAAGCGCTACATCGAGGGAAGCATGAAAGAAGATCAAGTTGGCAGATGGGCCAAACGACAGGTTGCGACTCATCTATTAAAGGGCGTACTCAGTCCTGCTCGCGGACGAAGCGCCGCTACGGTGATGTATCGCGCATTAAAGAGCAACGCGGCGCAGTTACCCCGGGCGAGTCTATCAGAGATCTTTCCTGGCATTGATCAAGTTGAGATACGGGTGAAATACAGTCCCTACATGGGAGGGGGATCGCTTTCCGATGTTATTACGTTGGCCCAAATGGTGAAGTACCTGGGCTGCCGGCGCATGTTCGAGATCGGAACGTTTCGCGGTTATACGACTTTTCATCTGGCTCTCAACTCTCCGGTCGACTCCCATGTGTACACGCTGGATTTGCCAGCGTCGGGAGTACCAGACGCGAAGCTCGAAATCACGGACTTACAGTTCATCCAGAAGCCATCAAGCGGCGAGTGGTTCAAGAATACTGAATGTGAGCCGAAGATCACGCAGTTTCTGGCGGATTCGGCGAGTTTCGATTACTCACCTTTTGAAGGGAGCATGAACTTCGTCTACGTTGATGGCGGCCACTCATACGAATATGCGATGGCCGACTCACTTACCGCGCGGCGGTTGCTCGCACCCGGGGGACTCATCGTTTGGCACGACTATCCAACGTATCCAGGCGTGTGGAACTGCCTCGAAGAACTATCGAAGAAGTGGCCTGGCAACTTCGCGTGGGTGGATGGCACGGCCCTGGTGACATGGAAATTGAACTGAGCTAGGAGCGACTGAGGGATTATGCTGCCGGTTTCGATACGAAGGTTTTCCTGTAATTCTGTCGTCAGGGGGGTTGCAAGCCGACTGCACATGACCCATTTTGCTCGGAACTTGTACTGTAGGTTGCTCTCGAGCAATGGTGAGTTGGGTGCCTCCTTCCTGGGCGCCAATGCTGTGTTCAGGGCGCATGACAGTAAGCAATTGGCATTCGTCGACTACATACTCACTACTGAAGGAAGCATGATCGAGGCCGCCTTGAGCGACCTCCGAGCCGGAGATACCTTTCTCGATGTGGGTAGTCACTATGGAATATTTTCCGTCCTCGCATCAAAGCTGGTTGGACCGGGAGGCCGAGTAATTGCCGTTGAGCCACACTTGGAGTCCTTAGCCGTACTTCGAGAGAACTTGATGGCGAATCACTGCCGTAATGTGGATGTACTCGACGTCGCTTTCACCGACACGAGCGGACCATTTCGTATGGCGAACGACATTAATTTCGCCGTGCCAGCGCGTGCTCATCATGCGCCATCCGCAGTGCATATCGCACGAGGTATGGCAGGCGATGAAGTGATAGGCAAAACCTCGATTCCAGCGGTAGTGAAAGTGGACGTCGAAGGACACGAACTTGCGGTGCTTAGTGGGCTGAACCAGACACTGACAAACGCAGCCTGCCGGCGCCTGTGTCTCGAGGTTCATCCGAATTTGCTACCACCTGGCATCAACCAGGATATGGTCATGACATTCATCGGGAATTGCGGGCTAAAGGTTTTGAGCCAGACTACCCGCTCCGCAGCCATTCACGTCATTGCCGTCCGCTGAGACATACGCGGCCTGGCCTGCGCACGAAGAAGGAATGAGCGAGGGGAATAGATGCGGATTCTGTTAGTTGTCCACGCAATCGCGCCGCGCTACGGGGGCCTAGCGGTCATGGGCCCGGAGCTTGCCTCGGAACTCGTACGACAGGGACATGACGTATCAATTTATACCAGCGATGTGGACGGTCCTGAACGTCTGAATGTGCCTGTCGATCGCCCGGTGATTTCTAATGGCGTCGCATTCCATTATTTTCGGGGATGGACGCTGCCGGGGCCGTATGTGGTCTCGCCGGCACTTTGGCGCGCGCTTCGTGAAAAAGTGGCGACCTTCGATATCGTGCATAGTTGGTCAGTATACAGTTTTTCGACGACTGTGACGGCTTACTGGTGCCGTAAACGGAATGTGCCTCACATGCTTTTTCCTCACGGTTCGATAGATCCCTTTCTCCTCCGCCGCAATCGTCCTCGAAAGTGGCTGTATACCAAGTTGTTCGCGGAGCGAGATTACCGTCAAGCCTCGGCGGTCCTGTTTAACACCGCCGAGGAGATGCGCTTAGCCTCCGATTGGCCAGGTCTGAAGACTCGGGAAGGTTACGACGGTAGTATGCCAAAGCGATTTATCGTGCCTGTGGGTATCGATCCAAGTTGGCTTGAAGAGCCTGACGCCGCCGCCGGAGAGCGCTTCCGAAACAAATTTCCCGAACTCAAAGGTCGGCGCCTGATCGTTTATTTGGGCCGCATAAACTTCAAAAAGGGGCTCGATATTTTGGCGCGGGCCTTCGCGTTAATTGCGCGAGACAGAGAGGACATTCACCTCGTGCTGGCCGGCCCTGACAGCGAAGGATACGCGCGGAAGGTTCGAGGATGGCTGGCCGATGGGGGAGTACTGCAGAAATCAACCTTCACTGGCTCGCTGGACGGCGAGCAGCGCCTTGCGGTGATGCAACAGGCTGAAGTCTTCGCGTTGCCCTCTTACACCGAAAATTTCGGCGGAGTCGTTACCGAAGCGATGGCCAGCAGAGTGCCGGTAGTGATCTCCGATCAAGTGAATATCTGGCCTGACGTTTTGAAAGCGGGTGCTGGGCTAGTTGTACCTTGTAATGCGGAAGCCACCGCGCAGGCGATGCGGAGCGTGCTCGATGATCCCGCACGTGGGCGGCAGATGGGTATCAATGGCCGCTGCTGGGTAGCCGAGCACCTTCCCTGGAAGGTCGTTGCAGGGCAGATGGCGCGAGCCTACGAAGAAACTGTGCGCTCCACAATGCGAGCGGAGTGAACCAAGTAGAACCTGCGGCCGCGCGTTGAACTGGCGAATGACGATGCAGCATACTCTGAACCGAGGAAGAGATTGGTAAGTTGCGAGGCTATATACTGCCGACCATCGTAGAAAGGTATATTGGACATGAGCAGTCGACTGCTACGCCTGTACGCCGTGGCCGCGCGCAATTTTCTAATAGGTGGAAATCTTGTCGGTTTGCGGCTTCTTGGGAGGCCTGGCGCGATGATCGGATATGCCACTGAAAACTTATTTTCGTTCCGCAGCATGGCGAATCGCCGGGGAATTCCTCAAAGAAATGTGTTCGAGGTGCTTCCAGAGGCGGGCCTCGCGCGAATTAATCTATGTAATACCAATGGGGAGACGTGGTTTAGGAGCTCAGCCTCGTATGTGGCTGACATCATTAGCCTGTGTTTAATCTGTCAGGCCATCAAGCCCAAAGTGCTTTTTGAAATCGGTACGCTAACCGGATATTCAACAGCGCACATGGCTTTAAATTGCGATGAGTGCGAGATTTACACGCTGGATCTGCCGCCCGGCGGAGAGCCCGCCTTGGCGACTACGGCGATCGATGGTCTACACTCCGAAATGCACGAGGAAACGAAGCGCTACGTTTGGGAAGGCATGGATATCGACCAGAAGATTCACCCTCTCTTCGGTGACAGCGCTAGCTTCGACTATTCCCCGTACCACGGACGTGTCGACCTGTTTTTTATCGATGGCGCCCATTCTTACGAATACGTGCGTTCTGACACGCTGAACGCCCTCAAGTGTTGCCACCCAGGGAGCGTAATCGCATGGCACGACTTTGGACGCGTGGGCGTGAATGGCGTTTCCCGATGGCTTTTGGAGTTCTCGAAGAAGCATCAGGTATATTCGATTCCTGGGGGCTCGCTTGCTTTTTGTGTTGTTCCGCCTTTGTAAGCTGATTCGCTAGCCGTGAACAATGGAAGAAACAAAAATGACTGGCCAATCCGCCAGGCGAACCCCTAACGCCTCGCGATCAAATTCAGTCGGGAGACACCAACATGATGTTCGGTTTCCTCTCTCGGCGTTCATGTTTCATATGGGTGTTGCTCTCGTAACTTTCGAACAGGTCCGGCCCGTCGGAATCATGCTTTCCGATTATTGTTTCTTGATTTCGCTTATTCTGATCCCGAAATCTGGGTGGCTCAAGTCAACCGGATCCGGAGTTTTACTAGCAGGGGCGCTGATACTGTCGGGAGCCCTACTATCTGTGCGTGATACCTCGAGATTAGCCGATGGAGCGGGATCGCTTCTGAGGCTCTTTTTGCTGTTTGGAGTGATCGCTTTATTGTCCTTGAATCATTCTAAAGATATTCACAAGAATCTGTTCTTTCTAGCGGGCGGCATTTTTGTCAACTGCTTCGTCACATTGCTCCAGGCATCTATCTTCCCGGGCATTGTTGACGCGCTCTCGATTAACCCTCCGCAACCTGATGTCGGATTTAGTGGACGGTACCAAGGCCTAACTGAATTCCCCGTCACTCTCGGGCTCTCGGCCGCACTGGCGGTACTAATTGGGATCGGGCTGTTTTCCTTGGAAAGAAGTAGACTTGTACGGTGGGGATTGGCAGTTCTCATCTTGGTCTGCAGTGTTGCCGCCCTTCTCAGTGGATCGCGAACGTTTCTTGCTTCCCTGATTCCAGGGTTGCTGGTGTTTTCGTTCCTGCAAAAAAAACGCCGTCGGAGCGTAGTATATGCAGGCGTGGCGCTCGTCGCGTTATGGGGAGCTGTAACTTACCTAGCGCCCGCAGTGATTTCGCAGTACTCGGAACGCCTCGAGAACGTGGGGCTTGTAGATTATGGCCGGTTGGCCACGGCGGCACAGATAGCGTGGGAAATCTCCGAGAAACCTATTCTAGGTTGGGGCGTCGACCATTTCGATGGAGGTGGAATTGTCGTAGTTCCCGAAACGGGTGAGATCGCACCCGCCCACAACACATTTTTACGATACTGGTATGCAGCCGGCCTTCTGGGAGCAATAGGCTTCCTGACGCTCTTCGTGATTCCAACAAGGAATATGTTGCAGGTCATAAGGCAAAAGACTTCGGATAAATCCGCACAGATAGTGCGCCTGCTCCTTGCTTCCTACGTGTTCTTTTTTATCGTCGCCAACCTGGGTCCGTATTTATACAATAGGTATCTTTACGTGCCCCTGTTCGTCTTTGCAGGCTTTGTGGCTCATGTGACGGGCCCAATTAGAGCGCAAAAGTCGGCCCCCCGATCCCTAGTGCGTCTCTCGGCACAAAGTAGCGCTACATCGTAAGTACGATTCGGGCGAAGCTGTGTGTCGCCTCCAAGGTAGGAAGCTTTAACGAGAAGAGGTCATAAGCTTCGGCTTCGAAATTGAGATCCTCCTTGCACAACGAAAAGTTAAGATGAAAAAAGCACTGGTTACAGGAATAACGGGACAGGACGGAGCATACCTGGCAGAATTCCTGCTCTCCAAAGGGTACGAGGTGCATGGAATCAAGCGGCGGTCCTCGCTGTTCAATACCGGCCGCATCGATCATCTCTATCAGGATCCACATGACCCGGACGTGCATTTTCGCCTGCACTATGGGGACATGACCGATGCGAGCAGCTTGCTTCACGTGATCCAGAAGGTGCAGCCGGATGAGATTTACAATCTGGCGGCCCAGAGCCATGTG
This sequence comes from uncultured Acidobacteriota bacterium, assembly GCA_963832615.1. Classification (GTDB taxonomy): domain Bacteria; phylum Acidobacteriota; class Terriglobia; order Acidiferrales; family UBA7541; genus Acidiferrum. The sequence goes on from CAWHVA010000001.1 coordinate 129,365, forward strand.
GGAGTGTCATTCGAGTCGCCCGAGTACACCGCCAACGTCGACGCGCTAGGCACACTGCGAGTCTTGGACGCGGTTAGAGTTCTTGGAATGACAGAAACCGTACGTTTCTACCAGGCTTCCACATCCGAACTTTTTGGTCTTGCGCAGGAAATACCGCAAAAAGAGACTACCCCGTTCCATCCGCGCTCGCCCTACGGAGTCGCTAAGCTATATGGCTATTGGATTACGGTCAATTACCGGGAAGCTTACGGGATGTATGCGTGCAATGGAATCCTGTTCAATCACGAATCCCCGGTGCGGGGTGAGACTTTTGTGACCCGCAAAATCACCCGGGGACTGGCGCGCGTCAAGGTCGGCCTGCAGGAGTGTCTTTTCCTCGGCAACTTGGACGCGAAACGCGATTGGGGGCATGCGCGCGACTACGTGGAAATGCAGTGGCTGATGCTGCAGCAGGACGCGCCCGACGATTATGTGATTGCGACAGGACACCAATACCCTGTACGCGAATTCGTGAAGGCGGCTGCAGAAGATTTAGGGATGGAATTGACTTGGCGAGGATTTGGTCCTGAAGAAAAGGCGTTCGATCGCCATGGGCGATGCGTCGTTGCCGTCGATCCGCACTACTTTCGGCCCGCCGAAGTGGACACGCTGATGGGGGATTCCAGCAAGGCGAGCACCAAGCTTGGATGGAAAGCCCAAAACGACATTTCGCGAGCTCGTCGCCGAGATGGTTGCCGCGGATTTGGAATCTGCAAAAAAGGACTTGCTCGTGCATAACTCAGGATATCGCGTTCATAGCCAATTCGACTAAACCGTGGAGACAAACCTCTAAAATTTACGTCGCAGGTCACAGCGGCTTGGTTGGTTCGGCCATTGTGCGTCGATTAAAAGTGCACGGATACTCGAATTTACTGTTGCGTCCGCATCAGCAGCTCGACTTGACGGATCAGCGCGAGGTTCAAGGGTTCTTTGCGGAAGAGCGCCCCGAGTATGTTTTCCTCGCGGCTGCAAAAGTCGGCGGAATCCTTGCGAACGATACGTACCCGGGCGACTTTTTTGGTCAGAATATCCTGATTCAAACCAATGTAATCCATGAAGCCTATCGCGCGGGAGTGAATCGACTGCTTTTCCTGGGCTCGAGTTGCATCTATCCGAAATTCGCTCCGCAACCCATCAAGGAAGAATACCTGCTGACCGGGCCGCTGGAAGAAACGAATCGAGCCTATGCCGTGGCAAAAATCGCGGGAATCGAGATGTGCTGGTCGTACAACCGGCAATACGGTACGCGTTTCATGGCCGCGATGCCTACAAATCTGTATGGCGAAGGGGATCACTATGATTTGCAAAATTCCCACGTGATTCCCGCCATGATTCGGAAATTTCATGAGGCCAAGCTAAGCGGCGCCGAGAAGGTTGTTCTATGGGGAACGGGAACACCGCGGCGCGAATTTCTCTATAGCGACGACGCCGCTGACGCTTGTATTTTCCTGATGAATCTGAGGGACAATGAAGCAGATGCCATTCTAGCGGACAAGTTGACGCACGCCGTGATCAACGTGGGCTGCGGCGAGGACTTGACCATCCGGGAGTTGTCCGAACTCATCGCGAGCGTCGTTGGCTTTCGAGGAGAGATTATTTTTGACCCATCGAAACCCGATGGCACGCCTCGTAAGCTCATGGATATTTCGCGGTTAGCTGCGTTGGGATGGAAACCACATATTTCCCTGCGAGAAGGTCTCGCCATAACCTATCGACACTTTCTCGAAGAGCATGAAGTAGCGCCCGGCCCGGCTCGAATATCGGCGGGTCTTGTTTAGTCGATCGGATTACGTCGAGCGTAGATCGACTTCGGAAGAACCTAAGAAGAGAGAAAGCGTGCCGCAACAAACAGTCCATAGCATCGGCGAGCGAGACGATTTGGCGCCGGGCTTCGAGACGGACCCGCTCCGGAAGCAAAAAGAGCAACAGGATGCCTGCTCTGCGGCGAGCCATTGGAACAGGTTCTCAGCGGCGTAACTGACAATCGCCTGGGGTCGCCGGGATCTTATGAAATCTGGCGCTGCGTCGCGTGTGGATTCGAGCAAACCTATCCGCTGCCGACGCAGGCGGAGCTGACCGAACTCTACACGACACACTACAATTTCGGAGGACAGACAGACTCGGTCTATACCAGGCTGAGAGAATGGTTTCTATTTTCCTTCGCCAACCGTTTGTGGGTTTGGCTCGACGGGGACGTGGCCTTTCATCGACGCCGGGGAACGGGCCGGCTGTTGGATATCGGCTGCAATGAGGGGCGAGGACTACGAATTCACGCGTCCAACGGTTTTCTGGCGGAAGGTCTGGAGGTAAACGAAAAGGCTGCCCGGGTAGCACGCGATGCGGGTTTTGAGGTGCAAACCTGTTTGTTGGAAGATTTTCGCCCGGGAGAGGCTTTTGATGTGGCGGTACTATCCAACGTGCTCGAGCACTCGCTGGAACCGCGACGAATGTTGCGCGATGTGTATCGAATCCTAGGACAAGGAGGTCAGGTCTGGATCAGCTGCCCGAACAGCCAGAGTTGGCTGCGCGGAGCATTCGGCAGGTCCTGGATCAATTGGCACGTTCCCTTTCACATTTCGCACTTTTCCGCGAAAACCATGCGCCAGCTATTGGAGCAGATAGGCTTCGTTAACATCGAGATCAGGGACATTACCCCCGCATTGTGGGTGTCGCAATCGTTGATCGTCTATCTGTTTGCAAAACCAGGCAGAAAGACTTGGCAATTGCGAAATCCGTTCCTGACTCTGCTATTTATGACCACGGCAAGATTTTTGGCATTTCCGGCTTTGTGGCTAGGCAATCTTCGGGGAAAAGGTGACTGCTTGCAGGTTACGGCTACCAAAGCCTGAAGGTACTCCGCTCGGTGATACCGACCGGTTAAGCTTGGAGTTCGGCCGACCTACGTCGCGTTCGGTGAGCTAATACACATTTTCAAAGGGTCGCGTACGAGTGCCATCCTTACAGTACTCGCTACGACATTTGATTCCACGTTGTTGGCTTGGAGACCTGATGCGGGTGCGGTTCCTGTGCACAAATTACACGCCGGAAAAGAACGGGATGGCCCCCTTTGCCACTGGTTTGTGCGAGCGTTTCGGAAAGCAGGGGCACGAAGTGACGGCAGTCGTCGCTTTTCCTTATTACCCGGCATGGCGGGTGTGGGATGGCTACAGGGGGCGGCTCTCTCAAACAGAGCACATCAATAACGTCAGGGTTCGCCGAACGTGGCACTTTGTACCAAAGCGTCCGAGTGGGTTGCTCCAGCGCCTGGCCCACGACCTGACCTTTACGTTAAGCGTGTTCCTGTCAGGGCTGTTCAGCGGTGGATTCGATGTCATTTGCTGCGTTTGTCCGCCTCCCACTGTGGCCCTCGCTGCCTATCTGCTTTCAAAAGTCCATCGGAAGCCCTACGTCATCATACTTACGGATCTAGCCTCCGACGCCGCCATAGCCACTGGAATCCTCAAGGACGGATTAGCCGTTCGAATGGCCCGGGCGGTCGAGGGGTTTGGATATCGGCAGGCGGACCGAGTAGTTTGTATCTGTGAGGGGTTTGTGGAGAAGCTGACCGAACGCGGGATTGCACCCGACCGTCTGAAGTTGATTCCACTTTGGGGCGACACCGAGAAAGTGTATCCAATCACGGGCGCTAGAAAGTTTCGTCAGGCAAACGAAATCCCTGACGAGCAGTTCTTGATCATGCACACAGGAAACATGGGAAAGAAGCAGGATTTGATGAACGTAGTTCGGGCGGCGGAGCTGTCCGAGGATCTGAATGATGTCGTGTGGCTCCTAGTCGGCCAGGGAGAAGAGCGGGCCGCGCTCGAGGAAGCCATCAGACAGCGCCAACTGAAAAATATCAGACTTTTGCCACTTCAGCCTGCTGATGCGCTCGCCGAAATGTATTCCGCTGCCGATGTGCTTCTTCTTAATCAGAAAGCTGCCGTCGTCGAGTCGGTCATCCCGTCCAAGCTTCTGACCTACATGGCTGCCGGGCGGCCGGTGCTCGCAGCGGTAAGTAACAAAAGTGAAACAGCCCGGTACGTTGAGCGTGCGAAATGCGGGCGAATCATTCATTCTGAGGATCCGATGGCGCTGGTGGAAGCTGCGCTGTCTCTTCGGGCAGACGGCACTCTTCAGGAGAAACTGGGATCGAACGGCAGAGCGTACGTTCTGGAGCATTTCACGAAAGACAAGATATTGCGGGAATACGAACTGCTTTTCAGCCGTTATGAAGACGAAGTTCGGCCAGGCGCGGAAGCGTCCAAGAAGGTCGTTGCAACGAATTGAGTTTTCTAAGTTGTCCGGAAAATAGGAGGAAGCATGCGAGTGTTCGTTGATTCTGCAGATCAGAAGCAAATCGAGCATTGGCTCGATCAGGGCATCGTCGACGGAGTCACCACGAACCCCAGCATCATGTTCAAAGACGGTGCGACCGACCTGGAGGAATGCGCGCGCAGGCTTGCGGGCCTTCTGGGTGAGCGGCCGCTGAGCGTCGAAGTGACCTCCAACGATTGCGAGGTTATGATCGAACAGGCGCGTACGTTCGCGACCTGGGCCCGGAACATCGTCGTCAAAATCCCGATTGTGAATGAACACGGCGAGTCCTGCCTGGGCGTGATGCACAAGCTCTCCCAGGAAGGCATTGGAGTAAACGCCACGGCCATCCTTTCGTTCAATCAGGCAATGCTGGCGGCAAAGGCCGGGGCTACCTACGTCAGCATCTTCGCTGGTCGCGTAGCCGACGAAGGAAACGATCCCGCGGTGACGATCCGCAACGTTCGCCACTGGCTGGATGATTGGGAGCTCTCGTCCCGGATCATCGTGGGCAGCATTCGCACCGTTATGGACATCCAGAACGCAGCCTTGGCTGGAGCGCACATCATCACGGTTCCGCCTCAATTCCTGCCCAAAATGGTCGATCATCGATATACGCGGGAAACCGTCAGGCAGTTCGTGCAGGATGCCGAGAAGACCATCAAGAGCATGAAGAAAGCAAAGGCCACCGTAGCATAGTGGGACCAACGGGCAGTCGCTTGAGCCCCTAAGTAAGTCTATTCATGGGTAGGCCATCGTTTGTACCAAGCGGCCACCGATAGATGAGTCCGACGCCTTGGGAGAAGGAGAAGAGAATTGGTGTCCAGCGAGAATCGAATTCGCGTCGCATTGGTGGGTGCCGGAAAGTTCGGAACTAAACGCGCGATGGCGATTGCCAAGAATCCATCGAGTGAAATACGAGTCGTCGCCGATCAGGTATTGGAGAGTGCGCGCAATTTGGCTGAAAACATCGGTTGCGAGCACTCAACCAATTGGGAAGAGACGGTAGCGAGGAAAGATGTTGATGCCGTCCTGGTGGCAACCTCAACTCAGTTTCTTTCCGAAGTGACGCATGCTGCGTTAATCGCTGGGAAACATGTCCTGTGCGAAAAACCCTTTGCGAGAACTGCCGAAGAAGCTCGAATTAGCGTTGAAGAAGCAGCGAAAAGGAGCTTGTTACTCAAAGTTGGGTACAACCATCGCTATCACCCGGCCATTGCGAAGGCCCATGAACTCTTCGAACAGGGATTGATTGGAAACATCCAGTTCCTTCGTTGTCTCTATGGGCACGGAGGGCGGCAGGGTTATGAACGGGAATGGCGGTCCGATCCCAAGTCCGGCGGTGGGCAGCTGTTAGATCAGGGCGTGCACGCTCTGGACCTCTTTCGTTGGTTCCTCGGCGACTTCGCTGAAGTTAAAGCCTTTAACACTACTTCGTACTGGCCCATCGCGCCCGCCGAAGACAATATGTTTGCCCTTCTTCGTACCAAGGAGGGCCAAGTGGCCTCATTGCACGCCAGCTGGACAAACTGGAAAAATGTTTTTTCGTTCGAAATTTTCGGCGAAAAGGGTTTTCTCTCCGTTACCGGCCTCGGTGGCCATTATGGTTCGGAACGCCTTTGCCTCGGCTTGCGGCACACCATCGGCGCCAAGCCGGACGAGCAATGGTTTGAATATGAAGGTCCGGACGAGTCTCTCGCGGAAGAATGGGAGGACTTTCTGGACTGCATTGCCACCGGGCGCCAACCAGCAAGCAGCGGAGAGGAGAGCCTGAGAACCCTGCAATTGGTGCAAGCAATCTACCAGGCTTCGGACAGTACCCCGGGAGTAATGGTACCATCGAGTAGCGATCGATCATTTTCAACAAGCGCATCTGTCTGAGGATACGGTATGGCTACGGAACCAATTCTCCATCACGGCGCAGACATTGATCGCAGTCAGACGGTGCGCCTGCGTGCCGCTCAGCAGCCGGCCCAGATCACTGACCTGATGAGTCAGGCCTGGTTAAAGAAGCTCCTGTTCCTGTCCGCTGACGCCATTGCCATCGTCTCCGCGCACCATCTGGCGCAAATCCTGGCCGTGCGTTGGATCAAGATGCCGCCCGCGGCCTTGAACCCCCCGGGATACATTTTTTTCTATGTACCTTTTTTCATCGCTCTTCTCTATGTGTTCGAAGGGTACAAGTCACTGGAGCTTCGCCGTCCTGAGAAAGAACTGGAGCTTGTTTTTAAGAGTATTTCCGTCTCTTTCGTCGGGCTGACGTGCGCGAACTTTATTTTCTTCAAGACGCTGATATTTTCTCGATATATCGCTTTTGAATGGTACGCCCTGACACTGCTGTTCGTACTGATGGCGCGATTCGGCCTGCGTGCGATGTACGCGGCTCTATGGCGCCGAGGATATGCGCGCCAGAAGGCCCTGCTGCTTGGCTCCGCGGAAGGACTGATGGACCTGCAACGGCGCCTGTCCATTCAACAGCATCATGGCTACGACATGGTTGGTGTCCTCATCGGGGTCGATGACCGGCCGACGGCCAAGGTTGGACGATTCCAGCCATCCCTGCTCGGCAGTCTGGTCAACTGGGAAGAGATTGCCGAAACCGAGGGCGCGCGGCTGGTTGTTGTTCATCTGGAACAAACCGTGGCAACAGGCCATCCGTCGGTGCTCGACATCGTTCGTCGTTGCCATGAAAAGGGAATCGAAGTCGAAATCTATTCCACGCTATTCGGCGCTGCCGACGTGCGCTACGAGCGTGATGAATTTTCCGGCTACTTCCGTTTTTATACGCCTCCTCGTTGGTCTCGCGCTGTTCAGCGCGCGATGAAGGCTTTGATCGATATATGCATCGGGCTCGCTGGCAGCTTCGCTGCACTGATACTTACTCCTTTCATCGCCATTCTTTTGAAATGGGAAGACGGCGGCGCCATCTTCCATCGTCGCGAATATATCGGTACCGACGGCCAGGTGCATCATTTCCTGAAGTTTCGCACTATGGTTGAGGATGCCGAATCCATCCTCAAGAATGACGTGGCGCTCAAAGCCGAGTTTAATTGCTCCTTCAAACTTAAAAATGATCCGCGCGTCTTGCGCGTTGGCCGTGTCCTGCGAAAATACAGCCTCGATGAATTTCCGCAGTTCTTTAGCGTGCTCACCGGTCAGCTCACTTTCGTCGGTCCTCGCGCAATTACTCCCGAGGCGTGCGAACGATACGGCGAGCTGCTGCCCAAGCTCCTGTCGATGAAACCAGGCCTCACGGGTTTTTGGCAAGTCATGGGACGCCAGACAACCTCATATGAAGACAAGATTCAGATGGATATGTTTTACATGGACCAGTGGTCCATTTGGCTCGACCTCGTAATTATCGGTAAAACGTTTTGGGAAGTGGCCCGCGCGAAGGGTGCCTATTGAGCCAGTCGTCCGCTCCAGGCGAACTGCAAAACAAAGTTTGTTTGATCGTGGGCGCATCAGGAACGCTTGGTGCGGCTGTAGCCGACTGTTTTGCTCAAGCGGGAGCCCGTCTTGCGATCACCGGACGAGCCGCCATCCCGGAAGCTCCTGATCGAGCAATCGCAGAGCTTGCGTTTTAAGCTCGACATTCGTAACCGGAATGAAGTGCTTAATGCGATGCAGCGGGTGCGCCAGGAGTTCGGTTCGCTCGATGTAGTTGTCAACTGCAGCGGCATCCAGGGTCCGATTGGCCCCGCGCAGACGGTGGACCCGGAAGAATGGGTTCGCGCCGTCGAGATTAATCTGTTCGGCTGCTTCTATCTGGCGCACGCCGCGATCCCCATCATGCTCGGCCAAGGAGCTGGGAAGATTATTTTTTTCTCCGGAGGTGGAGCAACCTCCGCGCGCCCCTTTTTCAGCGCCTATGGGGCCGCAAAAGCCGCGGTAGTCCGCTTTACAGAAACTCTTGCCGAAGAACTTCGCGAGCAGGGTATCCAGGTGAATGCGATCGCCCCGGGCGCGGTTCACAGCCGTATGTGGAACGAAATGCGGGCGGCTGGCGCAGCGGGCGGCCAGAAGCTTCTGGAGGAGCTAAAGCAGATGGATCGCACAGGCGGCGTTCCGCCGGAACGTGCGGCCTCTCTCGCGCTTTTTCTGGCCTCGGATCGATCCAGAAATCTCACCGGACGCTTGATCAGCGCGGTTTACGACAAGTGGGAAGAGATGGAGCCACGCATCGCATCGATCATGTCAACCGAGGCCGGTACTCTACGTCGGGTCCCGCTGGGGTGAAAGCAGCTTGCCAAGGTGCGCTATACTCGATCGCAGTGTTTCGATTCCGCTACTCCACAGGATCGTTCGTCGATAAAATACCGGGTCTCGATATTCCCTTGAACACTATTCTTTCTTTCGCCAAGGAGAGTTGACACGTGCAACGCCGCGTCGTGGTAACCGGTGTGGCTGGGTTTGTTGGCAGCAATCTGGCCAAAAAGCTTCTCGAGAAGGGTTATGCCGTCATAGGGCTCGATAACCTGTCGGCTGGAACGATTGAAAACGTCGATCCTCGCGTTGATTTCCATCAAGGCGATATTCGCTCGCAGGAAATCTACCCTTTATTCGAGGGAGCGGACGGAGTATTTCACCTTGCGGCGAAGACTTCCCTGGTCGACTGCCTCGCTAAGCCCCTCGAAGCGGCGGACATGAACGTGTCCGGCACGTTGAACGTTCTCGAAGCGGCTCGCAAGGCGAAGGTGCGCAAATTCATTTATGCCGACACTTCCGCTGAGTACGAAGGCATCCACGAGTTTCCCACGCCTGAGGATCGGATCCAGCCGATTGGCGTTTACGCTGCCAGCAAGCATGGTGGCGCGACATTCTGCGAAAGCTATCGCCGACTCTACAAAATGAATGTCGCTATGGTCCGCTATTTTAATGTCTATGGGCCGGCACAGGATTGGCGCAGGGTGATCCCACCGGTCATGAGTTCCTTTATCATCCGGATGCTCCAGGGAGAGAATCCTCTCATCTATGGAACCGGAGAAAAGCGGCGAGATTTCATCTACGTCGACGATGTAAATGACCTACATCTTGTGATTCTCGAAGATGATCGTGCGGACGGACGGGTGTTTAACATCGGCTCTGGCGTTAATCATTCCGTAAACGAAATCTATCAGTTGGTCGAAAGCCTCTTGAAGACCGGCCTCAAGCCAATTTACAAACCAGATCTTCCCGGCGAGGCGGAAATCACTCTTGCAGACATTGCCGCTGCAAAGAGTTTAGGGTGGAAACCGCATATTGACATCAAAGAGGGGTTGAAGCGGACGATCGATTACCTTCAAAGCAGAGTACCAAACGCCAACGCAAGTCTTAGCGGGCGCGTCGCTACCTGATGCCCCGAAGTGGCACATGCAATACATTATTTGTGGGCCAATAGCACTAAGCGTCGTCTGGGTCTAGAATCTCATCGTGGAGCGAAGATGATTATTACGAGAACGCCGTTTCGAGTGACCCTGGGTGGTGGTGGCACCGACCTTCCGTCTTTCTATCAGGAACACGGCGGATTTATTTTGGCTGTGGCGATCGACAAATATATGTTCCTGAACGTCAACACCCCCATCGTGGACGACAAGGTTCGCGTTCGCTACACAAGTTCCGAGATGGTCGACCACGTCGACGAAGTGAAGCATACCTTGGCGCGCGAAGCCTTACGCTATTTCGGCGTCGCCAGCGGCATCGAAATCGTTTCCATCGCGGACATTCCCGCCGGCACAGGCCTGGGCTCATCGAGTTCCTACCTCGTTGGTTTGCTGAACGCCTTGCATACCTTGATGCAGGACCAGGCGACACCTCAGAAACTAGCGGAAGAAGCCTGTTTCATCGAACTGGAAACGCTCAAGAAACCTATCGGCAAGCAGGATCAATACATGGCCGCTTTCGGTGGTCTGACGACGCTTCACATCAGCCCGGACGGCCGGGTGGACGTCACTCGTTTGGAGTTGGACGTCGATCTCGTCGAGAGTCTAGAGCACAACATCTTGATGTTCTACACAAACGAAATGCGCGATGCCACGGCCATCCTGAAGAAGGCAGGATGAGGCCACGCGCACGAAAGACCGTGTCGTGGTCAGAAGCCTTCGTGAGATCAAAGACATCGGTCTCGAGATCTAGCGAGTCCATATCGAAGGGCAATTTGCGGCGTTTTGGAGAATTGCTGGACGTTCACTGGCAGTCAAAGAAGCAGCTCTCCAATGGCATTTCCAACCCGCAGATCGACGCCTGGTACGAACTCGCAAAGCAAAACGGCGCCATCGGCGGAAAGATCTCCGGCGCCGGTGGCGGTGGCTTTCTGATGCTGTATTGCGAAGAGAACAAGACGCGTCTACGCGAAGCAATGCGCTCGGCAGGCTTGCGCGAATTGAAGTTCCGCTTCGACTTTGAAGGAAGCAAAGTCGTATTTGACGTCGTTTCTCGAGACGGCAGGCTCGCGCACAACCATCGCCATAATAATCACGAAGAGAGATTGGCCTTCGCTCAGCGAAACTCCGCTTAGCATTCGTCGCCCGGCTTTCCAGCTCTCCACGGGCGCTGCAAAATTCGATCCATTGCAAAGTCTCTCCACATGAAAGCTGTTCTCCTCGACCGCGACGGGGTCATCAACGCCTTGGTCCATCACCAGGACTCGGGCGTTATCGATGCTCCCTTTACCCGCTCCCAATTTAAGTTGCTACCCCGCGTCCCCGAGGCCGTGCGGCTTCTCAACGATCTCGGGCTCGCCGTCGCCATCGTCTCCAATCAGCCCGGCATTGCCAAGGGGCATCTGAAGGTCGAGATGCTGAAGGCTTTCGAGCGCACGATGCTGAAGCAGATTCGGGCGGCTGGTGGACGAATCGACCACATCTATTACTGCCTGCATCATCCGGAAGCGAAAGTACGCAAACTGCGGCAGCGCTGCGATTGCCGAAAGCCTGAAATAGGCATGCTGAAAAATGCGGCGGCGGACCTGCAGGTGGCGTTGGACGAGTGCTACATGATCGGAGATGGAATCACCGACCTGATGGCCGGATCCCGCGCCGGTTGCCGAACCATTTTTGTCGGCCGTTGGAAGTGCGAGATCTGCCAGTTCACAGAAGCTCCGCACGCTGACGCCCCGCTTTTGTTGCGAAGGATCTGTGGGAAGCCGCAAATAAGATTCGCGCGGAATTGACGGGATCAGGCCGGCTGATCTCCGAAACGGTATGCATCCCAGCCTCGGCATGAAGACTCGAGGCTGCGGTCGCTTTTGAACTTACTCCCTATAGCAGGAAGAGGCGAATAGCATGAGCTATACAGCTCAATATTTTGAGGAAGCCACGAAGATCTTGAGCTCTCCTCGATCAATCGGCCGTCGAACGCACCGCGGACTTGCTTCTCGAATTGCGCGAACGCTCCGGCAGGCTCTTTCTTCTAGGCGTGGGAGGGGGCGCGGGGCACGCCTCGCATGCAGTCTGCGATTTCCGCAAGATCGCCCAGATCGAGGCGTATGCACCTTCGGACAACGTCTCCGAACTTACCGCCCGCGTGAACGACGAAGGCTGGGACACCTGTTACGCAAATTGGCTTCGCGGCTCCCGCCTGAGCAAAGAAGACATGGTCTTTGTTTTTTCCGTCGGCGGCGGCGACGCAAGAAATAACATCAGCGCCAATCTGGTGCGTGCGCTGGAACACGCTCAAGAGGTGGGAGCCACTATTTGTGGAGTTGTCGGCCGCGACGGAGGCTACACAGCGCGGGTTGCGGATTCATGTGTACTCGTTCCGGTTGTTAATCCCTCCGGCATCACACCCCATACTGAGTCCTTTCAGGCGATGATCTGGCATCTGTTGGTCTCCCACCCAAAATTGAGAGTCGCGGAGATGAAATGGGAATCCGTCCATCCACAGGCTAAGGTGTAGGGATTTCTGCTTCGACTGATCGGCTGACTCTTATCCTCTTAATGTGTCCTTCACTTCATAAAGTAAGGTTGTATTGTGTCTGATCGTCAAAAAATCGCGAAGGCCGTTATTCCCGCTGCGGGTTATGGCACGAGGATGCTTCCGGCCACAAAAGCCCTCTCCAAGGAAATGCTCCCAGTTGCCGGAAAACCTCTCATCCAGTACGCGATCGAGGAAGCTGCGGCGAGCGGAATAAAGACTGTGGTTCTGGTTGTGCGGAGCACTAAGTCTCTGATCAGATCACATTTTGCTCGTGACCCAGTCCTCGAATCCTTTCTGGAAGAGCGGCATTCAGCTGCGGTAGAACGCATACGGCGGCTGGCAGATCTTGTGGATCTGCAGTTCGTCGAACAGCAGCAGCCCTTAGGACTTGCACACGCAATTTGCTGTGCGAAGCCTTGGGTTGGAGAAGAATCCTTCGCAGTCCTGCTTCCCGATGTGATCATCGCGAACGACGAGCCGGTCACCCGCCAGTTGATTTGTGCTCACGAACAGCACGGTGGAAGCGTCGTGGCCATTCGGCAGGTCGAATCACAGGAAGTGGAGCGCCACGGAATTGTTCAGGCCGAGCCCTCGACGACGGATGCTTCCGGCCTGCCCGTTCGCGTCACGGGTTTGATCGAAAAACCGCGAGCGGATAGAACGCCTTCTCGGCTTGGGGTATTCGGCCGCTATGTCCTGGAACCCTCCATCTGGCGTGCCATCGGGCAAACCAGGCCCGACACCCGCGGAGAAGTTCAGCTTACGGATGCTTTGAACGTACTTTGCAAGGACAATTCTCTTCTTGCACTGTGCTTCGAAGGCCAGCACTACGATGCTGGGGATCCCTTGGGGTACCTCAAGGCTAATATCGAACTTTCTCTTAAGGATCCCCTTATTCGTCAGCCCCTTCGCGAATATCTGGCGGGACTGCGGGGCTGAGTTCCTATGTTGCCGCTGCGACGCTTCTCGTTCGTCCAGATGGTCAGCTCTGGCTCTCTTCAGTACGACATCGGCTCGAGGCTTGACGCGGGCCCCGGTACCTTGAAACTTGTTGATTTTACAGGAAATGTTGTGAGACACTAATTGATTCACCCACAAAATATTCAAGCGGAACCAAACCGCCGAAGCACAGAGTACGTAGTCGACAATTCTAATTAAGGAGTATGAGAGACCTGATGAAAAGGTGCGTGCTTTCAGCATTGGCGGTGATTCTTAGCTTGATAAGCAGTGCACATGGACAGGCGCTCCCAACGTTCCCGCGCTCGGTTCCCCGCCCCGGAACCGAGCCTGAGATCAGAACGAGGGTGATCTTCAACCCTGTTTTCGCAACAGGAATGAAATGTGACGGATTGACGGATGATTCGGCGGCGTTACAGGCGGCACTTACTTCCGCTGCAATTCCGGGTTTGGGAAACGCTACCGTTATCATGCCACCTGGAACCTGCATCATAGACCCTGGTGCATCTGTTAGGATCAGCTCTAGCATCTGGCTCCAAGGCGCAGGAAGATTTGGCACTACGCTGAAGCGCAAGAACTCATCCAGCGGGTCACCAATGCTTCTGATAAGCTCTAGCGGCGTAACTCTTTCTGATTTTGCTTTCGACGGCAATAAAGGAGGGCCTGGGATTGCTAGCCCGTCCGACAGCGTTACCGCGGACCGCCCCGTCAGCAAGTTGACCATTCAGCGAATGCGCTTCGCAAACTCCACGAACAGTGACGTCGCATCGTATGTGAGGGGTGCGGGAAACTTTCCTACCGACTGGCTCGTCGCCGACAGTGATTTCGACAACCAAGGAAATCCTTACTCAGACTGCGCGGTCAGCTTTGCCTGTGCCAATTTATTCATCCAGCAGCCTTTACGCCTGCGTATAACTGGCAACCGGTCCGATACGAGCCAGAATTTCGCTTTTTTCAGTTCCTATCCAGGCGGAGGCCAAGTTGAAGTTGGACAAAACATTATCACCAATATCGAGGGCTTCGGTATAGCGCTCGGCGGGGGCACATTAGGTTCCGCGGGAGCGCATATCCATCACAATTACATCTCATCGGTTCCCACCGAGCAAGACAACCTCGTTGACTTGGCTTTCTGGAGCGACTTCACGGTCGACCACAACCTTATGCATTACACTGGTGGGTTCCCAAGTTCTATTGGCCTGCCTACTAGCTGTATCGCGGACGCTCCCCCCGCAAATCACGGTGAAGCTGACGCCAACACTTGCTATATCACGCCCATCATAACGACAAATGTGGTGGGAATTAGCCTGGGGGGGAGCGACATAAGTATCACAAATAATTTTGTCCAAGGTGCGACCACAGCGGGGATCAGCGTTGATGTCTATACGGCAGGGCCATCAAGGGGAGTAAGGGTTATCGGCAATACGACGAAGAATAACAGTCAGCAAACCCCCGGGTCTAACGCAGGCATCGGTTTATACCTTCAACCTGGAGGGCCAAACTTGGCCGCTATTTCGGACGTTATCATCCGAGGCAATCATTCCTACGACGATCAGGCCATACAGACCCAAGGATATGGCATTGGTATCGCTCTTGCTGGCCAGGCTACCGGCTACTCCAACATCATAATCGAAGGTAACGACCTCACGGGAAATCTACATGGAGGCATACAAAACAACGCTAGTCCATTCACGGGATTCGTGATACGTAACAACCCAGGCCAGAACCCGGTCGGCGCCATCACCGCGCCGGCTTTCCCGGCGAGCGGTGCCGGCTCGCAGATCAACAACACCGGCTACGACGTCACCCTGTACATCACCTCGGGAACCAATCCCATAACGATTGCGATCAATGGCACCACGTTAACGGGGGTGTCCGTGGCTGGCGGCGGCGCAGTGAGCGGCCCCATACGCCTTCCCGCGAACCAGAACATCACGCTGACCTATGCGGCTGGCGGCACTCCCAGTTGGCAATGGATTGCCGACTAGGCGTTTCCATGTCCGATGTGCTTACAACTTGAAGATAATGCCTTCGCAATAGCGTCATATAGTAACCCTCGATACAAGGCTAGTCACCCTCGTGCTTTTCTCGTCTTGGTACATGGACGCCCTTTCCTGTCTCAAGAATTGCGATGCTTGGCCGTCGCTATCGCTTCTTAACAGCGCTAGCATTTGCTGCGGCGATAGCATCCTGCGTCCATTCCACACCAGGATAGAGGCTGGGTATCCGAAATCCTCGATACAGTACCTGGCCGACGACATTCATCTGCCACAAAAGCTGAGGCGACTGCTCCTGAGTCACCTCTTGTATGTAGGACTGATTCGGGGTGTTTACATCGTACGCCACGTCGTATTCAATATCTTCGTTGGGAAGTTGCGAAGCGTTCCCGCAGCAAATCGAGTAGTGCGGCGATAAATTCGTTTCCCAGAGCACCTTCGCGGTCCTAGCGAACTCGTTGAGTTGGAGGATCGGCACGCTGCTGAAACATGGAATGAAACCTGCGGTGCCGCAAACGTCATTGCTTGCGTCCAACAAACGATTGTTGCCATTGTCGAAGAACATCAGGGTAAAAATGCCCGCACTGTTCGGACTCAGAATGGTCGGATAGTGTTGACCGTAGTTCCATTCGATGGGTGATTGACCGCTCGGCAACGTGAAGTCTCCGTCCGGACCCAAATGCCACAGGATACTTCCATCGCCAGCTCCGTCTTGATAGTTAATTTTGACGATCCAATTTTGGTTTCTCATGGACAAGAGCAAATCCCCGTCGTCTGGGGAGTAGACGAGCGCATTCGCATGCGACCAGTCGGTATTGCTGACGGGATCGTGGGTTAGGGGAATATGGTCGAACGTCGACCACGTCCACACAGGCATCGCCGCCTGCGGATCCCAGTCCACCAGTGCATCGCCTGTGACCGTCGAGAATCCCGGCTGGTCCGTGAATGTCTCATTGTAATTCACCAGAATGATCAAATGTCCATTCGGTAGCTTTAGAATGTCGTGATGAAAGTTTGCCGCCTGAAACGGGGCGCCGATCGCGGTAAGCCCATTGTTGACGTCCTCGATCGAGAGCCGATACAGAACATTCCCAGCCAGATCAATCTCTCGGACTTCGTCTACATTGCCAGCTACTACCACCAGCATATGCCCGTTCGGCAGTGGCTTAATTGGATAGGGAACCTCACCCGGACTCAGGGGATAATACCAAATCACATTGCCGGCCAGATCTGTCACCAGCGCCAGGAGTTGACTGCTATTTAGATCATACCTATCCAGCATCTCCACACCCGGCGCAACACCCGCTGCCGCCGGCTGCGCAATCGTGATGTCCGGTACTGAAGCCGCCGGCAAATCCCCCGTCGTGAACGCGTGATCCGAATCCATCACTTGTCGCCCGCTCGGCAAGTGGACGATCGCCTGCATGTGGTAGGTAGTGTTCGCTCGCATGCCCGCCACCAGCACGCTCGTTGAACCTCCTTCCGGCGAAGCCGCCTGCGCCCACGTCGTCAATCCGTACGCTGTGCTCGTCCCAAACTGAACTTGTACGGTTGAGCCCCGAGGCGCCTTAAACGTATACTGAGCCACCTGCGGATTGTTCGATGAGGAGACCGTTCCCGCTTCAAATTGGGTAGGCGAAAATAACGACACTTGCGCCGGATTGGACGTCGCCTCCGAAACCGCATTGAGCATCGTCACTTGCACCGTGCCTGTAAAAGGCGATGCTGGCGCGGTATACAAACCCGTGTTGGTGATCGTTCCTAGCACCGTCGAACCGCCGGTGATTCCGTTCACCATCCATGTCGGATTTACCAGGCTATCCCTGCCTCCGGTGGCCGTAAATTGCAGACTCTGACCCGCCAAGAGAAGGGCGGTAGTGGGCATGATCTGGAACGTCGGCGCCGATGTCGCTTCAAGATTAGAGCGAGAAGTGCCGCCGGTGCACCCACAAGAAAAATTCGCCAGTATGAAAGCACACATTGCAAGGAAGAATCGTTGCCAGTTCGGATCCAATGGTTAGCTCCCGCTATTTTTTTAGGCACGTTTCCTCCCCCAATTCGGAAAGCGCCAGGATGAACATCCTGTTTCTCTTGCGACAGACCCCCACCCAGCTTCTCTTCCTTAGATTTCTCCTAATAGTTCCCGTCCGAGTTCAGAGGCGGCTGAGATGGCGCGCACCAAATGCGATAAACACACCCATAGCGCAACGGCCTGTGCGCATCTTTGAGCTACCCGGTGCGCTGCCTTCAACGAGCACTGATCGTCTTCTCGTCAAACGCTCGCGTGCGAGTCTGTAGTCTTAAGCCGACAAAAATGTAACCAACTTTGCTTTCGATGCTCTCACCGCGAACATCCCCGGGGTGAAAGCAAGGCATTGTAATAATCAGCTGCCTTTGCCTCTATATGTGCTTCCGGTGGAACGTCCACAGATGTAAAAGTTAGCGCTCGCATCGCTGAGCTCTACATCGCGGTAGCGCTGAGCTTCCTGATATTTGCTGGATTGACGCTGACCTCCTGCGGCGGTGGAAGTTCGAGCGGAGGAGGCGGGGGGACCGGCGCCAGGCCGGAACAAATACGATCACGATATCCGCAAGTGCCACGGTAGGTTCGACGACGCTGACGCACAGTACGAAGCTCGTTTTAGTCGTTCAGTAACCTATGCGCTCTTTTCCGGATCGAGGGCGACGCGATACTACAAGAGGTAATTGCTACGCTATTCCACTTTATCAAAAGCGTTTCTTGCTCTGCTTGCCCAAGGCTCTTTCTTCCGAGTCTGGCCTTCGTTCATAGCGTTCGTTTGCGAGTTTCTAAATAGATCTTGTTCCTTCCAGCATTTTCGGCAATCAAGTTCCATGTCGGCGTCGATGACAGAAAAGACACAGGGTGATGAGGTTGTCCCTTGCATCCTCGCCGAGCTGACTTCGTTTAGTAATGTGATGGACGTGCAATTCTTTCGACGAACCGCAGTCTTGACACCGGTATCCATCTCGTCTAAGTACTTGCTCGCGCAGAATGTCATATTCTTCTGAGCTAAGCTTCGGTCGCGGCTGTTTTTGGCGAAGTCGTTTGCATGTCTATATTAAGCCTCGCAAGAATCGGGACTCTTTGAGCGCTGTGGATTCGTCAAGACGATTAGCGCTCTTCGAGTTGGGCGTTAGCGCCGGCTAGAAAATCTGCACAGATCATCTCCAGGCAATAGCCCCGAGATTTGTCGGTCCCCAGCATCAGAGCAGCTATTTCGAGGGCTTTCTCGACGACAGGCAGCTGACTCCTGTAGAGCTTGAAGTAGATAATCTCCCAAGGCTCGCTCTCCTTTCCCGTGAGATGCCGCTCGACCTCACTCTTGAATCCCTCCTTCGGCATCTCCTTGGCCTTGTGCAACCAGGTTGCACAGTCAAACTCTTCTCCGTCCCTTCGCGCCACCTTCACAAGCTCCACTGCTTTGCTCCAGCCTACTTCCCGAAGATGCTGCTTCGGAATCCGCGTAAGATTCTCGTGGATCGCCATCAAGTAGTAGGCTTTTCGACGCGATTCAGGGAATCGTTTTTCCAGGAAGGCGTCAAATGAGTTCAGATTCTCTAATCTCCAAAACTGCCTTGATCTGACCTCACACAGATATTCTCCCAACTCGACAAACCGCACATCGCGTTCTTGTTCTTTGGTCTTTTCCCAAGTCAAGATCTCGTCGATCCTTCCTAGGACGAAGACGGCGCGCCGAAGATCGAGTTCGGATTCCATGACAGGCCGTCCGTTAGTCCACAAGCTCGTCAAGCCAATCAAGGTCGCTCGCTCCTACCTTGCGGATAAGGTTGGCAGCTATGAGCTGCTCGTTGCTCAGGCAAAGCCCTAGATGCGAGCAACTGACGCAACCGTTTTGCGGAAACCGGATCCCGCTGTGGGGGTTGAAGTGACCCGCCTCAATCTGCTCGATGGTTGTCGCCACCAGCCGGCCGAATTCCCGACGCTGCTCCTCCGAGATCGAGGCCCTCAGGTATTGGATCTCGGGCGCGTGCTTGCGCACGAACACGACCATGGCTACTTCCGGGATTCCGCTGATCCAGGAATAACAAATGAGTTGGGGATCGAGCGAAAGCAAGCCTGCCGGATCTTCCGGATAACGACTGGCTGTGGTCTTCCAGTCAATCACGCAGCGGACGCCGTCGACTTCACCGATCGCGTCGAGGTAAGCAACAAACTCGCTTCCTCTCAGCGTTTGAAGAATCTTGATCTGGAGATCCTGCTTTGGATCGCGAATACGAACCCGATCTTCTTGCACGAATCTTTCAAGCAAGTGAATTCCCTGGTGCACGAGACGGTCCCAGGTATCTCCCTTCTTGTACTCGAACGGAGCATCGCGGTAGACACCCCACTCCTTGAACAGGGCTGCGCCGCAATCCTCCCCACGAAAATAGGCTGCAAGAGAACTCTCAAAGCAGCGTCCGAAAGCCATAGCCGCACGGGTTTCCTTTTCGCGCCAGCCGTCAAGGTAGCGGTAGCGATAGCTGCGAGGGCATCGGAGATACTGGCTAATCTGTGTGTAGCTATAGGCCATCGGCGTCCCTCCGATCCTCGGTAGGATCGATTGACGGGTTAAACAGGGGGATCCCACTCGGCAGCAGGCGCGAACGCGTCGAGGTTCTGATAAGTACGCCCGTTCAAGGTGGTGTGGGAAGTGCGAACGACCCCTCGCAGGTTCACCAGAGATTTCTCGTCCACTTGGTCCCGGGAGAGCAGTTCGGTGTCGTAGCCGAAGTCGCGAAGAAACCAATTCAGCTTCCAAAGCGCCCGGTCGGTGCAATACAGTCGCCCAGAGAAGGTGCGTGAAGCCGAGGACTCCGGTTCCAGGATGATGAACCTCACCTCCCAAAAGGACTTCTGCCGGTGCCACCTGTAAGCAGCTCTTTCGACGCGGACCAGAAACAATCCGTCAAGATTGCCGGCAGGATCTTGTTGCACCGAATGAAGACCCGGTATGTGCCGTCTCATGACTGAGCCTCCTAGCGGCTGGGAATAGGAGTTAAGTTTGCAGATCAGGGCGTCGCGATTTTCTTTGGCGGACACTGCCAGATGGGAAATGAACGATTCGACCAGCTCGCGGCTGGCTCCACTGAGGGTTTCCGTGCCGCAAAAGTCTGCTGCGTACGCTTTGACCAGAGCCGCGTCGAGGTTGTACTCGCGAATCAGCAAGCAAAGCTGGTCCCTTAGCCTTGGTTGACCATTGGCGCGGCCATTGCTGGAATGAGGTTTCGCGAACTCCAGTTGACCAGTCGAGGAATTGGGAGGTCTGGAGCGTCCCCGAGTTCCTCAGCGGAGCACAGCCCTATGCCGTATGCCTTCCGCAAAGCGCGATTTACTGCGCGAGTCTCGGCCACGCGCAATTCAGCGCCGTGAACAAGAGTCGAACAGTTCGAAGGATCGGCATCACCGTATCCAACGAAACCTCTTGAGCCTGACGATCTATAAACCGTTGCCTTGAAAACCCACCGAGAAGAAATGCTGTCGCATTGCTCAGTGATAAGGTTCACGATTATTCCCGCGCAACCGCGACGTTTGGCCAACCGGATAAGTCCTGTGTGCGTGACGTACCAATGACTATCGAGCAGCTGAAGATCACCAGCGGCCACGGATAACCCGTAGTTGTCGCACAACGATTTCAATGCAAGTTGTTGTTCCCGATTGATCTGACCGGACCACAGGTGTCTCGCCAACTTTAGGTTGCTCTTGAACGCCCCTTGTTTCGCCCCAGAATTCTTCACGAGAGGCTCCTTCCATATGTATGTTATACTCATACATTCTAATACAATTGGATAGCTAAAGTCAAGAGTTTTGTTGGCAAGACAAATCTGTTCTCATACAATCGCAGTTAAATGAGAAAAGATGCTCCTCTAGCTTTTCGAATACCGGCCGATTTGAAGAAGAGACTGCTGAAACTGGCAAAGCTGGAGGCCAGAAGCCTTTCTCAAGTGTGTGAAATGCTTCTCAAAATCGGCGTTGAAGAGTATGAGAATGATGGGCACAAATACATGCAAAAACTTTTGAGTCCGCGCGGCAGTGAAGACCAAAGCCAATCGTGAAGGGAGTCTTTCGGATCGAGAAAGAAATATATGTCTCTCCAATTACTTAAAAAAGATTCTCAAAGAGGACATCGCGAAGAACGAATCCAAGCATGCGCGAACTAAGGGTCCCTAGCTTTTTGGCGATGCCAAGTACCTTTCTTGTCAGGCCCACCAGTCCTCCCCAAAAAACGCTTGCACGTAGTACCAGTACTTAGATAGGCTGTTGTAGTGTGGCAGGGAGGGATCTATGGCTTTTGAAACGACCGGGGATGCAAACATGGCCGCACGCGCCGCGGGGAAGATATGTGACTTGATAGAAGCAAGAGCGCCGTACCGTCCACAAAATGAAGGCCGCCCTGAGATCGCCGTTAAGATTATTCACGTCGGGGTAGGTTCTGTGGAAGGAGCTTTTTATGCAACGCCGGAGCAGCATGGCGACACCTGAAAGCAGCAATGATTTGGGATCGCACAAGTTTCGGTCATTGATGGCTAGGGTTGGTAAAACGCGGAAGGGCACCGGACCGCGTACAAGGCTGGGGAAAGAGAGAAGCAAGCACAATGCCCTACGGCATGGAATCTTTTCGAAGGCCGCCATCCTTACGAGTGAATCACAACCTGAATTTGACAGTTTACTGAATGGACTTTGCAAAGACTTTCGTCCCATCGGTCGTTTGGAGGAAACTCTCGTCGAAATACTTGCCGTCACTCTGTGGCGTCAACGTCGGACGCTCATCGCGGAAGCAGCGGAAATTCAGGCAGGAATTGAATCGATCGAACACCCCGAGGATCCTCACGCGCCTATTCGGGCAATATTAGCTTGTCGACGCCATCACGACGACGGACTTATACGCAGTATCGCCAACGCCGAAGCGCTGAGCACTTGCATAGATCTCTTAAGAAAGCTTAAAGCACGAGTAAGTGCAAATGTTCTTGATCCGCAGAAAGACAAGCTCGTCTTAACTGGAATCTATGCGGATTCTCCCGATGGGAACCGCTTGTACGATTTCTTTGACAACTGTGTGACAGGACTAACGGCTGCAAGATGTGACGGGAAAGAAGCTACTGTTCAAGAAGCGTCTAAGACTAGTTCCTAATTGAACTGGAAAATGAAATAGAGAGGTTGCGCCGGTACCCGGAAGAACAGGCATTGATCGAGTCGAATCGAATAAATCGGAGGAACTTGGAATCGCGTCGCCGAAATGTCCCTGACTCTCCGAAATTGGAGCAGTTGCTTCGATATTCTACGAGCCTTGAACGAACATTGGATCGCACTCTGAACCAACTTGAACGGGCCCAGCGAATGCGCCTTGGTCAACCCGTGGCTCCTCGGATCGACGTCAACGTTTCGTCCTCGTAAAGGCGAGCGTTGACCAATCTACTTGGCGGCGGTAAGTGTTAGCTCGACCCGGACGTCTGAAGAAGTTGCATAGTGAAGAACTCCCCGAGACAATCTCAAAATAAGATCTGCGCGCTTCTGAATGCTCAGTCGTGGCTGTAAACTAGGGCGATATCACCGGCCAGGATTGTTCGTATCGCCTACGGAAACGTCAATCGAAACCCAGCCGAACCTGCTAATCTGCAGATGACCCAGTGGTCCTGCCTGCCGTAACGGAGTCAGCACCATAGGTCCACAAATTCAGTCGCGACGTCAGGCTGTCGAGTGCAGGCAATTTTGCGAAACGAACTCGACTATCTCCCTTGAGGACAAGCAGATAGCGATTTGTGGTAATCACTTTTTTGCGATCTAGGGGAAGATTTTATGAAACAGCTAGGATCGCGCAGCAGCCATCCCGCCAGCAGCTCCGCCCACCAACGGCCCAACCACCGGAATCGTCGCATAGCCCCAATCCGATCCACCCTTCCCCGCCACCGGCAAAATCGCATGCGCCACGCGCGGACCCAAGTCTCTCGCCGGATTAATCGCATAACCGGTCGTGCCGCCGAGCGAAAGCCCAATCCCCCAAACCAGTGACCCCACCAGGTAAGGCCCCAAACTCCCAGGCCCACCCGCCGCAACGCTCTTCGAAAAAATCGCTCCCACCACAAAAACAAGCACGAAAGTCCCGATAATTTCGCTAATCAAATTCGGAACCAAGCTGCGAATCGCCGGCGCCGTGCAGAAACAAGCCAACTTCCCCGGAGCGTCCGGCGTCTCCTTCCAGTGCGGCAAATAGTGCAGCCACACCAGCACGGCGCCAGCAACGGCCCCAAGCATTTGCGCCGCTATATACGGTGCCACCTTTCCGAAATCCCCAGCCCGCACCGCGAAACCCAACGTCACCGCCGGATTCAAGTGCGCGTCGCTGCTCCCACATGCAATCGCGGTAAATACTCCGGCCATCACCGCGAACGCCCATCCCGCGGTAATCACCATCCAGCCACTCGCCTCAGCCTTCGAACGTTTCAGTACCACTCCCGCCACCACGCCGTTACCCAGCAACACCAGCACCATCGTACCTAGGAATTCACCCAGGACTGGCGAAGTCATTTTCGACTCTCCCTCTTAGGTATCGACCCAATTAATCCTGATTTTCAGCATCAATTGCAACCGCGCATTCATCCAAAGCGTGCACGAGGAAGTACATCCTTGAGAGAACCACAGGAATGTACGCGATTTCCTCCCTTCATGCATCTAATAAACAGGGATGAGAGGAAGGATACTTTGATGAATAGAATATCTCGGTCGGAGCGGATGCTCGCGTATTTGGCGCTGTCCGCTGCATTGCTTGGGTTGATTGTGGCCCCGCCAGCACGAGCGGCGGCGGCCGGCGGTTTCGGTACCACCACGGTAACCGCCGTCGGAAAAAAGCAGTCACCGCCTCCAATCAAGAAGGACGATGTAGAACTGTTTAAAGGTAAGGAGCGCGTACCGGTGGCCGATTGGAAGCGTGGTGAAACACTCTTCCTGGCCATCCTGATCGACGACTCGCTGGATTCAGAAATTGCCAGCCAGTGGAACGATCTGAAAGCCTTCATCGATGCACAGCCGCAAAGCACTTACATCGCGGTTGCGTATTCTCGCAACGCCTCCGCCAGCGTTGTGCAGGATTTCACCAACGACCACGCACTCGCGGCCAAAGCGCTACGCATGCCGATCGGTTCGGGCGGCGCGTTCAGCAGTCCCTATCTTTCGGTCCAGGACTGGATCAAGCGTTGGCCCGACAATGGCGGTGATCGCCGTTCGATCCTGATGTTTTCCTCCGGCGTGGACTACTTCCGGGGTGGCTTCGACCCGGTCGATCCGGATCTGGATTCCACCGTCGAACAAGCCCAGAAAAAGAACATCAATGTCTGGACCATCTACTATCCCGATGCCGGACACGTCGGCCGCCGTCAATTCCGCGTCTTCAACGCGCAATCGAATCTCAGCCGTCTTTCCGAAGAAACCGGGGCCGAATCCTACTATCTCGGCTCAGGCGTGCCGGTAAACTTGAAACCGTACTTTGATGAAATCCAGGAGCACCTCTTGAATCAGTACTTGCTTTCGTTCGCCGGCGACGGCGGAAAGAAAGGCAAGTTCGAGCGCATCAAAGTGAGCACGGAAATTCCAAACGTGGAGTTCATGCTGCCCCAGTCAGTCTTTGTCGCTCCACAATAACCGACCGCCACAATCAACAATGCGGCGGCCGAAGGTATTCTGTCGCCGCTTCCAACTTGTCGTGCAGCCGCCGGTACTTATTGTATTGTCGCTGTTGTGCAAAGCCAGCGCGGGCCAGTCGGCCCGCGCTTGTTTTTGTTCGCCGGTGGGCACCCAATGAATGTTTTCAGGGGTCGGAGCTTTAGCTCCGACATTGGGGCCGAAATGGTTGGGCTTTAGCCCCTGAGGAAACTCTTCGGAGCACGGAGTCATGGCCTATCAGTCATCTGAGCTCGCGAGTGAGACCGCCCGCGTCGACTCCCGAATCACCAATTCCGGACTCATCTTGTGATTGACGATATTCCACTCCCGCTTTTCCAGTGACGCGTTGACCCCTTCCATGATGATGTTCACGGCCAGCTCCCCCATCGCTTCCATCGGCTGCCGCACGGTCGTCAACGACGGCGCCGACAAGCGACGAGAGCGCCACATCATCAAAACCCGTCACCGAGCACTGTTCCGGTACCTTAACGCCCGCCTTCGTCAAAGCGCGGATCGCTCCAAGCGCCGCCAAGTCATCGAACGCCATCACCGCGGTGAATTTCTTCTTGCGTTGCAGTAAGTCTTCAGCGAATCGAAATCCGCTCTCAAAGCTGGAATTCGGATCGAGCGATTCCGGCAACTGCTGGGTGAGCGCCGGATCGATCTCCAACCCCGCACTCTGCGCAAATTTCTGAATCCCGCGCCACCGCGGCCCACTGTCGATTAGCATCTTGGGCCCGCGGATAAACGCAATCTTCCTGTGCCCCAGCTGGTACAAATGCTCCAATGCCAATCGTGCTCCAGCTTCGTTGTCCACCATCACCGAACTGATCGTGTCGCCCGGCAATTCACAGCAGATTGTTGCCGCGGGAATGTTGCGCTTGCTGAGATCCGCGAGCAGTTGAATGTCGACGAACAGCCAGTTGGCGACGACGATCAATGCTTCCACATGCCGCTCCAGGAGCATTTCCAGATATCGTTCGAAACGAGTTCGCTGGTTATGCGCGTCGGCGAAAATCGACACGTAGGAAGCTTGATAAAGCGTATTCTCAATGCCGCGCATCACCAGCGTACAGAAGGGATCGGTGATGTCCGAAAACAGTACCCCCACGCTGTGGGTCCGCTTGCTCCGCAAAAACCGCGCCATCACGTTCGGGCGGTAACCCAGCTTCCTGTGCCACTTCTTCAATGCGTTTTTTGGTTGCCGGTGCGATGTAACGCGCCAGCGGCGCATTGTTCAGCACGATCGACACGGTGGCAGGCGAGAACCCACTCTGCGTCGCCACATCACGCATGGTCACAGCCGCATTCTTCCCGCTGGGCCGCTTCACCGGTAGGGCTTCCTCCGCGGGCATCATCATCCTGCCAGAGTCACCCAATTTGCAATCTCTCCTGCACGCCCAAGCTCCTATTCCGCGGGCACTTCAAACGACAGCGGTTCCCGGAACCATCTCGTCTTCCAGATCCCGAAAAGAATTCCCACGGCCATCCAGATACTCCCCACGATCATCGCCGGCCGGCTAAGACTTCCCCACAGCCCAAGGCAAATGAAGAACCCGACCACGGGCGGGATGAAATTCCACGCTTTCTTGTCATTCGCTCGAACGAAGTACCGTAAGAACGCCGCCGCGTTCACTCCCATGAACGCAATCAACGCGCCGAAATTCAGCAGCTCGATCCCTCGCCCGAAGCTCAGGAAAAAAGATCCAATCAGCGCGATTGCGCCGACGAAAATAACGTTGTTGCGCGGCACGCGGTTTTTCTCGTCCACCATGCCAAAAAACGACTTTGGCAGCGCATTACTTCTACCCATGCCGAACAATAAGCGTGCCGCCCCGATCTGTGCTCCAAGGCCTGAACCAAAGTTCGCGATCACCAGCGTTAACCCCACGACGCCGAACAGTGGCGCCCAAGTGCGCGCCGCGGCGTACACATACGCGGTATCCGGGTTCGGAAATGGTTCCGACGCTGGCCAAATTAGTTGCGCCACATACACCTCGGCGGCGGACAGAATCCCAATCACCACGCAGGTCAGAACTGTGGCCAGAAGAATGTTGCGCCGGGGATTCTCCGCCTCCTCGGAAAGCGTCGAGATGCCATCGAAACCGATGTACGTCAGCACCGCAATCGACGTGCACCCAAATAGTCCGCCCCATGTAAATGTCTGGGGATCGTAGAACGGTCTGGTAAAAAATCCCGGATCGCTGTGTGGGTGGCCCAGAATATAGCGAATCGCGGTCACGAAAATTACGATGATGACCACGCTCATTCCCGCAGCCATTCCCGCGTTAACTCTTGCGGATGTCTTGATGCCCCGAAGATTCAGCAGCGTGAAAACCGCGGCAAAAATAATCTTCCAGCCCCACACCGCGATTCCTGGCGCGAATTCATGCGCCTGCTGTGCGCACCAAATCGTACAGATCAGCGGATTCAGCATGTAATCCATAACCATGCTCCAGCCCGTGACGTATCCGATCGAGGGATGAATCTCTTGCGCCACGTACGTGAACGCAGAACCCGCGCTGGGGTACGCCCTCGCCATTCGCCCATAGCTGATTCCCGTGAAAAGCATGGCGACCATGGCGATCAAAATCGCCGTCACCACATGGCCCCGCCCACGGTCGCTCAGTGCGCCAAACGCTGACATCGGCGCCACCGGCTGAATCACAATCACGCCATACAGGATCAAATCCCACAGCGTGAGAGTTCTCCGCAGGCTCGGCCCGGCACTCGTCACAACCGCCGCTTCGCTGCCAAAGGCTCGTCCTCACATTATCGCAATCGCATAGAATGTCCCGGGAATCCGCAACGCCATCTGCATCGGCATCCTCCGGGGCTAGACCTGCAGTGGCCGCCGGCCGCCTCACGGTCCACGCGCACCGGTTGGCAACGAAAGCCTATTTACGCGTCCAGATTTATATTGAATCGTTTTAATAAAGCATTGTCCGCGAATCCTCCTCCGCGTGCAACGTCAATCTTCTCCTCCGCCGTCTCCTTGATTACTCCGTGCGATACTGGCTCACTCCCATGTTCCGCTTCAGCCAGCTCTGCGAATCCATCGCCGCCACCACCAAGAAAACCGAAAAAATCCGCCTCGTCGCAGACTATCTCCGCTCCTCTTCCCTGGAAAACGCTGCCCTGGCCGCCCTCTACCTCTGCGGCCGCGTCTTCCCTCGCCGCGAAGAGCGCGTCCTCTCCATCGGCTTCTCCATCCTTCTGCGAGCCGTCGCCGCCATCGCCAAAAAAGACCCGCACGAACTCGCCCCCATCCTCCGTCACCACGGCGACCTCGGCGCAGGCGCCGAAGAAATCCTGCGAGCTCACCAAACTCCATCACCACTCACCCTCACCGACATCGCCGCAGTCTACGCCTCCCTAAGCCGCCAACGCGGCCCCGCAGCAAAGCAAGCCCTGTTCGAACAAACCCTCCGCCAACTCTCCGCCCTGGAATCCAAGTACTTCATCAAGCTCTGCACCAGCGAACTCCGCATCGGCCTGAAAGAAAGCCTCGTCGAAGAAGCCATCGCACAGTGCTACGACCATCCTCTAGCCGCGGTCCAGCGCGCCAACATGCTTACCGGTGACATCAGCGAAACTCTTCGCCAAGCCGCCGCGGGCCGTCTCGCCGAAGTCCAACTCGAACTCTTCCGCCCCATCTCCGTAATGCTAGCCAGTCCCGTAGACAGCGCCGCCGACCTGATCGCCACATTCCCCACAGGCGCGCTCGTAGAAGAAAAATTCGACGGCATCCGCGCCCAAGTCCACAAGCGCGGCCCACAAGTGGAGATCTACTCCCGCACCCTCGACCGCGTCACCGAATTCCCCGAACTCCTTCCACCCCTTCGCAAAATCCCCGCCGACTTCATCCTCGACGGCGAAATCATCGGCTGGCGCGACGGCCGAGCCATCCCTTTCACCGAACTCCAGCAGCGCCTGGGCCGCAAACAAATCGACCTCTTCACCACAACGCTGGTCCCCGCAAGCTTCGTAGCCTTCGACCTCCTCCTCCTCAACGGCCAAACGCTCCTCGACCTCGAACTAGCCGAACGCCGCTTGAAACTAACCGATCTCCTCACCCCGCACGAACAACCCGAACTCCAGTTCACCCGCGCCGACCTCTGCACCACCACCGAAGAAATCGAAGACCGCCTTCAACTCCGCGCTTGCAAACGGCAACGAAGGTCTCGTAGCAAAAGCCCCGCATTCCCCGTACGTTCCAGGCCGTCGCGGCCAATTTTGGATCAAGCTAAAGCGCCCGCTAGCCACCCTCGACGTCGTAGTCACCGCCGCCGAATACGGCCACGGCAAGCGCCGCGGCTTACTCTCCGACTACACCTTCGCCGTCCGCGATGCCAACCGCCTCGTCAACATCGGCAAAGCCTACTCCGGCGTAACCGACGCAGAAATCCGCGAGCTAACCGAATTTTTCCTGGCCCACACCATCGAAGATCGCGGCCACGTTCGCACCGTCGACCCGCTCATCGTCATGGAAGTAGCCTTCAACAACATCCAGCATTCGAATCGTCACAACAGCGGCTTCGCCCTGAGATTCCCGCGCATCATCCGCCTTCGCCCAGACAAGCCCGTAAACGAAATCGACACCCTCGACCGCGTCCGCGAAGTTTTCTCAAGCCAACATCACCTCGACAAGCGCGAACCATAAGCACGCCCGTAAAAAAATAGCTAGCTCTCTCGCTTCTCGCCAAAAGAAAGACCTGTACGTATGTACAGGTCAGCAAATCCACTAGTACGGTATCTTTTAGTGAAAACATTCTCACATTCCCCCGCAACGCTAGGCCCAAATCCGGAGTCTAATAAAGTGAGAGGGGCCCGGTCCCAGCCGAGGTCAACAAAGCAAATATGGGCAAGGGCTCACTCATCTCCGACCGCAACGGCGCGACACCTTTCCTCTCGCACGCCTCCGGCTTCCTCGTTGTCTTTTTTCTCTCCATGTGGCTGCGCGTCGTGCCCCTGCAATCCGATCCCGTCCTCCAGGGATACCTGCAAGTCACCACCGGCCTGCTAGCCTTCGTCTTCGCCGCCGTCACCCTCGTACGCTTTCAAGGCACGCAGGACCGCATCTCCCTGATCCTCGGTTCCGGCTTCCTGCTCTCCGGCACGCTCCTCACCGCCTCGAGCCTGCTCTTCTTTCAATTTCTCCAGGAAGCCCCCGTGCATCTCCGCTGGGCCCCAGTCTCCTGGTGGGTCGGCCGCATCGTCCTGGGCCTCTTACTCGTCGTAGCTCTTCTCGTCGAACATTTCCTCCCACGCTCTCGCCGGCCGCGCCTGGAAATTGCGGGCGCCCTACTGACCGTCGTCGGCCTCACCTATCTCATCACCGCCGCGCTGCGCCGTCTCCCTCCTGAGACCTCACCGCACCCGCTCGCCTTCATCCCCAATCCCCAGCAGCTCCTGCCCGCTGCACTATTTCTGATCGCTCTCGTCTGGTTCCGGCGCCGCCTGCAAATCGAAGACTCCGCTTTCGACCGCGCGCTTTACTCCGCTGCCTGGATGAACGTCGCAGCCCAGCTGGCCGCCTCGCAGTCCGTGCGTCTGCTGGATTCTCCCTTTGTCCTCGCGCAAGCCCTCACGGTCACCAGCTACGCCGTAGCACTTGGCGGCGCGTTGCTCGACAACGCTCGCCTCTTCGAACAAGTCCAGCACCTGGCCGTCAGCGACCCGCTCACCGGCTTGGCCAACTACCGCCGTCTCCTCGACGTCCTCGAAAGCGAAACCGAGCGCACCAATCGCAACGGCCGTTCCTTCGCCGTCCTGCTCCTCGACCTCGACGGCCTGAAAAAAATCAACGACACCTACGGTCACCTGGTTGGCAGCCGAGCCCTCTGCCGCCTCGCCGACACTCTTCGCATACACTGCCGCGCCATCGACACCGCCGCACGCTACGGCGGCGACGAATTCGCGCTAGTCCTACCCGAATCGCAAGAATCCGAAGCCCAACTGGTCGCAGGTCGCATCCGCGAGGTTCTGGCCGCAGACACGGAGACACCCCCGCTCTCAGCCAGCATCGGAATTTCAATTTACAATGGAGATGGTGAACGTATCGAAAAACTGCTCTCAGAAGCCGACCAACACCTCTACGCCGAAAAAGCCCGCCGCGTCAAACACCCCGACAACACTACATCACCGCCGTCGCGCCCACAAAGCCTAGTCCCGTCCTTTAACTGTCGCCGCCCCATCCTGTAGCCGCCGTCTCCGAGACGGCGGGGTTTAGATGCCACACAAATCCCATCCAATAACGACATGCAATCCGGCGCCACAATCGAGCCGCCCCGCGCCATGGAACCGTATCGCCGCTACAAATCAAACCAAACGTCCCCCACAATTCTTCCTATTTCCCCGCACCACCCGAATACTCCGTCAGCTGTTCCGCAATCTTAGCCTTATCCCCCACCACAACAATCGTCATCAACTCCGGCTTAATATACTTGGCAGTCGTCGCCGAAACCTCCTCCGGCGTAACCGCATTCACCTTCTGCACATAAGTCTTCAAATAATCCTCACCCAACCCCTGCAAATCCACAAACCGCAGCTGCCCAATCAAAGCCTGTCGCGTAGAATTCTGAATCACAAAAATCCCCGATAGATAACTCTGTATCCCCTTCAACTCATCCACCCCAGGCGCTTCTTTCTGCAACCGGGTAATCTCCCCGAAAATTTCCTTCAAAGAAGCCCCGGTATCTTTGGTCGTAACATCCGCAACCTCCACCCAATAAGCATCGTGATATCGATTGGAGACCTGGCTCCGCGGCGAATACGTATAACCTTTCTGCTCGCGAATATTCGTGGTAATCCGCGAAGCAAAAGACCCACCCAGCAGCGAATTGCTGACAATCAACCGCACATTATCCGGACTGGTCGGGCCTGCCACGGGCAACCCCACATACAAGGTCGACTGCGGCGCACCCGGCCGGTCGGTCACATCCAAAATCCTCTGCGTCTTGGGCGAAGGCGCCTTCTCCACCGCCGCCGAGCCCTTCGCCCAACCCGAAAAATTTTCCGCAATCGCCTTCTTCACCGCCGCGGCATCAAATTTCCCCGCCACATACAAATGCGCCCGCCCAGCCCCATAATTCGCCGCATAAAATTTCTTGGCATCCGCGATCGTCAACTTGTTGACGGTCTCTTCGGTAGGCAACACATCCCCATAAGGATGATCTCCATACATCAATTTCCGAAACCGCGCCAAAGCAATCTGCCCGGGCTGCGTCTTCGCCACCGCGATCTCCCGCAGCATATTCGTCTTCAACCGCGCCAACTCCGACTCCGGCAACAGCGGATGCTCCACCACATCCGCCAGCAGTTTCACCGCCCCAGGTCCACTCTCTGACAACACATCCATCGCCACGGTTGTCTCATCCGCGCCCACGGCAACCGCCAGCGTGCTACCCATGCGCGCCGCCGCCTCCGCCACTTCCTTCGAACTAAGCGAAGTCGTGCCTTCCTTCAGCAACTCTCCCGTAATATCCGCCACCCCAAGCTGTTCCTTAACCTCATCAATATTCCCGCCACGCAATGCCAAGCTGACGGTGACCTTCGGAATATTCCCATAAGGCACGAGCGTCACCTTCATCCCATTGGCCAACGCATAAGTCTCATGCGCAGGCACCGTAAACGCCTTAGGCGCCCCACCCACAGGCGGCGTCTGTTTCTGTGCCATCATCGGCGCCGCAGCCAGTCCCGCCGCGACGCCCGCCATTCCCAATCCCACCAAAATCCTCATGCCGACTCATCCGTTCCCTCCAAAAATCTCCGCGAATCTCCGCGCACTCAGCGTCTCTGCGTTATCTTCCTCTGTGCACTCAGCGCCCTCTGTGGTGAAATCTCCTTCACTTCTTATTCCGTTCCCACGCCCCGACTCTCATTTCTTCTCCGCCGGCTCCACCACCAAAACCGTCCGATTCGTCGGCCGTAAATATTCCTGAGCCGTCTTCTGCAACAATTCCGGCGTAACCTTCTCCAATTCCCCAGCCAGCGTATTCACCCGCCCCGGATTATCATCAAACAAAGCAAAACTAGCCAAAATATCCACCAACCCAAATCCACCCTGCTGCCCAAACGTGTCATACATATCCGACCGCGCCTTCACCAGAGCCCGATCCAAAGTCTTCTGATCCACGGCCTTCGTCCGCAAAGGCTCAATCACCCCATCGATCGCCGCCAAAATATCATCCGGCTTCGTCGAAGGATCGTACATAAGGTTCGCAATAAACAGCATCGGTCCCTGATAATCAAAAGGATTCCCCAGTAAATTAATCCCGCCCTCAACGCCGCCTGTAAACCCGCGCTTCTGCACCAATTCCTGATGCAGCAAGCTGTCATCACCCTCAATCAAAATCTGATCCAGCAAAATCATCGCGTAATATTCCGGCGTATTCCGCTCCGGCACGTGATAAGCGACCGCAATCGCCGGCCGCTTCGTCAGCGCATCAGTCTTCGTCTCCCGTCTTCTCCTTCTCCTGCCTGGGCTCCGTCAAATCCGGCTGCGCAGGCAACTGCGAAGCCTTCAAAGGCCCAAAATATTTCTCCACAAATCGTTTGGCCTCCGCGGGATCAAAATCCCCCACAATCGCCAAAGCCGCATTGTTCGGCGCGTAGTACGTCTTGAAAAACTCCTGCACCTCGGTCAACTTCGCCGCCTCGATATCCTTAATATCTCCATAAAAATTGTGCGCGTTATACCAGTTCGTGTTCGCAACCTGCGGCATATCCAGCCAGGGAAATCCGCCCAAGAGGCCGGTTCAAAACGTTCTGCTTCACTTCGCTACCCACCACCCCCTGCTGATTCGTCAAATTCGCGTCAGTAACTGCGAGCCCACCCATCCGGTCGGCCTCCGCCCACAAAGCCGTCTCCAACTTATTCGCCGGCAAAACCTCAAAATAATTCGTGAAATCAAACCGCGTCGACCCATTCAGAATCCCGCCATTCTGCTGCACCAACTTCACAAACTCCATCTTCCCCAGATTCTGCGACCCCTGAAACATCATGTGCTCGAACAAATGCGCAAACCCGGTCCGATCCCGCGGCTCAATCCGAAATCCAATGTGGTAATACACCCCCACACAAATCGTCGGCGCCGTATGATCCGGCGAAAGCACCACCCGCAACCCATTCGGCAACTTGTAATACTCAACGGGAACCTTAAACTCCGCCGCCGGAACCCCCGCATTGGCCGGCCCCGCGTAAGCGCCAACCCCGCACGCCAGTGCAATAGCCACCACGCCCACGACGCTACTGACCACCCGACCCACTCGTATCATCATCCCCACGTCCATCCCTCCTAAGTAACACAGACACTATTGTCTGTGTCCCCGCCAGCCCCACCAAGCCCGATCCCGCCAAAGCTCAACCGCCTCACATACAGACGCAATCCACACCAACAAGTTTCAATACAAAGTAAGCCTCGGGGTGCTCGTCTAACCTCCAACTTCCAACCTCTGACCTCCGCCGTCAATAAACCGCCCGCCGCTGCACCGTCTGCTTACTCTCCAAAGAAAATCGCGCTTCCCCCCCAACCCCATCCAAAACCCGCCCCGCAACATACTCCCCCACCGCCGGCCCATGCTTAAATCCGTGCCCCGACCCGCCGCCAACAAACCAGACATTCTCCATCTCCGGATGCCGATCAATCAAAAAATCCCCGCTGGAAGTATTCTCATACTGACAAACCCGCGTCTCCACGATCGGCGCTCCCGTAAACCCGGAAATCGCCGCCCAACATATCGCCGCACTTCCGCCGCAACCTCTTCCGAGACAATCCGCGATTGCGTATCCGGATCAACCCGCACACCATGCCGGTCCAGCGCAATCTTAAACCCGCGCCCCTCCAAATCCGGCATCCCATAACTCTCGTCACCCTGAAATAAAAAGGTAGGCAGCTCCGCTGGCGCAAACCGCGTATCCCCAGCCGGAACCCCAAAGAAGAAAACTTCCTGTCGGCTAGGAAAAATCCTCTCGGCCAAAACATCCGGAAACACTTTCCCCAGCCAAGCCCCGCAAGCAAACACAAATTGCTCCGCCACGATATGCTCACCGTTTCGCGTAGCAATCGACGCAAGGCCGCCCGATCCAAGGCCACCACGCGGCGTCACAATCTCAGCCACCCGATACTCCGCCCCGCGCCCAACCGCTTCCTCCGCGACTGCCGCCACTGCCCGCCGCGCCATCAGCACGCCGCTCTCCGGCTCCAGCAACCCCACCGCGATCCCATCCAAACCAATCTGTGGATACCTCTTCTCCAATTCCCCACGTTCCAGCTCCTCAAACCTCACGCCGCATCGCTTCAGCGTAGACGCGGTATCTCGAATCCGCGGATCACCCTCTGCGCCAAGCCACAATACCCCCGTCTCATGAAACAACCCCGGCCGCTTAAACCCAAAAAATTCCTTCCACCGTACCAAAGACCGCTGCGACCATCGCGTATAAATCTCGTCCGCCCCGTACCCCATCCGAATAATCCGCGACTCCCCACCCGAACTAGCCCGCGCATTCCCCGGCCCATAAGCATCCACCAACAAGACGCTCCGCCCCCGCCCCACCAAACACCAGGCCACCCAAGCCCCAAACACCCCCGCCCCCACAACAACGACGTCATATCGTTTCATCAGGCGCGCATCCTAGCATTTGTGTCGGCACTTGTAGCGGCCGCTTTCCGAAGCGGGCGCCTCTTCGATTTGTGGTGTAACCAGGGTTTCCCGATCATTTCGCGTTTCGGTCCTGAAACGCCCCCTCCAAGGCCCCCACCCAATGCGACAAATGATTCAACGACTCCGTATGCGTGGGGTCCAAATGCAACGGCGTCACCGACACCTCCCCCGCGAAAATCGCCGCATAATCCGTATCCGGTGCCACATCTCGATCAATCCTCTGCTCAAACAACCAAAAATATGTCCGCCCGCGCGGATCCTTCCCCTCGCTCAACTGGTTCCGCGTAATCTTCTTCGACTGCCGCGTAAGCTTTACCCTGCCCGTCCACGGCTCCGGCACGTTCACACTCAGCAGCACCTGATCGGGCAGTCCCTCTTTCAAAATCATCTCCGCCGCCGCACGCGCCACCCGCGCCGCTCCCCCAAAATCCACGCCCGCCTTTTTCGAACATAGCGACATCGCCAGCGCCGGAATATGATGCAGCGCGGCTTCTCGCGCAGCCCCAACGGTCCCCGAGTAATACACGTTCTCGCCCAGATTCGCTCCGAAATTGATCCCTGAGATCACCAAATCAGGTTTCTCCGGCAAAAGCTTGTGCAGCGCCACGATCACGCAGTCCGCTGGCGTCCCGTCAACCGCCCACTCCCGCTCCGCGACGTTGTGGCAAACAATCGGCTGCCGCAGCGTCAAAGACTGCGCCGCTCCGCTCTGTTCCTGGCTCGGCGCAACGATGCTGACCGTCGCGAACCCCTCCAATACCTCCGCAAGCGCCCGCAGGCCATCTGCTCGAATGCCGTCGTCGTTCGTCAAAAGAATATGGGTCATAGTCCTCGCAATCTTAACAGCAGCGTGCGCCGCGCCGCGTCCCTGTCGCCGAGACGCTTTGCGCGGAGCGAATTCCCTTGGAGGGAGAGGCTTGCCCCTCCCGGCCTAACCTTGAAGCACGCCGCATCCGCACAAGCCAACCCAATCTCCATCACCCTGGAATCCCTATTCCGTCGACACCATGCCATCGCCTTTCGCAATTTCTTCGTACGGAGTTCAGTGTAGTACAGCTTTGTATCAGCGTGCCCTATCATGGGCGTTCGATGCGACGTGCATCTATCTTAGTCTCTGACACCTCTAAGCGGCTGAGGGGCAGCATGCATGTCACCTAGAAAAAAAGCACGCCTCGCCTTCGTCTCCGCGCTGATTCTTCTCGTGGCCTGCGGAGTCGCCGCCTCTGTCACCGTCGTTCGTTTTTTGCATGCCGACCGATGGGTCGCTCATAGTTACGACGTTCAATTGGCGCTCGGCGACCTTCAGTCCACACTCTCCATCGCCGCCCGCGAGCGCACCAGTTTCCTGAATTCGGGTGACCCGTCGGGCCTGGCTTCCTACGAGGCCTCGAAAAGCAACGCTCACGAGCAGCTCGTCCTCATTCGCGACCTCACCAAAGACAATCCCATTCAACAGCATTTGTGCGCACAACTGGAAGACAATGTTCTTCGTCGTCTCGAATTGCTGGACGCGGCCATCGAGATGCGCAAGTCCGGTCCCCTGGACGAGTCGACGCAACTTCGCCTGAGCCGCGAAAACGTGACCGCCGCCGCCGAGTTCATGGACGCTATTCAGAAAATGGACGACGAAGAAGAGAGACTTCTGCGCCAACGCAAGCAGATTTCCGGCAATCTATTTGGCGCCACGCTGATCATTGAATTGGCCATGTTCGCCTTCGCGATCATGCTCCTCTGGATTCATTTCCGCCTTCTCAGCAGTGAGCTCGCGCAGCGCGAACGCGCCGAGGAAAGCTCCCGCCGCCTGAGTGTTCGCGTGCTGCAGCTGCAAGACGAAGAACGCCGCAAATTCTCGCGCGAACTTCACGACAGCCTCGGCCAGCTCCTGGCGCTGGCCAAAATGCACATGGCCGTCCTGCGCGACAAAAACCCCCAAGACGAGCTTCTCAAGGAAATCGACGAACTCCTGACCCAATCCGTAACAGAAACGCGCACGATCTCTCACCTGCTGCATCCACCGCTCCTCGACGAAGTCGGCCTCGCCTCCGCCGCCCGCTGGTATGTCGAAGGCTTCGCCAAGCGCAGCGGCATCGAGCTGACCACCGACATCCCCGACGAGCCAGGCCGCTTGCCGCGTCCCGCCGAACTCGTGCTCTTCCGCGTTCTCCAGGAATCGCTCACCAACATTCATCGCCATTCCAAGAGCCTCCGCGCGGAAGTCTCGCTGCACTCCTCTCCTTCGAACGTCATCCTGCAGATCCGCGATTATGGCAAAGGCATGCCGCGCGAGATGCTCAGCAATTTCCTAAGCACCGGAACGAACGTAGGAGTTGGCTTGGCGGGCATGCGCGAACGCGTCCGCGAGCAAGGCGGCCGCTTCGACATCCAGTCCGACAAAACCGGAACCACCATCACAGTGACAATGCCGATCGCCGTTCTCAAGTTTACCGGAGACGAGCTCGCGTCCGCAGCATCCGCGGACTAGCAGTCCTTTCGGCACAGAAATCGGGACAAGAAGTTAGAAGGATTAATTGCGGGAGGCGTGCAAATAAAAGCGGTAGAGAATTGG
This sequence comes from uncultured Acidobacteriota bacterium, assembly GCA_963832615.1. Classification (GTDB taxonomy): domain Bacteria; phylum Acidobacteriota; class Terriglobia; order Acidiferrales; family UBA7541; genus Acidiferrum. The sequence goes on from CAWHVA010000001.1 coordinate 167,472, forward strand.
GAAGAATCTCTGAAGTAGGAATCCAAAAAACACTCGGAAGCGAAAATCCGAAAGAAAATCCCAAAGTAAAAAACCAGAAGGCTAAAAAATGGTCGGGACGACTGGATTTGAACCAGCGACCTCACGCACCCCAAGCGTAAACTATGGACATTGGCACGGTTTGTGACGGTGAGCTACCAAGCACGATTGAGCCAATGTTTATGCGGGCTTCCAGCCTCTGAGAAGCAATACACGACTGCGATGGAGTATGACCGGGATTGATCTGGGTGTGCACCAAATTGTGCACCAAATTTTCGGCACAGTGTCTAGACCCCAGGGGAAGTGCAATTGTGGGTCCTGGGATCGGCCCACCGCCCTCTACTCACACGCACTATGGCAATTTTCCGCTGAGCACTAGTGTCAATACGGATTGTTCCAGCAATGGCCCCACTGTGAGCTGTCCGATTTTTCAGAGCCGTTCGCGTTTGTAGCCCCGCTGGCAGGCTTTGTACCTCTGGCCTTACCTTTCGGCCATCCACGTCGTTTGCGCCGTTTCTGGATGCTGGAAACGCCTCCGCCAATGTGTCCACCGAGGGCCAGGATAGCGAAACTGTTCCGGCGATGGCGCAGCCGATGTCCGGGGTGGATTGTTTCAATTGGGACTGTTCCAGCAAGGCCGGGTGGTGGTATCTGCGCGAATTGTTCCAGCGGTTCGCGTCGAAATCACGGCGCTGACCAATGCACTTTGTTGTCTTTGCCGAACACCAGACACGGCCCGTTGCTTTCTACCGCGAGCTTCAGAACTTTGTCTCCGTTCGCATCCTCTATTAATAGCCACGGCGCACCCGATGAAGATATGCTCAGGCTCAGCGTCTGCTTCCCGTTCGGGTTGAGTATTGCTACCATTGGACCAAACTCCGATGCGGTAGCAGCCACGCTTGGCTTGCCGTTTGCATCAAATAGACGTACTTCAGGGCCGTCCTCATCTATTCTGATCTCCACTCCGGATTTCCCATTTTCGTTGTACAACTCAAGCCAAGGTCCTTCAATTCGCCCATGCGCTCCTCTGCCTCTCACACCTATGCAGGCGCGCACTCGCTCATCTGCGTCAAAGAGGCCGAGCCAAGGGCCGTATATCGCTTCGTCTTTGTCTCTGGGATTCGTCACTGTGCCAAGTTCGACTCTCCGCTGTCCTTGCTCATCTCTAACGACAAACCTGCGGGCCTCCACAGTTCGGTCGGTGTCAGTCTGTTCGGTTACCAGAGCTGCTAAATGGGCGACTTGCCTTTCGACTTCTTCCAGTCGCTGAGTGATAGCCTGCAACTCAGGGGTCATGCAACACCGCCTTTCATTTTATGGCGCGACGAGCGCGAGGTCGAGTTTCGGCAAATTGTTCCAGCGGCGGCGAAGTGCGCGGCTGCCAGGCAACCTAGTTTTTATTTGTCAGTAGAGGGCTCTTTACTTCTGGGTTTGGGCAAGGCTCTTCGTAATAGGTATTCCGGCCCCTTCGAGAGAGGTCTGAGGAATGCTTGCGCGCCGCGAGATAGGCGGTCCTGACCGTAGAATTGCCACGTCTGCGTCGTTTGACACACCGCTTCTCGCACCGCTATTTCTGCGGTTATCCCGCGTCTATGGCGAATCAAAATAGACGTTGAGAGGGGAGTTCAGCGTGCGCCACACGATGTAGCTATTCCCCCGTGAATCGGAAGCAAGTTGAGAATTGTCTGCGACCTGACCGGTGGCCTGCGACAGGTCCGCGGCTGTCGAAAACGTTGCTCCGTGGTCGGTAGAACGGCTCACGTAGATGTCAAAATCTCCCGGAGAACTGCCGTGGCCGTCGTCGGACCACGACACGTCGATCCCGCCTGTTGAATCGATAGTGATGGACGGATTGTCTGCCCCGTCCATACCTGGGCTTAGCGGCAGGCTTAGAGCAATCGGCACGGAGAAGGTGTTTCCCTGGTCGGAGGAGTGGGAAAACAAAACCTTGGAGGTGGTGGAAGTAGCACTGCTCGTTGACAATGTGATATCGGAAGTCCAAACGACGTTGATGCCGTTGGCGTCGGCGGCGATCTTGATTTCCGGGATGGCGGCAGCTTGAACGTCGCCGCTTACAACCACAAGGCCTGCAGAAAATGTTGAGCCCTGGTCGGCAGAGCGCGTGAAAAGCAGTTCAGGGCCATTGGCGCTGGGATTAAAGTTTACCCAGGCCACGTTGACGTTGCCCGCCAGATCGACTTCGGCGGCGGGCCGGGATGCGCTGCAGTCCGTGGATTGAAAGCCGCCCGTAACGCTGGGTGGTGAAAACGACACCCCATCTAAGGAAACGCTGTCCATGATGGTGCAGCCCGAACTCCAAAAGACGTAGATTTGATTTTGCGTCCCGCTCACGGCCGTGAAGTCACTGCCAGTGACCGGACCCGCCGTGACTGTTATCGGCGTGGAGAACGTATTGCCTCCGTTCGTGGAAGTTATGAACAAAATCGGCCCCGCGAGGCTTGCCGTCACACCGTTGCTTTGGAGGGAACCCAGGTCAACCCAGGCCACGTTGATGTCCCCGTTCGGAGATACCACTAGCTGGGGATTGACGGAATCAGGAATGTTCAAGTTGATCGGGGCCGTGAACGTGACGCCGTCTGTCGAATGAATGATGTATGCCTCCCCAATCGGAGTCAAACCGTTTCGAGCCCACCAGAGGATGGTGATTCCTCCCGAAGCGTCGACCTCCATCTGCAGATTGGGAGTGCGCCCGAGTTCGAACCCGCTGCCCGCTCCCCCGTCGATGGGCATCGGCGCGGTGGATTGGAAGCTGAGCCCGCCGTCTAGTGAATGCGCAAAGATGACCGCGAAGTCGCCCACGTTGAGCCACGCCACATCGATGTTTCCGTTCAGGTCGACGGCCATGACCAAGCCGTCCCCGCCCGCCCCGATATTGGTCAATTTCGGCGTCGGTGGAGGGGGATTCACAACAACCGTAGCGGTTCCGCTCTTGCTCGAGTCCTGAACGCTGGTCGCCGTTATCGTCACCGTGGCGGCCGAATTTGGCGCCGTGAACACGCCGCTTGCCGTAATCGTGCCGCCAGACGCAGTCCAATTTACCGCGTTGTTGAATGAACTTGTGCCCTGCACCGTTGCTGTGCAGGTGACTGTACCTCCCGTTTGCAGCGAGCTTGGGCAAGACACGTTGACGCTCGTGATCGTCGGTACTGCTGGGGTTGAAGGTGCGGATGGAACGAGTGTTGCCGACGATCCACCTCCGCATCCTACCGGGTAATATGCGGCAAGGAAGAGTGCTATAACCAGAGCCGCCTGCTTAAATTGCGCCATTGTTCACCCCGCCTAGGTGCGCCTTTTCAAAAAACGACAACGGCACCATCGCTCGACGGTCTACTTGAACAGTTGCGGGAACGGCGACGCCGATGACATTGGGCGAGACCCTTCATTTGCGCGGACAGATACGCAGCCGAGGGAATATCGGGGAATCAGACAGAGGGATACTATGCTTCAACGGTCTCACAGTCAACCAGCGGCAGTTTAAGTCTGGCTGCGAAAAATCTAAAAACTGAGGTCGAGGGAGCCAACACTGTTAGGCAATCATGAGGAATCGACCTCCCAAATCATCCAGGCAGATGTCCCCGGTAGGCCGTGCATCCATTCACAGCTCTTCCGGGACGCATGTGTATTCTCTTGACTTAAGAGTGGGCGCGATTTATTCAGGTTTTGAGCGCTGCTCGAAGGAGTATCCACCATGGACATAGCCGCTGAGAACACTGTTCAGATCACTGCGAAGCGCAAGGGGCTGGAAAATCTGCGACCGTGGCCGAAGGGTGTCTCCGGCAATCCGGGTGGGCGTCCTAAGGGGATCGTCGGCAAGGCACTGGCCAAGGAACTGAACCGACAAAATCGGGCACAGTGAGAAGACCGAGAGCGAAGCAGATTCAGCTAACCCGTTGAAAATATTTGGTGCGCCGCGTAGGAATCGAACCTACAACCTATGGACTAAGAGTTCTGAAAAGGGCAATCCCCATGAGGGGTGATGAATTCCTACGGTTTGCTATGGTGTTGATTCTGCCGCCTGTAACGGGCGATTTGCTCCGCTGCCCGACTGCTACCGTCTGATATGTTCTTCGATGTAGGGTGGGCACAAAATAGGGCACAGTGACATGGGGTGAACCCCTCTGTTGAGACAGTTTGGAATTGGCACACATGCAGTTCAATGATTTTCCCTTCTCAAACTTCCTCGTCTCCTTCAGGATGACGCTCAGCTGGTGAAGCGGAGGCGAGCTCTGCTGGAGAGCAACTCGCCGAGGAATAGCCAGCTGGAGACTCATCGGAACGATGAGTAGGGGGGCGGCTCTTGGGTCGCTCCCCGCTACTGTTTCCTTTTACATCGGACTGAGAGATCTCCCCATGCCTGAAAAAAACTCATTGTTGCTCCAGCAGAATTTACCCCGGTACTCGCTTCTCGCTCGAACTCTTCCGGCGGCCGATAGCCCAGCGCCGAATGTAAACGGCACCGATTGTAGTACTGTTCAATGAAGGCCTCGACGTTACCAAGCAAGTGCTCTAAGTCTCGGTAGTCGTTGGCATAAATCTCCTCCCGTTTGAGCGTCTTCATAAAACTTTCGCAACTGGCGTTGTCATAAGGGTTCGCCGGCCGACTCATGCTCGGGATCATCTGGTGCTTTCGCAAGACCCTCACGTAGTCTTCAGAAGCGTACTGCACGCCACGGTCGGAATGATGCACCAAACCTGGTGGGGACTGTCGTTCGGCGATGGCCTGGTCCAGAGCGGCGATCGGCAAGCGGCTCGCGAGGGTGCGGTCCAACGCCCAGCCCACCACTTTCCGCGAAAACGCGTCAAGAATGACGGCCAGGTAGACAAACTCCTTCTTCAAACGGATATAGGTGATATCCGCTACCCACAGCTGATTCACTCCCGTCAGTTTCATGCGACTGGCGAGGTTCAGATAGACCTCGAACTCGTGGTCGGAATCCGTGGTCACCACGAACGCCCGCGGCTGCACGGCCAGCAGGTTGTCTTCCCGTATGATCCGCAACACACGCTTGTGATTGACCAGCATCCCGCGCCGCCGCAACTCAGCGCTGATCCGCCGATACCCGTAGCGGCGTCGATGCTCGATAGCGATCTGCTGAATCACGCTCCGCGCCTCCATATCTTCCTCGACCGGTGCTCGTTCCTGCAGAGAACGATAAAAACCGGCCCGGCTGACTCCGGCTAGCTGACACATTCGCTCGATGCTTAGGCTGCCTTGCAGTGGCATCACTTCTTGGATTTCGTCGTAGATGCCTTCTCGCCACTGATACCGCTCTTCTGGCGTCGAGCCTCGACTTTTTGCAAGGCACCTTTGAAAAAATCCAGCTCCAACGTCTTGTCAACCAACACGCGCTTCAGCTGATTGATTTCCTTGCGGAGCATGGACTCACGAGAGTTCTCTGGTGGCGACTCCTCACCGGGTTCGAACGGATCAAATTGATCTCGCCACTTGTACAGAAGCCGTCGATGCACACCAAGTTCCTGTGACAATTCCACAATGTTGTCGCAGGTCTTCAATCGCTCGACAGCCATCCGGCGGAATTCTTTCGGGTACTTTCCCACTCGCTTCGTCGCCACTCGCAGTTCCTTTCCCTGCAGAGTGTGCCTTATCCGAGTGTCTCAAGTTAAGGGTTCAGTCCACTCAGAGCTGTATGGGAGGATGAGATGCGAACGTTGATGACAAGACCCAAAGAATATGGGTGACCCTTCATTCGAAAGTCGCGCGTGATCGGCGACGTCGCTACGCAAGGCGCCTGCCCAGGGCCGCTACTGCACAATCAATGTGAGCTTCGTAGTATGCGTCAGCATGGTCGAACCCGCCGTAGCAGTCGCAGACACCGTGATTGTATATGTTCCGGCCTGGGTCCCGGTCACAACAGTTCCGCCGCCTCCGCCCGAACTTCCACCACCGCAGGACGTCAGCGTGATTCCGAGAACTAACACCAGCACCATGGTCAGCACCGGCGCCCAACGCAGCGCCGGGTTCTTCCGCGTTATGCAGGTCCAAGCGAGAATCAGCATCGCTACTAGCGAAGCCAGTAGTATGGTCGGACGACTCCGGAATTCCCTGGGCGAGTCATAGCCTACCGGCAACGGTACCTCCGACCTCGCCGTGGTCGTCACGGTTACCGTAGCTGTAGGGGCGGTCGCGCCGCCAACCGAAACCGTCCCCGGCAAAACGCTGCACGTCGTTGTTGCTGGCGCTCCGGTGCAACTCAATGTCACATTTCCACTGAATCCACCGCCCGCCCCTAAAGAAAGCATATAGGTCGCTGTCTGACCCGCGGTGACGGTGGCGCTCGTCGTCGCGCCTGCGCTCACGGCGAAATCTTGCCCGGTTCCGTTCAACGCAACGATCTGCGGGCTGCCGGTGGCATTGTCGCTGATGGAAAGGGTGGCGCTCCGCGCTCCCATGGCTGTCGGAGTAAAGGTCACCGAAATTTGACAACTGGCATATCCGGCAACCGAAGATCCGCAGGTATTTGAGCTGACAGCAAAGTCTCCGGCATTAGCCCCGGCAATCGAAACGGCGGCGATGGTCAAGGCAGCGCTGCCCGTGTTTGTGAGAGTAGTCATTTGCGCTGAGCTGGTTGTCCCGCTGATTTGTTGAGTGAAGGTGAATATTCCTGGTAGGACATTCGCATTGGTAGCGCCAGCGGTGGCGGCGACGGTCAATGCAACCATACGCTGATGCACAAGTGTGGTCGAAGTTCCCACGATGCTGACTGGATAGGTTCCTACCGCGGTCGATGCCGCCGTGGTGATGGTAAGAGCGGACTTGCCCGCCGCACCTGGCAACAATGAGGGCGCAAAACTGCAACTCGCCCCAGCGGGCAGTCCAGAGCACGAGAGCGCCACGGTTTCGCTGAACGTTCCTACCGGGGTTAACGTCACCTCCGATCCGACAGAATTTCCCGGCACTACGCCAGCGCCCCCGACAAGCGCGGCGGAGACGAGGAAATCGGGCGAAGGAGGCGGCAACGTATTAGGCAGAGTGATTAGGCCCCCCGGAACTATCGGCACCAAGAGGGCGACGTCCGGAAGATGGTCGCCAGTGAAGTCGGCAATCACGAAAATCGGTGGGCCAGGCGGTGGGCCAAACGACGTTTCCGTTATCGTTTCGCCAGCAAGCCACGAAGGCAGAAGGCTGGTGCCTCCGCTAAAAGTGCCGTCGCCATTTCCGAAACTGACCGTCACTCCGTCAGAGGCCACTAAGTCGAGCTTTCCGTCACCATTGATGTCCGCCACGGTTACGGCGTTTAGAGGAACCGGAGTGGGGAGCGTCGTGAAAGTCCCATCCCCATTTCCTAGCAGCACGCTTGTGGTCTCAAATTGATCAACAACTAAATCTGTGATGCCATCTCCGTTGAAGTCGCCAGCTACCTGTATGAGGCATTGCAACGTCGGCATGAAGTATTTCGTCGGAGGAGGAGGAGGAGGATCAGGGAAGGTCGCGGGTAAAAAGGTCCCGTCGCCTTTTCCGAGCAAGACGCCGATGCCCGCCATGCTGCAGCTGACCACATCTGGGTTTCCGTCGTTGTTAAAATTACCGATCACAAACGAATTGGGCTGGGAACCCGCAAAGTAACTCACGGGTGCCCCGAAAGTCCCGTCGCCATTGCCCAACAGCACTGCCAATTGTCCGTCGGTATTGGCCACAATGTCAGGGATGTGGTCACCGTTGAGGTCCGCAATCGCAAGAGGCACAGGATTGAATGTAGTTTGCGACGCCATTGAGGAAACAACGGGAGCGGCGAAGCTTCCGTCACCATTGCCGAGCATGACGTCGAAGCCGACCGTCATCGCTGTGGGATCGATGGTAGTGAAAAAAACGTCCGTCTTGCCATCACCGTTGAAGTCCGCGACCTGAATGGAGTAGGGAGTTGTCGGAAGGCCGTAAACGTGCGCGACGGAAAATTCGCCCGCTCCATCTCCGAGCAGAATGTAAATTCTCGCGTTGGGGCCGCTCAAGGAAACCGCGAGATCGGATTTGCCGTCGCCGTTGAAATCTCCTGCCGCTACACTGGTCAGGGATGGCCCGAATTGTTCTGGAACATTGAGCAGCAGCGCTGGGACGTTCTGGAAACTCCCGTCGCCTTTTCCGAAAATCATCAGGTTGCCGTCCGTTATATCAAGCTTGCCATCGCCATTGAAGTCGGCAATAGCCAAGGCACCCTCCAACTGTTCGATCGGTTCAACGTAAGTGGCCTTCGGGGAGAAGGTTCCATCACCGTTGCCCAGGAAAGTTTCTATAAAAGGAGATGCCCACACTACCAGATCGAGCTTCCCATCCCCGTTCAAATCTACCGTCGAGACTAGTTCGTTACCTGGTACCGGCGAACCGGGAGCCTGGAAAGTGCCGTCGCCGTTTCCCAGCAAGATGTAGGTTTGTTCGGTGAAATCGGAGAGATTCGTTCCAGAGACAGCCAGATCGATTTTTCCATCCCCGTTAAAATCACCTGCGGCGATTCCGAAAGGAGAGTTGACTCCGGTTGAGAGCTTTGCGGTCTGAAAAGTGCCATCGCCGTTGCCCAACATTACCCCGACCGGCCCGATTGCGTTCGCGATGTCCCCATCCACGGCGATGTCTAGTTTGCCGTCGCCGTTGAAATCGGCGACTGTAAATCCGGAGAACCCGTTGGCTAACGGAGTGTAAATTGTAGCGGTACCGAATGTGCCGTCTCCCCTCCCGAGGAAGACAAAAAGTTGTGACCCTGACTTGCCTATGACATCGGCCTTACCGTCGCGATTTACGTCGGCCACCACGACCGAAAATATCTGAGTTCCTATGTTCGTGGTGATGGGGGTTGTAACTTGGAACGTGCCGTCCCCGTTCCCCAGCAGGACGTAAAAGAACGTCGACGTTTGGGCAAGCAGGTCGGGTTTGCCGTCACCGTTGAAGTCTGCCGTCGCGATGATGTTGAAAGACACGTTTTTCCCCAGGTTGATGGTCGTACCCTGTGAGAACGTGCCGTCGCCATTGCTAAGAAATATGCTTCCGTCTCCACGCGCTAGATCGGGCTTTCCATCTCCATTGAAATCGGCAGTCAGTGGTAGCGCACTACTAGCATGAGGGAACACAAACGGATTGGGAACCTGCGCGTGAGCACGGGTACATGCGATCAGCAGACAAACAAGCGCAAGAACTCGAGCGAGCACTCTCATAATTCACTCCCAAGGGAATCCGACACCTGCGGGTGCCGCGCCCTGCTATTCGTCCTCAGTTCGCGACCTGTAAGAATCGTACGATGCAGTTAACGCTATACTAATGAATCGCTTGAGGCAATAGCTCTACGGTTCAGCCGGTTGGGTTCCTTACTGACACGATCAAAGTAAGCTTCGTGCTATGGGTCAGCGTGGTCAAACCCGCCGTCGCAGTGGCAGATACCGTGATCGTATAACCATGCGCTCTATCTCAGTTTTGGGGATATAGACCCTAGGGCCAACATGCATGGAGCGTACAAGTCCTGCATTGATGCGGTTTCTTAGTGCTCGCCTTGTGATGCCGATATTCCGCGCTGCTTGCACGGCTGGAATTAGCAGCCGATCGTCTTTCGCTTCCTGAAGGTTTTCGTGGCAATGGGTGTGCTCCTTTGCTGCTTTCAGCCTGGCGCGGCTGCTCCCAGGACTGGCCCAGGCCGTCGTCGACGGGAGGGAACAGGCATGGATCGATTATAATGACCTCTGTCCGTATTCAAGTTTACTCCTGATCGAAACCTCGTCAGGTAGGAACCATTTCTTATGAAAGTGGGTCGGAACGATCCGTGTCCGTGCGGCAGTGGGGATAAGTTCAAGCACTGTCATGGCTCGCCTACGGGTCAGCCGAGATTGGCAGGACCTGCTCCGCCTCCCGCCGCTCAAGCACCGACAGCGTCGAAACCGGCGACAGGATTAACGCCTCTCGAGATCAGCGCACTGGGAATTCCAGGCGCGAACTATCAGCTTTGGACTGCGTTTTCGAGGAAAGGTGAAACTCCTCAATTCCCGAATCGCCCGCTACGAGACAAATATCAGGTTACAGTGACCTTAACCCGTGATGTGACCGATGAAATAAGGCACCTGAGTTTCGGTGGGCCTGAAGGAGATTCGTTTGTGCGGGTTTTCTCTGCGCAAAAAGACGGGGCGGCGGAGAATCAGCAGGAGCTTACGATTTTCTCTGCGCGAACTACTGCCGCGGGCACCCATAAGCTAGAGATTCGTACCTCGACGAACAAAGACGGGAGACTCGCGAAGTGCAGAACCGAGCTCGAGGCGGATAGTTTCAAGGAAGCCGAGCACGCAGCCTTCGACTCCGTAAGCCCCTTTCTGAGTGCGGTTGCGTTTGAATCGGACGTGCCGGTAAGAATCGCACAGCTGGACGCCAAACAGGCGTCCACTCAGCAAGCATCGATGACATACACGTGTCCGTATTCGGATGCGGCCTTGCCCAGCCCCGATGCGCTGACGACAATTCCGTACATCCAGTCGTTGGTTTCGCTCTATCGTGAAGGGATCAATAGCAACAGTCAGAACTATCAATTCTTGTGTTGGTACAAAATCGTCGAGGGAATTTACTGGAAGCGAGACGATGAACGGGCCGCCAGACCGGCCGGTTCTAAGCAAGACCCGACATCTAAGATCGAAGAGCGGCTACCCCAAACCAAACAAGAGATGAGACGATCCATCAGCGACATGTTCCCAACCGTCGGAACTTCGGGACTGACAGACCAAAGATGGGACGGCTCGATACCCGACGAAGCTCTCGATTGGAAATTTAGGCGCATCCAGCAGGAGCGCCTCGAACCCCTCAGAAATAAAATTGCGCACATGCTAGCAGAACCGTCGGGAGACTTAAGCCTCTCTCCAGATACTAGAGAACACATGGTAGAGGTTACGAAGTGGATCACTCTTCTCCGTTTTATGGCGCGAGTCATGATCCAAAACGAAAAGGCTCGAATGCCGGGACCCGCTAGCCTTAGCTCGGCCCTGAGCGACGCGCGAACCATCGATGAGATGCGGACACGGTTCTCGAAGCTATGACGGTTTGTATTGATTCGTAGTGGTAGTCCAGGTAGGAGTGGTTGCAACACCACTGTTTACAGGGCTTTAGAAGTGTAGGATTTTCTTCGACCCCCACCGCCCGTGCGGCCGCAGACGTTGAGGACTTCCTCGCACACAGGGCACAGGGCGATTGGGCGCGGATCGTGTTAAGAGTGTCGGTTCGGATCATTCTTGAAATGCTCCAAATCGAGCTTGGCGGCGAGGGGCTAGGAAAAATGGCTATTCAGATATTCAAGCAATTCGAAACCGGCGTCAGCGACCACGCAACGCATGAAATCTATGCTTACAGGCTGTCCTCCATCCATGCTCTGAACAGCGACCGGAGGATTTTCCTTGGCTCGCATGTAATTCTCGGGTAGCTGAGAGTCTACGTGCGCGCCACCGTCTTTGTTCGCCACCGTCAATACGACCTCGCGTTTCCTCACACGCTGTACGATCCACGCCGGGAGCATCGGAACCTGCTCGCAGTTTATGCGGAAGCCCAGAAACCTTTGGTGCCAGCCTCTTCGGATGCGTTTTCGCTGATACACCATCTAATCCCGATTACTGCCCTTTCCAGCAAAATCCCATTCAGAGGGTGCGTTTTCAAAGAAAGCGTCAAGATCTGCACGCCTAAATCTCCATCGTTTTCCGATGACTTTACCCCTGATTTCGCCGCGTTTTAGGTATTCCCGTATCGTTCTTGTGCTCAATCGCAAGACTTCCGCAGCTTCGTGCAGCGTAAGCAAGCGCTCTCCAATCGCAGAGTCTGCCTGTTTCTGTTCTCTGTTTGCGCTCATGGCAACTCCCAACTAACGGGCTCAACCTCGGCTGGATTGAAGGATGCACACTTGTCCAAATTCGCTTCCGGCATCACGGTCACTCGCTCCGCAAAGACTTGCAGCAAGGTACCCGATCCCTCGGGCGTCCTGACCTTGCGCCCGATGAATGGGAATAGCTTCGCGTGTGGCTGTCCGAATCGCCTCTCCGCGTCGATCGATGCTGCCGACCATCGTGAAATGAGAAAGGATAGTGCCGGAGTTTCTTGTGGCTCGTTATTCCGACACATCTAAGACGGTTGCAATTCAGGCTGAACGCCTACGCCGGCGGGAACTGGAGGAACGGATCAACGGCATCGTGAAGCGCGCGCTTCCACCCAGATTCGAGGTCGCTGCTCGGAAATGGATGGAATCCCGTGCCCATGCCGTGGCGAAGAACACCCTGTCCGAGGCACGGAGGTGCATGAAGCATCTACTTCCTGCCTTCGGACCCCGGCTCATCTGCGACATCACTCCCGACGACATTGCTGCTTACCAACGGAGACGTCTACAATCCAGTGCCCAGGGCAGGACCGTCAATCTGGAAATCGGCGAGTTGCGGAAGGTACTGAAGGCCAACGATGCGTGGCTCCCGTTCGTGGGTAAGTACCGGAAGTTGAATGAACGCACTGACGTCGGCATCGCCCTGTCTCCGGAACAGGAGCGTGCACTGCTCCAGGCAACGTCAGCGATAGACTCAGCTTGTCATACGGCCACTGTGTTGTGCTTGAATACCGCGATGCGGTCGGATGAAATCCGACGGTTACGGTGGTCGCAAATTGATCTCGAGAAGCGCACCCTTGTCGTCGGCCACTCCAAGTCGGAAGCCGGCACCGGTCGCGCCATTCCGCTGAACGTCACCGCGTGGCAGGTTCTTGTACGGTGGGCAAGTCGCTTTCCTGGTGCCTTGCCGGAGCACTACGTTTTCCCAGGGTGTGAATCCAAACGAATCGATCCCACCCGCCCGGGGAGCTGGAGATCAGCTTGGCGCTCTGCTCTCAAACAGGCTGGGTTCCATTGCCGCTTCCACGACCTACGGCATACCTGCATCACCAAACTAGCTGAATCCCAGGCGAGCGAGCAAACCTTAATGGCAATCGCTGGGCACGTCTCCAAGAGAATGTTGGAACACTACAGCCACATCCGAATGGCAGCGAAGCGGACGGCGCTCGATGGTTTGGTGCCAATACCTGAACGACCGGTTTTTGAGGAGGGTGTGCACCAGAATGTGCACCAAGTCCAAGTCGGGATTTTCGAGGCTTCCCCTAAGTCTTTGAATTAAATGGTCGGGACGGCGAGATTTGAACTCGCGACCTCACGCACCCCAAGCGTGCGCGCTACCAGGCTGCGCTACGTCCCGACCGGGGTAAAACACCGCAACAGAAACTGCAACCGTCATCTTAAACGAGCAACCAGATGGCCAATTAAAGCCAACCTGGCCAATTAACGTCGAACTGACCAATCGGCGTCGAATTGGTAGCACTGGCATCCCTGCCAGCCCTGGCTGGAAAGTTCGCCCTTCTCTTCTCCAGCTTCTAACTTCCAACCGCGAACTTCCGACTTCTACCGTATCACCGGCGTTCGAGAAGCGTCAAGAAAGCGCGCAGCGTGTCGCGCAGGTCTAACAGCATCTTGCGGCTCAGGAGTTCGCCGGCATTCTCAGGGTGTCCGCCGTGGGCGCTGTAGCTTCCACCCGAGCCGGCGCCCGGCCCGGCAGAAGTTCCGGATTGGGCAGCGTGTGCCGAATACGCCGAAGGTTCCACGCCGATCGCGCCATTCGATTCGCGCAGGTGGCGCCTCGCTCCGGCAATAGTAAATCCCTCGTCGTAGAGCAGGCGCTTGATCTTGAACACCATGTCCACGTCTTCCTGGCGGTACATGCGATGTCCGCTGGGACTCTTCACCGGCTCGAGCATGGGGAATTCGGTTTCCCAGTAGCGCAGCACGAACGGTTTCAGCTCGGACAGGCGGCTGACTTCGCCAATGCGGTACAGGCGTTCTTCGCTGGCGGTTTGCGTTGCGGTTCCGGTGCTCGTCATCGTTCTCTCGACTCGTTCAGCTCGCTCGATTTTTTCAAGTCTCTCGGGCGGGGGACCTCTTCATCCTAGGCCAAATTTTAGCTCTGTCAACGCGTCTGTGCTCGTCATTCGTCATCGTCCCGGTTGCTCTTGTGGCTGTGTTCGCTCGCGCCAGGACGCGTGTCGCGTTCAGGCTTGCGCAGGCGCTGGAGAAAGCGGATGGGCGCGCCGGAGAAATCCCATTTTTCGCGAATCTGGTTTTCCAGGAAGCGCTGGTAGCTGAAGTGCAGCGGATCTTTCTGATTCGTGAAGATCATGAACGTTGGCGGCGAAGTCTTCGCCTGCGTCATGTAATAAATCTTCACCGGCCGGGCCTTCGGCGTGGTCCCGCGCTGCAAATCGACTTCTTCCTTCAGCCAGCGATTGAGTTCCGGCGTGGGAATGCGCTTCCTGCGGGCCGCGGCGACCTCGTCGATCAAGGGGAAGAGTTTGTTGGCGCGGTCTCCAGTCTTGGCGGAAAGAAATACGATGGGCGCGTAGCTCAGGAATTTGAGTTTGTCGCGCACCATCCGTTCGTAATCGTAAAGCAGGCGGCTTTTGTCGAGTTCGCCGAAGGCATGGACGCCCGCTGACGCACCCACCGTGGTTCCGTCGCCTTCCCGGAAGTGGGCTTGGCCGTGAGATTGGCCGCGGGCCTGAGCCTTCGCTTGCACCTTCGCCTTGGCAATCGTTCGCGCGCTGATCCGGGCGTCTGCTCGAGCCCCAGCTCGCGGCCTCTGTGTCTGGCGCGCGGCAAGCTTCGCTTTGCCCTTGGTCGTCCGCGAGTCGCGCTCGGCGGCTTTGCGCGCCGCTTCGGTGGCCAGATCCCACTTGTTCATCACAATGATCACGCTGCGCCCGGATTCTTCGGCATAGCTGGCGATCTGCGCGTCGCCCTGGGTGACGCCCTGCTCGCCATCCACAATGAGCAGCGCGACATCGCAACGCTCCAACCCGCGCCGCGCCATCACCACGCTGAGCTTTTCCGCTACCAGCGTGGTCTTGCCCTTGCGGCGGATCCCGGCGGTGTCCACGAAGCGGTAGAGATGCCCGTCGTGCTCAACCTCGGTGTCCACCGTATCCATGGTGGTGCCGGGCACCGGCGAAACGATGGAGCGGTCTTCGCCGACCATGCGATTGAGCAAGGTCGATTTGCCGACGTTAGGCCGCCCGATGATGGCGACCTCCACCGTGTCGGGTGCCTTTTCGTCTTCGGTCGCTGCCTCGTCGTTTTCCGTTTCGGCCAAAGCCGCGTCGAGCAGATCATCGACGCCGGTCCCATGCTCCGCCGCAATGGGAAAAACCGGCACGCCAATGCTGTGAAATACGCCGGCGTTATTCTCCTGCGACACGGCGTCCACCTTGTTCGCCGCAATCACGAAAGGCTTGCCGGTCGTGCGCAGCAGGCGCGCCAGCTCTTCGTCCATCGGCGTAAGCCCTGCCTGGCTATCCACGACGAGGACGAGCAGCGCGGCCTTGCTGATGGCGATATGCGCCTGCCGCAGGATCTCCTGCGGGATAAGCGCCTTGTCGTCCGGCACGATCCCGCCAGTATCGACAATCTCCAGGTTGCGCCCGCGCCATTCGGCTTTGCCGTAGATGCGGTCCCGCGTGATCCCCGGCTCGTTGGTAACGATCGAGCGGCGCGTCCCGGTAAGCCGGTTGAACAACGTGGACTTGCCCACATTGGGCCGTCCGACAATAACGAGCGATGGCAGTTTTTCGGACATAGTGACTTCGAGATGATGTCCTGATCCAAATATTGAAGTCGCCGGGCGCGCAGAAGGTAATTCTGGCGGCGGAATGACCTTCCAATGTAGCGCACTCGGGAGGCAGAGGCGAGCGGCGTCTGCCGCCACCGCTTCGCCGATTCAATCCAGCGGCAGCAAATATCCGGGCGTTCCGCCCAATCGTCCGCCGAAGGCCTGAGCGTCCAGCGCGGCCATATCCCACGTGAACCACGACTCCGGCGTGAGTCGCAGGGTGACATCGTCGAACGATGCAAACACCGGTTCGATTTGCGGGTCCGCCATGGCCGCGGCGCTGAGATACCGGGTGTGGATGCGCCGATTGATTTCGCGCGATTGGTCGCCTGAGATCAAATCAGCACGTCCCGCGGCGGTCACGCCGCGTTCCGCTCCCGATTTTCGCACGTCCACCATCAGCGAAGCCTTCGGTTGCGCCGCCACATTGCGAGCCTTGCGGCTCTTGGATGAGGTCGCGACGAACAGGCAGCCATCCTCGAACAGATACCAGACGGCCGTCAGGTGAATGGAGCCATCCGCGTTGGTGGTCCCCAATGTTGCGATAAAGCGCCTTTGCAGCATGTCCTGAAAGGCTGGATCCAGTGTTTGCGCCGGCATTTTCCCTCCGCCACGTTCGCCCCGCTTGGGCGGCGCCAATTCTCTCACTTTCTGGCGCTGGCGGGTGCCGCATCCCTAGCCTTTCAGGGTGCGGTTTTTGACTCTTCCGCTCTTCGTCGCTAGTTAACAGTTTACCCCCTCCCCCCGCCATTTTTTGGGAGTGCGGATTCTAAAGGACTTTAAGTAGCTCTGTTTACATCCTGCAGGAGCAGGGCGATGACTTCAACCGGTAGAGGTTAAAAGCCAAGCCGAGCAACAGAGCTTGCCGCATCTGTAGGGGCAGGCTGCGACCCGGTGCTTTGGTAGAGAGCTTGCGTTTGATCACCGAGAAGACGGTTTCTATTTTGGCGCGTGGCCCATACAACGGCCGCGGAAAAGCGCGGTGCATCTGGTAGCGAAACGCTCCTTCTGGAATACCACGCCGCCGATTGGGAATCACGCTGTGGGCTCCCAGCGTGCCGTAAATCTGCAAGGTGAGCTGCGCCTTCAGCAGCTCCTGCTCGGGATTGGGAAGGCCAAGGTCGGCGAACACATTCCCGCTGCCTTCGGTCACGCGAGCAACGCGCTTATGCGTTCTCTTTGCCTTGGCTTTCATCTTCTTACTTATGCCTTTCCGTATAGTCCCGCACGCCGTAACGACATCACTGATGGTCTCCTTTTCCCCGCCTCGCTCCCATCACTCCCTGTGCCATAATAGGGAATGGCACAGGAGCACGCCGTGGACAGCCTACTTTCCAGGATCACCATCACACCCGGCCTACGTTCCGGACAGCCCTGCATTCGCGATCTGCGTATCACCGTCTGGGACATTCTCAAGTGGTTAGGCACGGGCGCAACCCACGCTCAGATTATCACCGACTACCCCGAACTCACTGAAGAAGACATCCTGGCCGCTCTCCAGTGGGCCTCCACGCTAAAAGACACCGCTGTCCTTCGTTAAGCCTCAATGAAGTTGCTCTTCGATGAAAACCTCTCCTTCCGTCTAGTCGAAGCGATCGCCCAGTTTTTTCCCGGCTCCATCCACATCACGCGCACGAGCCTTGCCCGCGGCGCGTCCGATCGAGCCATCTGGGAATGTGCCGGCCAAAACGATTTTGCGATCGTCACCGCAGACAGCGACTTTGTGACCCTTGCAAACACCCTCGGCCATCCGCCAAAAGTCATCCACCTCGAGAATTGCGACTATCCGACCGCCGCAGCATCTTTTAATACTCGCAGGAGACGGAACCCTGCTCCTGCAGGATGTAAACAGAGCTACTTAAAGTCCTTTAGAATCCGCACTTCCAAAAAATGGCGGGGGGAGGGGGTAAACTGTTAACTAGCGACGAAGGACGGAAGCGCCAAAACCAGCATCCTTGGAAGGTCGAGGGTGCGGCAGCCAGGGGGAGCGCTCGGCTCGGTCTTCAGTGGTCATATCGGAACCGTCGCATGTGGTTATTGCGTACGGAAAGCGGAGAGGCGAAATTCTCTTGCCGTCCTAGGGACTGTGCGTCGATAGATGTGTGTCTGGGCCACGCTTCGATCGGTGCACATTTCGATGGGTGAATGTGGGGAGGGGTGCCGCTGATGGAAACCGATGCTCGTTTGCATGGCGTGAACTCTTCCGACGCGATCTCGGCCGTGGGGTCCGGGCTCGAACGGGCGATGGATGCGGCGCTCCGGCTGGGCCTGCCGGTGTTTGCGCTTGCGAACATCGCTTTGGGCGTCGAGACGTTGGTGGGCGCGCATTTCTCCACTGGCTCAGGTCGATATGTCGTGATCCCGATCCTTCCTTTTCTTCCTCCGATCCCCTGGCTGGCTTACGTGTTCGGCGTCGTCTGGGTGGCTTGCGGCGCCGGACTCTTGTTCCGGGGCTCGATGCGAACGGCTGCGATGGCGCTGGGGACTCTGCTGTTTGTTTCCACTCTGGTGCTGGAAGTGCCGAGATATGCCACGGAACTGGGTAACATGTCGTCGCGCACGGGGGTGTTTGAGCCTCTGGCGATGGCGACGCTTGCCTGGCTTTTACCGGGACCGGGGACGATCCCGGGTTGGCTTGTGCGTTTGAGTCGCTATCTGCTGATGCTGGCGCTTATCGTGTTTGGCGTGGATCATTTTCTTGGCCTTGCGTTTATTGCGTCTTTGCTGCCGAATTGGATTCCGTGGCACGTGTTCTGGGTCGCGTTCTTTGGCGCAGGATTCATAGCTGCTGGTTTGAGCATCGGCTTCGATTTTCTGGAACGCTGGGGCGCGGCGGGTCTTGGGCTGATGTTCGCGATTTGGGTCTTCACACTGCATCTCCCTCGAGTGCTCGGGCTGTATGGCATTCCAGGGGCGCCGCACAGTCCTGCCGAGTGGTCCAGCTTATTTATCGCCGTTGCTCTGTGGGGAGGCCCTTGGGCGCTGGCCAGCCGACACACGGAAAATTTGGACGCGAGAAAGTAGCCGCAGTTTTGGCGCGATTGGACCTGTTCGGCGGTGCCTCCGCATCGCAAGAAAAAACTGCGCAAGAAAAAACCGCACCCTTAGAAATCAAGGGCGCGGCACCCGCGCTGACAGCTGATGTGGGAGGCGCGTGCGGAGAGACCGATCTGAAGATCGGACACTACACGAAAACGCGGGCAGCGATGGAGATCGCTGCCCGCGATGGTGATGCGTACTGCGCGATGCAGGAGCTTGGTTAGACAGCAGCGAACAAGCGCCGCTAATCGTTGTTTTGCCCGGTCTGCGGGATACACGGATTCGCTTGTGGGCCATTGCTGATGGTTCCGAAGAACCAAGGCAAGTTCGGAGTGCCATACTGCTGGTCTCCGCCAAAGTTGTTGACGCCGAATCCGTGGAAATTGCCGAAGAGCAGCGCGCACCCTCCCCCGTTGCCATAGCCGTCGCTATCTTTTGCGAGTGCAAAGAAGGGATAAAACTGCGCTCCTGCGGGAGGAACGACGCAGCCGACACCATTCGGTTGGCAAGCACTCTCTGAGGCGGCGACGTCGGTCTCGAACTGAACGATGGGATAGGGCTGATCGTAGCTGCCATCGCCGGATGAACTCAAGGGGCCGATGCCTCCCCCTTTGACAGAGCCGATGGCTATGGAAGTGGCGGTGTTGCGCGTGCCGTCTGGCCAATCGAATCGATATGAAGTGCCGTCGAAATCGACGTCCGCTCCGAGACAGCCGGCCACGGTAGGCCCGGGAAAACACGCCCCATCGTCGGAATCATTGTCCTGGGCTTCGAAGTGCCCGATTTCCACAGAAACATTGACGTTGGCCTGCAGGGCTGCCCAGGGAACGAAGTTTCCGAACTTGGCAGTGTCGAACTCCGGATGGAAACTAAAGTTTGTCCCCGCGCAAGAGTTGGGATCCGTGTTCTGGAAGCCGTTGGCGGCACTGGCTACCATAAATCCAGATTGTCCGGTGGTCAGATCCTCAACTCGCGTCAGAAGGCCTGCCATCGTATCTTTAATCGTGATGCGGAGATGATCGCCTGGATTCATCAGCAAGGTGTGACGATTGGGAAAGAACGTGGCATTGGTCGCAGAGGCTGGCCCCGGGGGGCCTGGGGGAACCCCGTTGGTCTGAATGAATGCAAAGTTGACGGGTTCCGGGCAATTTTGATTTACTCCATTGCTGTTGACTTCGAGGCTGTCAATGGTCAAGGCAGCGCACCAGTGGGTCAGATCGCAGCTGATCTGTGTAATGAAAGGAGGAAACCCCGGTGGATAGAATTGCAGTTCCATGAACGCCGAGCCCGCCAGGAAAGGCGTGTTCTGGTCGCTGTCCGGGATGCATGCGCCATTCGGGAAGGAATTAGGGTCGCAGAGCGCCATGGCGAACCACACGGCGGGAAACAACTCGAAAGACTGAGCGGCCGGCAAGGGCCGGTCGGTCGACAGCGTGAAGTCCCATTGCAGATTGTTGCCGGAATGAGGAACCGTCGAGATAAAACCAATACCTGGCTCGTCGTGTCCGATGTAATGGCCGTTGTCGTAACCGCGTCCGCCATCCGAGTCGCGGAAGTCAGCGCATGTGAGGCGCGGTCTAAGAGGTTTTTGGATTTTGCTGTAGCCGTTGCAATCCAGGTTGCCCACCGGCGCGAACGACTGCGCCCGCGAAGGCTGCGAACACGCTAGCAGAGCGAGGCCTACTCCCAGGAAAATTACGGTACGAATGCCGGGCATGACACACCTCCTCAGTTGATTTCAATTCGGCTTTTTGCAGGACACACGGATGCTGGTTCTTTGCCAACCAGCGGAGACACACTTGGCGACAAAGTGGGGCACTTGTAACTCGTGGATATGTGCTTGTCAATATAAATCTGGAGGTCAACAATTGAAAATTAGAGTCAAAATCTCCAGGTGCAACTTCGGCACCCGGCGCACTTGCGGCGGGGAACACAGTGCGTCGGTGAGAGATCGTCTATAAGGTTGGGACGCTCTTTGGGTTTTTGAGGATGACTGGGTCGATGGGGTAGGAGAAGATGTCGGCTGGCGTCGTTATTTTTCCGGTGCGGTCGATCTCAGTGGATTGGCCGCTGATGGATTTTTTGTCGATGGTCAGGGTGAGGTAACCCCAGGAGACTTTGCCGTAAATTAGTTTGGCTTTGGTGTCGGCGGCTACCGTGCCGTTCGCGGAGTGGATCTGGTGGAGGTTGTGGTAGCCGCCGTTGCCGGAGACGATGAATGGCGTGGGGCCGTCGGGGGCGATGTTCTGCTCGATGCGCTGGTAATCGTGGACGTGGCCGGAGAGGACCAGGTTAGGTACGCGGCCGGTGTCGCGGATGGCGTTTTCGAGGGCGTCGGCCATTTTGGAGCTGCCGCTGTGGAAGATGTCGAAGGAATAGACGGGGTGGTGGAGGGCCAGGATTAGCGGGAGGTCGTCGGGGGCGGTAGCGAACTCGTTGGTGAGCCATTGTTGCTGGTTGGAGTCGATGGAGCCGTGCTCGGGGACGTTGGTGTACATGCCTACGAAAGTGGCAAGCGGAGTGAGTAGCGTCCAATAGGGATTGGGAAGATTCAGGCCGACGCGAGGAGCATCTTTCGAGATGGGATCAACGTCGGGATTGGCTTGCATGAAGTAGTCGACCCAGCCGTCGAGGGAGGTTTGTACGGTGGGATCGTCGACCTCGCCGTCGTGATTACCGGGGATGGCGAAGATGGGCGGGGTGTACTGCTCGTAGGGACCATAAAATTGCCCGTAGTAGTCGTCGTGCAAGCCAGTGAAGTAGACGACGTCGCCGACGTGATAGCAGAATTGCGGGGCGTTTTTGCCGGCTTTCACCAGGGCAGCCACCATGGCGTCAGCTACATCGGATTGGAACTGGCCATCCTGGACTCCGCCGGAGTCGCCCAATACGTCGAGGATCATTTTGCCAGAACTGTTGATGTGCTTGACGATGGCCGGGAAATGATCGGCGAGGGCGTAGTGATAGGGAGGCAGGCCAAGCGGCTTGGGCAACGGCTGGAATCCGGTGTTGCGGTGGGTGATCGGATTGAGCGGGCTCACGCCGGGATGCGATTGCGAACTCCCCTTTTTTACGTGCGCGCGGACTGCACCAGGTTGCAACATGGTTTTTTGCCTCCGAGCCGAAGTTGGCGAGCGCTCGACAATAAGTTTGATGCATCGAACGGTGAGAGCCGCTCTCGACCAGTTCAACAAAGCATATATATGCAGCCAATCAATATCATATTGCAACAAGATTAAGGTTGGGATACGCGGGCAGCTGCTGGGCTTGCTGCCCGCCTCGGAAGGCGGCCGCTACACAGAACAGCGAGCCAGCAGAAATATGGGATCGCGTGGCTTGGGACGCGGGCCGCCCACGATGTCCGCTAAATCACAAGAGGGCAGGGAGGGTGGAAACGGAGCAAGCTGTGGGCGAAGAGGTCAGGCGTGAGGCGAGCAGCGCGTCCTTGTAAATGAATGCGTCTCACTAAAAAGTGCGTTTTTGTTTTGACAGGCGGCCCCTTGTGGGCTAGGATGCGGACACTGAGAGGCCATTTTGGCCTAAGCGGATTTGGGAACCGCTTCGTTGAAGTGGAAGTTCTGCTCAAGGAACGCTTCCGGTGCCCGTTAGCTGTGCGGATTATTTCTTCCAGCTAGGAAGAAATGCCGACAGGCGGGGCGTTTGAGCAAGTCGTAGTGCAATCCTGACGCGAGTGGAGTTGAGTCGAGGAGTTGAACTCAAATTTGATTTGAGGGGGGATATCCATGCGGCGACTACTCTTCGCAGTCATGCTGACACTGGTTTTGGCAATGGGGGTGAATGCTCAGACGTTTCGGGGAGCGATCAACGGGACGGTGACGGATCCTTCGGGGGCGTCGGTGCCGGGTGCGCAGGTGCGTGCGATTGACACGGCCACGGGGATCGATCACACCACGGTAACGACGAGCGACGGCGAATTCTCATTTCAGGACCTGCCGCTGGGGACGTATAAGGTAACGGTGGTCGCGAGCGGATTCCCGAACAATACGGTGGATAACGTGCAGGTGACGGCGGGGTCGATTTACACGCTGACGGTGAAGTTGTCGATGGCGCAGCAAACCACGGCGGTGGAGGTTTCTGCGGCGGCGGTAACGATTGATACGACCACGCAGACGCAGACCATGACGCTGTCGGATGCGGTAGTGCAAGACGTGCCACTGAACGGGCGGGATTTTACGCAACTGATCACCATTTCGCCTGGATATGCAGGCTATGCGGTAGGTGGATTTGGGTCTCTCAACGGGACGCGTCCGAACCAGATGGATTGGCAGATCGATGGCGTGGACAACAACGATTTCTGGCACAACATTCCGGCGGTGAACCAGGGTGGCGTGTCGGGAATTGCGGGCGTGGTGATGCCAATCGACGCGATTGACGAGTTTTCGGCGCAGACGCAATCGAATGCGGAGGCAGGACGCAACGCTGGAGGAACTGTTAATTTGGCGCTGAAGTCCGGCGGGAATGCGATCCATGGCACGGGGTACTATTACAATCGAAATGAATTTTACGCGGCGTCGTCGCCGTTTTTCACGCCGAGCGCGTTGACGCCGAAACCGCCGCGACTGCGGAACGAGAATTACGGGTTCACGGTAGGCGGGCCGATCATCAAGAACAAGACGTTCTACTTCATCGGATTCGAGAAGCAGGAATACATTATCGGGTTGTCGGGATTGGCTACGGAGCCCTCGACAGCCTGGGTGACCGATGCCCTGGCGTTGTTGAATGCGCATGGCGTTCCGGTGAGTCCAATTTCGCAGAATATGCTGGGCGCCTTATTCCCGGGCAACACCAGCACAATTCCAGGGTTGTGGCCGTCGAAGATCGCGGGGCTTCCGGCGACGGTGAACAATTTCTTCAGCTCTTCGCCGTCGACGGGGTACAGCTACAACGGGGTGGCGAAGATCGATCACAACTTTAGCGAGAAGCACCGGCTGTCGTTGCGCATGTTCATCGGGCAGGGGAGCCAGACGGCGCCGCTGGGGACCAGCACGGCGCTGGCGACGGCGAGTTCAAACTTGTCGTATTACTTCGAGAAAGCGCCGATTCACGTGCAGAACTATTCGGCGATATTCAATTCAGCGTTGTCGCCGCGATTGACGAACCAGATTTTGTTTGGCGTGAACTACTTCAACCAGACGTTCCGCGACGCGAACGCGAGCTTCGACACCAAGGCCATGGGATTGTTCCAGAGTCCGGACGCGTTGATTGATGGCAAGCCGATTCTGGGCGCGCCGAACATCGCGATCGGTAAGTTCGAACAGGTGGGTATCACCGCTCCGGAAGGGCGCAACGACGTCACCGGCATGTTGACGGACATCGTCTCCTATTCCGTCGGACCGCACCAGTTGCGCTTTGGAGGCGAAGTACGCCAGGGTCGCGTGGATGAATTCTACTTCCGCCGCTCTCTCGGGAACTATATCTTTGACGGAACGCAGGGACCCTGGGCGGGGACCTGTGCCACGACCGACACCCAATGCAA
This sequence comes from uncultured Acidobacteriota bacterium, assembly GCA_963832615.1. GTDB lineage: Bacteria > Acidobacteriota > Terriglobia > Acidiferrales > UBA7541 > Acidiferrum. Next base: position 191,701 of record CAWHVA010000001.1, read on the forward strand.
TTATACATTGGCGCTGGCGGACTTCCTGGCGGGAGATGTGTCCACCGGTAATTTGTCGGTGGGAGATGCGGAACGCAAGGTAACTGTAAATGCCTTCAACTTTTTCGGGCAGGACCAGTGGCAGGTGACGCCCAAGTTGAACTTGAACCTTGGACTGCGTTACGAATATTTTGGGCCGCTGCATAACGGCAACAAGGACCTCGCGGTATTTGTCCCCGGAAAGGGCCTCGTCATTCAGGGCAACGGGATCGATTCGATTTTCCCGCCGGACAGGAACAACTTCGCGCCACGGTTCGGTTTTGCGTACCAACCCACGAGAAAGAATGATTTGGTGGTGCGCGGTGGAGTTGGCGTGTACTACGACCAAATCAATATCAACCCGTTCCTGGATTATCGTCCGCCGAACAGCGCGGCAGATGGTTTGGAGGGTAACCCGGCGGGACCAAGTCCGGTTTCCAGCTACAGCCTGTCAGGATTCACGTGGCAGCCCAACACCTATATTTTCCCAGGCGTGACCACGTGCGTCAGCGGCAACCCGGTTACCGAACCGGGCTGTGCGAACGGCCCGTTTGGTATCTATGCGGTCGGCCAGAATTTCCGGACGCCTTACTTCTATAACTTCAACTTGCAGGTCGAAAAGACGCTGGGCAACTTCGCGGTGTTCCAGATCGGATACGTCGGCAGCGCGGCGCACAAGTTGTCGGTGATGCAGAACATCAACCAGGCACCGCTGGCTGGAGGCCCTCGACCGTTCGCGGCGCAGTATCCGGCATACGGCGATATCAACCAACTGAACAGCGTGGGAAATTCGAACTACAACTCACTGCAAACAACATTCAAGATCAGGTCGTGGCACGGGCTGGACTCGCAGTTCGCGTACACCTATGGCCATGAACTGGATGAGGTGACCGAGTATCGCGGAGTCATCCCGCTGGACAGCACGAACCTGAAGGCCGAGTACGGAAACGGGGATTTCGATACCCGCCACAACTTCACGGCAGCGGTCGCGTACAGCATCCCGGGGTCGTCATGGGGACCGAAGATCCTGACGCATGGATGGCAACTGAGCAGCTTGTTTTCGTTCCACACCGGACAGCCGTTCAACATCAACGGGGGGACATCGCGTCCGGGCTACGACTTGATTGGGGATCCGTTTGCGGGGGTTTCCCATACGTTCTCCGCAGCGAATGGCGGTGAGCAGTGGGTCAATCCAGCAGTGTTTGTGCCGGTCACGGGGCTTGGCAATCTTTCGCGCAACAAGTTCTATGGGCCGAGCTTCAAGGACGTGGACTTTTCGGTGTTCAAGAACATCCCGATTACCGAGCGGGTTAAAATCCAGCTCCGAGCCGAGATGTATAACTTGTTTAACCGGATCAACCTGGCCTCAGGAGCTGGCTCGGTGGGCTCGAACGGCATAGTCAGCGACACCATTGGAGACTTCAATGGAGCGCCGGGTCTTGGACCTGGCGAGCCGTTCAATATGCAGTTGGTGGGGAAGATCATCTTCTAAGCTAGGCTCCGCCGCCGATTCGTCGCAATCGGTAGCGGACGCTGCGTCCAGAGCAACTGCGGGTCGGAGCGGTTGAGATCCTCCGCTGCGCTCAGGACGACAACAATTCGGATAGAAAGAGGGCTCGACGGGCTACCGCCGAGCCCTTTTCTTGTGCCTTCCTTGGACTGCCTGGCATCGAAGAGATTGCGACCCTGCAGGAGGCTGCGGCAGGATGAGCGGCCTGCGCTTAGTCGTGTGTTTTCTATCATTTTAGAGAACGAGGAAGAGGGATATGACGGAAACAGCTCAAAAAACAGCCGTGGAGAGTCAGAAGCCGGAGACTTTTGCCGCCAAAGGCTTCGCGGCGCGAAGTGCCAAATCTGGTCTGGCGCCATATAGCTTTCATCGGCGCTCACCGAGGCCGCAGGACGTGCAGATCGAGATCTTGTATTGCGGCGTTTGCCATTCCGACCTGCACCAGACACGCGACGAGTGGCAGATGGTCATGCCGACGGTGTATCCGTGCGTTCCGGGGCACGAGATCGTTGGCCGGGTGGTGAAGGTTGGGCGGGATGTGAAGAAATTGAAGGAAGGCGACATCGCTGCAGTCGGATGCATGGTGGATTCGTGCCGGAAGTGCGCGAATTGTCTTGCGGGCGAAGAACAGTACTGCGAGAACTTCATGACCTTGACCTACAACGGTGAGGACAAGATTCTTGGCGGCGTGACGTATGGAGGCTACTCGGACAGCATCGTGGTGGACCAGAATTATGTTTTGCGTGTGACCAATGGACTCGATCCGGCGGGAGCCGCGCCGCTGCTTTGCGCGGGCATCACGACGTATTCGCCGCTGCGTCACTGGAACGTTGGCAAGGGGCAGAAAGTGGGCATCGTGGGACTCGGCGGACTGGGTCACATGGGATTGAAATTCGCAAAAGCGTTTGGCGCGCATGTGGTGTTGTTCACGACGTCGCCGAACAAGGCCGCCGATGCGGTGCGGCTTGGCGCGGACGAAGTGGTCATCTCCAAGAATGAAGCGGAGATGCAGAAACACGCCGGGAGCTTCAATTTTATTCTGGATGCGGTTTCGGCGGATCATGACCTGAATGCATATCTACAATTATTGAAGTTGGATGGCACGATGACGCTGGTCGGGGTGCCGGAAAAACCAGCGGCAGTATACGGGTTCAATTTGCTGATGAAGCGGCGCCGCCTTTCGGGTTCGGCCATCGGCGGAATTCGCGAAACGCAGGAGATGCTGGATTTCTGCGCGGATAAGGGGATTACCGCGGACATCGAGATGATCAAGGTGCAGCAGGTCAACGAGGCGTATGAACGGCTGCTGAAGAGCGATGTGAAATATCGGTTCGTGATCGATATGGCTTCGCTGCAGTAGGCGGCAGTATTTCGGCAGCTATTTGGCAGGGAAGGGCTCGACGGGCAACCGCGGGCCCTTTCGTCTTTTTCAGGCAAAGGGGTTCGAGATCGTCAGGCTTCCGAATTGTTGCCCATCCTGAAAGTCTTCGCTGTAAAGGGTGTCGCACCGGCCTTCGATTGCGGACGCAACGATCAGCGAATCATACCAGGGCAAGCGGAACCTGCCTCCGATCCGCAAGGCCTCGCCATATAGAGCGGGTGAGGAATGAACCGACATTAGTGGACGAAAGGTTGTCGACAAATATTGTTCGGCGTCCGCGGTGCTCATCGGCTTTCCAAAACGGCGCAAAGCGACATTGAAGAACTCTTGCACCACTTGATAGCTGACGATTCCGGCGTGAGTCTCGATCGCGCGCCTAATCAGCTTGCTCGCCAGGGAAGCTTTTGCTGGTGAGCTAGCGTCGAACGAATATACGAAGACATTTGTATCCAGGAAGAATCTACCGCTCATTCATTTCGTCCCGAGTGAAACGCCGGCCCGCCTGGACGTGTTCTAGACGCTTCATCAGAGAGTCGTATTCCTGCGTGCCGCCATCTTGAGCGGTGAGCTGTTCCAGCCATTCGCGGAACATGGCGTTGAGGGTCTTATGACGGGATTTGGCCAACAGGCGAGCTTGCTCGATTAGCTGTTCATCGGCGCTTAGGGTGATGTTCCTCATACGTAAATAGTGTACACGAGATTCGTGTTCCATGGCAATGATGGGAGCTGGCTGGCCGGGCTGAAGCCCGGCGCCTACATAAGCTGGCTGCACGGGTGGGGTATTCTGGTAGAGTGCTGCGGCTGGGTCGTGTGGGGGCGCGATCCGGCTAATCCAGTGGAATTGGGTGATTGGGGTTCTGCGCTCCTGCTGACTGGCCAAAGGTGACCCGGACGCTATAGATTGGGGCATTGGCACGGCATGTTGGGTTTGTGTAAGTTTTTCATGCTCCGCTGCGTACTAGTCTATGGATGCGCCGAGACCAGATCGGATGAGCGCGCCGGGGAAGACGGAACCGACGGAGGCTGTTGCACGGGCGCGGGCAGGGGATGCCGACGCCTGGGGCGACCTTTACCGGGAGTTCGCGCCCGCAATATTCCGATTTTGCCGGAGGGCGCTGCCCACTCGGGAAGACGCGGAAGACGCCACCATGGAAATCTTCATGAAGTTGCGAGATAAACTGACCCAATACGACGAGACGCGATCCTTCAGCGCGTGGCTGTACAAGGTAGCGGCGAATCATTGCTGGGACCTATTGCGGCGGCGGAAGATCCGTCAGGACAAAGAGACCGATGACGTGGCGGACGTGCCGCTGGAGCATCCGGACCCCAACCAGCTGGATCGAATGATCGAGCAGAGCACGAGTGATGAAGTGCGGCGGGCGCTGGCGAAGCTGGGGCCGCGAGCGCGCATGGCGCTGGTGATGCGCTACTACTCGGATATGAGTTACGACGAAATTGCCGATGCGTTGGGGGTGCGGCGCGCCTTTGTGGGCGTGGTGCTGCTGCGCGCGCGGCATGAACTGCGACAGGCGCTGGGTGAAACCGGAGCGCTGGCCGCGGGAGGAGCATTGTGAGCGATAGAAACAATCCGGCGGATGACCGGGCGTCGGGCGATCGTCAATCAGACGAGCGGGCGACGAAGCATCTTGACGAAATGGTTTGCCTGCTCTATATCGAGCGGCAACTGGACCGGGCACGGGCGCAAGAGGTTTCGGCGCACACGCAGGATTGCAATCAATGCCGGACGCTGTTGCGCGCGATGGAGCGCGAGTCGCGGCTGCTGACGCGGGCGATGTTGGAGGAAGATGAAGCGCTGCCGACGAGGCTGGCGCACTTCCAGGAGCGGGCGCGGAGATCGATGCAATGGATTTGGGGAGTGGCGTTCGGGCTGGCGGCGACGGGCGTATATGCGCTGTACACGGGGTACATCGAGCCTTGGGAGCAGCAATTGGCGCAGGCGGGATTCGGAAGCACGAGCATGCTGAATCTGCTGATTTTTCAAGGTGCGTTTTGGAAAGGGTGGCAATCGGTGATCACTCTGCTGGAGGTGGTGGCGATGCTCACACTGAGTGGCTTCGGCCTGGCGTTCTTCCGGCGCCGGTTGCGGCGCGGGTCGACGGCGCTGGCACTGGTGCTAACCGGGTTTTGCGCGGTGGGAGCGCTGATGATGCCTCCAGCGGCGTCGGCCCAGGACGTGCGCAGAGGCGACACCACGGAAGTGCGCTCCGGGGAAACGATCAAAGGCGATATTTTTATATTCAGTCATCACACGCGGATTGACGGGACCGTGGACGGCGACGTGTACTTGTTCACTCAGGATGCCAACGTAGGAGGCCATGTCAAAGGAGACGTCATTGCGTTTGCGCAATCGCTGCGCGTAACCGGCGATGTGGATGGAAATGTTCGAGCATTCACGAACAATCTGACGGTCACCGGGAATGTCACGCGCAATGTGCTGGCCTTCCAGGAGATTATGAATCTGGATCCTTCCGGGAAGGTTGGCGGTAGCCTGACGGCGTTTGCGCAGAGTTTGAATCTCGACGGGCAGATCGGGCGCAACGTGCTGTTTTTCGCGCAGCACGGCACAATCTCGGGGACTGTTGAGGGCGGGATTAACGGAAAAGGCGAGAGCCTGCGGATCAATGGTTCGGCCAAAGTGGGAGGGCCGATTCACATTGAGGGAGAGAATCCACCGGACGTTTCCAGCGATGCGAAATTGGCTTCCCCAGTTAGCTTCAAGAAAGTTGAGCACAAGCCGAAGTACGAAGAGGGCGGCTACTATGTGTGGCAGGTGATTTGGGCGGCGGCCTTTGTGCTGTTTGGATTGGTGCTGTTCCAGGTGATGCCGGAGTTTTCCAAAGAGGCTACGGACAACGTGGAGCACTATGGGGCATCGTTTGGGCTTGGGGTATTGGTATTTTTTGGGGTGCCCATTGCGGCGTTGATCGCTTGCGCGACGGTGGTGGGATTGTTTATCGGAATTTCGACGTTTTTCTTGTGGTATGCGGCGCTGTATTACGCGCAGATTATCGTGGGGGCCCTCGTAGGGCAATGGTTGCTGGGACGCACGAGGGAGACTTGGCCGCTGATCGGGCGGATGGCGGTGGGGGTCGTGATCGTGAGGTTGTGCACGACAGTGCCGCACATCGGAGGATGGGTGAAGTTTGGTGTGATCTTGTGGGGCATCGGGGCGATTTCGCTGGCTCTGTACAGGCGATTTCAGCCGGCTATATCGGCAGGAATGCCTGGTGCGCCGATGGTGCCGACGCCGCTGCCGCCGAATACTACGATTGGTGGGGCAGTGCCTGCCTGAGGTAACTGGGTGAAGAGAGGAGGCGCTAAAGCGCGCCTCTACATGATGGGCGACACAAAATCAAGCGGCCCGATCCGAGTATTCGGATCGGGCCGGTTCATTTTTAGTCGTATCGAAGGCCGAGGGTCCTAGGTCACAGTCAGTGATGCGGTCACCTGGTGCGTCAGGGTGCCTGAGGTGCCGGTAATCGTAATCGTGTAGACCCCCGCAGGCGTACCTTTGTGAGGCAAGCCGCTGCAACCTGCCTGAGATAGGGCCAGAAGTGCGGCGAAGGCCCAGGCGAATCTCTTGGAGGCGGGCTGACGGCGCACGATCAAGGCTGCCATTAAGATCAATGCGAACAAGACAGGCCAGGCGGCGATTGGATAACGCGGACCCGGACCGAACAAAACGATTGGTGGCGGGACCATGGTCCGGACCGTGGTTACGACTGAGCCACTGGAGGTGGCGCCGGCCGCGGTGGGCGTCACCGAGACAGGGGTCAGCATGCAAGTGGAGTCTACAGGAGCGCCCGTGCAGCTTAGGGCGACCGGGGTGGTATAGCCGTTGAGGCCGGTGACCGTCACGGTATAGGCGGCGGTGCTGCCGGCGGCAACGCTGGTGGACTGCGGCGATACAGTGAGGCTGAAATCAGGGTTGTTGGTGATTCCAGTGCCGGAGAGTGCCACAGTTTGTGGGCTGTTGGGGTCGCTGTCGGCGACGCTGAGGGTAGCCGTGGCCGGGGAGGCGACCGTGGGGGCGAAAGTGACATTAATCCCGCAGTTTGCGCCGGCGGCCAGCGTGGTGCCGCAAGCGGTGGTCTGCGCGAAAGATGTTGCCGATGCGCCGGTGATGGAGATGGCGATGCCGGTGAGGGCGGAGGTGCCATTGTTGGTCAGAGTGGCGGTTTGCGCAGCGCTGGTGGTGTTGATGTTCTGGTTGCCGAAAGTGAGGGTCGCAGGCGTGAGCGAGACCAGGCTGGGGGCGGCGGTGCCGGTGCCCGTGAGCGGCACGGTCTGAGGACTGCTGGGATCGCTGTCCGCGATGCTAAGTGTGGCGGTCTCGGTGGCTACCGTTGTGGGTGTGAAGATCACGCCGATGGTGCACGTCGCGTTGACGGCTAAAGTCGTGCCGCAGGTGGAATTTCCCTGACTGAAGTCCGACGCATTGGTTCCGGTGAATGAAATTCCAGAGATGGACAGGAGGTTCTTTGTCAGATTCGCGAGGGTAAGAGTTTGCGGGGCGCTTGCCGTGCGGACGACCTGGTTCCCGAAAGCGATCGCGAGTGGGGCAGTCAAGACGCCGGTGGCCGCAGTCGGAGAAAGCTTCACAACGAAGGGCCCACCGGTTTTGAATGTGGTCTGGAAGGCACCCGGAGTCACTGGGAAATTAGCTGAAGCGGTGATGCCGGTAATGTAGACGTTGGGTGTGGAAGGGGAATCGATTGCGATGGCGGTCCCGTCATCACCGTTGTTACCGCCGTAGTAGGTAGAAAACGTCAGGGTGGAGCCGGTGGGATCGAGTACGGTAACGAAGGGATTCTGATTAGGGCCAGAGTGCATAAGTTGCGGAGCTCCGGGCAAGACCGGGAAGTTCTGAGAGTCGGTGCTGCCCACAAGGTAGGAGTTACCGACAGCGTCGACGGCGATGCCCCCGGCTTCTTCAAAATTCGCTCCCCCCAGCAACGTTGAGTAAACCAGCGAGCTGGCCAGTGATTTTGTCGTATCGAAGCGTGCGATAAACACAACCTGGCTTTTATTTGCTGGTGTGGCCTGGAAGGCGCCCGGGGTGGTGGGAAAATCGGCGGACTCAGCGTTGCCCATGACATAAGCGTTAGAGTTCAGGTCCAGAGCGATTCCAACGCCGTTGTCTCCAAGGCCGAGTTGGCCTGGATTGTTGGTGGCGGTACCACCCAAATAGGTGGAATAGACGAGATGGTCGGGTGTAGTCGTATCGATTTGGGCAATGAAGGCGTTGCCGGCTGTGCCCTTCATGGCGGCTTGAAAGGCATTGGTGGACGTTATGGGGAAGTCCGGCGACTTCGTTTGACCGGTAATATAGGCGTTGAAGTTGGCGTCGACGGCGATACCATGGCCGATGTCGTAGACCGAACCTCCTAACAAGGTCGAGTAGACGAGTGAAGCGGAACCGCTTTTGGTGGTGTCGATCCGTGTGACGTAGGCCGTGGGGTTGCCCGCTTTTGTGGAGGTTTGAAGGGCGGTCCCGGGGGTAGTCGGAAAATCGTTCGAGGAAGTGAAGCCAGTAACGTAAGCGTTCGCATTGCGATCCAGCGCGACGGCGTAGCTAGCGTCACCTACCGAGCCACCCAGATAGGTGGAGTAAAGGAGCGTCGAGCCGGTGGGATCGAGCTTTGAGAGGTAACCGCTACTGAAATTGTTTTTGTTGACGATTTGAAGTCCGCTGGTGGTGAACGGGAAATCGACGGAGTGCGTGACACCGACGACATACACGTCACCGCTCGCATCCACCGCAACAGCGTCCGTGACGTCCCCTTCCCCGGTTTTCCCGGTACCGCCCAGGTAGGTGGCAAAGAGCAACGCCGTGCCGTTACCGTTTAGTTTTGCAATATATCCGCTAGCCCCTGACGGGTCCTGGTTAACGCTCTGGAAGGCCCCGGAGGTCACTGGAAAGTCCGTGGCACTTGTAGACCCGACGATAATGGCGTCGCCGGTTAAATCTACCGCGATGCCGTTGCCGAATGTGGCGCCGGTGGATCCGCTGAGGAAAGTCGCATAGTCCACCACAGGATCGATTACGAGCGGCTGGCGAGAATCATACGGACCAAGCTGGATGCCGAGCAGGCCGGGGCCGCGCAGGACGTAGTTTGCGGCGACTTCCTGGCGCGTGCCGTTGGTTCCCTGATAGGCGAGCGGTTGGTGGAGCGACAGTTCACCGGCGGCGGTAGTGATAATGGCGTCTCCGCTGGAGTTCACCTTCAGGGTGTCGGCGCCTTCGATGCAAACTGCAATCTGGTGAGCATCGGCGCCCGGAGCGACGATGTAGTCTGACTCCAAGTGCCCCTGATTGCCGTAGTAGATGAGGTCCACGCCAGGGTACACGCCGTCGTATTTCACCCGGGCGAACTGCGGAACATTGCGGTGCCATTTGGCGGGATCGTTGCCAACGAAATAGTTACTGTGACCAGGTTGAATTTCCAGGCCGTGAACATTGGGACGCGGGTTCGAACTCGCCAGCGCGAGACGTACAGCAACACTGCTGGTCCTTTCGGAGCCAGTGGGGTTTGATGGGCCGGCGAGTTTGCTCGCGTTGCTCTTGGAGGTCATGTCCAGGCGCAGGGTCGCTTCCTGGTCCGTTAGAAAGAGGGTGTAGCCGGCGCCATGCGCCAGAAAGCGTACGCGCGAGTCCGTTTGTCCGGAATTTTGTTCGAAGCTGAGCGGCAACTTGCCGTAGGCGTCGAGAATGGCGTCGTGCCTAGCGGCGTCCAGCGCTGAAGCAGGAAGCTTGGCGGTAGTCTTCGAATCTGCGATATGGCGCCGGACACTTGCGATTGCGAGGATGGCGAGGCAGACGAGGCAGGTCACGCCAATTGCGAAGAGCGAACGTTTCATCGAATCCCCCACTCCGTGGACTCCTGCGGACCCAAGTTCGCGCACAATTAGAGGTGGAGTCCCGTGCATAGACTGTACGCGGTTGTGGCGTGGAATTTGGCCTGAACCCCAGGTGTATTGCTCAAAATTTCAATAGCGAGCTGAGGATAGGTCCTGGGCGACAGCGGGTGGACATCGGGCCCTGAGCGCGTGTGCTATCGTTAGCGGTGGCGCGCTCGTTTGCGAGCAGCAGGCGGTGCGCGGAAAGAATCACTTTGGCCAAGCGCGAAACAGCGACATCGAGACGGCGGGAGAGTGCTGCGACGCTAGCGAAATGCGTCTCGGCAGAGCGCGTTTACGCGCCATTCGACGAGGACTTGCCGCGGCGGCGAGAAGTGGCTCAGACGGTGAACGATACAGGCTCTGCTTCGCGGGAAAATGCTTCCGCGCCGGCCATGCACGAGATTTTCGGACCAGGCGGGCTTCTAGAGCGCAGCATGATTGGCGGTTACGAGCATCGCGCGGCTCAACTGGAAATGGCAGAGTTGGTGCAGGATGCGTTCGCCGCGAAGCACCATGCTGTTGTCGAGGCGGGAACCGGGACGGGGAAGACTCTGGCGTATCTGTTGCCGGCGATTTGCAGCGGGCGGCGGGTGGTCATTTCCACTGCCACCAAGTCGCTGCAAGAGCAGCTGTATCAAAAAGATATTCCCTTTCTGCAAAAGCACTTTGCGCCGGAGCTGAAGGTTGCGGTGATGAAGGGGAGGTCGAATTTCCTATGTCGCGTCAAGGCGCACCAGATGGCGGATCAGCCGATGCTGAAGGGGTTGGAAGAGATCGACGCTTTCCGGCAAATTGGCGATTGGGCGAAGCTGACGGAGACGGGCGATCGGGCGGAACTTACGTTTTTGCCCGATGATTCCGATTTGTGGACGCGGCTGGATGCGCGGCGGGATACCTGTTCGGGGCAGAAATGCGCGGAGTTCAATCAATGTTTTGTTACGGCAATGCACCAGCGGGCGAAAGACGCTGACCTGATCATCGTGAATCACCACCTGTTCTTCGCGGATTTGGCGCTCAAGCAAGACGATTTTGGCAGCATCCTGCCGGAATACTCCGCGGTGGTGTTTGACGAAGCGCACGAGATGGAGGATGTGGCCAGCGATTATTTCGGACGGCAAATCTCGAACTACCGGTTTGAGGAGTTGGCCCGCGATGCGGACCAGACGTTGCGCCTGCTGCGGTTGGGGTCAGCGGCGCTTTTGCGCCGGACGCAGCGGATCCGCGAACGAGCGCGCGCGTTTTTCGACAGCTTTCCAGCGCGCGACGGGCGCTTTCCTTTTTCGCGGGCCGAACGTGAGGCATTTCTCGAGCAACACCGCGAAGCCTACGACGCGTTGGCGACGGCGCTGAAGGGACTCGAAACTGAATTTGCGGCGATGACGCAAAAGCCCGAAGAGCTTACGCGGATTGCGCGACGAAGCTTCGAACTGCGCCAGGAACTGGCATTTCTGTTCGAGTCGAACGAGCGGAACTTCGTGTATTGGTACGAGCGCCGGAATCAAGGCGTCTTTCTGGCGGCCACGCCAATCGATGTCAGCCAGATTCTGCGCGAGCGTTTATTCGAGAAATTCGACACAGTGGTGCTTACCTCGGCGACGCTTACGGTCGGCGGGCGTTTCGAGTACATTCGCCAGCGCGTGGGATTGGACCACACGAAAGAGAGTGCGTTACCCCCCGAATTTGATTGGGCTGAGCAAGCTCTGCTGTACATGCCGCGAACCATACCCGACGTTCGCAATCCGGGCTTTGCGCCGGCCGGAGCGGACGAGATCGTTAAGCTGCTGGAGCTAACCCAGGGACGTGCGTTCTGTTTGTTCACCAGCTATTCGCAGATGAATGATTTGTTCGAGCGAGTGCGGAACCGGGTATCGTTTCCGCTGTTGCTGCATGGGACCGCGCCACGGTCGGTGTTGCTGGAGCGATTCAAGAACACTCCGGGGGCGGTATTGTTTGCGACTTCGAGCTTCTGGCAGGGGGTGGACGTTCCGGGGGACCAGCTTTCTTGCGTGATTGTGGACCGGCTGCCGTTTGCGGTACCTAGTGATCCGATTGTTGCGGCGCGGGTTAGTGCTTTGCAGGAGGAGGGGCGCAATGCGTTTGCAGAATTTCAGGTGCCGGCGGCGGTGTTGGCTTTGAAGCAGGGGTTTGGGCGGTTGATTCGCACGAAGACGGATCGGGGGATTTTGGCGCTGCTCGACAACCGAATCGAGAGGATGCCTTATGGTAAGATTTTTTTGGAGTCGTTGCCGAAGTACGCGACGACACATGAGTTGCGGGATGTAGAGCGGTTTCTGGGGAAGAAATAGGCCCGGGTTTACGGCTAAGTGCAGCGAGCTTGTGGGTTGATTGTGCCTGGGTTTCATCTAAACCCGCCTCGCTGGGTCCTCCGAAGCTCAGGATAAAAGAGGGCGGCTACAGACTTGGTGGCGATGAGTTGCGGATAAGTTCTTGTCTGAATTCCGCTCCCCTAAAGGGGGGCGCCTACATTTGGCGGATGGCGGCGGCTGTCGACGCTGAGGGGGAAGCGAATAGGAATGTTTCAGGTTAGTGTCGAAGAGACATTTTCGTCGGGGCACGCGCTGCGCGGTTATCGCGGGAAGTGCGAAAACGTGCATGGGCACAACTATCGTGTGCGCGTGACGGTGGAAGGGCCGCAACTGGATTCGATCGGGCTGCTATGTGACTTTACCGAGCTCAAGCGTGTGTTGCGCGGAATCATCGGGGTGCTAGACCACCAGTTCATCAACGATCTGGAGGCGTTCCGCACGGTGAATCCGTCCGCGGAAAACCTGGCGAAATATTTTTACGATGAGATGACCCGGCAATTAACGGGGTTGCCGGCCGGGGCGCAGGTTACTGACACGATCGTATGGGAAACGGATACAGCCAGCGCGCAATACCGGCCTGGCGTTTAGTCGAGGCGGGCAACTTCAGAGTCAGCAATCGGAAAAGAATGAATCGAGCCATCTATATCGTTATGATCCCGGTCCTGCTAGTGGCGTTGGGCTACATACTGGTTTTTCGGTCCGTGGGCCTCGCACCGGGATATGCGCGATTGATCATTGCGGTGACGGTGTTTTTCCTGGCGATCTGGTGGCTGGCCCGCAGGACGGCGCGCGCAAAGTCTGGACGCCAATAAGAATTAAGAGCGCAGGTCATGTTCATCACCGAAATATTCAAGTCGATTCAGGGAGAAGGAACCCGCGCTGGCCTGCCGTGTGTCTTTGTGCGGCTCACAGGCTGCAACCTTCGTTGTACCTGGTGCGACACCGCGTACGCGTTTCACGGCGGGAAGAAGATGAGTGTAGAGGAAGTGTGCGCGCGGGTGGATGAGTTGGCCGGCCGCGGCGATGGGCGGCACGCATCCACCGCCGCTGTGCCGTTGGTGGAGTTGACGGGCGGCGAGCCGCTGCTGCAGGAAGAGATTTATCGCCTCGCGGACGTTCTGCTGGCCGACGGTTACATCGTGATGATCGAAACAAGCGGGGAACGGTACGTCGGACGGCTGCCGGAGGCGGTGATCAAGATCGTCGACGTGAAGTGCCCGGACTCCGGAGAGGCGGATACGTTTGAGGTTCGTAACCTCGAAGCGCTGGGCCCGGCCGACGAGGTGAAATTTGTCATCTCCACGCGGCGTGACTATGAATTCGCGCGGGAATTTGCGGCCAAATATCGGCTGGCCGCGCGCGTCCGGCAGGTGCTGTTTTCGCCGGTGTTCGACGATCCAGAAGGTAAGTGGCAGGGGCTGGAGCCGCGGCAGTTAGTGGAGTGGATTCTCGCCGACGGGCTGCCAGTGCGGTTGGGATTGCAGCTGCACAAATTTGTCTGGCACCCGGCGACAAAGGGCGTCTAGGGAAAACTCCCGGGCAGGCTCGAATGACAGGTCTTGCCGAAAATAAAATGACCGATTCACGTAAAGCGATCGTGCTCCTTAGTGGTGGGATGGACTCCTGCGTCAGCGTGGCCATTGCCCGCGAACGGCACGGGGCCGGCAATATCGCATTGCTTCACGCCGGATACGGGCAACTCACGCAAGATCGTGAACGCCGCGCCTTTACGGAGATCGCCGATTTCTACGGCGTGCGGCAGCGGCTCATCGTGCAGCTCGATCATTTCCGCGCGATTGGTGGCTCCGCGCTGACGGATAAAAATATAGCCGTGCCGGAAAACCAACTCAACGCTGCGGCTTCGGATGGGAGCAGTATTCCGGTCACCTACGTGCCTTTTCGCAACGCGCATTTTCTGTCAGTCGCGGTGAGCTGGGCGGAAGCGATAGGAGCCGGGGCGATTTACATCGGAGCAGTGGCGGAAGACAGCTCCGGATACCCTGATTGCCGGCCGGAGTACTATCGGGCGTTTCAAAATGTGATTCGTGAAGGGACGCGGCCGGAGACGGAAATTGAAATCGTAACGCCGGTGATCACGCTGAAGAAAAGCGAAATTATCCGGCGCGGCAGCGAGTTGGGGGCGCCGCTGCATCTAACCTGGTCGTGCTATCAGGGGGAGGATGCGGCGTGCGGGGCGTGCGACAGTTGTTTGTTGCGGCTGAAGGCGTTCGCCGAGGCGGGAAGGAAAGACCCGATTCCGTACCGTCAGAGTGTGGCCGCCCGTTGAGCTTGGATTCCGGCGTAAATTAGGGATAATAGGGCGCATGCCGCCCCGGGGGACTTCGGGTAGGAGTCTGTCCGTGACAAAAGGAGATCAGCATGAAGCTATTTGATTCGGCCGCCCTGCGGTCATACGCGAAGAAATCAGGTGTACGCGTTGCGATGGTTATTGCGGCACTGCTGTGCACGATGGCACCGCGCGCTGCCGCACAACTCGACGGCTCGCTGAGCGGCAACGTTGTTGACGTCGCCGGGAAGCCATGGGCGGAGATGGTGATCGATGCGGTGAGCGATCAGGGCGTGAAACTTACAACCAAGACGGACAAGGATGGAAATTACTCCTTCCGCAATCTGCGCGCGGGCGTCTACACGGTCACGATTGAACTTCCTGCGCCCAACAAGCCGTACGAATTCGCGCAAGTTCACGTGTCGAGCGGCGCAGAGACGCCGAAGGTAAACGCCAACTTCAAAGATATTATGTCGAAGCAGGGTGCGGCCGCCGTAGAGGCGCAGAAAAAGCAGGAGGAAGAGAAGACGAAGTTTCAGGGCATGAAGCAACATTTCGATGCGGGTGTTGCGGCGCTGGCGCAGGCGACTCAGGCGAAGACGGATTTGGCCAAGGCTCCAGCGGACCAGCGGGATGCGCTGAAGACGCAGGTGACGGACCTCTCCGGGAAAGCGGTAACGGAATTGGAAGCTGCAAAGGGCGCGGCACCCGACAAAGATCCCAACCTGCATCTGATCTGGGCGCGGTTGGGGGACGCGTATGACACCGCGGGTCGCGCGGATGATGCGGCGA
The DNA here is from genome assembly GCA_963832615.1 of uncultured Acidobacteriota bacterium. Classification (GTDB taxonomy): domain Bacteria; phylum Acidobacteriota; class Terriglobia; order Acidiferrales; family UBA7541; genus Acidiferrum. The sequence continues at coordinate 206,940 of CAWHVA010000001.1, forward strand.
ATGCGTACAAGCAGGCGGTCGCGTTGAAGCCGACGGCCGCGTACTACAACAATCTTGGCGGCATCCTGGGACGCGCCGGCAAGATTGATGACGCGATGGCCGCGTATGCGAAGAGTGCGGAGCTCGATCCCACAAACGCCGCGCAAGCGTACCGGAATGCCGGAATCACCATGTACAATGCGGGCAAAATGAAAGAAGCTGTCGAGCCACTGAAGAAGGCCACGGAGCTTGATCCGAAGAGCGCGCAGGCGTGGTACTTGCTGGGCGCCTCACTGGTTGGGGCGATGGAGTACAAGAAAGTGGGCGACAAGATGGAAGTGGTGGTTCAGCCGGGTACCGTGGAGGCTTACCAGAAGGCCTTGGAGCTTGATCCTAAGGGGCCGTATGGGGAGCAAGCCAAGCAGGGGCTCGATGCGCTTGCGCAGATTGCTCCGGGAATCGACACCAAGACTAAGGTGAAAAAGAAGTCGTGATCGACGGATGTAGTTTTGGGCCAGCTCCGCAATGAGCTGGCCCTTGTTTTTGAGACGGGCCTGTTTACCCAATTCAGCGATTTCACAGTTATCCGCTTGGGACGCATGCGAAAACAGGCACAGACAAGAGTGTCTGTGCTACCTCGACGGCTGCGTGTTCGTATCGCTCAGCTATGCGCGAGAGTGCCGGTGGTCTTGGTGCGGCGGAGGGCGCGGGAAAAAACGGCGATCGAAATGGGGAGCAAAATCGCGGCGATGAGAAGCAGTACCGCGACAGAGCGCCACACTTCGGCGAAGGTCGCGCCGGACAGTAGCGCCGCTCGCATCCCGTTGAGCGCGTAGGTGACGGGATTGAGGCGCGCTGCGAATTGCAGCCAGTCAGGCAAGATGCTCGTGGGGAAGAGCATGCCGCCTGCTACGTTGGAGAATGAGAGCAGCAGCCACTTGGCCGGATTTCCGCGTTTGAACAGCAACACGTAGCTCGCAGAAAGAATGCCGAGGCCGGAGAAAGCGAGCAGCGTCGCCAGCAAAACGACGCAGACGGCGATCCAATTGGCGTTTCGCAGCGGAAAGCCGAACAGCGCGGTTCCCCAGGCAACGTAGACGGCGACTCGAAGGAGCGCGGCCAAGAATGGATAAAGCGCGGAGCCCGCGAGCATTACCGGCAGCGACGTTTGCGTGATCAGGAGTTGCTCGAGGGTGCCGCTGTCTCGCGCTTCTTGAATGCTTTCGTCAAAGGTGTCGATGGCGGTGTGCAGATATTCGAAAAATATCCAGCCAACCAGCGCGAAAGCGAAATAGCTGGTGCCTTGGGGCAGTGAATTGCGGAGCTGCGGGCTGTCGACGAATCGCGACATGTAGTAAAACATCGCTGCGCCGAAGAGGGCTTCAATGGCTTCGAGAATGAATGGCGCGCGATAGGTCCGCGCGATGGTCAGGTCGCGCCAGAAGAAGAGCCAGAGATCGCGAGCGACGCGCATCATTGGTGGGAGCCTTCATCGATGTGGGCGGCGTTGCGGCCGGTCAGCCGAAGAAAAACATCCTCGAGAGTTGACGAGTTGGTGCTTTTCTTCAATGCAGTTGGCGTGTCGCAGGCCAGCAAGCGGCCCCGGTCGATGACCGCGATGCGGTCCGCCAGCAGCTCGACTTCGGGTAGCGTGTGGGAGGCAAAGAGCAGGGAAGTTCCCGCGCCTTGCACGATTTCTTTTCTCAGGAAGCGCCGGAATTCCATGGCGGCGATGGCGTCCAGACTTCGGGTAGGTTCGTCCAGTAACAGCACACTCGGCCGGTGAACTAGTGCGCGTGCCAGACTCAGACGCTGGACGGTGCCCGAAGAGAGCGTACGTACCTGGCGATCGAGCGCTTCGGTCAGGTGAAATTGCTCGGCGAGCTGCGAGATGCGTTGCTTCGTGGATGCAGAGGAGAGATGGTTGAGGCGGCCGAAAAATCTTAAATTTTCGCGGCCGGTCAGGCGGGCGTAAAATCCGTGGTCGGTCCCGGCGTGATACCCCAGCTTTCGCCGAACCTCTTTTGGTTGGCGAGCGGTATCATATCCGCCGAGGCGAGCAGCGCCGCGTGTGGGGAGCAGGAGCGTGGCCAATATGCGCAGGAGCGTCGATTTGCCGGCGCCATTCGCGCCGAGGAGCGCCAAGGCCTCACCCTCGCGCACCTCGAAGGAAACGCCGGCTAAGGCTAGCGCAGTCGGCTTCTCGAACGGTTGCAAGAAAGTGCGCCAGCCGCTGCGCGTCGGCGGGAAGAATTTTTCGAGGGACTCGATAGCAATGGCAGGTTCGGACACGCAAGGATTTATAGCGTGTCTTCTTTCTGAAGACAAATGCGGCCATGGTGCGCGAGCAAACCTGTGGACCACCTCGAGAACGGAGGGCGCATCCAACCGTCTTTAGAATTTCGGGGCTCGATGGTATGGTGGAGCATCCCGAGTAGGTTGGAGCGTCCTATTGGACGTTGGCCAAGGAGAAATGCTGTGACGGTTTCGTTTGCAGATCGCGTCGCGGTGCCGCCGGACGTGATGGTGCGTCTGCTCGATAGTGAAGCGGTGCTCTTGAATCTTGAAACGGAAAAATATTTTGGTCTCGACCAGACCGGTACGCGGATGTGGCAGCTCCTGACGTCGACGCCGGCGATCGATATCGCGTTTCAGCGGCTCCTTGAGGAATACGACGTTGCTCCGGAATTACTGCGGTCGAATCTCTTGGAATTGCTGAGCCGGCTGGTTGAGAACGGCTTGCTCCAGGTGGTCCCCTCGAATGTGGAAACTCCTTCAGCGATTTAGCGCGTTGGACAGGGCGGCGCGCAGCCTCTTCCTGCGTGCCGCCGCCCTGCTGCCGGTGATTGCCGTTAGCCTTCGACTTCGCGGGCTTCGCGCAACGCAGGCGACGCTCGAACGCTTTCTTTCGACTCCCGCTCATCCCGCGCGCCAAGCCAAAGGGAACATGGCCAAAGAGGCGTCGCGCACGGCACGGATGGTCCATGCGGCTGGGCGTTACGGGCTTATCCGGCCCACTTGCCTGGAAAAATCTTTGGCGCTGTGGTGGTTTCTCGGGCGCCAAGGCATTCCATCGAGTTTGCGCATCGGGACGCGGAAAGCCGCCGGTCGACTGGAAGCGCACGCCTGGGTCGAATTTGGCGGCAGTGCACTGGATGAAATTGGCGGGGCACATCGCAACTATGCTCCCTTCGACGCTCCCGTCCCGGCAATGTCGCGGAAGTAGTCCTCGCTTTCAACGGGATTCGCCCCTCGAAGGCATTCGTTGCGATTAACACTTACTCGCCCCATCTATCCTCAGCCACTAGTGTGCGGTGATTGGCTCGCGTATGCTTCGTGGAGCAGCCAGGAGTTACGGAGATTTCTTGCGGCGTAATTTTGCAGATCAATTGAACGCACTGTCAGTGGAATGGCTGGCCATGTTGCAGTGCGCGAATCCACAGGTCACTGCGGATGCCCTCAACGAAGTCTTTCGCAAACCGCTGGATTGGGCTCGATTACTGAGACTCGCGGAGGAGCAGGGCGTGTTGCCGCTTGTCACGAAGCGGCTTGGGGAATTAGATGAGGGCACGGTGCCGACCGAAATTCGCCGCGAACTGCGTGATGCGGCTCGCGCACAAACACTTTTCACATTGAGTTTGACCGCGGAACTGTTCCGCGTGCTCGCGCGTTTCGCTGCGCTGGGTATCGAGGTGCTGCTGACGAAGGGACCCGTTCTCTCCGCGCGATGCTATGGCGATCCTGGCTTGCGGCAATATACCGATCTCGACCTGGTTCTGCGTGACGCCGACATCGAACGGGCGACCGAAACGATGATTGCGCTCGGCTACGATCCCAAAGTTTCGCTCAAGGCCATTCAAGCGAGGAAAATTCCAGGCGAATATGTGTTTTCGCAGCGAGGGACGAACCTGCTCGTCGAACTCCATACGGAGCGCACGTTCCGGTATCACCCCAGGCCGTTATCGGTGGAAAAGCTGTTTCAGCGGCGGGCTCGAGTGCGCTTTGATGGCCGCGACGTTCCCGCGCTATCCACTGAAGATGAGTTGATTCTGATCTGCATTCACGGCGCGAAACATTTTTGGGAGCGCCTGATGTGGATCGCGGACGTCGCGGCGCTGGTGTCACGGCAGCCTGTTGATTGGGAGGCCGCGACGTCGGCAGTTCGCGAAGTACACGCGGAGCGCATGTTGCGGGTGGGACTGCTGCTCGCAAGGAATGTCACCGGCGCGAGTTTGCCTGCAAAGGTCGTCGACGAAATTGGTTCCGACGCGCCCGCCGTGCGGATTGCTGCGCGAATCGCACGACGGTTGCCGGCTGTCGATGACGAGCCGTTTGGCTTGTTGGAGCGAGCGACCTTTCGCATCCGGATGCGCGGCGGATTTCCACCGGGCGTGGCTTATTTGTGGCGGCTTTCGGTTTCACCGACGGAAGAGGACTGGGTGTCGGGCGCTGAGGAAAAGAGAGCCGGAATGCTGGATGCGATCAGCCGGCCGTTCCGACTGGCGCGGAAATATGGACGGAGCGGAAAGGGCTAGCGAGCGAGTCCGGCATCGTCGCGGTGGCGCCGCGGAGGCGAAACTCGCTTGGTTGGGCGGCAGGTTAGGAGCGGGGCGTGCGGTGAATGGTGAATGGATCCGGCTCCCTTCGCTCGCAGGAACGCGCTTAAGCGCGCTCCTACATTCGATTTCCCGGGGCTTTGTTATGTCTGAGAGAGAGCGGCTGGCGCTGCTCCGCAATTAAATGTTTGTGCTGTGGGCGACCTTTTGCTTCATTTTCTGGGTTGGCGCGGGCAGATCCACCGTCAGGGTAACTTCGCTTTTGTTGCGCAGCACGCTCAGCTGCGCTGGCTTGCCGTCATTCTTCGCTGCAAGCTTTTCGCGCAGATCACCCAGCAACCGGATGCGCTCGCCGTTGAACTTGGTGATCACGTCGCCGGCCTTCAGGCCTGCCTTCTCTGCGACGGAGCCGGCATTCACGCTACGCACCAACACGCCTTCGCCGTCGGGCGCGCCAAAGTAGCTACCAAGCTGGCCATTGATGTCTTCGGCATCGATTCCCAAACGCGGATGGCCGCCCGGCAAAACCATCATGTCACCGTTGTCCCATTCGAGCGTCGGCATTTCCGGCATATCGGGAATTTCCACTACTTCGGGCATGCGAAATGCGAATGATCCTGGCGCCGCCTTCAGCATCGCACGGTGATTCTCCTCGGCCTTTCCGAGCGTTGCGCTGATCGACTGCGTGTGCCCATCGCGCCAGATCGTAAGCTGCACGGTTCGCCCTGCCGGAATCTCGCGAATCATGCGGCGAAATTGCGCGGCGCCTTCCACGCGCTGCCCATCGACTTCGGTAATGACATCGGTCTCCTTGAGTCCGGACTTCGAGGCGGGACTCTCGGGTGCGACGCGACCCACGACCACCCCACGTTCGGCGGGGAGCTTGTACTCTTTCACGTTCTCCGCCGTGACTTCGCGCGCCTCTACGCCCAGCCAACTCGGCCCCTCGCTGTCCAGCAGAACCTCGACGTTGCCGGGACCCTGCTCCAGCAGGTCTTGAAAGTCCTCAATGCCGGGTCGCACTTTCTGACTGGCAGGCTCCACTTTGTCCGGCTCCTGGCCTGCCGATGATCGCCCGGGAAGCGCCATGAGCACAGGTGCCAGCGCCACAATTCCAGCTGCCGCAATCCAACCATTCCTCTTCATCGTCATCCCTCCGACCCGTTTAGACGCAGCAAACGCTAAACCGTCGACCGCAGAGCGACGACTCGAATTCCGCCATTGATCGTGTTCAGGTGTATGGAAGCTCCGCCCTTCCCGAACTTGCCGTGCGTTTCGCGCGGGCGTTGCGTGCTTGCCAGCGCCAGTGGCAGCTCGGAGTAAAAGCTTCCGTTCAAGCACCGAGCTTCCAGATTTGCCTGAGTGCTTGCGGGGAGAGCCAACAGAACGGAACCGTTCGTGGTCTCCGCGACTGCTCCGTTCTTATCCTGCAGGTGTAGCAACTCCAAATGCACGTTCCCATTTGTCGTATGCGCGTGTACTGCGCCGCCACTCTCGTAGACCTCGATGTTGCCGTTCACCGTGCGCAGATCCTCTACGTCTTCGACGCCGGCGACCCGCAGCGTTCCGTTGACGGTGCCGAGGTGCTCGACGTGCGCGAAGTGCGGCACGTGGACCGTATACTCGACAGCAACCTCAACGCCTTCATTCTGCGGATAATGCGTGGTGACCGAGACCGCATCGGGCTTGGCATCGACGTCGATCGACACAAGGTCCAGATCTGACTCCTGATGCTTTGCCGTTTTTACCGCGCGCACCTCGACCTCATCGCGATCCCAAGTCTGCACGTCCACTGTGCCATTTACGTTTTGCAGTTCGAACGAGCCGCCTTGTTGCAGGGGATAGGTCTGATTGAATTCTTTGCTGATTGCAAAGCACGGCACGGCCGAGGCTGTTGCCAGGACCAACGTGAGGAATGCAGCGATACCAAGAGCGCGGCGAGCCATAAAAGTTCCCCCTTCGATGATCTTTCCGAATGACCCGAAGACCCGAACCAAAACTCCGCGCATTCCGCGCCAGCGCAACCGCTTGCGTCAATGCAGGATAAAATTAAACGTTACCGTCGAAATGACATCTCCTCGTTTGGCAAGCACCCATGTCGGGTTCACTCGCCATTGCTTCACCGCATCGATCGCCGCATCTGCCAGACTCGGCGCACCGTCAATCAATTTCTCCACCTCTACGCGGCCATCCCGCGTTGCCCGCACCTGCAGCTTCACCAGCCCTTGCACTCCGGCGCGCATGGCGATCTCGGGATACACCGCCGGGGGCTGAGCGATCAGATGCTTCATGAATTCGTCCGAATCCTCACGCACCCCACCGACGAACGCAATCTGCAGCCGGTCCAGCCAACTGTCGAGCCAATCGCCCTTGTCGGGCGCTGCCGATCCGGGTTGCACCTGTGCCGAATCGGACGCGTCGAATCCCGTGGCCATCAGCTGGACTCCATGCTCGCTGAGGCGCTCTTTCTGTTCGCGAATCAGCGAATCACGTAAAGCAACTTCCGAGTCTAGAAATCGCAGATGAATCGTTCCCGAAGTGGTGCGCAATTTCAGTGGCGCGCCACCGCCATTCAACGCACCCACCGCGTGCACCGAACCTGAAGCGTGCGAGGCTTGCATCGTAAGCCCCAAGGCAGGGTCCGCCTCAATCCGGCGTTCGCCGCCGGACTCGACGGTGGCGTCGATGTCAGCCGCGAGATTTCGCGGAAGAAACACGATGATGTCCCCATTGCCTGAAGTCAGCTGTGACACACCCGCCAGATGAACGGTGCCGCCCGAAGAAGGCGTATCGGGATTGATCCACGCGCGAATACTCCCGCCCGCGGTGGCAGCGCGCACAGTGCCTGCCACGCGCGTCAGGCAAATGCTTCCTGCGCTGGACTCCACTTCCATTGGCCCGGAAACATACATGATGCGAATTCCACCGCCGCCGGTTTGCGCGCGAACCGAGCCGCGCACCTCGCCAAAATCGATTTGGCCTCCGCCAGTACGCACACTCGCCAGGCTGCCTGCCTGGCCTACCGTGATGTTGCCGCCGTCGGTTTGGAGATCGGCGCGTCCGCCGATCTGTTCGGCGCGAATGTGACCCCCGCCGCTATGCAGCAACGCGTCGCCGGCGATATTTCCAGCGTTGATGTGCCCGCCGGCAGTAAACGCGTTCAGATCCCCCGCGACATCGAGGACTTGAATGTGACCACCTTCGGTGGCGAGTTTCGCTGCCAGATGCCCCGCGCGCGCGTCGCGCGAATTGTTGACACCGATACGCCCGGTACGGATGTTTCCGCCTTGCGTGGAAAGATTGGCGGTGCCGCCAATGTCCTGCGTTTCGATGTCGCCGGCCTCGGTCTTCACTTCGACGCTATAGCCGAGCGGCACTGCGATCTCGAATTGCACCCAAAATTGCACTCCTGCTGGCGATGAGCGAGCGATCTGTGGCGGCAGCGTTCCATTGATCTCCACGCCTGCCTCGGTTGCCTGCGCGGTAAGCGAGTAGCGCGCGAGCAGGCGCTCCGCGAGTGATGCGCGCGCGTCGGTTTCAATATGGACGGTATACCGGACTGCGGGAAGCGCGCCCGGCGGCAACGGAACGATCTTTACCGAACCGAGATCGGTCGTGAGCCGCAGCGTGAGGCGATCTTTCGTTGGAATAAATCCGTTCCGATCGGCGGCTATACGTCCTGCGGATGGCTCGCCTGGCTTCGTGGGCTCCACTGGAGCGGGTTCGATCTCGCTCGTCGCGGCCACTCCCGCGCAAGCCAGGATTGCGCATAGCAATATCGCAAAAATTGTGCCGCGCACTTTTGCTTTCGACGAGGCAGCCCAGGACGTTGGAATCGGTCGGAGGTTCACGAGTGGCTTATCGATGGCGGATTTTCGAAATTCGACCGAAACCCGCTGGAGGCCGAACGCAATCGGTTCATTGCACATCGCGCGTGCCAATTTGCCGCAGCGCCGCCGCGCTGCGCAGACGGACATACCGGTTGGGGTCGCTCCGCTCCAGATCCTCCAGCGCGCGAACCACGCGTTCCACTGAAGAATCGCCGGAAAGCGAACTCACTTCCGTAGCGGGTAGTTCGCTCGCGGATCCCGGCCCATCCTGCGAATCGACTTCCAGCGACCGGACCAGCAAATTCACGGCCTCCACGCGCACACCCGGATTCGCATCGTGCCGCAGCGCTTCCAGCAAAGTCTCGCGCACCGAAGCTTCCCTGGTCGAATCGCGAAGCGCATCCAGCGCTTTCAATCGCACCGCGGCGTTCTGGTCTTTCCGAGCCGCCACGACCAGCGCGCGCCGCACCTGCTCGTCATCACTGCGGGCTCTCAGGGCATCCAGACAATCCAGCCGCACGCCCGGATCGAAACGCTCGCCATTCGCCACGACGTAGGTCAGCACACGGCGAACGTCCGTATTGTCCACGCTTCCAATCACCATTAGTGGTTGTTCGGTGCGAACTTGGACTTGCAAAGTTCCCGGTGCTGCATCCGGCGTTGGAGCGAAATTGATACCCGCGACGGCCATCTTCGACAGATCCTCATCGGTAATCCGTGCGGCCATCACGTTCACAGCTTGTCCAGCGCCATCGCCGGAGCCGTCTCCGCCGTTCAAGGCCAGCCACGGCGTCACCTGTGTGCCGACGCCAATGCCAACCAAAATCAGGGCCGCGGCGCTCCACGCCGGACGCACCGCCATCCACCGACGCACCCAGCTGAAGGGCACCCAATGCTCTTGCACCGGCGGAGCTTGCATATCGTCGAGATGCTCGGAAAGCTCGCTGCGGCATTGCGCCAACAATGCCCCTGTTGGGTCCAATTCATCCGCGGGCTGCGATGCGGAGGAAAACGTCGTCTGAAAAACGGATTCTTCGCTAAGCTGCTGCGCGCACGTGGGGCAAATAGCCAGGTGCGCGTCGATCTCCTCACGCTCCTGAGGATCGACCTCGTCGCACGCATAGAAAACGAGCAACGGAGCTACATCTGCGCACCGCGTTAGCGGCCGCCCGCTCATCGCAACTCTCCCAACTGGCCGCGCAGTTTGCGGGTTGCGCGGAACAGGGAATTTTTAACGGTCTCTTCGGTGGTGCCCAGCGCGTCGCCGATCGCGCGCAGCTTTAGTCCCTGGTAGTGCTTCATCTCAAAGACCACACGCTCCCGTGGTGACAGCAACTCCATCGCGGTGGCGATGCGTGCTTGAATCTCTTTGCCGAGCAGGCGCCTCTCGGGATCCTGCGTGGGACGGTGCTCGCGCTGTCGCTCGAAGAAGTCGGTAATCCCTTCTTCGCGATTTGCGGAATTCATTTCTGGCGCTTGATCTTCCGGCCGGGCCTGGCGGCGCCGAAGCTGATCGAGGCACACGTTGGTGACGATGCGATAGAGCCAGGTGTAAAAGCTGCATTCGAAGCGGAAGCGATGGAGGTTACGGTAGACCTTCAGGAAGGCTTCCTGATAAACGTCGCGCGCGTCCTCGGGACGCTTCATCAGGTTCAGGGCCAGCCGCAAAACATCGCGGTCATAGCGGCGCACGAGTTCCTCGAAGGCAACGCGGCTACCCGCTTGCGCTTCGGCCACCAGACAGCGCTCGTCGAGCTGGGGCAAAGAAGCCACCGTGGCCAGAGCGGCCCCGGTACCGGCAGCCTGGCCGAGAACATTTGCCAAAGCCAATCGAGGAAGCGGCATGTTTCGCTTTCTATTCGCGCTGTTCCGGCATTATGGCTTTGACCATAACACCTTAGCCCAATTCTAAACCTTCATCGCGGTGATGAGCCACAGAGTAGCACCCAATTTGGACGCACTCCAGCGCGGTGGGTAAGCAGCCGCTTCCCATAGTTATAACGAGCCAGCCCAACAGTTTGTTTCTCAGTTTGATGGCTGTGGATAAAGTCCGGTGTTGCGTTTCGCGGGGGGATTCGCTCCAACTCTGGCGCCAGAACGATGCGCCACGAGGAGGACTTCAGCGCTGAGGCCCTTTCGCCTGTTTCTACCGCACGGAGTTCACCGAAAGCCATGCCTTCATGCTGGATACGGTACGGAAGGTCTTCGAGTTCAGCTTGGCTCCGGTGGTTTCCCAGTAGACGGTGGCGCTGCCGGTCAAACTGTCGATGCACAGGCGCTTGTGGACCTTGGTCTCGGGGTCCGGCAGATCGTTCCTGAACCAGGCAATGTTTGGGTCGTCGCTTTCCTTTACTTCGACAAAGCCATCTACGCGAGCCGCGGCTTGAAATTCCTGGAGTTTTTCCATGGCACTTTCAGCTTACGCCACTTCCTGTCTCGGAACCCGCAATTGACGGTTAGAGATTCTCGGGGAGCAACTATCGAGTCGTGTACTATCGAGCGTGCGTCACTCAATTGCCAGCTTGTCCGGAGACTTGAGCTGCAATGGTAGGCATCTTGGTTCATGGAAACAACCACTTCATCCTGAGTGGGCCACGGCCCGATGAAGCCGCCGCCCTCGCGCTGGTGCGACATTGGTCCATGATCCAGATTGGCGCCTCAAAATCGCAAAGTCTCGATCAGTGGCAGATTCGCACGAGAGAATTTCGCGAAAATCTGGAATGGGCGGTCATCGTGCCCGGCGACCGCGAAATTTCGCCGGGCGTATCCGAATTGCTGGCAGAACTCTCCGCCCGCGGCGTAGCGATCGACCGGTGTTCCCGAGCCTGGTAAGCTCAAGTCCGATACCGTCCCGTTCAGAACGGGTTCACAGCCGGCGCCACTTTGGTCGAATCTGTCCTTCCACGCTCCTGCCACGAAAAAAGCACCCATACCACGAGCAGCAGAAGCGCAACACTCACCCCATATCCGTTCAGTCGATAGAAACGATCCGGCTGCCCGGTCAGTCCGGCTCTGCTTGTCGTGAGTGCGGACATGGCCAACACCAGGAAGCAGCCGAGAATGTTAAATCTCATTACGTAGCGCACACCGAAAACAAGGACGCTGAGTAAGATCAACTCGGCTATCCACTGTTTGGCGAAATCCGCCGGGCTGCCCCAGTTACCGGGCATCAATGACAGCGTTGCCAGTAAGAAGGTCAGAACGCGCATCCAGGGAGCGCGAAGCTTCGCCGCGATGAAGGAGGCGATCAGCGCGACGCCACCGGTATACAGCAAACTATGCAGCAGCGATGTTCCCAGAATGGATGCGGCCGGAACGAACGCGTCGTAATTCGACCCAAACGAAGCTTCCGTCGAACGATGCGCCGTGACCAGGTGCGCCGAGATCGTCTGCAGTAACGTCTGCAGACCGATCAAAGCGCCGGCTCCGCCGAGTCCGATGAACAGCGCATCGCGGTAATAGAGCGCGGGCATACCAGTCCAGTCAGGAAATTTTTCCTCGGCGAACGCTCGCTTCGTGAAGTACCACGCCATCCCGAACACCAAGGCCAGAACCCCGTAATAGAACGGCCCTCCAAGAATTGCGCCGATGGCCAGAGTGCCGAGCATGACTTTGAAAGGGATTGCGGTATTGTACGCGCCCAAGAAAGCTGGAATGCGGTCGCCCAGCGCGAACACCACTACGTAAGCGGCGAGACCCCACAATGCCCATAGCGATAGCCGTCTCCAGGGAATCGATCGCGCTTCCTCCGATCGCAGATTCTTCAGGAAAATAATCAGCGCGGTGACGGCCAGGCCACCGAGAAATAAAATCGGAATCGCGATGGTAAACACCATCCGTGGGAGGGTTAGATCTTCCTGTTTGAGGCGCCAATCATTGGGGATTTTGACGTACGTACGGTAATCGGTGACCTCATCGCCCTGCACGACCAACTCGACCCGCGCGTAGGCGTGCCCGTCTGGCGTCACTTCCGGGGCCGTTTGCACATCCAGTGATTCCGTTTGCTGCCATGTCAGCGTGTGATCGGTGCGCTTGGGCCGCTTGTCGGACTGCGCTTCGACGAGCGTCCACTTGCTCAAATCGATTTTCTTTTCGTCGTGTAGGAATTTCTCCGCGCGCGCCACTGCTTCATCCTTGGTCAGCGAAGCTCCAGGCGCCGCTTCCGCCAGCGTATGCCGCACGGAATGCAGTGAGCCGTCGGGCTTGAGGATCACGGCATATTCCTCGGGCTGGCTGTCACGGAAATAGCGCACGCGCCACAAAGCGCCGGGCACTTGCTTAGCGTATATTTCGTTGACGCGCGCGACTCCACCGCGCTGGCGCAGAAATTCGTTCGCCACCGGATCAGTCACGTTCACAAACAACGTGGTGTGAATATACGTGGCAGGATTGAGTCCTCGCTGCCTAAGGATTTCGTCGGCGTCAGCGCGTGCGGCGCTGGCGTTCACCGAGAGTTTCAAGTAGTCGCCGATAGACTCCGCCTTGAATCGCCACGACAGTAGTACGCCCGCCAGCACGCAAACCACGAGTAAGACGATCATCGTTTGGGTAAGCGCCTCATACCGCCGGGCCTGGACTGCGGCGGATGCGGTCGGCCTAACCCTCACCTCGCTTAGGTCGGGAGGCGGCGCCGCGCTATTCAGCAAATCTTCGTCGGACTCGAATCGGCCCCGCACTAAGTACGAAATCCCGGAAAATGCGAGTGGCGCCATCGCCGCCGCAGCCACAACCACGCCGGAAATCTTGAAATAAAGGCTGTTCGAGCGCACCAGAAACAATCCCACCAGTGACGCATCCACGGTGTAGTGCCAGATCAACGTCGCCAGAATGCCCCAGCGCAGCATCACCAAGCCGGCGACGATTCCGATCAACCCGATCTCGATTCCGCGAATGTACGCAGGCTCTTGCGGATAGTTACTGTGCAGAAAGCCCCACAAAAATGCCGGCACGATTACGGCGATCCATCGAGACTTCGTCAGCTTCGCGAAAAATGGAATCGCAAATAAACGGAACGTGAACTCTTCGTTCGTGGAAGCGAGCAAGCCGATCGCCGCGCCGGATATCCACGGAAACGCCGTGTTCACGGATTCTTCGTAGTTCAATTCCTGCGGAGCCCACGCACCGTAATGAGTCGCAACCACGTAGAATGCCACCACATAACCGATGTGCGCCGCCGCAAATGAAAGTCCCACAACCGCCGCGGAGAAGAATTCCTTCGTCCGCAATCCTCGAAGCGTAAAGGTCTTTGCCAGTTGCAACTGCCGCGGTTGCGACGCGCGATAGAGCGGTTCGGCGGCGGGAAGAACGAGCGTGATGGTCAGCGCGGTCAGCACCGAAATCAGCAGAGCCGAGCCGATCTTCAGCGCGATGAAACTAGCGTAGGCGGTGTTGGTGTCGTAGCTTGCGCTCCACAGCGGCCAGCTGTTCAGGTTTTGCAGAAAGAGCAAAGTGGCGGCAATCGCGCCCAGCAAAATCGCTCCGCGCCACGACGTCTGCCCTCGATTGGTCAGGCGAATCGCGAGCCAGACAGCCATCGCCAAAATCAGAATGTAAGGAACCGTGAAGGCCGCCGCGAGGGTGTCGTTGCCAGAGCGCAGCCGCCGGAAGTCGCGCTTCCACGCGTCCGGCACCTGCAAAAACTCCTCGCTGCCGCTGACCTTGTCGCCATTCAAGGTGGCCTGCAGCCGGTAGGGCGCGTCTTTGGCGCGAAATCCGTGCTTTTCCCAGGTAAAAGACCAATCCAAGCGGTTTGGCCGCTTATTCGAGTTCGCTTCTTCCGGCAGAAAATCCCATTTGCTCAGATCCACATTCAGCTTGGCGCTCAGGAAGCTCTGCGCCTTCGCTTGCGCGTCGGCGCGTTCCAGGGACGCGCCCGCGCGCGCTTCTTCGATCTTGTGCTCGTATCCGACTATATTCCCCGCCGGGCTGACTCTGACGTCAAACTCTTCTTCCTGCCCCGGCCGGAAAAAACGCACATCCCAATACCAGATGTTGAGCTGCGACGACATCAGTTGATTCGCTTGCTGCAAACCGAGTTCGCGCTCGAGGTAAGTCTTCGCGTTTTCGTCCACATCGAACACGATTGACGAACGATACCCACCAATGTTCTCGCCAAGTCCGTCCACAAAACTTTGCGCGCGCTTCAACGCCTCTCCGCGCGAAACACGAAAATCCACGGAAGCTTCCGGGAAGGCTCGAAAGAAGTAATGGTGCGCGAACCACACGCCCACGATGCCCGCCAACACCCAGAGCAGCAGTGCCCGTTTGTCGGAACCCGTCACTCGGTCACTGGACACCAAACCCTCCTCAAGCAGCGGCGAAGGTCTTTCACTGTATAGACACGCCAGCCCAGGGCGCAAGCGTGGAACGCGAGCCAAGGTTCGGATTTCCTGTAGCCGCCGTCTCCTGACGGCGGGGTTTAGATGCAACAGGAGCACCTGCAATAGGTCCACCATCGATTGGCCGAATCTCGAGGTCAGAGCCCATCCTGCGCAGACCTCAACGACGATTGCCCCTTTTACCGTCTGAACCATTCCACAATCGGCATCCACCGGTTGCAGTTGAATCTAAACCCCGCGGTCTCGGAGACCGCGGCTACAAGCGGTATAGCCCGGAATAGGGCCGCGATGCAGGCGCCGCACCCCTGCGATGGTATAAAAGAAGTAGTGATGAACACCGCCGCTGCCCCACGACGAATGCCGCCTCTAACGCTCCGGACTGAAGTGCGCATGATCAAAGGCGTAGGCCCACAACGTGCCGAACTGCTCGCCAAGCGCGGCCTGCACACGTTGGACGACCTCCTCACGTATTTGCCGTTCCGCTACGAAGACCGCATTCATTTTTCAAATATCAAGGACATCCAGCCCAACGGCATTTACACCATTCGCGCCAAGGTGATGAGTGGCCAGGCGATCCGGTGGATGCGCCGCGGCGACGCTATTTATCATCTGCTGGTGCAAGACGCGGCGGGCGGTTTGCTGCCCTGCAAATTTTTTCACGGTGGCTACCTCGAAGGTCGGCTAAAGCCCGGACAATGGCTGGTGCTGCACGGGAAAGCGGAGATCGACAAATTGCGGCCAGCGCGGCTCGAAATGGTCAATCCGCAAATGGAAATGCTTGGCAGCGGCGAAGCGGATTCCACCGAAGTCGGCCGCATCGTTCCGATCTACGAAGCCATCGGCACGTTCGGGTCGCGCTCGATTCGACGCGCAATTTACGCTGCGCTGCAACTCATCGATCCGCGCATGCCGGAAGTCTTGCCGGAACAATTGCGCGCGCGATTGGGATTCCCTTCGCGGTGCCAGGCGATCGCGCATACGCATTTTCCGCCGCCCGGCGAATCGATCGAAGCGCTTAATGCGTACCGCTCACCCGCGCAGCAGCGGCTTATCTTCGAGGAATTTTTCCTGTACCAACTGAGCCTCGCGCTGGACCGGCGAACGACGCGAAAAGAGAACGCCATAGCGTTCAGGTTGCGCGAAGAAAGCGTGCGGGAAGCCATCAAGCGCATCCTGCCGTTTAAGCCCACGGCAGCGCAGAAGCGTGTACTCGGCGAAATCGCCGGAGACCTGGAGAAGTCCAGCCCGATGAATCGCCTGCTGCAAGGCGATGTTGGCAGCGGCAAGACAATTGTTGCGCTACAAGCGGCGGTCATCGCCATCGCCAACGGCTGCCAGGCGGTGCTGATGGCGCCAACCGAAATTCTCGCCGTGCAACACTATCTTTCCGCTCGCCGCATCCTGGAGCACGCCGGTTATAAAGTGGAACTCCTGATCAGCGGAATGAAATGGACAGAAAAGGCAGCCGCTCTCGAGCGCATCCGCAGTGGTGAAGCGCAGCTTGCTGTCGGCACGCACGCCTTGATCGAAGACAATGTGGAATTCGCGAAGCTGGGCTTTGTGGCCATCGATGAACAGCATCGTTTCGGCGTGCTGCAACGCAAGCGCCTGATTGATAAAGCCGCGTCACACGGCCACGCGCCGCACGTGCTGGTGCTGACTGCCACGCCGATTCCGCGCACTCTCTCGCTGACCTTGTATGGCGATCTCGACGTTTCCATTCTGGACGAACTACCACCAGGACGCACGCCGATCGAAACGCATCTCACCAGCGAGCCGCACCTCAACGGCGTATGGGGCGGTGTCCGCCGCGAAGTCGAGGCCGGGCACCAGGCCTACATCGTCTATCCGGTGATCGAGGAATCGAAGCTCGAACTCAAGGCAGCGATCAAGGAATTCGAACGCCTTTCAAAAGAAGTGTTCCCGAAGTTCAAGGTGGGCCTGCTGCATGGGCGGCTTTCCAGTGAGGAAAAAGACGACGTGATGCAGCGCTTCCGCAGAAACGAAGTGCAGATCCTCGTCGCGACCACAGTGGTCGAAGTCGGTGTGGACGTTCCCAACGCCACGGTGATGGTGATCGAACACGCCGAGCGCTTTGGGCTCTCGCAGCTGCACCAGCTTCGTGGGCGCATCGGCCGTGGCGCAGCAAAGTCGCACTGCGTGCTGGTCGGACCGGTGCGCATGACCGACGAAGCCCGCGCGCGCCTGGAAGCTATGGTGCGCACGAATGACGGATTCGAGATCGCCGAGACCGATCTGTATCTGCGCGGCCCTGGCGAATTCTTTGGCACCCGCCAGTCCGGCGCGCTGGGCTTCCAGATTGCCAACCCTCTACGCGACCGCGAAGTTCTGGAGCTAGCCCGCCGCGAAGCCTTCGCCATCGTCGAAGATTCCGCCGAGGGTCGCGAACTCGATCGCATTCTTCGTCACCTACCGGGTGAATGGCAGCGGAGATACCACCTGGCCCGCGTTGGCTGAGGCACTCTCACAATTCCATGCGCGTTATCGCCGGAACCCACCGCAGCCGCATCCTCAAGAGTTTGAAAGGTCTCGCGCTGCGCCCTACCAGCGACCGCTTACGCGAAACGCTCTTCAATGTTCTGAGCCAACGTGTGGAAGGCGCACGCTTCATCGATCTCTTTGCGGGAACCGGGGCCGTGGGCATCGAGGCACTGAGCCGCGGCGCGAGCGAGGTCGTCTTCATCGAAAATCACGCGCCCGCGGCGACGCTGATTCGTCGGAACCTGGAATCCCTCGATATTCGCTCGGGCACAACCGTGCTCTCCATGGATGCGTTGCGTGGTCTGGAAAAATTGGCGGCGAAGGTCACACCCGGCAAACCAGGCTACGATCTTGTTTTCGTCGACCCGCCCTATGCCGAGGCCGAGGAATACGCCCGCGTACTTCGCTATCTAAGCGGGTCGCCGTTGCTGCGGTCGGGGGCGATCGTGATCGTGGAGCACCGCTGGGATTTCGCCTTGCCGGAATCGGGTCAGCTGAGACGCACCCGTATGCTGAAGCAAGGAGACGCAGCGCTCAGCTTTCTTGCTATCCAGAGCCAGCCAACCTGAGGATCCGCGCATAGCCTCTAGTCTCCTGAGTCACTGATTTCTTGCATATTGTTTGTGCCCTGTGCGGCCAGAGTACGGGAGGCGAACCGTCCAATGCTGTTAAGAATTGCATCGGCACTTTTGGTCCACACAAAGGGTTTGGGCTGCTCGTTATGCACTTCGATGAACTCCAAGATGGCGGATTCCAGTTCACGCACGCTGTAGTGCGAACCTGGTTTGATCTGGCGTTGTGACAGTAAGGCGAACCAACGCTCCACTTGATTCAGCCAGGAACTGTGCGTGGGAGTGCAGTGCAGGTGATACCGAGGATGCCGCAGGAACCGCGTCCGAATCTCCTTGGTCTTGTCGGTGGCATAATTGTCCAACACCAGATGGACGGTAAGATCGGCAGGAACGGCACGATCAATCTGATTCAAGAATTTGCGGAACTCGATGGCGCGATGGCGTGGCCAGCGCTTGCCGATCACCGATCCGGTGGCGATGTCCAAGGCCGCGAATAGACTGGTGGTGCCCTGGCGTTGGTAATCGTGCGTGCGGCGCTCGGCCGGGCCGGGCTGCATCGGAAGAATCGGCTGACTGCGGCTCAGTGCCTGAATCTGACTCTTCTCATCCACGCACAGCACCAGCGCATGATGCGGCGGGTTCAGGTACAAGCCGACGATATCTCGCACCTTGTCGACCAACAGCGGATCATTGGATAACTGCAACGTTTCGCTGCGATGAGGACCAACCCAAAGGCCCGCCAGATGCGACTCACGGTGGATTGGCTCAGGCCCGTCTTCGCGGCCAACGCGCGACTGCTCCCATGCGTTGCTCCCTTGGGAGCCTCTTCCAGGGTGAGGCGTACGGTCCGTTCGACACGGTCATCGCCAATCTGCCGTGGTGCTCCCGGCCGCATCTCGTCACCCAAACCAACCATCCCCTCGGTGATAAAACGATTCGCCACAGGCCCACGGTGAAACCTGTGGTGCGCAGCTTGGCGGCCACCGCGGCGTTGCTCTCCCCGCTGGCACACTCCAGAACGATGCGAGCGCGAAAGGCCAGCGATCGCGAGCTCCGAGGTTGCTGCAGCAGTTGCCGCAAAGCTATCTTCTGCTCGGGACTGACAACCAGTTCATCGCTTCTTGGCGTCCACGTGGATGTCGCGAAGGTCCACGAGAAACCGATCCTCAAATTTAGTACGTCGAATTTGAGACTCAGGAGACTGGATGTCATCTCATAGAATGCAGTCGGCGCAGGGCTAGAGCTTTAGCTAGCGCCACAATTAGAATAGCCACTTCCGCTGCGCCCCAAAACCTTGAGCCAGACTTCAGGTTTGCTCGTCCTGAGCACCGCTGGCAATTCATGTAACTTGGAAGCCAGTTTCCGCATTTACGGTTCATGTCGTTTCCGGTCGGCCAATCGCTCAGCGGCGAAAGTCGCCACGCAAGTTGAAATTGTAACTGGTGGACAAAGGGACAGTTACTGGTGCTCTGGACTATAAAACGTTGAAATTGACCTTGAGGGGGTAATGCAGGATTCTGTTGGCCAAGTCGTCATTTAAACGAAATGCGTAGGTGGCCGCCGATGGGAGGACTCAGCTTCCTCATCTATCCGTGGGGATTCGTTGTACAAGGAATTGCGCTCTGGCACTTCGTGAAGCGGCGTCCTGAGAACTATTGGATCTACATCATCATTTTCGGAGGGGTGCTGGGGGCCGGAGCTTACGTGGTTGTTGAAATGATTCCGGACCTGGGGCTGCTGGGCGGCGTCTTCCAGGGATTCGGGAGGCGATCGCGAATCCAGACGCTGGAAACCCAGATCCTGGACAATCCTTCGGCGGGGAATCTGGAAGAATTGGCTGAACTTTATTTTGAGCAAAAGAACTATAAGAAGGCGCGAGAAGCGTTGAATCGCGCAATTGCCTCGCGGAGCGACTCTCCGCATGCCTTTTACCTTCGCGCAAAGTCGGCACTAGGGATGGAAGACTATGCAGCGGCCATCCCGGATCTGGAGGTCGTCGTCGCAAGAGATCCAAAATTCGATTATCACCGCGCAACCGGATTGCTGGGGGACGCGTACGCGCGGACCGGAAGCTTGGAAAAGGCTGCGATCTATTTCGCGCCTGCCGCACAATATTCGACGACTCCGGAGACGCTTTACAACTATGCGAACTATCTAAAGCTGGCGAATCAGAAAGACGAAGCGCGGGAATGGGTTCAGAAATTAGCGGCGAAGAAGAGAACGCTGCCCAGCTATATGCGCAGGGTAGAGCGCCCTTGGTTCAGGAAGGGCAAAGCGCTACAGAAAGAGCTAGCAGCGTAGCAGGCGCCAGAGGTAGCACATACACTCCTGTTTACGCTGAGTCTCAAAGCGTCCGTGTCCCCGAACCCGGCCATTGACTGTCCGCGAAGCACTCCAATTCTCAGTGCCTCCACAACTGACCCTTCTTCACTCCCGAGGCGGCACGCGGAACGGGATGTGGACAATGGCCTCGAGCTCTACAGGCTCCCCCGCCTTAGCCCCGGGCCGAAATCTCCACTGCTCCAAAGCCTCTTTCGCGTTGGCGTCGAGCTGATCGTCGACTCCGCGTACTAACTGGATCTCCCCCACCGAGCCGTCTTTGCGGATCACCGCGTACAGCACCACTTCTCCTTCAACGCGCTCGCTGACCAGCGTCGGCGGATACTTCGGGTCAACTTTCTTTACCGGTACGGGCCCGGCCAAATCCGTCGAAGCCACACGCGGTCCACTCTCGTCCCGGTGCAACTCCGCAAAATTCAGTATCCAACTCCCGGTCGCACTGTTCAGATTGGGCATATTCACGTTCAGCGTGTACACCCGCTTCCTTGAAAATATTTGTTCCGGCTTCGCGCCCGGTGGCAGCGCCTTGAAATCCGGTGGCCCAGTTCGCTCCGGCACCTCATCCACCGGCGAATCGTGCTGACGCGCGCTCAACACGCGCAGCGAAGGCGAACCGAGGCCGTCGCCCAGGCCGGAAATTCCGCTCTTCGCCGTAGGATTTCCGCCGCTGATGCTGATTCCCACTGGACTCTTACCGCCAGCACCCGCTGCCTCCGATCCACCCTTCTTCGCGCCCTCGGGTGAAATCGAAACGCGTGCGGCCAGGTTTCCTTGTGGCGGCACTACCGGTGCCGGTGGGCCTGGCGTCGCTGACAGCGCAATCAATGTGGACGTGCTGCCATCCGCCGCGCTCGGCTGCGCTGCGCCCACCTCTGGCGCCGGGCCAGCGTCGCCCGCCTGCTCCCGTTTTGCCACTCGCGGCGCCGCCCCCGCGTTGATCTCCAACTTCGGCCTTGCCGGTCCATCCGGTGCCACCGGCAAACTCAAGTCGCCTGCCACTTGCGGCTCCATCGCAGGCGCATCCAGCGGAGGTGCCACCGTCACCGTCTTCACTTTTCTCTCGCGTGGATGCAGTTTCTTCAGCGCTTCCTCGCTGATCAGCAGCCGTGGCTTCACCGGCATCGCCGCCTGCTCTAGCTGCACCATGTTCGGCAGCTCCGGGACCAGTTTCGGCGCCTCCATCGGCGCCTTCGGATTGATTAGCGTTTGCTTCAGATGCGTCGGCCGCACCGGGTCCGTGAAAATGCGCTGGCGCGGATGAAACGCGTCCGCGCCCTTATCCGGCAGAGGCTGGTTCGGCGAGCTATGCGCCGCGGGCTTGGCACTTTGTTTCGGGATTTCAAGTAGGGGCAGGTCCTGAATCGGTCCTGACCAGGTGAGCTGAAAATTATCAAACGCCGGATTCTTCTTCGGGTTGAATGTCCCCTCAGGAAACGGCATCGCGATAAAGGCGATGTGCCACAGCGCCGCCGCCACCAAGGCTCGCCGGGGCAATCGGCGTTCGATCCAGCAATCCTTGAAGTAGCCCGAGCTGAGGAAGCCTTTGGCCGCCCCGCGCGTGAACAAGGCCCGCACGCTGCTGCCAATCCCCTGATGGAAATCTCCCCACGCCACGCCCAATTGCGGTTCCGGTTCCCCCGGCAGCCGCGGAGACACCAGCGGGGTCGAGGTTTGCCCAAGCAGGTTCAAAGCACCATGAAGATGGTTCGCTGTCATCAGTCGTGTTCTATTAGGTTCCTAGATTGATGGCCCAAGGTCAACCGCATCTCGCACCCGCCCTCAAACTCCCCGCGAAGTCATCGCAAGCCTGCCAAGTCCCAAGACAGCCCGCTGGCCCCCAAACGTTCATTCTCCAACACTTATCCACCAACGTCCGTCCCCCCAACCTTCCCATTTTGATGCCCCAATCCTGTTTCGCGCAGCCCGGCAACTCACCGAGTTCCGTTTCGGGCCGGTCAAGACCTCGGGCCGGGCCGCCGGCCATTTCTCGGCACGGAAACTCGTCCTTGACAAATAGTAACTAGTAAGTTATACTAGGTTGTGTTATTAGAATCGTTAATTCGAACGCCTCCTGGCCATCGCTGGCTCTCCGCCGCCAACTCGCTAAAACCCTCTCAAACCGCAAACCCTTTAGAATCCGCACTTACAAAAAAAGGCGGGGGGGGTGTTGTCCTAATTGTGCGCGGTGCTCAGGAGCGGGACTCGGTGAGCTTTACCAGAGCGAAGAGGGCGTGATTGATAGGAGTGGGGACGCCGAGGGCGGCACCACGGCGAGAGATGTAGCCGTTTAGGGAGTCAATCTCAGTGCGTTTGCCACGGAGCAGGTCTTGGGCGGTGGACGAGAGCGCTTCGGACATTTGGTTGGCGCCTTTCAGTGCGCTGGCTAGCGCAACTTGCGGATTTTCCAGGCCGGGCGGGTGGATGTTGGCGGCGCGGGCCACGGCTAGCACTTCGTGGACGACTTCGGAGACAACTTTGCGAGCATCTTCGTTAGCCGCGATCTGACCGTACTTGGCGCGGCCGAGCGCCGAGACGGCGTTGAGCGCGCAGTTCCAGGTGAGCTTGACCCAGAGTTCGCCTTCGATGTTGTCGGAGATGCGGCAGGGAACACCGGCGTGCTCGAACAGGGCGACAATGTGTTCGGTCCGTGCGTTCCGCGGTCCGACGACGAGGTCGCCGCGGCCCACGTGCTTGATGGTGCCCGGCTGGGGCACTGAAGCGGCAACGTAGACGACAGCGCCCAGGGCATCGATGCCGGACGCGGCATGGATTTGTTCGGCATTGTCCACACCGTTCTGCATGCTGATGACGATGGCGTTGGGAGAAAGCAGCGGAGCGAGGGCACGGGCGGTTTCGGCGGTGTCTGTGGTTTTCACGCAGAACAGAACGACTTCTGCACCGCGCACGGCGTCGAGCTCGGTTGACGCCTCGACGCGCACACTCACTTTGAAGTGCAGCGTGTCGAGCAGAAGGCCATTCTGGTTCACCGCTTCCACGAAAGGTGCACGGCCGATCATGACTACCGGGGCTCCGGCGCGGGCAACCATGCCACCGAAATAGCCGCCGACGGCTCCGGCGCCGACCACAGCGATTTGGGGCCAGGCGACGGGCTGCGTCATGTGGTGATCACGGAAATCAGGCGGTCGATGTCGCGTTCGGTGTTGAACAAATAGGGCGAAACCCGAATGTTGCCTTCGCGCAGGCTGACGATGATGTTTTCCTTGCGCAGCCGGTCGTAAAGCGCGGCCGTCTTTTCCGGCGCTCGCGCAGCGAAACACGCGTACGGCCCACGATCCGCTGCATCTAGCGGGCTAGTGGGCACGCAGCGATCCTTCGGTAATCTCTCGTATAGCAGCTCGATGAGATTGCGATTGTGCGCCGCGACGGCCTCGGGGCCCGCCTGCAAAACGAAATCGACCGAAGCGTCGAGCGCCGCATGATTGAAATAATTCGCGGTTTCCGCGGCGTCCCAGCGCCTGCCGCTTGGCGCAGCCGTGGGATTGGCAAAGTCCATCGATGCAAAATTACTGTCCACGCCCTTGCCCGCCATCCAGTAAAACGGCCCCGGGCGCATGTTGGCGACATGCTCGGGCTTGGCCCAGAAGAAACCTGTGCCGAAGGGACCGAGCAGAAATTTGTATCCGGCGGAAACTAGAAAATCGATGCCCATCGCGCCAACATCGATGGGTACCGCGCCGCACGCCTGGCTGGCATCGAGCAGCAACAAGGCGCCCTGCGCGTGGCACGCCGCGGCAATGCGCGCCGCATCGAGCAGCACGCCGTTGTCAAAGCGCACCAAGCTGATGGAAACCAGACGCGTCTTCGGCGTGAGCGCGGCGATCACGTCGTCAGCGGTCAGAAAGCGTTCCCGTGGCGACACGATGTTGAGCTTGAGGCCCTCGCGTTCTTCCATCGGTTTCCAGGTTGCGTACTGAAGAGGGAACTCGCGAATCGCCGTAAGTATTTCATCGCCAGGATTCCACTTCAGACCGTAGGCGACCGCCGACATTCCCGTGCTCGCGCCAGAGGTAAGCGCGATGTCCGCGGGCTGCGCGCCGATCAGCTTGGCGATGGACGCGCGAATGCGGTTTGGCAGGTCGAAAAATGCCGTGTCCGGAATGCGTTGCGGAAACTTTTTCCATTCGATTGCTGCTTGTACCGCGCGCACGGCAACTTTGGGCATCGGGCTTTGACCGGCGACATTTAGATACGTAGCTTCTTCGTTTTCAAACCATTCCTGGCGCCAATCGGAACGAGGAAGAGTTGTTGCGGTGGCCATGAGGCACTCCTGCGTAGGCTTAATCGGGGTTGAGTTTCGGGGAAACGACGGGGAGGCGCAACGTCCAATTTGGAAGCGTTGGATTGTTGGAAGAAAGGAGGAACGTCGACGGTGCATCTTCATGCGTCGCGGGGTTGAGGCCGGGCGGGGCGGGTTGACGCGGGGCGGCGCAAGCCCCGCCCTACAAACGCTTTAGGAAGACGAGCGTGGGAGCGGGGCTTTCAGAGGTTAGAAGTGG
Organism: uncultured Acidobacteriota bacterium; assembly: GCA_963832615.1. GTDB lineage: Bacteria > Acidobacteriota > Terriglobia > Acidiferrales > UBA7541 > Acidiferrum. The sequence goes on from CAWHVA010000001.1 coordinate 231,574, forward strand.
CCGCGAAGTTCGCGGAAGGCTGGCAGAATCACGAGCTTGCCCGAGCCAGCGACTACCGGTTCGTGCTCCATTTGCCAGGTATGCTGGTGCGGGATGTAGACCGCATTCAGACCGATCTTCATGGCGGGGTTGATGTCGCTCCGCGGGCTGTTGCCAATCATCCACGCGTGCGTCTTGACGATTTTGTGTTTGTGCACCAGCGCGCCGTACGTCTCCGGATCTTTCTCCGAGACAATCTCGATAAATTCGAAAAACCCCTGCAACCCCGAGCGTTCCACTTTGGCGGCTTGCTCGGCAGGTTCGCCCTTGGTGAACAAAATCAAACGGTGGCGTTCCGTGAGATAGGCGAGCGTTTCCGGCACGCCATCCAGAATTTTCGGCGGCGTACGTTCGAGCTCGACAACACGGTCGTGAATCTGCGCCAGCGTCTCGCGGCGCACCATCTGCTCGGCAAGCTTCAAATATGTTTCTTCCAGCGAGCGGCCGAAACTGCGCACACCATAGCCGTACTGTCGAATATTCTTCCGCTCGGTTTCGTTGAGAATGTGCCGCACATAGGCCCGCGTGTAGCCGCAGGACTCCACGAGCCCGATGAAATCCTCGATGAGTTTCTCGAAGAAGACGTTATTTTCCCAGAGGGTATCGTCCGCGTCGATCAGAAGTGTGTGGCGTCGCATCGCAAAGGGCCGGCGCGTGTTCGGCGTCGAGCGCAGATCAGTCTAACAGCGTCGGCACGTTCTCCGCGACCCTGGCGCAAAGAGAGTCATGCGGACTTGGGATTTCCTGTGGCGAGCTTTTCGAGGATGCCGCGCGCCAGTCGCTGAATCTCTCCGAAACGTGTCAAATAGTCCTGGAATTCGTGGTTCATCACTTGTGCTTCCTTGGGCTGGAGTTTGATGCGCAGGATCATGTCGCGCAGCTTTACGGGATGCGGTAAGAGCGCGTCCTCTTGCAGTTCTTCGAGCGCTGTTCGCGGATCGTAATGATACATGGCTCCTCCTAAGCGACATCGTCTCTCACGGCAGACCCGAGAGGGACGCGCTCAGAGCGCCCTACAGTGCGTGAGGACAATATGCGGAGAAAATTTTCACAGAGCATTGTACTCGGGTACGAGGGCGGGGCGCGAGGCTAGCCAGGTGCCGACGGAGATGGCCCGGATGATGAAGAGGGCGGGTTCAGGCGGCGGAGGCGGTGGCGGGCAGGAATTCGTATCGCTCGATCTTGGCGGCCACGCCGGAGTGCCCGTTGGAGGTCGACTCGACGCGCACGATTTGTCCGCGGCAGCGAATATCCACTTCGCCGGTCTGGGACGGGAGTTTCGGCAAGGTCAATACGAATTCGATCTCAGTGCCAACTTCAAATTGATCTTCAGCGACGAAATAGAGTCCTTGATAGCTGACGTCGCGAGTCTGCGCGCGCAGTTCTTGGCTGCGCGATGCGCGCGGGAGAACCCGTAGCGGCAGGCTCATGGTGAATCGCCGGGCTACGCGCCGTTCCGAACCGTCTGCCATCAACGCTCCAGTCCGCTGCAAGTAAAAGGAAACGTAACATCGGCATTCGCAAGTTGCAATGTTAAATATCGGTGTTTCTGTCCTAGTACGAGACATTGGCGGTTTGTGCAACCTGGAGATATACTTGGAGTTACCCCCGAACTCGGTGGCTCTATTGTAGGGGTTTATGGACAGGCGCGAGCATCACCGCGTCCAGCTCCGGCTTCCCGCGCGACTCCGCTGGACGACGCCCTTCGGCCAGAAAATCGAGATTTGCCACACTGTGAACGTTTCGCGTGGCGGTGTGCTGGTGCCTTGCCAAGAGGCTCACGTGGAAGGAATGTCGCTGTGGGTGACGTTCCCCTACGACCCGGCGATTTCTTATGGTCAGCCCGAGATCTCCGCGAAAGTCGTGCGCTTCGTGGGATCGGCACAGCAGGCAATGGGTGACGCTGGAACAAACGCGAATGGCGCGCGGCGAATGTTGGGCGTTGGTGAAAGGGAGAGCGTTGCTGCCACCGCTGGCAAGGCATCGGGCGCGGCGTCGCAGTTGCTCGAAGCTAGTCATACACGGGTCGCGGCGCTCCGGTTTGAGGTTGCCCGGCGCCATCGCGCAAACTCAAATGGCAACGGCCACCGCCGGGAAGTGGAACGTCGCGCGTCGCCCCGCCAGCAGCTTGCGGTGCCCGTCCGAGTGCGGCCCGAGCACGTGCCTTGGTTTGAAGAGACCATGACCATCGACTGTTGCGCGGAAGGCCTGAAATTCCGCAGTAATCGCGAGTACACTCCCGGGCAATTTCTGGTGATCTCGTTCGAGAGTGCGGATAACTCGCCTTGGCCAGTTGCCGCGGAATTGGTCTTGATGGTCGCGCGAATCGAAAAAATGCCGCAGAGCCCTGCCTTAAACGTAGCCGTCTGCCGCTCTGGGCAATTCAGTCTCCGATTTTGAATCGCATCCGTTTCGTCGCCCACGGTCGGCGGCCGCTACGACGGCGGATTCAGCGCCGGACTAAAGTCCGGCGCCTACAGAGAGGGGCTAGCAAGGCGATAGGATGCGGCAAGACGCTGCGGCCGGGAGGGGCAAGCCCCTCCCCTACAGAAGTGGCTGCATAAAACGCTCACTACTTGTCGTCAGGATACTTTTGACTAAAGCTCACGAATCGCGAAATTTGTTTCTTGAGGGCCCGGCCGGTCGGCTCGAAGCGATCCTGTGGAAGCCACAGGGCGTAGCGCGACCACCGATGGCTGCGGTCATTTGCCATCCGCACCCGCTCTTCGGCGGCACGATGCACAACAAGGTGATTTATCAGACCGCGAAATCTCTGGATGCGTTGGGCTTGGCGGTGCTGCGATTCAATTTTCGAGGCGCCGGAATGAGCGCCGGAACGCACGATCGAGGACGTGGTGAGCAAGGAGACGTGCGCGCGGCGCTGGATTTTCTCGCGAGCGAGTTCCCCGGCGTCCCACTGTTGCTGGCGGGTTTCAGCTTCGGCTGCTGGGTCGGTTTGCGAGTTGGATGCGAAGAAGACCGCGTGGCGGAGTTGATCGGGTTAGGTACGCCAGTAAATAGCTCCGACTTCTCGTATTTGGAGAGCTGCGCCAAGCCAAAGCTATTCGTGCATGGTGAGAACGATGAGCATGGCGACGTCCGAAAGGTCGAATCCTTCGTCGCTTCGTTGCCCGGCGAGAATCATTTCGTAGTTGTGCCCGACGCCGATCATTTCTTCGCCGGCAAGCTCGACCAGCTAGATCAAGCCATTACCGAATGGCTCACGACCCGCCATCCGGATTTCGGTTTCACCGGTTAGACCTGGCATAACAAATCGCAAGCTGCGGCCTCCTTGCCCATGGCACAGCCATTCCTGGCTGTACAGGCTGCGGAAAAATGCAACAAAACGAGGAAAAAGCTTCCTTCAGGGGCTGAAGCCCGTTGAGAGCACGCAGTTTACGTCGGCGCTAAAGCACCGACCTCCTGAAGAAAAAGACTCTTTCCGCAGCCTCTGTTCGCGCTAGCCAGGGAACAGACTACGCACCTTTTTTCCCGGCTACGCACCTTCGCCCCGGGTAAAGAGTTTGCTGAATTGATCGACGGTAGCCGGCGCCACGCTAACCAGCTTCGCATTCTCGCGCACATGCTCCACGTGCGACATCCCCACCAGTGCGGTAGTGATTCCCGGCGAAGACCGCACAAATTGCAGCGATCGCTGTGCGTCATCCTCCAACCCCAGAGCCTCAGCAACGAACGCCGGCAAATTTCGCGCCACCTGCCCCTGCAGCAGCGAAGCGCTCGCGACAAGCGTGATATCGAGTTCGCTGGCAGCCTCCATCACGGTTTTGTCGCGGCCGCCGATCGATTGGTTGCCCAGCGTCAGCGCTTCAGTCATCGCCAGATTGAATGGCAGCTGCACGAACCGGAAGCGATGCTGGTCGCCGGCAATGTCGTGCGCGAGGGTAGCGAGTTCGGGGAGCTGCATGGCATCGCGGGCGCGCGCTTCCTGGCGAAAACCGTTCCACGTCGCCATGCCATAAAACTGAATTTTTCCCGATGCCGCGGCGGATTCCAGAAAAATGAAGGCATCGCGTACCCGCTCCAGAAAATCAGGGCGCGACACTTCGCTCAGCTGCGACTCCGGATTGTGCAGGTAGTAGACGTCGATGCACTCGACGCCGAGATTGCGCAGGCTGCGCTCCAGCTGATTTTCCAGGAATCGGGGCGTCATGCAGTGGCTGCCGCCTACAAGGTCGTTCGGGCTGAAGATCCCGGGCTGGATGTATTCGCGATAGAAATATTCCGTTGGATCGGAAGGCATTGCGCCATCGGGAGTCAAGTAGCCGCCCTTGGTGCAAAGAACAAATTCTTCGCGCGCGATTCCCTGCTTGGCCAGATACTTGATCGCGGCGCCGATGCTGCGCTCGCTTCTCTGAAAGCGGTAGTTGATGGCCGTATCGATAACGTTGATGCCGCTCTCGACCGCCGCCGCAACCGACGCGGCGTAGCTCTGATCAGTCTTGTCGTCGGGCTGGCCAAGGTAGGTGCCGATACCCAAGGAAGAAAGCACCAGGGCGTGGGCTTCGCGAAAATGGCCATCCGCGGCTCGACCCGCGAATCTTTTTGCATATTGCGCGGTTCCGTTCGGCGTTGCGGATACGCTCATGAGGCTCCCTTTTCCGGACTTGTCTTTCCTACGTTCTTCGCAGCGTCCAGTGCACTGGGCTTCGGAACCAGCAAACGCGAGCAGGCGCGCAGGATCTTGCGGTACGGCCAGTCTTTCTCGTGGAAGAAGATTTCGCCCTCGCGCGGATTACTGTAATACCATCGCGCCACCAGCCACAAATGTTCGCCGAGATCATTTTTGCCTGACGCTATGTCCGCAGGCTGTTCCAGATAGTCGCGGAAAATCTGCTCGGCAGAACGAGGCTGCCCTGCAATCTCCGCGAAACGCACGAAGCAGGGCTCCGCAAGCCGGCCACGACGAACCGCATACGCGGCGATGGTCTGATCCTCAGCGGTGCGCTGCAAAATCACGGCGTTCAGGTCCTGAATACGGCGCGCCAGGTCCGGCTTGCCTCGTAACACGTCATCGATCTTTTCGATGCGTTTGTGGATGGCGGCGGCACGCTCGAAGTCGAGATCATCGCTGGCGCGTTCGCGTTCCTGTTCGATCGCCGCGCGCAAAGAGTTGCCGTCCGTTTCCAGGAACTGCACCAATTGGTGCACTTCGACGTCGTATTCCTCTTTCGAGCAGCCTGCGAAACAGGGGGCCAGGCACATTTTCATCTCGGAATAAATGCATCCGGGGAACGTGGGGTCGCGGCGGATTTTGATTTGGCAACGGCGCACCTTGAAGAGATCGAGCGCGCGCTCGGCGAAGGCTTCGGCGGACTTTCGGGATGGGAAAGGGCCGTAGTAGGCGCCGGCCGTAGGCGCTCCGGTGTCGTCTACAGGAATGCGGCGCGTGATGAAGCATCGCGGATAGGCGTTGCGCAAGCTGACTTTGAGAACGGCGGGTGGGCGGAGCCTTAATATTTTGGCGTAGCGATGGGGAAGAAACTGCTTGGCGTTTTGATAGTAGGTGAAAGTTTGCTCGAGCGCCGAGCCAGTAAGGCGATAGCGCACGCCGCGCGCAAACGACTGCAGGTTCAGACGTTTGCTGTTTACGTCGAGCACGCCAAGCAATCGCTGCAGCCGGCGGCGCAAATCCTGGGTGCGGATCAGAAATGGGTCGGCTTTGTCCTCGCGCGGCTCGATCAGACACACCGCGGGTCGCGGCGGTAGTCCTGCGAAGAAATCCTCTGGTTGGGCAGAATCGAATTCAAGTCTGCAGTCGAGGTCAAGCACGTTCCCAGCATACTATGGCTGAAAGTCTCGATATCTCTTGCGGGCCCATCTAGCCGAAAAGAAAGTGCCTAAAACTCCAGATACAGCCATAAGTCCTATCCAGACAATCCCCCAGCCGTCGTCGCCTCCGTCATTGGCACGCACCAACATGCGCAGAGGAATCACGAGTAGTTCTCCGGCCACCGCGGACATCGCGCCGCCAATCAATGCTGCAAAGATCTGTTGGTCGCTCACAGAACCTAACCGTGTCGCTGTTACGACCGCAAAACCCAGGAGGAGATGACCAGGCGCTGAATTTCGCTGGTGCCTTCGTAGATTTCGGTTATGCGCGCATCGCGGTAGTTGCGCTCGACGGGATATTCGCGGCTGTAGCCGTTGCCGCCGTGAATCTGGATGGCTTTGTGGGTGACGCGGGTGGCCATCTCGCTGGCGAAGAGTTTGGCGATAGCGGCATCCATGCTGAAGCGCGCGCCGGTATCCTGCTTCCAGGCGGCTTTGCGGATGAGCAGGCGGGCGGCATCGATTTCGGTGCTCATGTCGGCGAGCATGAATTGGATGGCTTGAAATTGCGAGATGGGATGGCCAAACGCCATGCGCTGCTTGGAATATTCGAGCGCGGCTTCGAATGCACCTTGCGCGATGCCGACAGCTTGTGCGGCGATGCCGATACGCCCGCCATCCAGCGTGGAAAGCGCCACTTTGTAACCTTCGCCTTCGTTGCCGATGCGGTTGGTCACGGGCACTTCGCAATCGGTGAACACCAACTCGCTACAAGCCGTCGCATGGATGCCGAGTTTCTTTTCTTCCTTGCCGACCTTGAAGCCGGCCGTGCCACGCTCGACGACCAGCGCGGTAATTCCTTTTTCACCCTTCGGCGGATCGGTGTTCACGTAAACGATCGCCGCATCCGCCGCGCCCCCGTTTGTGATCCACGCTTTCGTGCCATTGATCACATACTTGTCACCCGACTTCACCGCCCTGGTTTGCAGCGCCGCGGCATTGGAGCCCGCTTGCGGCTCCGTCAAAGCGTAGCAACCGATCTTTTCCCCGCGCGCAAACGGCAAAAGGAACCTCTTTTTTTGCTCGTCGGTTCCGAAACGATGAATGGGATCGCAGTAGAGGGAGTTCTGCACCGAAAGGATCACGCCAGTGGACGCACAGCAGCGCGAAATCTCTTCGATCACGATGCTATAAGCGATGTGATCAAATCCAGCCCCGCCCTCGGACTCTGGCAGAGCCACACCGGTCAACCCAAGTTCCGCCGCCTTCTGAAATGTCTCTCGCGGAAAGCGCCCGCTCTCGTCGATTTCTTTGGCCAGCGGCTTTACTTCGGATTCCGCAAACTCCCGCACGCTCTTCTGCAGCAGCTTCTGATCTTCAGTCAGGTCGAGGTTCACCGCGGTTCACCCGAATCACCCAATGCCAAACTCGCGTGCAAGCGCTCGTATGTCGTTCGCAAGTCTTCGGGAAGCACGCGCGTCTCGCCGGCGACGGTCATGAAATTGGAATCGCCAAACCATCTTGGCAAAACGTGCAGGTGTACGTGCCCGACGACGCCGGCGCCACCGGCCCGGCCGAGATTCATGCCCAAGTTCATGCCGTCTGGCCGATAGCTCACGCGAAATGCGGCCTCGACCCGCTGCGCCAGCTTCATCATTTCGCTAAGCGCCGCTGGGTCGCAACTCTCCAGATCGCCCACGTGCGCGTAAGGCACGATCATCACGTGGCCCGAGGTGTACGGAAAGCGGTTCAGGATGACGAAGACCTTCGCGCCGCGATATGCTACCAGCGTTTCAGCATCATCCTTGCGTGATGCCGCATCGCAGAAAATACACTCCGGCTGCTGCCCGCTCTCCACTTGCTTCATGTATTGGAAACGCCAGGGAGTCCAGAGGTAGTCCATCGAGCAGCGCGCCTTTCACCGAAAATCCGCAATGCGTCAATCGCAATCGGCCAAGCATAACGTAAAACGGCGATGGCGAAGCGAAGCCTTCCGCAAGCCTGTTACTTTTCAAAACGTTTTGTCAGAAACCAGGGTGGTGAGAAAGCAGGATAAATGGCGGAGCTAACTTAGGAGGCCGCCGAAACCCCATCCGCGGTGTTCACGAAATCTTTCAATTCCTTGCTGGGCTTAAAGAAGGGAATTTTCTTGGGTGGCACTTCCACTTTGGCGCCGGTCTTGGGATTGCGTCCCACCCGGCCACGTCGCTGCCGCGTCCGGAAGCTGCCGAAGCCGCGAATCTCGATCTTGTCGCCTTTTTGCAGCGCTTCGATAATGCTCTCGAAAATCGTCTCGACGATAGTCTCCGACTCCTTCCTGGGGAGCTCGGTCACGCGCAAGACCTCTTCGATAAGGTCGGCTTTCGTCAATGTAGGTTGCTTGGTCATCGTCCCCTTGCCTCGTCGCACTGCCACATGTTGCGCTAGGGCTTATAGGACTGCCACCCGAAAAACCGCCGCAGCTGCGTGATCTGAAACGGTTTACAGGGGCAGCGTCGCCCAGGTGCCCTTCTTCCTATCACTAAATTGGCCCGGAGGTAAACGAAATTAATGCCGCCCCCCGGTCCTGACCCTGAGGCCGGGGAAGCGCCTATCGTGCTGACAGCTTGGATTTCATCACGTCGCCGATCGTCGCCGTCGAAGAGGACTTGGTCGTCGAGCGGTACTGCTCGATCTCGCGGCGCTCGATCTGCTTGGTCGCCGCGCGGTAACTCAGCCCGATGCGCCGTGTCTCCGGGCTGATCTTGATGATTTTGAAATCGTATTCCTTGCCCGGCTCAAGCGGCCCTGCGCTCTTCAGCGGCCCCGTCGAGGTGCGGTGCATCGATGAAGGACCCTCGTCGCGCCGCTTGCGCTCTTCGATCTCGGTGTTATGGCAAAGTGCCTCGATGTTCTCGCCCAGCTCCACAAACGCCCCGAAGGTGGCGATGCGCGAAACCTTGCCCTTCACGATCTGGCCAACTTTGTGCTCCTTGAACCAGTCGCCCCAGATATCGTTCACCTGCTTGATGCCCAGCGATACCCGCCGGTTCTCCGGATCGATCTTCAGCACCTTGGCGGTGATGGGTTCGCCCTTCTTGAACACTTCGTGCGGATTCTTCACGCGCCCGGTCCAGCTCACGTCGCCGACGTGCACCAAGCCGTCGAAGCCGTCCTCGATCTCAATGAACGCCCCAAACTCAGCGATGTTGCGAACTTTCCCGGTCACCACCGTGCCCACCGGATACTTTTCCGCCGTTTGCAGCCATGGATCCGGAAGCGCTTGCTTGATTCCCAGCGAAACCCGCCGGTCGCTCGGCTTGATGTCGAGCACCACCACGTCAACTTCGTCGCCCACCTTGGCGATCTTCGATGGATGCGTGACCTTCTTGTTCCAGCTCATTTCCGAAACGTGGACGAGCCCTTCGATCCCTTGCTCCAGCTCCACGAACACGCCGTAATCCACCACGCCAACGATCTTGCCCTTCACTTTTCCGCCGGCAGGATATTTTTCGGCCGCGTTCACCCACGGATCGGGCATCAACTGTTTTAAGCCCAGCGAGACCCGTTGCTTCTCTTTGTCAAACTTCAGAATGATGACGTCAAGCTCCTGATCGGGCTTGACGATGTCCGACGGATGCTTCACGCGCCCCCAGCTAAGGTCGGTCAGGTGGAGCAGGCCGTCGATGCCGCCGAGATCGACGAACGCCCCGTACTCGGTCACATTCTTCACGTGTCCGTGAACGGTCTGTCCTTCGCTCAGCGTCTCCATCAACTGTGCCCGCTTGGCGTGCAGCTCCTCTTCCATCAGCGCCCGCCGGCTCACCACGATATTCCCGCGCCGCCGGTTCAGCTTGGTGATGCGCACCTGCACTTCGGTATTCAGCAGATTGTCCAGGTTCTGCGCAGGCCGCAGATCGTATTGCGATCCCGGGAGAAACGCGCGCGCCCCGATATCCACTACCAGCCCGCCCTTGATGCGATCCACAACTTTACCGGTGACGGTTTCCTTCGCCTTGTACGCCGCCTCGATCTTTTCCCACGTGCGCCGCCGCAGCACCTTCTGGTAAGACAAAATCGTGAAGCCGTCTTTGTGCTCGCCGGTGCGCTGCACTTCAATCGTGGCGTTCGGCTCGGGACGCGGAATATCCGTCTCGGAGAATTCCGCCGCGGGGATCAGCCCTTCGGTCTTGCCGCCAACGTCAACCACGACACCTTGTTCGGTGTACGCCACCACCTTCACTTCAATAATCTCGTTGTTCGCAGCGCTTTCCTGCGGCTCGCTGTACTGCTCGATCAGCTTGCTCATCTCCTCGGAGCCGGCCGCTTCTTCAGCGGCGGCGGCAGCTTCGGCGTCAACGGGCGCAGCGCCGCTATGACTCGCGTCGCTAGGACCCGCCCCTTGAGGTGTTTCGCTGTGAGCTTCGTGACCCGGCGCGGATGTACCGTCGACAGCCGCCGGTGCCGCAGGCGCAGTTGCCTCCTCCGGACGCGGATCGCCGTCGGCCTGCGCTACAGGAGCAGCTGTAGCCTCGTCCTTGGCAGCGTTCACCGTACCTCCGGTCTCGCTTGCGCCAGCTTGTGTCTCGTTTACTGTCTTGGGAGTTTCTTTTTCGGAATCCTGAGCGGGTGCGGCGGCTGCCGCAGTCGACGGGTTGTCATGGTCGGAAAACATGGTTGATGGCCTCCAGTAGATAACTTCAGTCGATTCGTCTAGTTGACCCGGCCGGGCCGGAGTCACAGGTGCTGCTCGCGAGAATCCTCGCAATTTCCCATCCGGGGTCATGCAAGGAGGTCAATCGTTCCGCAGTTGCCACGGCAATGACGCGATCGCGGTCGGAAAATCGACGACCGCTTCGTAAGTCACTGCTCAAACAACCGTCTTGTGGTCCGTTGCTGAAACGACCGTTATGCGCTCACCGAGGACAAGGATGCTGCGGGCGTCAAAAACGCTGCAACAGCCAAAATGATACGCGCCGCCTCAACCCCATGTCAATAAAGCGAAAGACGCCCTAAACGCTCGGGGATTCAAACCGCTTGAGAAAGATCCTGATCGTCTCGTCAAGATTCAGTGGCCCGCACGCCCCAACGAACCGTTTTTCCTCGACTTTATACATGACCCAGTCATTTCGTCGCGCTGGATTTTGATTTGGTCGAGGTGTTCGTATTCCCTGGCGGTCTCCTTGAGATCTATCTTGATGATCCAGCCGGGGTTGTCTAGCGTCTCGATGGCTACGCCCCATGAGTGCTCCCACGCCCCATTACACCGTCAATAAACCATTTTTGAAGAAGAGCGACAGCTTCGATGTTGCCATCTCCGTTCATCGTGTACCTAGGCGTGCGCCCGCCCAGCCTGTCGCACTTCCCTCCGGAAGTCTGGCGCAAAGACTTCGACGGTCTTGCACATCTCGTAAAGGCGCGATCGCATTCGATCGCCTATTCGATCTTCCAGCCTATCCTTTCGAGTGACGATTGTTCTCCCGGTTGGCAAGACGGCATTCTTTTCCTCGGCGGAATCCAAGTAATTTGTCGTAATAATCGTGCATCGAGGTCGGCTGAGGTCCCGAGAACCGTCAACGTACCGCGTATTTAAGATGTAAGCGATCATGTCTCGGACCCAGTCGGAAGGCTTGATACAGCCCAGATCGTCGATGACTAAGACTTCAACGGAAAGGATTGGACTGAGCAGCTGGATCTCCGAAACCTCACTCTCAGACCTGTAACTGTTCTGAATCTCTCTCAGCAGAGCACCGTACTCACAGAAATAGCCTGTGTGGCCGCGCTTTAAAAGTTCTTTTAGGGCTGCCACCGCGAGGTGCGTCTTGCCCACACCTGAGTTGCCCATCAGCATGAAACCAGCTTGGTCTCCGCCGGGGTAGTCCCGCACGAACGATTGAATCATGAACTTTGCCCGCTTCAACGATTCTGCGTGCTGCGGAGTGTAGCTCTTGCCGTCTGCTAGATTTGTCTCGTAACTCTCAAAATCACAGTGCTCGTAGCGCTTGGGAATCCGCGCCCGCTCCATTACACGAACCGCCCGCTCCTCCATGCCGCAATCGCAAGCTACAGCCACACGACCCGGCGCGCCATCAGCGCGCGCTACCAGCTTCCAACCCGTCCCGCGACAAAGCGTGCAGTTCTCTAGCGCCATTTCTTGTCCATGTATACCCGACGTCGACAGCATACGAGGCCGCGAAGTCAGCAGCAAGCGCCGAACGCGATCGTCCAGTTCTTGTCTTGTGGATTACAGAGGAAGAAACCGAAAAGCGTTGGCCGCGCCTAGGACTCCCGAATGTTCATCCGCACACTGCGCGGCGGCGTAGCCCGTACAATCGCATTCCGAGGCACAGGCTCACCTCGCAGCGAGGCCACTCGCGCCAACTCCTGCTGCACGACAGTCGCGAACTCCGTCATCTGCCGTTCCATCTCCACCATTTTTTCGCGCATGTTCAAAATAATTTCGATGCCCGCCAGATTCACACCCATATCCCGCGCCAGGGTCAGGATCACGTCGAGCCGCTCCAAATCCTCATCGGTATACAGCCGTGTGTTCCCCTGCGATCGCGAAGGCTTCAGCAATCCGACGCGCTCGTAAAGCCGAAGCGTCTGCGGATGCAATTTGTAAAGCTCCGCCACGGCACTAATCATGTACCCAGCCTTGGCCCGCTTTCTTCCTTTAGTCGGCATATCCGTAATCGATCAAAGCCAGTCGCGCACTGCGACTACTATTCCTTGCCAGCTATCCGCTCGCTTTGCTGAACAAATCTCCCCGCGGATCTTCCGGCTCAATCGTCTCAAGTTCCTTCATCAAATTCCGTACGCGCTCATCCGTCGGTTTCGGCACGACCACCTGGATCTCCACATATTCATCGCCGCGCACCCCGTCCCGTGCGCTCGGAACGCCCTTCTCGCGCAGTCGGAGCGTGGTCCCGCTGTTGGTCGCCGGCGGAATGCGCATTAGGGAACGTCCATCAATCGTTGGTACTTCGATCTTCGCGCCCAGAGTCGCTTCGCTTACTTTAACCGGCACCTTAACGTACAGATCGTTCCCGCGCCGTTCGAAAAATGGATGTGGCTTGACCTCCACGCGCAAATACAGATCGCCCGGCGGCGCCCCCATGGTTCCCGCGTTACCCTTGCCGGGAACGCGCACGCGCGATCCACTGGCCACGCCCGCCGGAATGCGCACGTCAATTGTTTCCGTTCGCCGAATACGCCCTTCACCGCCGCACGTCTTGCACATGGTGCGCAATTTCCCGGTCCCGCCGCAACGCGTGCATGGCACGTTAAACTTCATCTTGCCGGCAGCCTGCTGGATCGTCCCAGTTCCACCGCACGCGGTGCACGTCTGCGGCGAACCGACCGCGCCGGTGCCGTGGCAGGTCTCGCAAGTCTCCATGCGCGTGATTTGGATTTTCTTCACTGCGCCGCGAACCGCATCCCAGAAATCGATTTCGATCTGATATTCCAGATCGCCGCCCGGTTCCTGCTCCACTTCCATTTCCGCGCCGCGCCCGCCACGAAAGAACTGGCTAAACAAATCGCGGAAACTGGAACCGCCGGTGCCCCCAGTACCCGGAGCGCCCGCGCCAGAGTTGAAATCAAATCCGCCAAAATCGAAATTGACCCGCGCATCCTCGGGATCGTTCCCTGGAGGCGGAGCCCCGGGCTGATAGTTATCACTATAGAAGCCGTGCTGGTCGTACATCTGCCGCTTCTTCGCGTCCGATAGCACATCGTACGCTTCCTGCAATTGCTTGAACTTCTCTTCCGACGATTTGTCGCCGGGATTCAGATCGGGATGATATTTCCTTGCAAGCTTGCGAAAAGCCGAACGAATCTCCTTGGCGTTCGCCTTCCGCGAAACCCCCAACAATTCGTAAAAGTCCTGTTTAGTGGTAGTAGCCATCTCTGTAGCCGCCCCTCGCTTGCCCTGAGCCCCGAAGGGTCAGAGATTGGGGTGTAGATCAAACCAAGCCAAGTTCACAAGGCCGAAGCACGACTCCAAAACTCCCTACGTGTTCAAACCTCCAAAAGCGTCAAAGAGGCGCCATGTCGCTGTCGACTTTCAACTGTTGACTGTCGACTCGCCCCATAGCGCCTCCCTGTATCTCGCCGCACTTAGTTCGGCCGCTTATTTTCATCAACGTCGACATACTCGGCGTCGATGACATCTCCCTGCTTCTTGTCGGTGCCCGAACCGGTGCCGGCCTGGCCCTCATGTGACCCGGCCCCTGCTGGAGCCGCGCCCGCCGCACCGGCAGCTGCGCCAGCCTGCTGCCCCGTCTTGTAAAGCGTCTCCGCGATCTTATGCAGTGTCCGCTCCACATTCTCGGTAGCCGATCGCAACCGTGCCGTCCCGCCTTCATTCATCGCCTTCTTCGCGTCATCGACCGACTCTTCAGCCGCCTTGACGTCCGCCTCGGCGATCTTGTCGCGGTTCTCGCGCACCAACTTCTCAGCCTGATAAACCAACCCATCGAGTCGATTGCGCGCCTCGACCTCTTCCATCCGGCGACGATCGTCCTCGGAGTGCGATTCCGCCTCCACTCGCATCTTCTCGGCCTCTTCTTTCGTCAAGCCAGTCGAAGACTGAATGGTGATCTTCTGCTCTTTGTTCGTCGCCTTATCCTTGGCGCTGACGTTTAAAATACCGTTCGCGTCGATATCAAACGTCACCTCGATCTGTGGCGTGCCACGCGGAGCGGGTGGAATTCCGTCCAGCTTGAACGTGCCCAGCGAGCGGTTGTCCTTCGCGAACTTGCGCTCGCCCTGCATCACGTGAATTTCCACGCCGGACTGGTTGTCCGAGGCTGTCGAATACGTCTCAACCTTGCGGGTTGGGATTGTCGTGTTGCGCGGGATCTGTACGGTCATCACGCCGCCTAGTGTCTCGACGCCCAGCGAAAGGGGCGTCACGTCCAGCAGCAGGATGTCCTTTACTTCTCCGCCCAGCACCGCGCCCTGAATGGCCGCGCCGACCGCGACCACTTCGTCCGGGTTCACGCCCTTATGAGGCTCTTTCCCGCCGAAGAAGTTGCGCACCAGCTGCTGCACCTTCGGGATACGCGTCGAGCCGCCAACCAGCACTACTTCCTGAATGTCGTTCGGCGACATCTTCGCGTCTTCCAGCGCTTGCTGCACCGGCTTCATCGAGCGGTCGAGCAGATCGCTCATCAGTTGCTCGAGCCGCATGCGCGTCAGCTTCACTTGCATGTGGATCGGGCCGCTCGCTCCCGCGGTGATGAACGGCAGGTTGATGTCCGTTTCCATCATCTGCGAAAGCTCGATCTTGGCCTTTTCCGCCGCTTCCTTCAGCCGTTGCAGCGCCATGCGGTCCTTGCTCAGGTCGATGTTGTTTTCTTTCTTAAACTCATCGATCAACCAATCGACGATTCTCTGGTCAATGTCATCGCCGCCGAGGTGCGTATCGCCGTTGGTGGACTTCACTTCCACAACTCCGGCGCCCACTTCCAGCACCGAAATGTCGAACGTGCCGCCACCAAGGTCGTACACAGCGATCGTTTCGTCGCTCTTCTTGTCCAGCCCATACGCCAGAGCCGCAGCCGTCGGCTCGTTAATGATGCGCACTACTTCGAGGCCGGCAATTTCGCCCGCCTGTTTGGTGGCTTGCCGTTGCGAGTCGTTGAAGTACGCCGGAACGGTGATGACCGCCTTGGTCACCTTCTCGCCCAGAAAATCTTCCGCGGCCGACTTCAGCTTGCCCAGAATCATCGCGGAAATTTCGGGAGGGCTGTACACCTTGCCGGAAATCTCGATGCGAGCGTCATCGTGGTTGCCTTTCACCACGTGATACGGCACACGCTTCATCTCGTCGGCGACCTCATCGTAGCGGCGCCCCATAAAACGCTTGATCGAATACACCGTGTTTTCAGGATTCGTCACCGCTTGGCGCTTTGCGACTTGGCCAACCAGCCGCTCGCCACCCTTTGTGATCGCCACCACCGACGGCGTCGTGCGCGCGCCCTCCTGGTTGGGGATCACCACCGGCTCGCCGCCCTGCAATACGGAAACGACCGAGTTGGTCGTTCCCAGGTCAATTCCAATAATCTTGCTCATGCCTACCTATCCTCCTGACTCCAAATCTCAGCGGCCGCAGCCAAGTAGCCAGACACGGTTGTCTGAGCATGCCGTTCCGGTCGAAAAACCGTGCGACCGAAGGACAATATACAAGTTGAGTGCTTCTTTGTCAAGTTTTCTTATAGCAACCATAACTGCATATAGAATCAATCAATTGCAGCCAATTCCGACTGCCCGCCTGTGCTTCCGTCACTGATGCTCCCCCCACCAGCTCCAAGATCTCCCTCACGCCGACCTCAGTGCTCCCTTTAAGCCTTTTTCTTGTCCAGTCGCGAGAATCGCTGCAAGTAACGACCTCGGAAAATATCCATTCCATAACCACCCTAGATTGATACTGTTAGAGAGACCTCGCCGCTCTGCAAGGTAACCAAACCAAGAACTCCAAGTTCGGCTCAGTGCGCTGAGTCGAAATCCTGTGATAATCTCGCCCCAGCCATCTCGGCCTAGCCGTCAAAACAGGCATCTAAATTCGATAGAGGGGGTTGCCGTGCACCGTGGAGCCAACGTATCCAGAGCGAGACACCTTGTATTCTTGGGTACAACTTTGCTCACTATGCTCTTGCTGGCCAACTTGAGTGCGCTAACCGTACTCCACGCCGCCCGGCCGTATTCGATGCCTCAGACGGCAGCCTCGATTCCAGATGTCGATCCCCACGAAGCGCTCGGCTCCAAGTCCGCGCCAGTCGTGGTCGAAGTCTTCAGCGATTTTCAGTGCCCAGCTTGCAAGACCTTGTTTACATCGACCAATCGCCAGCTGATGGACAACTATGTCAGCACAGGCAAGGTATACCTGATCCACCGAGACTTTCCGCTACCCATGCACGCCCACTCGAAAGTCGCCGCGCAATATTCCCGAGCCGCCGCTCAAATCGGCAAACTCGAACCCGTCGAAGAAGTGCTGTTCCAGAACCAGGAGAAGTGGGAGCAAACCGGCGACGTCGATGGCACGGTAGCCAGCGTGCTCTCCCCTGCGGAGATGGCGAAGGTCCGTGCCCTGGTAAAAGGCGGCACGCTCGACGCGGCAATCGCGAAAGACCAAGCCCTGGGCCAGGGCTATCGCGTAAATCAAACTCCAACAACGATCTTCCACGCGAATGGGCAGACCTTCCCCTACGCGGGCGTAATGAACTGGGAAATCCTGAAACAATTTCTGGATCAACTCCTAAGCCAGAAGTAGAACCTGTTGCGGCCGCTTTCCGAAGCGGGCGCCTTAAGACTCAAGCAACCGGGTCCCTGCCCGCGGGAGCACAAAAAATGCGATGTGCGGCCGAAGCGAAATGATGCAATCCAGCCCACTCAATCTCGGTCGTGTCGTGGTCTGGATCGGCCGGCTGGTTCTCGGCCCCATCTTCCTTTATGCCGGCTACTCGAAGGTCTTCCTTCCCAATACAAACCTGTGGCCTCTTTTCGTCCTGAAATTTTCCATCTCCGTGAACATCGCAAACTTCGCCCGCCAGGTGGACGCGTTCCAATTGCTGTCGCCGTCGGGCGTAGCTTTTGTAGCGCACACTTTACCGTTCACGGAAATCGCCCTCGGCCTGCTCATGCTGATCGGCTGGCGCCTGCGCATCTGGGCCTCTTTGCTCTCCGTGATCATGCTGGGATTTCTGGTCGTCGTCACGCGCGCCTATCTCTTGCACATGGACATCAACTGCGGCTGCTTCGCGACTCCTGAACCGATCGGCCCGAAGAAGATTCTCGAAGACGCCGCGCTCTCGATCCTAGCGGTAGCTACGGCATGCTTCGCCTGGGTCGAATCCCGCCAGCCACATCCGTGGACCGCGCCAGAGAAGCAAAATGTAGCCGCTCCTCTTTAGAGGGGCGGGTGTCAGCGAAGCGACAGGGTGCTAGACTCAATTCGTGAAATCTCTCGGCGAATATCT
Source organism: uncultured Acidobacteriota bacterium (assembly GCA_963832615.1). Lineage (GTDB taxonomy): Bacteria > Acidobacteriota > Terriglobia > Acidiferrales > UBA7541 > Acidiferrum. The sequence goes on from CAWHVA010000001.1 coordinate 249,366, forward strand.
CGACCTGGCGGCCGTTGCCCACGGCCACCTCTGCGCCGGCCAAGTCCTCGGCGTGCGGCTGGCCATGCTCGGTCTTCGGGAACTCGGCATCGACGACCCCATCGTCGAATGCAAACGCATCGTCACCTATGTAGAAATCGATCGCTGCATCACCGACGCGATCGCGTTGGTCGCCAACTGCCGCCTGGGTAAGCGCGCCCTGAAGTTCCGCGACTGGGGTAAAGTCGCCGCCACCTTCGTCGATCTGCAAACCGGCCGAGCCATCCGCATCGCCGCCAAAGAATCCAGCAAACAAGCCGCCCGCGAAATGTTCCCAGAAATGCCCAAAGACGCCGGCCAGCAGAAAGCCTACACACAACTCTCCGAAGAAGTCCTCTTCGACAAGAAATGGGTAAAGGTAGAAGTCCAACCGGAAGACCTGCCCGGCTTCAAGGGTCCCAGGGTAGTCTGCGCCGAATGCGGCGAAGGCATAAATTTCAAGCGCGAAGTGTTGCGAGAGGGACGCACTCTGTGTCGCTCCTGCGCCGGCGAAAGATACTATTCTCAAGTGATATCAAATGGCCATGCGTCGCAACATGAATAGAGAGAGAGCGGTAGCGATCAAGCCGTCTTTGGCCGCCGCATTGCTCTATTTCGTTTTGGTGCCTGCCGCGACGCCCCAATCGGGCAACAACGACGACGATGCCATTCGCGAAGCTGTGGCGCGCTATCAGATCGCCAAATGGGACCTTAGGACGGAAGTATATTTTTTGTCTGTCGATGGGAGAGATCCGTCAGACATTTTGTTGAAGCGACTTAGCGACGTGAATCCGCCAGTGAAGAAAAAATCCGCCTCTAAGAAGACGAAGGATTTGGTCGGTGGCGCCATCGTGGAAGCCAAAACCGAAAAGGTCGGCGTGATTTTCGACCAGCAAGCGATTCGCAGGGACAGTGAAGACAGGGCCGATGTTCAGGGCGGTTACTATTGTGGGAGCTTATGTTCCGCGAGCGGCGTTTATCACCTTCAGCGGCGAGATGGTCGCTGGGTGGTCACGAATTTCGAGGCCAAATTTCAGGCTTAGTGCTCTCGTTCGTGTTCTCGCGATGGAAACTTGGCGATCTTGCCCCGTCCTTGCTCGCCGCGCATCTGCGCTAAAATTGTAAGTCATGCTGAGTCTGCCCCCTATCACGTTGAGGCTGCGCGGTTGGAAGTTGATCGACCGCGTGGCACTGGCGTTTCTGCTGCTTTGCGCGATCGCGCTGGGCGCGGCGTGCGGGTTACTCTTCGTTTACGCCAGCGACTTGCCGGAGATTCGCGCGCTGGAAACATACCGGCCCACAGTGGTCACGGAAATTTATGCCGACGACGGGCAGCTTGTCGGCAGCTTCGCGCTGCAGCGCCGCATCCTGATGACCTACGAGCAGTGCCCCAGGGTGTTGTACAACGCGGTGACCGCGATTGAAGATCAGCACTACGAAGAGCATTGGGGCATCGATTTCCCGCGTATCGCCGGTGCCGCGTGGCGCAACGTGTTACATCACCGCATCACCGGGGGTGCCAGCACCATCAGCATGCAGCTCGCTGGGAATCTTTTTCTCGATCGCAGCGATCGCAGCTTCCGCCGCAAGATGCAAGAGATGCTGCTGGCCCTGCAGATCGAGCGCCGCTACACCAAGCCCCAAATCTTTGCGATGTATGCGAACCAGGTGTACCTGGCCCACGGCAACTACGGTTTTGCCGCCGCCGCTGAATTTTATTTTGGCAAGCCGGTCACCGATTTGAAGCTGCAGGAAGCCGCATTGCTGGCCGGCATGGTGAATGGTCCAAAGTTTTCGCCGCTGACGAATCCAACCGGCGCTCTGGCTCGCCGCAACCTGGTGCTTTACCGCATGGAAGAAGAAGGGAAGATCACTTCCGCGGAGCACGAGGCCGCCAAGAAAACGCCTCTCGGCTTGCACGTGCAGTATCCCCGCAACGATCTGGCACCGTATTTTTTTGAAGAGGTTCGCAAGTACCTCGAATCCACGTACGGCACGGAAGCCGTTCACGAACGCGGCCTGCGCGTCTACACCACGCTCAACATCGCGATGCAGCGCGCCGCGAACCAGTCGATCCGCGACGGTTTACACAGCTACGACCGCCGCCATGGCTGGCGCGGCGATCTCCCCAACATCGTGCGCGACAATCTCGGCAAGCTGGACACCTACGAGGACGAAGACTGGCGCCACCCCATCGAGAAAGGCAGCTATGTTACCGGCCTGGTTCTTTCCGTCGACGAAAAGAACGCCACCATCAAGATCGGACCGTACCGCGCGATTCTCTCCCCATCCGATTTCGCCTGGACCGGCCGCAAGAAGCCCGCGGATCTGCTGAAAGTCGGCGACCTGGCGCAGTTTCAGATTATGGAGTTGCGCGAAAATACGGTTCGCGTTCAGCTTGAGCAGCAACCAACTCCGCAGGGCGCGATGCTGGCCATCGACAATCCCACCGGCGAAATCAAAGCCATGGTCGGCGGTTACAGCTTTGAGGATTCCAAGTTCAATCGCGCCACGCAGGCGTTCCGTCAAGTAGGCAGCTCCTTCAAGGTTTATGTCTACGCCGACGCACTCGAAAAAGGTGCGACTCCATTCGACACGATTCTGGACGCGCCGTTCACCGTGATCAGCGGTGGTCAGCCCTATTCGCCCCACAACTACGACGAGAAGTTCGAGGGCACCATCACGCTGCGCCGCGCCTTGGCCGGTTCGCGTAACGTTCCGGCCGTGAAGTTGGCGGAGAAGGTGGGTATCTCCTCGGTTGTGGACGTCACGCGCCGCTTCGGGATCACCACATCGCTGCCGCCGTATCTGCCGCTCGCTCTCGGCGCCGCCGACATGAAACTGATCGAGCATGTCTCGGCGTTCACCGTCTTCCCGAATGATGGGATTCGCATTGACCCGCACATGATTCGCCGGGTAACCAGCTATGACGGCGCACTGCTCGAAGAAGCGCATCCCGAAGTGCACGACGTGGTGTCGCCGGAAGTCGCGCGCACCATGACCGCAATGCTCGAAGAAGTGATCCAGTTCGGTACCGGCATGCAGGCCAGAGCGCTGGGTCGCCCTGCCGCAGGCAAAACCGGCACGACCCAGGACTACACGGATGCCTGGTTCATCGGCTTCACACCGCAACTCACATCCGGAGTGTGGGTCGGCTTCGACGACAAGCAAATCTCGCTCGGCAAAAAAGAAACCGGCGCCCGCGCCGCGCTACCCATTTGGCTGGAGTTCATGCAATCCGCGCTGAGCGGCGTCCCCGAAGTCGAATTCGCAAACGTGGTCCCGCTCGAGCAAGAAGCCCACGACCACGCCATCCACGTGGACACACCCGACACCGCGCCAACCGAAGATGAACCCAGCGAGCGCAAAGCTAAACCCCCGGCGGACCCCGCGTCGCCAACCAAGACTACGGCCACAAGCGCTGCGACTGCCCAAGCTGGCACTTCTCCGCATCCTTAACTGGCTTAGTAATGCGTTCATTCAATGTGCGCGCACAGTTTCCCCCGGCTGTCAATAAAACCTTAAAACCGAATACCAAAACTTGTCCCCGTATCGAGCCGCAGCCAGGCCGAAGCCCACGGTAAGGGCGAGGACACCGAAGCCAGCGATGAGCGGATATTCCATGGAAGTGGCAGGCACCTCTGAAAGAACCCACGCGACACCCGAAAACATCCCAAAGAGCGCTCCACAAACAAATCGAACCCAGAATTCCAACCTGTCGACGCGGGGCGGCTTGAAAGGGTTGATCTGAATGTTGATGGTGGGTCCAGATGGCGTTTGCGGTTGCTGTCGTGGTGCTCGGCCAATACCCCTTGCACTAGAGGTATACCGCAAAGGAGCATGCGCAATCTCCGAGTACGCCTCATTGATCAGCATGGACATCTGCGTCGCATCCGCGTGTTGTGAGGTACCCGGAGTATAAAGATCGGGATGCCATCGTTTGACAAGCTTTCTGTAAGCAGCCTTGATGACATGCGCTGAAGCGTGTTGCGGGACGCCGAGCACTTGGTAGGCGTGCTTCCACTCCGCGATTTGGTCGTCCACCGTGGGCATAAGAAAGTCGCTTGATCCAATCGCAGAGACGGGCCGCTTTCCCTGACATAGAACTTAGGTTTTAGAGTGACGTGAAAGTATCCGCGCTTCCACGGTGGTCCGCTGGTTGGAAATCTTGCGAATGATTCTATGTTGTCCTGAAAGGATCCCAGCCGCCCGCGGGCAGAGCCGACTCCCTGTGGTCGAGTCGGATGAGTGTCAGGCGAGGTTCGAGGCAGATTTCTCCTACGGCTGTTACCGCGACGCCTTGGAAGGCGCGCGGTATTCGGTTGGTCTTGCTGGGGCGCACGGTGAAGAGGAGTTCATACTCGTCGCCGCCGTTCAGTGCGAGATCGAGGGCGTCGACATTTTTAACGCCGAACCGCTGCGCTTTGCTCGCGGTGGGAATGAGCGAGGCTTCCAGGCGCGCGCCGACGCCGCTTGCTGCGCAAAGGCGCGTCAGGTCAGTTGATAGGCCGTCCGAGAGATCCATCATCGACGTGGCCATCCCATAATGGGACAACCATTGGCCGAGACTGATTCTAGGTTCTGGATAGAGATGCTTCCTGAGCCTAGCGTCACCTTTCGCAATTCGGCGTATGCTTCGGAGGCGTCGAAGCCCGAGTTCGGCTTCGCCCAGGCGGCCGCTCACATAAATAATGTCGCCGGGTCGAGCGCCGGAACGCAGCAGGGCGCGGCCGGATCGAACTTCGCCGACCACAGTGAGATTCATTAGAATTTCGTCGCGGCGTGTAGTGTCGCCGCCCGCTAAGGGGCACTTGAATTTTCGCGCGGCTCGACGCAGTCCCGCCAAGAATTCATTGAGCCAACCGCCAGTGTGCGTCTTGGGGAGAGCGAGACTCAGAAGGAAACATCGCGGCTCGCCACCCATCGCCGCAATGTCGCTGACCGCGCGCGCCAGACATTTCCATCCAACCGAATCGGCGGGATGTTTGTCGCGCAGAAAATGAGTTCCCTCCAGAAACCAGTCGCAAGTTAGAATGGCTTCATAGCCACGCCGCGGAGAAAACAGGGCCGCGTCGTCGTCGATTCCCAGCTGGACTGCCGAATCTCGGCGCGAGTTGCCCGCTCCAGCGGAGCGAATGCGGCGGATCAAGTCATTCTCCGGGGTGTTCCGGGTATTCATGAGTGCGTTGTGGGTAATTTCCTGTAGTGACGATCGCCGCCGGTATGCGTCTAGTTTAACGTGACAATCTGATTTCACCTGTCCATTCGTACAGGAGCCAGCCTTTCAACACCTGACCTATGACCAGGAAAATACAGGATTGACTCTAACACCTACAGAATTTAGTATGTGCCACGGTCTCGGGGCAGGGTCGTACCGCCCGAGCTGACGAATCAGGGTGCTGTACCGTGTAGCGGACCCAGGGCAAAAGGTTCGCGTCCAACATTAGTAGGGACTGAGCGTAGTGGGGACTGAGGGTCCCAACTGGAATGAAGGGTAAGACTTACACTTTTTTCATCGCGTCGACGCCGGGTAAGCTGCAAAAGCTGATCATTCCCGCGTACGTGCTGCACGCCATTGCAGTCCTCGCGTTGATCGGAAGCATCACGGTTGTGGCTGCGGCCGGGTCCTACTCGCGCATGCTTTGGAAAGTCGGCAACTACAACGCTCTTCGCCATGATCAGGAAACACTGAAGAAACAATACCGGCAGCTGCAGAACACCGTCGAGGACACCAACCAGCGTCTGGACTCGTTGCAGTCCTTGGCCACCGAAGTGGCGATGACCTACGGTGTGCTGCGCTATCACCCGGCGGCTTTCGACCAAAGCGATGACCCCATCGACGCCCAGGACGCTTTCGACCGTTCCGTGGAGCAATACACCTTTTTGAAGAGAAACGCCGCGACGATTGCGATCTCAAGCGGTGGCCTGCGCCTGATGCCGGTGATGAGTTTCGCAGACTCAACTTACACGCCTTCGATGTGGCCGGTGATGGGTCACATCACCGACGGCTTCGGCGAACGCCTCGACCCGTTCAGTGGTGAGGGCGCGTTCCATACGGGTGTCGATGTGTCGTCGGACTATGGCGCGCCAGTGCACGCTACGGCTGATGGAGTCGTGACGATCGTCGAGAATCACGCGGGTTACGGCCGGCTAGTGGTCGTCGATCACGGATTCGGTATCACGACCTGGTACGCGCACCTTTCGTCGTTCTCGACGATTGCCGGGACGCACATCAAGCGTGGCACGGTGGTCGGCTACACCGGGATTAGCGGGCGCTCGACCGGGCCACACGTTCACTATGAAGTGCGGGTAAATAATGCGCCGGTGAATCCTTGGCGGTATATGAAGGCGACGCCGGCTGGCGATTAGCTTCCCGGGGATTTCGCGGTTCTATCGTTGTTCTTCCCACCCTTAACTTGAGCGGTCTTTGTCCACTCTATCGTGTGAGTAGCATCGCCCTTTGCAGCGCCCGTCTAAAGACCGGAGCCTGCATCATTTCTTTTGGGTTGGTTGCTGCGGGACGGTGGGAACGGCGCTGCGGCTGACGGCTAAGAGTTTTGGGGTGACGTCGAAAACGACTCGGACGGATTTCGTATCACCTCGATCGATGCGGGAGATGTCCGCGCCCTTGAGGATTTCGAGATAGGCTTCGCGGGCTTGCGGGGCAATTTGCTCGCGAACGCGAGGGCCGTTCAGTCCTGCCTGCGCCAGGATCAAGGCGCCACCCAGGAAATCGGAAAGTTGGCGCGAGACGGCGTCAGTAGGACACTCACCTTCGATTACCACTCGAAGGCGGTCGCCCTCCGGCTTTCCTGCAATGGTGACCCACTGAAGCTGTTCGATCAGGGCGGAGAGTTGTGGTGACTGCAAGCCTCCGGGAGCTTGCTGTGCCAGAGCGGTGCTGGTCGCGGAGTCCTGGCGGAAGGCGGCGAATAGCGGCGAACCTGCAAGCCGCTCGAATCGCGCGTGCCACTCCTTTTCATCTTCGCCCTTCATGGGTTGAGCCAGGAGTCCGGGCAGATCGGCGTTATCGGTCAACGCAATTCTGTTCTGGCGGGGGAACCCGAACGAGATTTTTCGCGTGCTGCCGCTTACCGGCACGGTGAAAATTTCGCGGCCGCCGCGGCTTTCGTGCGTTCCAAATTGCGAGGTGTAGGTGTTGATTTTTTTGCGATCGAATCGCCCGTCGGCGACGACTAGGTAGGTCGTGCCTTGTCCTCGATGGATGAAGCTGATGGCGATGCGATCGAGGTCGCGCTCGTAATCGAAACCGGTGTCGTGCAAAAACTGCGCATACTCGGGATCGACTTGTTGCGGGGTCGGCGCCCAATCGCGGAGTCCCGCGACAAAAGGTGTCTGACGCAGCGTCGCAACATCGGCGTAGATGATCGAATGCGCGTCCGACGGCATCGTTGCAAGCGCACTTTCTTTCGCGGAACTTTCGCCAACGCTCCAGTGCAGCACGGCGTAGAGTGCGACTCCGCCGAGCGCAACAACGGTGGCGATGGATACCATCCAGAGGTGTCTCTTCATCGAGGCTTCATCTTCTCCCGTGGAACTGGAATTGTTGCACTTCAAGGCCGGGATGCGGCATCAAATCGAAGGCAGGTTAGCGAAGAATTTTTGTAAAGATGCAGACGCGTGAAGTTATGCACAGGGCTATCCCGGGTGAATTAGGTAAACCTTTGCGGATCAGATAGATAGAAGTTGCTGGAGACGCCACCAATAGCGTGCTTTTCCACAGAGCTGGCCACCCGCGTGCTGGAATTTCGATGGGCGCCGCTTGCAATTTGAGTACCCTATCTGCTATTCTTTGTCGGTTTGAGAGCGCTGGCGTAGCTCAGCTGGTAGAGCATCTGATTTGTAATCAGAGGGTCGGGGGTTCAATTCCCTCCGCCAGCTCCACCGGTTAGCTTGCGGGGGAATGAGGCGGAGCGAATCCTCAGAGGCAAAAACGACGGGCTGGTGTCTTTTGACACGAGTCCTTTTTGTGTTTTTGCTTGTGCCTGCTGCGTTTTCTGACAAATGTTTGCTGGACTTACACTTGGCGTGAGGGACAAATTTTCGAGGACGGGTGGGTGAGTGGCTAAAACCAGCAGACTGTAAATCTGCCGCTCCTTGCGGGCTACGGAGGTTCGAATCCTCCCCCGTCCACCATGTACTCGCAGCACATAGATGTTGGGCCTTGGGAAATTCGGGCCGGTAGAAACAAAACGCAAGCCGACCGGGCTGGATCGGCAACAAGCAGTGAGTCGTCGAGAGCAGTTCGCAGCAACCGCAGGGCAATCGCATGAAGCGATGTTCGAGCGCGGTCTAAATCGCGGCAAAGACGCCGCCAAGGAAAAGTGCGCCACGAAGATGGAGTTGATGACTGCGCGGGAGTTAGCGGTAAACGAATTTCTAGGGGGGACACGGGTTGGGCCTGGGTAGCTCAGTTGGTAGAGCGCGTCCTTGGTAAGGACGAGGTCACCGGTTCAATCCCGGTCCCAGGCTCCAGAATCAGAAGTTAAAACTGGAAGTCGGAAGTCGGATGAACCGGGACTCAAAAGGATTTGACGCAGCTGGGCGGGGGTAACTCAACGGTAGAGTCTCACTCTTCCAAGGTGATGGTTGCGGGTTCAAATCCCGTCCCCCGCTCCACTCAACGTTGCCGATGAAGCGCGGCGGGTAGCTGTGACGAGAGTTTAGGTCGCAAAGAGCAAGAGCCGAAACAGATCTTACGCTGAGGGCAGGAGAACATGGCCAAGGAGAAATTCGAGCGCAACAAGCCGCACTGCAACATCGGGACGATTGGTCATATTGACCATGGCAAGACCACGTTGACGGCGGCGATTACCAAGGTGTTGTCGAAGCATAACCCCAAGGTGCAGTTCCGCGCGTTTGATTCCATTGACAACGCGCCGGAAGAGCGCGAGCGCGGAATCACCATCGCGGTTTCGCACGTGGAGTACGAAACGGCGAACCGGCACTACGCGCACATGGACTGCCCGGGTCATGCGGACTACATCAAGAACATGATCACCGGGGCGGCGCAGATGGATGGCGCGATCCTGGTGGTGGCGGCGACCGATGGACCGATGCCGCAGACGCGGGAACACATTTTGCTGGCGCGCCAAGTCGGCGTGCCAGCGATTGTGGTGTTCCTGAACAAGTGCGACATGGTGGAAGACGCCGAGCTCCTGGAACTCGTGGAGTTGGAAGTACGCGAGTTGCTGAAGAGCTACCAGTTTCCGGGCGACACGATTGCGATGGTGCGTGGTTCGGCGCTGCAGGCGTTGAATGGCGATGCCAAGTGGGAAAAGGCCATCGACGATTTGATGGAAGCGGTGGACAAGAACGTGCCGCAGCCGGTGCGCGACATCGACAAGCCGTTCGCGATGCCGATCGAAGATATTTTCTCGATCTCGGGCCGCGGCACGGTGGTGACCGGCAGAGTCGAGCGCGGCAAGGTGAAGGTGGGCGAGGAAATCGAGATCGTGGGATTCCGGCCGACGCAGAAGAAGGTTGTGACCGGCGTGGAAATGTTCCGCAAGCTGCTGGACGAAGGCTTGGCGGGCGACAACGTGGGATTGCTGCTGCGCGGCACAGAAAAAGAAGACGTGGAGCGCGGGCAGGTGGTGTGCAAGCCGGGATCGATCACGCCGCACACCAAGTTCAAGGCCGAAGCGTACGTATTGACGAAGGAAGAAGGTGGGCGGCACACGCCGTTTTTCACCGGCTACCGGCCACAGTTTTACTTCCGCACCACAGACGTGACCGGCGACGTGAAGCTGCCGACCGGCGTGGAGATGGTGATGCCGGGGGACAACGTGAGCTGCGAAGTGAGCTTGATCACGCCGGTCGCGCTGGAGAAGGGCTTGCGTTTCGCCATTCGCGAAGGCGGGCACACCGTTGGCGCAGGCGCGGTTACGGAAATCATCGAGTAGGCAGCTCAGCACACTGCTGGAGCTGGGGGAAGGGAATTAGTTCATGCGAGAAATCATCACTTTGCAGTGTGCGGATTGCAAGAACCGCAACTACACAACGACGAAGAACAAGAAGAAGCACTCCGAACGCGTGGAGACGCAGAAGTTCTGCAATACGTGCCGCAAACATACCGGCCACAAGGAAGTGAAGTAATTTCGGGACGGATTGTTGGAGGGACGGTTTTGGTTTTAGGGGAGTCGTCCAACGGCTAGGACTCCGGTCTCCAAAACCGGGTATGGGGGTTCGAGTCCCTCCTCCCCTGCCAGAGATTTGATGGGACCGGCGGCGAGCCGGTGAAGTTGAAGCAAAGAGGAACGCATGGCCATGCAAGCGGTCAAAGTGAAGAACGAAGAGCAGGGCGGGATCACCGCGGGGGCGAATAGGCTCGGCGGAAAAGTTTCCGGGACGTTCGAGGACGCGCGCGAGTTTTTGCACGACGTCCGGTTGGAGATGAAGCAGGTCACCTGGCCCAGCCGCGAGGATGTGATTTCGACGACGACGGTTGTGGTGGCCACGGTGGCTTTCTTTGGCGTGTTCCTGGCAGTGGTCGACTGGCTGGTGCAGCGCGGCGTTACGTATGTATTCAAAGTTTTTGGCGTCTGAGAGGGATTAGAACTCGATGGGAATGCAGTGGTACATCATCCATACGTATTCGGGCTTTGAGAAGAAAGTAAAAGAAAGCCTGGAAAGCCGCGTGGAGGCGTTCAGCCTGCAAGACAAGATTGGCCGCGTGCTGATTCCGATGGAAGACACCATCGAGATGCGCGGCGGCAAAAAGGTGATTTCGTCGCGAATGTCGTATCCAGGTTATGTGCTGGTGGAGATGGATCTCGACGAGAACACTTGGCACATCGTGCGGAATACGCCGCGGGTCACGGGTTTTGTGGGATCGGCGACTTCGCCCTCGCCGCTGTCCGAGGCGGAAGTGGACGCCATTATCAACCGCGTGCATACGCCGACGGACCGGCCGAAACCGAAAGTCGTATTCGAGCGTAACGAGCAGGTGCGGATTGTGGACGGACCGTTCGCGAATTTTAACGGCACCGTCGAAGAAATTGACGGAGATCACAGCCGGTTGAAGGTTTCGGTGACGATCTTCGGGCGATCGACTCCGGTGGAGTTGGATTTCGCGAGCGTTGAAAAGCTCGGATAAGAAGAATCGTTGCTGGCGAAAAAGGGATTTGAGGCAGGGACATGGCAAAGAAGATTCAAACGACGATCAAGTTGCAACTTCCGGCAGGCAAAGCTACGCCTGCGCCGCCAGTCGGCACGGCGCTCGGTCCGCATGGCTTGAACATTATGGATTTTTGTAAACAGTTCAATGCCAAGACGGCTAAGGAACCGGACGGGATGATTTTTCCGGTGCTCGTTACGGTCTATACCGACCGTACCTTTACTTTTATTTTGAAGACGCCGCCGGCGTCGATTTTTTGCTTCGCGCTGCAGGCATCGTGAAGGGTTCCGCTGAGCCGAACCGCAACAAAGTTGGGAAAGTTACCAAGAAGCAAGTGCAGGAAATCGCCAAGATCAAGCTTGTCGATCTCAACACCACAAATCTGGACTCGGCTGTGAAAACCGTGATGGGTACGGCGCGCAACATGGGTCTGGAAGTCGTGGAAGCCTAGGAGTTCAGGCGCTACGAGGTCGAAGAGGTAAAGGCATGAAGCAGGCAGGCAAACACGTGGAGAACGCGCGCAAGAAGGTGGAAGCGCGTCCGTACAAGCTCCAGGAAGCAGCGGAGCTGATCAAGAAGACGCACCACACCAAGTTCAACGAAACCGTCGAGCTGGCCATCAATCTGGGCGTCGATCCGAAGCATTCCGATCAGGTAGTTCGCGGGACTGTCGTTCTGCCGCATGGCCTGGGCAAGTCGGTGCGCGTACTGGTGATCGCGAGCGGCGACAAGGTTCGCGAAGCGACGGAAGCCGGCGCGGATTTCGTGGGCGGCGAAGACATGGTGACGAAGATCGCCGGTGGTTGGACCGATTACGACGCAGTGATCGCGACGCCGGACATGATGAAGTCCGCCGGAAAGTTGGGAAAAGTTCTCGGCCCGCGTGGGTTGATGCCGAATCCCAAGACGGGCACGGTCACTTTTGACGTCGCTAAAGCGATCAAGGAGACCAAGGGTGGCAAGGTGGAATTCCGCGTCGATAAGGCGGGAATCGTCCACTGCGGCATCGGCAAGATTGATTTTGACGCCACGAAACTGGCGGAAAACGCGCACGCGATCATTAACGCGGTGATCAAAGCCAAGCCGGCGGCGGCGAAAGGCAAGTACGTCAAGAGAATCACGTTGACGTCGACGATGGGTCCGGGCATTCCGATCGATCTGGCGGAATCGGAAATTCTGGCGGCGGCCGCTTAGTTGCGGACGGATATGGGGATAGCGAGATTATGAAGAAGCGCAGCGAAAAACAGGAAGACTTGGACAAGCTGAAGGTCGAGCTGGCCAAGGTGTCGAGCGTGATTCTGACCACGTTCCAGGGCATCACCGTGGAAGACGACACCAAACTGCGTCGCGCGGTGCAGGCCGCCGGCGGCAAGTACCAGGTGGTGAAGAATACGCTGGCGGAGCGCGCGGGTTCCGGCACTCCCGCCGAAGGTTTACTGAAGAATCTGACCGGCACGAATTCGATCGCCTACACGAATACCGACCCCGTAGCGCTGGCGAAGGCGCTGACCAAGGTGGCCAAGGAAGTTCCGGCGTTTCAGTTTCGCGCGGGACTCGTCGAAGGGCGGGTCATCTCGATCGCGGAGATTCAGCAGCTCGCGAATCTTCCGTCGAAGGAAGAGTTGATCAGCAAGATCATGTTCCTGCTGAACGCGCCGGCGCAGCGTCTGGCGATGACGTTGAACGCGCTGCCGCGCAACATCGCGGTGGTGCGTGAGCGAAGCAGTGAAGGCAAACAAGTTTGGGTCCGGCGGCGGGGCGAGTGCGCCAGCAGCCCCTACGGAAGCAAAATCTGCAGAAGCAGCACCCGCAGAAGCGCAACCCGTGGAAGCAGCGCCCGCACCAAGTCCCGAAGCGGCCCAGTAAGATATTTTAATTTCGAGAGGAGAAGGAACAGTCATGGCGAAGGTAGATTCGATCCTGGAAGAAATCAAGGGGCTGACGTTGCTGGAAGCGTCGGACCTGGTGAAGAAGATGGAAGAGGCGTTCGGCGTCTCCGCGGCTGCGGCCACGGTTGTGGCGGGCGGCGGCGGTGGCGCAGCGGCGGCGGCTCCGGCGGAAGAGAAGACGGAATTCACCGTCGTGCTCACCGACGTGGGCGGCAACAAGATCAACGTCATCAAGGCGGTTCGCGAAGTCACCAGCCTGGGCTTGAAAGAAGCCAAGGACCTGGTCGACGGCGCGCCAAAGACCGTCAAGGAAGGCGTGAACAAGGACGAAGCTGCGGCCATCAAGAAGAAGTTCGAAGAGGCCGGAGCCAAAGTCGAAATCAAGTAACTGTTGTCCGGCAGTCTTCCGGCAACAGTAACAAGCAGTTGGCAACACGTTTTAAGAAAAGGGCTTCAAGGGGGCGCGGCTCATTGAGCGGACCGCGCCAAAGGATTTCATCACGCAAGCCGAGGCTGGGTACTACCACAACTTCAAGCGCCTTTCATTGGCGCTCTGCGGTCGTGTGCGCGCTGACTTTTTGGGCGAAAGTCGCGAGCACACCGGTTCGCTGTCTTCACACATTCTGTCCGCGTTTTGCCCACAAGGGATGAGGTAATTCATGTCGACGACCAATCAGCATGTCCGGGAACGTCAGCGTCTGGATTTCGCGAAAATCCAGGGCTCGATTCAGATTCCCAACCTGATTGAAGTACAGATGAAGTCGTATCAGCGCTTTCTGCAGATGGATCTGCTGCCGAGCGAGCGCGATGACGGCGGGCTTCAGTCGGTGTTCACGTCGGTGTTTCCGATCAAGGATTTCCGCGAAATGTCGCAGCTGGAATTCGTGGACTACTCGATCGGCAACTGGGAGTGTAAGTGCGGCAACTTGAAGGGGCTGCACCATCTGCGCGCGACTTGCCGTAATTGCGGTGCGTCTGTGTCACCAATCCGTATCAGACCGGCGACGTGATCTGCCACAAGTGCGGCACGTTCAACAAGAACACGCCGACATTCTGCAACAAGTGCGGCGATCCAGTGGCGATGCAATTGAAGTATGACGTGAACGAGTGCCAGGAGCGCGGCATGACATATTCCGCGCCGCTGAAAGTCACCATAAGACTGACCATTTACGACAAGGATCCCGACTCCGGCGCGAAAACCATTCGCGACATCAAGGAACAGGAAGTTTTCTACGGCGACATTCCGCTGATGACGGAAAACGGCACCTTCATCATCAACGGTACCGAGCGCGTCATCGTCAGCCAGTTGCACCGCTCGCCAGGCGTATTCTTCGAGAGCGCCAACAATCGCTCCTACTTCCTCGGGAAGATTATTCCGTACCGCGGATCGTGGGTGGAATTCGAATACGACACGAAGAACATTCTGTACGTACGTATCGACCGCAAACGCAAATTCCTGGGTTCGATCTTCCTGCGTGCGTTGGGCATGAAGTCCAACGAAGACATCCTGCGCACCTTCTATCAGGTGGAGCGGATTTCTTTGCGCGACAAGGATCTGTACTGGAATATTTCGCCAGGCATCGTCGATCGCAAGCTGACGCACGAGATCAAGAATCCGAAGACGGATGAAGTGATCATCGGCGCGCACAAGCGCATCACCGAGAATCTGTTCAAGGAACTGATCAAGGCGAAAATCTCCCAAGTTCGCTCGACACTCGCGGGATCTCGAAGGCGCGTACAGCGTCGCGGACGTCGTTAACCGCCAGACCGGCGAAGTTTTGCTGGAAGCTAACAAGCCGCTGACCGCGGAATTGTGGCAGGCGTTTGGTGAATCGGGCATCACCGAAGTCGACGTATTCTTTCCGGAGCGCGACGACATCGGTCTCGTGCTTTCGCGCACTCTCGACAAGGACGGCATCCGCTCTTCGAAAGAAGCGCTGATCGAAATCTACCGCAAGCTGCGCCCAGGCGATCCCCCGACGCTCGAGACGGCGACCAACCTGTTCCGCGGCATGTTCTTCGACCCGCGCAAGTACGATTTCAGCCGCGTAGGTCGCTTGAAGTTCAACATCAAGATGGGTCTGGACACCCCGCTCGACAACCGCACGCTAGACACGCCGGACTTTGTTTCGGCGATCAAGTACCTGTTCAAGTTGCGCAAGAACATCGGGGTCGTGGATGACATCGACCACCTCGGCAATCGCCGCGTTCGCGCGGTTGGTGAGTTGCTCGAAAATCAGTTCCGTATCGGCCTCGTCCGCATGGAACGCGCCATCAAGGAAAAGATGAGCGTGTACCAGGAAATGTCCACGGCGATGCCGCACGACCTGGTCAACGCCAAGCCGGTCATGGCCGCGATCCGCGAATTCTTCGGATCGTCGCAGCTGAGCCAGTTCATGGACCAGACCAACCCGCTCAGCGAAATCACCCACAAGCGGCGTCTGTCGGCCTTGGCCCCGGCCGTCTATCGCGTGAGCGCGCCGGATTCAAGTCGCAACGTACACCCGACGC
>CAWHVA010000002.1:0-172673 GCA_963832615.1 uncultured Acidobacteriota bacterium
CTCCAACTTCCTGCTTCGCTACGGCACCTTCGCGTGATACCCTCTGCCGCGCAGTGACTACCGCAGCCGCTGTCGACCTGAGCGTGCAAGTAGGCGCCTTGCGCCTGCGTAACCCCATCCTTGCGGCCAGCGGCACCTTCGGTTACGGCATCGAGTTCGCCCACCTCGTCGATCTCAATCTCCTCGGCGGCATCGTCGTCAAGGGCCTCTCCCGCGAGCCCATCGAGGGTGCTCCCCCACCCCGCATTGTCGAAACACCTTCCGGAATGTTGAACGCCATTGGACTACAAAACGTGGGTGTCCGGGCCTTCGTCGCGGAAAAACTTCCGGTACTAAGAAAATACGTGGTCCCGGTACTCGCCAACGTCTTCGGATACACCATAGAAGACTATGTTGAGGTCATTCGAACCCTTGAGGATAACGAGGGTCTAGCTGGCTACGAGCTCAACATTTCCTGTCCTAACGTCAAGAGGGGAGGCATGCAGTTCGGGTGCGACCCCGGCATGGTGTCCGAGGTCGTGAGTGCCGCCCGCAGGGCCGCCGTAAGGCGCCCGTTATGGGTCAAGCTCTCACCTCTCGTTACAGACATTAGACTTACAGCCCGTGCAGCAGCGGAAGCAGGGGCCGACGCCCTTACCGTGGCAAATACTTACCCTGCGATGGCCATCGATTTTCGCACGGGCAGGTCCCGGCTCGGGAACCCGACCGGGGGCCTGTCGGGCCCTGCCATTAAGCCCATCACCCTCAAGCTGGTATGGGAGGTCAGACAGGCTGTGGAAATCCCTGTAATTGCACTCGGAGGCGTGGAGAAGGTGGAAGACGTGCTTGATTACCTCTGTGTAGGGGCGTCGGCGGTCCAGGTAGGCACGGCTAGCTTTGCCGATCCGATGGCGACCCAGCACCTGATTGACGGTCTTGAGGAGGCAGTTTACAGAGCTAAAGCATTTACTATCAGAGAGATAGTGGCAAATTTTCACGCAGAAATCGATTGACAGACCGAGGTATTCTTGCTACACTTTTTTGGATGTTCGTAGCATAAAGAACACACTATGAGACGACGACTCTTTTTTCTCTGGGCTGCAATCCGTTGGGTGCCACTGATGTTCCTCATCGCTCCGGCGATGGAGGCCCCCTTGGTGGCCCACCTGAGCGATCCCCCCAAGCCGATCAAGAGCTGGGTCGGCAACGCCAGCTGGTATGGGCCGGAATTCAATGGGAAAAAGACTGCCGACGGGGAGCGTTTCGACTCCGAGTCTCTAACCGCCGCTCATCCCAACCTGCCGTTTGGCTCCCTGGTGCGCATTGTCAATCCGCGAAATGGCAAGTTTGAAGTGGTACGAATTAATGACCGTGGTCCCTATCAGGAAGGACGCGAAATTGATGTATCCTATCGTGTCGCCCGGAAGATTGGCTTGATTCACTCGGGCGTCAGCCAGGTCCGGCTCGAATTGATGCAATTGCCCGAGCGGCGTTAGAAACTCTGGCGGTCGCGAACATCAGACCCAACATAGTCGGCGCCAACGATAACTTTGACCTTCGACGCCCATCCGCGAAGCAGCCTGATCGTCGCGCTCGATTTTGATTCGCTGAATTCCGCCGTTAAATTTGCCAAGCAGGTTGCCGACTTGGTCGGCATGTTCAAGATCGGCAGCCAACTTTTTACGGCGGCAGGTCCAGCTGCGGTGCGTGAGGTTTCGGCGCTGGGTGCCGGCATCTTTCTCGATCTGAAATTTCACGACATTCCGAACACCGTTGCCGGCGCCGTGCTCTCAACCGCCGCGATGTCTGGCGTGCAGCTTGTGAACGTACACGCGCTTGGCGGCCACGCGATGCTTCATGCGGCAGTGCAAGCCATTGGGGCCGGCCAGCCTATGGGTGCGGACCGCCCGCGATTGCTCGCCGTCACAATCCTGACCAGCATGGATCAGAAAACGATGCGCGAAGTGGGAATCGGTGGACCGCCGCAAACCCGCGTAGTGAAGCTCGCAAAGCTGGCGAAGACCGCCGGTGTGGACGGCGTAGTTGCTTCGGTGCAGGAAGCCCGCGCCATACGAAAAGCTTGCGGCCGCGATTTTCTGATCGTAACTCCCGGCGTTCGCCCGAAAGAGAAGGACGCCGCAACTGCAACGAACACCGACGACCAGGCCCGCACCGCAACTCCCACCGAGGCCATCAAAGCCGGCGCCGATTTCCTGGTCGTAGGCCGCCCGATCACCGCGGCCTCCGACCCCCGCGCCGCCACGCTGGCCATCGTCGACGAAATCGCCGCCGCGAAATAGACCGGTTGATTTTTCGACGCCACACCGCGGAATTCACTCGCAAGAAGCTAGGTTTCGCATGCCCCGCCAGTCTTCGGTTTTGCTTTCTGCAAACTGTCGATCGCGGCGTTGAGCTCTTGCACCAGTCTGGCAACGAGATTCGCTGCAGATTGGCAGCGCGCTAGCCGGACACCTTGTCCTGCCCACAGCGATAGAAATTCAGCTCGACCGCGCTTGGCGGCTTCTGAACGCAAAGGGCGTGTCAGAGCGTTCTGGAGAGGAAACGGCAGAATCGCGTCACCGCTCTTGTTTGATTCCATTTCCGTCATAAAGCGGTTCACGATGCCTCGCGCGGGACGCCCGGAGAAGGCGCGCGTAATCCGCGTTTGGTCTTCGTGAGCGTGCCGTATCGCTTCCTTGTATGCGTTCGGAACTCCGGCTTCGTCGCAGGTTAGGAACGCGGTCCCGAGTTGCACCACGCTCGCGCCAAGAGCCAGCGCCGCGGCAATGCCGCGGCCATCCATGATGCCTCCGGAAGCAATCACCGGAACGCGAACCGCGTCCACCACCTGCGGAACGAGAGAAATGGTTCCCACCGTCGCCGCACCGAAGTCTCCGCTGAATGTTCCGCGGTGGCCACCCGCCTCGCTCCCTTGCGTTACCACCGCCTCGAATCCCGCACCTTCGATCGCAATCGCTTCGTCAACCGTTGTCGCGGTACCCACCAAAATCATCTGGCGGCGTTTGATCGCCTCAATAGCATCCACCGGCGGAATCCCGAACGTGAAACTGAATACCGAGGCATCTGTCTGCAAGCCCGCTTCGAGTTGTTCGGCGAATGGGAGTGCTTTCGATGTCGATAGCGAAGGAGCTGGCAAACCAAGTTCCGCAAAATAGGGAGCCACACGTTGCTGCGCGGCGGAAAAGTCCGCGGTTAAGTCCGCTGACGGCAACGGGGCAAACAGGTTGATTCCAAACGGTCTCGCGGTTCGCGCGCGAACGGCACTTCCAACTTCCACAATCTGTTCTGGCGTGAGGTACGCCGCGCCGATAAATCCGAGGCCGCCGGCATTGGAAACCGCCGCGACAAGTTCCGGAGTGTCCCCGCCGCCCGCCATGGGCGCCTGGAATATGGGATATTCGATCTGCAACCGCTGTAGGAAATCCGCTTTGCTGGGCATTCCCGAACCTCCTTCGCGTCCTATCGCTTCGAGGTGTCTACATCATCTAGGATGTGGGCTGCAGCGATGTGGTTAAATAACGTGCGCTTTGGTTTGATTTCTGCGCGTTCATATTGAATTGGGAATCTCTGTCTCCGTAGCATCGAGAGCGTCGCCTCCCTGAATTTATGAGTGCAACCTCCAAAAGCATCATCGTCGGCACCGCTGGGCACATCGATCACGGCAAGTCCGCGCTCGTTGAGGCGCTAACGGGCACGCATCCCGACCGTTTGGAAGAGGAGAAGCGGCGCGGGATCACCATCGATCTCGGGTTTGCGTTTCTTGAGGAAGACGGCGTGCGATTTGGATTTGTGGATGTGCCGGGTCACGAGCGATTCGTTAGCAACATGCTGGCTGGAGCTGCTGGTTTGGATATGGTGCTGCTGGTGATTGCCGCGGACGAATCGATCAAGCCGCAGACACGCGAGCATTTTGATATTTGTCGGCTGCTGGGAGTTCAACGAGGCATCGTGGCGTTGACCAAGAGCGATTTGGTCGATGCGGACACCGCGGGATTGGTGCGGCTGGAAGTCGAGGATTATCTGCGCGGCACGTTTCTGGAAAATGCCCCGATTGTTGGGGTCAGCGCGAAGACCCGAAGCGGGTTGCCTGAGCTAAAAAAAGAATTGAATCGGGTGGCGACACAGGTTCGAGGCAAAAACGCGGCGCATCATTTTCGTTTGCCGATCGATCGCGCGTTCGCGATCAAGGGGTTTGGTTCCGTGGTTACCGGGACACTGATTTCCGGCGGCGTCGGCGCCGCCGACGAAGTGGAACTCCTGCCGGAACGCAAGCTGCTGCGCGTGCGCGGCGTACAGTCGGGCGGGAAGGCCGTCGAGCGCGCGCTGGCCGGACAACGCACGGCCGTGAATCTAGCCGGGATCGAGCACACTGCGCTAAAGCGCGGTATGGTATTGGCCACGCCCGGCAAATTCCGCGCCACGCGCAGGATCGACACGCGGCTTGCGTTGTTACCATCTGCGCCAAAGTTGAAGCAGCGCGGCAGAGTTCATTTTCATGCGGGGACATCGGAGACGGTGGCGGAGGTTTTCCTCTTCGGCAAGAGCGAACTGGCCCCAGGGCAAAGTGCCCTCGCGCAATTGCGCCTGCAAGACGAGCTACTAATTCTACCCGGCGACCGCTTCATCGTACGACAGTTCTCGCCAGTGACCACTATTGGCGGCGGCGCGGTGCTGGACGCGCTGGCCCGGCGGCCACTGCTGAGGGATACAGGGCGCGTCGAGTTTCTCGAAACGCTGGAGCGCGGCGACAGAATCGAGATCCTGGCCGCGATGGCGGAACGCGCGCTTGGCGGCATTGCTTTCGGAGACATCGCGGCGCGGACCGGATGGCTTGACGCCGAGATTCGCGACGTCGCACAAAAGCTAACCGCATCGGGACGCGCCAGGAGTGTGGCAGAACCGCCGATCCTCGTTCCGGCAAAAGCGTTTGAAGAAGCGCGGCAGAAAATCGCGATGCGAGTGGAAAGATTTCACAAGGAAAACCCGCTGTTGCCGGGAATTTCGCGGGAAGACTTGCGATCCAACCTGGGCCGGCGTGTGCGCGCGGAAACCTTCCGTACAGTGCTCGAGGAATTAGTCGCGCAGAAAAAGCTCGAACTGCAAGGCGAAATCGTGAAACGCGCCGGTTCGACGATCACTCTGGAGCCGGAAGAGGCGCGAGCAAAGGAACAGATCGAGACTGCCTTCGCCGGCGCGGGCCTCACGGTTCCCGCCGTGAAAGAAGTCTTGGGCAAGCTGCCGGTGGAAACCAAGCGCGCCGAACGAATTCTGCAAATGCTGCTGCGTGACAAAAATCTGGTGCGTATCACTCCCGAACTGATTTTTCATCGCGATGCGCTGGCTAACCTGAAACAGCTGCTTTCCACCTACAAACAGACCAAGGGCGAACGCATCTCGGTTCCCGTTTTTAAGGAGCTGACCGGGATTACCCGCAAATATGCCATCCCCCTGCTGGAGTACCTGGATCGCGAACGGGTGACGCGCCGGGCGGGCGATGAGCGTGTTATCCTATAGGCTATCCGCATGTGCACTGACAGGCTTGCCGTGCGAGGCGTCCTGCGCTAGGGTGGAAAGATAGCGAGTCGGCAGCAGGGTGCGTGGAGGCAGTTCATGGGTGAATTTAGCGTATTTCATTGGCTGATCGTTCTGGCCATTGTTCTGATTTTGTTTGGTGGACGCAAAATCCCCGAGGTAATGAAGGGTTTGGGCGAAGGCATTCGCAATTTCAAGGAAGGCATGTCCGGAGCGTCACACACGCCACCGCCACCTCCTCCTACAGTGCAGGCCCCTCCTCCCGTAGAACGGCCGGCAGAAGAAAAGAAGGCGTAGAGCCACCGCGAGTTGGCAGTAGACCATTGACAGTTCAGAGTTCGGAAAGGCGCTCCCTGCGGAGCGCCTTTTTTACTGGCACCACACACCTTCTTGTGTCTTAAAAGTACAGAAATGCCTGCAATCTGCGGCAAACCTGCCCCTCCGAGCAGTAGTCTCCACCGCAACTTTGCTACGAAAATGGGGTATTACAAGGGACCCCGGGAAGCAGCCATTCAGTCGAAATTCAGGAGAGAAAGCTATGAAGGTTACATTCTCGAAGTGTGCACTTTTATCCCTTGCGGTCCTGCTCGCAGGTGCAGCGAGCAGCACAGCCGTATTGGCGCAGTCGCAAACCTCATCCGATCCCAGCATCGCGCAGCGGAAAGAAAATCAGCAGGACCGCATCGCGAACGGCATCAAGAGTGGGCAATTGACTGCTGGCGAAACCGGTAATCTGGAGACGAAAGAAGCCGCCATTAATGGCGAGACGCGGGCGGACCGCGCAGCCAACGGCGGAAAACTCACGTCGGCCGAGAAGACCCAGATCAACAACCAGCAAAATCACTTGTCGAACCAGATCTATCAAGATAAGCACAATGCCAACACCACCCAGTACGGCAACAACAAGGTCGGCCAGCGCCGTGAGAACCAGCAAGACCGCATCGCCCAGGGCGTCAAGAGCGGACAGCTAACCACCGGTGAAACCGCGAAGCTGGAAAATCAGCAGAAGGGCATCAACCAGCAAGTCGCCGCGGACCGCAAGGCCAACGGCGGCACTCTGACCAATGGTGAGAGGGCGCAGGTCAACCACGAACAGAACCGGGCATCGAAGAACATCTACGCCAAAAAGCACAACGGCGTGACGCAGGGCGGACCCAAGAAATAAGATCGAGCTCAGGCCCAATTCATTACACGAGAGGCGCTCCCGACGGAGCGCCTCTTTGTTTGTGGTTCCAAAGATTGGTCTGTATTTCCCCCGTTCTTGCACTCGGCGTAGGGCGCCCTCAGCGCGTCCCACAGCGTGAGTCAGTCCCCGTTTGAATGTGGATGTCAAAGTGAGGAGTTCGTGTAGGAATACCCGTAAGTATTTGATTCTAAAAGATCGGATCAACTCGCCGTAGCTTCTGGGTAACATCAAGTAACCTAGTTAAGCTTTCGAGCGTCTATATAGGTAATACCACTTCGAGGACACACCCCGGGAAGCAGTTAAGGCCAAAACCTTAGCTGCTTCTCTTCTTTTTGGGCCTGTTTGGACCCCCGCCTCCGCGTTCGCTCTGAGCTCATTTCCGACTTGTCGTCGTGTGTAATCTGTGTAGCATCAATAAGTTAGATGGCCACCAAGTCGAACGGTGCCCGCTGACGATGCGAGGTCGGTTTGACCTTGGTCCAAGTGACGTCCTCAGTCTTCGGACCAGCCCAGTTCCGAAAGGCTGTGACAGAGGCGAGCCAGCGGAAGACCGACTACGTTGAAGTAGCAGCCTTCGATGCGGGGAATGTAGCGGCCGGCACGACCTTGGATGGCGTAGGCGCCGGCTTTGTCAAAGGGTTCTTCGGTCGAGAGATAGTGGGTGAGTTCGTCCTGGGAGAGCGGGGCGACGTGCACGTGGGTGGTTTCGACGAACCTGCGGCGATCGGCGTCGGGCAGGCGGATGACGGTGACGCCAGTTACGACGGAATGGACACGTCCAGCGAGCCGCGTCAGCATTTGGCGGGCGTCGTCGGTGGTCCGGGGTTTCCCGAGGATTTCCCCGTCGATGAGGACGGCGGTGTCTGCGGCGATGACGATTGCGGGGCCGACCGCGCGGGCGGCGACGAGCTCGGCTTTGGCGTCCGCAAGTCGCTGAACCAGATCTTGGGCAGACTCGCCGGGAATGGGGGTTTCATCGACCGCGGAGGAGAGGACCGTAAAGGTGAAGCCGGCATCGCGGAGGATTTCGGCACGTCGCGGTGAGGCGGAGGCTAGGATGAGCTTGGTAGCGGGCACGACGCGGCCAGAATACTACACGCGCGGTTCGGAAACAGCCCGTGCTTGCGGGCAGATACAACACCGGACGACCCCAGCGGCGGTGGCGCGGCGGCTAAATGACTACGGATTCTTGGTATTCGCCGAAGGTGCGGCGTAGGGTGTCGGAGATTTCGCCTACAGTCGCGTGGGATTCCACAGCGGCCAGGATGGCGGGGAGCAGATTCTCGGTCGTGGTGGCTCGGCGGCTTAGTTCGGCCAGGGCGGCGCTTGCGCGCGACGCATCGCGCCTGGCTCTGAGGGACTGCAGACGGGCGATCTGAGTGCGCTCGATTTGGGGATCGATGCGGAGAGTTGGAATCGCGCGCTCTTCTTCGGCTACAAATTCGTTTACGCCCACCACGATTTGGTCTCGGCGCTCAACCGCGCGCTGGTATTCGTAGGCGGCTTTCTGGATTTCGCCTTGAACGAAGCCGGATTCGATGGCTTTCAGCATGCCCCCTGTGGCGTCGATTTTCTTGATGTAGGCGAGCGCGCCCTTCTCGATTTCGTTGGTTAGCGTCTCGATGGCGTAGGAGCCTGCCACTGGGTCGATAGTATTGGCTACGCCAGTTTCGTGGGCAATGATTTGCTGTGTTCTTAAGGCGATTAGGGCGGCGTCTTCCGTTGGAAGAGCTAAGGCTTCGTCCATGGAATTGGTGTGTAGCGACTGGCATCCGCCTAGTACCGCGGCTAACGCTTGAATCGCAACGCGGACAATGTTGTTTTCAGGTTGTTGGGCCGTGAGCGACGAGCCGGCGGTTTGCGCGTGGAAGCGAAGGAGCAATGAGCGCGGGTCGCGGGCGTTGAAACGCTCTTGCATGATCTGGGTCCAGAGGCGTCGTGCGGCTCGGTACTTGGCGATTTCTTCGAGCAGGTCGCTGTGGGCATTGAAGAAGAAAGAGAGTTGCGGGGCGAATTCGTCGACGCTCAGGCCGGCGTCGATGGCCGCCTGGACGTAAGCGATGGCGTTGGCCAAGGTAAAAGCGACTTCCTGGATCGCGGTCGAACCGGCTTCACGAATGTGGTAGCCGGAGATCGAGATGGTGTTCCATTTGGGGAGTTCGGTGCGGCACCACGCGAAGACGTCGGTGACGATGCGCATGGCGGGACGCACGGGATAGATATAAGTGCCGCGGGCGATGTACTCCTTCAGAATGTCGTTCTGTACGGTACCCGAGAGTTTTGCAAGGTTGGCGCCTTGTTTTTTCGCTACTGCTACGTAGAGGCAGAGCAGGATTGCGGCGGTGGAATTGATGGTCATTGACGTGGAGACTCTTTCGAGCGGGATGCCGTCGAAGAGCGTTTCCATGTCTTCCAGCGAGTCGATGGCTACGCCGACCTTTCCCACTTCGCCGAGCGCCAACGGGTGATCGGAATCCATGCCGATCTGGGTGGGGAGATCGAAGGCGACGGAGAGGCCGCTCTGGCCTTTGCTGAGGAGATAACGGTAACGCTGGTTGGATTCTGCGGCGGATCCGAAGCCTGCGTACTGACGCATGGTCCAGAGGCGGCCGCGATACATCGAAGGGTAGATGCCGCGGGTGTACGGGGGTTCGCCGGGAAAGCCCAGGGCCTCTTCGGGATTCCAGCTGTCGAGATTTTCTTCCGTGTAGAGTCGGTCGATGGGCAAGCCGGAGAGCGTGGTGAATTGGGTCTTTCGCTCTTTGGAAGATGTGTCAGGGATTCTTGTTTCTGCCATGGTTATAACTTTCGAGCGCGGCGAAATGATGTCAAGGCGAAAAAGATGAGTAGCGCGGCGACACCTAGCGGAATTGCCATCAGCCAATGGGCTACGTCGCGGGTAGTCCAGGCCCGGAATGTGGCGTTCAGCCAGGCGAACGCCAGGATGGCGAAGAGCGCGCCGGTTACTTCGTAGAAAAGTTGTTTGAGGGTGCGCCAGAGGCGGCGGAAACCTTGCTGCGGCGGGGCTTCGGCGGTGCGGACGGATGTGGCCACGTGGACAGTTTAGCGCACAATCGGCGGCACGCTACTGTAGGGGCGCAGCACTGCTTTACCCTGAGGCTCGAAGGGTGCGCCCCAGCTTGCCCGGGCTTCCGCTTCTGGTGTCGCCGCTACCTGAACGAAAGGGCTGTGAACACTTTGGAGACAACGGTCGCAAGGTCTCTTGTATCCAACTTAACGTAAGCCTAAAATGGCCGTGAGGTTAGGGGAGACCAACCTTGCAACTCGACGATAACCTGAAAAACCTGTTGCGTGAATTGGGTCACGCAATCAACGACACCGTGTCGGAGTCCGAGCGCATCACTGGCGCAATCGCCGGGGTGCGCGCGCATGGCTACGACATTGTGTTGAAGCTGGACGCGACCATCGGGCTGGCCAAGCGCGATGGATCGGCCGGTGAGACCACGGCGTTGACCACGCAGGACAAGCGCTTTCTCGAGTCGCTGCGCATTCAGGTGGATCAGGAATCGTTCGAGCAGGACCAGGATCGCAAGCCTGTAGCGCGGTTGACGATGACGCCGCAGGATGTTCGCTTTTTGAAATCGCTGCGAATTGCAACGGACGATATCGAATGAAAGTGTTTCGCCGAGTCGCGAGCTTGAGTTTACCGGCGGTGGCGCTGGCGGCATTGTGGTGTTCGCCTGCGGCTGCACAGGACCCTGGTATCATAACGCCCATCATTGTCGACACCGCGGTGCCGATCATCGTGAACGCCGTGAAGCCGAAGCCAATACCGGCGGGCTTGGCGAAGTTCGACGGGTTTGTGATGAACGCGAACATCGCCCAAATTACCGTGCGCGCCAAGGGCAACGATCAGACCATTCTGACATTCACACTTTCCCAGGAAGCCGCGACCAAGATGCAGCAGATGATTGAC
Organism: uncultured Acidobacteriota bacterium; assembly: GCA_963832615.1. GTDB lineage: Bacteria > Acidobacteriota > Terriglobia > Acidiferrales > UBA7541 > Acidiferrum. Next base: position 10,656 of record CAWHVA010000002.1, read on the forward strand.
AAGGGCGGATTCCAGTACGGCGATAAGGTCAGTGTGCTGTACGATATGAGTTCGTTGAAGGCCCTCAAAGTAAAAGGTAAGCCGTCGAAGTCGTTGTAAGGGCCTTCCTAGAGTCACGGGAGCTTTTGTGCTCCGCCTGCCCGCGGTTGCCGGCCGCTTTTATCCCTCCAATCCAGCGGAACTCACTGCGATTATCGGTCGCTTCACGAAAACACAATCCAACGTGGAAAAAGTTGCGGTGAAGGCTTGTTTACTGCCACACGCGGGTTACGTGTACTCCGGGTCCGTAGCTGGGGCTGTGTTCGTTCGCATGACACTGCCGCGAAAAATATTGATTTTGGGCGTGAGACATTTTCCGCGCGGAGAGCAAGCGGCGATTCTTTCCAATGGTGCCTGGCGGACGCCGCTGGGCGATGCACCGATCGACCAACCGCTGGCGCAGGCGTTACTCGCGGCGTGCCCGTTGTTGCGCGAAGACGACGTGGCGCACAGCCAGGAGCATTCGCTGGAGGTGCAGCTTCCGTTTTTGCAGGTGCTTGCGCCGGGATTTACGTTCGTGCCGGTGGCGCTCGGGACCGTGCGTTTTGAGGACTTGGTGAGCGTCGGAGAAGCGGTGGCGGAGGTGATGACGGGGGCCAGGGAAGAAATTCTTTTATTAACGACCTCGGACTTGAATCATTACGAAGATGATGCGACCACGAGGGTGAAAGATCGAAAGGCGATCGAGCGACTATTGGCGCTGGATGCCCGGGGACTCTACGACACCTGCAGGAACGAGCGTATTTCCATGTGCGGATTGGGGCCTGCGGTGTCGATGATAGCGGCGCTGCAACGCCTCGGTGCGAAGGATGCCGAATTGGCGAGATATGCGACTTCGGCGGACGTCTCAGGGGATACGAGTGCCGTCGTCGGCTATGCGGGGATGATTTTCAAATAGGATCCGTGAAATTCTGCGGAAGCGATGACCATGTCTACCTGGGCAAGCTGGGACACATTGCTGCGCCCCTATAAGGCATTTCCGTGAAGCCGAATATTAGTGTGGGCGGGCACCTGATGAGCTTCCCGCAGAACTCGAAGCCGCCGGAGCGGAGTGTGGCGCCGCCGTTGAAGTGGCCGAGGATGATGAGGAGCGCGAGGATGGAAGGCTGCCGGAGCCGCCGCTCCAGCCGCTGCGTCCAGTTTCCGTGGTGCGCGGCGCAGGAGGCGGAGTCATCGCACGAGAAGCCGGAACGGACGTCCGCATCGGAGCGGTGGGTGTGGTAACGCGCGCGTTCGGAACAACCGCGGCAGCCGTAACACCGGTGGCAGAAGCGCCGCTCGGCACTGCCGCCATGCCGGTCTTCCCCGTAGGTTCGGTCGCGACAACACTGTTTTGCGCGCGCTCGGTCTCAGGCGCGGAGTTCGTATTCACGAAGCGATGCTCGCGAGCGTCGTAGGCGATGGACGAATTACGGTCCATCGTAATAACGTGGGCACCCAGATTACCGCCGACCAAGGTTCTGGAGACGCGTTGCGGCGCAGCCGCCGTGGCCAGATTGCTGCTGAGCGTGTTAGCGGGAACGCTTTTCGCCACTTTCCATTCTTGACCGGCCGCGACCGGAGTGAGGCTGGAAATCGTGCCGCCGCTCACCGGAAATATTCCTTTACTGAGATTGATCGGCGTCTTGCCGCGAACGTCGAGCGGATGCACCGGAACGATGCCGACCGGGCCAGACCTGGAATGCAACCAGGTGCCGGTCACAGGGAACCACGGAGCATTGCCGTAGAGATAGCCGCCAGCGCCGGGAGTCCAGAGCCACCCGTAGATTGGATCGCAAATCCAGCCTCCAAAATGATAGGGCAGCCAACCCCAGGGTTGGTTGCCGATGAAGGTGGGTCCGCCGAAAGAGGCGTCGGTGATCCAGAAACCGCTGTCGAAGGGTGACCAGCCGAGGCCCACGCCGTAGGGACGCCAGCAATTGCCGAAGCCAGCGCAAGGATACCACCCGCCATAGGTGTACAAGCTGCCCAGGCCGGAGGTGTAACCCCCGGACGTGACGTACTGCTGCGCGGCACTATTTGCCCCTTGTACCGAATCGATCCGCCCGGAAACCCAGCGATCAAAGTCGTCGTTGTCGGACACTTGGCCGATGCTGACCGACGAAGAATCGGTCGCGCGGATCGACAGCGACTGGCCCTTGGCGAGGTCCGTGGTCTGGTTCTTGCGAAGGATCGATACGTGCCCCTTAAGGACGTTGACGACGCTGCCATCGTCGAAATTGTCGAGGCGGAAACTGGCGCGGCCGGCGGCCTCAACGCTGAAGTCGCCGCCCGTGACGCTGAAATAATCGCCATTCGCCGGATTTACGTAGAAGGACGCGGTCCCTTGACGCAAGATCAGGCGGGTGGTCTTCGCGCCGTCTTCCAGCGAGAGGTCGTAAAATTCCAGGACCGTATCATCCGACAGAAAAGCCATGGACCCGTTCTCAAATTCGACTTCGGCGCGGCCCTTATCCGTGGCAAGCACGTAGCCCTGGCGAATGGGTAGATTAAGCTCTGCGGCGTCCCATGTGGCGTTCTGGCTGGCTAGCGGATCTCCTTTAACGTCGCGCGCGAAGCGCACATCACCTTGAACCAGGCTGAGGCGAATGATGCGAACGTGACTGGAATCGGCGAAAGAAGGACTTGCAGCGAACAAAAGCAAAGAGAACAGGGTCAACGAAGCTGAGCGAAGCAGACTGCGAGACAACATGGTTACCCCCTACCGGGGACGCGCTACCAATGAGACGAATTAGACAAACACCCCGTTACAAACATCTATGCAGCAGCATCATACTCCATACTCACGGTTACCGTGGCCCGCGTCAAGTGGAGCGAGGTCTTGGAGTGGCAGGATTCATGGAACCCAGCAGAAACTTTCATGGCCGGGTTACTTGACAGACAGAAAGTGAAACGTTAGTTTCACAACCGGGGGAAGTGTTGGCTTACATCTACATAGGGTCCCGGTCACTCTTCAATGTGTTCGTGAGCAGGTAGGGCCAATCACGAACTCTCTCGTGTTGTCCTCGCACCGAATACTAATGTGACCGCTGAACCGGTCCACGTATCTTAGGGGGGAATTATGCGAAGTATACGTAAACTGCTTCTGGCCGCGGTGTTTTTGGCCAGCGTTCTGGCGGGAGCCCGGACGTACGGACAAGGAGGGGCGACCGGCGCCATCAGCGGGTTGGTGCTGGATACCAGCGGTGCGGCAATTGAGGGCGCGGAAGTGCAGATCATTGACAGTCGCACCGAAGCGCTGACGCGAAGAGAGTCGACCAACGCGGAGGGCGCATTTACCGTCCCGCTTTTGCCGCCGGGCACTTACTCGGTAGTGGTGAACAAGCCGGGCTTCGCGGAAGCCAAAAGCGAAGCGATCGAGGTTCACGTCACGGAGACGGTACGGGTAACCATCCCGCTGAAGCCGGGGTCGGTGACGGAAAAAGTGGAGATTTCGGCGCAGGTCACCAGCGTAGAGACCTCAAACGCCGCGACCGGCCAATCGATCGGCACCGAAACGGTGCGCGAACTGCCCCTCGCTACGCAGAACTATCAACAATTGTTGACGCTTTCCACCGGCGCGCAGAGCGACTTGAACGCCGCGGCGCAGCTTGGGCGCGGATCGATAAAGCTGTTTGTCAACGGACAACGCGAGGACAACAACAATTTTCTGATCGAAGGAATCAGCGCGACCGACTACAACGTGGCGCAGGCGACCTATGTTCCGCTGCCGAATCCGGATGTGATCCAGGAATTCAAGGTGCAGACCTCGTTGTATGACGCCAGCCAGGGCCGCAATGGCGGCGGCAACGTCAACGCCATTCTGAAGTCGGGAACCCGCACCTATCATGGTGACGCCTATGAGTTCTTTCGCAACGACGTTCTGAATGCCAACGATTTCTTTCTGAATCGCGAAGGGTTGCAGCGCCCATCGATCAAGCAGAACATTTTTGGCGGCAGCCTCGGCGGCCCGGTAGTCAAGGAGAAGTTGGGATATTTCTTCGTGAACTATCAGGGCACCCGGCAGCGCAGCGGTCTTTCCCCGGGGACTTTCATCAGTACGACGATTCCTTCCTTGCCGACGGACCGTTCGGAGGCCTCTATTTCGCAGGCATTCTTCGGGAACACCACAACGCCGATCGATCCGGTGGTCCTCAAACTCTTGCAGTTCCAGAGCAATCAATTCGGCGGCACCACCAACGGTCTCTTGATTCCCAGCAGCGATCCCGCGACGGGCGCGTTCGCCATCAGCCGTCAAGGGAAATATACCGACGACCAATTCACGACCAACTGGGACCGCGAATTCCGCGGCGGCCAGGACAAAGTGTCCGTGCGCTTTTTCTTTTCGGACTCCGAGAGCTTTCTTCCGTTCGGCGGCGGCGACCTCCAGGAATCACTCGGCAGCACCCTGGCCAGCTCTGTCAGTTCGTCGTCTTTGAACTTCCCCTTCGACACGCCGGTTCACTCGCGCTTCTTCAACGTTACCGAGACCCACCTGTTCTCGCCGACGCTGGTCAACGAATTCCGGTTCGGCTTCGTCCACATCAACGACGTCTTGAGCAACGTGCCCCCGGTGACCACCACCGACCTGGGAATCGACCGCCCGACGAACAGCGTGACCAACTCCATCTACAAGTTCATCTTCGAGAGCTCCGGCTTTGAAATCGGGCCCGCTCCTTTCGGCAACCAGTCCCAAGACCAGAACAACATCAACTTCGTGGACACCGTAAGCTGGGTAAAGGGCCACCATGTCTTCCGATTCGGCGGCGAGGCCACGCGTGTGAATCTGAACAAGGATTTTCCCCAGGTGTTTAACGGCGAGCTCTTTTTCACCAACACCCCGGACGGCCATACCGATTTCCAAAACTTTCTGCTGGGAACCCCGGAATTCAGTTTCGGCGGCGGCGGCCTTTCCAATCACGAATATCGCTCCAACAACTTCGCGGTATTCGCGCAGGACGATTGGAAGATCCGCCACGATTTGACGCTGAATCTCGGACTGCGCACCGAAATCTTCGGGGCCTTCCACGACGACCTGTGCCACATCGGAAACCTCGACCCAGCACAGGCGAATGCCGGCGAATTCCCATTCATCTATCCCTCGTGCGTCAACAATCTAAACCTGACGGGATTGACGGGCGACGCCAACAGCACAACGTTCAACAACAACTACTCCACAGCCCTCGGACCCCGCATCGGCCTCGCCTACGATGTCCGCGGTCACCACACCACGACGGTTCGCGCCGGTTATGGCATCTACTACGTTCGTGAAGATGTCGGCGCCACCGACCAGTTGTCGTTCGAAACCCCGTTTCTTCCGGTCGCATTTGGTGGAGGATCTCCTGGCTGCCTGGGCACCTACTTTTCCGCGACTCCGTTACCGGGCTGCCCTAACCCCAATCCCAACGCCTTGCCTCAGGCAGGCACACTGGACCCGAACTTTGTTCCGTGCTTGAACGTTTTCCAGGGTTTCCCCGGTGGCGATACCACGCAGTCAGCGAATTACGGCACCGCCGGCGGCAATGGCTGCCCTGGTCCCCTTCAGACGCTAGGAATTTTCGGACTAGCCGAGCCGCGGCACTTCGTCGTGCCCAGCACCCAACAATGGAATCTGTCTGTGCAGCGCGCCCTCGGGAAACAATGGGTTCTGGAGGTCGCTTACGTGGGCACTCATTCGGTGCACCTGCGCGAAACTCGCGACGCACTGCAGTCCCAGGACGCCACACCCACGAATCCCGTCGTGGTCGGCGGCGAGTCGATCACAACCAACACTTTCGACAACGCGATCGCTCGTTCGCGCGCCCAGGGCATCAACGGGTACAGCGGCTTTCAGTTGTTCGCAAACGACGCTTACTCCCACTACAATTCGCTGCAGACAACATTATCGCGACGCTGGGGAGCCGGCTACTTCCAAGCAGCCTACACTTTCTCGCGCTCTACCGACGCCACCTCAAGCGGTAACACCGCCTTCAACACCGCCTTCAATGACGAATCGACGCTGGCGGCTTCGCGCGGTCTCTCTGATTTCGACCGCACCCACCGGTTGGCCGTCAGCTACCGCTACGACTTGCCATTTTTCTCCCGCTCGGAGGGCTTGACGCGCAAGTTGTTGGCAGGATGGGCCGTCAGTGGCATCACCATCGTTCAATCCGGATTGCCGTTTTCGGTCCTTGATTCCGGCGCAGGCACCGCGTTCCTGGGGTCGGGATCCGCGCCAGGCGTTCTAAGCGCAAGCCTTGCCCCTGGTGAAACGTTGGCTGACGGGCTCAGCAGCGGCGGCATCGGCTCCCGCATTGACGGGTACTTGAATCCGGCCGCTTTCACCCCGGCGCCTCTTCTTTACCCCACGGAGTGCAATCCGAACCAGCCAAATCCGGCGGTCCTGCCGAATGCTAACTTCTGCACCACCGGCTTCGGCAGCCTTGGACGCAATACCTTCCGCGGCCCGGGCCAGCAGAACTGGGATTTCTCGTTGATCAAGAATTTCAAGATCACCGAGCGGCAGACTCTGCGCTTCACCACCGACTTCTTCAACATCTGGAACCACGCGAATTTCGGCAATCCAGCGGTCACCGACGTCGAAAGCATCAGCTTGCCGAACAGTCCATTTGGCAAGATCACCAGCGACCTGGGCACACCACGGCTGATTCAGTTCTCACTGCGCTACATGTTCTAAGCGCTTAGGCTTGTTTTATACTGGCGCCCAGGGGCGCAGTTTTCTGCGTCCCTGCGTTTGTGTATCACGAACCAACGTGTTTGACCGACGTCAAACACGTATGCGAGCCGTCTAATTTGTATGCTCGTTTGTATGCGGACGTCCTGATTCGTATGCGAACGATTTAACCTGGCAGGGGGCGGCTTGTTTACCCTGAACTTCGAAGGGCCCCGCCCGGCGTCAGATCACACCGAGGATTCATGAGCGAGGATACTTCACGAATTGCTTTGCTGGAGCGTGACACTGTAGCCCCAGAGACCGCCGCACTCTACGACACGCTCCTCGCGCAACGCGGCGTCGTCCCGAATATGTTCAAGGTTTTGGCCTACGCGCCAGGAATCGCGCAGGGCGTCGCGGGTTTTCTGCGAGCGCTGCTGAGCGACGGCGCGCTGACCGGTTGGTACAAGGAACTGGTCGCGGTCCGTATCTCCATCCTGCTCGAATCGGAATATGCAATCACGGCGCACAAAGCTTCCGCCTCGAAAAAGGGCGCCACCGGCCAGCAGATTGCAGCCGTAGCCGATTTCGAGCGCGGCCCGTACAGCCCAAAAGAGAAACTCGGATTCCGGCTGGCAGACCGCCTGCACCGCGGGCCGCGCGAAGTGGACGACGCTTTTTACGCCGAATTGAAGTCCGCGTTCCAGGATTCCGAGCTTGTAGAATTGTTTCTCACCGCAGCCGCATTTGAAATGTTTCCGCGCTTCATCGACGGACTTCATATTCCTGTCACGCCGCTTCCCACTGCAAAATGATAGGATTCCCCGGGGCCACCATGAGACCAATCGCAAACCGTGTTTCACAAATGAATGGTGAAGGCGCTCTGGCGGTCTTCTCGCGCGCCAAAGAACTCGAAAAACAAGGCCGCTCGATCATCCATCTGGAGCTGGGCGAGCCGGATTTTCATCCAGCGGCGCCGATTGTCGACGCTGTGCGCGCCGCCGTGGTGGAAGGACGCGACCGCTACGTGTCCCCTGTCGGCATTCCCGCGCTTCGCCAAGCAGTTGCCGAATACCTGAAACGCACCCGGCGTCTGGACGTCCCGCCGGAACATGTCTTGATAGCGCCGGGGTGCAAAATGGCCCTCGCGCTGGCGATGATGGCGTTGATCGAGCCCGGCGACGAAGTACTCTACCCCGATCCGGGTTTTCCCATCTATCCGTCGTTTACACGCGGACTGGGCGCCACCGCCGTTCCGTTTTTTCTGGAAGAGAGAAATCAGTTTCAGCCAAGCATCGCCGAGATCGCCGCGAAAATCACGCCGCGCACGAAAGTGCTGATCTTCAACTCCCCAAACAATCCCACCGGTACGGTTTTCAGCCAGGAGACGCTCGCGCAAATCGCAGCCCTCGCCGTGAAGCATGACTTGTGGGTCATGGCCGACGAAATCTACGCGCGAATTTTATTCAGTGGAGAGTACAAGTCAATCTACGCATTGCCGGGCATGGCGGAGCGCACCATCATCATCGACGGATTTTCGAAGACCTTCGCGATGACCGGCTGGCGGCTGGGCTACGCGGTCGCGCCCAAAGCGCTGATCGACGCAATGGACTTGCTGGTGCTGAACACCTTCACCTGCACGGCGGAATTCACGCAGGTCGCCGCGATCGAAGCGCTGCAGGACTCCACCAACGCAGTCGATGCCATGGTTGCGGAATATCGCAAGCGGCGCGACCTGTTCGTCACCAGGTTGAACGCGATCCCTGGGTTCCGTTGCCAGATACCCGAAGGCGCCTTCTACGCCTGGGTGAACATCGAAGACACCGGACTGCCCGCGGAAGAAGTGGCCAGGGTTCTTCTCGAAGAAGCGGGAGTAGCGGCGATCGCCGGCGCAGCCTTCGGCCCTTCCGGAAAAAATTACGTGCGATTTTCGCTGGTCAGCGCGCGCAACCCTCCTGGAGGAAGCGCTGAGCGGATCGAGCGCATATCCGTTCGTTGGCGCGCCGCCGTATCGCGATAAGCGCAGATCCTGTAGCCGCCCTCTGTCTTTAAGAGGGCGGGGTTTAGAGAATAAGCCGGCACACTGAACACGCCGGAGTGCGGCGCGTAAATCGGCGTAAGCCGCCCGGAGAAAAACGAAAAATGAAACATCTGTTTCACTCGGCATTCTCGCTGTTCGCGGCCCTGGCGCTCGCCACCACCGCCGCCGCTCAAGCCAAGCCCTTCCCCGGCCCGGACCTCCAGAAAACCTACGACCGCCTCCTGGCCCAAATCGACAAGATCCCCATCTACGACAACCACTCCCATGCCACCTTTCCCGACGATTCCGACATGGACGCCATGGCTGGCCCTCCCGACGAAAGTTCTGTCCTTCGCCTGCGCGGCGATAATCCGGAATTCGCAGCCGCCGCGAAATCGCTGTTCGGCTATCCCTACAACGACTTCCAACCCGAACACGCCAAGTGGCTCATCGACAAAAAGAAAGCCGCGGAAGCGAGCGGCGGCACCGCCTATTGGGACGGCATCCTGGACAAATTGAACATCGAAACATGCCTGGCGAACCGCGTAGCCCTCGCCCCCTATCTCGATCCCAAGCGCTTTCACTGGGTTTTCTTCGTCGATTCGTTCCTGTTTCCCTTCGACAACCACGATCAGACCGCCAAGAACGGCGACATGGGCGTCTACATTCCACTCCAGGAGAAAGTTCTCCAGCGCTACCTGCAGCAGGAAGGCGCCAACGGTTTGCCGGCTGATCTGGCCGGCTACGAATCTCTGGTGCGCCAGACCCTGACCGACTAACCAGAAAAAGGGCGGCGTAGCCATGAAGTTTGAAGCGGCCTACTTCCGTACCCTCTACTTCCGCGATCCCCCGCGCGAAAAGGCCGAAGCAATCTACGCCAAATATCATGCAGCGGGCGTTCCTTCCGAAGAGGAGTACCGCACCTTCCAGGATTACGTCTTTCGCGTTCTGATCGATCAGGCAGGCAAACTCAACCTGCCGGTCCATTTCCACAGCGCAGTTGGCATCGGCGACTATTTCAGCCTGCGCAATGGCAACCCGTTGAACCTGGAAAATGTCCTCCGCGACCCGCGCTACGCCAAGGTGAATTTCGTCCTGATCCACGGCGGCTACCCCTACACGCTCGACATGATCTGGCTCACGGCGGCGAAAAATGTATACACGGACTCCTCGCTGATGGGCTACTACGTCTATCCGTCCGAGCTGAAAAACATCCTGAAACAATGGATCTCGCTGTTTCCCGAGAGAATGATGTTCGGCTCCGACGCCTTCCCCTTCGGCGACGCGGTAGGCGCCGAGGAAACCTTCTGGCTCGCCACGCGATCCGCCCGCAGCGCCATCGCCGCCGCCCTGGCCGAACTCGTCTCCGAAGGCGCCTTCAGCGAAGAAAAAGCGCTCGAACTAGCCCACATGTATCTGCACGACAACGCAGCAAAGCTTTATGGGGGAACAAAATGAGCACGCCCGCAGCCTTCAAATACATTTCGTGGAATAAGGTCGAGCGCGAGAAACTTAACCCGCTGATCGATCGCGAAATGATCGTCGGCAACCAGGTTATGCTCGCCCGCGTGCTGATCAAGAAAGGCGGGCACGTGCCCCTTCATCATCACCACAATGAACAGGTCACCTACATCCTGGAGGGCTCCCTGAAGTTCGCCATCGACGGAAAAGAAATCGTCGTAAATGCCGGCGAAGTCCTGTGCATCCCCCCGCATATGCCCCACGAAGCCTGGGCCTTGGAAGACACCGTGGATCTCGACGTATTCAATCCGCCCCGCGAAGACTGGCTGAACAAAACCGACGACTACCTGCGTCACGGACGCTAGAACAACCTTTGCCGGGCCGCCGGGTTCCAAACCAAATACCCGGCGGCAGTCCCATTCGTGTAATCATGGCGCGAAAGAACGTGGACAAATGTGTACGCTGTTGTTTACCGTAGCAAAGTGGCTTGCCCGGAGCCCTGAGCGTCGATCCATCTGAGGGGAAATGATGAAGAGGATGCTAGCGGTCGGGTTGTTGGTGCTGGGGACGACCAACGTGGTGCGCGCGCAAAATGAAATTCCGGCGCCGCAAGCGCCGGCGCCACAAGCCAATGAGCCCCAAGCCAGTGACAATATAGCGCTGGACTTTTCCCGTACTTCGGCCTCGAGCCAGGCGGCCGTATCACCCCCAGATTCCCTTTGGGCTTTCACCGCTCCCTCGCGTTCTCCCGATTTATTCGCTTTGGCGGCGATGGAACCATTTCCCCTGGCACCATCGTTGGCTTTCCCGGCGTATCCCCCCGCGGCACCAACCCCTGTTCCGAAACTTAAAGACACGGGGCGTGACTTCCGCTGGCAAATCGGTTTGGGTGTTGCGCTCGTCAGATTCCGTTCGTCGGTCTACTACGCAACAGCGGTGGGCCTGAATACTTCGGTATCGTATTTCTTCAACGACTCGCTGGCGATCGAAGGCGCGGTGACCTCGGCATTTGCGCCCGCGGTCTTTCAAAGCTATGAGAAGGTCAAATACGTGGGCTATGGCGCGGGTCCGAAGTACTACTTTATGCGCGACAAATTCCAGCCTTGGATTCACGCCATCGTTGGCGGAGTGCATATTCTTCCTCAGACTGTCCTGGGCTCGCAAAACGGATTTGAAGTGCTCGTTGGCGGCGGCCTCGACTACACCCTGAACGCAAACTGGGCACTACGCCTCGAAGGTGATTACGTGAGAACGCACGTTTTCGGAGAATCACAGAATAACGGACAAGCCGTGCCTAGGCATCGTCTACCGTTTCTAGATCCTAGCAAAACTCCTGGCGACTGGTCTGGAAATTCCGTAAGCGGGGCGCCAGAACGTGGCACTGCTTCTGCTTCACCGAGAAAAGTACTTGACAATGAAGAGCTAGTCCTATCTTGGCCTCAGTCTTCGCCCATCCTCATCGGAGATTCGCGTGCCCACTCCACCAATCATGACACCAAGCCATCAGGAAACTATCCCCGGAATCTTTTCGGGCCACGTGGGCCAACGCCATCCGTTACTGGGAACCCCGGCGCCTTTTCTACAACCTGGTTCTCACCGTGGTCGTAATCACTTGGATCGCGGCCAGCTGGCCCCACTTCCGCCCCGCGTTCAACCTTACCGCGCTTTTTCTTCTTGTGATCCTTGGCCTGATTGCCAACGCCTGTTACTGCGCCGCCTACCTCATCGACATCCCTCTGCAACAGTCGTCCCTGGCCGCCCGGTGGAAGAATCGAAGATGGACGCTATGGTGGATCGGAATGCTCTTCGCGGTGTTGCTGGCAAACTATTGGATCGCCGACGAGATCTACCCCTTCGTCCAGTGAACCCCTCGGAGCAGGAAGCCGCGCTCCTTTGCTCGACTTTGGGCCCTAGCAGCCTGCGGAAAAACTCAAAAATATGTCATTCCGAACCCCGTTCGGTTTTTAACGGGGTTCGGAATCTGCTTTTTCCTTGGTTTTCTTCCAAGCAGCAGATCCGTCACCCGCAAACGAGGCGGGTTCGGGATGACAATCCGACTTTTTCCGTAGCCTGCTAGATTTAAGAAGTCTCCGCGGATCCCGCGACTGATCTCCAAGCCGGAGTACAATGGAAATAGCCAGGGCACCCCCTCCTGGAACAGGTTCTGGAGTTGGCATGGCTCCCCGTCGCAGGGTCGTCCTGAGTCTCATCGTTATCGCTGCCTGCATCCTCGCCGCGCTCATTTTCCTTGCGCCGCGCTTTTTGAACGTGGATCACTATCGGCCCCAGGTAATCTCGTATTTCCAGGAAAGCACCGGAAAGCAGGTCGAAATCCAGCGGTTGTCACTGTCCTTCTTTCCCAAAACGACGATTCACTTCGAGGGCTTTGCCGTAAAGAGCCCTCCCCTGTTTCCGCCCAGCTACATCGTCAAAGTTCCGCAAGCCGATGTCGTTGTCGATTTCTGGCCGCTGTTGCGCCACAACGTCGTCATTCGATCGCTGGTGTTGGAAGAACCCGTAATCAACCTGGTCTCCGATCCCGACGGTCCATGGAACTTCGAAAACCCGCAATCGCAAAATTCCAAGAACCTTTTTCCCTTCAGCATTATCGATAAGATGCTGATCAACCACGGCCAACTCATCGTCTCCAATCTGCTCCCCTCCGACGCGCAGGGTCCCGTCTTTTTGGAAGCCCACGACATCAACAGCGAGCTAGATCGCGTGGACCTCGCCGCTATCGTCAATCCCGCCGCACGTTCCCTGAATGGTCAGGGCAACTGGAAGGCCGCTCGTTTGCGCTTCGGCGTCGTCGAGACCACCAATATGAATGCCAAGTTTCGGCTGGAATCCAAGGAAGTGTTTTTTACCGACCTGCACGCCGATACCTACGGGGGCAAAGCTACCGGCGACTTCTCCGTCAGTCTGGCAAGAACAACACCCAGCTTTAAGGCCGACGCGCGCATGAGCGGCATCAACATGACCCACCTTCTCGCCGCCTTCCACGAAGCGCGCGGCAGGCTCACCGGAACCCTCGCGGGCGACCTCAAGCTTTCGGGTGATATCGAACACACCAACAACCCGCTGGCGCACATGCACGGAGTCGGGCACGTGAAAGTCATCAACGGTCAGGTTCCCAGCCTGATGCTGAACGCCAACTTGATGAAACTAGCCCATTTCAACGACCTCGGCCCCGCCAGGGAAAATCCCGCTTCCTTCTCCTCGATTGCATCTGATTTCGAGCTCGAGAGCCTGCGCATCACCAGTAAACTAATCGACATTGACGGCTATGGTGTGGATGTTGACGGCTCCGGCAGTGTCAGCGTCTCCGGCTCCGACGACCTCAATTATCAAGGCATTGCCACCATCACCACCAAGCAAGGTTTTCTGACCAACACCTTCGCCCGCTTCGAAGGTGCCAAGATGGTGGAGGGCAAGCTACCCTTCCCGTTCCGCATCGAAGGCAAAATCGAAGACCCAAAGTTCTCCAAAGGTTCAAAGCAACAAGGTCGCCCAGACTGAGTGAGACCGGTTCGAGGGGTCGGAGCTTTAGCTCCGAGATTAGATCCGTATGAAATTCCTTGCCTTTTATTAACTCGTAGTATAATATAGCACTCAGATATATCGGCGTCCGGGTCTGAGCTGGCCACTCCGCACGGGTCACCTTCACATAAACCCTTTAGAATCAAATCACTGCGCCATTCCGTATCGTAAGTCTTTTATTTTCAAATCATTGCACAAAAACCCAGGGGGGTGGGGTGCCGTCTTAATGAAGAACAGTTCCATAGAAGACGTTGCGCCCGCCGCGCAGATCGCGCCCATACGACAGCACCACCGTCATAGTTCCTAAAACGCGGATCTTGCACTGCGCCCCGGTATCCCACAGCCAGCGCTGCGAGCCAAACAGTCCCGAAGAATCGGCAATCGCGCCATTATCGACAAACGGCCCGAGCTTCACGGTGAAGAAGCCATTCCCGTAAACGTTCTTGTCTATTTCCCAGTTTGCGAGGAAATATCGCCGCCCGAGTGGCGCCGCGCCTTTGCGGCCGTCGGTGGTTCCGGCAGTGCCCCGCAGCCAGAGGTCGTTATCGCGCTCGATCCCAAGTTGGAACAGCTCGTCGAAGGGCACATCACCGAAGGATTCTCCCGTCCGTACCCGCGCTTGCATCTCGTAGTCGTCACCTTTTGCCTGCGGAAACCAGTGCGCGCCAAGCGAACCGCGCACCGTCCCGAATGATCCCAAATGATTCGCAAACTCACGCCCGATGCGTCCTTCGACGGAAGCATCGACGGTGAATCGCTCTTCGGGCACACGCAGCAACGATCGGTCGACGCGCCCCCAGTAAACCAGCGAATCGCCATCCGTGAAAAATGATTTCCCCGAGACCGAAGCTTGCACCGTGAGATTCCGGAACGACCGGTTCGCGATCTCGAGTCCCGTACTCCAGCTCCAATAGCCGTTCATGACGGAACGCAACTCGGCGCCTCCAGCCACACGTCGCACGTTCAGGTCGCTCAGAGCCGGACCCGCACCGAAATAAGTATTCGTCAAATTCCAGTTTTCATTGCGGCCGTCAAAATAGGCTCGAAATCGGTACTTCGATTGATGCAGAAGAGGCAAAGAGATGTCCGCATAAGCGCGCCGCTTCTCGGAATCCCATCGCAGCAGCGATGTGACGTTTACGGCTTCATATCCAAGATTGTGGATTTCTGGATAGACCGTCTCGTATGGCAGGCCGCTCAACAACGAAAGCGCGCCTTCCCACCACGGCTGACCCCACAGGTCGCGTTCCGGCATGTGCACGGTCGCGTCGTAATTTCCCCCGCCGGCCGGCACCAACTCCACGCGCCGGTACGGATAGATGCCCAAATTGTCGAGCCGAGCGTCTGCTCCGAGCAGCGCATCCTTGGTCAAAATCTGCGGCGCGTTGAATCCCAGCGCGTCTTGCAGCAGCACCGGATCGATTTTCGCGGGTGGCTGCACGGAGACGTTGCGCAGTCGCGGCTTCTCAATCGCGTTCCAATAGTTCAGCGCCGCTTCCAGATTGCCGTCGAGAAAGTAAAGCGTGCCAAGAAATTCGCGCGTGTAGCGATCCCGCGGATCGAGCTTCAGCGCAGCGCGCAATTCTCGTTTTGCCGAGCGAAAATCTTTGAGCTTGTAGTCGACGCCCGCGAGTTCCACCAGGAAGCGCGCCTCCCCCGGAGACTTGTGGTGACCCGCTTCCAGCGCCCCGCGCGCATCGCCCCACCGTTGCAACTTCGCCAGCGACAACCCCGCCACAAAATCCAAATCCGCCGAAGGATCGCTGGAACCCCGCGCCAACCGCGTAGCATCCTCATATTGTCCAGCGTCAAACGCTCTTTGAGCCGCGGCAAGTCGCGCCGACTCGGAAGAAAATTCCTGCGCCGAATTTGTAGCGGCCGCTTTCCGAAGCGGGCGCCTTTTCGCCAAGCAGCTCGCGTGAAGAAAGATCAGAGCTAAGAAAATTATCCCGCAGGCGCGGGCACGGCGAGGAGCATCCAGTTTCTGGCCGCTAGCCATTCTTTCTCGAATTCCGCCCGCTCGATTCGCAACAGCTTGCCGCGTGCCGGATCATTCACAAATACAGCCTCGCGCTGCCAATCCATTCCGGTGACGACCACATAGTGTAACGGAGCCCGCGAATTTCCCGGTTCTAGACTGATGATCAGCGGGCGCCCCTGCGCCAAATGTTCGCGAAGGTCGCTCCATGCCCCGCGCAACGCAAACACGCGAAATCCGGACTCCTTCAGGTAGCGCTCCACGTCCGAAGCGAAAATGCCATGCCCTTTGCGCGAATAAAGCAACTTCTGAATCGCATCAGCATCATCGCGTCCGGCAGCAACGGGTGTCCCGTGCGCGCTCCAATACTGCAGCAACATCGCAATCGATGCCGACCCACAACCTTCAGCAGTTTGCTTGATGAAAGGTACGTCGAGCCAAATCCCCGCATTTTCCGCAGTTTGCGCGTGAACGCGCACCACCGCGAACAAACTCAACACCAAGCCCGCACCCAAACGCCACATCGACCTCTTCGGTGGCACAGCCATTTCTGTTTACCCTGAGTCTTGAAGGGGCTGTGTCTTCGGCGCGCAAAGCAGGCACGATCCACGCCGCCATCAGCTATCCGCGCGGTGCCAATTGTTCTGGGAGCAAAGCTAAAAGACCAGCGACAGCACGACGATCAAAACCACGATCAGGATAATCACGATAATCAGAGTGGCCTTAAGACCCCCAGCGGCAAAATCGCTTTCCGCCTGCCGGGAACGCTCGGCAACTTTGGCTAGATCTTCGTCGCTCAATTGTCCAATCGCCTTGTCCACTCGCTGATAATCGACCTTCGCGGACTTCAGCGCCTCCTGCCCGGCCTCCGAAGAGAGCAATTCACGCACGGCGGCTTCGTTCGCTTGCCGGATCTGTGCGGGACGCGCCGCATCCCTGTTCAGCTCATCCAACGAAACCACGTGCTGTTTGTCCTGACCCCATGTGCGGCCCGGCGCTACAACCAAACCCAACGCCAGCACAACCGCTACTGCCCGCATCCACTGCTGTCCACGCATGCTCATCTGACTTCTCCTGTCGATTGACCGGTGCCGGGGCCGCTTGAGACTCGGATTTCTCCAAGTTCAGGGGATTAGACTATACGATGCTAGGAAAAGTAACCTCGGAAATCTCAGAACTGAATTTGTTGCAAAGGATTTATTTCGCGGAAATAGGAGTTTGATACTTGGTCACATCGACCTGCCGCCACTCGCCGCGTTCGATGCCGTCGCGAATCTGCGCCGCCGTCTTGCCCTTGCGCGTCTGCTCGTAGGAGTACAGTCCTTCGCGAATGCATACCCCGCACTCGGCGGCATGCTTCCCCGCAAAGCAATCCAGCAAACTTCCGTGCCCCTGGCTGCGGTCGCAATGACAGTAGCACGGCTGCTGATACAACACTTTCCGGACCCGCGCCGCCAGCGCATAGGCATTCTGAACCACCACATCGCTGAACGTCTCAGGACTCAGTGTCGCTGGCAAGGGCCCAGCTGGAACCTGCGAATGAAACGCGGGAATCGGCTCCGCGTCGCCCGCGGGCTGTTGCGCCATCCGCGATGACGCCCGCTGCGGAATCGCCATAAGCGCCAAAGCCAAGCTGGCCAGAGAAACCACGCCAATCACAATCTTCTTCCCGGTCATAGGCCCCGCCATAGGAAAGATCCTCTCCGAAATCCTGACTAGACCAAAATCGGCTTGGGTGAAACATAGGGCCGAGGTCCCGGCGACGCCGGCCGCGTCGAGATGTGCCGCTCCCGCAAATTCTTCTGCACTCGCCGCCCCCAGGTCCGCACAAACGAATAATTCAGCCCCCCGCTAATCGCCGAGCTAGCCAGAGGAATCAACCGCCCCACCCACTTCTCCGCCGCCTCTGCACCCAAACGCGTCGCCAACCGCTCCACTACCCGCGGTCCCAATTTCTCAAACATCTGTTTCTCTGCCAAATCCTTCCCGTAGTCCACTCCGGTAGCCGCCGCCGCGGCCAGCCACAATTCCATCCGATCGTCCGGCCCGCGCGACTCAAATCCATACAGCAAGCACAACCGTTGCATCAATCGCAGCGTAATGGCCGTCAGCAAGCCCGCATCCGGAATCATCGTCATCATCCCGCCGAGCCCAAACCCCGCGCCTTCGGCAAGGGCCAGCCTCGCGGCATCGCGAATCAGCAAGCTGGCAATTTCGTCGAGCTGCTCCAACGGCACATCATGCATCCGCGCGAAGTTGGGCACCCATAGCCGATGCTTGTTCGCGAGGTGCTTGCGGAAGTCCTCGGGATTTACCTCCACCGAGCGCAACCCGCTCTTTACGCCGAACCGCAAGATTCGACCAACGCCCCGCCCTGCCAATGACCGTTTACTCATGTCGTGACCCTTTGTAGTCGTGAGCCTTTGTAAAGAAAGCCGGTTATAGACCCTAGCCATGAAACTTTGTCGCACCTTGAAGCATCCTACGGCGGTTAGAATCGTCTGGCAACCCCGGCGTTGTATCGAGCGCGAACACTTCGACGCCCCCTTGTGCCAGTACCAGTGGTCCACCAGCGCCCGTTACCCGGCAGGTGACATCCAATCAACCGTACCACTTGACGCGGAGACGCTTTTCGGTAAACTGCATTTTTCCTTATGGCCTCGATAGCCCAAATCGTTCCCGTAGAAGTCGCCACAGACTTCGCCTTTCCCCAACGGGAAGCGGCGTTTTTCTATGGGCTCTTCCTGCGCGGCCATTCGCCAGAGCAGCTCCGCCGCGATATCGAAGTCCCTCCGGCGGTCCTCCTGAAGTGGCACCGCGACGCCGAGCGCGATCCGGAATTGCGCGACATTTTTTATCGCATGGTCGAATACCGGCGCCACGTCCTCGCCATTTTCGATTCCCTGGTGGGCTGGGACGCTCAGAAGCAGCGCGTCCAGTAAGCTCGATTCAAGGCACAGCGTTTCGTATCGAATCAACTCCGGCGCTGCAGACCGTCTTGAAGAGTCTAGCTCCCACAAGTAATTCCGCCATGCAGTGGGGTAGCTCATCAGCGGCGTATTTCCTGTACGACCGTTCAGGTCAAAAAATGTCAGGCAACCCCTTGCCACGCTGCGCATCCTACCCAGTCTTGGGGGACAAGTGTCACAAAATGCAGGACATTCGCTGATTGACGTTGCACTCGCACGCAGAGTAGAATCCCTACGTCCTGTCGGAAGTTGAGGTGTTGCCTATGTCACGGGTAGTTCGTGCCCTGGTCGCGTCATTCTTTTCCCTGGCCATCGCAATTCCGCCTATCAATGCCCACCCGCAGCCGCAGGGCGAGGCCAAGCAGGCGCAAGATCCCAACGCCGCACCCGTTCCGCAAAAGCTCGACAAAGAACAAAAGAAAAAAATGAAGAAGACGCTGAAGGAGTTGGACACTCCTTACAAGCAGTGGCTCAGCGAAGACGTCATCTATATTATTTCGCCCTCGGAGCGCCAAGCCTTTCTCCAACTGGAGACCAACGAAGAGCGCGAGCAGTTCATTGAACAATTCTGGCTCCGCCGCAGCGCCACTCCCGACCTGCCCGACAACGACTTTAAGGAAGAGCACTATCGGCGCATCGCCTATGCCAACGAGCATTTCGCTTCGGGCATCCCCGGCTGGAAAACCGATCGCGGCCGCATGTACATCATGTGGGGCCCGGCGGATGAGGTTGAGTCGCATCCCACTGGCGGCACCTACGACCGACCGATGGATGAAGGCGGCGGTTCCACGACTACGTATCCGTGGGAAACCTGGCGTTATCGCTACATGGAAGGCATCGGCGAGAACATCATCTGGGAATTTGTGGACCCGACAAGCTCGGGCGAATATCACTTGACCATGGATCCCAGCGAAAAAGACGCCCTGTTACACGTTCCCGGCGCCGGCTTGAGCTTGCTGGAAGAAATGGGCATGGCCTCGAAGACCGATCGCTTTACGCGCTCGGACGGCACCAACCTGCCCACTGCGCTGGGCGGCACACCATCCAGCATGGATGAGTTTAACCGGCTCGATCAGTACGCCAAGGCCTTCAAACCGCCCGAGGTCAAGTACAAAGACCTGGAAGCCATTGTCACGGCGCGCATCGTCCGCGATCAGATGAAGTTCACCTGGCGTACCGACTTCATGAAGGTGACCAACGATACGGTTCTGGTTCCCGTTACCATTCAGGTGCCCAACAATCAGCTTTCGTTCGACAACAAAGATGGCGTGCACTCCGCTACGCTCAACGTATTTGGTCGCGTCAGTTCTCTAACCGGCCGCGTAGTGCAGACGTTTGAAGATCCCGTCAGCCGCGACTTCCCGGACAGTCTTTTCCAGCAGTCGATCAAGCTGCAGTCCATCTATCAAAAGGCCATCCCGTTGCGTCCGGGTCTCTATCGCCTGGACATTGTGATCAAGGACGTAAAGAGCGGCAACGTGGGGGTGGTCAACACGCGCCTGCAAGTGCCCCGATTTGAAGACGACAAGCTGGAAGCCAGCTCCTTGATCGTCGCCGATGGCAGCAAGCTTGAGCACGTACCGTCCAAACAGATTGGAACCGGTCAATTCGTGCTGGGTTCGACCAAAGTCGTGCCGCGTCTTGACGCCGACTTCGCCACCACGGAAAAGCTCGGCATCTATATGCAGGTGTACAACCTGAAGCCCGACGACAAGACACACAAGTCCAGCGCCACATTCGTCTATACCGTCAAGAAGGGCGATCAGCAAATCATGCAGTTCAAGGAAACTTCCGAGGAAATGAAGCAGACCGGCGAGCAGGTAACTATCGAGCGTCTTCTGCCTTTGGCCACGCTGGCTGCAGGTAAGTATTCGCTGGAGATTGTGGCCACCGACTCTAATTCCAGCAAGACCATTTCCAAGACAGCTGAGTTCTCGATCAAGGCCCCCGCCGATACCAAGTCGGCCGCCAATTCCGGCAAAGCCGCACCGGGGAGGTAGCGCGCAGTGAACGAAAGACGACTCCGAATCCTTGGCGCTCTGGTTCTGGCCGGGACGTGTCTGTCGATCTGCGTGACGCCCTCGCGCGCGCAGACTAAGGCTGCTTCCGGCAAGCTGGCCGGAGTCGTGAACGATACGTTGGGTGTTCCTCAGATGGGCGCCACGGTGCAATTGATTTCGGAGTCGGCGGGCGCTTTGTCGGCCGTGGATTTCCTCACCAACACGCAAGGCGTATTCCGAGGCGAAAAGGTAAGTCCGGGTTTGTACACCGTGCGTGTCACCTTGGCGGGCTTCCTTCCAACTCTCGAGCAGCATGTACGCATCAACGCGCATGTAACGACAGTTGTCCGCGTCCAACTCGAATCCATGTTCGCTTCACTGGACCAGCTGCGGCGCGCGCCTTCTGCCGCAACGGTCGAATCCGACGACTGGAAATGGGTGCTGCGTTCCGCTTCGGCCACCCGACCGGTGCTGCAATGGGTGGATGACGACGATAGCGCCGAGGTCGCCTCGAACACGGCTTTGGATAAACAGGTCCTTCGGCCGCGTGCGCGCATGGAATTCACCGACGGTGCGCGGCGTCCCGGCTCGGCTTCTGGCGTGCCTTCCGCTCCTGCGACTGCCTTCGCTTACGACCAAAAATTGGGTCGTACCGCCAGACTGCTCATTGCTGGCGAGATGAATTACATGGATTCCGCTCCGGGCGGAGGCTTTGCGACGGTTTGGCTGCCGACGGGTTCGCTGGGTTCGGGACCTCATTCCACGCTGGTTCTGCGAGAAGCGAAACTCGGGCCGGATGGGCAGACCTTCCACGGCGTCCGCATGGAACAGGGCGGAACGCTCGGCTTGGGCGATCGCGCCAAGCTTCTATATAGCGGGGAGTATGTGACGGTGGGCTTGGACAAGTCGGCCTCTTCCCTGCGTCCCCGTTTAGAACTCGACGCTAAGGTTACAGGCTCCTGGAAGGCGGCAATCATTTTTTCCGAGGAGCCCGCCGGTGGCGTGGGCAGCCTCGGTCCGGAAGATCGCGATTCGGGCGCCGCTCTAGCGGCGGCTGTCAATGAACTCGATTCTTTCCCCACGCTCCTCTGGCGCAACGGGAGCCCGGTGCTGGAGGGCGGTTGGCACGAAGAGATTTCCGTGCAACGCAAGCTGGGCTCGCACGGCCAACTGCAAGTCGCCGCATTTCACGACGACGACAGCAACGTGGCGGTCTACGGGCGTGGCGGCGATCTGCCAGCCTCTGACTACCTCCAGGACTATTTCTCCAGTGCGTTCGCTTACGACGGCGGATCCATGAATAGTTGGGGTACGCGGGTTGCGCTGCGTGAAAAAATCTCCGACGATGTTGAAGTCACTGCCGTTTATGCTTATGCAGGAGCGCTAAGCCCGTCCGACATTGCCGATGGCCCGCTGCGAGACATGTTGAAGACTTCCATGCACAATTCGGTCGGCGCTTCGGTCACCACAACGGTTCCGCGCTCAAAGACCAAGGTTACGGCTGGCTACAAATGGGTCAGCGGCACGACGATCTCTCGTCTGGACAGTTATGGCGAGTCGCTTTATCAAATGGATCCTTATCTGCACGTTGGCATACGACAGACCCTCCCGAAATTTGGCCCCGGTCGCTGGCAGGCGATTGCCGATTGCGACAACATTCTGGCGCAAGGCTACGTGACCTTGAACAGCCAGGATGGGCGAACGATGCTGGTTCCTGCGTTTCGGACATTCCGGGGTGGTCTGAGCGTTCAGTTTTGAAACAGTTTTACCTGTTAAAAGCTGTATGCTTCCTTCCATAAACTGGATGCCCTTGGGGTGGCTGCCGGTGAGGTGCTGTAAGGTATTGAATCGATTCGAGTTCACCGCGAGCTGATCTACAAAAGATTGGACACCGATTTGCACCTGATTTTTGCGGGATGAGTGTGTCCTAACTGACTTATCAACCGGGCTTAGTCATGAAGCAGAACCTCAGAGTCAGTCTCGGTGCAGTGGTCCTGGCGCTTGCTACCCTGACTGCCGTCATCTACGCCTGGATCAATTTCCGCCAGCGCGAGACCTACGACATCCCGGATGATGGCGTCGCCTGGTTCGACACCTCCCACGGCGCGAAAGCCTGGAAGGTAACCCCCAACTCTCCCGCGGCTCGCGCCGGAATCCGCCCTGACGACATCCTGATCGCAATTAACGACGCGCCCGTCGACACGCAGGTTCAGGTCACCAAGCGCCTTTGGCGGGCGGGCCTGTGGACACAAGTCCGCTATAAACTCGTTCGCGACGGCCGGGAGTTTGAGACCCCCCTGGTCACCGTGCCGGCGGACAAGCCCGCTTCCATCGAAAATTACGAGCGCGTTGTCGGTCTTCTCTACCTGTTTATTGGCCTGTTCATTTTCATTCGCCGGTGGAACGCGCCGCGCGCCGTGCATTTCTACGTGTTCTGCCTGGCTTCCTTTATGTTGTTCTCGTTCCATTACAGCGGGAAGCTGGACGCCTTCGACTACGAGATTTATTGGGCCAAGATCGCGGCCTTGATGTTTGCGCCGGCCCTGTTGTTTCACTTCGCGCTGGTATTTCCGGAGCGCGGCGAAGCTGCCGCGCGGTCCGCTTCCAAACTGGCGCTGGTGTACGGTCCACCGTCCCTGCTGTTGCTGTTCCACATCAGCCTCGCGCTCAACGCGCTCGGCTTCGTTCCTTGGCTTGGCTCGCGCGTCTTGATCGACAAGATCGAGTTCAGCTACCTCGGCATCTATTTTCTGGCTGCGGCCATCGTCTTCTATAAGAGTTTCCGCGAAGCTCCTTCCGGGGTATTCCGGCAGCAGTTGAAATGGCTCACCGGGGGCACGCTGGCAGGCGCGCTGCCATTCGCTCTTCTGTACGTGATTCCGTTCGTTCTCGATGCGGTACCGCCGTCGTGGACCAAGTTCTCCGCGCTGAGCCTGGTGCTGATCCCGCTGTGCTTCGGCTACGCCATCATCCGCTACCGGCTGATGGACGTGGACATCATCTTCAAGCGCGGCTTGGCATACACCGCCGCCACCGCGGCCGTGGCCTCGATCTATTTCGCGCTGGTCGCGTTAATCGCCGAGATCTCTCACGCCCAGACAACCGGCCCGGTCGGCGGCATGATCGCCATCGTCATCGCCGCGTTTTTGTTCCAGCCGTTCCGCGAATGGATTCAGGCGCGCCTCGACCGCTTCTTTTACCGCGATCGCTTGGATTATCGCCGCACCCTGATCGAATTTGGCCGCACCCTCACCAACGAAGTGCGCTTCGACCCGATGCTCGGCTCGGTGATGGATCGCATTTCGCAGACTCTGCTCGTCGATCGCCTGGCGATTTTTATGGAGGACCCGTTGCAGCCCGGCCAGTTGCGCCTGGCGCGTTCCATGGGCGTCCGCCTCGCTGAACCCATGGATCTTAGCTTCCTCGAGCCGGCCCGGCCCGAGTTCGCCCGTGGGGCGCTCTTTTTTGAGTCGCCCCGCGCGGCGAGAGAAGTTACCGACTCGGTCCGGCAGACTCTCGAGCAGCTCGATCTGAACTATTTCATTCCCTGCCGCATTCGCGAGCGCACCGTCGCGGTGCTGGGCCTCGGCAAAACCGTCGATGGGGATTTTCTTTCGAGCGATGACGTCGAGCTGGTGCAAACCATCGCGGGTTACGTCGCCGTCGCGCTGGACAATGCGCAGCTTTACAACTCGCTGGAGCAAAAGGCGCTGGAGATCGCGCGCCTCAAGGACTTCAGCGAAAACATCGTGGAGTCACTGAACGTCGGCGTGCTGGCCGTGGATCTCGGCGGCATGGTGGAATCCTGGAACACGCGCATGGAGCAGCTTTTCAACGTGTCGCGGCAGGACGCGGTTGGCCATCAACTGCGCGCTCTGTTGCCGCAAGAACTAGCTTCGGAAATTGCCGCGCGGCGGGATGAAGAGCAGATCACCGGCATTTACAAGCAGCGGCTGCATCATCACGGAAAGCTTTTGACGCTGAACGTTTCGATCACGCCGCTGGTCAGCAAATCCGGCGAGCGCATTGGCCGACTGCTGCTGTTCGACGATGTTACCCAGCGCGAGCGCATGGAAGAGCAGATGACGCAGACCGAGAAGCTCACGTCGCTCGGGTTGCTCGCCGCCGGTGTGGCGCACGAAGTCAACACGCCGCTCGCGGTGATCTCCAATTACATTCAGATGCTCGCCAAGCAGATGCCGGAAGGCGATCCGCGGCAGGGCATCATCGAGAAGATCGTCAAGCAAACGTTCCGCGCCAGCGAAATCGTAAATAACTTGCTGAATTTTTCGCGCACCGGCGCTACCGAATTGGCGGACATCGACGTCAATCGCGTGGTGGAAGAAACGCTGTCGCTGGTCGCGCATCCTTTGAAGACCTCGCAGATTCAGGTCGTCAAGCAGCTGGGCAGCACGCTGCCGGCGGTGCGCGGCTCCGCGAACAAGCTCCAGCAAGTATTTCTGAATCTGTTCTTGAATGCGCGCGACGCCATGCCCAGCGGCGGCATGCTGGAAGTGCGCACGGCCGCGCACAACGGCAGCGTCGAAGTCGAAGTGGTGGACACCGGCGCGGGCATTCCCGCGCGAGCACATCCATCGCATTTTCGATCCGTTTTTCACCACGAAAGCCAGCGGCCGCGGCACTGGTCTGGGGCTTTCGGTCAGCTACGGTATAATCAAAGAGCACGCTGGAAAAATTGATGTTCGCTCCACTCCCGGCAAGGGCACGTCTTTCCACGTCGAATTCCCCGCGGTAAGGAAAGCGGTCCATGTCTAAGGGCTCGATCCTGGTAGTTGACGACGAATCCGAAATTCGAGAAGGCCTTGAGTTGCTGCTGGCCAGCGAAGGCTATGGTGTCTCCAGCGCCGGCACGGGCGCTTCCGGGCTCGCGAAACTCGAAGAGCATCCTTACGATTTGCTGCTTGCTCGACGTCAGCCTTCCCGATCGCAATGGTCTCGATCTTTTGCGCGAAATCCGCCGGCGTGATCCGCAGCTCTCCGTCGTGCTGATCACCGCGTACGGCTCGATCGACATGGCGCGCGCCGCGTTCAAGAGCGGCGCCATGGACTACATCACCAAGCCGTGGTCCAACGACGAGCTACTGGCGCAGGTCGCGCAAGCGGTGGAATCGCGCCGCCTGCGCGAAGAAAACGTGCAGTTGAAGCGCGCCCTGAAGCAGCGCTTCAACTTTCCCAACATCGTCGGCAAGAGCGAAAAGATGCTCACGCTGTTCGACCTCGTCACTCAAGTCGCCCCGTCGCGCTCCACAATCCTGATCAGCGGAGAAAGCGGCACCGGTAAAGAACTGATCGCCAAAGCCATCCATTCCGCCTCCACGCGCGCGGACAAAGCCTTCGTCCCTGTGAACACCGGCTCCATTCCCGTCGATCTGCTGGAATCGCAACTCTTCGGCCACGTCAAAGGCGCGTTCACCAGCGCCATCGCCTCCAAAAAAGGCCTCTTCGAGGTCGCCGATCAAGGCACGATTTTCTTCGACGAAATCGCCACCATCAGCCAGGAAACGCAGGCAAAGCTTCTTCGTGTAATTCAGGAGCGCGAATTCATGCGCCTGGGCGGCACCGAGCAGATCAAAGTCGATGTCCGCATCGTCGCCGCGTCCAACATCGAATTGCTCACGCTCGTCCGCGAAGGCCGCTTCCGCGAAGATCTGTATCATCGCTTGAACGTCATTCACCTGCAGTTGCCGCCGCTGCGCGACCGCCGCGAAGACGTTCCTTCTTTGCTCGCTCATTTTATGGAGCGCTACTGCAAGGAAAACGCCAAGACCCTGCGCCAGTTCACGCAAGGCGCGCTCAAACTATTGATGGATTACGATTGGCCCGGCAACGTCCGCGAACTCGAAAACGTTGTCGAGCGCGCCGTCGTGCTCTCCACGCAGGAGCGCGTGGACGTGGACCTGCTTCCCGAAAGCATCCGCAGCAAGGAAATCGTCCGCGGCGTTCGCCTGCAGCTCTCCGAATTTCTTCCGCCCATGCCCGGCGAACCCGGTTCGCGTTCCGCCGCCGATCATCCGCAGCCGTCGCTGTTTCAAATTATGGACGAGATCGAGCGCCGCATCATTATCGACATGCTGGAGCGCACCGGCTGGAATCAGACCGAGGCCGCCGAGCGCTTCATGATCCCGCTGTCTACCCTCAATCAGAAAATCAAGCGCCTGGGCATCGACGTCCGCCGCCGCGGCCGCGCCGACGAAAGCATCGCCGCCTCCATCGGCAAGTAACGATCGTCAAAAAATTCAAGTCCCGCAGCGTTTGAAACCGAACGGTGCGGCACCCTGCGCGTAACGATTGCCGCGCAAGGTCGCCAGGCAACCATCGCGTTCTCCATCTTTATACCCATTCCTGTTTCGTTAATTTCATCTTGCAAGTCCGCGGTCCGCTAGGCACAGTACCGTGAATGGTTCTGCGACTCTCCAGCGCCGCAGCGCGGCTCACATTAGTCTTTATCGCTCTCATTCTCGCTACGACGCTATCCTACTCGAGCATCCGCAACGCGCTCGCCGCTTATTATTCAGGTCTGGAAACGCAGGCCGGTTATGAGCGAGCGGCGCAACTAGAGCCGGGCAACCCCGAGCATTGGTTTTTACTTGGCCGCTATTGGCAATACAACCTCGAAGATCCCGACGTCGGACGCGCCCTCAACGCTTACCGCACTTCGCTGTCTCTCGATCCGCGCGACGCCAGCGTCTGGCTCGATCTCGCCACCGCCTACGAATCGCAAGGCGACCTCCCCGCCGCTCGCGAAGCTTTCCTGCAAGCCAAGCGCGTCTATCCGGTCTCCGCGGAAGTCTCCTGGCGTTACGGCAATTTTCTGCTGCGGCAAAATGAGCTGCCCGCGGCCTTCGCCGAAATCCGTCACGCCGTCTCGGTCGATCCCAAGCGCGCCCCCGAAGCCTTCTCGCGCTGCTGGCGTGTCGACCCCGACATTCAGGCGATCCTCGATCACGCCCTCCCGCCCACCGTTCCGGTCTATCTCGACGCCATCCGTGAACTCGACGCCGACGCCGCCATCGATCCAGCCCTCGCCGTGTGGAACCGGCTAGTGTCTCTTCATCCGCAGCTGCCGCTCGCGAAAGTCATCCCCTTCACCGACTCGTTAGTCCAAGCGCATCGCATCGACGACGCCCACCGCGTTTGGGACCAGGCCACCGCCCTCGCTGACTCACCACCCCCAGCCGACCAGCCGGGCTCCGTTCTCTGGGACGGCGGCTTCGAAACCGGCGTTTTCGGCGGCGGCTTCACCTGGACCATTCCGCCACCCACTCCGGGCGTTCAAGTCACCATCGATTCGAACGAAAAGCATTCCGGCCAGCGTTCCCTGCGATTGGGCTTCGACGGCAGCCGCAACGTTGATTTTTCCGATGTTTGCCACCTCGCGCAGGTCCAGCCGGGAACCTCGTATCGTTTCTCAGCCTGGGTGCGCACCCAGGGGCTTGCGACGGATCAAGGCATCCGATTCCGTCTCGAATGGCTCGATAATGCGCGAAACGCGTTCACCGAGACCACGGACGTGCACGGCACGCAGCCTTGGACGCTGCTCACGCTCCCCTGGACCGCGGTCGCCGGTGTGCGCCAGCTTCGCGTCTGCGTCAATCGCCATCCCAGCGACGATCTGGTGAGCAGGATTCACGGCACCGCGTGGATCGACGACGTGGCACTGGTTCCGGAATCTTCCGCGAGCCCGAAGCTATGAAGCTGCTGCGCATCGGCATCTGCGCGCTCGTTGCCTTCGCCGTTCTCGCCCACGGCGCCGTCGAAGACTGGGCCAAAGCCGTCCTCGAAACCGGCGCAGGCCTTCTCTTCCTCTTCTGGTCGGTATTGTTCTACCGCGCCCAAGATGACGACCACGAAGTCGTCCTCACGCCGCTTTTACCGCCACTCATCCTGCTGGCCGTCGTCGCGCTGGCTCAACTACTGCTGCACGCCACCGCTTCCGCCTACGACACCCGCATGGACCTGGGTCTCCTCCTCGCCTACGCCATCCTCCTGTTCCTCGCCACCCAAGCCTTCCGCTACTCCGACGATTGGCGCGGCTTCCTCTGGTTCATCATGATTTTCGGTTTCCTCGTCGCCATCTTCGGCATCCTGCAACAGGTCACCTTCAACGGTAAGCTCTATTGGTTCCGCGAAATGCGCTACGGCGGCATCCCCTTCGGCCCGTACGTCAATCGCAATCACTTCGCCGGATTCGCCGAGCTGGTCATTCCGGTCGCGCTCGTGCCGCTGATTCTCGGCAAGGTCCGCAAGGAGCGTTGGTACCTCGTCGCCATTTTCGGGCTCTTGCCCATCGGCGCTCTTTTCTTGTCCGCGTCCCGCGGCGGCGTTGTGAGTTTTGGCGTGGAGGTCGGCGTTCTCGCTCTTTTGATGTTGCTGCGCCGCACTGGCGGACAGCATGCGCTCACCGGCGGCATCGTTCTGCTCATGGCCCTCCTCCTGGTCTCTTGGCTCGGTGTGAAGCAGGTCCTCGAACGCTTCACTTCGCTGCAATCGCTCGAAGTCACTTCCGGCAAGCGCGCCTCCATGCGCCTGGACACGTGGCACATTTTCCTCGACCACCCTTGGACCGGTACGGGCTTAGGCACGCTGCAAGCCGTATTCCCCGCCTACGAAACCAACTACGATGGAAAAATTGTCAATCACACGCACAACGACTATCTCGAAGGTCTGGCCGAAACCGGCATCGCCGGCGGCCTCTGCTGTGCCGCGTTCCTCGGCATTCTTTACTTCGTTTCTTTGCGTCAATTGCTGCAGCGCGACAAGCCCTTTGCCGCCGCGCTGCACCTTTCCGGTCTTGTTGGGTGTAGTGGATTTCTAGTACACAGTCTCGTGGATTTCAACCTTCATATACCTGCGAACGCCATCCTTTTTCTCTTGATGGCGCACCTGGCCACCGGCGCAGTTATCCCTTCCCCATCTGCTGACGGCCCCTCCCAACATTTTCACGGCTAAGCCCGAAATCCTCGTTGACTTCAACGCTTTAACTGTATAATCAACACGGGGGCCGTCTTATTCTATGCAGCCAGCAGGATTGCGTTCGCTGGTCATTCACCTGACCGCTTGCGCCTTGCTCGCAACCCTGGCGCCTTCCAGCCGCGCGCAGCGAGTTGAGACACCGCAGCAAACAAATGACCGGCTTCGTGCGCTCGCAGCCGGTCCCCACACCGCTGTGCCTCCCAGCGATTACGTCATTGGCTCCGGCGATCTGATTTCCGTCCAGGTCTTCGACGTTCCCGAGATCTCCCGCGAATTGCGTGTCAGTCAGACCGGTACCATCGGTCTCCCTTTGGTTCCGGTGCGCTTGCACGTCTCCGGCCTGACCGAGATGCAGGCCGAGCGCAAAATCCAGGAAGTTCTCGAAGCCAATGGCTTGGTCTCGCACCCCGAAGTCACCGTCACCGTGAAGGAAAAGAAAAATCGGCCCATCACCATCGTTGGAGCCGTTGCGCGTCCCATGGTGTACGAAGCCGACCGCCAGGTTCGGCTCATTGATGTTATAGCCGCTGCGGGAGGAATCGCTCCCGATGCCGGCGATCACGTCATCATCACTCGTCCGGAACGCGACTCCTCGTCCGATCCTTCCGAGACCCCCGGCGACCGGCAACGATGCCCCTGCGCTGACCGAGGATCCCGCTCCGCAGGCGCCGGATTCGTCCTCGGTTCCTTCGACGCCTCCAGCCTCCGCCGGCACCCCAGCGACCACGACGCCGGCTCCGCCAGACCTCCCCCAAAATACGCCACCCGCGCTAGCCAACACGATCACCGTCAGCCTGAATCAAATCCTGGAGACTGGCGATATGAGCAACAATATCGTGATCCTGCCCGGAGATGTCGTGACCGTTCCGCACGCGGGAATCGTCTACGTCCTCGGCGCGGTTACCAAGCCCGGTGGCTACACGGTTGCCAACGATCGCGCCCAGCTCACCGCGCTCAAGGTTCTTTCGCTGGCCGGTGGCTTGAATCGCACCGCAAAATCTGATCATGCGGTCATCGTCCGCAAAGATGGCACCGGTCAGCAACACGAAGTGGAAGTTGACCTCAAGAAAGTGATGAAGTTTCAGGCCGAAGATGTGCAACTGCGGCCCTCCGACATTCTTTACGTCCCCACAAGCGTGGGCAAAACGACCGCAATCAGGGTCGCGGAGCTTACTTTGGCAATCAGCACGAGCGTGCTGATCTATCGACTGGTTCCTTAAATTGGTTTCGGTTTCTTAACTATGCCCGACGATTTCAAAATGATTTCTCGCGACGACTCTTCGAACGGAGCCGTCGATATCGTCTCGCACGCGGTGCGGACGCCCTTTGAACTCTCGCCGCGTGAGCCTCATCTCTACGACTACCTGCTCATCCTCCGCAAACATCAATGGCTCATTGTTTCGTTCATACTCGCGGTGGTCACCATCGTTTCGATTGCCACCTTCCGCATGCAGCCTGTTTATGTTGCCACCGCGCGCATCGAACTCGGCCGCGAGAACGCCAATATCCTTCCCTTCCAGGGTACCGATTCCTACGATTACATGTTGGACGTCGAGAACTACATCGAGACGCAGTCCAAGATTCTGACCAGTGAAACTCTGGCCCTGCAGACCATACGCACCGGCGTTCTCACCGGCCAGCCGCAATTTCAAAATTCCGATCCGTCGTCCGAAGCGCTCGCCACCGGAAGCCTGGCGAACCAGAAGCGCCCGCCCGAGTTGGGGGCGTTTCTCGGAAGCCTCGGCGTGAGGCGCGTTCCCAACAGTCGCTTGATGGACATCAGCTTTGAAGCCAACACTCCGGAATTAGCCGCGCAGGTCGTGAACGCACACATCCGGAACTTCATCGACCAGAATCGCCGCAGCCACTACGACGCCACAACCTCCGCTACTACCTGGCTTACCGATCAGCTCGACGAACTCAAAATTAAAGTCAAAAATTCCGAAGATGCCCGCCTGGACTACGAACGAAAAAACCAGATCTGGGAACTCGACGACAAGCAAAACCTCACCACCCAGCGTCTCTCCGAAATTAGCCGCCAGCTCATCGAAGCGCAGGGCGATCGCATGCGCAAGCAATCGCTGTTCGAATTCGCCAAGCAGGGCGACGCCGATCTGGTTCCTCAGATACGCGACAGCGCTGGTGTGCAGGACCTGCTGCGCAAGCGCAGCGATTTGAACGGACAGTACACCGAGGCCATCAATCAGTACGGCCCCAATTTCCCCAAGGTGCTGCGGCTGCAATCGCAGTTGAAAGAGGTCGATCAGAATCTCGACCGGGAAAAGCGCGCGGTCCTCGTGCGCCTCGGTAGCGAATATCACGAGGCGCAGCAACGCGAAGAGCTGCTCACGCATACCCTCGATCAGCAGAAAACCGAAGCCAATCTCATGTCCGAGCGTATGGTGCAGTACAACATCTTGAAACGCGATGCAGAGGCCGACAAAGCGCTCTACGACGGCTTGCTCACCAAGCTGAAAGAGGCCGGCATTTCCGCCGCGTTGCAGTCTTCCAATATTCGCGTCGTCGATCCCGCCATGATTCCTTCGTTCCCTTCGCGTCCCGCGAAGGCGCGCAACGTTGCGCTGGCTTTTCTCGTCGGCCTGGTTGGCGGAATCGGATTGGCGATTTTACGCGAATACATGGACAACACCGTCAAGACGCCCGACGACGTCGAGACGCTCGCTCGCTTGCCTTCGCTCGCCGTGGTTCCTGCTTTCGAGGACTCCAAGCATGATGGAAGCCGCACCAAGACTCTGAAAGAGGCCATCGGCAACGGTCACTCGCGGAACGTCGAGTTGGTCGCGCAGCACCTGCCGAAGTCCCAGATGTCCGAGGCCTTCCGTGCCCTGCGCACAGCACTTCTCCTGTCACAAGCCGGCCGCCCGCCGCAAGTCATCCTGGTCACAAGCGCATTGCCCCGGGAAGGCAAGACCACCGCCGCCGCGAATCTAGCCGTCACCTTGGCGCAACTCGGCGATCGCACCTTGCTGATCGATGCGGATCTGCGAAAACCGGGTATCGGCCGCCTCCTTAATATGAACGGCGGAAAGTATGCCGGACTGAGTTCTTACCTGGCCGGCGTTTCCAGCCTCGACCTCGTCACCGTCCAGCATCCGTCCGTTCCCAATCTTTCCGCGATTCCCACGGGACCGCTGCCGCCGAATCCCGCGGACTTGCTGTCCTCTCACCGGCTGGCCGACGCCATCGCCCAGCTTCGCGCCAAGTTCAAATTTATTGTCATCGACAGTCCTCCGGTCATGGCGGCAACCGATGCGGTCATCTTGTCCGTGCAGGCCGACGGTGTGCTCCTCGTCGTGCGGAGTGGAGAGACTCCGAAGGAAGCCTTCACGCGCACTCGCGACCTGCTGGTCAGCGTGAAATGCCGCCTGCTCGGCGTAGTCCTGAACGCAGTGAATTCGCACGCCCCCGACTATTACTATTCTTACCGCTATTATCCGTACTCGTATGGCTACGGACCGCAGGAATCGGCTGGCGCTCCGCATGAAGGCGATGAGGCCGAGGTATTCAAATCTTCATCTCATGGCCGCCACAATCGTGGCGATCACGACGACATCCAGGAACTCTAAAGGGGGATTTTTGCGGTTTCTAATTACTGGTGGCGCTGGTTTCATCGGTTCGCATCTCGCGGAGCGGTTGCTCGATCGCGGCGATCGCGTCGTGTTGCTCGACAATTTGTCCACCGGCAGCATGGACAACATTCGTCATCTCAAGAGCTCCGATCGCATGGAATATCACCTGGACAACATCGAGAATCGCCAGTTAGTGGCCGAACTCGTGGACGATGCCGACGCGGTGATCCACCTCGCGGCCGCTGTCGGCGTTAAATTGATCGTGGAAAGTCCAGTTCGCACCATCGAGACCAACGTCAACGGAACGCAACGGATCCTCGAAGCTGCTTGCAAGAAGCGCAAACTCGTCCTTACCGCTTCTACATCCGAAGTCTACGGCAAAAATACCAACGTGCCTTTCATGAAGATGCCGACCTCGTTCTCGGGCCTACCACAAAAGGCCGCTGGAGCTACGCCGCTTCCAAGGCTTTGGACGAGTTTCTTGCTCTTTCATATTGGAAGGAAAAGCAGCTTCCCGTCATCGTCGTGCGACTGTTCAATACGGTAGGTCCGCGGCAGACGGGCCGCTATGGCATGGTCCTGCCGAATTTCGTGAAGGCTGCAATCGACAACACTCCCATCAGCGTTTATGGCGACGGCAAACAATCGCGCTGCTTCTGCGACGTCCGCGATACCGTCGAGTCCCTCGTACGCCTGATCGACACCGAGCATTCCGTCGGCGAAGTCGTGAACGTGGGCAACACCGAAGAGGTCTCCATCGAGGCCTCGCGCAACTCGTGAAGCAGCGCACCAACAGCACGTCCCCCATCGAATTCGTTCCCTACGACAAAGCCTACGAGCCTGGGTTCGAAGACATGATGCGCCGCGTCCCCTGCGTCGACAAACTCGAAAGACTCACTGGCTTCCGCCCGCGCATCCCCCTCACCGAAATCATCGACCGCGTGGCCGCCTTCTTCCAACAAAGGGCCGAGCCAACTCCTGCTCACGCTCCAACTCCCCGCGCCGCCGCTGGCTCCGCCGTCTGACGCCTTGTCTCTGACGCGACGCGAGCGCTGGCTTCTCGTTATTTTCCTTGTATCGCTGCCCTTGATGAATCCGTGGGTTCGTGGCGATGGCATTGGCTACTACGCATTCGCGCGCGCCCCATTGATTGAGCACAGCCTCAATTTTGAGCGCGACTACCGGTCCGGCAACGCCAGTTTTCGCGATGCGCGGTTCGACGAAAATGGCCAGCCTAGGTCTTTCCTCGTCACGTCGACCGGTCATCTCGACAATCATTTCACCGTCGGACCTGCGATTCTCTGGGCGCCATTTCTGCTGGTCGCACATGCGGGTGTGTTGCTCGCTCGCGCGTTCGGATCACACGTCGCGGCGGATGGGTTCTCTGCGCCTTACCGTTTCGCAATGGCCTTCGGAACCGCGCTGTATGGCTTTCTGGGGCTGCTGCTCTCCGCGCGCGTGGCTCGCGAGTATGTTGACGAGCGATGGGCGTTTCTCGCCACCATTGCCATTTGGTGGAGCAGTTCGCTTCCCGTATACATGTATTTCGATCCGTCGTGGTCGCACGCGCATTCCGCATTCGCCGTCGCGCTGTTCCTCTGGTATTGGCACAAAACTCGCAATCAACGCACCACGCGGCAATGGTGCGTTCTTGGGTTGATTGCCGGCATGATGCTCAACGTGTACTACGCCAACGTCGCGGTGCTGGTCGTACTCGTCGTCGAAGCCATCCGGCAATATCTCGCCGCGTTTCGGCACACGTCACCGGGCGGCGTCATCGTCTACTGAGTCTGGCGACGAAATCATCGCGCGGACGATACGTCGAGGGTCGGCTCCACTGTAATTGCATTGTCTATGAACCACGCTGCTGTTTAATTTCATCGTGGTTGTCTGTTTGCTGCCTACTTTTATTTCGCGTTATGTGATTTACGGGAGTGCGTTGGAGTCGGGATATGTTCCCCTGAGCTTTTGGGCTTGGCGGTCGCCGTATTTTCTGTCGGTGCTGTTTTCCTCCAATCACGGGCTGTTGGTTTGGACTCCGGTCGTGATTCTCGCGGTCGCCGGCCTATTCGTATTTTGGCGGCGCGAGCCGCGTGTCGGAGCTCCAATCTTGGCGGCGGTGCTGGCGTTTTATTTGCTCATCGCATGTTATCCCGACTGGGATGGAATCTCGTCGTATGGGAACCGGTTTTTCATTTCGCTGACGGCTCCCTTTATGCTTGGGCTAAGCGTGTTGTTTGATCGCGCTGCTGCATTCTTCCGTTCTTCACGGACTGCGCTGGCCGTTGTGTCCTCACTCGTTGCGTGCCTGATTCTTTGGAACATGGCGTTCGTGTTTCAGTGGGGGACGCATCTGGTTCCGGCGCGCGGGCCCATCGTTTGGAGCGAGATGATTCACAACCAATTCTTTGTCGTGCCGCGCGAGATTTCTGGCATGGCGCGGAATTATCTTTTTCATCGTTCCAACTTGATGCGCCAGATCGAACAGCGCGACATCGAGCAGATGAACGCGCCGAGTGCGCCTTAGCACTGGCAGAACAGCCCTCCGCGGCTAAAAGCCCGTTGATGTGTAGCGCTTACGGCACGGCAAAGCCGTGCCCTGATCGCGGCGTGGTGTTTACGCCGGTGAAAATCGGGTTGGGAGACTCTTCCTATAGGTGCATCTCTGCTACTCTAGTTCTATATTTCCCAGCGTATATGAGGCTTGCGCGCCCTTTTTTGCGCTTGAAAAATTGATGGCTTCGGTTACTACACCTCCTCCGGCTGGTAGTGCTTTGGCTGCCGGCACGGAACGCACGCTTTGGCCTCGGGTGCTGGGGCTGCGCCTGTCTGTGCGCATTGCGCCTCCGCGTGGGTGGTTTGAGCTGCGCTTGCAGGAGGTTTGGGAGTATCGCGAGCTTTTGTACTTCTTTGTTTGGCGCGACGTTAAGGTGCGCTACAAGCAGACCGTCATTGGCGTGGCTTGGGTGATTTTGCAGCCTTTGATGACGATGGGCGTGTTTACGATTTTCTTTGGGCGGTTGGCCAAGCTTCCTTCTTCGGGGTTGCCTTATCCTGTTTTTTATTTTGCTGCGCTGGTGCCTTGGGCTTACTTTGCGCAGGCGCTTAGTAATTGCACGAACATCGTGGTGGCGAACCAGCACGTCATCACCAAGGTGTATTTTCCGCGGTTGATTTTGCCGTTGGCGGCAGTTTGTTCCGGCGTTGTGGATCTGGCGATCGGATTTGTGGTGATGATTATTTTGACTTTGAGTTTTGGGATCCATCCTCCCCTTACCGTGGTGCTTTTGCCTGGGTTCGTGATTTTGGCTGCGCTTACGGCTTTGGGAGTTGGGTTGTGGACCTCGGCTTTGAATGCTTTGTATCGGGATGTGGCTTCGATTATTCCTTTTGTGGTGCAGTTCTGGATGCTGGCTTCGCCGGTGGCGTATCCTAGTTCGCTGGTGCCTGTGAGGTGGCGGTGGCTGTATGGGTTGAATCCGATGGCTGGGGTGATTGATGGGTTCCGGTGGGCTTTGACCGGGCATGGATCTGCGCCTGGTCCGCAAATGGCGGTTTCGGCGGTGGTCGTATTGGTGGTTTTGGGGGGCGGGTTGTTGTTTTTCCAGCGGGTGGAGGGAACTGTTGCGGACCGCGTGTAATGGATGCTACCAGATTTTCAGAAGGCTGGGATGCTGAAGGCGGCTAAGAGTGCGGGGAAGAGGTTTTTCGGTGCGTTTGGGTTGGAGGTCCGGAAGGCGCCGCTGCGGGGAGCAGCGCTGCCAAACGTGGTGGCTCGGGCGAGTATGCGCGGGGCGCTGCGACAGCTTTCGAGTCTGGGGTTTGTGCCGCGGACGGTGATTGATGTGGGTGTCGCTTATGAGACCGCGGAACTTTACCAGGAGTTTCCGAAAGCGGACATTTTGCTGATTGAGCCGCTGGTGGAGTTTGAGCCGTTTCTGAAGAAGATCTGCGGAACTTACAATGCGCAGTACGTCCTTGCGGCGGCGGGGGCGGGCGTGGGCACCGCGTCTTTGAACGTACACGCGGACCGGTTCGGGTCGAGTCTGCTGAAGGAAGTGGAAGGGACCGCGGTGGACGGCACACCGCGGCAGGTGCCGGTAGTCACGATCGACGAGGTTTGCGCGGAAAAGAAACTGGGCGGGCCGTGCCTGATCAAGG
This sequence comes from uncultured Acidobacteriota bacterium, assembly GCA_963832615.1. GTDB lineage: Bacteria > Acidobacteriota > Terriglobia > Acidiferrales > UBA7541 > Acidiferrum. Next base: position 48,039 of record CAWHVA010000002.1, read on the forward strand.
TGGATGTGCAGGGAGCGGAATTGGTGGTGCTGGCTGGGGCACGGCGGACGCTGGAGGAGAGCGAGGCCGTCGTCCTGGAGACGACGCTGTTCGGGACGTTGGTCGGCGGGCCGCAACTCTACGACGTGATTGTGAAAATGAAGGAATACGGATTCGTGGTTTACGACATCTATGGCCTCACATACCGTCCCCTGGACCAAGCGCTTTTGCAGGCCGATATCGTATTCGTGCGGGAGCAGGGCCGGTTCCGGGAATCGCACGTGTTTGCGACACCGGAGCAGCGGCGCGAGCAGCTTTGTCGCGCCGAGGAGACGCATCGGAAGTTGACAGCCGGCAGTGGAGAAAAGGAAAAATTGGGATGACGGTGGTGATTCGGGGCGAGGGCCTGGGAAAGCGGTACCGGCGGGGGATGGTGGAGTCCTCGGGGACGCTGCGGGAATCGCTTGCGCGGTTTCTTCAGGCGCCGTTTGCTTCGTTGCGGGGGCCGGAACAAGAGGAATTTTGGGCTTTGCGCGATGTGGATTTGGAGGTGCAGGAAGGGGAGGTACTGGGGTTGATCGGGCGGAACGGGGCGGGGAAGACGACGCTGCTGAAGATATTGTCGCGGATCACGCGGCCGACGAGGGTTGGGCGGAGATTCACGGGCGGGTGCGGAGCCTGCTGGAGGTGGGGACGGGGTTTCACGGGGAACTAACCGGGCGGGAAAATGCGTATTTGAGCGGGTCGATCCTGGGGATGAGCAAGCGGGAGATCGACCGGAAGTTCGATGAGATCGTGGCGTTCGCGGAGATCGAGAAGTTTATCGATACGCCGGTGAAGCATTATTCGAGCGGGATGTACGTGCGGCTGGCGTTCGCGGTGGCGGCGCACCTGGAGCCGGAGATTCTGCTGGTGGATGAAGTGCTGGCGGTGGGGGACATCAATTTTCAGAAGAAGTGCCTGGGGAAGATGGGGGACGTGGCGCGGGCCGGGCGGACGATCGTGCTGGTGAGCCATCAGATGAACCAGATCCGGCGGTTGTGCCAGCGAGTGGCGTGGATCGATGGGGGCTCGATGCGCATGATTGGGTCGGCTCATGAAGTAGTCAGCGAATATGAAAGCGTAATGGCGCGAGGAGAACGCAATGGCAACAGCACTGGTGCGCGCAGCCTAACGAAAGGAAGGTTCTTGAGCTGGGAAATTGTGGAGCCGACCGGAGAAGATCCGCACAAGGTGAACACGCTGGGCGCGGTCACGGTGAGGTTCACCGTTGATGCTAGCGAGTTCATCCGTAAGGCCATTCACGGCATCGCTCTGTTCAGTGTCGATCGGCAGCTAGTGTGGGGCTCGGCCGGATATGACCTGGAATTTCCTCAGGGACTGACATATTTGTCGTATAGGTTCGACAGTCTTCCGCTCAGGCCTGGGCGCTATAGTTGGCTTGTGAGTTTGTTCGACGATACCGGCGAACTCGACATGTGGGACGCGGTGCCAGAGATGACTGTTGCGACGGAGTCCTATCAATACCCGCGCGACGAGTGGACCGGGGTCCTTAATCTAAGGCCGGCGCTCAACATTGGAGGTGAAGCAGGGCGTGTCCAGATAGGCGGGGAATCTCGACACGAGCGACATATTTAATGACTCCTTGTCGCGGAGGATTCGTGGGGGCAGAGGGGACATAGGTGTCGATAACGTTGGGTAGGCCGGTTCATTGGTTCGGACGCGCATTGCGCCATGTCGGAACGGAGATCGTGACGCGTTATGGAGCCAAAGGAACTTGGATAGATATCGGAGCTCACAGCGGCGAGAGTACGTTTTTGGAGGCTCGGCATAATCCAGGGCTGAAGGTCTACGCCCTAGAGCCGAACCTCCGTGTTGCTTCAAAGCTGGTCGGGCGTTTGTCCAACTACGTCGTACTGCCAATGGCGATTGCGGAAAAGAACGGGTCCGCTGATTTTTACGTCAACACCTACGATTACGCTAGCTCTTTGCTCCCCTTCTCGGAGGACGGCTTGAGAGCCTGGAAGGGACAGGACTTGAAGGTTGATTCCATCGTGACCGTGCCGACGATTCGATTGGATACGCTGATGAATATGCTGGAGATAGAGAAGGTTGATTTCCTAAAGATTGATACTCAAGGAATGGACCTCGCCGTACTCAAATCAGCGGGCGCCAGGCTTGGCGACATCGGGATGATCAAGCTCGAGGTTTGGGTTGCTCCGGTATCCCTCTACGAGGGAGCGCCATTGAAGGGGGAAGTAGTTGCGTTCCTTGAGGATGCCGGATTTTCCCTGGTCGGTACGGAAAAAGAGACCGACGGACATGAGGAGAACCTAACGTTTTCTGCGAACCGATCGCGCTAGCGAGAGTGAACTTTCCGTAAAGCGAGTGCAACGGTCTAATTAACTTGGCCAGCGGGTTTTCTGAGCATCGCGAAGTAGGAATGAGGCGCAATGGAAGAGCCGCGTGAGCGAGTGCATCCGTGGGCAAATAACAAATTGAATGGGGACAGGCGCATGCTCCTAGCCCGGCGTTTTCTAAAAAAGTCGCTAAATGCCCTTGGAATCGCGCGACCTGTGCGGACATCATTCGGTGCTCGTTGGATACCGCTAGGTGATCATGTTGGAATTCCGGTGCAAGCGGGGATGTTTGAGGCGGCTGAGCTTGCTTTCGTCGAACGGTTTCTCAGGCCGCAGATGACCGTGCTGGATATCGGAGCGCACCATGGTCTCTATTCGCTGCTTGCCTCGAGGAAAGTTGGACCTCGAGGGCGGGTGATCTCGTTTGAACCTTCGCCACGAGAACGCAAAGCTCTTCGGTTGAACCTAGCTCTGAACTGGAGCAGGAACGTCAGCGTTCATGAAGTAGCCCTGGGAAGCGAAGCGGGCGAGGCCGATTTTTTCTTGGTGGAAGGAACGGAGACCGGATGCAATAGCCTGCGGCCGCCGGAACTGAAAACGAGTACATACCGACCTACTCGGGTCCACGTCGCGGTTCTGGATGACTGGCTGCGGAAACGCAAAATTGGGACTGTCAATTTCATTAAGATCGACGTAGAAGGCGCGGAACTGGAAGTACTGCGAGGTGCAAGGAAGCTTCTAAGTACGCGGACCCGCCCGGTGCTTCTCGTGGAGATCGCTGAAATTCGGACGGCGCCGTGGGGATACTCTGCGCGAGAGACTGTTCGTTTCATGCGAGAGATGGGATACGTTTGGTTCAGCATTCGAGGCGACGGAAGTCTGTCCGTGTTGCAACCAGATTACGACCTTCACGATACAAATCTCGTAGCGGTGCCGAACGAGCAGACGGAGGCGGTGCAGCTTGCGATTAACCCGGTGGGCAGCGATGTCGCGTTTAAGCGAGACTAGCCTGATTGCGGCTTTGTTTCCGGCTGGCCCGGCAAAGGCGAAAATGGCAGAAGCATGCTGACATTCTTTACGACGGCGAAAGCGTTCCGTGGGCATGACGGAATCATCCAGCGAAATGCGCTGAAGAGTTGGAAACTGCTTGATCGCGACGTGGAGATAATTGTTTTCGGAGAGGATGAGGGCGCAGCACAGGTGTGCTCTGAGCTTGATCTTGTACACCACCCATACGTTGCACAGCACGCGTCCGGAAGAAATCGGCTGGACTATATGTTTCGGCGTGCGAGCGAAATCGCACGCCACGAGTACCTTTGCTACTGTAATTGCGACATTGTCTTGATGGAAGACTTCCGACGGGGTTTTGAACGAGCGAGGGCGTGGAAAAAGCAGTTTCTGCTTGTGGCACAACGCTGGGACATTGACATCACGGAACCTATCGATTTTGGAGATATTGCGTGGGCTGCGCGCTTGCGGACATTTGCGATGACGCAGGGAGTTCAGCGAGATGAATTCTGGATTGATCTGTTCGTTTTCAAGCGCGGCTTGTATTTGGATATACCTCCGCTGGTGGTCGGGCACTGCTATTGGGACAATTGGATGATCTGGAAGACCCTGTCTGAAGGCTTGCCTGTCGTCGACGGAACGCCATTCGTGGTGCCGGTGCATCAGAATCATGGGTACAGCGTAGCGTCCGGGCGAATCATGGGAAATTCCAACGATGCGCTATCGATGGTTAACCTGGAGGCGATTGGCGGCCTGGAAAGAATCCGGCACATCAAGTCCTCAACGCATCGCTTAGGAAGAAGTGGGCGAATTTACCCGAATGTCTTTCGTTACACGCACGACTATGTCCGCGTATGGCGTCCGCGAATAGAAGAGTTCTTTTTATATAAGTTGTGGTTGCCAATGTGGCACGCGTTTCTGAATATTACGCGGCCGATTCGCAAGGTGCTTGGGCTTCGGTCTAAGAACTTGCGAGAACGGCGGGAGAGCTAGTCATGAACCGCCCTTACGTTAGCGTTCTGATCGACACGTACAATTATGGGCGCTTCATTGAGCAGGCCATCGAGAGCGTATTGTCGCAGGATTTTGCGATGGAGCGGGTGGAGATCTTGGTGGTGGATGATGGGTCTACGGATGACACCGCGGAACGGCTAAAGAAGTACGGGGCGAAGATCCGCTATTTGCGGAAGGAGAATGGAGGGCAGGCGTCAGCGTTCAATCTGGGTTTTGCTGAGTCGCGTGGCGAAATCGTTACGATTCTGGATGGAGATGATTGGTGGGCTCAGGGGAAATTACGAACTGTACTGAAAGCGTTGGAAGAAAATCCGCAAATGGCTGCGGTGGGACACGGGTATCATGAGTTTCAGGAAGACACCCAAGAAGTACGAACATGTCAACCCAGCCATCGTATGCTAGTTAGCCTTACGACGGCAAAAGCGGCCAGTACCGCGCTTGGTGCGTGGGGTTTTCTTTTAGTGGGGGCGTTGACGGTGCGTAGAAAAGTTTTGGAATGGATCCTGCCGTTGCCCGAGGAGATGGTGTTTATGGCCGACGCTCCAATTCAGGTGGCGGCCATGTTCCTGGGAACGTTGGTGTTAGAGGAGCCGCTTTTTTATTATCGCCGTCACTCTCAAAATCTTTTTGCAATCGACGCGGGGAACAAGGCTAAATTGCGCCGGAAATTGAAGATGGCAAATCTAGTCTATGGGCAGCTGCCACGGATGTTTATCCGGCGTGGCGTTGCTCCGGAATGTGTGTGGGCGCTGCGGTTACTTCAGCAGGAGCACTGGTTCCAATTTGACCCGCCGGGCCGCGCCCGCTTCTTATGGTTTCTGTTACGCCAAAATTATTGGCGTGGTTCACAGCAGACTTGGAGATTTACGGCGTTGAACTATTTGACCGCCCTAGGAGCGTTGTATTTTGGGTACAAACAGCATGCTTCCATGTATGAGTGGCGGGGCCGTGCGACGGAAGGTATTGAGCGCTGGTATAGAAGCCTCGCGAGTCCCGGCGCTTGACCTCGGAGCCGACGTTGCCCCCCGGGGCCAAGCGTCGCCAAAAACGGCAGGGACTATGTCGGTAGCCGCTGAAAGGGTCGCAAGTACGCAAGCGCTACAGATGAGGCTTGCAGAAGAGAAGTGGCCGCGCATCGCTTTGGTGACACCGGTATTCAACGCGAGGGAGTATATCGAGGCGACGATCCGGTCGGTGCTTGCTCAGGAATATCCGAACCTGGATTACTTCATTGTGGATGGGGGCTCGACGGATGGGACCGTCGACATCATTCGAAAGTACGAGAGCCGGATTTCCGGGTGGGTCAGCGAGCCGGATAAGGGAATGTACGACGCGATTCGCAAGGGGTTCGAGCGCACTTCGGGCGAGATCATGGGGTGGCTTAATGCGACCGATATGTTGCATGTCGGTGGTTTGCGGGTGGTTGCAAGCGTTTTTCGAGACTTGCCGAACGTGGAATGGATCACGGGAAGACCGACAGCGTTTAGCGAGCGCGGGATGACCGTGCAAGTCTTGGCTACTAAGCGATGGTCGCGGTATCGATTCCTGGCTGGCGCTAACCGGAACATCCAGCAGGAGTCGACGTATTGGAAACGCAGCCTGTGGGATCGCGCCGGAGGTTTTGTCGATACGTCCTGTCGAGCGGCCGGGGACTTCGAGTTGTGGGTGCGTTTCTTCCGGCACGCGGCGATCCATTCGGTGGATACCGCGATTGGCGGCTGGAGGTCGCACGAGGAAGGTCTAGGCCAGGGAAACATGGATCTTTACCTTCAGGAGTGTGACGGGATTATTGAGAAAGAGCTGGATCACGTCGCGCATGGAAGATGGATACGAGTATTGCGGGGAATCAGCCGAACGGTGAAACCGATTCCAGTGGTGCGAGGTGTGTGGCGGTTGCTGGTGATAGATAGCCTCTATCATCGACGAGGGCCGGACTGGCCGCCGGTCATCGAATACCAATGGGGTAAGGTCTGCAACTGGGGCTTTCGACGCGGTTGAACGGGTGGTTTGCGATTTCGGGCGTTTCCTGCTTCGTTCTTGGTAACGGTTCACACGCATGCTGACATTTTTCACGACCGCGGTTGGCGGCGGAGAATCGAGGAGTTCGTTGTGTATAAAGTGTGGTTGCCAGTGTGGCACGCGTTTCTGGATGTTACACGACCGGTTCGCAAGACGCTTGGACTTCGATCCAAGGTCTTTGGTGAGCGCGGAGAGAGCTAGCCATGAGCGCGCCTACGAAAGAGGCGCGGCCTACCACTGCACGCCGGGGTAGAGGCTCGGAATGCGCATTCCTCGATACGCGTACTGACCGGCAATCTTCATTTGCCAGACGGTCTGTGGGGGAGAAGTCTGGGTGACCTCATAGATTGCAGCATTGTTCGCTGGGCTGGTGGTGGCACATTCATCGTATTCGACATTGCCGTTTTTGAGGGTCTCGGCATTGCCGCCAAAGAAGGAATAGGCGGGCGCTATGGGGTTGAAAGCAACGGTAGCGGTCTTGGCGGTTTCGTCGAGCTCGAGAAGTGGAACGGTGCTGAAGAGGCAAGGCAGCTGGCCAGCGGCACCACAGGTGACGCCGCTGGCGAATACGCGGTCGTCGCCATTATCGAAGAGGACCAGAGAAAACTTCCCCGTCGTGTTGGACGTGACAAACGAGGGGCCGTGTTGCGCGTAGAACCAGTTCGAGGGGTCGGTGGGATCCGCGACGCCTTGCAGGGCGAAATCACCCTGATAGCCGAGATGCCAGAGAATGTCGCCCGCGCCCGCACCATTGGCATAATCGATTTTGACGAGCCAGTTTTGGTTACGGATGGAAACGATCAGATTGCCGTCGTCGGCGGAGTAGATCACGGCGTTGGTGTGGGTCCAGTCGGGAAACAGACAGGGCTGGCGGTTGGTGTCGAGATGGTCGAATTCATTCCAGACCCACACGGGATTGTGATTCTGGTCGAGGTCGATGATCGCGTCGCCGGTCACGGTCACGCCGGAGATAACCTTTTGGAGAGCGGCAAGGACGATGAGATGGCCGTTGGGCAAGAGCTGAAAGTCGTGGTGGGTTCCGAGGACGGTGATGTTGCAACCGGCGCAGGTGGCGGAGGCCAGGGCGGCGTTGAGGTCAGCAGCGTTCATTTGCCAGATGAGTTTTCCGGTGAGGTCCACCTCCTGCAAGACGGAATCGAGCCCGTCGGGGGGCGTGCCGCTGAAAATGATGAGGAAATGGCCATTCGGAAGCAACTTGATGGGATTGGCGACGACGCCGCCGGTTAGACCAGGATTGTAGGACCAGAGAACGTTACCGCTGAGATCGGAAACAACGACGCCAAGCGCAGTGGACCCAGCGGGGTAGCGAGCAGGTCCAGCAACTCGACGCCGGATTGCGGAGTCATCCCCGGGGTAGTTGTGGCGGTGAGGGCCGGCAACTGATTGGGAGGGAGGGCGCCGGTGGTGAAGACCTGGTCGGCGTCCATGAATTGAGTGCCATCACTGAACTGAATGACGGCGCGCATGTGATAGAGAGTGTTTGCGAGCATGCCGGCGACGAAGAGGCTGACCGGACCGGTGGCCGGAGCGGCGGGCTGCGTCCAAGTGGTGAGGCCGTAGCTTGTGGTGGGGCCGAACTGGACGGAAACGTTGCTGTTGTCGGGTGAAGCGATGGTCAGCAGGGCAACCTGCGGATTGGCAGTGGCGGCGACGGTGGCGGGTGCTACGATTTCGACGGAAGCCGATGCGGACTTGGACATGTCGACGATTGCTTGTGGCGGTGATCATGACCTTGCTGCTTTGCGTGCCGGAGGGGGCAGTGAATTTGCCGGTCTGATCAATGGTGCCGAGGGTCGAGTTGCCGCCGGCTACGCCGTTGACGGCCCAGGTGACGCCGGAATTGTTTCCGGTGACGACGGCCATGAATTGGGTACTTTGACCGGTGTTTATAGCGGCAGAGGACGGGGATACCGTCACGGTGATGGAGACCGGTGGCGTGGTCGGGGTAGTTGGCTGTTGCTGTGATTGGCCGCCGCCGCAACCGTAGACAAAAAGAGAAAGGCAGAGAAAAGAGAAGCACCAGTAGATTGAGTTTCGCTGGGAAATGGGAGCACCTATCATTGGGTTTTGAGGTTTTGGGGACAGCGGCCTGTATAAGGACGCTGGACCACGAGCATTCTGACTGAGAGCCATGACTGTAAGCAACTTATCTATGGATGGTGGATAACGTGACGCCGGATGTAAGAGATGAGGCGCGATGCGACCCGTGATTACGGTGCTGATCGACGCGTACAACTACGGGCGGTTTATTGAGCAGGCAATTGAGAGCGTGTTGTCGCAGGATTTTGCGATGGAGCAGGTGGAGATTTTGGTGGTGGATGACGGGTCGACCGATGACACCGCGGAACGGGTGAAGAAGTATGGCGGGGCGATTCGTTATTTTCGGAAGGAGAATGGGGGGCAGGCTTCGGCGTTCAATTTGGGATTTGCGGAGGCGCGAGGGGAGTTTGTGTTCACGCTGGATGCGGACGACTACTTTTTGCCGGGCAAACTGCGGCGGATGGTGGAGGGATTTGAGAAGCATCCGGAGGTGGGGACGATTTATCACCGGTTAATGGAATTGGATGACAAATCCGGAAAGTTGCGGGAGACGCGGGTTGCGTTTAGCGCGATTTCTGGCTTCGTTCCCAACGACAAAGAAAAGATACTGCGGTTCGGCGCGCACCCGACGTCGAGTCTGGCGTTTCGGCGGTCGGTGTTGGAACGAGTGATGCCCATGCCGGTATCGATGCGGATTCATGCGGACGCGTTTATCGAACTGCTGGCGGTGCTGCTGGCGCCGGTGCTGGCGATCGATGAATCGCTGGCAGTGTATCGCGTGCACGGGGGGAATCTGTCGTATGCGGATTGGGCGGAGTCTACGCCGGAAGCGGTGCGGCGGCGGGTGGCGGTGTACCGGGTGGTGCTGGCGGAGGTTGCCGCTTGGATGGCTGCGCATAAAAATGAGCTGAACGGGATCGATACGCGAGGGTATATTGAGCCGCGGCTTTTGGAGATGGAGTCGACGCAGTTTTTGGCGGATCCGCCGGGGAGGTGGAGGTCGTTCTGGTTTATGGTGCGGCGGAATACTGTTTTTGCTTGTTTGCAGAATTGGAGATATACACTTTTTAATTATGTTGGGGCGGGGTTGGCTTTGATCGTGGGGTATCGGCGGGCAGTGGAGATTCATCGGAGGACTTTGGGTGGATTGCAGGGGTTGTTGCGAAGGAGTTGAGGCGGAGAATCGCGGCGGGTTTGTTGCTCCGCGGTGTTAGCTGAGACGGGGTTGACGCCGGGCGGGGCGAGTCACGCCCCACAAGGGAATGTTGAGAGTTATGCTGACTGTGTTTTCCACACCGAAACCGTTTGTTGGGCATATTGATGTGATTCAGCGAAATGCTATATCCAGCTGGCTGCGGTTGCATCCGGATGTGGAAGTTATTTTGGTCGGGGATGATCCGGGGACGGCGGAGGTTTGCGCGGAGTTTCGGATTCGGCATATCACTTCGGTGAAGCGGAACCGGTATGGGACCAAATATTTGGCAGATATTTATGATCAGGCGCAGGTGGCGGCTCGGCATGAGGTTGTTTGTCATGTGAATTGCGACATTATTTTGATGGCGGATTTTTTGCGGGGGGTCCGGCGGGTGGCTGATGGCGGAGAAGCGGTTTTTGATGGCTGGGCGGCGGTGGGATGTGGATTTGAGTCGTGCGATTGATTTTTCTTCGGGCGATTGGGAACAGAGTGTTGGATCGGTTGGCTGTGGAGACGGGTCGGCGGCGGCCGCCTCAGTGGATCGATTACTTTGTGTTTTCGCGGGGGCTTTACTATCAGCAGATTCCGGAGTTTGTGGTGGGGCGGCCTGGTTGGGATAACTGGCTGCTTTGGTATCCGCTATCGATTGGGGTGCCGGTGGTAGATGCTTCGCGGGTGGTGCGGGCCGTGCATCAGAATCATGACTATGGGTACCATCCGGAGGGGGAAAAGGGAGTTTGGGAGGGTGAGGAGGCTCAGGAGAATTACCGGTTACATTATGGGAAGTTTGCCACTTTGGCGAATGCTTCGCATTTGCTTACGAGTCGGGGGATTCGGCGGAATTATGGGGCTGCGTGGATTTTGGCTCGGCAGTATGCGGTGGGGGTGTTGTATTGGGTTTGGTTTGGGTTGTTGAATTTGACGCGGCCGGTGCGGCATTGGTTGGGAGTGCGTAAGGGTGCGGTGGGAGCGATAGCGTGGCGGGCGTGACCGTGGCGCGACCCGGGCTAGGGACGGAGAGGAAGGGCCGACCCTTCAAGAACCTGGGAGGTTCCTCGCCTGCGGGGGAATCTTGTACTGGCTGTGATGACGCGATGAAGCGGGCGATTCATTCCTTATTCAAAACGTTTGGGTACCGGGTGGTCCGCATCGAGGACGATGCTGGTGTCGGGCCTCGAGCTAGCGAACGGCTTGGGCCGCTCTTGGCCGCGCTGAAGAGGCTGGGATTTTCGCCGCGGCACATTGTGGATGTGGGCGCGAATCATGGGTTGTGGACGCGCGAGGCGATCGCATTTTTTCCGGATGCGCACTATACGTTGGTGGAGCCTCAGGATGAGTTGAAGCGCGATATTCAGGATCTTGTGGGGCGCGGGTCCAAGATTGTTTGGGTGAACGCTGCGGCTGGTGATCTCGCGGGGGTGCTGCCGTTCACGATTGCGAAGCGGGACGATAGCAGCACGCTTAGCTTGAGCGAGCAAGAGGCGAGGGACGCAGGGTTGCGGCGCGTTCCCGTCGAGGTGAAAACTTTGAATGAGATTGTGGGGGCGAGCGGGTTGCCTTGCCCGGAGATGGTGAAGATCGACGCCGAGGGATTTGATCTGAAAGTGCTGGCCGGGGCTTCGGAACTTTTTGGGAAGACCGAGGTGTTTCTGGTGGAGGCTGCGGTTTGCTCCGATTACGAGAATTCGGTTGCGCGCGTGGTGCAGTTTATGTGCGGGGCGGGATACCGGTTGCTGGATGTAACTAGTTTGAATCGCAGCCCTAAGCACGGTGTACTGTGGGTTTGCGAGCTCGCGTTCATTCGGAATAGGAGTCCAGTTGTTGGATGCGGTGAAGTCTTACGAGTGAGCTTGATTGGGCGGCTGTCCTTGGCATCTGCTGTAACTTGGCAAATAAAATACCGAGCGGCTGTTGGAGTTAGTTTGGGCGCGGTAGCCGTTAAGCTTTGTATTCCAGCTACTCCACAGCTCCAGTTGTAAGAGAGGATTGGTTTGCTAAGTCGTGGCCACGGCACGCAAACGTCTTAACCGAAAGGCTGAACGAGCGAAGGTAGAGCGACGTCTAAGAACGCGTAGGTACTCGCCGAGGGATAAACATCGAGAGACTCTTTTGGCTAGAAACGGCCTCCATGGAGTTTTCCATGACAATCCGCACAGAGCGCAATCAGGTTTTGCAAGAGATCGCTACCGAGTTGACTTCTAGGTTTCAAATGATGGATCTGTAAGTCTCGTAAAGAACCACAATTCTGACAACGCCATCCATCCCGCTCGAGCACCTGGTTCCGGAGCGCACAATACTCTTCTGGATCAAGTTTTAGTCGAGGCTCCCTCTGACGTAAAGCCATCATGAATTTGGCCCAGTCGGTTTGGTCTTTGGTTGAAGTTCATCTTGACTCGCGCCCGCGAGAAAATCTGCGCAGATCATCTCCAGGCAATAGCCCCGAGATTTGTCCGTCCCCAGCATCAGAGCAGCTATTTCGAGGGCCTTTTCGACGATGGGCAGCTGACTCCTGTAGAGCTTGAAGTAGATAATCTCCCAAGGCTCGCTCTCCTTTCCCGTGAGGTGCCGCTCAACCTCGCTCTTGAATCCCTCCTTCGGCATATCCTTGGCCTTGTGCAACCAGGTTGCACAATCAAACTTTTCTCCGTCCCTTCGTGCCACCTTCACCAGTTCCACTGCTTTGCTCCAGCCTACTTCCCGAAGGTGTTGCTTCGGAATTCGTGTGAGATTCTCGTGGATCGCCATCAAGTAATAAGCCTTTCGACGCGATTCAGGGAACCGTTTCTCCAGGAAGGCATCAAATGAGTTCAGTTTCTCCATTCTCCAAAACTGCTTGGACCGAACTTCGCACAAATATTCCCCGAGTTCGACAAAACGCACGTCGCGTTCTTGTTCTTTCGTCTTTTCCCAGCTCAAGATCTCGTCGATCCTTCCTAGGACGAAGACGGCGCGCCGACGGTCGAGTCCGGGTTCCACGGCCGATCGTCCGTTAGTCCACAAGCTCGTCAAGCCAATCAAGGTCGCTCGCTCCTGCCTTGCGGATAAGGTTGGCAGCTATGAACTGCTCGTTGTTCAGGCAAAGCCCTAGATGTGAGCAAGTCACGCAGCCGTTTTGCGGAAACCGGATTCCGCTGTGGGGATTGAACTGACCTACCTCGATCTGCTTGATGGTTGTCTCAACCATCCGGCCGAATTCCCGACGCTGCTCCTCCGAGATCGAGGCCCTCAGGTATTGGATCTCCGGTGCATGCTTGCGCACGAACACGATCATCGCTACATCCGGTATCCCGCTGATCCAGGAGTAGCAGATGAGTTGGGGATCGAGCGAAAGCAAGCCTCACGGGATCTTCCGGATACCGACTGAGCGCGGTGGTTTTCCAGTCGATCACGCAGCGTCGCCGTGGACATTCGCCGGGATGGACGTCGAGGTAAGCGACAACCTCGGCTTCCTCCCGACGTTTCGAAGGATCTTGATCTGGCGATCCTGCTAGGATCGCTGACACGAACCCGGTCTACCTTTGGCGACGACGAGGATTTTCAGCCGGTGTCGAGCTGATCTGCCGTACTATGATGCGAATGGTGCGCGTGCCGCGGAAGAGCGAATAAGGAATTACGGACGGATAAAAGGCGGCCGCCAAAGATGGGACCCTCTGCAAAGGGGCTATATACGGTGAGGATGGGCCCAGGAACGAGGTGTTCGTCGCGCCACGGGTCGACGTGGTGGTCGCAGCGCCTGGGTGGGTCGACAGGTGAACACAGTTGAGGGTTACACGCCGTGGCGGGGTTTGGTGCTGCAGTGCTAACCAAAGAACACGAAATTACAAAACGAACTAGCGCAACTCTTTTTAATGCTGTCGATTGATCGGAGACTTTGCAACAGCTACTGGTGGTTTACTTTGGGCGGCGACGGGCAAGCTTCAACCGGTGTCGGACTTCCCGAAGATCGCGCTGCGATAGAGTGCGCCGGCGGCTTGATATTTCATTCCGCGCGACCAAGCAGGCGAATCAGTTTAAGCAAAAAGAGATACGGCGCCGCCGACTGCGGCGGTGGCGCAGACCACGGCCCAGGGCGGGGCCTTCCCCACTGCGAGCGCGATATAAGCCGCCAGAACAATTGCGAAGTCGGAGGGTTTGTGGACCGTGCTGGTCCACACTGGTTGGTACAAAGCGGCCAGGAGAAGCCCGACTACGCTTGCGTTGACGCCGGCGAACAGATCGCGCGTTCTGGCGCTTGAGCGCAACCGATTCCAAAAAGGCAAGATGCCCAGGATGAGCAATAGTCCCGGGAGAAATATGGCCAGGAGAGCGATGGTTGCTCCTGGAGTCCCATGTGGCTCTGGTTGCACAACCGCGCCCAAGTACGCTGCGAAGGTGAAGAGGGGTCCGGGTAGAGCTTGGGCGGCACCGTAGCCGGCCAGGAACACATCGTTGTTGACCCAACCAGGGGTGACGGTAGCGGATTGGAGCAGAGGCAATACGACGTGGCCTCCGCCAAATACCAGCGCGCCCGTTCGATAAAAGGCTTGAAACAAGCGGATGGGTTGATTCGGGGCGAGCAGCAAAAGAACCGGAGGAATGACCAGGAGCAGGGCGAAGATGACTAGCGAAATTACCGCAGCCGTACGGGTGATAGAGACCCTTAGGGGTTGCACTACAGGTGTGTTTGTGTCGCGGCAGAAAAAGAGGCCGATCAGTGCTCCCGTGGCGATAGCGATGAGTTGGCTTGGTCCGTGCGTCGAGAGCAGCACGATCGCTGCGGCGATGACGACGATGGTTCCGCGGATGCGGTCGGGCGCGAGCGTGCGCATCATTCCAAAAGCAGCCTGTGCGATGACCGCGACGGCTACCAATTCGAGCCCGTGCACAATGCCGAGACCCAAGCGGCCCGAGAATAGGTTGTGGCCGCGGGCGAACGCGAACATCAGTAGGGCTGACGGCAGCGTGAATCCGGCCCACGCCGCGAGACCGCCGAGAGCACCAGCTTCCAGAAGGCCGATGGTGAAGCCGACCTGGCTGCTTGCCGGGCCGGGTAGAAACTGGCAGAGGCCGACGATGTCGGCATAGACCGATTCGTCCAGCCACTTGCGGCGAAAGACGAATTCGTTGCGGAAATATCCCAGGTGCGCGATGGGACCGCCAAACGAAGTGCAGCCGAGGCGGAGGAAGTTCCAAAAAATGGCTGAGGGAGACGCGCGAGAACGCATTTCCTCGGCTGTCGCCTGAGACGCCGTCAAATTGTTGTTTGAGGCCACGAGCTTAGACGTAGTCGAACAAGGCCATGAAACCGTAGTCCATGTGGAGTTGCTGATGGCAGTGGAACAGAGTTAGGCCAGGGTTGTCGGCCACGAAATCCACTTCAACCTCCTGATAGCCGCCGACCATGACGACGTCTTTCATTATGCCTGCCGTTGCTTGGCCCGCAAGCTTGATCAATTCAAAGCTGTGGCGATGAAGATGAATGGGATGGATATCGTCGCTGGCGTTGCGCATGCGCAGACGGTAGCGCCTTCCCTGCCGCACGTGGAACATCGGTGCCGGATTTTCCATCGAGAAGGCTACATCGTTGATGGTCCACTCGTTAAAGCCTTCTAAGGCGGCGTTGCGTTTGAAAAAAAGCATGTCGATGGTTTCATCCGGCGCAGTGGTCGTGCCGCCGGCCTTGCCGAAGTCGCGCATAATTCCAGTGGAAAGGCCTGGGCTTGATCCATTGCGGCTTGCCAGCCTGGCCGGCGTATTCAATCACGATGCCCATGCCATGAGAACGGTCATCGTCTGCCAGATCACCCATCACCCACACGCCGGGATGTTTCATCTCTACGATTGCGGAAATGCGTTCGGCGGTGCCCAGCCAAAGCACCGGAACGTCCACGGGGACCGGGACTGGATTGCCATCCAACGCGATGACCTTGAAGGTATGACCCGGAAGAGCCAGGCTGCGAATTTCCGTTGCGCTGCCATTGAGTATATGAAACAGCACACGCTCGCCGGTTTTCACGCGGACCGGTTCACCATGACCCAGCATGCGGCCGTTTATGGTGAAGTAGCGATAGCCGACCTCATAGCCATGCGGCGAGCCCTTGGCCAGCGACGCTTTCATGGCGGACTCGCCGGCCTCCTTCAGCGTCTTGTCCTCCGTGGCCGGAGCGAGGAAATCCATGGCCATATCGCCCCCGCGACTCAAGGACGGTTCGAACTCTTTTAAGACCAGAAAGACTTCGCGGTCATAGTCTGCGGAGCTCGTGCGTAGGTTCAATATACACCGGACCCACCTGGCCGCTGTATTGGCCTGCGTGAAGGTCGGCGCCTGCGCGGTTGTGGGTGTGATAGAAGCGAAGGCCCGCGGGACGCGGCGTAAACACGAGGCGGCGCATGCCGTGGGCGGGAATGAAAGGGGTGCCTTCCTCAGCGGCCCCATCCACATCGACAGGGACGAATTGTCCATGCCAGTGCAATTGTTCCGGCGTATCCGTGTCGTTGTGGACGTCCACGACGACTTGGCGGCCTTCCTTGAAGCGCAAGAGCGGGCCGGGGAACTGACCGTTGTAGGTGATTGCCGAGACGATCTGGTTTGGCGCGATCTCAATCGGAGCGGCAGCGATGCGCAGGGTGTAGTCCGGGGACGTTGCTTCTGGAAGCGCGTTTGATGCGTTCGCCTTCAGCGCGCCTGCTGTGAACGCAGGCTGAAGAAACTCAGCGGCGGCAACTGTTCCGGCCAATTTGAGAAAAGCACGTCTAGAAGCGACCGCGTTATTCATGGACTGCCTCCAATCTCGCCGAGAAAGCTAAGCATAAGCCACTCCGGGTGTATCGCCCACTCGGCTTCGTCCGGTTTTCTTGACAAGTCTGCGAGTGACATGGAAGATGGCGAGGCACCTGTCTGCCTATTGGCTCCGACCGTAGTTTCGAATGAGCTTCTAGATGCGAGGTAGCGAGTAAACGTGTTCACGAGGCGAATATTTTTGGCAAATGCGGGCGGCTTTGTAGCTGCTGTTGTCGCGGGTCCGGCGCTTTGGTCGCGCGAGGTCGGGGATAATGCGGCGCCTGCGACTCCTGGCGTTCCGCTGCTGTTGGGAGTTGACTACTATCCGGATCAGACCCCGGAGTCGTTATGGGAAGAAGACGCGCGGATGATGGCGGAGTTTGGAATTACCAACGTGCGCGTCGCGGAATTTGCGTGGTCTTTGATGGAGCCGTCGGAGGGCAAGTTTGAGTTTGCATGGCTTCGTCACGCGATCGACATTCTGCAGAAGCACGGCATCGCCGTCATCTTGGGCACGCCGTCTGCGGCGCCTCCGCCTTGGCTCACCGCTAAATATCCTGAAGTGCTGATGGTGAATGACGAGGGCATGACGATTTCTCCGGGAGGACGGCGGTTCACCTGCCCCTCCAACAAGGTCTACCGGCGATTGTCGCTGGCCATCGCATCGGAAATGGCGCGCGCGTTCACGGACACCCCCGGGGTGATCGGCTGGCAAATCGACAACGAATTCACGCTGCAGCGGTGGGGCCGGTGCTACTGCAAATATTGCCGCGCGGGCTTTCAGGACTGGCTTCGCAACAAGTACGGATCGCTAGACGCCATTAATTCGAAGTGGGGCACGGCGTTCTGGAGCCAGGTGTACACGGACTTCGGCCAAATACCTGTGCCGCTGCCTTCGAACGGCGATCCAAATCCGGGACTTGCGCTGGACTACGATCGCTATCAGTCTTTCGCGAACGCGTCTTTTCTTGAAGAGCAATTGGGAATGCTGCGCAAGACCTGCCCGCGCCACTTTGTCACCACCAACAATGTGGGAGCGCCGCTGGACACCATCGATCTGCGCGAGCTGTATCGGAACCTCGATTTTGTCTGCCACGACAACTACCCAGGCTTCGCGCAAATCTTCAGCCAGGGTATGCCGCCGGAGATATTGCCGACCGTGATGGCGCTCGGACATGACTCCATGCGCTGCGTGAAAGATGGTAAGCCTTACTTAATCATGGAAGAGCAATCCGGCAAGGCGGGACAGAGATTTTTCGCTCCGCAACCCCATAAGGGACAGTTGCGGCTGTGGACGTATCAGGCGATCGCACACGGGGCGATGGGCGTAAATTATTTTCGCTGGGATACGGCCACTTTTGGCGCCGAAGAATACTGGCATGGGCTGTTGAATCATGACCGATCAAAGAGCATCGGCTTCGACGAAATCCAGCAAACCATCAAAGAATTGAAAACGCTGGGGCGAGAAATGCTGGAGTCGTCGTATTCGGCTGACTTGGCACTGGTCTTCGATTTGGATTCGGATTGGGCGCTTCAGATACAGCCGGGGAACAACAAGCTCACCTACCAATCGCACCTGATTTCGTGGTATGCGTCCATCGCCGGCGCGCATACGGGCATCGATATTATTCGTGCCGACGCCGATCTCTCGCGTTACAAAGCGGTTTTCGCGCCGCTTCAGTATGTTTTGTCAGAAAAACAGGCGGCGGGAATTCGCAGCTTTATCGATGGCGGCGGACTTTTCGTGACGAGTTTCCGGCTGGGCGTGAAGGATGGGAGCAGTCAGATCGTCCGAACCCCGTTGCCGGGTTTGCTGCGCGACGTGATGGGCGTGACGGTGAAAGACTATGTACCAATTTACAGCGAGAAGATCGGCGTGAAATTTTCTTCGCAGCTGGCGGGTCCCGATGCGGAATGTGAATTGTGGGCAGATCTTTTGCAACCTGCTTCCGCCTCGGTGTTGGCAACATATACGGGACCTTACGCGGGGGAAGCTGCGATCACAGTCAACTCCTTCGGCAAGGGCAAGGCAATCTATCTGGGAGCGGATCTGGATCCTGCGAGCCTGGCGAGAGTTTTGGCAACTTTACTGGGTACCGCTGGGATTAAGTCGTCGTTCGGCGTGCCGCGAGGTGTAGAAATCACAGCCCGAAAGTCAGGTGATAAGCAGTGGGTATTTCTGCTGAACCACACCGCGGATTCGAAGGAAGTCACCCTGCCCGGACGTTTTGCCGATTTATTGACGGGGACGACGATTGCGGAAAAAGTTTCCCTCAGACCATATGACGTGCTGGTGCTGCAACCAGCGTGAATTCAGCACACGGCTCAGATTTGCTGCCGGAACCCGAATCGGAACGCCTAATTGATCGCAGCATTCTTTTGAATGAACGCCATCAGAATTTAAAATCAGATCGTCCAGCGGGTGGACTTAAAATGTTTCAGGTAGATTTGTGGATCGTTGCGATGAATGGACTGTCAGTGATGGGCCAATCGTGAAGGGAACACTAGCTTGAGCCAAACTACTACCAACGTGCGCGAGGACGGCTACGTCCTGACCGTAGACGAGATCCGCAATCTTGCCAAGGACGCGGGCAAGCCGGCCGAAACACTGACCAACCTTGTAGCGTTGATTGCCGGGCGCTTTAAGACCGATGTGTGTTCTGTGTATCTGCTGGAGCCGGATCGAGCGAACCTGGTGCTGGCGGCGACGGTGGGGCTGCGCCCGCAATGCGTGGGGACTTTACGGATGGCCCTCAATGAGGGCTTGGCGGGTCTGGTGGCGGAGCAAGTACGTCCACTCGCGCTAGAGCACGCAAAGAAGCATCCGCGATTTAAATATTTTCGTGAGGCCGGTGAGGACGGGTACCAGGGATTTCTCGGCGTGCCGCTGATCGACCGAGGTGTTTTGCAGGGCGTACTGATCGTGCAGACGGCTGAGGCGCGCAAATTTCGTGAGGCCGAAGTTCGCATGCTCGTAGCTGCGGCGGCGCAGGTAGCGCCAGTTGTAAGCGAAGCGCGAAGCCTGGATCGCTTCATTGCTCCGGTGCAAGAGCGCTTGTGGGCCCTGGCGCGCAATTTGTGGTGGAGCTGGGATCACGATTCGGTGGCCCTGTTTCGCGACCTGGATCCGGTGCCTTGGAGGCAATGCAATCACAACCCCATTTCGCTGCTCGCGGACATTCCGCTGGCGGGAATCGAGCGGCGCGCGGCGGAGCTAGTGCTGCACAGCCGGATCAACTATGCGTACCGGCGTCAGCTGGAATATCTTGAGGCCGATCGCACTTGGGGTGCGCGGTACGCGGGCGTATTGCGGCCGCGTCCCGTTGCCTATTTCTCGGCGGAGTTCGGCCTGCACGAGTCGGTGCCGATTTATTCCGGCGGCCTGGGTATTCTGGCGGGCGATCACATCAAGAGCGCGTCGGATCTGGATATTCCGCTGGTTGGTATTGGCCTGTTCTATGGCCAGGGATACTTTCGGCAGCGGCTCGATCTGGAAGGCTGGCAACAGGAAGAATACATTCAGACCGATGTGAATCAGCAGCCGATGGAGCATGCGATCGGGACAAACGGCGAACCGGTCACGGTACAGATCGAAACGCGCATGGGATGCATTCGAGCTCGCGTGTGGCGCGTGAAGGTGGGGCGTTGCGATTTGTTGCTGCTTGATTCCAACGTGGAGGGGAACGCGCCGGAGGATCGCGAGCTGACGTCGCGACTCTACGGTGGAGACCGCCGGATACGAATTCGGCAGGAGTTGCTGCTTGGCGTTGGAGGATTTCGCGCGTTGAAAGCAATGGGGATTACGCCCGGAGTGTTGCATTTGAACGAAGGTCACAGCGCCTTCGTGGTGCTCGAAGCCATTCACAGTTGCATGCAGGAGGAGGGCTTGAGTTTCGACGTGGCGATGCCGGGTGTTTCGCGCGAAGTGGTTTTCACCACCCACACGCCGGTGCCCGCGGGCCACGACCGCTTCAACGCCGATTTAATTGAAGAGCACCTCGGGCCTTTACGGGAAAGCTTGGGTTTGTCTCGCGAGCGGCTGATGGATATGGGGCGCGAAAATCCGGGGAACAAGGACGAAGATTTCTGCATGACGGTGCTGGGCTTGCGAATCGCGCGCCGTGCGAATGGGGTCTCGGCGCTTCACGGCGAAGTGTCGCGCGCGATGTGGAAGGGACTGAATCCCGGCAAGACGGAAGACCGCGTCCCCATCGGACATATCACGAACGGCGTGCATGTGCCGTCGTGGCTTGCGCCGCAAATGTCTCGTTTGTACGACCGCCACCTGGGCGCCGGCTGGCAACAGCACAGCGCGGAGGCGCGCATTTGGGAAGGCATCGAGAACGTAGACGATGGCGAGTTGTGGGAGACACATCTCAGCCTGAAATTGCAGTTGCTGGAATTCGTGCGCAGTCGCGCCATGAAACAAGCCGAGATTCGCGGAGAATCCGCGGAAACGCGCATCCGCCTCGGGGGTCTCTTGAGCCCCGACGCGCTGACGATCGGATTTGCGCGGCGTTTTGCGACCTACAAGCGCGCTAATTTAATTTTGGCAGACATCGAAAAGCTCGCAACCATGGTCAACGACCCCAAACGCCCGGTACAGTTCGTGTTCGCGGGTAAAGCGCATCCTTTGGACGAGCCCGGCAAAAAAGTCTTGCAGCAAATCGCTCAGATGATGCGCGACTCGCAGTTCGCCGACAGGTTCGTGTTCGTGGAAGATTACGATATAAATGTAGGCCGCCACCTCGTGCAGGGCGTCGACGTCTGGCTCAACAATCCGCGAAGGCCGTTGGAAGCTTCCGGCACGAGCGGGCAAAAAGTGGTTTTGAATGGCGGCTTAAACCTTTCCGTGCTCGACGGCTGGTGGGCCGAAGCATACGACGGCCACAACGGCTTCGCCATCGGCACCGGCAGAACGCATACCAACATGAACGTTCACGACACGCGCGACGGCGAAGACTTATACCGCGTGCTCCGCGAAGAAGTGATTCCGTTGTATTACCAGCGCGATCGTGACGGGCTGCCGCGTGGTTGGATCAAGCGAATGAAGCGCACCATCCGCACGCTCGGCTGGCGCTTCAACGCCGATCGCATGGTCATGGATTACACCCTGAAATGCTACGTTCCCGCTGCAGGCGGCACTTCCAGCGATATGAGCGCGAGCTTCTAGCGCCGGCAATCGAAGCGTTTAGTAAATTAATTTCAGCGAAAACTGAATCTGTCGCGATGGTCCTGCCGTGTGGCTGATCGTGCCGAATCCCGTGCCGCGTACCGTGTTGGAAGGCAATCCGAAATCGACGATATTGAATATGTTGAAGAATTCCGCGCGAAATTCCACGATACCCAGTTCGCCTTTTCCCCGATGGCCGAATGAAGTGTCTTTAATCAGCGCCATGTCGAGATCGCGAAAGCCCGGTCCGCGAAAGGTGTTGCGGCCAAGCGCTCCGAAGTAGCCCTGATTTGGACCCGTGCCTCCGGGAAGATTGATGGGAATCGAGAAGAACGAGCTGTTGTTCGCGCCTCGCCCGAAATAGTCCTCGCGTATCGTGCGGCTCGTCGAGAAATCGGGCATCGCGACCAAGTCGGGCCGGTCCGTTCCGCCCGCACCAACGCCGGTCTGCTGGATGCCGGAATACACCGTGAAAGGCGGTCCGCTGGTCACGGACGTAATATTCAGGAACTGCCATCCGGCCGTAATCCGATTTCCCAGCGGCTGCAGAAAGCTCACCCGATCAAATGGCAAGGACTGGATCAGGCTCAGCGAGAACGCGTGTCTCACATCAAACGTCGAGGGACCTTTGTCGGCCTCGGGATTAAACGGATTCTGCGGCAGCGTTTGCAGGATTACTCCGGCATTTGCCGGCAAACCGCCGAGGACCGCGCTGGTGTCGTCGATCGATTTCGCAAATGTATAACTCGCCTGCAAGCTTAGGCCGATTCGCGAGTAAGTTTCATTGAGGCTCGTTTGCAGCGCGTGATAGCTGGAGTGCGAACTCGTGGTCATAATCGCCTCCGGCCCGAAACCTCCGATCGCGTGCCCCGCGGCATTGAACTGTGTAAACGGAGCGAACTCCGGATCGGCGCCGGCATAGCCATTTGGCGAAAACACGCTTGCGAGGTGAATTCCCGCTGTGCCCACGTAAGCGACGCTGAGCTTCACGCCGTGAAAATCATGGTCGATTCCCGCCGTCCACGTGCCGATGTATCCATTGCGGAAATCGCGAGAGATGCTTCCCGTGTTGAACAGCTGGACTTCATGCCCGGGCGTCATCGCCGCCAGATCGTTCTGAAAACGCTGCAGATCAACAGGAGTGTTGGGCGCCACTTTGGAGCTGTCGCCGCCGGGAAAAAGAGGCTGGCCCTGCGTGTTGTAAACGGTCGGAAGCGTTACGGGAGTGACCGTATTGCTGAACGGCACAGGCACATCCGGTAGCGCGGTGATCAGCGGCTGGAAAATCAGCGGAAACGCGCCGGTAACGAAATTGTCTTGCCACAAATTGGGGAGGATCGTGGTAATCGCTCCGCCAGCGTGCAGAGTCGTGTGCGCGGTCAACGCATAGTCGACGGAAACACGCGGTCCCCAGCCATTCCCATCGAGTGGATACACAGGCTGCGGATTGTAAAGATAAATTTGCGTTGTGCCTGGAGTAACGAAGGAGGCCGTCGGTTTACCGTCCGGGCCAATCGGCTGGATAATCGACGTTCGATTGTTGGCCTCTTTGATGCGGCTGTTCACTTCGTACCGCAGGCCGTAGTTGACGCTTAAACGCGGAGTTGCCTTCCACGTGTCGAGAAAATAAAAATTGTAGGCCTCGCGTCGCACCGCCGCTTCGTCAAACCTGTCGCCGCCTGGCGTCTGGCCCGCGACCGCGCTGATCGTGTACGAATACGGCGTTGCCGTCAGCAAGCCCGTCAGAGCATCCGGCAGCGGATCGCCCGGTGCGATATTGTGCTGGCCGCTCGCCGACGTAATCGCCACCTGTGAGTATGCGGTTCCACCGCCGAAAGTATACAAACCGTTGGGATTCGTACCGAAGATCGTCGCATCCTTGTTCAACCGTACTTCCGCCCCCCACTTGAATGTGTGCGAGCCGTGCGCGTAGCTCATGTCATGCTTGAACTGGTAGACGTTCCCGAATGATCCGTAGATCGAGCCATCCGCTGAATTGAAACCCTGAAACAGCCCGTCACCATACGCAATGGCAGGCTGCGTATGGTTCGTCGTCGGAAAAAATGGCGTGCTGCGAATATACCCGAAGGCCGTCGTGAAGCTCAGGTGCGGAGAGACCGTGCGCGAGTAGCGAATCGCCACATTGCGCTGGTGATCGAAAAACTTCACGCCGAAATCGGGATCAATCGCGGTCTGATCCGGATTCGTTGTTGGACCATTTACCTGGTTCAGGCTGAAGCGCGTAAACAGCGTGGCCTTCTCCGAAATCTTGTGATCGACGCGGACCGAAAACTGGTCGGTATCGGTCACAACTTTTGAAGAAGCCGCGTAGGTACGCGCTCCGTAGGGGCCCTGCGGTTCGTTCGGCAAAGGATAGTGCGCCAGCACCGGCGCGATGGCCGGGCTCACGGGCACCATTAACGTATCGCCGGGAAATGTGGTCGTGTCGATTCCTTGCCGCTCGGCTGCCGTGGGCACGGGGAAGACCTGGGTTGTTCCCAAGACCTGCCGGAAACCCTGATACTCGCCAAAATAAAACGTTTTGCCGCGGCCATCATAAATTCGTGGCAGCACAACCGGTCCCCCGTTGGTTACGCCGAACTCATTGCGCGCAAAGGGTGGTATCCGGCGCGGATCGATAGCGGTCGAATGGTCGAAGAAATTCCGCGCATCGAAGGCAGCGTTGCGCACAAATTCGAACGCGCTTCCATGTACCTGATCCGCGCCGGATTTCGTAACCACGTTCGTGAATCCAGCCGCCCCGTGCCCGATCTCCGCCGGCATCACTCCGGAGCTTGATTGCACTTCCTGAATCGCATCGACGTTGAAGTTCGCGAAAGTCGCGCCGCCCAATTCCGGGTCGGTCGTATCCGCCCCATCCGTCGCAAATACCGACGTGACCCCGCGCTGCCCATTCACCGCAAATTGCTGAGTGAAGTTTGCCGCGCCATTCGTGTCGGTCATCGTTCCGGCCGCCAACAGCAGCAGCTTGCTGAAATCGCGTGTATTCAGCGGCAAACTCGACACCTCATCGCTCGACAGATGTTGGCCGCCGCTGCCCTGGGGAGCAGCGGCTTCTCCCCCGATCACCACGCGCACGACTTGTCCCTGTATCGCCAGTTCAAGCGCCGCAACAAGCGCTACGCCATCCGCAATCACGACGGGGTTGGCAGTATTCCAGGTCTTGCCGTCATGCGTCACGCGCAGCGTATAGCTCCCGCTGGCGATTTCCACGAAGGCGAACTGTCCGCTGGCAGAGCTCTTCACCGTATACTCGCGATCACCGGAAACCGCATGCAGCACAATCGCCGCATCCTCCACCACGTGACCCGCCGCATCTCGCAAAATGCCGTGCCACGACGCAATCTCCGCGGCCATACATCGGCTCCAGGGAGCAATTGTGAACAGGAATGCAAAACAAATCGCGACAGCGAGACGACGGGGGCCAGCCAGCATGGCACAGATTATAAGCCGGATCACACAGCGAAACCGCGTCTCTTCGACCAACGTGATATCATTCGCGACTCAAATCGTCGATGGAGAAAGAGATGGAATTTCACCGCTACGCGACACGATCCGTCTGCCTGATTCTGCTCGCCGCCATTTTCCCGGTCATTTCGACCGCGCAAGCCGCTCCACCGACGTCGCAGACTGCTTCGACCGACGCGCTCATGGCCCAACTCGTGGCCCTGCGCGATTCATTTGTGAATCTGGTGAAAGCAGAAGGTTTCAAGCCCAGCCTCCCTCCACCTCAAATCGTCATCGACAACCCGCCTTCCTACGGACGATATGAAGATGAGAACAACACTCTGCACATTTCGGCTTGGCAAACTCTGCCACCCGATCAGGAAGCACGATTCGTGCGGCTCTCCGAGATGATGCAAGGTCGCCAGACCCCAGAGGAGCTCTTCGAAGAAGGCGTGCATCGCTGGGTTTTCGTGCACGAACTGGGTCACTGGTGGCAGGCGTGCCAGCACAAGATCACCGATGATCACTATGCCGTGGAATACGGCGCGAACCGAATCGCAGCAGCCTTCTGGCGTCTGAAGGATCCGGACTACATGATGCGCAGGACCGAACATTTCCGTGAGGTGATGGCTCTGCTGCCGAATCCGGTGCCCGAAGGTCAATCCAAGGAGAAATTCTTCAACGCCAACTACGGCAGACTCGCCGGCACCCCGGTCTACACTTGGTATCAATCGAGTATGGTCGTCGATGTTTCCGCCGAGAATCCGGCGCCATCGTTCCGGCAGACGCTGCAGTAATCTCGTTGACGTATGCCCGCCATTGCTCGCGGAAAATTGCCCAAAAATCTCCTGGCGCGCGATAATGGGCGGCGTCGCCATGGAGACACGGATGACCCCGACGAAAACGATCTCGCGCCGCTCGTTCCTGACCAAAACCGCCACGGCTGCGGCTGCCATCACCATCGTTCCCAGGCACGTGCTCGGTCGCGGCTTCGTTTCTCCGAGTGACAAGCTCAACATCGCGGGCATCGGCGTCGGCGGGATGGGCCGCGCCAACCTCGTCAATCTCTCCGATGAGAATATCGTCGCGCTCTGCGACGTGGACTGGGGCTACGCCGGCAAATCGCTCGATCGCCTCGACACCGAAATTCCTGCACTGCAAAAGCGCCTCGACGATTCGGCGACTGCAACGCCGCAGCAATCGCCCGCGCAACCGGGCCAGCCGCCGCCTCAGCCGTTCGACCGCGCCAAAGCAAAAATCCGCCTCGACCGCATGATCCGCCTGAAAAACGACCTCCTCCCGAAAGCCAAGCGCTATCAGGACTACCGCGAAATGCTCGACAAGCAAAAAGACATCGACGCGGTCTTCGTCGCCACGCCCGACCACATGCACGCGACGATCGCCTTAGCCGCGATGGACCTGCACAAACACGTCTACGTGCAGAAGCCGCTCACCTGGTCCATCGCCGAAGCCCGCCAGCTTTCCCAGCGCGCCAAAGAAACCAAAGTCGCCACGCAAATGGGCAACCAGGGCCACTCGCTCGACGACGCCCGCACCGCTGTCGAGTACGTGCAGTCCGGCGCGATCGGCGAAGTCCGCGAAATCCACATCTGGACCAATCGCCCGCTCGGCTTCTGGCCGCAAGGCGTTCCGCGTCCGGAGCCGCTGCCCGATGCCTCCAAGGACCCCGCGCACCCGCTCGGCTGGAGCGGCCGCGACGTCAACACCCGCATCGCCGCCATGCTGGCCGCCGAGACGACTCCCGTGCCGCCCGACCTCAACTGGAATCTCTTCCTCGGCGTCAGCCCGGTCGTCCCCTATCACCCCATCTATCACCCGTTCAACTGGCGCGGCTGGATCGACTGGGGCGTCGGCGCCATCGGCGACATGGGCGCCCACCTGATCGATCATTCCATGTGGGCGCTCGACCTCCGCTTCCCCACCAGCGTCGAAACGATTTCGACGCCGTTCAACTCCGCCTCCTACCCGCTCGCCACGCAGACCTTCTACGACTTCCCCGCCCGCGGCGCGATGCCCCCGGTGAAGCTCACCTGGTACGACGGCGGCCTGCTCCCGCCCAAGCCCGCGGAACTCGGCGACGAAGAGCTGAACAAAGGCGGCGGCGCACTGCTCATCGGCAACAAAGGAAAGCTCCTGCACGAGACCTACGGTCTGCGCCCGCGCCTGCTCCCCAAATCGCTCCACGACGCGACCGGCAAGCCGCCCCAGAAACTCCCCCGCATCCCGGGCGAAGACCACGAAATGAACTGGGTCGCCGCCGCCAAAGGCACCACCGCCGCCTCCTGCCCCTTCGAGTATGCCGCCCGCCTCACCGAAGTCATGCTCCTCGGCGTAGTAGCCCTACGCGCCGGCAAAAAAATCGAATACGACGGCGCAGCTATGCGCGTAACAAACGTCCCCGCCGCCAACGATTTTTTACGCCGCGAGCCACGCACCGGTTGGTGAGGGCGGTGGCCAGCGAGTAGCGAGTGGTGGGCAGTGAGCAGTCTTGGTAGAGCCGCCATCCTGCCGGCTCCGGGGACACTTCTAGTTAACAATTTGCCCCCTCCCCCCGCCTATTTTTGTAACTGCGGATTCTAAAGAACTTTACTTTAAGCTTAGTGATTTTGGATCTGCGGATTCTAAACGAGTTACGCGCGCATTTCGTCGAAGTGCGGATTCTACAGGGGTTATGGCTAAAAGGGGTTCAGGCTGGCTTGCGCTTATGCAACGGAAAGGGGAGCGATTCGTTCGAATTACTATTCCAGACAACACAAATTAGTATAACAGTATAGTAATATTCTGTCAAGTTCCGATTTGGGACGACGCATCAGGATACGACCACACGGATGAAGCTTGTCGATTTTGGATAAATGGGAGGGTCAGAGGAAATGTTGAACCCAAGACCCGGGTTCAAAAACCGAACCCGAGCACCCTCGGCGTCATTTCAGCGGTTGGCGAGAGTCGGTTGCAGACCTGGGCACCCGCCATTTCAGTGAACGATGGGTCACCTCGCCGATTTTCGTAAATCTGACCGTGCCTGGGTTTTGACTCCTCTCAGGAGTTCAAGATCCGCGCTTTGACCCGTGGGGAGTCCGGCCGCCTGTTCGTGCGTAGGGAACGCGCGCGGGGCGGACTTCGAAGCGCACACCTTCGGCTTGCTGCAAGTACGCAACAATCTCAAACAGATTCCGGGCCTGGGGGTTGCCGCGGGGACCGAGCATGCGCATCAGGTTTTTTGGTGAGCGGCGGGTTACGTCGTTGAGTTTCGGGAAGCCAACCGTGGCGTTGGCAAGAGTCAAAACCCGCACCCTTAAAAACCAAGGGTGCGGCACCCGGCATCAGGTTCTTCGTAGAGCGACGGCTGCATCGCTCAGCTTTGCAAATCCGACCGTGGCATTGATGAAATCGCGAAGAATGATCTTGCCGGTGTCCACGTCGCCGGAAAGAAAGTTTTCGATTCCCTCTCGGCGAAGCGCTTTGCGAAAGCCGGGATCGCGTTTTGCGCGGGCGCGGATGGTTTCTTTGAAGTCTCGGGTTAGCGGCATTCTGATCTCAATGGTAACGCATCCAATACCATTGTACTGAAAGGCTCCAGCCGGGTGCCGCACCCTTACAAACCAAGGGTGCGGCACCCGAATACCTTCGAGCAGATATTTTATATTTATATAACGTATAAGTAACACTGGCAATTCAACCTTGCCCGCTGTCTTCTGCTGTCTCGACAGTCTCTGGCCTTAAACTTCGCTCGCTCTGCTATCATCTGCGCTTGCTTGGGAGGGTGGATGGGTTTTGGGGCGCGGCTGGGGGAGATTCGCGACGGGTTTGAGCGGCCGTTTTGGGTTGCTAACGTTAGCGAGCTGTTCGAGCGGTTGTCGTACTACGCGGCGTTTGCTTCGCTGGCGCGCTACCTTCACGAAGCGCTCAACTTTCCCACCGAGCGAGCCGCTGACCTCACCGGCTTGTTCGGGGGGTTGGTGTGGTTTCTGGCTATTTTTGGCGGGGCCATTGCCGACCGGCTCGGATTTCGACGCGCGCTTTCGCTGGCCTATCTGATTCTGGCGACCGCCTATTTTCTGTTGGGTTCGATCGGCTCTACGTGGCTGGCGCCGGTGCGCAACGCCATGCCGCTGACGTTGTTTGTGCTGTTCATTCTGATGCTTCCGGCGTTGGGCGTGGCGCTGGTGAAGCCCTGCGTGGTGGGCACCACGGCGCGGGCCTCGAAGGAAAACGTCCGCAGCATCGGCTACTCGATCTACTACACGCTGGTGAACATCGGCGGGGCACTGGGGCCCATCATGGCTTCGTGGGTGCACCAGCACCTCAGCGTCGAGAATGTGTTTCGCGCGGCCGCCGCCAGCGTTTTTCTGATGTTTTTCCTGGTGCTGGTGCTGTTCAAGGAGCCGCGACAGTCCGGCGAGACGCAGGTGGCCAGCATCGGGGAAACGCTGGCGAATTTCGGGAAGGTGCTGACCAATCCGAAATTCATGCTCTTCCTGCTGATTTTTTCGGGCTACTGGATCGTCTACTGGCAGGAGTTCATCACCCTGCCGCTGTACGTGCACGACTACATCAACCCGCAAGCCAACACCGAAAAAATGCTGGCGACCGGGCCGATCATCGTGATCGCGCTGACGGTTGCCGTCAGCGTGCTGACCAAACGGGTGGCCGCGTTTCGCGCGGTGCTGCTGGGGACGTTGATCTCGATGGTGGCGTTCGCGGTGATCGCGATTCACCCCACGGTCACAGCGTGCTACATCGCGCTGGTGATCGTCGCACTGGGCGAGCTGACGCAACAGCCCCGCTACTACGACTACATCTCGCGCCTCGCCCCAAGCGGCCAGCAAGGCACATACATGGGCTTCGCATTCCTCCCGCTGGGCATCGGCGCGTTCGTAGCCGGACGCATCGGCGGCGCACTGCTCCACTACTTCGGCGAAGTGCAGCACCAGCCGCAGCGATTCTGGTGGGCGATCACCGCTATAGGTGTAGCGACAACGCTACTCCTCTTGATTTACGATCGAGTGATGAAGCCGTCGGAAGAGAAGTAAGGAAGTAATGACGTAAGGAAGTAAGGATAAGGACAAAAGCAGGTCCTTCGCTGCGCTCGGGATGACATCGCGGAGGGAGTCGGAGAAAGCGAAAGGGATGGGCGAAAGGAAGAAGGAATAAGGAAGAAGGAAGGAGGAAGAAGGAAAAAGGAAAAAAAGGAAAAAGGAAAAAGGAAAAAGCTTTAACGCAGAGGGCACTGAGGTCGGAGCACGGAGGACACGGAGACAGTTACTTTGGACTTTAAACTGTCGACTGTCGACTTCCTTCAATTCACCATGCGGCGGAGAGAATCCAGCGCGTCGCGAGCGAGCGCGTATCGCGGTTCGATCTCCAGCGCTTGCTGGAAACATTCGGCCGCCCTTGCGTACATCTCCTTGCCGAGATACGCGCGGCCAAGATTGTAGTGGGGGAAATGACGTGGCTCATAGCGGGCTGCTTCCACGGCGCGCTCCAGCCAGGGGATGGCTTCGTCGAAGCGGTCCAGTTCGATCAGGTACGCCCCGATGTCGTTGTACGGATTGCCGAACTCCGGATCGATTTCGATGGCGCGCTTGCATTCGGCGATGGCTTCGTCCAGGCGACCCTGAAAATGGTAGGTCCAGCCTAAAAATGTGTGCGCCTCGGCGGTCGGATAGAGGTCCAGCGACGACCGGTAGAGTTCCACGGCGCGCTCGTAGTCGCCTTCCATTTGCGCTTGATACGCGTCCTGGAGCACTTCCCAAGCGCGCGAGAGGGTTTCCTGGCTCATGATTTACGATTGTAAGCACACGGTTTTGCAGGGGTCAAAAGTACGAAGGTGCAGCGCGTGTGCTAGGCGCAACCTGTCCTTTGTGCCGGGGTTGGAGTGGAAATTGGGGGGCTGAACGTGGACAATGGGGGAACTCTTATACGGCAGTCCAGGGGGAATCGTGAACCGTAATTTTATCGTTCTTGGGATTGCAGTGCTGGCGGTATCCGGAGCGGTTTTCGCGCAGGATCCGGACGCAAAACCTCCCGCCAAGAAGTCCGGAGGGAGTGGCTCCGCGGCTGCGGCGGCGCGCGGCAAGGACGTGTTCGACAAGAAATGCGGCGTGTGCCACTACGCGGACAGCGACGCGAAAAAGATCGGGCCAGGTTTGAAGGGAATCGGCAAGCGCGGTACCTTCACCGTGAACAACAACAAGGTGACCGACGAGTCTCTACGAACCTGGATTGAAAATGGCGACAACCTGATGCCGCCGTTTAAGGATGTGCTGGAGCCGCCCCAAATCAAGGATGTCGTCGCGTACGTCAAGACGCTTTAGGCGGCCTGACCGCTTCGCGCGAGCACCACATACGTGCGGCGGCGGTTATGCGAGGCCGACGATCCGCTGCGAAGTTGAATGCCGGCTAGACAAGAGTGTCTGCGCTACATAAAAAGCCCTCCGGTGCGATGTGTAACACGCAACGGAGGGCAAACTTGACCGATACAGCTATTCACTTGGCCCGGTTATTTTGGCGCGGGCCGAAAAAGCAGCGCCGATTCTGGGAGACGGCGACCGCCAACTTTCGCGCGCTTTCTTCAGGGCCCGATCCTCGCAGCGCGAGGAATCTACTTCAGGACCGCATCCTTGAGCGCCTTCGAGGGGCGCAAGCGGACCACGGTCTTGGCCTTGATCTTGATCGCCTCGCCTGTTTGCGGATTGCGACCCATGCGCGCCTTGCGGTGCGCCTTGACGACGCGGCCGATTCCCGGAATCACGAACTTGCCCGCACCGCCCTTGGCTTCCTTCACCGCGAGCTTAAACAGCTCGTCAAAGAAGCTTGCTGCGGTTTTCTTCGGCGTGCCGACTTTCTCGGCGATGTGCGAAACGACCTTCGTCTTGCTCAAAGGCTTGGCTGCCATCTAGTATTCTTATCCTCCTGATTTTTTCAATGCGCCTCGAAATAATCGAGACCAGCCGCGAGATTCTCCCCCTCAATTCCACGAAAAGACTCGGGCCGCATTGCACTATAGCCAAGCGATCCGCAGAACGCAAGCGACAAACCGCAAAAAAGGCCGAAAACACGGGGATTTTTTGAGGTGACGCGTGAAAACACTGATTCCGAGCGGCTTTTCCACAGATCGTAGAGTGACCTGAAGGCCTCGGGAAGCGATGCTTTGCTTGTGCTATGCTCGCGAATCGTCTAAACCATCAGGAGAAAACGGGATGAGTGCAGCGAATTGGAGCGATTTGGAGCGACGTTTTGCAGCGGCGGTGAAACTGGCGCGACGCCCTGTCGCGGTCGCGTTCCTGGACTCGGCGCCCACCGGCGTCGCGCAATTTTCGGGGACGGAGCCTTCCGGGTGTAGCTTCTGGCGTTTGGCCGCGGCTGGGCGCGTGTTTTACACCGTGCCGGAAAATCACTTCAATTGTGCTGTCGGCGCCTATACTCACAACATCGCGTTGTCGCCCGAGCGTGAGAGAGAGACCGAGCAGACGTTGAAGATGATGTTCGAGTTGGGTTACGTGAAGCCGGAGGAGATTCCGCAGATTCCGCGATTGGCGAAAGCGCCCGCGGCAATCGTTTATGCGCCATTGGGTGAATCGCCGGTGGAACCCGATGTCGTTTTGTTTGCTTGCAGACCGTCCGTCGCGATGTTGCTCAATGAAGCGGCGGCACGGACGGGTGTCGGCAGCGGGTTACCGGCGCTGGGCCGACCCACGTGTATGGCCCTTCCGGCAACTTTGCAGCACGGTTCGATTCTGAGTTTGGGTTGCATGGGAAATCGCGTTTACACCGGATTGGGCGAGGATGAGATGTATTTGGTTTTGCGCGGGAAGGATTTGGCGGCGGTGGCTGATGCGCTTGGAGTTATCACCAGCGCGAACGCGGCTTTGAACGATTACGCCACGGAGCGACGCTCGCAGTTGGCCACGATTTAGGAAGGATTCGTCCGCAACAGAACCACAGACAAGCTGAAAAATCGCTCCTGGCCGAGCGCGCAGCCAAGAATGGCTGAGCCACTGTTAGAGGGTGGCCAGGTCGGCGTAGAAGTGGGCTATGGCTTTGATGCCGCTGAAATAATTTTCCAGGGCCAGGTGCTCGTCGGGGGCGTGGGCGTTTTCGTCAGGCAGGCCGAAGCCGATCAGGACGCAGGGCACCTTGAAGGTGTCGTGCATTTGGGTGACGAAGGGAATCGAGCCGCCTTCGCGGATGAATACGGCCCTCTTGCCGAAGCCTTTTTCCAGCGCGCCCTGGGCTTTCGCGAAAATAGGAGCGTGATAGGGCGCGGTCCAGGGCTTTCCGGTGCTTAGAACCTCGAATTTGCAGTGGACCGTCTTTGGCAGCAGCTTACGAATGTGTTTTTCAACGAGCCTGGCGATTTTGTGTGGGTCCTGATGCGGGACCAGGCGAGTGGAAAACTTAGCGAAGGCTTTTGAAGGAATTACGGTCTTCGCGCCTTCGCCCTGATAGCCGCCCCAGATGCCATTGAGTTCCAGAGTGGGGCGAATCCACAAGCGCTCCACGGTTGTGAATCCGGTTTCACCGACGTAGGCGGGAGCGCCGACGGCTTTCTCGAAATCTCTTTTCTTCCAGGGCAGCGCGTTCAACGCCTTGCGTTCGGCCGCCGAGACTTTGGCGACATCATCGTAAAAGCCGGGAATTACAGCCCTGAAATTCTTATCGTGCAGTTTGGCAAACAGCTCGGTCAAGACCGTCAGCGGGTTGGGAACCGCGCCACCGTACACTCCTGAGTGCAAGTCGCGCGCGGGCCCGGTCAGTTCGATCTGGTAGTAGTTCAAACCACGCAAGCCGTAGGTGATGGAGGGAACGCCTTTGGCGAGCATGGAGGTATCGGAGACCACCAGCGCATCCGCTTTTAGTTTCTCTTTGTTCTTTTGAACGTGATCCCACAAACTGACGCTGCCAACTTCTTCCTCGCCTTCGATCAGCACTTTAATGTTGACAGGGAATTTTCCGTTCACCCTCTGCAACGCTTCCAAGGCCTTGATGTGGATGTGCACCTGGCCTTTATCGTCGGCGGTGCCGCGGCCGAACAGATTGCCGTCTCGGACCGTGGGCTCAAAGGCGGGAGAAGTCCAGAGGTCGAGAGGCTCC
Organism: uncultured Acidobacteriota bacterium; assembly: GCA_963832615.1. Taxonomy (GTDB): domain Bacteria; phylum Acidobacteriota; class Terriglobia; order Acidiferrales; family UBA7541; genus Acidiferrum. The sequence continues at coordinate 82,190 of CAWHVA010000002.1, forward strand.
GGGGGTTGGACGTCGTAGTGGCCGTAAAAGAGGACGGTGGGCTTACCGGGAGCCTCCAGGGATTCCGCATAGACCAACGGGTGAAGATTCGTGGGCACGACCTGAACCGTTTTAAATCCGGCGGAAGAGAGTTTGTCGGCGACCCATCGGGCGGCGCGCTCGATGTCGGGCTTGTGCTCGCTCTTAGCGCTGACGCTGGGGATGCGCAGAAATTCGCACAACTCCGCCAGATGCCGGTCGCGGCAACTTTCGATAAACTCTGCAAGGTTCATAGTAGATCCCAAGATTGCGAGCCCCTTCCGGTATGAGTACGCTTCCAGTATTGCGAATATTGCGGCCGGGGTAAGAACACACCGAAACACTTCGAAAGTTTCCGAAGCCGCTTAGAAGTATTTTAGGGCTGCGGGGGCTTTTGGCACAAGCAAACGGGCACATTCTGTAAGGATATTTTACATGCTGGGTTCGGTGTGCGCTGGCGTACTTTCCAAGCACATAAGCCTGCTGGGAATGCGAGGCGTCCCCCCAATCGGTATCGCTGGAGCCGGTCGAGACGCAAACGCTAATGGCAAAGCTGAAGCGGGCTGCGGAAAAATCCGAGGAGAACCTGAGTTAACGCCGGGCGGAGGCCCTTCGAAGCTCAGGGTAAACAAGCCCCGCCCCTACAGGGCGTCAGGAGATTGCTGAAGCTCTCTCCCATGGCGGGGGGACTCTGACCGAGGCCATTCCCGCGGCGCGCGCGGCCTGAATGCCCATTTCCGTGTCTTCGAAAACGAGACAGGTCTCGGGGGCTACGCCGAGCCTGTCAGCGGCAAGCAGGAAAACCTCCGGATCAGGCTTGCTCTTCTGGTAGTCTCCCGCACAGACCAACGTATCGAATCGATCGAGGAGATGGAGCGAAGTGAGAGAAGCGGTCACCGACTCCCGCGTGCTTCCGGAGACGACGGCGAATGGTATGCGGCCGTACGCGGCGTCAATATGCTCCAAGACCTCGGGAACCGCTTTTAACTGCGGGTGCAGCTCGAGAAATAGATTTTCTTTCCGGCGGGCTACCGTTTCCACCGGCATCGTCAATCCGTGCCTTTCGTTCAGGGTGGCTATAATTTCAGCAATGGGCATGCCGCCCCAAGCGTAGAAAAGGTCTTCCGAAAATTCGCAGTTCCATTCCTCGAGAGCTTTTTTCCAGGACAGGTAGTGCAGAGGCATGGAGTCGGCGATGGTGCCGTCGCAGTCGAAGAGGTAGGCGTTAAACGGGCCGGGGGGCAGTTTCAGTTTCATGCTTTTGGGGGATGGTTGTTGATCGTAGAATACGTCCGGATTCATTCTACCCGAAAGGTCCAATGCTGAGCGCAGATTGAGGATTTGCTGCCGCAGTGAGGCGCGATTAAGAACGGGTCAGTTTCTACCCGACCAACCAGGAGTTGAGCGACCCCTCCGCGCGTTTTGCAGCAAAAACCGAAGTTTCTATTTCTTCGGACGCGACTCCGGAGGAGTCATACCTGCCACACGATAGTAGACACTCAACTGGCCGTAAACTTCGCCCGAATGTTCGATTAAATTGTGGGCCAGATCGCTAAGTCGAATCTGCGCTTTACCCGCGTGCTGCGGATCGTCATAACCGAAGGGATCAACAACCGCATCAGAGATCCCACTGTCGCCTTTAGACTTTATCGCCGCCGCGCCGTCGGCGAAGGATTTCTTGACGTACTCCACTACGGCGGCCTTGTTCTTGAATTGTGCCCGAGGAGGATCTTCGTCACCCGGCAATTTCTGACCGAGAGCGGAGTTGGTGAAGAAATAGTTGGCGGATGCCGCGTGGATGAGGCGTTCGGCGAAGCTGCGCATATTCGCCGCAGGCTTGTAGTCGTATTTGTCTTCTGGAAAATCGCCGGCCATAGCGATGAGTTTTCGCCCGATCTCGTTCCATTGATCCAGCAGAGTGGCCGAAGGGCTTGCCAGCGGCCGCAATTCCTGCGGTCCTACAAGCAGCGTGGTTTTCACCCACATCCGTTGAAAGGCCGCAGCCTGAAGAAACAGCTCACCCACCTGGTTTGGAGTGAAGGAATAGTCGCGTGTTTCACCAACGGTGATGGTCTCGCCCGATGTTTTTTTCGTAGTTGCCTGTTCCTGAGGAAGGTCCTGACCGTCCTTCGCAATTGCGCGCCAAGACACTGGAGCGCCGCTCGCGTCGACAATCGAGTATGTCAGATCAGAATCTACCGGAGTGATATTGATAAAGCGCATGCGGTACGTCGTGCCGGCAACCAAGGCGATCGGGGCGGGCTGCGGGCTGCCGTTCATCAAAAGTGGCTCGTTGCTCTCAACGCCGTCTCGAGAAAACAAAAAGATCTTGTCTGTTGCTGGATCGAATTTCGCTCCTGGCTCCAAAATGACAAGAGGTCCAGTCAGACCTTCACCCAACTGTTTCTGTTCGTGCCAATGGGAGTGGTAGATGAAGGTTCCCGCGCGAGGGGGAGTCATGTGCGCAACAAACGAGTGTCCCGGTGCGATGGACGGCGTGGTTTGCTTTCCGGTCCCGCTCCAATCAGGCACGCCGTCGTACGGACTTTCGAGCTCGATTCCGTGCCAGTGGACCGTGGTCGGTTCTTTTAGTTCGTTGATCACTTCAATTTCTGCAGGCTCCCCGCGCGTCAACACCAACGGGCTGCCCACGGGAGGCAGCACAGCCGGCGAAGTTTCTGTGGCAGATTCAGAAAGGTCGTAGCTGAAACCCCCAAAATAACGCGAACTGCCGGGACGTTCCCGAACCACCAAACGAAATTTGTGGACTGAACTTGAAGCGGCCGTGCCACTGTTCGCCGTCGATGGGGAGTTGCTCGACGGTTGGACATCGAGGCCAAGCACCAGGCCGCCCATGCCCGCGTTTTCCGGAGTGTAGTGCGCCGCAATCGCATACCCAGGCAAATTCTCGGGCTGCATCATGTGAAACGTCATGTGGCAATGCATCAGCCAGTGGCCGGGGCGCTCGGGTATCCAGGTCATGTTAAACGTTCCACCGGGCAGCATCTCCTGCGTGACAACCGAAAGCCGCTCCTGACGAGCGAATTCTTGAAAATGATCCTGATCGCCCACTCCATTCACTTGAAAATAGAACCCGTGCAGATGCATGGCGTGGTCGGAATCGCTCGTGTTAATCCACCGCCAGCGTACGGGCTCGCCGACCTTGAGGACAAGCCGTTCAGTATCTGGCCAGGATCTTCCGTTTATCGTTGGTAGCGTGTTGAAGGCGTTGCCCCCAGCGGGTACCCATGTGTTGACAACAAAGACTCTATCGCTATCGTGTGTGCCGGGTGCATCGACGACAAAAGCACCCGATAACATGGAATCAGGTCCTGTTCGCATCAGTAGAGATTGGCGATCATTCGAGGCCCAATAGTAATAGCTGCCGGCAGCACCGGATTTGAAGCGAACCTCACGGACGGCGCCGACTGGAACCTCAAGTGTGGCTGCGGCGTCAGCCGTCGTCGTGGGATCCGTCGGTGGCTGTGGTTGCAGGCTTGCCTCCGGGCGGGATGCGAGTCCGTGGACGAAGATCGTGTGGTCCAGAGAGTTGCGAATCGTCGCAAACACCTCGGCACGCATTGGGACACGGACCAGCGGGCCAGGAATCTGCGGCGCATGCCCCTCCTCCCCGAAAGCCGCAACCACAAGGTGTGCTGTATCACTTCCATTGGGATACCAGATCGCCCGCCGCGCTTCGAGATGAATCTGCAAAACGTCATGGGCAAGTATCCCTGCTGGAGTGCGATTGTCATTGCAAATGACTGTTGGTGTGTTTTGGTCCCCAACTACGGTCACGCTCAGGAGTAGCAGAGTGCCTGCCAGCAGTGCGAATCGTCGGGTAAACATAGGACCTCCGTCTAATCGATGAAGTAAGAGAAAAACCCAAGGTAGGCCTGGTATTCAGAACTATGTGAGGCGGAGTTTAGTCCAATCGAGCGGTCATTGTGAAGGGAGCATCCGAAGATACCGACCCGCAGCCTTCCTCAAGTTCCGACTAGCGCAGTAATCGGAAAACTGCCTGCGATCCTCCGCTAACCAGAGGCTCCCGGGCGCGTCCATATGGGGTATTCTGCGGGCGAGTGGCAAAGGAGGGACCATGGAACGGAGAGAGTTTCTACGGCATGGCGCATATGGAGTGGGGGCGGCTTGGCTGGGGTCGCGAGGGCTGGCGGCACGAATGACGGCTTTGCCGAAGCTGGACCGGAAATTCAGCGCTACGGATACGGTGACGATCGGGAAGACGGGAATCCAGACGAGCCGGCTGGCGATGGGGACAGGCACCGTGGGGTCGGGGCATCACTCGAACCAGACGGCTCTGGGAATTGCCGGGCTTTCCGGGTTGCTGCTGAATGGATACGACAATGGGTTGCGATTTTTTGACGCGGCAGATTCGTATGGGAGCCATCCGCATGTGGCGGAAGCGCTCAAGAGCGTGCCGCGCGACAGGGTCACCGTGCTTAGCAAGACTTGGGCGCGGGATCCTGTGACGGCGCGGGCGGATCTCGATCGATTTCGCAAAGAGCTTGGCACGGAATATCTGGACATTTGCTTGATGCATTGCGTCACCGAGGGCGATTGGACGGAGCGGTATAAGGGCGTGATGGACGTGCTGTCCGAGGCGAAGGAAAAGGGCGTCATTCGGGCGCACGGCTGCTCTTGCCACAGTATCGAGGCTTTGCGGGCGGCGGCGAAGTCGCCGTGGGTGGAAGTCGATCTGGTGCGGATCAACCCGATCGGGTCGCACATGGATGCCGATCCGGAGACGGTGGTGAGCGTGATCCGGGAAATGCGGGCGGCGGGTAAGGGAATGATTGGGATGAAAATCCTGGGTCAGGGCGACATGCGCGGGAGGCAGGATGAGGCGCTGAAATATGCGTTGTCGCTGGGTTTGCTGGATGCGTTTACGATTGGCGCGGAGAGTAAGGCGGAGCAGCAGGACCTGATGCGGAGGATCGCGGCGGCGGCTTAGAAGGAAGAAGTAAAGAAGGAATGAAATAACGACGTAACGAAAGGGCTGGATTCATCCAATCCTGGTGCTGGGACCGATAGTTCGCGTTTTTTGGGGTTGGAAATGCCGCTTAGGCTTCACGGTTGCCGCTGCGGAAACACCTGTCCTGTCGGGCAATTGACCCTGCCGGGAGGTGGTCCGAAGATTGGAGCATGAGCCAAGTCACTTTTACCGCGCCACGGCGCAGCGGGCGCGTGTTCCACAAGATGCGAGTGCAAGCGCATGGCCGGGGTCACGATGGCCGGAAATTTCGCGAAGTGTGCCAGACGCTGGTGGTGAATTCGCACGGCGGTTTGCTTCTGCTGAAGAATGAGGTCGATCAGGGGGAAATGATCGTCCTGACCAACCCGGACACCGACGAAGAGCAGGAGTGCCGCGTGGTGTTTTTGGGCGAGCCTGGGGATCAAGGGCAGCGCGTTGGGGTGGAGTTTTTGACGCCGGGGCCACGTTTTTGGGGGCTGGAGTTTATTGATGGCGAGGTGTCGAGCGGCGGCAGCGAAGCGTCTGCCGAGTAGTTTCGTGGGCTGCCAGCGGCGCTAGGAAGCATTGGCGGAGGCGCGGTTCATTTCTGTTTTCGCGGGCGCCAAGCGCCCCTTTTTCGCAAACCAATCGCCTAGCCGCCAGAGCAGCAAGATGGAGACGAGCGCAGCGTAGAAAAGTGGATTGCGCACGTCGGACTTCACCAGCCAATAGTAGTGAATCACACCACAAATCGCCGAGATGTAGATCGATCGATGCAACGTTTGCCAACGCTTGCCGCCCAGGCGGCGAATCCAGCCTGCGGTGGAAGTAATGGCGAGCGGAATCAAGAGCACAAATCCCAGGAAACCTACGGTGATGTAACGGCGCTTCTGGACGTCTTTCCACATGGCGGCGAGGTTGAAACTCTGGTCAGGGCCTATGTAGGTAAGGAAGTGCAAACAGACATAGAAGAACGCGAAAAGTCCGAGCATGCGGCGGAAGCGGATCAGCTCGGGGAGCTTAAGGAGTCTTCGCAGCGGTGTGATCGTCAGCGTGAAAATTAGGAAGCGAATGGTCCAGAGGCCGGTGGCGTGTTGTAGAAATTCAACCGGGTTGGCGCCGAGCCGGCCAGTCAGCGCGCGCCATATGAGCGTGGCGAGCGGGGCGAGGCAAATAAGAAAGACCGGGACCTTGGTCCATTTGTTGGAAAGAAGGCGATGCACGGGTTCTCGAGCTAGTAATTTTTCTTCAAATTCATGCCAGCGTACATGCTGGCGACCTGATCGCCATAGCCGTTGAACATCAGCGTATCGCGGCGGAAAATTTCGCCGAGGCGGCGTTCCTTGGCCTGGCTCCAGCGCGGGTGGTCAACGGCGGGATTCACGTTGGAATAAAAGCCATATTCGGAGGGGGCCATGAGGTTCCAGGTTGTGGGAGGCTCACCCTTCACGAATTTTATTTTCACGATGGACTTGATGCTCTTGAATCCGTATTTCCAGGGTATAACCATGCGCACCGGCGCGCCGTCCTGATTCGGAAGGGTTTCGCCGTACATGCCGACGCACAGTAGAGTTAGCGGATTCATCGCCTCGTCAAGACGTAGGCCTTCGACATACGGATAGTTCAAGCCGGTACCTCGGGACTCGGGCATCTGCTTGAGGTCGTAAAAACTCTGGAAGGCGACGTATTTTGCTTTTGGAGTCGGCTCGACGAGCTTGATTAGAGTGTTGAGCGAAAAACCGATCCACGGAACTACGATCGACCAGGCTTCCACGCAGCGATGGCGGTAGATGCGCTCTTCGAGGGGGGCGAGTTTCAGGATTTCGTCCATTGTGAAGGTGCGGGGCTTGGCGACTTCGCCTTCGACGGACACGCTCCACGGCGAGGTTTTGAAATTTTGCGAATTTTTCGCGGGGTCGGACTTGTCGGTGCCAAATTCGTAGAAATTGTTATAGTGCGTTACGTCGTTGAATGGAGTGATCTTTTCATCGGTATTGAAAGGGCCCTTGACGGTGGCCAGCTTGGTTCCCGCATAGACATGGCGCGAAGGCGAAATCAAATCCATCAAACGCGTGCCCGCGAGTCCGGCAACGCCCGCGATTCCCATCCCTTTGAGAAACTTGCGGCGGTTCAGGTACACAGATTTGGGGGTGATGTCGGCGTAGGTGAGATCTGGCGATCGGCGAATCAGCATATATCCCCTGGCGAAGAACGGTATCTCTATAAGTTTACGGCGATTTGTCGGGATCGGATGGGATTTCTATCTCGGACCAGGCTGGATAAATCAGCGCAAAATTGCCGCCGCGAGGCACCATTTAAGTACCGTTGCCAGTTATAATTGGAAACGGAGGAGTGGGTGAGCGGTTGAAACCGGCGGTCTTGAAAACGCATCCTCCTCAGTCGTCCTGCCTGTTTTCAGCAATTTACAATCGGTGATAGTCGGCGTTCGCGGGGTCCTTCGGGCACACTCGGCAGCGAGTATGCAACTGAGTGTGGAACCGCACGCTGTTCCGCAAGACATCCCAGAAGTCGAGGCGAGGATGGTCCGCGGCTCCGCAGAACGGCTAAAACGAGCCGCACTACCACGCAAATGGGCCAGCGCGACGGGCCGTTGACACGATGGGGCAGGAGGGCTAGGCTTTCGGGCGAGGGGAAGCCCAAAACGGAAATTCCGGCGTAATGTCCTTACGACTGACGGACGCCTGTCCTCTCTGACTCGATCCCTAATAGATACTTGCCTCATTCTGGGCCGCATACGGAGGGGTGCATGTGAAAGCAATCCGCAGAAACGAACAGCCGCATCGTACCGAACCACATCAGTTGAACGTTCCCCGTTTTAATGCTCCCAGCGAAAGTTACTTCTTCTATGAAAAGAGCACCGGTGTGTCCCATTTTCACGTAGAGGCAGGGTCGGACGGGCAGTTTCCCGTCGAGGAAGCAGCCGGTCTGCTGGCGATGCATTGCATGGCTCGCGGTCAATCGCCGCGCGACTACGTAGTGATGGTGGAAGCCGCGCACGAATCCCTGGGAGGCTTAACGGAGAAAGCAGAAAAGTTGTTGCAAGTGGGGCATTCGGTGGGTGGTTCGGTCACATTGACTCGCCGGGAAGAGGAAGTGTTCGGTGGCGTGATGCGAAGTCTAGCCAACAAAGAGATCGCTGCGTCGCTGAATCTTTCCGAGCGCACCGTAAAGTTCCATGTCTCGTCGCTATTGACGAAATTCCGGGTGCGCGGGCGGATGGAGTTGGTTCGCGAAGCTACGCGGCGTGCGCCCACGATGACAGGGCCGCAATCTCTCATGACACGGGAAGAGCGAGGATACGCGCCGCCTCCGGCGACGTACCACAGCGCACCGCGCGTGGGTCCGATTGCGCTCGCCAAGCGTCAACTCATGCCGTGACCCTACTTGGCAGACCTGCCCGTGTACTACTGAGGGATGTTCTCGCTCAGAGAGTAACCTTGGCAAGCTGACGCAATGAAACCAGACCCCAATCTGTTACGACTTCCCCGCCACTTTATCGCCCGGCCAGCGAGCGTTGATTTTCCTTATGAACGCACAAAGGACGGTGAGTGTGGAGGCGTCGCGCTCAGAGCTGTGTCGCACTCCGAATAGACTGTACTTGCACGAAACTAGCGCCCATACTCCAGCCAGCAAATTGTCCGAGCCACTAGAATTAGTTGCCGGTCTCCCGCGCCAAGTCTTCAGCTGAGCGTGACCACCTTTTTCCCTCCTTCAGTTTGCCTTACAGCACCATGCAACACAGGAGGTATCCATGCATTCTCCATTTGACATCCTCAAGAAAAAACCGGAGGGAAGTTTCTGCCGATTCGAGGCGGTGAACGACCTTGCTTCCGCCAACATTCGCATTAAAGAGCTGCTTGCATTATCCCCGGGTGAGTACGTTGTGTTTGACGAACGCACGAACAATGTCATTGCTGTCGGTCGATCAAGTTTCTGGGTCGATGCCAGAAGGGAGTGACCATTACGGGTAAGCAACAGGAGTGAAGCATGAGACGAGCCAAGCAAATAGTGTTTCGCTACAATGGCGATCCAACCACGGAAGAGAGCGATCTCGACATGGATGGTGACAAATCGGTTCCCGACCAAGGCTCCCTTATTGAACGCAGAGGAGAGCGCTGGAAGGTAGTCCAGGTCAACATGGAGATAAGCGCGGAAGAACCGTTTGCGGTTCCCATTTACAGGGTCTTTCTCGCCGACGAGTCGTGATTGTCCATCTCGGTCGGAGCGGCTTTGATAGTTGATTCGCTTGACAATTTTTTGATTCCGAGTCCACGGCTCGCGCTGTATGCGATTTCTTGTTCACATCCACGGAACAGGAGCACAGCTGACATCTAGAGTCCGGCGCCGCAATGTTTCAGGTCTCATCTCTAGTTAGCGGACATGTGTCTGCAAAAATCTGCCCATTCGCCTTGAAAGCATCCCCCTGCCGTTCTCTCCACTTCTCAAATAGTCGTGGATTGTTCTTCAGTTGTAGCAGTGCGGACGCAATCACTTCCGCGCGCGGGATATCGGGATACGCCACAACAGAAAAGCATGTTGATTTGCCGCAGTGCGAGATAACGAATTTATAGTCCACTCGGAAGCGCATGCGCCCAACCGTGAGGTGGTAAGTGCCATCGTCGTCTAGCTTGGCTCCAGTGAGCCATGCGATGCGCTCCAGATACTCTGCTGCGCGCTCGGCCGGCGTGGATTCGGTTTGCATGCTCATTGCGTGCCGATCACTGCGCACGGGTGAACACCTGGCCGTCGGCCTTAAACGCTCCGTTCCGGGCGGCCCACCCATCGAACAGCGCAGGATTGCTCTTGAGCTGGAGTAGCGCCGTGGCAATTTGCTCCGCCTTTGGCATCTCTTTGTGTGCGGGATAAAAACACGTTTCCTCATACCCACATTTGGGATTGGTCACGTCTTGCACCCGTCTGACATATCCATCACGCACTTTGAATCTAGTCGTGCCGACATCTAGGACATAGGCACCACCTATTTGCGTGGCGCCGGTGAGGGCAACGATGCGACGCAGATACCTTTTCGCGCGATATTTTCGTTCGACGGGGTCTGCACCATCCGCACGGTCCTCAAGCTCGCCTGCGACCAGGGTTAAACGACTGGGTCTAAGATGTAGAGGCCCAGCTCTAACGGGGCCATTCTGTCGCGGTCGCAGTGGGTCAATTTCTCCAACCAGCCATTCCCGTTCCATGCCAGTAAACACAAACCTACGCAGGATCACCGCGAGGAACGGAATCAGGGATAGAACTACACGCACCATAGAGATAGCCTGCAACACAAATCGACTGCCGGGTTCAGTCGATGCTAACGAGGTCTTGCATTGCCCGAGGTCTTTAGGCAAACCCAAGGCTAGCCGCCTGCGATGGGATGAACCATCAAGACTTCGTTCTGCCTGCGCGTGACTTTCTCGATGCGTTCACCGGTCGTCATATCGAACGGCTGCGCACCAGTCTTGGCTTCATATTCGGCAATTACCCTATTCACTTCTTCCATGTCGGCGGTGGCCGGATCGTATTCGAGAAGGGTGGTATCGCCGTGGGATGAAAACGTCAGAATCTTAGCGGTCATGTTTGGCCTCCTGCGGAACGTCCGTTTGCGGGTCTTCTGTGGAACAGCAGTCAGGGGGTTTGGGTCCCTTCCGCCCATATTGCACCGTTTCTCAGAGTTGTCAATACACGACGGGCATTCTCCAGCCCGCTCTCTCAAAAACCAAACGGACTGGGAATACGGCACAACGATCTCTAGGGCGCAGTCCTAAATGCAGGAGTTTCAGCTCGGCTCCGAAATTTCGTGTTTTCGGAACCCGATTCCGGGTACCGTCTTAATCTCGCTTCGACTCTGGTGAAATTTGGCGTTCTAACTTTTGGACAAGGTTATCAGCTTGCTCAAGAAGTTGCCGCATACGCCGCAACAGGGAGCGCCTCTGTTCTGTGTCTGAGGTCGCGCTGAGCTTTCGACTTCTTCGTCATCCCAAACCAGTAAATATTTCTGCGGGCAGTACGGGCAGTGGATCGCGCGCTCATGGTTAGGGTCGATCTTGCGGTTATCTGAAAACTTCTGAAGCGACGCGGGCATGACTCTCCTTTGCAGGAGAGGAAAACGGGAAGGCAGGAGAGCACGTCACTTTTGTTGCTGGCTCAGAGTTAACAGACAGTGGCGCAAGCCTTGTGCTCTTATTTCCGCCGCGATCTGCCGTACGGTATCGTACAATTCCCCCAATAGGAACCGCTATATTGAAGCAGCCAGAAAATCGAGGTCCATGAAAAGCATCATTGGTGGACACCGCCTGAGAAACAAAATCTTGCTCGCGCTCCCGAAGAACGAGCGTGGCGCAGTTTTCCCCAAACTGGAATTTGTGTGCTTACCTTCGTGTACCGAACTGGCCGAGAAGGGCGCACCTATAGAGTTCGGCTATTTCGTGAATGCTGGCTTGGCCTCCGTCCTCCACATTATGGCCAACGAGAAGACGATAGAGGTGGGCATGTGCGGACGCGAAGGTTTCGTCGGACTGCCTCTGACCGTGGGATTCACAACTAGCTCTTATCACGTGCTTATGCAAGTCGCGGGCAGCGCTTTCAGAATACGCGCCAAAGACCTTGTCGTCACCCTTCGGCAGTGTCGGAGTCTTGCGATTGCCCTGCTAAGATTTTCCCAAGAAATGGGATTGCAATCGGCTCAGCTAGCGGCATGTCATCGTCAGCATAATGTGGACGAGAGGCTAGCGAGATGGCTTCTGATGTCCCAAGACCGCCTAGGGCGCGAATCTGTACTACTCACCCAGGCTGCCCTCTCGCAAATACTTGGTACTCGCAGGGTCACTGTTACCGAAGCTTTAAGCGTCCTGCGAAAAGCCGGGCTCATTACTCACAAGCGCGGCACTGTGAACATTGAAGACCGACGGCGCCTAGAAAAAGCTGCATGCGAGTGCTACGAAACTATGATTCGCCAAGTTAAAAAGTGGCGTGTCGAGACCGCGTAACCGGAGGAAAACGGGTGAGCAGAATAGCGCGGGGACGAACTAAGTTGGTGTGTCCCCAGCGACCAGGGCCAACTTGACGACTTCGACCGGCTTGGCTTTTAGAGTGGCGAGCTTTAGTCGGGCAGCTTCGATAGGGTTGATTACAACACTCTCTTTCCCGAAGGAAATCCGAATCTTGCGACCAGCAGACTGATTCACTATTGCGGTTATCTTCGCTTCGATAATCTTGCCGCCGTAGAGTTTGACCCGCACGCGAGAGCCGACGCTGTAGTCCATAGCAGCAGTATTATACTCGACCTCAATTCGTTTCAGGACGACGCCGGCGACGACTACACGACCATTGTGGGGACGAGCCACTACGGTTGAGCCGACTTGGACATTGTGGCGTTCAGCCCTCAGGAATCCCTTCGAGATATAATCTTGAAGATGACGAACAATATAATTACGACCCAGAAGGTCTGACCTATTGCAGTACCAAGTACCTCGACCACACGACCTTCTCTGAAATGGGCGAGGAACGACAAGACGAAGAATCCTCCGACTAGCCAGTTGAATACACTGTCTAAGCTTCCTCCGAAACGCCAGAAAGATCGCTTCTCAATTGCCACGACTTTGCGGACGGTAGCACACGTTCAATATGACAGTCTACCGGTGGGCTGATCATACGCCCGGCATGCCAAGCCATCTGCGTGACCGGCTTTGATATGAACTGGCGAGCCTTCCAGTGGCAAACAAACAGTTGTTTGTGTGGCGTTGGAACAGCTAATTTGAGCCTGCGCTAAGTTGTTGAAACGGTGAGGTTGGTGCGGTCGCTGGAATTCGATTTACAGCGAGGTTTGTTTGCCAAGTTCGAACGCCCGTCGAAGAGTCTCGCGGCACATTCCCATTTCTGTTCCGATCGCCCGCCACGAAGCTCCTGATACCCGCAGAGCGGTAATCCTCGCGGTGTCTACACTCACGACGGGCCGCCCGAGCCTTTTGCCTCTCGCCCTCGCCGCGGCGAGCCCCGATCTCACCCGCCCTCGGATCAGCTCACGCTCAAACTCAGCGATCGACGCGAAGATTCCGAATACCAGCCGGCCGTTCGGGGTGCTCGTGTCCACGCCCTCGTGCAGGCTGACGAAATGGATCCCAAGGGCATCGAACTCGGCCAGCGCGTTTACGAGGTGTCGCAAGGAGCGCGCGAATCGATCGTATCGATACACGAGGACCGCGTCGAACTTCCGCCGCTTGGCATCGGCAAGGAGGCGATTCAGTGCGGGGCGGGATTCCTTCGATCCTGACACACCGGCGTCGACGAACTCCTCGGCGATCTCCCACTGCCGCCGCGAGCAGTACGCCCGGAGCTCCTCCACTTGCATGGAAGCGTTCTGCTCTGTTGTTGACACACGACAGTAGATGGCTGCCTTCATTCCATCCTCCAAGAAGGTGACGGGCCGAGAGTGCCCCGGCCCGTTCCCAACTAAACCGCGAGTGCGGACCCCGCCTGAATCCTCTCAGCGCCGTCGTGGATCATGTCTATCATCTCCTCTACCTCCGCTTGCCAATACGAGGGCAGAATGAATTCGCTGTCCAGCTTCAGAAGCGGGCAGCGAAGATTCATGACGCGATCGCAGGCGTCGAAGTACTCGTCGCTATCATGGTTGGGATAAGCGAGACCAACCGCTGCAACTCCAATGGCCGCGCCTTCGATGTCATTGTCCGAATGTGCCGAGAGCACCTCTTCAGCTGCCGCGACAAACTGCTCTCTCGTCATCGAATGCAGTGACATAGCCGCCTCGGCGCGTTGCTCTATTCCATCGCCGCCCGAATGTGCCGAGAGCACTTCGTCAATGAGGTCGAGGATTACTTCCTGGTGCTTACTCCGATTCACTAGAGACGTTGTGTTCGTCATTGTGATTGCTCTTTTCTGGGAGGTGAATGCCCCCCACAGCATCCCCTCAGCTGGAAGGGATGCGAGCGGGGCATTCCCGCTAGGCCGCTTGTGCCACAGGCACGCGAGAGGCCCGCAGGCACCGAATGTGCTTGCAGTGCCGCCGACGCGCCAAGCACCGGAAGAAGAACTGCGGACACGAACACTGCCAGCGGTTCATCCCCGGCCGGCGGATGTGTTGGACGGTGTATTCGGTCTCCGCGTGGGAATCGCTCGCGACGTAGAAGGTACGAATGCCTGAGGCGTGGTGCTGCGAGGGACGGAAGGTCATGCTGCACCCCCGTCGTCCTGCGTCCCGAGGATGTAGTCGGCGGCCTTCTGCGCGGCAGATGCAGCGCCGACAATCAGCCGCGAGTCACTCTTGAGCCTCTCGATCCACGTCCGAAGGTACGCGGCGGAATTCTCAATCGTCCTGTTCTCAATCCCCGTCACCCCGCAGAGCATCGCGGCGCCGACTTCTGCGACGAGCTCCTCGCGGCTGTACGACTCGGAGCCGAACGACTGGACCGACTCGAATCCCTCCCGCCCAACGCGGCTCTTGTGCCCCGTCGAGTGAGTGAGCTCGTGGAAGAAGGTGGAGTAATATTCCTCGCTGGAGCGAAACAACCCGATCGAGGGCATCCCGACGACATCCCGTCCAGGTGCATACCACGCTTTGTCCGACTGCTCTAGCGCGGGCCGATTCGGCATCGCGGAGACGATGCGCTCGCATTCCTCGATTGGATTGTTGGTGCGCGTCTCCTGGAGCGCGGACTCCGGGAGATCAATCCCTTCCGTCTGCGAGAGGTTAAAGACGTTCGAGTAGCGAAGGAGGAATGGCTTGGAGACGCGCGTCTCTCCCTCCCGCGTCGTGTACTCGCGCTCCTCGCCGATGTTCCAGTAGATGACCGGGGACGCGTGCTCGCCGCGGCGGACTCTTCCGCCCAGCTTCGTCGCCTGATTGAACGTCAGCCAGAAGCGAGAGGGGTATCCTTGTGAGCCCAGCGTAAGGACATTGAGCCCGCGATACGCCTTCTGCGAGATCAGATTGACCGGGAGTTTCGCGGACCAGGGGCGACGCCAGGGGACAACTCCACGCTCCAGCTCTGCGACGATGCGGGCTGTGATGATGTCGTAGACTGACCGGGATGTACGGCAGGTGGGACCTGTGCCATCTCCTGAGATGGCCCAGGGATGGATTACAATAGATGCAGCCACTTGACACCTCCTGTGTGTCATTCGGTAAGGGGCGTCTCGGTGTTGCAAGCACCGGGGCGTCCCGTTCTTATTTCTGTTTCTTTAAATACTCCTCAATTGCCTTGCGAATGAGCGCACTCACCGGAGCACCGGTCTTCTCAGAGATCACCTTGAGTTTCTTCTGATGGTCTTCCCGGAGCCAGATGTTCGTGCGGATCATAGGTGCTTATGTACGCCTAGAGGTGTATGTATGTCAAGCAAAATCTGCATCCCCGCTGAAAATAATTCTCCGCGTCGCACGCGATACCCGAAAATGGAAATCGAAAACGAGATCGCCTCACCGCTCGCCGGGCGGACCGTGGTCGTCGCTCGCCACAGCCGGCCTAGGCGCGAGGGGGGTCGGGCCACCGGGGGTAGCAAAGGGAAGGCCGGGGGGTTCACCCGGGCGCCTATCCAGACACGAATTTTTGGCGAATTTGACTTTTGCGGCCGACAAGACGCGTCGCGGCCTCTTGCGCCACACAGGCAATTATTGCAACTTCGCATACTCCGCTTTGGCCTGCTTTAGGATGGGAATGTCGGAATCGGCGTCTTTCCAGAGGGTGAGGAAGTCTTGATATGCCGCCGTGGCTTTGGAGGTGTCGCCTTGCATCGCGTAGGCTCTGCCGATTTGGAGATGCGCTAGAGCGCCAATTACGATATTCAAGACCACGCCGCGATGGTCGAGGATCTTCTGGAATTCCGCTGCTGCTTCGTGGCTGCGGTGCGCGACAAGGTAGGCCTGGCCGCGCAGGTAAGCGGGCGTATAGCGATCAAAGCAGCCCGCCTCGAAGGGCGCCACTGGCGCGAGCAGTTCCACCGCTTGTGTTGGATTGCCTCGCTTCAACTCGATGGCCGCTCGAATCTCCGGCAACCGCACCTTGTTGGCATAACCGCCTGGTGGAGTTTGGCTTGCTAGACGGTCCGCCATCTTCGTGGCTGAATCCGTGTCACCAGCGAGTGCCAGGGCCATCGCCGCTTGTCCGCCGAGCTGATCAGCAGCCGCCGCATGTTGGCGCGCCCCGGTCGAATTGCCAAGCTGTGCCTCTAGCCAGGCTGCATTTGATTCACTGTCTGCCGCGGTCGCTCTGTCTCCCTCACCCAGAGCGAGGTCTTTAGCTTGCTTAGAAAATTCCCGAGCTCGTCCAACGCGGCCGAAGTATGCTTCCGTGTCCGATTGCTCCGAAAGTGCCAGCTTTTCGAATCCCGGCTGGCCTGCCAACGAAGCAGCGAGTTTCGTCAGCATCTCATTGTCACCCTCAAGAAAGGCTAGGGCGTACCTGGTCCGAGTAGGATGGCCGGAATCTACTTTATGATCCTGGGCCTCTTGATAGACTGCTTTGGCTTCACCTAGACGATTCAACGCCATATAGGCATACATGAGGCCTGCATATGGAAGTGCCTGGCTGGGATCCAATTCCTTGGCCTTGCGGAATTCATCTGCCGACTGCTCATGCTTTCCTAAAACCCCGTTTTCAAATCCCAGGATTCGGTGCGGCGTAAAGTCGTGGGGATAAGTCTGCGCCCAGAGTTCGCAGATCTGAATGGTTTCATCGGTCTGAGTTGTAACAAACTGGTAATACGCGGCCGAGATGTCGAATCTTTCTCGTTCGCTTGCGCGGGTGCGCAGGGCAAAGGCTTTGCTTAGTCCATCCACCGTGTGGTCATCTTGCCCCTGCACTTCATAGGCATGGCCGAGATAAGCGTAGGCCATAGCGAAGTTGGGGTCCAAGTCAATGGCTTGCTGAAATAATGGGACGGCTCCAGCCGGATCACCTTTGGCCCACTTGGACAGACCGAAACTATAGACTTTCAGAGCTTCCAGTGAGGAGGTTGTCGCTTGCGCCAGCGGCACATCATATTTTTGGATCGAGCCGAGCGACTCTCCGAGTTCTTTGCGTAGCTTCGCTGCCGCGCTGCCCAGTCCCGCCAACACTTCCTGTTTCCCATCCACTTCTGCTTGTTCTCGGGCGAGCGTTTCTCCTGAGGGGCAATGGATGGCGTTGAGACCGATTACATAGTGACCACCCAGATTAGCAATGGAACCCCCAACGTACGCCTTGCTCCCTGTACGCTCACACACCTCCTGGGCGACACTTGCGGTGACGGCCTCCTCCGGTGAACGCGTCATTTCCTTCAGTGCGGAACGCACTTTCTGCTCCGGAAGTATGTTCAGAAGCGGCGATTGGCCCAACTGCACCGCAAGTCCTTGCTTGAGTGTGTCATCGAAAATCGGATCACCCGTGGAGTTAGCAAAATCGGCGAGCACGATTGTGTCCTTGTCGGTAAGTTTCGGGGCTCGGTGAAAATAAAAGTAACCGCCAGCGGCAAGCGCCACAATGACAAGAGCAGCGGGAATGACCATTTTCCACGGTATTCCGCCCTGCTTGCCTGCACTAACTGCTGCGCTTGTGGCTGGTAGCCGGGTAGATTCCGTGTCGCGCTTCAATCTTTGGAGGTCCGTGCGGATGTCAGCTGCGTTTTGATACCGGAGGTTCTTGTCCTTCTCCAGCGCCTTATTGATGATGCGTTCCAACTCTGCTGGCACGTCAGGGTTCAACCTCACCGCCGAAGTCGGCGCCCCATCCAGAATGGCTTTGAAGATTAGGCCCGCACTTTCACCTCGGAACGGCAACTGTCCCGTCGCCATTTGGTACAGGACCGCTCCAAACGAAAACAGGTCGGTACGAGCATCCAATTCCTTGCCTTTCACTTGTTCCGGCGACATGTAGACCACGGTGCCAATCGCCGTGCCCGGGCTAGTGAGGTGTTCCTCCACCTCAAGGGTCGTGGCGGTCGGCTCGTTTCCTGTTACCGGTTTGGGAGAGAGTTTGGCCAAGCCGAAGTCGAGAATCTTGGCGTGGCCGCGCTTCGTCACAAAGATGTTGGCAGGCTTGATGTCACGGTGGATGATGCCTCCGGTATGCGCAGCATCCAGGGCGTCGGCAATTTCAATGCCGACCGAGAGTAGTGCCTCCAGTTCCACGGGACGGGCGCCAATGCGGTGCTTGAGCGTTTGCCCATCGAGAAATTCCATCGCAATGAAGGGCTGGCCGTTGTGTTCGCCGATTTCATGGATGGTGCAAATATTGGGATGGTTCAGGGCGGAAGCCGCCTGCGCTTCACGGTCGAAACGGCCCAGAGCTTGCGAGTCTGGCGCGAATCCGTCAGGTAGGAACTTCAAGGCAACGAAGCGGTGGAGTTTAGTGTCCTCGGCTTTGTACACCACACCCATACCCCCGCCACCTAGCTTCTCCAAGATGCGGTAGTGGGAGACGGTCTGCGCGACCAGTGACTGGGAATCCGCCATTTGTCGCTCATCTTAGGTTGCGGCTTGGGGCAAGTCAACGAACGGAACTCAATGCCTAAGCTGCTAGGTACAGCGCCTACGGGAACGGTGGGGTTTCGGCCAAACGGCAGTTGTCCGGTAACGCGACTAACCAGATGGGATGAGAAGGCCGGTCTCCAGCGGGATGCGTTACGCTCCCAATGATCGACGTGCTTTAAGCACAAAAAAGGAGACCGGCGATGAAGAAGATTAGCACTATGCAGGCATTTGGGAACGAAATTTTCAAGGAGCAAAAGCTGACGATCGGTGTGGATCTGGGAGATCGCTGGTCGTTCTACTGTGTTTTAGATGAAGCCGGCAAAATCATTCTGGAACAGAAATTGCCGACGACACCGGAAGCGATGAAGCAGACATTTGGAAAGATACCGCGAAGTCTCATCGCCCTGGAGACCGGAACACATTCGCCATGGGCAAGCCGGCTGTTAACGGAGCTGGAACACGAAGTGATCGTGGCGCACGCACAAAAGGTGCAATTGATCACCAAGAGCAATCGAAAAGATGATCGACACGATGCGCGGACACTGGCACGGCTGGCGCGAATCGATCCCGAGCTGTTGGGACCGGTGCGGCATCGCAGTGCCAAGGCGCAAATTCATCTGACGGTGATCCGCGCGCGCGCGGAACTGGTGAGTGCTCGAACGGCCTTGGTGAACGCAGCCCGCGGGTTGGCGAAGTCCTTTGGTCAACGACTGCCCAAGTGTGGCACACAACAGGTGAGCGGGAAGTTGGCCGAGGGATTGAGCGCGGAGTTGCGCGAGGTTCTGGAGCCGCTATTGCGAGAGGTCGAATCGCTGAACGAGCGCGTCAAGGAATACGACGAGCGGATGGAGAAAATCGCCAAGGAAGTGTACCCGGAAGTGTCCTTGCTCAAGCAGGTGAAGGGTGTAGGAACGCAGATCGCGCTGACGTATGTCCTGACGATAGAAGACCCACACCGGTTTCTGAAGAGTCGCGAGGTAGGTTGTTTTCTGGGATTGAAACCTGGCCGGAGGAACTCCGGGGAGAGCGAACCACAGAAGGGTATCAGCAAAGAAGGAGACCGCTATCTGCGAACGATGATGGTGCAGGGAGCGCATTACATTCTGGGGCCTTTTGGAGAAGACAGTGATCTGCGGAGATGGGGAATGAAGCTTGCAGAGCGAGGAGGAAAAAATGCCAAGAAACGAGCGGTGGTTGCCGTGGCTCGAAAGTTGGCGGTACTGCTGCATCGGTTGTGGGTAAGCGGAGAGGTGTACGAACCATTGCGCAATAGCCAGAAAGCGATGCGCGCAGTGGCTTAGAGAGTTTCGATCCAGACAGCCGAGCTTGACCGCCGAGTCCAGGTGACTGCGACTAACTCCTGGGGCCCAACTCCCACAGAAGTGGGGAGAGAGGTCGATAATCAGGTAGCAGCACCTACTGAACGAGAACACCCACCTTGCACCGGGCGAATATCGCTCACAAAGAGTGCGGATGGAAGGATGGCGACAGGGGCGGCTTGGCTGAATGGGAACTGACTCTAAGAAAGAAGAAAGTCAAAGTGTGCTTGACATCAACCGGCCTTCTCATGGAAGGAGTTGACGCCGCTTGAACCGACCTTATCCATTACGATTTACCGCGACTCTGAGATAGAGCTTCAATTCGCCTTAATTTCTCTTGAAAACTCCCATAAATGCTTTCACTCGCCCCAAACGATGCCTGATTTGTTGCGACGTGCCGAATCGCAGGAAGAAGCTGAGGAATGATCGCCAAAATGTATCCGGGCTGTTTTTCGAGCTTCTCTAGGACCAGGTCGAGAAAACAACTTGCTGCGTCAGAAGCCCAGGTTGGGTCAAATTCCCCGGTCATCACGAAATCCCGAAATCCAAGCATGTAGTATCGGAACGGCGCTACCGGCATCCACCGCAAATCATCGGTTCTCTCGATTACGTTTCGACGGAAATGAGGAAGCATTTCTTGGTTCGTACGACCGGCAAACAACTCGTGCGCGTACTTCTGGTCGAGGTCGGCTTCATAGTCTCCCCATTCAGCTTCCGTTGGAACCGGCATTGTTTCTTCTCCGCGTGAGGAATGATGGGTGAAGAAAAGTTGTAGCACACCTTAATGAAATCCGTCTCAACGCCTGATAAACGCATTATAAAAGGGCGCCCGTTTAGAGTAGGTTTCGATCGTTCGCATCAACGCCTACAACAAGGAGCGCCCTCATGAATGATGCCAAGTATATTGGGCTGGATGTTCATCAAGCGACGATTTCGGCGGCCGTTCGGGATTCGATCGGAAGTCTGGTGATGGAGGCCACACTAGAAACGAAGGCGGAAACCATTCTCCAGTTTATTTCCGGCCTGCGCGGCAGTTTGCACGTGACCTTTGAAGAAGGAACAAGCGCCGCCTGGTTGCATGATTTTCTCAAGCCCCACGTCACGGAGGTGTTGGTCTGTGATTCGCGCAAGAATGCTCTGTTGAAAGTTGGAAACAAAAACGACCGTGAAGATGCCCGCAAGCTAGCCGAACTGCTCTATCTCAACAAGCTCAACCGGGTCTATCACGGCGAAGCAGGAGTCCGCACTCTCAGAGAACTGGCACGCAGCTACCTGGCGATCACCCGTGATCTGACGCGGGTGATGAATCGCCTGAAAGCGATCTACCGAAGCTGGGCTATTCCTTGCGCCGGCCAGCAAGTGTATGCACCCCGCTACCGCTCGAACTGGCTCGCAAAGATCAGGGAAGACGGCGTGCGCCGTCGCGCCGAACTCTACTATCAACAGTTCGATGCCTTGGCGGCATTGCGCCAGGAAGCGCGACGAGAGTTGTTGATCGAAGGTCGGAAACCCTTGGCCATGAAATTACTGCGACAGATCCCCTCGATCGGCCCCATTCGCGCGTCTCTGTTGATTGCTCTGATGCAGACGCCGCATCGCTTTCGTACCAAGCGGCAGCTCTGGGCCTACTGCGGCCTGGCACTCAAGACGTACACCAGTGGGGAATACCGTTTCGTGAGAGGTCAACTCCAACGCTCCAAGAAAGTCCTGGCCATCCGTGGGCTGAACAAAAATCATAATCACGATCTGAAAAATATCTTCAAGGGCGCAGCCACTCGTGCTGCTGCTGTTAGCGGGCCTTTCCAGAAGTTCTACGAGGCTTGCGTGGCGAAAGGCATGAAACCCCCGATGGCGCGCCTCACCTTGGCGCGTAAGATCGCGGCGATCACTTTGCTGGTTTGGAAGAAAGGAGTCCGTTTCGACGCCGAACATCTAAAGCAACAAGCAGCTTGAGCGCCTGGTCGAGAACTCTTCCATCTCCGGATTCATTGCTGGCGGTGGTCTGACGGTTCTTCCGACGCTCTGGTTCGAGGGCGAGTATCCATAAGCGCGTTAGGCGAAGAGGTGCTTCGAGCACCGCGAGTCTCTTGATTAACTATATGCCCCCTCGGACAACCAGAAAAAGCTATAGGCCTTGAGCCTCAGATAGAACCATGGTTGGCACCTTCAACCGCACTGCTTGTTTGCGTCAGAAGCCAAAGGAGTCGTCACGACAGCAATATGAATCTGCAAGAAGAGAAAACCCCCAGAGCCTCCCAACATTACATGGGCTGGATAGCACAGCGAACAACTTCGCTCTCGCCAGTCGCCGGGGAGTTTTTTCTCTTGACTCTCCCCTTTATAGAACGCGCTTACGGACAACTGAAGTCCTGGTTACGGCACTTGTCCGGTAATGCGACTACTCAGGAGTTGGGCAACGCCGTCGTCAGGTCAGACGCGGCGTGAGAAGCGGTGCTGTCCTATTTCGGGCTTTTGGATTTTTTCTTCTTGCGGGCTTTGGCTTGGGCGATGTTTGATTCAGCTAAGAAACGCAAAGTGGCCGCGCCAATCGGCTTAGTCCCTTCGGTTTCAAACTTGTCCGCTGTAGTGGCTACTTTTTTTGCGAAGCGTCGCAATCGCTTACGCGTCTTCTTGTTGAAACGGAAAGGGCCACCCATAGGCTCAATGATAACGTCATCCGTACTTGTCCGGTAACCCGACTATCAGGAGTTGATGCGGCTTCGACAAGGAGAGTTCTCGTATCAAGAAGGCGTCCGCTTCGTTGAGGGCATCTTACCTGGTGAATAGCGCCCTGATAAGATCGACGAGTGTACGGCTACCCTCGCAGTTCACGTTCCGAGATATTCTGGTTGTCGGGAGTCCTGCTGTTTATATTCGGACTGATCGTTTTGAGTCTTGGAAAAACAGCTATATTTCACACTGTCGGCGCGATTTCGGCTATATCCGGGTTTGGTTTGTGGCATGTCGCGTTTCTTGCGAATCGCCTCAACCGATCAAAGTCCAAACGCTCCAGCTAGGCACTCGTTCGATAGGTCCCGATAGAACGCGGTTACCGGACAGTGGCCTCAGGGTCCCGTTAGTCCACTTATCGGGACTTAGAAAGCCGTCCGGCGTTCTAGATAAACCTTATAGAAGCCTTGCTCTTTGAAACGAAAATTTACGCCTAGGAGTTCATCGATAGAGATTGTTTCCTGGGCCTTAGGCTCTGTCGCAAAGTCTCCATCCCAAACTCCATAGAGTTCAACCATCTCGTCCCCGGTTGTGCGCAACAGAGCTACCAGAGCCTTGCAGTTCCGGCGATCAGAAACCTCTCGGGCAATATCTAATTCATCCTTTTCAGCGTCCTCGTCGCGGTACTCAATTTCAGGCCACCTCCCGTTCTGCAAGGTAGCATGAGGAAAATCACAGCCACAGCCGGACGTGGAGCCCACGTATTGTACTTCGGGTGTACTGAAAAATTGTTTGATCGCAGTATCGCGCTCGGTGAGCGATTCCACAGACAAGTCGAGGGAGTCTTTATCGAACTTCCTTCGCGGCAATGGACCGGTCGTGCCGACGTAAAGAACGAAGCACATCAAATTATTCTAGCATTCAGTAGTACGATGGGCGCGTGCCGACCTTCTCAGCAACTGGTACCTCGTTTAGCATCCATGAGTGGCGGGGCAGTGGCCCTGCAATCCTTCACGTCCACCATTCCGATGACGAAGCGTGGCACATCCTGGAGAGCCAACTGACTTTCCGCTATGCCGACCGAACCGAAACGATTGGTCCTGGAACGACGGTATTTGTGCCCGCAGGTGTCGCCCACACATATACTGCCGGAGAGGGTGCCCGTTATCTGATCGTCCTCACGCCTCGCCTGAGCGCTCTGATCAATGCGCTCCAGGCTGATCGGAACCCAGCCCACCAGCACGACATCTATCGGCGTTTCGATTCAGAGATGCTGGAGAAGGCCACGATAGTTCCTGATTAGCGCGGTTACCGGGGAAGTGGAAATCGGGCCAAAAACCACTTGTACGATTACGCGACTTCCCGGGCACTAAGTCGTATTTCTCAGGCGGTCCGAACGTTTTGTGCGATGCTTGCGCCACCAAAACAAGAGAAATAGAAGGCTGGAATAGAAAACCCACGAGAGACCGATTCCAACGAAGACGGCGAGCACCTGCACAGGTGTTGCTTCGTACATGTGTTTTTCCGGTGGGCCGATTGGAGCGCCGTGACCGGACAGGTAGACGCATGCACTGATAGGCCAAAATACTGTCTCTATTACTTTGTCGAGTACGGGGTGGGGACTAGGTTCCGGGGCATCAATCCATCTGTCAGGCAGCGTGGAGAGGGCGACTGTCGCCACTATGCCGCCCCCTATGGAGACGAGCAGCCACTTCGTCATTAAACGCATGCAAAAACTCCGATCTGGTGAGTCTACATCCTGACTAACAATTTGAAGGTCCCGATTAACAGTTTGTTGAAGAATTTAGTTTTTCTGGTCCTCGGTTCTGAATTTCAGGTTATCCCTGCGTTGTGATGAAGCTCTTTGGGTCGTTCTATCTGCTCAGCGGTGCCGAATCGAAGCTCCGTGTCAGGTTCTGGCCATCAGGTTTCGCAATCGGCACAGATTGTAGGCCGCCCCGGTGAAGGTAAACAGCCACCCCACTTTGTCGATCCCTCGCAACTTCACTTTCCTTAGCATCCCCACCATCTTCATCCACCCGAACGATTGCTCCACTCGTTTTCGCTTCCGCTGACTCACCTCATACCCGGCATGCCGCGTGGTCCGCTCGTCCACCGCACTCCTCCGATTGGTCGTGTTCTGCGCCACATGCGGTGCGATATTCATCCCTCGCAGTTCTCGTACGAATTCCCGCGTGTCGTAGTTCTTGTCTCCTCCCAACGTCACGCGCTTTCCCGCGGGGATCGCTTCCGCCATGAGCATGGCAGCATCCCGCTCCGCTCTCCCACTCGCCTCGGTCAGAAAAGTCTGCACCAATAGCCCGTTGCGGTTTTCCATCAATACATGTCCCATGTAGCTCAGCTTCGCCTGGCTTCCACTGGACTTCGTGAATAACCGAGCATCCGGATCGGTCGTCGATTCATGGGTCTGGTTCTTTCGCTTTTCCCCGCGAAAGTCGACATCTCCTCCCGCTCCGGGAGGCTTCCCGCTCCCGTCCTTGGGCCGAAAACTCTTATGACTGGCCCAAGCCTCGATCAACGTTCCGTCCACCGTGAAATGTTCATCCGACATGTACGGCTTGGCTCGCTCCAGCACCCTTTGAAAAAACGACTCCGCGATCTCTTCGTTCAGCAAGCGCTCTCGATTCTTGCTGTACACCGCGTGATTCCAGACCGTCTCGTCCATCTCCATACCCACAAACCACCGGAACAGTAGGTTGTACTGCAGTTGTTCGATCAGCATTCGTTCACTGCGTACCGAATAGAAGATCTGCAACAGCAACGATCTCAACAGCCGCTCCGGCGCAATCGACGGACGTCCCACGTCGGAGTATAGCTTTTGAAACTTCGGCGACATCTCTTTCAGAATCTCGTCGACCAGCTTGCGGATCGGTCGTAACGGATGATCCGCTGGCACGCGTTTCTCAGGGGAAATGTAGCTGAACATTCCTTCTTGCAGGTCATCGTCGCCGCGCATTCACTCGTCTCCTTTGCCTTCCATCACTCAGACGAGTTCTTCTAAATTAAAGTTGCAGCTGAACGGGCTTTTTTCAACAAACTGTTAACGCCGTTACCGGAGAAGTGACTTCCTGTCGCGCTTCGATCGGGCGGCGAAAATTGGAGCGCCTCCTCCTAGTCCCGGCGCCTTCCTTCGAGTTATAATTGTCTCGTAGAAAGAAGTCGCAAGTCGTCAAATCCCCGCTGTTTTAGCACCGATTCGCATCCTCCACAGTGTCCAAATGCAAATCATGCTCTCAAAATGGTTGGTTCTACTGTGTTTGGCAATGCCCTACGGCTCAATTCGAAGCGATTTGCGGCATGAACAATATCGTAGCGGCCTGACCCTTCCGAATCAGAGCAATCGAACTTCCGCCACCTACATTTGGATTGAACTCGCTTTCGAGATCGATAAAAGCAGCAACCCACGCGACTGTTTCTTGCAAGGTAGTTGGGGCCTCTTTCAGGAGCAAAGCGGTTCGAGTGAGCCTCTGGGAGAGGAAGGCGCGAAAGATCGAGCTGAACGGCTCTCGGCCTTCTCTAATAGCCTTAAACCTCTCCTGATTTCCTGCGACAAAGCAAACCGGAAGCTTTTGCAATCCGTTAGGAAAGATTTTCTCCGGGGCAGGATAGACAAGCTTCGCGTTTTGCCGATCATACTGCACTCGGACAGCGTAAGCTTCAGGCAACTCAGAACCGCTGGGATAACCAGCTACGACAAACATGACGGGTCCGTCATCGTAAATTTGGGCTTGCCCTTCTTTCGTATGGAAGTAGAAACATTCTATGGGATCGAACGTGGAGCTTGCCTTTTTCCAGATGCTGTCGGCGATACTCTTGGGGGATATCTTAGCGGAGATACCGCTTTCTTTTTCAATCGCAGCAAGCCAACTATAAGAGCTGTATTCAAGTTGCCCTCCTCTCTGGGTGCCCGCACTGTCCTTAAATGAGCACGAGAAATTGTGCTGAGCTAAACCAGACGTGCCACAAACGATCTCTGAACCACAAAACGAAAATTTCTGAATTATCGGCTTAATTGTTTCAGATCCGGCTGCTCTCAGGTGATCTTGTCCGACTACGATGCCCTCCGCGGCGATACCGACGACCAGCGCCGTGCCATGAATTATCGGGGAATCGGTCGTGACCGTCGCGCCCGGAACCAACGCGCCCAGCAACAGAATGAGAATCAACTTGTGTGGGTTGGGCACGCTACCAAGTATTTTGCCTATCCTCAGAAGTCACCCTCAGACTCGAATGCATCCGGCAGAGTGCGCGAAGTGTAGCGCAAGAGCTGCCTTCAGATTGACAAGTTTCTTAATGAACCCATAGCGTGTAAACTCCTGCCTAACTTACAGGCTGGGGTACTCGTGTCGCTTCGAAACCAACTCCCGCGCAATGTGTTATTGCTCGTCACGCTATCCCTTCTGAGTGCGCGGATTCTCTCCGCCGGCCAAGCAGCCGAGGCGTGGAGCTTTCTCACTCCATTCGCAATCGGGAATTGCCAATCCTTCCAAGGCCCGACTGCCCAGGACGCCACAACGATCGGACTAGTCGGGGGTATTTCACAACCTGGCGAACCGTTGAGAGTAATCGAGGTAGTGCCAAACGGTCCCGCATCGATCGCGGGAATTCAGGCGGGTGACTCGCTATGGGGCAGCGATTCGAATGATCGCCAGGTCGTAGTCGACTCATGTGAGCTTCTGCGACGGGAGGTCGCGGGCACGAGCGACTTAGTTCTCTTCAGCCGGCGGACGGGCCACCAAGAACCGACCCGAATGGTCATCCACCCGAAGCTCCGTCGCGATGTCTATCCCGACGAAGGACGGTCCCAGTGGAAGATGGTCTCTGAGTTTGTGGACGGCGGGCGATTCCGGGTCACAGGCGCGCTGGCGAGAGGATCTCAGGGCGACTTTGAACTGAGATTGGGAATCCACAATCTTCAGTCTGCAAGCCTCCTCCAACTCGACGAGAGCAAGATTTTCTTGCTCGACGAGCAGGGAGCAGAATTCGCGCATCAGCCTTTCGTGCAGTGGAAGCAGGGGCTGGAGAGTCTCATCGCTCAGGCGAACGCGCTCGCTCAGGGCATGGAATCCCTTCCCTACGTACCTCCGCCGGTGGCACCCCCACCGACGCACTATCACATTTCCAGCTCGGCCGACGGCAGCTACGTCCTAATGCCGACCGGAGGCGGCGCGTACCAGGTGAACGGGCAGACGCAGATAGAATCCACGGTGAGCCCCGATTACACGCCCAACGAGCAACTAGCGCAGGCGGCTCGCAGCATCGCGTCCCTTGTCGAGGCCATTCGGACGGCTCGGACAAATAAGGCGATCGCGCAGCTACGTCAACGGGCCGCGGCGAACGCGGAGGCGCTCAAGGGACTTCTCGCGGCTGGAACGACCTCTCATCTCGAAACGACCGCTCCCATCGCACCGGGCGCCAGACGAAGAGGCGCAGTCGCCTTCGTTCAGCCCGCGAATCTCAACTCAGCGATCGTTAAGGTCATTTTCGTGGTCAGCGACTCCACAGCGAATCACAATTACTTCATCACGTTTCAATTTCACCTCTAAGGAACCGTGTCGCCGAACAAGCAGTCATTGCCCGAGCGTTCCTACCTTCCCATTTCCTCTCCATTCCGCTGGTACACTCACAACATGAACTACCGCGTAGGCTCCTGCATCCGCTTCAGGCTCTACATGGGCAGGGAAGTAGACGGCGTAGTGCGAGCAATTCTGAAGACGCCATCAGGGGTTAAGACTCAGGCTGGAATACGGAAGCGGCCCCTACTTCACGAACATAGGCCTGGAGCAGATTGTTTGGCCTGAACCGGGGTGACGACTGACATGCGCGATGAAACGTATATTGAACAAGCGTCGAATCACGCTGGTGCTCAGGATAACCTAAGCATCTGGGGAAGGGCCGCCATCATCCTGGTGTACAGAGCGGCTCTATCGCTTCAGCTGTACCTTAACAGGAAGGATCGAACGGTTGCGGGCTGGCTGGTGGACTCGTGGAGCACCGGCGGAGCACCTTACTGGCATCCGAAGATTCACTGGCTTGCCAAAGACGACGGTAAGATATACCGCGTGTATTTGAATATCGACGTGCGCCTTCACGCGATGAACCTCGCTGGCGAAGCGACAGACATTGAACCGGAACGCGCCGACTTTATCCGAGCCAACGTCGCTAAGTGGGAAATGGAATGGCTGGACAGAGCGTCAAAGAAAATCTGACCTCTGTGGCCCACAGTAGCCTCTAGCGTTTCATCATTCCGCCTAGACGGGCCACCGCTCCAGAAGTATGTGGCAGCCCAGAAAGTCTATCCAAAAGGATAGGACAACTGTCGGATCGGATAGACATCCGACTCAGCGGCACGGTAGTTCTGCTGCTTCCGATGAGCCATTCACCCAGATCCCTTTGTCAATCAGACTCTTCCACCGCAGACGCATTCCCGCCGGGATCTCTGCCGATGCGGCCAAGCAAATGCTCCCTTGTGTTGCGTGCACTTCGGAGTCGAAGCACTGAAGACTGATCGATTCGAAGGGAGATTCCCATGAAATCATTCAATCGAATTCTGGCAATTGCGGGCCTCGGACTCTTTGGCATCTGCGCGAGCGCGGGCCAAGCCGCCGCACAGACTGTCGCCGGAGGCAGCTTTACTCTGTCACACGAGATTCGCTGGCAGAATGCAACCCTACCTGCCGGCGACTACACTTTTTCTCTGAATTCCGTCTCGGTGTTGAAGCCGATAGTCATCAAGGGACCCAATGGCTCTGTATTTGAACTCGCAGCCGTAGTCTCCGACCGCCACATCGACGGGCCCAGCGTCCTAATCCTTGAACAACGCAGCGGAACCTTCTTTGTTCGCGAGTTGGACTTGGCTAAGGTCGATCTGGAGATCCTCTACACGGTGCCAAAGACCCAGAGGAACGAAAAGGTGCTTGCACAAGGCCCCGCTTCCACTGAGCGAGTCCTCGTTGCGATGGCCAAATAACTAGCTCCTCTCACAATCGGATGGTTCCGAGGGCAGTCCCACAGCATCCGGGATTGCCCTCTTTTCTTGTCGCCGGCCCGCGGGCTATTTTCGGTAGCGGTTGGTGGCGCCGCTCTTTCCTTTCGCACAGTCCTGGAGTATTCTCCCGACTTCCCCTCATACCCGAGCGGGTCGTGAGGACGCGGCCCCACAGGTCCGCGACCCCGACTAGTTCCCTCGGATCACCCGGTAGGTTTCGATACCCGATTCGAGGTCAACATGAAGCGCTTAGTCCAGATTCCTCCCGAGACCGCGAAGGACCTGAAGAACGCCACCCAGACCGGCCCTGGCTATCAAATCGTCTCAGTGGAGCTCGTGGATGGCAGAACCTTCGACCCAGCTGTGGTGAGCGAAGGTCACGTCATCCAGGTCCGCGGGTTCAGGGAAGTTCCGTTCGCACCCGAGGATGTAGCGAGCGTCAAGCTAAGCCACCGACGATGGAACTTCAGACGGGACCGGCCGACGTCAGAGGCACCTCGTAGCAAGGCCGCGACGGCTTAGCTGATAGCATGGAACTTCATCGACCGTCACTCCTCAGCCAGCCCTTAATCAGTACGGTCACCTGGTCCGGGCACAACGAATAACAGGTAGGTCGCTACGATTAAGGCTCCAAGGAGAAAAGAACCGACGACTATCAGCAGCACGTTGATCATACGAATGCTCGCTGTGTAATCGTACGCAGCGGAGACTCTCTTGAAAATACCGTCCGCATAGTAGTTCCCGTGACGCACAGACAGAGCGTAAGCGAACGCTACGCCCTGCTGCGGGAGTCGCCTTCCTTCAGTCCCATCGGGAGGCCGGGAGTTGTAGTCGCGGCGGCCAGTAGATCTGAATGACGGCCTCGGTGGTCCGCGCGCGCCCGTCAAAAACGCCGTCTTGAATTTTGGCGCGCACTACAGACACGCGACAGGGAGTCTGGACTGACCAGCGCGGATTCGGGGATGGGACGTTCTGGCCAACTCGGGCTGCGGCGGCCTTTTAATTGTGGTATGGGCGTGCCCGGACATACTTATTCATTTGATTTTTCAGGACTTAGGGCTGATTCGATGGCCTTTTTTTCGCAATTGGACCCCGATTCCGCGGGCTCACAAGA
The DNA here is from genome assembly GCA_963832615.1 of uncultured Acidobacteriota bacterium. Taxonomy (GTDB): domain Bacteria; phylum Acidobacteriota; class Terriglobia; order Acidiferrales; family UBA7541; genus Acidiferrum. The sequence goes on from CAWHVA010000002.1 coordinate 112,772, forward strand.
GACTGATTTTAAGCCCCTTAGCCCCTCACGCCAATTTCCAGTGACAAGGCCCCGATAGGCCCCCCGCCGAAGTACTAATTTCGACCCTCCCTCGCTCCAGAACGCTCCCCTCCCACCTTGTCAGGAATTGCCACCGAGCTCTCCCTAGCTATTTCGCCCGATTCGTCGAGGAGTCTCAAACTAGGCCTGTAGAACACGTTTTTTGGGATCCGGAAACACGTTCGCTGCCAGAATTCCAGTGACACACCGATAATCTCGGTCTTTATGTCCAAGTAGTAATATTCGCCACCTTTACCCCGAACCGAATGATGCCCAATAATGACTACAGTGGGCCAAGGTCGGCCACTGAGAACGAAGGAGGTTGCATGGGCGCTATCTCGATTTCCACGGATCGACTGGCGGTTTCGGTACCGGAGGCAGCAAGGATAACCTCGCTGAGTCGCGGTACGATCCGCAACTACGCTCGAATTGGGCGAATTAAGGTGATCAAGGTTGGAAGGAGGACGATTGTTCCGATCGCGACACTTCAGGACCTGGTTCGAACGGGCTTAAATCCGCAGTAAATCGCGCCGTAAAAACCGAAACCGGAGGGGTGATGACCCTCCGGCCGGAGAATGCTTTACAAGACAAAATGGACAACTCAACTGTACCTCTGCATACCAGTGTGTCAATCACGAAGTAGTTAAATCCCCTATCTCCGCACGCTCAGTAGTCCTCGCAATAAATCCACAGGAGACCTCGAATGATACCCACCAAGACCCCTTCCGCACAATTCGCCGCATTCATGTCAAACCCAAACGAACGGAAGGGAGGAATTACGATTCCTTCCTATCTGTGGCGGCTGTCAAGAAAGTGATTTTCAATATCGACGAAGCGAACTTGAGTGTGTCCCGGCTCTCCGGCGGCCTGAAGCTGAAGGGCGTCGGACCGAATGATGAGTTTGAGATACTTCGCGAGGACCCGGCGAAGGTGTCTTGCTGTGTTGGACTGCGACAAGAAATACGGAAAGAAGCTCCCGTGGCAAAACGCCCGGTCGATATTTCGAGGCCTCGACGAGCCGAGCGCGGCCCAAAAACGCTTCACGTTGGCGCGTCGGAGGAATCGCGATGAGCGCCTCAACGAAACGACTTCGATGCGGCGTCTGTGGGACGAAATCAGAACTGACCGGAGAGTTCACTCGGGAACAGGCCACGGAAATGTGCCGGGTGTGCCAGTTCCATTGGCACCACTCGCAGGATTTCGACTTCCACGACAGATGTGCGATCTGCATCGGGCGTCTCTGGCAGGCACGCATCAATGCGGCGCGCATCTTGTTTCTTCGCCCCGCAGCGTTGCGATCGGAGGAGTTATGAGCACGACCGCATTCGACATCGCCCCGACCGTCCGCGTCTTCAGCGGGCGCTCCGAATCATTCGTCCAATCCGACCCGGGTTCCACATGGCACCGCCTCACCGCTGAGGACGAGGCGAAGCGCGCGACCGGCCACAATCGCAACACCAGAGAGCCCAGCGTCGGCGTCTACGTAATCCGCACCAGCAGCGGGCGCGTGAAAGTCGGCTTCGACCTGTGGCGACTCTCGGCGAACCTCACACCAGCGGTCGTGACGCGCCTCGGGAATCTCTGGCGCTCGGAAGACGCGCCGCTGTTCTCGAAGACCGCCCTTCGCACGCTCGATCGCAAGGTGCATTTTTCGAAGAGCTTCGTGACCGTGGTGACGCTACCCGAGCGCGTCGCGTTCTGGACGGATGAGCTCGTGAACGTCCTCTCGAATCCCGGGAGTTACGACCAGATATGACGACTGCGAGGAACTCTTAACATGTCAACCGGCAACATCATCTCAAAGACACCCGTCCCCAGCGACGAGGGGATCGGCTTGGAAGTCACGTTCAAGACCCGAGAGGGCGGGCTACGCACATATTCGTACGAAGCCGCAGCGGCCGCAGCGATCATGGCCGGGGCCGATCCCGCCGGGTTTCAAGGAACGCTGATTGGAGAGATGGAATGAGCCTCCAATTCACCGTTGCCGTCGTCTTGTCGAATCCCGACTCGTGCGAGCCCCTCGAACGGAGACCGACCGATGGCTGAATCCGAATTCTCCACCAAGAGCTTCCAGCTCGCGATCTTCATCCATGCGAGCGAGTCTCTCCCATACCTACGAACCGAACCCGACTCCGACGCGCACGGCAAAGTAAACTTCATCTTCCGCGACGACACCGGCCGCGGCTCGCAGCTCCAACTTGAGTACAACCGCGGCGCTGCCGTTTCCGCCCGCAACCTCTTCGCCTCACAAACCTTTCTTCGGCAGCAAATGAGTGGAATCGCTGAAAATTTGAAAAATGGAGAATCCCGCTATGAGCACCACGCCCACCGTCGTTGATCCCGCCGCAATACCTCCAGCAATTCCTGAGGCGATAAGTTCTCAGTTAGTTTTAGCGCCGCCCGACGTCGTTCCCTTTCCGGAGTCTGCCATTGTTGGTCTGGGAAAGGAATTTGTTGACCTTTACGGCGAACACCTCGAATCCCCCGCTGAGTTTCTCTACGCCTCCTGGCATACGTGCTTCGGGCTCGCCATTTCTCAATACGTGTGCTTGGACCTTCACGTCTCCAGTCGGCCTCGGCTCTATACCGTACTACTGGGTGACAGCGCCCTTCCTCGTAAATCCACTGCCATAAACGTAGCACTCCGTTTCTGGGACAGCCTGCCACCGGCCATCTGCCAGGCCGAATTTCGGACTGAACATGGGCTCGGCTCGGTCGAGGGTTTTTCCCGCGTCTTCAACGGATGGAACGCTCGCGGAAAGGGAGAGGACGCTCAGCCGGATGAGAGGCCGACCCTTGTTGTGTACGACGAGTTGCGTTCATTTGTGGAGAAGTCAAAGCAGAAGGGGAGTCTTTTACTGCCCATGATTACCAGTCTCTTCGAGGGAGAAGAGTACGATGGAACGACCGCGAAGCGAAAAATCAGCCTGCGCAATTGCAGAATCGGTCTCTTGGGCGCCTCGACCCTCGACACTTACGAACATATGTGGACGCCCGACTTCACAGACATCGGTCTTCCAAATCGTCTCTTCATCCTGAAGGGCACGCGGACAAAATCCGTTGCTCTCCCGATATCCCCACCGCAAGAGGCACAAACTCAACTCAAGAATCGCGTCTGGAAGCTGCTCACGAAAATCAAAGAGTGGTCCGTACAGCAAGGCGGCAAGCTTTCCTTCTCTCCTGACGCGGAGCGATTGTGGAAAGACTACTACCCCGAAATCTGGAAGGGAGGAATCCATTCCAAACGACTGGACAGCTACGCCTTCCGCTGGATGGTTCTCCTCTCGCTCTCCCAGGACGAGTTTGAAGTGAGTGGCAGGACCGTCGAAGAGGCGATCAGACTGATTGAGTATGAGTTGGCCGTTCGGCGTTTGTATGACCCAATCGACTGTGAGAGTAACGTGGCGAAGATGGAAGAGAAGATTCGACGAGTAACAGACGGACGGCCAGGAGCATGTTGGTCCTATCGTACGCTTCAGCAGCGAACACACTCAAATCGGGTCGGCAATTGGGTGCTGACTACTGCTCTCACGAATTTGGAGAAGGCGGAAGAGATGAAGAGGGAGGGCAAGAATGCTTGGAAACGCCTCCTGTAGCCACATTTGTAGCCAATCTTTGGCTACTCGCAATTCATTGGAGACACAGCGGATAACACATACTGTAGCCATTCCAACACCCAAGGAAGTGTGTGGGTGTGAATTCTTTCGTCTTCTCGCAAGTGTTATCCAGTTCAAGGAGTGTTCGTGGAAATCCAGGGCTATCTGCTTGCGACTCAGTCGCTTGAGATGTAGCCAATCTGTGGCTACAGAATTGGCTACAGCGTCGAAAGACGGATCAACATTTGAGGAGACCCTAAGCGTAGCGCGCGTTTTTTGCGCGCGGAGCGCCCGCGCCCTCCTGGGCGCCGCATCATCAAGTCGCCACCGGCGTCGGCAGTCCGCGGTCGCTACTGAGAGTTAGTCGCAGCACCGTTGTAAAGCCCCCACGCTGCATCCCCGGCGCCAGACGGGAGTGTGGGGTCGGCCCGACCTGCCTTCCTTGTGGAGTGCGGAAGAAAGTACGAGAAATGAGCACCACAGGCAACACTGAAACAGCGTCTTCCGAGGTGTCTGCGATACCCCAGAAGGACGCGAAATACTACAGCATCCCGGACCTCGCGCAACGCTGGCGGTGCTCCCGAGGTACGGTCTACAACGCCATCCGCGGGGAGCGCGTGTTAGACTTCGCGGCGCCGGGACGCAGGGGGAAGAAACTCGTGCCGGCGGATGTTGTGCGGCGGATCGAGCAACGGCTGATGAAGGTGTTCCGATGAAGTTCGAGGTGATTCATCGCGGGAAGCGGAGGCGCATCGATGGATACGTCGCGGGGCGGCGTCTGCGTCTCTCCCTCGGGACTGCGAACGATGCCACGGCGGACAAGTGGAAGAACAACATCGAGCGTGCGTTGCAAGGGGGCGCTGAGTCCCCGCTCTGGCCCGAGCTGAGGCGATTTCTCCCTCCTCAGACGTTCCGTACCCTCGCCGCCATCGTCGGGTATCAGGAGACGAAGGCAGCGGCAGGGCCGGCGTGGGCTGACCTCAAGACCGCATTCTCCGCGGAGATGCAACAGAGGGTCGTGCTCGGGAAGCTGACGGAGTCCACCCGCGAGCGCTACAAGTACACTCTGCGGTCGTTCTCGGACTTCCTCGGCGCGGCAGTCCTATCCTCCATCGATCGCCCGTGCATCGAGCGATTCAAGGTCTGGCGCCTTGGGAAGATTCGGGAGAAGAAGTTCTCCCGCGGAGGCCGGGGGTTGATGCTCGATGTCGCCATTCTGCATCGGATCTTCGCGTTCGCCGTCGAGACCGAGATGATCGAGAAGAATCCCGTTCGGCTCGATGGACGTCCGGGGGACAATCCCGAGGGTGGCGCTCAGCCATTCACCGGGGATGAGCTCGCGAAGTTGCGCGGGGCTGCCGGAGAGGATCTGCTGACATTCCAACTCTTCCGCTGGACCGGGCTGCGGCGGTCGGACGCGATCGCGCTGACGTGGGGAGAGATCGATTGGCAAGCAGCGGAGATAAACAGGCTGACGCAAAAACGCAAGAAGCGCGTGCTGCTCCCGATTCCACAAGAGCTATTGTTTGCCCTGGAAGCCGAGCGCGATCGCCGACAGCCCGATCTCCAAGACCGGGTGCTCCTGAATCCGGGAACGCACAAACCACTCTCCCCGAAACGCGTCTACGAGCGCGTGAAGGCACTCGGCCGGCGGGCTGGAGTGGTGAACGCTCACCCGCACCGTTTCCGCGACACCTTCGCGGTGGACATGCTGGCACGTGGGGCGAGCCCGTATGACGTGGCAAAGCTCCTCGGTGACACGGTCAGCACGATCGAAAAACACTACGCGCCTTTTGTGAAAGAGCTGCGCGACCGCGCACGGCGATTCATGGAAAACGGCGAAGGTCTGGAGAAGACTTCCGGCACGATTTGGGCACAGTCGCCCGGCACTCCAAGACGACTGCAATGAAAACAAAGTAATTTATGGCGGACGGGCCTGTAAGCCGGATTTTGTGCCGCATGCATCCTAAAAAACAAGACGCTTGCGCGGCGATCATTCCTCTAGGTCACGGCTCGCGCCGTGACTCAAGCAGCCTACCCGAGGGTTGCTCTCAGCAGCGGCTTGCGCCGTTGCCGAGGGAGTGCGTGCGCTTTCGCGAACGCTGACTCGACGAGCCGGGCCGGCTCTCCCCTCCTATTTGGCCTTGCACCACGCGGGGTTTTCCGTGCCTCGTGTGTTGCCACCCGAGCGGTGGGCTCTTACCCCACCTTTTCACCCTTACCAAGCGAACGAGCTATGCGAAGACGTCTCGCAGGTTTACCTGCGGGATGTCACCGTGCTGCGTGCCGCCGGCGGTACATTTTCTGTGGCACTTTCCGTGAGCGAACCGGCCAGCGCGAGCCGAAATCCGCGCCACCCAAATCGCTCCCCTGGCGTTACCAGGCGCGTTGCCCTTACCTTACATCGCGGTTGAGCGAATAAAGGTTCCCTGATGACTCAGGACGGTGTCCGGACTTTCCTCCCGTCCAACCATCTTGCGATGGCCAGACCAGCGATCACCCGGCCCGCCCGCCGTTTCCATTATAGCTTCTGATTCGTTGAGCTTGCGGGGAATACTTGCCCGATGGTCGATCATCGAAATCGGGTGCTGCTAGTTAACAATAATCGCCACCCCCCTTGGCTTTTTTGTAAGTATCCATTCTAGAGGACGTTAAAGTTGTTTGTTTTGATAGACTTTTGTAAGTGTTGATTCTACGGCAGTTGCAAGCATCGCCTTGCGATTGAAGAACGGAGTGACGTTTCATGACTGGGAAGGCAGCAAGGATAAGGGAACCGCTGATCGCAGACACGTCAAAGGTTACCACATATTACAATATTTGTCCATTACTTTCTTAGGTATCATTCGAATAAATGGTTAAACCACGGAAAAGACTGAGAGTTGTGAGGGACAATCCAAAAAAAAACGACCGGAAGCTATCTCATTGATACTCATATCGAAAAAGAATCTCCTCAGGGGCTAAAGCCCGATCTTGCTTGCAGTTGAATGTCGGAGCTAAAGCTCCGACCCCCTTAGGAACATTTATTTGATGATGCCAGTCGAGCTCCAATCACTTCAGTAGCTTCTCGAAATCCGATTCCGTGAGAACGGGGACGCCGAGTTCCTTGGCTTTGTCGTATTTTGAGCCGGGGTCGGTGCCTACTACTACAAAGTCGGTTTTCTTGCTGACGGAGCTGGAAATTTTGCCACCGTGTTGCTGCACGAGTTCCGCGGCTTGCTCCGCGGGAGCGATTCGCTAGGCCGCCGGTGAATACAAAGGATTTGCCGGCGAATTTCTGGCTCTTGAGGACGCGTTTTTCAGTCGTGGGCCGAACGCCTGCTTTGTCGAGCTTCTTGATAATGCGCTGGTTCGCCGGACTCAGAGAAAAATTCGGCGATGCTGGCGGCGACTTTCGGACCTACTTCGCCGACCTCGAGGAGTTGCTCTTCACTGGCTGCGGCTAATTCGTCGAGCGAAGAAAAATGTGCCGCCAGGAGTTGGCCGGTGCGCTCTCCGATCATGCGGATGCCGAGCGCATAGATCAGCCTCGCCAACGATTGTTTTTTGCTCGCCTGAATCTCGTCGATCAAGTTTTGTGCGGACTTGTCGGCATAACGTTCCAATTCCACGACGTCCTCAAATTTCAGCGAGTATAGATCGGCGACATCCTTGACGAGCCCTTTGTCCACGAGTTGATCGACGATCTTGTCGCCCAGCCCATCAATGTCCATGGCGTGGCGGCTGGCAAAATGGCGCAGGGATTCCTTGCGCTTGGCTGGGCAGGCGGCATTCACGCAGCGGTAGGCCACTTCGTCTTCCGCCTTGTGAATGGTACTGCCGCACTCCGGGCACTTTTCGGGCATGCGAAATTCGCGGCGGTTCGCGCCTTGTTTCACGACTTTCAGCACGTGCGGAATGACTTCGCCGGCGCGTTCGATCAGCACGGTGTCGCCGATTTGCAGGCCCAACCGGTCGATTTCGTCCATGTTGTGGAGGGTGGAACGGCTGACAGTGACGCCTCCGACTTGCACGGGCTCGAGCACGGCTACCGGTGTTAACGTGCCGGTGCGGCCAACCTGCACGCGGATATCGTTCACTACCGTGGTCTCTTGCCGCGCGGGATATTTGTAGGCGATCGCCCAGCGCGGGGCTTTCGCCGTAAATCCCAATTCGTGCTGGATAGGAGTCGAATTCACCTTGATCACGACGCCGTCGATTTCGTACGGCAAAGCCTCGCGCTTCGGCTCCCACGTGTCGCAATAGGCCAGTACTTCGTCGATCCCTTCGCAGAGTTTCCAATCGTCCGAGGCGCGGAACCTCAATTGCTTTAGAGCTTGCAGAGACTCCGAATGCTTTGGGAATGGCTCCGCCCCATCGACCAGCAGGTAGTAGGCAAAGAACTCCAGCCGGCGCTGGGCGGTGATCGACGGATCCAGCACGCGGACCGATCCGGCCGCCGCGTTCCGGGGATTGACGAAAATCTTCCCGCCGGTCTGTTCCTGCTGCCGATTCATCGCCTCGAACGATTTGCGGGTCATCAACACTTCGCCGCGCACTTCGAATGTGGCGGGCAGCTTCGTTTTCTTGAGAAGTGCGGCGTCCATCCGGAGGGGAATCGAGCGAATGGTTCTAACGTTGGGCGTGACATCCTCACCGGTCGTACCATCGCCGCGCGTGACGCCGCGCACCAGAATTCCGTTTTCATATTGCAGGGAGATGCTGAGGCCATCGAATTTATGCTCGGCTACGTATTCAATTTTCTCGCGGCCACTTCCCTGCCGCACCCGGCGATCGAAATCGCGCAGCGCGTCGTAGGAAAATGCGTTGTCGAGGCTCAGCATCGCACGCGCGTGCCGCACCGTCTGAAAACCAGCGCGCGGGACGCCTCCCACGCGCGCCGAGGGCGAATCCGGCGTGATCAATTTTGGATTTGCGGCCTCCAGCTCTTTCAGCCGGTTCATCAGGCGGTCGTAAGCGGCGTCGGACACCTCGGGATCGTCCAAAACGTAGTAGCGGTAGTCGTGATGGCGAATCTTTTCCCGCAGCTCTTCGATCTCGTGTTTCGCCGCCGCAGCCTTAGCCATGGGCACCCTCTGAAGAACATTCACGTGATTCAGCATCATATTATATAGAATGGAAGTTTCGCGGCACGCGCAGCTAGCGTGCGGGACGAGCGGCATTCAGGACGGTCCATGACGGGCAACTTACGAAATGCATTGCTGATTCACAACCCCAACGCCGGGAATGGCGGAAGCGGACGACGTCGCATGCTCGACGAAGCCCGCAGAATTCTGTCGTCTGGCGGCATTGAGGCGGAACTTATCGAAACTCGGGGTCCCGGCGATGCCACCGAAATGGCGCAGCGCGCGACCATCGAGAAGGCCGGCAGTTGGTAATCGCGTGCGGTGGCGACGGGACACTCAACGAAGTCGTGAATGGCCTGGCTGACGCGCAAAACGGGCATCGCGTTCCACTCGCACTGCTTCCCGGCGGCACCGCCAACGTTCTCGCAAAGGAATTGAACTTGCCCTGGGACATCCCGGGAGCTGCCGAGAAACTGATTCATGGACAAATCAAAGAAATCGCGCTGGGCCTGGCGACGCCGCTGCTGGAGCCGGAAAAGAGACGGTATTTTCTGAGCGTGGCCGGTGCTGGACCGGATGGGATGATCGTTTACTGCCATCGATCTGGACCTGAAGGCGCGCGTAGGCATTCTGGCGTATTGGTGGCAAGGGAGCTCGCGAAGTTTTTCGCTACAAATTTCCGCACTTTCGAGTCGTCACGGGCGATCAAAGGATCGACGCGACACTGGTCGTCGTGGGCAGAACGAAACATTACGGTGGCCCGTTCAAAATCACCACCGAACGCGGATCTCTACGAGAACAAGTTCGAACTCATGGCGCTCACGACGCAAAGTGGCTTTCGCTATCTGAGCTATCTGCCCAGTCTGTGGGTCGACAAATTGCGTGGCACCGACGGCGTGCACTTCTGGAAGGCCGAATCGATCGTCTGCGAGCCACTCGACAGCAATCCGGTCTATGCGCAGATCGACGGCGAACCGCTCGCACGCTTGCCGGTGGAGTTCAAGATCGTGCCGGATGCGCTGAAGCTGCTTGTTCCGCGGAACGGCGCCGCACAGAAGTCTCTCGCGAGCGCCTGATTCCACCAAATGGACGTCGGCACGCATGCCTTGGCCTCGCTCGCGCTCACTCGCGCGCTTCTGCCTCGCGCACCGCTGCCTGCGTGGGGGATGGTGTTGATCGCCGGAACGATCGCTGACGTGGACGCACTCAGCGCTTTGGCCGGCCCATCGACCTATCTGTCGTGGCATCACACCTACACACATTCCATCGTTGCGTCACTAGCAACAGGCGCGATTCTCGGCATTGCCTATTTATTGCTGTCCCGAAAATTTGCTCCCGCGGCGTTTGCTCGCGGCACATTTTTCGGCGCCATCGTTCTGGCGGGATTTCTGCACCTTGCCATGGATGCATGTCAGTCCGGCGGAATCACCCCACTGTGGCCATTTAGCGGGCATCGCATCTCGGCCGATTGGCTCGCCGGCGTCGATCCATGGATCATCACGATACTCATCGCGGCGATCCTGCTACCGGAACTAGCGCGCCTGGTCAGCGATGAGATCGGCGCACGGAACAAAGGCCCGCGCGGGCGCGTGGGAGCCGTCGTTGGTTTCATTCTCGTGATTCTCTACGTTGGCGCGCGCGCTGATTTCCACGCCAACGTACTGGCCACCATCGAAGCCCGCAGCTATCGAGACGAATCGCCCCGCCGGGCCGCCGCCTACCCGGAATCCGTTTCGCTTTTCACCTGGCACGCCATCGTAGAAACAGATCGCGCCCTGCATGAACTCACGGTCGACGCCGCGCCGGGTGCGAGCTTCGACCCCGACAATGGCACTACCCTTTTCAAACCTGAATCCTCGCCTATCCTCGAGCATGCTCAGAACGCCGAGGCGGCCAGGAAGTTTCTCGGAATCTCAAGCTTCCCGAAAGCCTCTGTCGAGAAAACGCCGGAGGGTTATGAAGTGCAAATTAGAGATCTGCGTTACACCGCTTTCCGGCGAGATCCGGCATGAGGTCGTGGCATTGGTCCACACGGATTCCACTGGCAGGGTCTTGGAGGACGAGTTGGTTTGGGCTCGCGACCTGCTGCACCGATAAACGCAACAGCCTTGTTGGCTATTTCCCGCTCGCGACAATGCGCTCTTCTCGCAAAATGAATCGCGAAATCGCGTAACTCAACGCCACCAGCACAATCACAACCGCCGCCACCACCAACTTGTGCTGTCCAAGAAAAGGCAGCGCCTGCGAACCATACCGCACGGCCAAATAACCGATCGCGAAATACCGAACCGCCCTTGCCAAACCGATCGCTGACGTAAAACTCGCTAGCGGCACTTTGAACACTCCAGCAGCCAGCACGAAAAACTTGAACGGCGTCGGCGGCGGTAGCAGAGCCGCGATCAGCATTCCCGCAAATCCGTTTCTTTCCACCCACGACTGGATCTTCTTCCCCCGAGGTCCGGCCTTTTTGTGAAAAAGGGCTTCGCCGCCCTTCTTCGCGAGGAAATACAGGAGCACACATCCCAACGTCGAGCCGAGCATGGCCATCGCCGCATACAACGGCATGCGCGCCGGACGCTGGATGGATAGTTCGACCAGCAGCAAATCGTTAATCACCGGAAATGTCAGGACCGAGGAATCGAGAAAGGAAATGAGAAATAATCCTGGCGCTCCGAGCCCGCCGGCAAATGCGACGACCTTCTGTTTCCACCCGCTCAGATTCGCCGGCAAACTCTCGTCCTCCGTTAGTGGGTGCTTGAGTCTACCAGAGGGCGCAAGTGGAAATGATGGCGGGAAGATTCAGTTGGCGCGCGAAAAAGTTTAGCGGCCATTCAACACTTCATCGATGGCGCGCGTCAAGTACGACAGGTCCCGCTCCTCAATGACGAAGGGTGGCGTGAGGTAGATGACATCTCCAAAAGGTTTGATCCAGCATCCTTTTTCAATAAAACGCGTCCTGAGCTCGACCGAAGGAACCGGTCGATCCATTTGAACTACGCCGACCGCACCCTTGACGCGGACTTCTTTCACTCCCGGCGCACGCCTGCAGCGGCTCAGTTCGTCCTTCAACTGCGCTTCAATCGTGGCCACTTGCCGTAGCCGCGGTTCGCTCTCGAACAAATCGAGCGAAGCGTTGGCGGCCGCGCAACCCAACGGGTACGCCATATACGTCGGTCCGTGCATCAACGCGGCGTTCGGATCATCGGATAAGAACCCTTCGTAAACTTTCTCGCTGGCGACGGTCGCGGCCAGCGGCACCGTGCCACCGGTCAACGCCTTCGAAAGACAGATGATGTCCGGCGTCACCCCGGCCTGTTCGCACGCGAACATCGTGCCTGTGCGCCCGAAGCCCGTGAAAATCTCATCGAAAATCAGGAGTAAATCGTATCGATCACACAGTGACCTAAGATTGCTCAACACGGCCACATTGTGAAATTTCATTCCGCCCGCGCCTTGAATCAGTGGCTCGATGACGACTGCCGCAATTTCCTTCCGGTTCTCCTCCAGGAAACGATCGAGTTGGTCGTAGTTTTCTTTCGAATTTGGCAGGTCCACCAAGAACTGTTCCGGCAAAACTCCGCGGAACAGTTTGTGCATTCCCTCATCTGGATCGCAAATCGACATCGCGGCAATAGTATCCCCGTGATACGCGTGTCGAAAGCTCACAAACTTCGTGCGGCGTTGTCCCTGGTTTAGCCAAAATTGCGCCGCCATCTTCATGGCCACTTCTACCGCGACCGATCCAGACTCCGTGAAGAAAACGTGGTTCAAATCGCCTGGTAATGCTGCCGCAAGCCGAGCGGCCAAACGATACCCGGGCTCATGCGCCAAACCGCCGAACATCACGTGCGGCATCTTCTCCAACTGGTCGGCAACTTTTTTCAGAATGTACGGATGGCCGTATCCGTGGCACGCGGTCCACCAACTGGCGATTCCATCAATCAATTCCCTGCCATCCGCCAATTGGAACCGAGCACCGTGCGCGGAAACTACCGGAACCGGCAACTCCGCCGTTTTCATCTGGGTATAGGGAAGCCAGACATGATTGAGCGTCAGCCACTCGGTGCGAGTCATTGGTCCAGCGTATAAGTTTGGTTTCCGCATTTCCAGAGCAGAGCGGGAAGCGTTCGACGGTAAAGGGAAAATACGGCAGAGAATTATTGCGCGAAAGCGGCGCGGTCGAAATTGTTCATGAAGACTTGCATCAAGGCGGTGCGGTGGAGGTTCGGCAAACGCGGAATCTCGCCAATGACGCGAACGTGGCCGAAGCGTTCGATGGTCTCGCGGTTTTCGCGGTTCTGATCGCCGATCAGCACAACGCCATGCACTGGCAATTCCGCCGCGTGCAAAGCGGCGAGCGTTAACAGTGTGTGATTGATGGTTCCGACGCCGCTGCGCGCTGCCAGAATCACCGGCAGCATGAATTTCACCATCATATCGAGCATGAATTGCTTTTGATTGATGGGCACGAGCACGCCGCCGGCGCCTTCTACGACGAGCCAATCATTGTGCAGACTCGTCGGCAAGGTAATCCGTGCCAAGTCGATCTCGGTGCCCGCCCAGCGCGCTGCCAGATCGGGCGATACTGGCGGGACAAACTTGTACACTTCATCCAGCGTTCGGTCCGTTCCGATTCCCGCCAGGCGCATGACCGTGACGCGATCCGATCCCTCGAGTGTGCCGGTTTGAATCGGCTTCCAGTACACCGCATCAAGCGCCGCGCAGAGCAGCGCCGACAGCGTGGTCTTTCCGACGCCGGTATCCGTGCCTGTGATGAAAAAGTGATTCCTCACGAGCACCCCGCCGTCAATGCCTGACGCTGCAGTCGCCACGCACCCAAGCAATCCTCCAATCGCTCCAGTTCACTGGCCGCAATCGCACAAGTGACCGACAACCGAAGTCGCGCTCGACCTTCCTTTACGGTCGGGGGACGAATCGCGCGCACCGCAAATCCTTCCGTGCGCAAAAATGCCGCGACCTCCAGCGCTTCTTCGTTTCCGCCGATCACTACCGGCACAATTTGCGTGCTGCTTCCCGCGGTGTCGTAACCTTGCTGTCGCAGGGCCGCTGCCAGCCGCCGCGAGTTCGCAATCAACTCCGCCCTTTGCACGTCCATGCCCTGCGCAATTCGCAGCGCCGCCAGAATCTGACCCGCGATATATGGCGGCATCGCCGTGCTGAAAATAAATGTGCGGGCATGATTGACCAGGTGTTCCTTCAACGCCGCGCTCCCACAAACGAATGCGCCCGCGCTGGCTAAAGCCTTGCCGCACATATGCGTCACGGCAATCGCATCCGCGGCTAAACCCATGGCAACGGCAATCCCGCGTCCCGACGGACCGTGAACACCGGTCGCATGCGCTTCATCTAAAATCAAACCAGCTCCGAAACGTTCACACAGCCGCAGCCATTTCCACTAAGGGCGCCACATCGCCATCCATACTGAATACGGTTTCCGTAACCACAAACTTTCGCCCGCCCTCATTCGCCCGAGATCGCAAACCTTCTTCGAGGACGTTCAAATCGAGATGCGGATAAATCGCCTTCCGCGCGCCAGATAATCGAATTCCATCAATCAAACTGGCGTGGTTCAACTCGTCCGAGAAAACAATGTCGCTCTTCCGCAGCACCGACGTCAGCAGCCCTATATTCGCCGCATACCCGCTCCCAAAATAAAGCGCTGCCTCCGTTCCGGCGAACTCCGCAAACTCTTGCTCGAGCTCGTCCCAAACATCCAGATGTCCCGAAAGGAGCCGCGACCCGGTTCCTCCTACCCGAGCCGCCTGTTTCACCGCATCCAGCACCGCCGCGCGCAGCGCATCGGATTCCGCCAATCCCAAATAATCATTCGAGCACAGATTCACGCCGGCAATCTCGCCCAAAGATCGCCGCCGATCCCGAGCCTCCAGTTGCCGCAGGCCGTTGCCTAGGTCCTGCTGAAATGCTTTGTGGAATTCAGCTGGCATGCGATTCGAGTGGTTTCAGCCCCAAGGTTTGAAGTAGTTGTTGGTCTTCATCCGGTCCAGGATTAGGTGTGGTCAAGAGCTTTTCCCCGACAAAAATCGAATTAGCGCCAGCAAGAAAGCACAACGTAACTGCTTCCGGAGACAGCTGCTTGCGCCCCGCAGCCAATCGCACGCGTCGACGCAGGCATCAAGATCCGTGCCGTCGCGATCGCCCGTACCATCTCCAGGGGATCCAGCGCCGGCATCGACGCCAAGGGCGTCCCTTCCACTCGGACCAGCATATTAATAGGCACACTCTCGGGATGCGGCTGCAACGTCGCAAGCTGGTGCAGCAGGCCGATGCGATCCGACTCTCGCTCGCCCATGCCCAGGATACCCCCGCAGCAAACGGTGATACCCGCCTTTCGTACCGCCGCGAGTGTTCTCAGGCGATCATCATAAACCCGCGTACTGATGATCGAACCGTAAAACTCTGGTGACGTGTCTAAATTGTGATTGTAAGCGGACAGTCCGGCTTCTTTCAAACGCGCCGCTTGCCCCTCACTTAGCATCCCCAAAGTGCAGCAGACTTCCATTCCCAACGCCGACACGCCACGCACCATTTCCAGCACGCGCTCAAATTCCGCGCCCTCCGGAGCCTGCCGCCAGGCCGCCCCCATGCAAAATCGTGTCACCCCGCGCTCTGCGGCCTCCCGCGCCACTCCAATGACATGCTGTGCGTCCAACAAGCCTTGCCGCTCTACGGGCGCGTCATAGTGAGCGCTCTGCGGGCAGTATGCGCAATCCTCAGGGCATCCCCCGGTCTTGATGGAAATCAGCTGGCAGGTCTGCACACGATCCGGCGCATGCGATTGACGGTGCACGCTTTGCGCCCGAAACACCAATTCGGTCAGTGGCGTCCGGTAAATCTCGGCAACCTCGCCGCGCTTCCAGTCGTGCCGCAGTTCAACCGGAGCGGTCTCCTGCGACCGCGCGGCTGTCGTTACTTGAACGCTCATAGCTCCGCCTAGGGTCTGTCCCTTCTAGGGTAACCTTACTTCTAGTCCACGACCAAAAATGCTGTCGCATGGTACCATTTTGTTCGCCAATCCGTGTCCTAAGTCCATTGCGTGCTTTCCAACCGCCTTCCGTCCAGTTTGACCCACCACCCGCTAAATGTTATAAACTCACCACTTTGTTTAGCAGTTCGATGTGCGCACAGAATGCCGCCAAGTCATCCCGTCGGGTAGACAGGATCGCAGCTTCTGGTCGCAAGTCCCAGTCTTGCGTTAATGAAGTATTGTGCGGTACCGAGTGCTCAGGGTAGTGGACCGCTTGGCGGCCACTCTGTAAAGTTTCGCTCAAAATTCGTTTCTAGTACGGGAGGAGTGTTAATGCGCACCTGGCTTACGAGTGCCCGGTCACTGGCATGTCGAATCGCAAAATTTGGCGCCATTGCCGCCACGATTTCGTTGTTTACCGCAGTCCGATCGTTCGCGCAAACCGCGGAGGAAGCCAGCGGCGAGGCCAATCTCAAACTTCCCGACCTTTCCCAGGTCCAATTTCTCGGCATCGACGGCCACAAACTCCTTCTCTTCGGCATCCTCTTTTGTGTTTTTGGCCTGATCTTTGGCCTGGTCATTTATAGCCGCCTCAAGAATCTTCCCGTTCACCGCTCGATGCGCGACATTTCCGAGCTAATCTACGAAACCTGCAAGACTTACCTCATCACCCAAGGCAAATTCCTGCTTCTTCTCTGGCTCTTCATTGCCGTAGTAATCGTGCTCTACTTCGGCGTGCTCGCCCCAGTCCCCGGCAAGTCGGTCGCCGTCACCCTGCCGACCATTCTCGCGTTCAGCCTCATCGGTATGGCGGGGAGTTATGGCGTGGCCTGGTTTGGCATTCGCGTGAACACCTTCGCGAACTCCCGCACTGCCTTCGCCAGCCTGCGCGGCAAGCCCTACCCGATCTATCACACGCCACTCAAAGCCGGCATGAGCATCGGCATGATGCTCATCAGCGTGGAGCTATTAATGATGCTCCTGATCCTGCTCTTCATTCCCGGCGATTACGCCGGCCCCTGCTTCATCGGTTTCGCCATCGGTGAGTCTCTCGGCGCCGCCGTCCTCCGTATCGCAGGCGGCATTTTCACGAAAATCGCCGACATCGGCTCCGACCTGATGAAAATCGTCTTCAAGATCAAAGAAGACGACGCCCGCAACCCCGGCGTAATCGCCGATTGCACCGGCGACAACGCCGGCGACTCCGTCGGCCCCAGCGCAGATGGCTTCGAGACCTACGGCGTAACCGGCGTAGCCCTCATCACTTTCATCCTTCTGGGCGTAAAGAGCCCCACGGTGCAGGTCCAACTCCTCGTCTGGATCTTCGTAATGCGCATCGTCATGCTCGTCGCCAGCGCCGCCGCCTATTTCATCAACGGCTTCATCGCCAACGCCAAATACGGCAAGGCCGACGAAATGAACTACGAGGCGCCACTCACCTCGCTGGTCTGGATCACTTCGCTCGTCTCCATCGCCTTTACCTACTGGGTTTCGTCGCTGATCATCCCCACTTTGGGAGGCGACTCCAGCCAGTGGTGGAAGCTCGCGACCATCATTTCTTGCGGCACGCTAGCTGGGGCCATCATCCCCGAACTAGTGAAAGTCTTCACCTCCACCGAATCCCGCCACGTAAGAGAAGTCGTAAGCTCCGCGGAAGAAGGCGGCGCCTCGCTAGGCATCCTCTCCGGGTTCGTCGCCGGCAACTTTTCCGCCTACTACATCGGCCTGGCCATGGTCCTGCTGATGTCGGTCGGCTACTTGATCAGCAACATGGGACTCGGCGGCCTCATGATCGCAGCCCCAGTCTTCGCGTTCGGCCTGGTAGCGTTCGGTTTCCTGGGCATGGGTCCGGTCACCATCGCCGTAGACTCCTACGGTCCGGTCACCGACAACGCCCAATCGGTCTACGAACTCTCGCTGATCGAGCAAGTCCCCAACATCAAAAGCGAGCTAAAGAAGGACTACAACATCGACGTAAATTTCGAACGCGCCAAAGAAATGCTCGAAGCCAACGACGGCGCTGGCAACACCTTCAAAGCGACAGCCAAGCCGGTGCTCATCGGTACCGCAGTAGTAGGCGCCACGACCATGATCTTCTCGATCATCATGGCGCTAACCCACGGCCTGACCGAAAACGTCAACAAGCTCTCTCTCCTCCACGCACCGTTCGTCCTGGGCCTGATCACCGGCGGCGCCATGATCTACTGGTTCACCGGCGCGAGCACCCAAGCCGTAACCACCGGCGCCTATCGCGCAGTCGAATTCATCAAAGCCCACATCAAGCTCGACGGCGCAGCCGCCGCCAGCGTAGCCGACAGCAAAAAAGTAGTCGAAATCTGCACCAAGTACGCCCAGAAAGGCATGCTGAACATCTTCATCGCGGTCTTCTTCGCGACGCTAGCCTTCTCGTTCGTCGAGCCGTTCTTCTTCATCGGCTATCTGTTCTCCATCGCCATCTTCGGCCTCTACCAAGCCATCTTCATGGCCAACGCCGGCGGCGCCTGGGACAACGCCAAGAAAATCGTAGAAGTCGAGCTAAAGCAAAAGGGCACCCCACTCCACGACGCCACAGTAGTAGGCGACACCGTAGGCGACCCCTTCAAAGACACCAGCTCGGTCGCCCTAAACCCAGTCATCAAGTTCACGACGCTCTTCGGCCTTCTAGCGGTAGAGCTAGCCGTGCAACTGACCGCCTCCCAGGGCGCCGGGCTAACACACATCCTCGCGGCCGTCTTTTTCGCCGTCTCCTTCTTCTTCGTCTACCGCTCGTTCTACGGCATGCGCATCCGCACCAGCACGCACTAATCCATACCGCTGTAGGGGCGCAGCACTGCTGCGCCACATCTTGGCAATCAACTCTGTCCAGTCATTTTCGTGAGCGCCGAGCAGAACAGCTTTTAGCAAGATGCTGTGGCCGGGCGGGGCAAGCCCCGCCCCTACAAGGGATCTCGGACGTTGCGGAATCGGTCGCCGAGCGCAGATTCCGGCGGGATCCGCCAGCGGCACTTCTGAGTGCCTTCCACGCGCTACTTGACATAGCTATCTCAGATAGCTATCCTATTCCCATGAAAGTCAGCGTAGCCGACGCCAAAAACAAGCTCCCCGAACTCATCAAAGCCGTCGAAAACGGGGAAACCGTGACCATCTGCCGTCGCGGCGTGCCTACCGTCGATTTGGTGCGCACCAAGGACCCCGTCGGAAAAATCCGAAAACTCGGAACACTCCGAGGACAAAATCAAAATCCACGATCCCGACTGGTGGAAGCCCATGACGGAGGAAGAAGTCGACGCTTTTCTCGAAGGCCGTTATTAGGTGCGATTTCTCCTGGATACGGCGGTCGTTGATTTTCGCCGCCAAGGCTCCAGAGCGCCTCGGCAGGCGGGCAGCCGATATTTTCGCTAATCCCCATGAAATTCTGATTCTGAGCGCGGTCTCCGTTTCTGAAATCGCGATCAAAGCGGCCCGAGGCAAATTCGATTTTTTCCTCTTGCGACTTGCAGGACCGCGATCGAGGATTTGCACCTGCAAACATTGCCCTACACGATGGATCATGCGTTTCGCCTTTTCGATTTGCCTCTGCGCCATACCGATCCGTTCGATCGCCAACTCATCGCCCAGGCACTAAGCGAAGGCATCCCGATTGTGTCATGCGACCAGGAGTTCCGCCTCTACGAGCAGCTTCAAATCGTCTGGTAGTTTCTAATAAATTCGACACCGAATTTCGCGTGGCCTCCGCGCATCTGTTCTAGTACGATACCCGCCGGAAAAAGGAGCCCCACGATGAGCTCAACGACGCGCAGCTTCGTTCTAACCGCCATAGCGATCCTCGCCCTACTCGCTCTCCCCAATCACTCGCGCTCCAACGCCAAGCCCGACGACTGGCGTCAACTCTTCAACGGCAAAGATCTAACCGGCTGGAAGCACGTCGGCCCCGGCGAAGACACCGTCGAAGACGGCCTGATCCGCACCCACGGCGGCATGGGCCTGCTCTACTGGACCGCCGAAAAATTCGGCAATTGCCGCATCAAGGTCGTCTACAAAATGCGCGATCACAACGACAACTCCGGCGTCTTCATCCGCATTCCCATCGAACCCCGCGAGCCCTGGATGCCCGTCCACTACGGCTACGAAGTTCAGATCGACAACCAACCGGAAGACTCCAAGGAAGACGAATATCACGTGACCGGTACGCTCTATTCGCTTACCAAGCCGCTCGCTCGTCCAGGCAAACCCGGCCCCGAGTGGAACACCATGGTCATCACCCTCGATGGTCCGCGCACCGTCGTGGTCCTCAACGATGTCAAGGTCACCGATTACACCGAAGGCCAGCCCGTTCCCGCGCGCAAATTCGATTTCGAGCCGCAACACGGCCTGCGTCCCAACGAAGGCTACATCGGCCTGCAAAATCACAGTGACAACGACATCGTCTTTTTCAAAGAAGTCGCCGTCCAACCCCTCCACTAATGCGCAATGGGGGTCGGACCTTTAGGTCCGACAGCATGAGATTTGACACCGGCGGCTTTAGCCGCTGAGGAATTGTTGTTCGACTTTTCGAATTCTGGTTCAACGCGAGGCACCGATGAAAAAAGACCTGACCCGCCGCCAATTCCTCCAGCGCACAGCGCTAACCGCCGGCGCCCTGGCAACCACCAACTCCATTCTTCTCCCCGACAATCGTCTGAACGCCGCACCCTACCCCGGCGCGAATGACCGCATCCGCTTCGGCATCATCGGCGTCGGCATGCAAGGCTCCGGCCTGCTCCCCAACTCCATCCAACTCCCCGGCGTCGAATGCATAGCCGCAGCCGATCTGTACGACGGCCGCCACACGCTGGCCCGCGAAATTACCAACAAACCCAATCTCACCGTCACCCGCCACTACCAGGAACTCCTCGACAACAAAGACATCGACTGCATCATCGCCGCGGTCCCCGACTTCTGGCACAAAAAAGTGGTGGTCGACGCCGTAGCCGCCGGAAAAGACATCTACTGCGAAAAGCCCATGTCCCATTCCGCCGCCGACGGCGTGGCCATGGTGAAAGCAGGCCAATCCAGCGGCCGCATCATTCAAATCGGTTCCCAGCGCGTCAGCTCCGTCATCTGCGCCAAAGCCAAAGAACTCATCGCGCAAGGCATCATCGGCGATCTAATGCTCGTCGAAGGCTCCATGGGACGCAACGATCCCAACGGCGCGTGGGAATATCCGCCGCCATTCGATCTCTCCCAGCAAAATCTCGATTGGAATGGATGGCAAGAACAAGCCGCTCCCAAGCGTCCCTGGGATTCCGACATGTCGCCCAAATATTTCGCCCGCTGGCGCTGCTGGAAAGAATACGGCACCGGGGTGGCCGGCGACCTTCTCGTTCACTTGGTCAGTGGCGCAATGTTCATGCTCGGCCTGAACGAAGCGCCCGCGCGCGCGCAAGCCAGCGGCGGCATCCTGCGCTGGAAAGACGGCCGCAACATGCCCGACGTTCTAGCCACGTTGTTCGAATTCAAATCCATCCCCGCGCCGGTCTACTTGCGCTTGAATCTCGGCACCGAGACGCCCGAGAACTATCGTTTCCAGGGCTCGAAAGGCATCCTGGACGTCACCCCGACCACCATCACCTATTCCCCACAGTCCGGCAAAGACGAAAGCCCCAGCTACTACACCTCGAGCTTTCCCAAAGCCATGCACGAAGAATATTTGAAAAAGTGGCATGCGGAGCACGATGCGGTACCCGGCAAGGAGCCCGTGCCCGAAGGCTTCAGCTACAGCAGCGTCTCATATGACGACCTGAAGCCTCACCTCTGGACCTTCTTCCAAGCCGTACGTTCCCGAGGGTCCGTAACCGAAGACGTAATCTTCGGCCACCACGCCGCCCTGGCCTGTCACATGGCCAACGAATCCTACTTCCGCAAGGCCCCGACAACGTGGGACTCCGCCTCCGGCACAATTAAGAGCTGAACTCGAGCGTCTCCCAGTTGAATAATGTAGGGGCGCAGCACTGCTGCGCCCCAAATGCCCCGACGCCGCCGTGAACGCGAGCTCCAGCATTCCGTTTAGCTTCAAAATTTGAATGGAGTTAATACCAGACCAAAAACCAACCAGCCAAGCCTCTACAAACGCCTTAGCTATTCGACCTCACCAATCGCGAAGTAACCGTCTTCGTAAACACGCTACAAAACTCATTGTCCTCGCCCGAATTCTTGCTCTTCGGCGCCTCCGTCATCGTCACGCTTTTCGTCTTGAAATCGATCACCAGCTTCCCGATCACGCAATCTCGCGCCGAGGTCTGCGCCACCAATCCTGTGCTGTCCCAGCGAAGAATCGTATAGTGCACCGGGCTCACATCCAGCCGCGTAAACAGATTTCCTTCGCCCTGCAGGTTCTTCCCTTCCGCCACCGCGCACAGCGAGATCTTCTTGTCGCACTCAATCTCCACTTTCGCAGCGGGGTCCGCGGGCTTCGTCATCGCGGAGTCGCTCTTCCATTTTCCCGATGCGGCAAGATAAGTATGATTCGTAATTTTGATCTGCTGCGAAAATGCAGTTCCGCCAGACACTAGCGTGAGGAGAACAAGGGTCAGGATTTGTTTCATCACTCCGGCTCCCTTAGCGCCTTCCACTCTAAAGAGCCGGCGCCCTCTCGTAAACTGGTCAGAAGTTTCATTGTGCTTTAGACACAAAGGCTGACGCTCTGGTTCCACAAATTCTTAGTACTAGCTTAGTTTAAACTCGTCTAAGTAAGGGTCGCATACAACTCGTTGATCGACTCTTCCGGGGACGCTTCAATTTGCGAAATCCATCCTCATCGCCTCATCCGCACGGCTTTCGTATGTTCGAATGATCCGCAAGTCCGCCATCCATCCGCCGTCTTCTCCAGCCGCTGCGAAACCTCGTACCCGCACCCTCGCACCGGGCATACCCAAAACCGCACCTTCCGGCTCGCTACGAAATCTTCGATGTAGAACGGGTGAAAGTCACCCCTCTCGCACAAGCAAATCGCTTCCCGCCCGTAAAACGCTTCTCGCGCTTTTGCATCGCCCACTTCTTGCGCACGGTAGTAGCCCTTTTCTAACGAATACAACACCGCACATCCGGGCCAGTTGCACCGGTACTCGTTCACGCCGGCCCGGAAACTCATCCGCAGATGGTCGACCGGACAATGAATGATCGTCGGCGGCAAAAACAAACTCTTGTGCGGCAACATGGACGGCCCCGCACACAGTATAAGTCCGCGCGAGCGCGCCGGTGCCCAAGTCTCGATACCTCTTCCCTGTTGGTAACGTCAAAAAAACCGACCAGCCGTCGCAGTTGTAGCGGCCGCTGTCCGTTTACCGTGAGCTTCGAAGGGAAGCGGGTGCCTCTTTTTCAGGTGTCAACTAAACTTGAAATCCGAACTATACCGCTCACCCATCGCCATAAGTTTTTCGATGCACTCCACCGGCTGAATGCCGCCTCGCGCCCCCACCGCCATGCAGTTCAAAGCCGCTGCCGCGCACGCAAAATCCAATTGCCTCTGCATCCCCCATCCCTGCAAAAGCCCATAAATAAATCCCGCATGGAAAATATCCCCAGCTCCGATCGAGTCCAACACCTTCACTCGATACGCAGCCGCATGCCAAAACTTCACACCGTCCCAAGCCAGCACGCCTTCCTCGCCCAAAGTAGCCGCAGCCAAAACGCATCCATATCTCTCGCGCACTTCGGGCAAGGCCTTACGCAGATCCGCCTCGCCCGTAAGCCGCCCAGGAATATCCCGGCTCGACACGAAATAATCCAGCTTCGGCAGCAATTCCTCCACGCCAGGATAAAGCTCATCCAGATCCGCAACCACCGGCACGCCAGCCTCATGCGCCCAACCAGCCGCCATCGCCGCCGCGGCGGTATCGTGTCCATCCACATGCAACACCCGCGCGTCCACAACCCAATCCCGCCGCAATTCCTCAGGCCGCAGTTTCAACCGCTCGTCCCGTTTCCACAGAACAGTCCGCTCCCCTTTGTCATCCACCAAAATAAACGCCTGCTGGCTGGGACATCCTTCCGCCACAACCAAATGCGCCTCCACACCAAGCCGCGCAAACTCCTCGCGATGCAACTCCCCCGCCGCATCATCGCCGACCTTCCCCACATACCGCGTTCGCAATCCCCATAGCGCGCAAGCCGCCACCGCCGAAGCCACCTGCCCTCCAGGCAAAACATTCGCCGACCGAAACGCCACCTTCGACCCCCGCGCCGGATACTCCGGCACCGGAATAATCGTATCCGTAGCATTCAATCCCACTCCAACCACATCCACCCGATCCAGGTCCGTCATTCCACCTCACCCGCCAACACTAAATGCCAACAGCCCCGACGCCTCTCCGTGTCCTCTGTGCTCCGACCTCAGTGTCCTCTGTGTTAAATCTTTGTTCTACCGTTTTTTCTTCCTCGCTCTTCTTCCGCCTTTCGTCGTTACCTCTTTACGTCATTACTTCGTTACTTCCGCCCTCCTCACTGAAACCGCGTAGTCCTCCAAATCACCACCCCGCAACCCACCAACATCCCCAAACTCACCAAACTCAAAATCACCGCCGGCCCCCAATGCAAAGCCATCTGCGGCAACCGCGCCATCCATCCGAAAAACACAAACACGCCGGTCGCCGCCACAATAAAAACCAAATCCCACATGCTACGCTTAAGCACTGCCTCACCCGCCGACGTCCGCCCATCCATCCGCGCCTCCACATAATCCGCCGCAACACCGTAGCGCACGCCCTCGCGCTCAGCCGCCTCTTTCCACCGCTGGCGTTCCGCGCCAGTCGCCGACGAAAACGCGATCGCCCCCACTCCCAGCATCATCAGCAAAGACCCGCCCACCACCTGCCCGTAGGTCGAAGCCCCGCGCCCATGCAATTCCCCAAAAACAAAAACGCCCCAAAGCAATCCCCAAATCTGATTCGAATTCGACAAAGGAATCCCGCGGCTGATTCCCACATACTTCGCCGCATACTGCTGAAACAAATCCCCAATCACCCAAACAAATCCCCCCAGCATCAACCAAAACAAAACCTCCCGCGCGCCCACAAGCTGACGCCACAATCCCGCGGTCCCCGTAAAGCTGAACGCCAAAGCCCCCATCATTCCCACTTCCCCAAACGTGAAAAAGGTAACGAACGAAAGCGGATTCATCCCCGTCAAATAAGCCTTCCGATAGGGGATATACATCGTTCCCCACAAAATCCCCGCCCCCAGAGCCGCAGCCACGCCTCGCGAAGCATGCGCAGCCGGACCCGCCGCAGCCGCCGACGAAGCCACCGCCAGCATCCAAGCCCCAAAACACATCACCAAAACTCCACCCAGCACGCCAGTCCATCGCCGCCAACCCGCCCCTCGCAACTCATTGAAAAAAATAAATCCCCACAAAATCCCCAGCAAACTATTCGAATTCCACAAAGGAAATGCAATACTCAACCCCACATCCCGAATCGCAAAAATCGTCAAAGTATTCGCCACCGCCCAAATGCATCCCGCCAAAACTGCCCAGATAATCAAATGCGGCGTCCGCCGAACATCCGCCCGAACCGAAGAAGTCCCCAAAATCAAAGCAGGCACGCTCCACCGAGCCAGAAAAACTCCCAACACCATAATCAGCGAAATCACCACTGGCGAAATTCCCACCGAAACCAACTTGGTCGGCGCCTCCGCAGCCCCAAGCCAAGCCCCAGCCGTAAATCCCGAAAGCACACCCACAACCTGCAACTTCCGCGCCCGCGAAGCCACCACCGCGTCGCGCCCACATCCATCTGCGAACTCAAAACCGTCTCCATCGCCGAAAAAACTCCCTATGTCTCAGCGCAGGAACCGTACGGGCAGCACCGCTGTGCCCCAAACGTCCAGGCTCCAAATCCGGGCTCCGCTATTTCTCCGCGGACCTCAGTGCTCTCTGCGTCTCCGCGTTATCTTTACTCTTTCTTCTCTTTCTTCTCTTTCTTCTCTTTCTTCTCTTTCTTCTCTTTCTTCTCTTTCTTCTCTTTCTTTCGCCGCCAACGTCTCAGGCCGCAGCCGAACGTCCCGGGACTAGTCCGCCCTACCGAATCGCCCCCAACAAAACCAGCCCGGCAACCAACACCACCACCGGCACCCAAAACTGCACATCCGTCAAAACGCAAATCCACAAACCCCGCTCGTTTCCCATCGTCCATTTCCTCAACCAAAAATCGCCGCACGGGAGGATACCACCTCTCCCCAACCAACACGCACCAAGCTGCCGCAACCATCATCAAATGCAATGTGCCGCTCAACCTAAGGTAAGCTACCAGGGCCAACGCATGCCGCGACACCTCACCACCCGCTATCCCCCAGGCCGCCAAGGAATGCTGTCGCGCGCTTTGTGTTGCTTGCGCTGGCGCAATCCTGTTCCGCGCAACTCCAGGCGCAAGACCAACCCGCCTCGATACAAGCCCCAAGGCTACGTCAACGATTTCGCCAATGTCCTGAGCCAACCCACCCGCGACCAACTCACCACTCTCTGCACCGAAGTCGACCAAAAAGCCCACGCCCAGATCACCGTAGTCACCGTCCCCACCACCAACGGCCAACCAATCGTCGACTACACTTTCAACCTGGCCACAAAATGGGGCGTAGGTCCCAAGCAATCCAATCGCGGCATCCTGATTCTCTTCGCCGTCAACGACCACAAATACTGGACCCAGGTGGGCTACGGCCTGGAGCCCATCCTCCCCGACGGCAAAGTCGGCGGCTTCGGCCGCGAAGCCGTCCCCATCCTCCGCCAAGGCAACTATGACGCCGCCGTCCTGCTCATGACCCGCCGCATCGCCGACGTGATCGCACAAGACGCCGGCGTGACACTCAGCGGCGTCCCTCCTCCATGCAGCACCGCGGCCAACAAGAACACACCCTCAGTGGGCTCGGCACGTTTTTTCTCGTCTTGTTTGTAGTTGGCATCATCTATTTCATGATGAAAAGCGGTGGCTCGTCCGGCGGCGGTGGCGGCGCATGGTGGATCGGCCCGTGATCGCATCCAACATGGGCCGCGGAGGCTGGGGCGGCGGAGGTTTCGGCGGCAGCAGCTCGGGGGGTGGCGGCGGCGGCGGCTTCGGCGGGGTGGAGGCTTCGGCGGCGGCGGCTTCGGTGGCGGCGGCGCAGGCGGCAGCTGGTAAGGGACTATGTACCCGCCGGGCTTGAGCCCGGCCCGTGTAGGCGTCCGGCTTCAGCCGGCGAACAATGCCGTGGCCGGTCTTCAGATCGGTCCGCGCCAGCCAAACCCATACGCCACTATCCCAGCTTTCCCAAAAAAGTGATGGGTCTAGAGATCGCCCAAACAAAAATGGAAACCAAGCTCAAAGAACTCGTCGAATCGCCTGCAAGCCGCGGCAAAAGAAAACCTACAAGCCGTAGCCCTCTACGGCTCCGCGGCCGCCGGCGAATTCCACGAAGGCCACTCCGACCTCAACATCCTCTGCCTGGTTCAACGCGCCGGCGCCTCCGAGATGGAAACCCTGCACGGCGTCGCCGAATGGTGGATCAAAAAAGGCAACCACCCGCCACTCCTCTTTACCCGCGATGAGCTCGAGCGTTCCGCCGACGTCTTCGCCATCGAACTCCTCGACATGAAATCGCGCCACCGCATCCTGTTCGGCGAAGACTTCCTACCAAGCTCGAAGTCCCGCTCAATTTCCATCGCCTCCAGGTCGAGCGCGAACTCCGCACCAATTGGCTGCGCCTCCGTCAATCCATCCTGGCCGCCCCGCTCGCCGAAAAGTCCCACCTGACATCATGACCCAATCGCTCTCCACCTTCTGCGCCCTATTCCGCCACGCGATTTCGCGCTAGGCCGACCACTCCCGCCACAAAACGCGAAGCCATAACCGGCACCGCCACGCTCACCGGGGCGGACCCCAGCGCCTTTCAAGCCCTGCTGGATCTCCGCGAGGGCAAAAGAGAAAAGAACTCCTCGACGTCGAAGCCTCTCTGCGCTCCTATTTAATCTTCGTCGAAGCGGTCACCAACGAAGTGGACCGCCGGCTAGACACCAATGACCCGCACCCCGTTCGGCACCCCGTCCGCCGCGAATAGCCGGCTTTTCGGATTGCATGATCGCAGCTCGCGACCAAACGATCGAATTTCGATTCTTCGGAGGCACCGGAATGAAATCACTCCTAGCAGTAGTCGTAGTAATCGTCCTGATTGTCCTGGCCCTCGGCGGCATGTACGTGGGCCGCAAAAATCAAATGGTCACGCTCGACGAACAAGTAAAATCCAACTGGGCCCAGGTAGACGTAGTCCTGCAGCGCCGCGCCGACCTAATCCCCAACCTCGTCGAAACGGTAAAGGGTTTCGCCGCCCACGAAGAACAAGTGTTCGGCGACATAGCCAAAGCTCGCTCCGCTCTGGTCGGCGCAAAGACTCCCGCTGACAAAATCGCCGCCAACGGCCAACTCGACGGCGCCTTAAGCCGTCTGCTCGTCGTAGTCGAAAACTACCCCCAGCTCAAATCCAACGAAAACTTCCTCCGCCTCCAGGACGAACTTGCCGGCACCGAGAATCGCATCGCCGTAGAACGCAAGCGCTACAACGATTCCGTCCAGGCCTACAACACCTACATCGGGCTTATTCCCCAACAGCATCTTCGCCAGCTGGGCCGGCTTCCACCGCAATGAAGCCTATTTCCAGGCCAGCCCCGCTTCCCGCGAAGCTCCCAAGTGCAATTCCCTACCGCCAACCCGTAGCCCCGTGCGGTCGTTGTAGGGGCACAGGGGCACAGCGCGCTGCTGTGCCCGTGCTAGTCTGGGCCAACCCGCGGAGCCAGGACCTCGCGAAGTGCCAGAGCCATCTATGCCTGCGCGCTCAACGGGCTAGGACCGGGGTCACCTGCAGCAAGAAAATCACCCAGTCTTCTTCGTCCGTTGCAAGGACAATGGTCATGCGGTGCATCGACCTCGTCGATTGCCCGCCCGCCGCCATGTTTTCCCACAAAATGCTCGCCACCATTAATTCAGCCGGCGCCGTTACGCTGCTTTCGAGGAGAAAGGTCACATTTTTCTTTGCATACGGAGCGAGCAGCACTTCAAAGTTTTTCTCGATCTCCTGGCGACCTATCCAACGCTTGCGGCTGAAATCAATAAATTGCACATATGGCGCGAAAAAAGGAGCCAATCGGTCCCAGTCGTACGATTTTAGTCCCGCCAGAAAGCTGTTCAGCGTAACCGTCGGTTCCCGGCCCATCTCCGAACCTGCTGACACTCTTATTCTGCCCGAACCAACGCCTACCCTGCCCGAATCAACGCTCTTCGCCGATTGCTCTTCGAGCGCCTCCATATTGACGCCCCGCGCCCGCAGTATCTTTCCAGCCAATGAACTTTCCATCCGAAGCATGCCGAGCAGAAGGTGGCCCGTTCCGATGTGCCGGTGACCGAGCTTCTTGGACTCTTCCGCAGCCAGTTCCAGTATTTTCTTGGACTCGTCGGTCAGCGGCACTTCCACCGAGATAGAAACCCGCTCGTGTCGCGTGATGTGTTTCTCGATTTCAGTGCGAATCTCCGTCCCCTGAGCACTGGGCTTTAGGCACTTCATCATAAGGAACGGATCTTCTCGTAAGAGTCCAAGCAACATATATTCTGTTTCGATATACGCACTCCCGTAGTGGCTTGCCTCATAGCGGGCAAAGAAAATGACGCGGCGAGCGTTCGTTGTGTAGCGCTCAAACATGGTTTGCACCTTCAGATGCTGTCTCGGATGCTGGGGGGCACTCAAGTCAACAACATACACCTCCAGGAAGACCTCCGGGCGCCAGCTTCGATTCGGCCACTGCTGAGGACCGAGGGCGGTTGGCTGGCGGCGCGGAAAATGTAACGCGGAGGCGCAGAGATCGCGAAGACAGGCTGAGACAAACATGGGTGTGGTGAACCGTTTTCGACCCTCCCCCCACCTTTTTTCGTAAGTGCGGATTCTAAAGAACTTTAAGGTCAATGATTTTGTAAGTGCGGATTCTACAGGAGTTATGGGCGCGTTTTTCGGAAGTGCGGATTCTAAAGGGTTTACGGTTTGAGAGGGCCTAAGCGAGTTGGGGGCCGGGCGGCAAAGATGGCCACGAAGCGTTCGAATTAACGATTCCACTAACACGACCAACTATAGCATATTGGTTACTAGTTGTCAAGGATGAGTTTCCGTGGAATAGGCTCTTGATCCCCGCGTCTTGTAAGTTGTTGCAAAACCTACTTAGGCAGCGCTTTCACAGCAGAGGTTACGAGTTCGAGTCACGTCGTCCCCCGCATTCTTTGCAAAGAGTTACCGAACGTGACACCTGAAACTCCGACCCACAACCCAACATCGGCCAGCCGATGACCCCGCGACATCAGGGTGCTTCGCGCCTCCAACATCGCCGCCACACCTCAAAAAAGTGCCCCAAAAAACTCTTGCAACACATTACACCTTATGGTGTAATGTTGTAATGGATCAACTGACAGATGTGTTGACAGCCATTTCCCACCCACTCGGCGAGCGATTATTGGGCAGCTGCAAACGGACCTGCTCGATTCCTGGATATTGCAAAGCCATTCGACACGGCTTGAATGCGGTGACGAAGCACCTAAAGATGCTCGAAAGAGCTGGACTCATTGAACGCAAGAAACAGGGTCGTGAAGTCTTTATATCGTTTCGAGGTGAACCACTTCGGGAGGTGGCGGGATGGGTGCATGAGTACGAACGGTTCTGGAACGAACGCCTCGATCAGTTTGAGCAGTATTTCAGGGACAAAAAGAAGAAGGAGAAGAAGTGATGAAGAACTCGAAGAAGACCCTTGAATTTAAGTTTGAACGAACCATCCCTGCTCCTCCGGGTGAGGTGTTTGATGGGTGGCTGAATCCAAAGATCCCCGGCAATCCGTGGAATATGGCTGAGAAGCTACTCTTGAATCCAAAAGTAGACGGGTTCTTTTACTGGACCGTCAAGGGCACTTCCCATTACGGGCGATTTACGGAGATGGAGCGACCGGGTCGAATTCAGCATACCTGGGTGTCGCCGAACACCCTGGGAGAAGAGTCGACAGTCACTGTGACCTTCAAGAAACAGGGAGAAGACACCCTGATGACCCTCGTGCATTCCGGCATTCCCGATACGGATGCTGGAAGAGGGCACGAGAAAGGTTGGAACTACTTTTTAGACATTTTCCCTGGGCAGTTTGGAAATGGCTCGCGAAAGGAGAAGTAGTTTATGAACTCATGCAACGGTACAACAACGGAAGCCCGCGGATACGCGCCTGTCAACGGTCTGAAGATGTATTACGAAATTGAGGGAACTGGCGATCCGCTGGTTTGCATCCCTCCTGCCTTCGGATACGCCGGCGTGAACCCGTATCCTGCGCTGGTTCAAAGCCACACGGTCATTACGGTCGATCTTCAGGGGCATGGTCGCACGGCCGATATCCCGGAGCGTCCGCTTTCGATCGAGCAATACGCCAAAGATGTGGTTGGCTTGTTGAAATATCTTGGAATCTCAAAGGCCGACTTCTTTGGCGAAAGTTACGGCGGCAATGCAGCGGCCATGATCGCAATTCGCTACCCCGAGCTTGTCGGTCGTGTGGTGACCTACGCAGCAACCTTTGGCCCTCCTCAGATTGCCTTAAACCCTCAGACAACGCACTTTGACCACCCGCCTACCGCTGATTCCAGGAACATCCAATTTCAGAGAGAAAACTACAAGAAAGTGGCTCCTGATCCAAACTACTGGCCCAAAATTTTTGACAAGCTTGGAAGCATTCAGTGGGAAGGATTTTCGAACGAAGAGTTGGCTTCAATCAAAGCGCCGATTCTCATCCTTCTCGGAGATTACGATTTTGTCCGCCTTGAGCACGCCGTTGAGACCGTCAAGCTCATCCCCAACGCCGAACTCGCCGTGATCCCGTCCGCCAGCCACTTCGTCCTATTTTCGGAACAGGAGAGGGTGATCCCAATCGTTAAACATTTCCTGGAAAAGCCTGAGAAGAGCATTCCGTTGGCAACTGCTGAAACTGGCTATCACCCCGGTGAAACCAGATAAAGCTTTACTCAGGAGAAGCTGCAAAAAGGACCACGAGTATCCAAACAGTTCCTGGCTCCACGAGTAGCTGAGGTTGTGGTGGCTCTGGCCTCGTGTCTCCTCCTCTTGACAATCAGTAGGAGAGGTGTATTCTCCGCTTGACCCTCAGGGGAGTGCGTCTTTTATGGCGGACAAATCGAGTGATCTCGTGCAGGGCACTCTCGATATGCTCATTCTGAAAACGTTAGCGCTGGAGGCGATGCACGGGTATGGGGTCGCCGTCCGCATCGAACAGATAAGCAAGGGCGTGTTCCGGGTTAATGCGGGCTCCTTGTTTGTTGCCTTCCGACGGTTGCAACGAGCCGGATTGATCGGAAGTGAATGGAAAGCTACCGAGAACAACAGGCAAGCAAAGTCTTACTCCCTGACTAAGCAAGGACGACAAAAACTCAGCAACGAGACTCGAGAATGGGAAAGGCAAGTGGCAGCGATCGCCAAGAAATCCTGGAGGCGTCGTAAGCGAACCATGTGGTTGCAACGAAGCATCGCGGGCGGGCTTCCGATCACTGTTCCGAAAGGAGCGGGTCAGCAAGGACTTGGATAACGAGCTAAGCGGCTTCCTGGAGATGGCGACCGAAGAAAAGATGAAGCGGGGTATGAGCCACAAGGATGCGCTTCACCATCATGCGTTTGGAGCGGGGGAGTATCGAGGTTACAGAGGAAGTAGTCCCCGCTGTCCGGCTGGGAATGGTTTGTCGAGAGGTTGTGACAGGATTTGCACTTCGCCGCTGGGGTGGTCCACGAGTCTCCGGGCTTCACTACCGTTGCCGTTCTCACTCTCGCCCTCGGCATCGGTGCCAACACTGCCATGTTCAGCGTCGTCGAGGGCGTTCTGTTAGCGCCGCTTCCTTATAATCATCCGGATCGTCTCGTTGTCGTATGGGAGAACAACCTGCATTTCAGACAGGTCGTTTTGGCCCTCGTATCCTAATTTCAAGGATTGGCAACGCAGCGCTCGCTCGTTCCAGCAAATGGCGGCAGTGAGATGGCGGCATTACGATTTAACGAGACCCGGTAGCCCTGAACATCTCCTTAGCGCGGGAATTTCCTCCAGCTTCCTCGACACGCTGGACGTCAAGCTGCTCTTCGGTCGGAATTTCTCTTTGCAGGAAGATCAGCGCGGCGGAGCGCCCATTTGCGATCATCAGCAACGACCTCTGGAGAGATCGCTTCGGGGGCAATCCGCCGAGCGCCGGGCAAGGCAATCACCTTGAACGGAGTCGGGACGCAGTTCATGGAGTTGTTCCAGCGCGGTTCTATTTCGGCGATGAGCGAGCAGATGTCTACACGCCAATCGCGCAGGGCGACCCTCTCATGCTGGACCACCGCGGGGCACCCACAATGGTATAATCACGAGATTAAATCCGGGCATCAGCATGGCTCCGGCGCAAGCGGGAATCGAGTCCGTCAGGACCATCTCATCCAGCTCTTTGCAGATTCAATGAGGGCATGGGAGCATAGGTCGAGCCACTCCGGCAAGTGCTCGTTGGAGATGTAAGCAAAACGTTGCTGCTTCTGTTTGGCGCTGTGGGCCTGGTCCTGCTAATCGCTTGCGCGAATGTCGCCGATCTACGTACTGGGGCATTCCGTCGGACGCACCCGCGAATTTGCAATCCGCGCCGCGCTGGGCGCAAGCCGATCACGCACTATCCGGCAGTTGCTTCCGGGAATCACGCTACTCTCGTTGGGCGGCGCGGCACTGGGACTGACAATTGCCGAATGGGGATCCGTCCGGCGCTGGCCAGCATGACGGGAAGCCTGCCACGTAGCGGAAACATTGGTGTGAACACGCCCATCCCTCTTTAACCATTCTTCGTTTCCATTGGCGTCGCTGTTCTATTCGGCCTCGCGCCCGCGCTGAAAAATTGCAAGACCGACCTGCAATCCGCGCTCAAAGAGGGGGCCCGGGGTGCGACATCGGCGCGTCATCGCGTGCAGGACAGCCTGGTTATTTTCCAAATGGCTCTCACACTGACATTGCTCGTGGGTGCGGGCCTTATCATCGTAACAACACCGAATGTAGCGGACGCCAATCCCGGCTCCGACACGCAGCACGTCATCACTTTTAAGGTTGGCTTCTCGCCTTCGGTGACCACGACGGCCTCTGCGATGCGAACGGCCTATCGCCAGTTGCTCAACACCTCCGAACACTTCCAGGGCATGCAGGCCGTGGATTATCCGCGTACAACATTCCTGTCTAGTCCGGGTAAACGTCGCCGCCTTTCTCGATAGGCTATCAACGCCTGCCATGGTTCGGGCAGCTCCACAAATGATGGTATTCGACACATGCCCCGATTATCTGCGGGCGATGAGCATCCCGCTTCTTCGCGGCCGTTTTTTTACGGAGGACGACACTACCAAGTCCCCGTGCGTCGCAGCTATCGACGATGTCCTCGCCAGTACTTATTTCCGCGGACAAGACCCACTGGGCCAAACCATAACCTTTGGCTGGACTCCCCCGTGGGGCCCCTGCCGCATCGTCGGCGTAGTAGGCCATGTGCGGCATTGGGGCCTCGGTAACGAAAGCTCTCGTACGCAAGCCCAAGCCTACTATCCGCTGTATCAAATTCCTGATGACTGGGTGACGGCCTCGCAAGGTTTTCCCAATACAACGATTGTCGTTCGCACGCCGCTTCCAGCCGCGACAGTCATACCAGCGATCAGAAATGTTCTGTACGGAATTGGCAAAGACCAGCCGATCTACAACGTCGAAACGATGCAAGAAATCGCTTCAGAGTCGATGTCCGCGCAGCGCTTTCCAATGATTTTGCTCGGAGCCTTCGCGGCATTGGCGCTGCTTCTGGCGTCGGTCGGAATTTACGGCGTGATTTCCTATTCCGTGACGCGGCGTGTACACGAGATTGGGATTCGGATGGCGCTTGGTGCCGAGAAGCAGAATATCTTTCGAATGGTAATCGCACAGGGCTTGCGGCTGGCGTTAGCTGGCCTCGCGATTGGGGCAGGGG
This sequence comes from uncultured Acidobacteriota bacterium, assembly GCA_963832615.1. GTDB lineage: Bacteria > Acidobacteriota > Terriglobia > Acidiferrales > UBA7541 > Acidiferrum. Next base: position 147,504 of record CAWHVA010000002.1, read on the forward strand.
TAGCGCTCGTTCTCACCCGCCTACTCGTGACCTTCGCAAACTTGCTCTACGGAGTTAAAGCGAACGACCCGCTTACATTTATTGCAGTTTCTACGCTGTTGACAGCAATTGCTGTTTTGGCGTGCTACATCCCTGCGCGACGGGCGATGCGCGTCGATCCGCTAGTCGCCTTGCGTTACGAGTGACTCGCGCTATCCCGACGCCGCATAAGCCCGCTGCTCCCACTCCCCGAAGAACGGCACTTGGAGACTCAGATATTCGAGCCCGATTCCGCTGCACAAGGAATGGCAGCATCTTCGTCATGGATGAACCGACGACTGGACTGCACATGTCGGACATCACGCATTTGCTCGCGATCATGGACCGGCTCGTCGGGGAGGGAAACAGCGTCATCGTGATCGAGCACAACCTCGATGTGATCAGGAACGCGGATTTGGATCATCGACCTGGGTCCAGAGGGCGGCAGCAAAGGCGGCGAAGTTGTGTTTGAGGGAACACCGATGGAGCTGGTGAAAAACAAGCAGTCGCTGACGGGCCAGTACCTACGACGGTGAGTTGTGGGTGAGGTCATCAATTGCACTATGACCACATCCTTCGGCCTTACTGCCCCTCACCGAGTTTGTGATGGTCATCGGCGAGTGAAAGAATCGTGACCGGCCGGAGCTTACCACTTGCCGACATGCACGCAGCGTTCGCACCAGCGAGCAGCGGCGCCCAGGCTACTATAAACAGCAAAGCTCAAGTCCGAAACTGCGCTGGGTCGCGCCGGTTGTTGCTCGATTCCTGGACGCTTATGCAACCTCTCGAAATTCCGGTCGCCTCACTGACCGCAAAACTGGTCATGGGAACGGTGTGCGTCTTGATCAATTTTGCCGAGCTCCGGTACGCGTTGCCTGGTTTCGTTCGATTTGTGCGGGTCAAGGCCGGCTGGGAGCCGCAAAAACCAGGGGCGCAGCCCGTTCCCCTGGGTTGGGGGCTTTTCATCTACCTGGTCTTTTTCTTTCCGGGGGTCCTCACCGGCCTCATCTTCATTGGGATCGCCACAACGCCCCCCTCGGTGGTTTCCGACGCCGGAGTGGCCGGAGGAGGGGGCCCGCTGAGTTCGCGCAAGACCATCGCCTGGGACGAAGTGCAACGGGTCGATTGCCAAATGGGGCACGATCAGAGTGTAAGGATTATTCGCGTGGTATCCGGTGCTAAGCGCGTCGAACTGTCCGGCGGCGGCGATCTCACCGGCGTCCACGAACTCATTTCGCACCGGGTTCCCGCGCAAGCGGTCCGCCGCTGCTCCATTCCCTTGCGCAGCACTCGCTAGCGCCATCCGGAGTGATGTGCTACGGCGGCGGGTAATTTTTCGACGGATTGGTGCACGACGTATAGTCCGGAACTCGGTGGACGCGGGAGCCCTGTTCGATATCATTCTAACCATTGCTTGACGATCACGACGATTCGACAATTGAGCAGAATCAGGCACGCTGGCGATCGTAAGGCCCGAGATAGGGACTTAGTGGAACACACGGAAAATTTACCTGCGAACACCAACGCCTTGAACTTCTTGCTTGCAAGCGAAGCGGTGGCGATAGGGCTCGGATTGCTTTTGGTCCTTTGGCATCCGATCATCAATCGAGGCGCGTTTCGGATCGGCTTCTTCCTGGGTCTTGCAGCCTTTGCCGCGATTCTATTTGGTCCTGGGGGGCAGTGGGATTCTCGCTCGCATCCCGTTCTCTTCCCGTCTTTTCTTTCGTTCAAGTTTTCTCTCGTTCACGCCACGTTTTTGGCGATGACACCTTACCTGTTACTGCTGGAAAGCGGGATCGCGGGCTACCGTGGCTTCTCGTCCTGGATGCGCTACGCATCCCTGGCGCTCGCCGTTCTGGGTGCATTCGGGCTTCTGGCGGCGTTCCTGCTTCCGCGATGGCTACGCCGGCATCAGTCACTGCGGTTCCGGTAGTGGCGCGTCTTCTGAGTCCTGAGGTCGCGTTGACGAAAGGCAAAGCTGCGGAGCGGGGATCGTTCTTTCGAAATATCGGCGCCAGCGTAGGCGTATTACTATCGTACGGACCCGATGCCATCGAACCAGAGTCCCGGCCAAACCTTCGACCGACCGTTGATTCAGGCCCAAAACGTTTCGCGCGAGTATCGCCTGGGCGAAGCCGTCATTTCCGCGGTAAACGATGTGTCCCTCGAAATCCGGGCCGGAGAATTTCTCGCGCTCCTGGGCAGCTCGGGCTCAGGTAAGTCCACCTTCCTGAATCTTCTGGGGCCGGACTCGATCGCCCTACTTCGGGAGCCATACACGTTCGCGGACGCAACCTGGCGGCGATTGACTCGACGGAGCTTGCGCGCTACCGCCGCGACACCGTGGGCATGGTGTTCCAATCCTTCAACCTGCTCCCGCGCATGACCCTGGAAGAAAACGTGGAACTGCCGTTGCGTCTAGCCGAAGTTGATCGGGCCGACCGTGAAGTCCGCGTCGCTGCGGCACTGGAACACGTAGGGCTCGGAGCGCGGCGCCGACATCGCCCCAGCGAACTGTCGGGCGGGGAGCAACAACGGGGTGCGCTGGCCCGAGCTTTGGTCAATCGTCCGGCGATCCTTTTTGCGGATGAGCCGACCGGCAATCTCGACAGCGTAAACGGCGAGCAGATTCTGCTGCTTCTTCGCGAAATTCAATCGAGTCTGGGAATGACCATCATCATGGTTACCCACGAGCGCCCTCTGGCAGAGCGCTTCGCTAACCGCATCGCGGTGCTCTCCGACGGACGGCTGGTGAGCGACACCTTTCGCCGGGGTGAAGCCCAGGGCCTACGATCTGGAGAAGAAGTCAGCGAAGGCTTTGGTGCAAACTCGTGAAAAGCCGCGACCTCACCGAACTGGCTTTCCGGAATTTGCGTGAAGCTGTGCTGCGGAATTCGCTTACGACTCTCGGGGTCGCGGTTGGGGTGGCCTCACTAGTCGCGATGCTATCGCTTGGCGTTGGCCTGCAAACGCTGGCTTCGCAGCGCCTGAACAAATCCGGGCTGTTCGACGCGGTCTTTGTCACCTCGAAACGCGGGATGCGCGGCATGAACGGCGACGGCCCGCGCCCCGCCACGACAAAATCCAGCAAGCCCGAAGACGCCAAACCTCTGGACGAGACAGCCCGTCAACAATTCGAGAAATTGCCGAAGGTAACGGAAGTCTACCCGCAGGTGCGTTTCCTCACGGAAGTGCGCTTCAACGGCGCCAGCTATTCCACAAATGTCCTGGGCTTGCCGGACTCCTCGCGTGCAAGCGGGACGTTCGACGGCATCATCGGCAAAGCGTTCTCTTCACCCACGGCCGATGAGGCTATCCTGCAATCGGAATTCGCCAAGGAACTCTCGCCACAACCTGCGACGCTGGTGGGAAAAGAGTTGACTCTGCGCTATGCGCAGCGGCAGGAAACTTCTTCCTCGGATGTGGCTAACGAAAAAGATATCGACAAACAAATGGACGAAATGATGTCGGGGGGCATCTCTATCGTCTCGCGCGAAAAAAAGCTGCGCATCGCCGGGATCATCGACTCCGACCCGTCCGCCGGAATTGGCGGGTTCGGCGGCGGGCGAGTGTTCATTCCACTGCGTGTCGCGGAAGACCTTCACACCGCGCAACCTAACGATGTGCAGGAATTCGTGCGGGCCGGGGGTTCTGAGCAAGCGGGCCTATCTGGCGCTGACGGTCCGCGTGAAATCCCCTAAGGATGTCTTGAGGGTCGAAGAAGCCATCAAGACAATGGGCTACAACACATTTTCGCTGCTCGATGCAACGCGCAGCCTGCGGCTGGTGTTCACGGTGTTCGATTTGTTCCTGGGATTGTTCGGCAGCCTTGCGCTCACGGTCGCTTCTCTAGGCATCATCAACACGCTGGTGATGGCGATTCTGGAGCGCCGGCGAGAAATTGGCGTGCTGAAAGCGCTCGGGGCGACCGACCGCGACGTGCGCAGTCTGTTTTTTGCTGAAGCGGGGGCCATGGGGCTTCTCGGCGGCATTTCGGGAGTAGCGCTGGGCTGGTTGATTGGAGCAGCGCTGACTTGGGGCACGACCATTTACCTGCGACGCCAGGATCTTCCGGGAGTGAAAATCTCTTACGTCCCCTGGTGGTTAGCGATGGGCGCGATCGCCTTCGCCGTCGTCGTCAGTCTGCTCGCAGGGCTCTATCCAGCTGGCCGAGCGGCACGCCTGAATCCGGTAGAGGCTTTACGCTATGAATAATCCCCTTACTTCACTATCCTCAGCGCGAGAGGCTGGCATGCAAATCCCCCAAATACTGATGGCAGCTGCGATTTCCTCTTTGCTTTTGCCGCTTGCAGCGATCGGCCAGAATGGCGACGCAAGAGACCGCCAAGCTATCCAGGGTGTGATGGACCGCTTCGAGGACGCGTGGAACCGTCATGACGCCAAGGCATTTGCGGCCGTGTTCGCGGAAGATGCCGACTTCACGAACTGGCGCGGCACCGGCGCGTCGGGACGATCGAAGATCAAGGAATTTCATGCACCCATGTTCGCCACCATTTTCAAAAACAGCCATCAAAAATATACCGACATCCGCACTCGTTTTGTCCGGCCTGACGTCGCCGCCGTGGATGTCCGCTGGGAGATGACTGGCGCGACCGACTCGCAGGGGAATCCCCGGCCGGAGCGTCAGGGCCTGTTGAATTTCGTGATGGCAAAAAAACGGCGGGCAGTGGCAGATCGTGGTCATGCACAATCTGGACATCTCGGCACTGCCGCCGCTGCAAAGCCCGAAATAAGACGCGAGGGTTGCACGATTGCAAATGGCTAGGGCTTGTCGAACGTGGGTTTCTCGAATGCTGGGTTGTCGAAGGGCAGGCCAACGTAGTTTTCGGCGAGCGCGGTCGCTGGTGCTCGCGAAGTTGTGACGTAGTCGAGTTCGGCTAAGTGAAGATTGTGTTGAAAACTATCTTCGTTGGGGAAACGATGCAGCATCGAAGTCATCCACCACGAAAAGCGTTGAACCTTCCAAACGCGGCGCAGACACGTTTCGGAATAGCGGTCCAGGCCTTCGGTCGTACCTACTTTGTAGAAATCGACTAACGCTCGCGTCAGAACGCGAACATCGGCTACGGCAAGATTCAATCCCTTCGCGCCGGTGGGTGGAACGATGTGTGCGGCGTCGCCGAGAAGAAAGAGCTTGCCGTGGCGCATGGGCTCGGCTACGAAGCTGCGCATCGGGGTGATTCCTTTCTGCAGGATTGGTCCGTCGGCGAGCTTCCAGCCATCGCGGGTAGCCATTCGCGCGCGCAGTTCGGTCCAAATGCGGTCGTCGGACCAGTCGGCGATGTCTTCCTGGGGATCACACTGCAGATATAGCCGGGAAATTTCTGGGGAACGCATGCTCAGCAGGGCGAATCCGCGGTCGCTGTAGGTGTAAATCAGTTCGTGGGAGGCGGGCGGAACTTTGGCGAGGATGCCGAGCCACGCGAAGGGATAAACGCGCTCGTGTGTGCGCAGGAGTCCAGCCGGCATGGCGGAGCGGCAAATTCCGTGGAAGCCGTCACATCCGGCGACGAAATCGCATTCGAGCGCTTGGGTTTCGCCGCCGTGCTGAAAGCGAATCTTCGGATTGTCGTCGAGATCATGGACGCTGACTGCTTCGGCTTCAAAAAAGATTTTGCGGCCAGCGGATTGACGGGCCGCCACGAGGTCTTTGATGACTTCGTTCTGCGCGTACACCGTGATCGACTTGCCGCCAGTCAGGTCTGCGAAGTCGATGCGATGACCTGCGCCGCCGAAGCGTAACTCGATGCCATAGTGCACCAGTCCTTCGCGCTGCAGCCGCGCGCCGACGCCGGACTGCACGATCAGGTCCGCGGTGCCTTTCTCCAGCACTCCGGCGCGCACGCGGTGCTCGATGTATTCCTGGGAGCGGCTTTCGAGGACGACGGAGTCAACTCCTTGCAAATGCAGCAGGTGCGCGAGCATCAGGCCCGCGGGTCCCGCACCGATGATTCCTACCTGGGTTCGCATCGTATCTCAGTCGAATCGGAGTGTCCTCAGGGGCTAAAAGCTCAGTTTTCTTCGCGCTAAATGTCGGAGCTAAAGCTCCGACCCCCAGTTCGCCGGCTCGCTAGCACTCTCGAATCTTTGACGATGTTACTATAGGCGCTCGCAATGCGAGGTTGGAGCTGGGTAAGAACACAGACTGAATGCCTGTGGCACTTAAGAGAGACCGAAGATGGAAACGGCCTATATCTGTGACGGAATTCGCACGCCGATTGGGCGCTACGGCGGAGCGCTGGCGAGCGTGCGCACCGATGATCTCGCCGCCATCCCCATCGCTGCGCTCATGGAGCGGAATCGCAGCGTGGATTGGAACGCGCTTGACGATGTGATCTATGGGTGCGCGAATCAAGCCGGTGAAGACAATCGCAATGTCGGGCGCATGGCGTTGCTGCTGGCTGGGTTGCCGAAGGAAGTGCCGGGTTCCACCGTGAATCGTTTGTGCGGGTCGAGCATGGACGCGGTGGCTACGGCGGCCCGCGCGATCAAGAGTGGCGAGGCGGATCTGGTGATTGCGGGCGGGGTGGAGAGCATGTCGCGCGCGCCGTTTGTGATCGGCAAAGCGGACGCGGCGTTTTCGCGATCGTTGAAGCTCGAAGACACTACGCTGGGCTGGCGCTTTGTGAATCCGCTCCTGAAGGCAAAGTACGGAACGGATTCCATGCCGGAGACCGGAGAGATCGTCGCTGAGGAATATCACATTTCGCGGGAAGACCAGGATGCGTTCGCGCTGCGCAGTCAGCAACGGGCTGGGGAGGCGATGCGCGGCGGGCGACTGGCGGAAGAAATTGTATGCGTGCCGATTCCGCAGAAAAAAGGCGATCCTGTTTGTGTCCGCGAAGACGAGCATCCGCGGCCGGACACCACAATGGAAGCGCTGGCTAAATTGAAGGGGGTCGTGAAACCGGGCGGAACGGTTACTGCTGGAAATGCTTCGGGTATCAACGACGGGGCTTGCGCTTTGCTTTTGGCTTCCGGAGCGGCTGTGCGCAAATACGGATTGACGCCGAAAGCGCGAGTGCTGGCTGGCGCGGCGGCGGGAGTTGCGCCTCGTGTGATGGGAATGGGGCCGGTGCCGGCTACGCGGAAAGTTTTGGCGAAGACCGGGCTCGCGATTGGGCAGATGGATGTGATCGAGTTGAACGAAGCGTTTGCATCGCAGGCATTAGCGGTGCTGCGGGAGTTGGGCGTGGCGGATGATGCGGCGCACGTCAATCCAAACGGGGGCGCGATTGCATTGGGGCATCCTTTGGGCGCGAGCGGGGCGCGGTTGGTGACCACGGCGATGTATCAGTTGCAGCGGACGAAAGGTCAGTATGCGCTGTGTACGATGTGCATCGGCGTGGGGCAAGGGATTGCGGTGATTTTGGAACGGGTCTAGAGTCGGCAGGCAAAGACGAGAAAGAGCGGGAAAGCGAAAGATAACGACAGTGACGCAGAGTTCGCTGAGGAGCGCTGAGTTCACGGATTCCTCAGACTTGTGTTCTAGGAGCCAATTAAGTCTCCGCATGGATCTGCTCGATCAGCTGTTTCGTTCTGAGGATGTCGAGAAGGTTTTGTCGGATCGGGCGTGTTTGCAGGGCATGCTTGATTTCGAGGCGGCGCTCGCATCGAGCGGAGGCGCGGGCCGGGGTAATTCCCTCCTCTGCCGCGGTGGCTATCGCGGCGAAATGCAAAGCGGAATTGTTCGATGTTCGCGGAGTTAGCTCGCGGCGCGAAGCTGGCGGGAAATATTGCGATTCCCCTGGTGAAGGCGCTCACGGCTTTGGTCGCGCAGAGCGACAAGGATGCGGCGCGCTACGTGCACTGGGGCGCGACTAGCCAGGACGCGATCGACACCGGATGCGTGCTGCAGTTGCGGCAAGCCCTGGAAGTTGATGGCGAGCGATCTTGACCGCCTGGCGCGGGGTTTGGCCGAGCTTGCGACGAAACATCGTTCCACGATTGTGGTGGGAAGAACGTGGATGCAGCAGGCGCTGCCCACTACGTTTGGCGTGAAAGTAGCTGGTTGGCTGGATGCCGTGGATCGCCACCGCGAACGATTGCGCGAGACGCAACGGCGCGCGGCGGTGCTGCAATTCGGCGGTGCGGTCGGGACGTTGGCGGCGCTGGGAGATCGTGGGGCCGACGTTGCGAAGCATCTGGCGGAAGACCTTGCGCTGGAGTTGCCGGAGATTCCGTGGCACAGTCACCGCGATCGCATGGCCGAAGTCGCCACCACTTTGGGGCTTTGCGTCGGCACACTTGGAAAAATCGCGAAAGACATTTCGTTGCACTCGCAGACGGAAGTCGCGGAAGTTTTCGAGCCAGTGGAAAAAGGGCGTGGCGGCTCTTCGACCATGCCGCACAAGCGAAATCCGGTTGCGTCGGCGGTCGTTCTGTCGGCGGCGATGCGCGTGCCGGGGCTGGTCAGCACCATGCTGGCGGCGATGGTGCAGGAACAGGAACGCGGGCTGGGCGGGTGGCACGCCGAATGGGAGACTTTGCCGGAAATTGTTTCGCTGAGCGCGGGAGCCTTGCGCCGGATGGCGGAGATTGTTCCAAAGCTTGAGATCGATGCCGAGCGGATGAAGACAAACCTCGAAGCCACGCACGGATTGATCTTTGCGGAAGCGGTGACGATGGCTTTGGCCGCGAAGATCGGCAAAGCGCAGGCGCATGAGGTCGTCGAGACGGCTTGCGAGACGGCACGGAGAGGAGAAGCGGCACCTTCGCGACGTAATCTTTGGCGATGAGCGAGCGCAAACACATCTCTCGTCGGCCGATCTCGACGGGCTTTTCGATCCGCGACGGTATTTGGGCGCGGCCGAAGAGTTTGTCGATCGCGTAGTGGCCGCACAGCAAGCGCGGAGCGGTGACAAAGCAGGAGACCGCGATAGGCGAGGAGGCTTATGGCTTTTGCCGAACTAAAAGATCTGCGAATGCACTATGAGGTCGCGGGGCCCGCGGGTGCGCCGGTGCTGGTGTTCTCCAATTCGCTGGGGACGGATTTGTCGATGTGGGACGTGCAGGCGGCGGAGTTCGCGAAGAAGTATCGCGTGGTGCGCTATGACAAGCGCGGGCACGGGCAGTCTTCGTCGCCCGCCGGACCCTACACGATTGAGATGTTGGGGCGCGATGTGCTGGGCGCTGCTGGATTTCTTAGAGTTCGACAGGGTCCACTTTTGCGGATTGTCGATCGGCGGGCAGACGGGCATGTGGCTGGGCGTGAATGCGGCTCAGCGGTTGAACAAATTGGTGCTGAGCAATACGGCGGCGAAAATCGGCACAATCGATGGATGGAACACGCGGATCGAAACGGTCAGCACGAGCGGAATGAAATCGGTGGCGGCCACGGTCGTCGAGCGATGGTTTACGGTGGGATTCCGCGCGGAGGAACCGGCGGAGGTTTCCCGAATCCAGCGCGTGCTGGAAAATGCGAACGTCCAGGGATATGCCGGATGCTGCGCGGCGGTGCGCGATTTTGACTACCGGGAAAAAGTGAGCGCGATTCGGACGCCGACAATGGCGATTGCCGGGACGCACGATCCAGCGACGCCGCCCGGGGATACACGGTGGGTTGCCGACCAGATTGCGGGATCGCGATTCGTGGAGCTGAATGCTTCGCATTTGTCGAATATTGAGGCGCACGAACGGTTTTCAGCGGAGCTTGGCGCGTTTTTGGCGGCATGACCGGGATTCGGATTTAGGCGAAAGACTCGGGCTTCGCGAATTGGTCCGGGCAAGCTGGGCGCAGCAGTGCTGCGCCCCTACAATGTGGAGCGACGGGTTGCGCAGCGCGTATCGCGTGAGGAGAGCTGACTATGGATGAGCGGAAGCGCTACGAACAGGGGATGAAGGTGCGGCGGGAGGTGCTGGGTGACGCGCATGTGGATCGCTCGCTGCAGAATCGCGATGCGTTCAACGAGGAGTTTCAGGATTTGATCACTCGCTATGCTTGGGGCGAGATCTGGAGCCGGCCGGGGCTTCCGCGGCAGACACGCAGCATGATTACTTTGGCGTTGATGGTGGCTTTGAATCGTGGGGAGGAGTTTCGCATGCACGTGCGTGCGGCTTTGAGTAACGGCGTTACGCGGGAAGAGATCAAGGAGGTTTTGTTGCAGTGCGCGATTTATTGCGGGGTGCCTGCGGCGAATTCGGCGTTTCATGCGGCGGACGAGGTTTTGGGGAAGTGACGGGCTGCTCGGAAAAAGATAACGCTGAGACGCAGAGAGCGCTGAGGTTCGCGGAGAAGATACGGGCAAAGTTGCTGGTTTGAAATCTCGCAGAATTTGAAATCGAAGAGAGATTTCTCCACTGCGCGGGCCGGCCCGTTCGCAGGAAGCGAACGGGAAGAAAAGCCCAGCCCGCTCCGGTCGAAATGACGGTCCATTAGATTGGCCAAAATTAGTGACGCCTCGGTCCAGTCAATTGCCGCCGGTTGTCGATGCGGCGGCAGTCGCAGGTGGCGCGGCTTCTTTGACGAGGATGGGCCAGCGAGGGAAGGCGAAGTTGCCGGCGTTGTCGTCGACTACGTTCACCTGGCAGGTGTAGAAGCCTGGCTTCAGGGATTGCAACGGCAGGTCGATCTGGAAGATGACGGCTTTGCGGTCGGGGGCGGTTACTTCGTTGGCGACGACTTGCTTCGACTCGTAAACTTTCGCGTCTCCTTGTAAAAATTCGATGCTGGTAAGAACGCGAACGGCGTCGCGCGGCGCTTTTTCTTTCGGCGCGTTCGCCGCATTGTTTCCGGCTGCTTGGGTTGCCGCAGGTGCGCCTTTCATGGCGTGAGCTGCGTCGTAGACTTCGTATTGCAGATAGAGATGCTGGTCCTGCGTGAAGACGTGGGTGATGTTGGGGACCAGCTCCGTTTGATTCTGGATCAGCGGGTGCGGACCTTTTTTATTGCCGGTCGCGGGGACGCGCTGGCTGGCGAGGACGACCGAACTCATGCGCAGCGGGACTTTGCGCAGATCGGGGATTTGCACGTCGGTCTCGAACGAGCCCATGCGGCCGGTACGATTTTCGCGGACCACAAATTTCAGGTGATAGCTGCCGGGAGCGAGTAGGAAACCGGTGTTGTACTGCACATTTTTGCGGCGGACTTGCTGCGCGCTGTCGACGGCCAGCTTTACGGTGTCGCGCTGGTGTCCTACGGGCAATTTTCCTCCGGCTAGAACTTCTCCGATGATGTCGATGGTCGCGTTGTCTTTGTCTTTCGCTTGCACGAACGGAATCTGCGAGCCGGGAATCACGAGCGAGACGCCGAGATAGTAGTGCGAGTCGTCCTGGCGGAAATAGTGGGCGCCAGCGTAAACGGCTACGTCCGTTTGCGGTAGTTGTGCTTCGAGTTCGTCGGTCAGCTGCTCTTCGCGGTCGGAGTTGTTCAGGTGCTGGAAGTCGCGGCCTGCGTAATAGCCCGAGCGATATTCCAGCTTCACGTCCTGGCGATTGAGCTGCACTTTCAGATGACGGAAATGGCCGTCCTTTAGTGGATTGGTGCTGGTGAAACCTAGAACGTAGTAGGCGGAGGTGTCTTTCTGGACTTGCGAGAAGACGCCGCTGAAATCGTTGGAGTCGAAGAAGGCTTTGCCGCCGGTGTCTTCGGCAAGCGTGGCTAGCGTTTCCTGGGAATTGGCGTTGCCGTTGAGATCGTTGAAGACGGCGTTGCCGTTGTAGGCGGATTGGCCGTGGAGGCTGGCATTCTGGGCTTCTCCGCCCGGTGGAAATGCCTGCAAACCGCGAACATCGAGCGGATAAATGGAGACGTTGGCCCTGACCGCGGATGCGGTGGTGGCGCGCAAGGCGGATTGATTGTCTACGCCGGACTGCGTGATTCCGTTGCTGAAATAGATGATGGATTTTTTCTGATCGATCTTGCCGAGGGCTTGCATGATGGCTTGCAGGGCTAGAAGTTTGCGGTCGGCGGTGAAGGTGTTGTAGTCGGTGTCGTCGGGAGTGTAGGAGCCACCGGATTCGGCTTCGCCTTCGGAAGAGCCTTCGGAGCCGAGATCGTAGCCCTGGCCCTGGCTGGAAGTGTACGAGGATAGAACGGAGAGGACCTTTGCTTTGTCGGAAGTGAAATCGAGATCGACGCGCATGTTGGTGGAGAGTGAGACGAGCGCGATCATGTCGGCGGGAAGCATTTTGTCTTTCACGAATTTTTTGGCGGAATCGACGCCGCGGTCGATCTGCTCGGGGTCCATGCCGGAGAAATCGAAAAAGAGGAGCATGAGGCGGCGGTCGCGGGCGTCGAAGGGGTTGGCGCCAGCCGGGGCGGAATGCAGGAGGTTGGCGGAGCCGGCTGCTCCGGTGATGGTGGCTTGGGCGGCGCCCGCGGTGGCGAGCTCGTCGACATTTTCAAAGTCGAAGGTGGAGATCTGCTGGCGCTTGCCGTCTTCGGTGACCGTGAAGTCTTCTTTTTTCAGACCGCGGATGAGATTGCCTTTTTTGTCGCGCGCTACGACGTTGACCAGGACGAGTTCGGAGGTTACGTGCATGCGATATTGCGGGCGCTGGGGGGCCTCCGGCGGCGGCGCCGGCTGAGATTGGGGTGATTGCTGTTGCGAAGGTTGCGCCTGCGATTGGGGCGCGCTTTGAGGACGCGCGGGCGGGGCGTTCGCGAGCAGGAGCCAAGCGGTTAGCAATGCGATGATTTGGCGCGAGAGTGACATTGTTGTTGTTCCTGGCTGACGCTCTAGGTTCCTTCTTACTTTGAGATCCTTCGCCCATCCTTATCGGATGGGCTCAGGATGACAGGTTTTTGCTCGTTTGAACTTACGAGTGCCTTGAAACCTTTCTTTAGAAAACAGTACGCGCAAACAGAAAACATGCAAATTGCCAGACTGCTAGAAACGGAAACGCGCGATCAGGGTTATGCGGCGGGTTGCGCCCGCTGCGGTCACCTGACCGAACTGCAATGAGTTCACGGTCGTGTTGATCGAGGTGTAGTTAATAAAGTTAAAGACGTTGGCGGCCTGGAAGCGCAGTTCGAGAGCGCGCGATTCTTTGATCGTGAAGCTCTTGCTCAACGACATGTCCACGACGACCTCGCCAGGGCCTTCGATGATGTGGCGGCCGGCATCGCCGAAGGTGCCGCCGTTGGGATTGACGCAGGTATTGGTGGTGCCTGAACTGGTCGAGGGCGAGCAAAACGCGGCGGTGTTGAACCACTCGGCGGTGGTGGGATTCGGGAGTGAAATAGGCTGGCCGGTGACATCGGCGCGAAGCGAGCCGGTGACGCCGCGGTTGAGGTCGACGCTGTTGCCCAGCACGTTGGGTGTAAATGGCAGCCCGGAGGCGATGGTGTAGTCGCCGCTCAATTGCCAACTGGCCAGAATGTGCGACCACGCGCCGCGCTGCGCAAAGCGGCGATTTTCGCCAAAGGGCAGATCGTACATCCAGCTGCCGGTAAATTTGTGGCGCTGGTCGAAACTGGAGAGGCCACGATCGGCGGCGATGTCGAAGGGATTCTGCGCCACGATTACGGCGCCGCCGCCGATGGAGGAGGCATCGTCGATGGATTTGGAAAAGGTGTAGCTGGCCTGAAAGCCGATGCCGTGGGCCATACGCTTGCGTACCCGCACCGAGCCGGCGTGGAAAATCGAATCGGCCGCGGACGATTCGTAGAGGAACGGTTGAATGCCGGGGATCTCGATGGCGCGATATTCGTCGAGCCTCGTACCCTTCGAGCCGTTGTAGTCCAAATTGAGCAGGAAACCATGCGGCAGGGTGCGCTGAATGTCGAGATTCCAGACCTGCACGTAGCCGAGCTTATAGTTGGGATCGACGGCGAAATTGTTGGTGACCGAGCCGGGCACGATGGGGGGAAAACCGTTGGTCAAGGTGAGAGGTGCGGCGGCGCTGGTGACGTTCGTGGAGGTCATCGCGAAGGGCGGCTGGAAAGCGAAATTCTGAATGATGTTGCCGTACTGCGCGAGATTGTAGTTGATGCCGTAGCCGAAGCGCACCACGGTTTGCTTCAGCGGACGCCAGGCGACGCCGATGCGGGGAGCCCAGTCGTTGTGGTCGGGATGAATCAGCGAAGCCGGGTATGCGCCGTTGAATGCACCGGTCTGTCCCGGCAACACCGGAGCCGCCGCCGTGAAGCCGGGCGCGACGTCGAGATTGGCGATCTGGTTGTTCGCTTCGGTGTAAGGCCCGATGTATTCGTAGCGGACGCCCAGGTTCAACGAGAGTTTTGAAAAAATGCGCCAATCGTCCTGGAAGAAACCGTCGAGAGAATTAGCGGCGAAGTTATAGGAGTTGGTGCCGGACTGCAGCGAAGTTTGCTGCGGCAGGCCAAGAAGAAAGTCGGCGAAGTCGAAGCCTGTATCGGTTACGGGCTGGCTGCCGCCGGGAAGAAATTCAGAAGTTTCCAATCCGCTGAAGATGAAACTTCCTTCGGCATTTTTCGCCGAGCGGAAGCTTTGCAGGATGCGGCGATAGTCTCCGCCAAAACGCAAATTATGTTTGCCGCGGTACCACGCGACGGTGTCGGAGATGGTGTACGTCTGATCGAGCTCGCGGCGCGCGATAGGGTTGGAAAGGCCGCCGAACTGCGTGAAGCTGATTGCCGGTAGACCAAAGTCGAAGGGATCGGTGGAGACACCCTGAATGCCCGCGAGCCCCGCGACGTCTACCGCATTCGAGTAGAGGTTCGAGGTGCCGACGTGATTGTGGTTGTAGGTGAAGCGGAGAATGTTGGTGCGGCGCCCGTTTCCATAGGTCCAGCCGGAGGTCGCTTGCAACCCCTGCGTGTCGGTGTTCCCGGCCAGCGACGGGAAGGCGCCGACAGTTTCGGTGTTATTGCGCGTCCAGTTCAGGCCGAAGTTGATGTTGTTTTGTGCGCGGCGTCCACCGCCCCGCTCCGCCGCCGCGTCCGCCGGCCACCGCCCCCGAGGGCCAGAGCATCGGCGTGCTCGTAAAATTGTGGATCAGGCGGAAGCTTACCGCGTCGGTGTTGCTGTTGTCGTTGGTCACGAAATGAAAATTTTGTGTAGGTGTATTCAGATTGGGCAGCGGGATGTATTGCAGCAAGGCTTGCGCGGAGGGGCTAATCATCGCGGGATTGATGACGTTGGCTTGGCCGTTGTAGCTGAGCTGCTGGCCGGTTGTGGGATCGAAAATTTGGACGGGCGAGCCGTCTTTGTAGGTCGCGCCGGAGAAATTGCCGGCGCGCTCGGCGGCCGTGGGAACGGTGGAGTATTCGTCAAACGGCGTGCTGCCGCGCGAGCCGTTCCACCCGGCGAAGAAAAACCACTTGTTGCCACCGTTGAAAATTTTGGGGATGTTCAGGGGACCGCCGACGAAGGCGCCGAACTTCGAGGCATTGTAGCTGGCCTTCGGCGTTTCGAGGCCGGTGAGCGAGATAGGACTTGGCGTCGAGGTCCGCGTTGTCGTTGGAAAAATAGACCGTGCCGTGCGGTTGGTTGATGTTCAGACCGCGAGGCAAGCGAATGGCGATCGGTCCGCCGCCACCAAAACCGCCGGGCCCTCCACCTGCGCCGCCACCGCCCGGTCCGCCGCCTTGGCCGCCGGGGATCAGGCCTTCGCGTTGGGCGCGTTCGCGAAATTCCTGGATGCGGTCCTGCAAATCTTCTTCGCTGCCGCCGCCAAAATCTTGTGTGCGCCCTTGCGCGCCCGTGATGCTGACGGATTCGGTAGCGGCTGTCGGCGCCCGCGCCATTCATCGGGAGGCTGGAGATATCGCCAGTGCCTGCGCCGCCACCTTGTGCGCCGCCGGGCGAGCCCAGACGTTCCGCCGGCGAGCGACGAGAGCGTATTTTCGATGGATAAACTTTGGAATCCGCGTCCTCCGGTGATCGCGGCGATAGCGCTCGCGGCCGGGATTGTTCCTGTTGACGCGAAGCGAGGATCAGCTCCGCATCGAATTTACCGGTGGGCGTTTCGGGCTTGAGAATGATTTCCTGCGTCTGCGGCGCGAAGCCCATGAACTCCACGCGAACGACGTAACGCCCTCGCGGAAGTCCGGTGAAGCTGTATGTGCCGTTCGAGGACGTGGCGACGGAAAATTTCTTCCCAGTGAGCGTGTTCGCCGCGGTGACCGTGACGCCCGGCAGCGGTGTCTTTCCGGATCGCACCGTGCCGCTTATCTCAAACGAATTCGGCTGGGTCGTCGCGGAAACCGTCGGCGTCTGTGCGGGCACGCTTGTTTCCGGTGGCGACGCTGGCGCGGACTGCGCCGCCCCAGGATCTTGCGCATGCGCGAAACGAGCCAGCGAAAGTATCAGCAGGAACAGAGGAACGTGGCGACGCAATTTCAATGCTGAGGCTCCGGAGGGTTCGACGGAGGCGCGGGTGAAGCCGGATCGGCGGGAGCCGCTGGGGGAGGCGTCGCGCCGCCCGCGCCACCCTGCTGCCTGCGCTGACGTCCACCTTCGCCACCCGCTTGAGCGCCCATTTCCTGCATGCGTTTCCATTGCTCCGGCCCAATGACCATGACCGTCTTCGGCACAAACACATTGTTTTCCACGGCGCCGCGCGCGAAAAGATGATCACCCAGCCTGAATGTCCGCCATGGTGATGGAGTCGCGGCCCTTGCGCAGTGAAGTCTCCTCGTTCAATTCCAATGTTTGCGTGACGTTGTCCGTGCGCAACACCGAAAGCTTCGGCGCGTCGATCGATTTGATTTCGCCGGTCACGTAGTCCTTGCCCAGCGTTCCGGTTTGCGCAAAGCGGCCGCCTCCGCCGCCGGCGCCACCCGCTCCCCCGCGCCCATGCGAACCATTCGGGCCGTTCATCGGCCGCGCGGCCACAATTTGCGCGGTCCACGAGTGATCAGCATTTTCTTCGCCGCGAACAACGATGACGTCGCCCACTTTAAAGTCAGTACGTTTGGCGGGTTGGCGATCTTTCCGGAACTCCGTCTGCCCGCTGATCTTCACCGTGACGGTATCTCCGTTCATGTCCACGACTTCCAGCGAACTGTCGTGAATAGCAGTGATCTTGCCAAACAACGGCATGCGCTGCCGGTCCGGAGCCTGCGTAGGCTGTTGTGCCGCATCCTGCAATCCCGAGGGAGCGGATGCCCCCGCGAGTGCCAAACCGGCGCCAGCCCATCCCAGAATGACACCTAAAGACAAGACCATTAGCGACCGCACAACGTCTGACTTCATAGAGATCCCTCGGTTGCGACCTTTGCGCAGGATGTGCTGTAGGTATGGACGCTGAATTTGTTGACGGGGTTTCTCGGTGTGCCGGTGCGCTGGCGGCGCCGTGCCGGAACATCTGCCTGTCTGGATGCGTACCTTATATCTCTCACTCTTTCACTTCCCGGAAAAGGAGGTCAAAGTTCCGTCGTGATTCGATTTTGGGCCTGTTCGCTCGTGGGACAATTATTCCCATTTTCGGTCAATGGTGCTACCTTCAGGATGCTTCACGCGGTCATAAGCCATTGAGTAGCAACCATTTATCCGGAGCACGCGGCGGGCATCCTGCGTGCGATTTTAGTAGTACGCGATAACTCTTATGGACATACAAAGACCATCAAACGCACGAGCTAAAAAGATCAAAAGAATCATCTACGTCACCGTCGCGGTCGTCGCGATTGCTGGCGTCACCCTGGGGCTCTCGCGCCTGCGCCCCGCCGCTCCATCGGTCGACCGTGGCACGGTCTGGACCGACGTTGTCAAGCGCGGCCCGATGCTGCGTGAAGTACGCGGCTTGGGCACTCTCGTCCCACTCGACATTCGCTGGATTCCCGCGCAGACCGCGGCGCGCGTGGACAAAATCGTACTTCGGCCAAGCAGCAAGTTGGTCACCCCCGACACGGTCATCCTGATCATGAGCGATCCGACCGTGCAACAAGCGCTGCTCGACGCCGAGTACCAACTAAGAGGAGCCGAAGCCGATTACGCGAACCTGCAGGTGCAGGTCAATAGCGATCTCATGAACCAGAAGTCCGTGGAAGCGAGTGTACGGAGCGACTACGAGCAAGCCAAACTGGAGCACGATGTCGATGTGAAACTCCTCAAGGAAGGCATTTATTCGGAGCACACCGAACAACTCGCCAACGTGAAGGAAGAACAGCTCGGCATCCGCCTCAATCTCGAAACCGAGCGCACGCGAATCGCCGCCGACTCCGCCAAGGCAAAGCTGCAGGCGCAACAGTCGCACATCGATCAGTACAAGGCTATGTACGGATTGCGGAAGAGCCAGGCGGAGGCGTTGATTGTGCGCGCCGGCATCAATGGCGTGCTGCAGCTTCTTCCCGTTGACGTCGGACAGAACGTCGCGGTGGGAACGAACCTTGCGCGCGTCGCGGACCCCACGAAGCTGAAAGCGGAAATCAAGATCGCAGAGACGCAGGCGAAAGACATTATCATCGGTCAAAACGCGACGGTGGACACACGCAACGGGATCGTGAAGGGTCACGTCATCCGCATCGATCCTTCGGTGGTCAACGGTACCGTTACCGTTGACGTCGGCATTGACGATCCACTCCCGCTCGGCGCACGCCCCGACCTCAGCGTCGACGGCACCATCGAGCTCGAGAACTTGAAGGATGTGCTGTACGTCGGCCGACCGGTACACGGCCAGTCCGACAGCACCATCAGCCTGTTCAAGGTGCTGAACGACGATTCCGACGCCGTGCGCGTCAATGTCAAGTTGGGTCGCAGTTCGGTGAACACCGTCGAAATCCTGCAAGGCCTGCAGATCGGCGACAAAGTGGTCCTTTCGGACATGTCGCAATGGGACAACGTGGACCGCATTCGGCTGAAATAGCGGCGCGAACATTTTTCAGCGAACTTTTATCGCCAATCGGGCGTATCTGATTCAAGACAGATGATCAAGTCGCAACGTCTTATATCGGGGTGAGCCCTAAATGAACAGTTTGTGGCAGGACATCCGGTACGGCCTGCGCATGCTGGCCAAGAACCCCGGTTTCACGGCGATTGCGGTGTTGACGCTGGCGTTGGGCATCGGCGCGAACACGGCCATTTTTTCGCTGTTGAACCAGATCCTGTTGCAGCGCCTCCCCGTTAAAGATCCTGGCGAACTGGTCGTCCTGCACAATCCCGGCCCGCAAACCGGGCGCGTCTCCAGCGACGGCGACGAAACGGAATCTTTTTCCTATCCGATGTACAAGGGGCTCCGCGACGGCAGCGCAAATGTCTGCGGCATGCTGGCGCGGTCTGCGTTTGACGCGAGCATTGCTGCCCAGGGCCAGACGGAACGCGCTCGCGGCGAGTTCGTTTCGGGCAACTACTTTGAGGTTCTCGGCGTGCTGCCCGCCATCGGCCGCGTCTTCACGGTGGATGATGACCGCGTCCCCGGCGCGGAGCCTTACGTCATCCTCAGTCATTCCTACTGGCAGCGGCGTTTCGCCAGCGATCCGAATGTCCTCAACAAAACGCTGTTGATCAACAACGTCGAAATGACGGTAGTGGGCGTGGCTCGTGCGGGTTTCTACGGCGTACAAATCGGGCAGGCACCCGACGTCTTTGTTCCGCTGATGATGACGTCGCGCATGACGCTGGACGCCGGCGCCATCGATGGCTGGAACAACTATTGGACCAAGGTCCTGGCGCGGCGTAAGCCCGGGGTTTCTGATCAACAGCTCCGGGCGACGCTCAACGCGGCGTATCACCCTCTATTGGAAGAGCAATTCGCGAAAATGACCGGTTGGAGCGAGCAAAAACGCCAAGCCTTCTTGAACAAGTCGATTGTCCTTTCGCCTGGAGCCCATGGCCGGACCGTCGCGCAGCGAGATGCCGGGGGGCCGCTTCTCGCGCTGTTCGCGATGGTGGCGTTGGTGCTCTTGATCGCCTGCACCAACGTGGCGAATTTGTTGCTGGCTCGCGGCGCGGCGCGGCAGCGCGAATTCGCGATCCGCGGGGCAATGGGCGCCAGCCGCGGCCGCTTGATTCGTCAGTTGATGATCGAGAGCCTGTTGTGCGCGCTGGGTGGCGGTCTTCTGGGTGTGGTGATCGGCTCGTGGCTGAACAGCGTGCTGATCCCCATGGTAGTGGACAATGCGGGATTCCTGGGGCTGACGGCGAAGCTTGACCTCAGGGTACTCGGATTCGCCGTTGCGGCGACGCTGGTCTCCGGGCTTTTCTTCGGAATCATTCCAGCATGGCGCGTGACGCGTTCTTCGGTCACCGAAGTGATCAAGGATCAAGGTTCGACTGCTTCCGCGAGCGTTTCGCACGTGCGCTTCCGCAAGCTGCTGGTTGCCGGCCAGGTGGCCTTCACGATGTTGCTCCTCGCAGGAGCGACGTTGTTCACTCGCACGTTGTGGAACCTCCGCAACACCGATCTTGGACTCCGCACCGAAAATGTGATCAGTTTTTCAGTCGCTCCAGTGTTGAACGGCTACGACATCCACCGCACCGTTGCGCTCGTCGATCAGTTGCGCACGCGCTTCGCCGCGCTTCCGGGCGTTCGCTCTGTAGGGACATCGGAAATACCAACACTTACCGGTGACCGGCAAGGATCCAATGTCACGGTTGAAGGCGGCATCGAGCTTCCTGAGGAGCAGCAGGACGTGGACTACGTCTCAGTGAGTCCCGGCTATCTCTCGACGCTGGGCGTGCCGTTGTTGTCGGGCCGCGAATTCACGGAAGCCGACAGGGCTACCAGCCCCAAGGTCGCGGTCGCCAGCGAATCCATGGCCAAGCGCTTTTTCCCTGGGCGCAACCCGATCGGCATGCATTTTTGCTTTGGCGGCGGCAGCAAGGTGAAGCCCGACATCGAAATCATCGGCGTTGTAAGAGACGTGAAGCAAGATCATGTCAAAGAGTCGGGAGCATTTCCCTACGTCTACGTTCCCTATTCGCAAAGGCCCGAGCTTTCCAGCATGACGTTCTATGTCAGCACGGAGCGCGATCCGCTGCTGCTCGCCTCCACGTTGCAGAATGAAGTCCGCTCGGCGGATCCGAACCTTCCGGTCTACGACGTCAAGACCATGGAACGCGTCGTGGAAGAAGATTTATTCGCTGCGCGAATCGTCGCGGTCCTTTCGGGTAGCTTCGCGAGCCTCGCCGCGGTGCTGGCGGCGCTCGGTATTTACGGCGTGCTGGCCTATCTGGTGGTGCAGCGCACGCGCGAGATCGGGATTCGCATGGCGCTGGGCGCCGAGTCCGCCGACGTGCGGAAGCTGATCATGAGCGAAGTGGGCTCAATGGTGGTGATCGGCGTCGCCGCTGGGCTGCCGCTGGCCTACGTCATGGCACGCCTGAGCGAATCGCTGCTGGTTGGCGTGAGCGCCGCGAATCCGATGACCTACGCAGTCGGCCTGGCGCTGATTGCAGTGGTCGCGCTGGCAGCCTGTTACGTGCCGGCGAGGCGGGCCACGCGGGTCGATCCGTTGGTGGCGCTGCGCTACGAATGATTCGGGTCCGCGACATGTAAGCGCCGGGCTTTAACCCGGCGGCGGACTTTGATCCAGTTTCAAGCCGGTCCCGACTCGAATCGGCGGGCCCGTGACGACAGGAGTCGATTTTGAAAACGAATTTGAGTCTCAAACCGTCGTTGCTATGAGGGAAACGCAGTGAACAGTTTTTGGCGAGATCTCCGGTTCGGCGTTCGCATGCTGGCGAAGAATCCGGTATGCACCGCCATCGCGGTGCTGACGCTGGCACTCGGCATCGGCGCCAACACCGCGATCTTCAGCGTCATCGATGCTGCCCTGCTGCGTCCGCTCCCGTATCCGAATGCCGACCGCATCGCCGTGCTTTACCAGATCGACCAGGATAAAGAGAACGAAAACCCAGCGCCCGCCGACTTTCTCGATTTCAAGCGTCAGAGCAATGCATTCGCGTACCTGGCCGCCTTTCGTGGCGTTCCCTGCAATCTCTCTGGTAACGGCAATCCCGAACGCTTGGAAGGCGCAGTGGTGACCTCGGATTTCTTCGCCGTCCTCGGGGTGCAAGCGTTGCACGGACGAACCATCCAGTCCGACCTCGACCCGCCGGGTGGTGCGAATGTCGCGGTGCTCAGCCAGGCGCTTTGGCAGAGAAAATTCGGGAGCAATCCGGAAATCGTAGGCCGCGAGATAGAAATCGATGGCGTTTCTCGAACTGTGGTGGGAGTGATGCCGGCGGGTTTCGCGTATCCCTTGGGAACGGAGCTATGGACGTCATCACGATTCGCGGCGCCTCCCCATCCGCTACGCCCCGCGGAGGATCCAACGGCGAACCGCGGTTCGCACTACTTTGCGTCCTTTGGGCGGCTGAAAGCCGGGGTGACGCTGGCACAGGCGTCGGCCGAAGTGGACACCATTGCGAAACGGTTGAAGCAGCAGTACGGCGATGACGAAGAAGCTTTTGGCGCGACCCTGATGTCCCTGCGTGAAGATCTCGTCGGTGATGCACGGCCGGCGCTGCTGATCCTGCTCGGAGCAGTGGCTTTGGTCCTGCTCATCGCCTGCGTGAACGTGGCCAACATCATTCTGGCTCGAGGCGCATCGCGACAGAGAGAAATGGCGTTACGCATTGCGTTGGGGGCGGGCCGCTTGCAGTTGCTCCGGCATTTGGTTGCGGAAAGCCTTCTACTAGCGCTTGCGGGCGGCACGTTGGGAGTCCTGCTTGCTTTCTGGGGCTTAGCGTCGCTTCGATCTCTCGTTCCCGCGGAAATGATCGGCGGAGCACCCATTGCACTTGATGCGCGCGTGCTCATCTTCACGCTGACCGCCTCTCTGGTTTCTGGTTTGCTGTTCGGCCTTATTCCTGGCCTGCGTCTGGCGGATACGGACCTTCACATCAGCTTGCAAGAAGGCGGTCGTGGCTCCGCTGGAGGCGGGCGAGCCCGCAGGATGCGTAGCTCCCTGGTGGTAACCGAAATTGCGCTTGCTGCGGTGTTGCTGATCGCGGCTGGACTCTTGTTGCGCAGCTTCACCCGTCTATTGAAGGTTCCGGAGGGATTCAATCCCGACCACGTATTGGCGCTGCAACTGTCTCTTCCGCAAGCTCGCTATCCGCAGCCCGGCGATCGCGTGAACTTCCTGAAAAACACGCTTGCACGCATCCATTCCCTTCCCGGAATCGCCGGGGCTTCAGCCGTATCAAGACTCCCGCTGAACCCGGGCACCAGCAACCGGTCGGTGGAAATCGAAGGCCGCACTCCACCACCCTCCGGCGACATTGCTCCGGATTATCTGGTGGTGACGTCTGACTATTTTCAGACGTTAGGAGTGCCGCTTCTTGCGGGCCGCACATTTACGGATCGCGATGACGCCAGCGCTGCGCCGGTGGTCATTGTCAGCGAAGCTACGGCGCGCCATTTCTGGCCTGGACAAGATGTAATTGGGAAGCATCTTCGTGGCGTGCGCGTCGACGAAAAAACCTGGTGCCAAGTTGTCGGAGTCGTTGGTGATATCAAGCAGCATCGGCTGGAGCAGGCTTCCAAGTTGGCGCTGTACGTGCCATTTTCTCAGGATCCCTGGGCGTTTTTCGCGCTGGTGGTGCGGACCAAGCTGGAACCGACCAGCGCCGCTTCCTCGATAGAAGCCGCAATTCATGCTGTGGACCCGGACGAACCGATATACAACGTGCGCTCGATGCGCGATGTGGAAGCGGCGTCGCTCTCGCCACAGCGATTGCAGATCGCGCTGATCGGATTGTTTGCGGCTCTGGCGCTGGTTCTGGCGTGCATGGGCATCTACGGCGTGATGGCGTACTCGGTGCGGCAGCGCACCAATGAGATTGGCGTGCGCATGGCGCTGGGCGCGCAGACCGGCAACGTGCTCAGTCTGGTGTTGGGCGAGGGGCTGCGTCTCGCGATTCTCGGCGCGGCGATCGGCCTCGCGGGTTCATTCTTCGCGGCGCGTCTTCTCTCCCGGATGCTCTTCGGCGTGGCGCCAAGCGACCCACTCACATTTACAAGCGTGGCAGTGGTCTTGGTAGGAGTCGCGATGATGGCCTGCTATATTCCGGCGCGGCGGGCGACGCAGGTCGATCCGCTGGTGGCGTTGCGCTACGAGTGACGTAGTGGCCGTGATTTTGTGTGACAGCGGCAAAGCTTGAGGCCCTGGGTGAGAACGGAAGTCGAGGTTTACGAGTTTAGGTTTAGAAGAGAAAAACACTGATTCAAGGAGAGCTCATGCTCGAACCAAATGCACCGACGTTGATCAAGATGGAAGGCGTGAAGAAAGTGTTTCTCACCGATGAGGTGGAAACGCACGCACTCGAGGAAATTCATCTCGAGATCAAGAAGGGGACGTACATCTCGATTGCTGGGCCTTCGGGTTGCGGCAAGTCGACGCTGTTGTCCATTCTTGGTCTGTTGGATTCTCCGAGCGACGGAATTTACGAGCTGAATAACCAGCCGGTGGCTAACCTTTCGATCAGCGAGCGTACGCGCATTCGCAATCGTGAGATTGGCTTCATCTTTCAGGCGTTTAACTTGATTGGCGACCTCACCGTGTACGAAAACGTCGAGCTGCCGCTGACTTATCGCGGGACCAGCTCCGGCGAGCGCAAGCAGAAGGTGCAGAACGCGTTGGAACGCGTGGGCATGGCGCACCGTCTGCGGCACTATCCCTCGCAACTGTCCGGCGGTCAACAACAGCGTGTAGCTGTGGCGCGCGCGCTAGTCGGCGATCCACTGATTCTGATGGCTGACGAGCCGACCGGAAACCTGGACTCGAAGAACGGCGAGGCCGTGATGGAGTTGCTTCGCGATCTGCATCGCAATGGCGCCACCATCTGCATGGTTACGCACGACCAGCGGTATGCGAACTTCGCGGAGCGCACCATTCATTTGTTTGACGGGCGCATCGTGGAAGAAACGCAGGAAGCGCGCCTGGCCGCCAACTAGCCCGCAGGTGGTGTGGGCCGCAGAGAAGCATTTTCTTTCGGGGGCTGAAGCCCAATTGCCCCAGCTCTATTTGTCGGAGCTCCCTTCGTGCCTCAGGGCAAGAAAGCTCCGACCCCCTGCGAGCACGCAAAAGCTAACGCTGTTTGTCTGGCGCATCACGGAGGGATTATGGAAGCGATCTGGCAGGATGTCCGCTTCGGTTTCCGGATGTTGATGAAGCACCGGCTGGCGTCGTTGGTGTGCGTCGTCGCGCTGGCGCTGGGTATCGGCGCGAACGCTGCGATATTCAGCATGGCGGAGGCGTTTTTGCTGCATCCGGTGCCTTTCGAGAACGGAAACCGGATGGTCGCCCTGGTCGACGGGCAC
>CAWHVA010000003.1:0-385605 GCA_963832615.1 uncultured Acidobacteriota bacterium
GAATGTTGCGCGGTGCGAGGTTGGCGGCGATGCAACGCGCCATCGAGACGAGACCACTTTAGGGGTGGCTGCATATGCTGGGCGACGCCAGGCTGGCCGAGATAGTTCTGTACCGACCCACTAAAGATGATGCTGCCGTTGTCGTTCAGCACAGGCGCCGCTGAATTCACCGTAAAGAAAGCGGCATTAAGGTTGGTGCGGATCACGTTCTCAAAAATGGCCTCGTCGGTCGAGCCGGTAGGAGTCTGGCCGGAGATGCCGGCATTGGCGAAAACAATGTCGAGCCTCCCGAAATCTTTGGCCAGGGCTGCGAACAGCCGCTTGCGATCCTCCGCAATGGTGACGTCAACGCCCCAGCCATGCGCGCTCGATCCAAGTTCGGCGATCGCTTCATCGAGCGTCTTCTGGTCGCGACGGTTACGGCGACCTGCGCGCCCTCCGCAACGAAAAGCCGGGCTGTGGCCAGACCGATGCCACTGTTACCGCCGGTGATAAGAGCCTTTTTCCCTGTGAGCTTCATAATCCCTCCTTTTTGAAGAACCCTAACACAAAACGACGGTCGGGAGCATTAAGTCCTTCCATGAGAAGGCCGGTCGATGTCAAGGCACACGTTCGCTTCCTTCTTTCCGTGGGTCTGTTCCATTTCAGCTGAGCCGCCTCTGTCGCCATCCTTCGATCCGCACTCTTTGGGAGCGATGTTCGCTCGGTGCTAGGTGGGTGTTCTCGTTTCAGTAGGTGCTGCTACCTGATAATCGTCCTCTCTTCCCACCATTTCGGTGGGAGTCGGGCGCCAGGACTTAGTCGCAGTCACCTGGACTCGGCGGTTGAGTTCAGCTGTCCGGATCGCAACTCGCTAGGCCACTGCCTGCATCGTTCTCTGGCTGTTGCGTAGTGGTTCGTACACCTCTCCGCTTACCCACAACCGATGGAGCAGTACCGCTAACTTTCGAGCCACGGCTACTACCGCCCGTTTCTTGGCATTTTTTCCTCCTCGCTCCGCAAGCTTCCGCCCCCATCTCCGCAGATCACTGTCTTCTCCAAAAGGCCCCAGAATGTAATGCGCTCCCTGCACCATCATCGTTCGCAGATACCGGTCTCCGGCTTTGCTGATTTTCTTCTGTGGTTCGCTCTCACCGGAGTTCCTCCGGCCAGGTCTCAATCCCAGAAAACAACCTACCTCGCGACTCTTCAGAAACCGGTGTGGATCTTCTATCGTCAGGACATACGTCAGCGCAATCTGCGTTCCCACACCCTTCACCTGCTTGAGCAAGGACACTTGCGGGTACACTTCCTTGGCGATTTTCTCCATGCGCTCGTCGTATTCCTTGATGCGCTCGTTCAGCGATTCGATTTCTTTGAGCAACGGCTCCAGAACATCCCGCAACTCGGTACTCAATGCAGCGGCCAGTTCCCGGCTCACCTGCTGCGTGCCACACTTGGGCAGTCGTTCACCGTAAGACTTCACCAACCCGCGTGCTGCGTTCACCAAGGCCGTTCGAGCATTCACCAGTTCAGCTCGCGCCCGGATTACCGTCAGATGGATTTGCGCTTGTACACTGCGATGCCGCACCGGACCCAATAGCTCGGGATCGATTCGCGCCAGTCGTGCCAATGTCCGCGCATCGTGTCGATCATCTTTTCGATTGCTCTTGGTGATCAATTGGACTTTTTGCGCGTGCGCCACGATCACTTCGTGTTCCAGCTCCGTTAACAGCCGGCTTGCCCATGGCGAATGTGTTCCGGTCTCCAGGGCGATGCGACTTTGCGGCATCCTCGAAAAGGTCTGCTTCATCGCTTCCGGTGTCGTCGGCATTTTCTGTTCCAGAATGATTTTGCCTGCTTCATCCAAAACACAGTAGAACGACCAGCGATCTCCCAGATCCACCCGATCGTCAGCTTTTGCTCCTTTAAAATTTCGTTCCCAAATGCCTGCACAGTGCTAATCTTCTTCACAGCCGGTCTCCTTTTCTTGTGCTTCGAGCACGTCATTCATTGGGAGCGTATCGCATCCCGTGGAGACCGGCCTTCTCATCCCTGGTAAGTCGGCTTCTTGGCAGTGATCTCACTCTTGCCCCTGATTCTGGACGGACGACGGGCTACCACAAATCGACATTCAAAAGAAACGCGACTCAGTTTTTCTCCTAATGTGCCGAAAAAAGTTGTGTCGTCTTGAGGGTTCACCCTATATTCTGGGGTCCAACTGGGGTCCAAAACTCAGGAATTTTGAGGGGTTTTCGGGTCTCATTGAAATAAGGGCAATTGAATCAATGGGACTTAGGGTGTGATCGTCAAACTCATAACCCGAAGGTCGTCAGTTCAAATCTGCCCCCGCAACTAATTAGAGATTCACAGGGCTGGGCAGAGACGCCCAGCCTTTTTCTTTTGCTACGGCCGATTCCTCGACCTGAACGCCCGCAACATCGGTGATTGCATCGAGCGATCCAGCCGATTCGGGTGCCGACCTTCAGCCCTGAGTCAGAGGATCGCGGAGAAGGCAATGTGAACAGTACTCCGGGCGACAGCGGCCAACACCAAGACCGCCAAAGCTGCGACGATGTTCTTGGTCATTTTGGTGCAGCACCGCGTTGAACCAGATTGGCGTATTCGCTGAGGATTTGCTCTGCCACTGTTTCGCATAGGTGGACTTCAGCGGGAGTGGGCTCCCGCTGGCATCCGAGTTCCTGCCCCCGATGGCGGCCGGTGCGGATGCTCGCAACATTCATCACATTCGTCGCGTCCTTCATCCTCCGAAGGCCAACGCCAAGCGAAGTGGCTGCTTTGTGCTCATGACCGAAAACCTCAGCCGCTAATTCGATGATGTCGAATAATGGGGCCAGCTTCTTTTCGGGGTCGTCATAATACTCCAGCAGGTAGTCGGACATTCTCCGCAGCGTCTCACTAGATGCGGAGGTATCGACAAACATGAATAGCTCGGTCATACAATCCCGGCGAGAGTCCGCCACGATCCTTCCGTTGGCCGAAGTGACACTACGTCGGCATGTGCGGTCGCCTTTAAACCTAAACTATCAGACAAGAGAACATTGATGTCGCGGCGGTCAGACCGCGCGTCGAATCGTGACACCGATCCCAGTATGGCTGTGAAACGCATTTTTTCGGCGAGTCCGATTTTTCGGATGATCCCTTGCTACAGTCTCCTGCATGTCTCTGCTGGGCATCACGTTCGCCGTGCTCCTCGTTGCGCACTTCGACATCCAATCGCCCGCAATCTCCACGTCAAAGCCATCGCGTTTTAGCGTGTCGCGCGAGTGGCCCGATGGCGGGCTTCACTCCCCAACGGAACTCATTCGTCGCCATAGTCTGATTTTAGGTACGCACCGAGCGACTCAGCAATACCCAATTGTTCTGTGATAACCGGCCCATATTGCGGAAGCACGATAGCCGACTCGGCCCCCGATGCCCCGCCAGCTCGGCCCAAAAGGCGTAGTGACCTCCGCACCAGCCTGCCGCACCGGAACCATGCCGTGAGGGTCGGCCCTCCCTGTAATCGCCTTTGTGCGCAGCCTCGGGGCGATTTTGCCGTTCATTACCGCTTTTTCTTGGGCGTCCTAAGAGCGGGTGCCCTGCACGTCTCTTTGCAAGCGCCCGCGTGGCACAATGAATTCCCGCCCATGAACGCCGCAATCCCAGAGCGCAGACCAGCGACCGAGCAAATCTCGGGATTGATCGAGCGCGTCACCTTTCACAACGACGAGAGCGGCTTCTGCGTGCTGCGCGTAAAAGTGAAAGGGCAGCGGGATGAGGTGACAGTCGTGGGCTCTTTGCCGGCAGTGAGCGCTGGGGAATGGCTGGTTGCGGATGGCTGGTGGGTCAGGGACAAGGAACACGGCCTGCAATTCAAAGCCACCACCCTGAAGACCGTGCCGCCGACCACCACCGAGGGAATCGAACGGTATCTGGGCAGCGGGCTTGTCAAGGGCATCGGTCCGATCCTTGCCAAGAAACTGGTGGGGCACTTCGGAGCCGATGTTCTCGCCGTCATCGAAAACCCCCGTCCGAACTGCAATCGGTAGACGGGATCGGCCCCAAGCGCCGGGAGCGGATCGCCCACGCATGGCAAGAGGCGAAGCAAATTCGCGAGATATGCTGTCTCCTACGGCCACGGCGTGAGCACCAGTAGGGCGGTACGCATCTTCAAGACGTACGGCGAACAGGCGATTGAGAAAGTGCGCGGCAAGCCGAGAAGATCGGGGCCGGGGGCCACGGTCACGATTTGGATGACTGGTTTAGGGCGGAAGCAGAGCCTAGTTCATAGTCTTTGGACTATCCTACCGTCCCAGCAACCTAGAACGACTTGTCACCGTTGACGGTCCTAATCGCGAATTCTTACTTCGCCGCCGGAGCAGCAGCCGTTACCTTCGTAAACGTCGATTCCAGATCGGATGTCCACGTGTTGCCGCCATCTGTGGACGATTCATATTTCAATGTGTATTGCGTCTTGGAGACTTCCTTCTCGGTCAGGCGCGTCTTTATGGACTTACCTTCCATCATCGTCTCGGTTGTCCAAGTCCAAGTGTCGCCGCTGACATTTCCTTTGGCCGTGGTCAGTTCGCCCCAACTGTCGAATGCGTTGTAGGTGTACGTTTTTGTTTCCGAGTCATATCCCAATACGGCCATGATCTTAAAGTCCCCACGGGCGATTTGTTGTCCGAATGACCCACAATAAAAAATCCTCCAGACACCCATTCCCACCTTTGAGTTGATGACACCGGGCCGGTCATACCGTGCGCAGTAGATTTGCCCTCTTCTTTCCAGTTGCCCACAAAATATGCGAGCCGCTTCACCTCTGGTCCTGGTTTCGGCGGTCCTTGCGGAGCCTGCGCCCGCAACGAAACTCCCAGCAACAAAACACAAGTCGCAACCAATCCGATGATTCGTTTCACGTGAGTTCTCCTTAGCGTTGGAGCCGCGATTCAGCATCCTACCAAAATTCTTCATCCTCGCCGCGGTTGTCATGCCTTGGCTGGCGAAACAAAAGTGGCGGACACAGAGAAGGAATTTGCTGCCGAGATTGTCGCTGCAAAGCTGGACTTCGAATCATTCAAATCGACGTTGGCATCGGCACCATTGAAGAAGCAGAGGAAGTGAGAAGCGGCTAACGGACAGAGTCCTCGAACCCTCAACTGTGCAACGAAAAACTCCGCTTCACTTCAGCAACGCCTTGACGATGCCGAGCCATTCCCCGTCGAGCGGCTCCCGGCACACGGGCTTTCCTGCCCGGCTGTACCAGTAGGCAGCGTTGCCCTGATCGCCTTCCTTCCGGTGGAGGTAGGCATGAACCCATGAACCCTCGACGCCTTCGTCTTGCTGCGCGGATTCGTGCGCCCGCTTCCAGTCGCCCTTGCCATCCCACCACAATCCGGCGAGCGCGTGCGTGAGTCCGGCTGGCGGCTCGGTCGCGGAGAGCGATTCGCGAAATTCGTCTAAGGTCATTTTGCTTAAGGATTGTAGGAATACTAATATTCTCAGCCAATGCTTCGCCACGCAATCGAGACTCCAGAGCGTTATAATCGCACGGCACAAGGAGGACAGATGGCGGACATCAAGCGAATCAGCGTGCAACAAGCGCACGCAAAGACAAAAGCAAACCAAGCCCTGCTAGTCTGCGCCTACGAGGACGAGGCGAAATGCCGGAGGCTAAATCTGGACGGGTCCATATCCTTCGCCAGCTTGCAGTCCCGGGCGGCGTCGCTGCCGAAGGCACAGGAAATCATTTTCTATTGAGGTTGACCCGGCGAAGCGAGCGCTGTCGGTCAGGCAGCCAAATATCAGGAGCAGGGCTTTACGAACGTCACGGTGCTAAAGGGAGGTGTCGAAGCGTGGAAGGCGGCTGGTTATTCAATGGTCTGAAAAAAGGAGCTTCATGAGCATTCCCAGCCCTGACCCTGCTAAATACCCCCTCTGTGTTTATTTTCTGTTGGGCTAGGTTCGTGATTTGCTTCCCGAGTCCGCCGAGCTGCCCAAAGGCAATATCGTGTCGATCAGCAACACGTCTGCCGCTGCGCCCATCGCACCGCCAGACGTGGCGGTATCAAGCCCAAGCCACAGAACCACTCACTAAGCTGGTCACAAAACCCTCCAGCCTTTGGAAACGCCCCAGCCGCCCCAACCCCTCCGGGCAGCCAAATCGCCCCAATTGGCTTCCAGCTAGAAGTCGAAAGCGGGCTTGCCCAAGAGTTCCGACTTGTTCCTTGCCCACCTGACCAGCACATCCGAATCGGGGTGTCTGGAGATGGACGGCGCTGCGGCAATCAGGTCCTCCCCGTGTGCGATGGCGAACTGGGAGTCGGAAGACAGCAAGCAAGCACGCTCAGAAAATTCTCGTCTCGAATTTTCGCCGTGGTCGGATTCGTGCCGCTTCCTACGAGGTTCACCAGCACCAAATTTTCGCACCTGAGCGCCTCCCGCAGGGTCGTTACACATACGTGAAACCACTACGCGTGGAATGCACAGCAACAATTGGTGCGTCGGACAGGGGCTTGCCTCGACGCAGCCGCGCACTGGGCATGCATTGCGTCCTCGGAAGCTGAGTTCCGCGACACCGAATGCAACATCTCGATAGAAATGAGGGCTTTCCAGACAGTGCTTGGAAAACTCTTTTAGGTTCATATCGACCTGTAGTAAAAAACGCGAGATTCCGATGCCAAATAATAGCGGTGCCTGGTTGAAACGTGCGAAAGAGGTTGTAGCCGAATACAAAAAACATCCGTCGGGCGAGATTGCGCATTTTGCGCTATCGCTGCTGACCGCTTTGTATGGCCAAGCTCAGCTGGATGCTTTCACGAAAGCTCAAGAATACGTTGCAGCAAGCACGTTAGGTGTTACGCAGGCCGCTTATCAGCAAGGCGCTCAGGCGTTCGGTGTGGTCAAAAACGTCCTTGCGGAGATGGAGGTCGGATAAGAGGCAACCTACGTGCACAGATAGCAGGTGAAGTCTTGTCGGAATTGGTTTCCCTCGGCAAAGAGATATTGGCAGACAACAGTCCCGCCTCAAAGAATGTCGCAGCGGTGTTGATCGCCGCCGCATATGAAGACCTGATCCGCAGAATGGGTTCTGAATTGGCGGCGGTTGCTGGACGGCCTAAGTTGGAAGACGTCCTTATTTCTCTCAAGAACTCCGGAGTTCTCAAGGGCGGAGAGGTGGGGACGGCGCAGAGCTATCTAAAATTCCGAAATGACAGTCTTCACGCTGACTGGAACAATGTACAGAAGTCACAGATAGACTCCTGCGTGGCATTTATTGACGCGCTCCTTCTAAAACACTTCAGTTAGATTTCACTTTGCGATTGACGTGAGCTTCTTACGAAGTGGACGTCGTTTTTAGGCTCGGTAGGGAATCTCAGAGCGAACCACTTCTACGTTATTGAAGTGGAACAAACCTAAACAGTCTTTCGCAAACTGAGATGCCGTTCCATAGTCTGCGGCAGGCCCCACCGCAATCTTCTTGAGCGCATCTGGCGCAATGCTCCTCCAGTCGAATTCCCGATATTTCACCAGACCATACCGACGCGCTCTGACGTTCACCGTCGGAGGCTCATCGGCTTTGTGTATCTGCAAGAATCGAAACTCCCGCTCGTTAGCGTATGCCTCATGCTTGAAGAAGAGGATGGTCTGTAAGATGTGGAGCGTGAGGAGCATTTGCAACTCCGCCATGTACACTCTTATGGCGTCGTTTTGCAAGCCTCTCCCGGCAGGAAGCATTATCAGACTGCGCATCTTCTCAATGATCTGGCTCTGTATCCCTAGAAGTTGGGCGTCGTTGTAAATGATGTGGAACGTGGAGTTATTGGGTATGGGGATTCCGTCCCTCTTAATGAACCCATTTTCCAGAGCTTTGGCATCGAACCCTACGGCGTAGCCCCTTCCGTTGTCTGCGTATGCCCGCCACTGTCCCAAGTCGTCACCGCACGAACTGAAGGAACACATAAAGAAGTGTGCGACCTTTGGAATAGCTCCTTGTTCCGCAAAAACGGCAAAGTTCTTGGCGAATTTTTGAGCCGCGACAGAATCGCCAGCAATCTTGCCGGTCAGCGCGTCGATGGCAACCGAAAAGCCGTGCGTCAGTTCAGAGGGATCGTTGAGGTTAAAAATATCCGTAAGCCATAGCTGACCTGTTTCCAATATTCCTTTTAGCCCTACATCGTTCGTGTAGTGATAGATGATCGGTGGTGGTTGCCGCAACTCCAAGGTAGCAAGAAACGAATGGACGATTTCCTGCGCATCATCATTAAACCGTCCAAGGGCATCCTGCATGTCGCGTGGGACGCCATCGAAGCCCGGCAAGCTCTCTATCCTGTATCTTTCTGGAGAAAGCTTCCCTGCCCCCTCGTTTTTCTCGGACATTCGACCTCATGTTTGAGCAATAGCTAGAGTAGCTAGACAGCAATGGCGAAGCTACGCTCGAAGTCTTCGAAAGACAGGATTTCGCAGCCTATTTTGCTGCTACGGCGATCTCGGTGAGTTCCTTCCGTTGCGCCCAATCAGCAGTGACGAATTTGTCGCAGTATGGGAGGTAAGCCGCCATCATCAGGTCGTTGCGGTTGGCTGCGGGAGTCCCGTCAGGTATCCGTAGTGACCCGTTGTACCAAGCCATCGCCAGCCCATAGCAGGTCGCACGGAACGGTGGGCACACATCCACGAACGCCTTAATCTCAGGATCGGTCGGTTCCTTGCCAGCAACCCGGTCGTAGAGCCCGGCCCCGAAGTTCCACATTACGCCACGGTCCATCAGGGCGATTTCGACCGCCTGTCTGTATGTGGTCGGTCGCTTGGTGGGTCTTTTTGATTATTTCGTCGAGCATTGGGC
Organism: uncultured Acidobacteriota bacterium; assembly: GCA_963832615.1. Lineage (GTDB taxonomy): Bacteria > Acidobacteriota > Terriglobia > Acidiferrales > UBA7541 > Acidiferrum. The sequence continues at coordinate 8,825 of CAWHVA010000003.1, forward strand.
GAAGTCCCTTCCACATCTTCTCGAACTGCTCCTGCACCCTAAACTGTTCCTTCCTTTGTTGAATACAAAGCGGGTCGTCGAAATCGCGCCGAGGGACGGCATCCTCGTAGGCCCGTGCCCTCACATCGACCGTAGTCCAATCGAATCCAGCCGGATTTCAGCGTGCGCAGACACAAGCAGGCGGATGATTTCATGCGCGGGCCAAAGACACTGGGCTCTGTACAGCAACCCCCAAGCCGAGAGAGGAGAGCATCTCTCCTTACCGGGCTCTTGGTTGAGATGATCTCGTCCGCGCTCATCGCGGTTAGGATGACCTCGTAACCACACTCCAGCGCCCTCATCAGTGGCTCGGAGGTGAAGCCGCCATCCTCAAGCTTATTGATCCCACTCGTGTCGAAGATGATTCTGGGGCCGGCAGCCATGTCTCGATTATATCGGCAGAACAGCGGTTCGGTGCTCAATTCGCAAGTTCAAAATCGCTTCAACGCAAGAATTCTGAGGCTGCCAGCATAAGAGCACATTTGGCAGGGGCACCATTCGCAATTCCCAGCGGAACAACGAAATCCCGACTGACCTTCGGGACAATCCCTGCCAAGGACTTTACATCGTTCTTGTATTGAACCGTCGGGAATTGTGGGCAACGGCGGGGAGCCGTAGGCAGGTAAGTTGTTGAAACCAATAAAAACGCCAGTGTTTATGCGGGTCAGAAGAGATTTAAAAGGCCGCTGCTCTACCACTGAGCTACGCCCCTAAACTGTTTATCCTGCAGCAACTTGCAAGGTAATCGCAGGGACACTATTTTGGCTGGTGTCACTTGTGGTGTCACTTGTTCCAAGCAGTGAGACCACCGCATGCAGCTTGTTCGGACCGAGATGAGCGTACCGTCTTGTCATGGTCAAGATCTTGTGCCCTAACAAATCTGCAATATCCTCAAGCGGAGCACCCTTCATTCGCAGACGGCTTGCAAAAGTGTGGCGCAAGTCGTGCCAGCGAAAGTTCTTGATCTCCGCTTCCATCACCGCTTCGTCGAACCAATGCCGCCCGTTTTCGAGCGGTTCACCCGTCTTGGCTGAGTGGAACACACGCCCTCTTCCGTCGCCCCGGTCATGCACAACCCTCAGGGCGGCAATCGCAGCATCATTTAACGGGACGTGTATGGGTTCTTCGTTCTTCGTCCGCGGGATGTTCAACATCCTACCTTCAAAGTCTACCATGTCCCACGTCAGACCGTATTGACTGCCCTTGCACATACCGCTGTTGATTGCCAGATCGAGTTCAGGCATGTGCGAAGCCCACTTGGCCTCAACAACCTTTCGGAGCTTTTTTCCTCCTCGGCGGTCAGGAAGCGCACGCGATTGTTGTCCTCGCGGCGGTGTGTAACGGATCGCGCAGGGTTTGAAATGACTTTCCGGTTCAAAATCCCAAGACGATAGCTCAGGGACATCAACGATCGATAGTGATTGAATGTCGAAGGCGCCCACTTTTCCTTTTCTGCCACCCGTGCAAGTTGTGTTCGATCTCCTTAGGAGTGAGTTCCTCAGCCGGCTGCGCGCCGAACCATTCTTTCAGGCTGGCAACACGTGGGACGTCCGTCTTATACGAGCGCTTGTTCCGCCTTGAATAGACCAGCGCGTCATCGGCCAATTGACCAAAATTCACGGACGGCTTGCGAAACAGCTCCGGGAGCTTCTTGCCTTCGAGCACCTGTTGCTTTCGCTTCCCATAGAGTTTGATCGCAGCGCTTTTCGTGCCAGCCTTTTCGCGCCGTTTCTTGCCAAATTGGTCGAAGTACCGTATCCACCAGACTCTCGACCCAGGTTCTTTCTCAAAGACTCCGCGTTGTTTCATCGGACCTCCTTCCCTCTTTTCATTCGTGTGCCAGGCAGTTCGCTCGAAAGTACAGCAACTATGGAGCTGGACATCCTTTCTCGCCCTGCCCACATCGGAGTGCCAACCGATGAAGCGTCCTTTTGCAAATATATTTGTTGGCACGAGTCTCCCCCGACTTTGCTGGCATCTTCGTCATGGACGCTAACACTTCCTTTACGGGCAGTTCTCTTTCGTTCATGTCCGACGCGCACAATCTAGCGGCTGGATTCTCGGGCGGCTTGCGTTGGATGATCCCGACGGAGCAGATCCTGCAGGACACTTCGCTGTATCAATACACGTCTTCCGAAACGTCGCACTGGCAGTTGCTTCAATGCGATCAAACGGTCTACGGTGCGCAGACTCACACCGAGAATTTGCGCTGCTTCATTCTTGCTCAGTGCCATCGCTTCCGTTGTTCTGCCTACAATCGTATCTTGGATTTGCGTCGTCATTCTTTATTCTCCTTCCACACACTTTCTTGTGCGATTTCTGTCTTACGCAATCTCTTTGAGTGGGCCTGCTTCCGATTTGGGATTGTTCCCATTGCCGGTCTGCTGGCCCAGCCAGGCTTTGAACTCGTCGTCGCGTTTGAACAGAACCTTCAGCGCCTCTGTGATGACGTAGGACGGAGTGGAGTCGACGAATTTAGCGTATTGATCGAGCTGCGCTTTCACCGATTCCTCCACTCGGGCCTGGATCGTCACTGACTTTGGTTGTTTGGGTGGTGCCTTGATGATTGCCATGCTTTCTCCTTGTTCCTCCCTTGCGGTTTTGTCTTACATCCTGTCTTACGACTTCTCCGATTTCCTTATCCTGCGCGGCCAAAACACGAGCTGCGTTTTCCAGCAGAAAGAGGCGGGAGTGACCCCCGAAGCCCGAAGGGGTCGGGCCGCGATTTTGCGGCGCGATGGGGTCGCTCCCGCCTCTGATCGTGTTTTGGCCGCGCTCCTTTGCTTGCCGTCTCTGTCGCATCTGCCTACTCTTTCTGTCTCTTATCTCCATGCCGGGGTGACGTTCGAAGTGAAATCCCCCGGGAAATCTGCCTGCTCGGAACTTTTCTCGGATAAATGAACCGGCTGGTGGGGATGCCGCTCGAACAACGCAGCCTGTCCATTCACGGTCGCGAAAATTATGCTCGCCTCGGAAGGTGTTTTGAGTTTTCCGTACTCGGACCGAATCGCATTCGATGTGATCTCCTCCTTGCGCCATTTCCTGTACAAGTCTTCGATTGCGTCACCGCAAAATCGCTCTTTCGCTTCGTTTACGAATATCCCGTCATGACTGCCCACCTTGTCGTATTGCTTGTCGTCCCACATCCGTCGCGTGCGGAAATAATCGAGTAGCCCCAAGGGAGAATCGGGGTCCCAGAGACGCTGAAAAACAGCTCGGAAGATTTTGTCCGCTCGCTTGAAGTTCGTATCGCGTGTCGCCACATAGTACAAACGCAGCTTGGGAAGTTTGATGAATAACGTCAGATACGCGTTCAGATGGGTCTTGAAGCTGTCCATGCTTTCGAATCCCGGATCGATGAAACTGAACGTGACCACAGGGGGGAGAGAGAACAAGGGGTTGAAGAACATGGGGAATTTATCCACGAAATAGCGGTCGGTATGTTGGTCTTTGATTGCTCCCGAATAGCGCTTGTGGGGCAGGACTCTCTTGTCGATTCCCATCTGATCGCAGAAGAAAACCAGCTTTTGCTCTTCAGATTCAAGAAAAGTGAAGTCCTGATTACGGAGAATGAAGTCGAGCGCGATGAGTCGGGTTCGGATGTATTCCGTCGAGTGGACACGCCGGAAACGGATATTCTCCCGACCAATGGCTTCGTAAAGATTCCTTGAGAAAAGATGAAAGACCCGGCCATGGCGAAGGTATTCCTTCGAACTCGCGTGCTTCTTTTCCACAACCTTTCTGGCAAAGGCGACACTACGCTTGCCTGGCTTTGTCTTGATGAACTGTAAAAACTGCTGGCAGGTGAAATACCCGGAATGCGTAGCCACAAGGTAGAGGAAGTGAGACTCTTCTTCCGTGTAGCCGAAATACCGCAGTGCTTCCGTATGGATGGGGAGAAATTTCATAAGGCGAAGATCTTCGCGCTGATTTCCTGAGTGTCGAGAACGCGGCGCAGTTTGGCTTGGTCTTGCTGGCGGGCGAACATGTGAAACCCGGCTTTCGCCTTTTCGCTGAGTCCCTGGGGCCGGTAGTCGCGGGTGGCGATTTCAAGGTCGAGACGATGAACATCGCGGCAATCGTCCTCATACTCGATGCGTAGATCGGGAATCGGAATCTTGCCGTCCACGACCTTCAGATCGAATTGGTTAGCAATAAAGATTCGTTCGTATCGCGGGTCTTTGTCGGGCCGCATCCGGGAAAGCCTTTGATAGAGGTCTTTCTTCAGCTCGAAGTCGAGGACGACGCGGCGAACCTTGCCTCCCGAACGCTCGATTTCCCTTGAAACTTTCTGATAGAGCCGGTACACGTCGGCGTCGTGCCGGGCCTCTTTGGGCTTCACAAGGCCGTGGTAGGTGGCCTGCCGATTTGAAACGAGCTGCGCACGTTCAAGGAGCCTCTGGCCATCCTTTGTCAGGGTGAATACTTTCGTCGAATACGATGAATGTCCTTCGATGGCCCGCTGTTCGATAAGGCGGTGCCGAGTGAGATTGCGAACGCCGGCTTCCATCTGCGTACGATTGCCCTGGTATCCGAAGCGGGCGAGATCATCCGCCGGCACGACGCGAAACTTGCCGATGTCGGTGAGCGTTCGCACTTCGGAAGCACGCAAAGAGTATCCGTGGTCTCGACCGCGGTAGATCATTCTTGAGCGGTCCGCACCCCGGTTTGAGCGGCCGGAGTCCGATCTGATGTCGGGCTCCGCTTGGCCATGCTCTCGATCTCTTTGCGAACTTCGGCTAGCATTCTCTACCAGGTCTGAGCCGGATGCCCGGTCCCATTGATTTGGGAATGCGAAGTCGGAAATGCCATAGGGACGTTCCATGAGAAGATTCCTTTCGGTTCACCTTGGCGAGTAGACGGGGATAGACTTCCAGCGATATGCGGAGAAAAAAGTTCGGGACTGTGAACTGCAATACATCGTCTTGCTCTTACGCGAAGCGAGATTCAGACTTGCGGGGATGCGGTCTGGTCATGCTCCTCGGGATACAGAAATACCTCTTCGACCTTTTTTCCAAAACTGCGAGCGATCTTGAAGGCGAGCGGTAAACTCGGATCGTACTTGCCGGTTTCGATGGCATTGATGGTTCCGCGAGCGACGCCAACCTGGGCGGCAAGCTCGGCTTGCGACCATTCCTTTTCCGCACGCAATACGCGTAGCCGTGTCTTCATCGGTACCGCCAGGAATACAGAATCAGACCGATGCTCCACAGGATGATCATGAGCGCGGGAATGCCGAGCCAAGACACGGGATGGAAACCGAAGCTCTGGACGAAGCCGACAGGAGCAGAAAAAAACAGCGTTCCTGTATAGGCAAACGTCAACGCACGGTAATTGATCTGCCGTTCGTGCTCGTCGTTTACCCGAAGAAAGCGCAGCAGGAACAAGATGGCCGCGCCAGCGCCCGCGACAGCCAGAGCGAGTAGGGGCCTGCGGAAGGCTAGAATTCTGCCAGCAAGGCTGACGGCGGCGACGGAAAGAAGAGCCGCCAAATAGAAAAACGAGAGCGTACTCTTGCGGCCGTCGGCTAGCTCATCTCGAAAGGGTTGATGGGGCACCGTGACCTCCCCGAAAACACCTCTCAGGGTACGTCACGGCGCTCTATATGTCAAGCATAGATTACTTTATGTTCTGTAATAGCTTCACTGCGTGCGTCCCTATTGCCTGACATGGGCGACTGTCCGCCCTTCTCCCCAGAGTGGTGCTGACACACTTCTGCGCCAAGCCTACTCGGAATCGGACGCATGTATTCCCGAATCATCTCGAAATCACCCGTCTTGAAATCACAGAAGTCGGCACCAATGACGAACATCTCGCACGCGTAGCGGAGCGAAAAATCCGTCTTGTCCGTGAAACGAACACTGAAGTACAGCGTCCCGTCCTCGATAGAATGGGTGATAAAGTCTACGACCTTGCCGTGAATCTCGGGGTATCTACGCCGAAAGCGATCGTGTTTCTTCTTAATTCGCTCGTCGAGATTCCTCCGCTCCTTCGCCGTAATCGGACTTAGAAGTGCGTCCCCGGTGGACGCAACCTTAGGCTTTCTTTTCTTAGGCATGCGCTCCCCTGGGTTCTACACTCTTGACGCCCGAATCGGATGTAGGCGAACCATTTACTTTGCGGCTAGAGTGGCCTTCGGGTTTCTTTGTCGTTTTCTTCGGGCGCTTACTCTGGGCAAGAAATTGCACCAACGGCGGTTTCCCCTCCAGTTTGCGCTCGCGTTCGACGCCGCGCATCAAGCGGCAGATTTCGTCGTTGGTCAGCGGTTCGTCGGAAAGCCAGACGTTGAATTCCTCCTCGAAATTAGACTCGTCGTTCTCTTCCAATTTTCGCGTTTCGAGCATGAATTGAAGCTTGATGATGGAACGACGGCGTTCGAGACCGGCCATGGACTTGTGATAAGTCTCCATGAAGAGTTTGGGAGATTTCTTCAAGCGCTGAACTCCGCGAACGGCTTCGTCAATACCGTGGTTCACCAAATACAGTGCTTCATACAGATGTGCTTTTTCCATGACCTAATATCCTTTCAGCGCCAAATTAGCCGCGAGTTCGGAAGTTGATAGGCGCGTCGAGACACGTTCTCGATGCAGCCGCGAGCCGACGCATTAGGACAAACGAATTCAATTGGACAGAATTACGGGTGGAGGATGTGCGACACGCAGGGGTATGGATCTTGGGATGGAAGCGAAACAGCGATGGGTGGGTTGCACCCAAAAGGGGAACCCGATAACTTTGGTTTCAGCCACTGTTGCCTCTTAACTAGGCGACTCTGGTTAGGGGCGCGTTCAGTGTTTCAGCACTGGCGCGTCCCGCTTGCCATGCGCTCCTATATCGATCATATGCTTGAAGCGCAGCAAGCACAAAACTACCTGATTTAGCGCTATGCTGTCAATGGCCGTTTATTGGCGGAATTGGAGTCTGCCCGGTACAATCCAACCTATGGATCCCAACCTGATTTCGAAAGTCATGCGGGAGATGGGCCGCAAAGGCGGCAAAAAGGGCGGAAAAAAAGGAGCGAAAATGCGGGCCGAAGCCCTCACTCCTGAGCAACGCAGCCGGATTGCTCGAAAAGCAGCAAAGACTCGGTGGGCCAAAGCAAAGAAAAAACATTGACACTACTGATGGATGGCTCCATTGAAGTGTATATTTGGGCTCACTTTAATAGCGTGTTTTCCTGCTAAGAGACAGGCATCTTCGCTTAAATAGAATTGTTATGGACGTCGCTAGCAAGTCTGCCGCGCTGGGGCTTTCGAGGCTCCCGACCAGCGTTCTTCAATGTGGCGTCGAGATACCGTACCGCGTGATCAAAACCAATGTCGCCGATTCCCTGAACGTCATCGTCCAGATAGAGCGACGGCCAGGGATTCGCTCCGTATCCGACGTCCTGGAAATCAGAGGCTTCGATATTGAGGGCAAGATATATCAGTTCGAGTCTGTCTATTCTCGGAAGGATTGAGCGAGGGCTAAGCCCTCGTTTCTTGCAAGCCTCATCCCAGCATCAATTTTCGACAAATTTTGTATTGTGGGCAGTAGCCTTATGGACTTCCCGTATCGCAATCATTATACACAGCTTATACTACGTACATGCTCTTGACAGTGTCAGATAAATAGGCTATTATTCCTGACGTAGGAGACCCATATGACAGCCTCCACCACCAATGCAATCTTAAAGCGAATTCGAGCAAAGCACCGCGGATGGGTCTTTACGCCCAGACAGTTTGCACACCTCGGCACCCGTGCTGCTGTAGACCAGGCTTTGTCTCGGCTTCAGCGGACTGGTCAGATTCGTCGTCTGGCTCGGGGTGTTTACGAGTTCCCGAAGGTGCACCCCAAAATCGGCGTCCTCTCCCCCTCTCCCGAGGCCGTTGCCAAGGCCATGGCTGAGAGGACGGGGAGCCGAATCAGCGTCTCCGGGGCAAAAGCTGCCAATCTACTTGGGCTTTCAACCCAAGTGCCCATGCAGAATGTCTTCTGGACAGAAGGACCTTCTCGCACCGTTCGAATTGGCAACCAAACCGTCGCGCTCAAGCACGTGGCCCCCTCCAAAATGATTGGTGCGGGAACAGAGGCGGGAGTCGTCATTCAGGCGGTTCGCGCGCTCGGGAAAGAGGGAGTTCACGAGATCTCTATCCTTTCCCTCGCAAAGCAGCTTCCTCGTCCCGTCAAGAGAGCCGTTAGACGGCTTGTACCGACTGCACCGGGCTGGTCGCAGCCCGTTCTAAATCAACTCAGCGCCTGACGTGAACTTATGGATGATTTCGCAAAAGGCAAACCGGCAGAGCGGCAGCCCTATTTCGAGGAAACTGCCGCTCGCCGCAACTCGACAACAACCGCCGTCGAAAAAGACTTTTGGATCTGCTGGACCCTGAAACACCTTTTCGCATTGGAAGCTATCCCCGAGCTTCGCTTCAAAGGCGGAACATCGCTCTCCAAAGTGTTTGGCCTCATCGAACGCCTCTCCGAAGACATCGACATCTCCATTGACCGCGCGGCTTTGGGTTTTGCCGGAGAACGAGATATGGCCAATCCAGCCCTGACAAATACCAAACGGAAAGCTCTAGATGAACAGTTACGTACCGCCATCACTGCGGAAGTGAATTCCCATATCCTTGCCAAGCTGCACGACCGGTTCCAGGCCATTCTTGGAACGCAAGCATGGGAGCTTGCACCGTCCAAAGAAGAAAACGAAGAAATGACCCTCTTGTTCCACTACCCGAATGTTTTTGAATACAGCAAATATTTGCAGCCGCAAATCAAGATTGAATTCGGCCGCGGCGATCAGCAGCCGAGTCACAAATCTACTGTGACACCGTTTGTTGCCGAGAAGTTTCCCGACGTCTTTCGAGAGAAAGCTGGGACGGTCTTGGTCCTCGATTCTGAACGCACATTTTGGGAAAAACTCACGCTTTTACATGCTGAGAACCATCGTCCCGACCCTACCAAACTGAAGCCCCGCATGGCCCGCCATTGGTCCGATGTTGCTGTGATGAGTACAGCAGAGCAATTCGCGGATGAGAAGCTTTCCCTTGATCTCTTAGCGCAGGTGATTCGATTCAAGAAAATCTACTTCGCTGCGAGTTGGGCGCAATATGACACCGCCATCCCGGGAACCCTTCGAATCGTTCCGAACGAGGCTCTCCAAGCAATTCTCCGCAAAGATTATCAGCAGATGGAGGAAATGTTCCCCACTAAACCCCTGACCTTCGACGAAATCCTTACGAGATTGCAAGCCTTGAAGAACAGAATAAATGCAATGATGAAAAATTAGCAGGCCTCAAGGACCGCTCCGCAACGTTCCGATCAACCGCAGAAAGCCGCATAGCGAGTCCGGATGGTCACGGGACACTAACCGAATTCTGCTCGATCGCACCGGCGGCCAGGTGTCCCTCGCCAAAATCCAAAATGACGACCGACTTTGAAATCAACAGCTTGCGCAGAGGCCTGTAACATTGTTAAAGGGGTGAAGCTGAGTACTCTGCCCGAGTTTTGGCGAGGGACAGGGTTGGACGGCTCGTACCCGGGAAATTGGTGCGCGACATTAACAAACTCTTGATGGTCGGAGCGAGACAATTTCTCTATTCCTGTGAAAAGAACACGGCAATGGAAATCCTTTTCAACAAGATTGGTTGCAAAAGCGTGCCGGGCAAGAATGCCTTTATGCCTTCGCCGATCGCTCCTTCATAAATCAAGGTCGGCGCCTCAAAGGAATTCAATATGCCGAATCATTCCGTGAGAGACAGGCACCCCGTAACCGTTGAAAGTGGTATTTGCGTCGAGACACCGATGATGGTCGAGAACTCTCTATAAAATTTCCAGACCGTGTGCGAATTGCGTATCCGAACATCATGGGGCGGGCAGTCGTCTCGACTACGGTGGATGGATTCACTCCCTCCGTCAAAGTGCCTGTCCCTGAAACCAGGCTGGGGAGTCGCATAGTGAATATTCCCCCCATTCGCGGCCGAGTCTACTCTGACCGGTTGACATAGATGTTGATGATGAAGCCTCCAGAGTCTGTTGCCCGCTCCTCCGCATGAACTTCACCTCCGTCAGAAAAACGCCAGATTGATGAAGCCCAACCCTTCTCTGGATTGCTGCCCTTAGAGCGGGGCGGTCCGTAGGTATTTTCCAGAAAAGGCACGTCCGCAAACGTCGGGCCGCTCATCCTTGCTAAGACTGATTCGAGATGAGCGTGCTGGAACTGGAAGGAAACCACGCCCAGGCTACCAGAGTGCTGCGAGCGGCGTATGCGGCGCTTCGACCGCAGGTGGGCAACCAGCTCTTTTTTCAGCACTCCGCGGGCTTGAATGAACAGGCTACGGTAAATGGTCTCGTGAGACACGCGCATACTCTCGTCGCTGGGATACTCGGTCGTCAGCCATCCGGAAATCTGTTCCGGCGACCAGTCCAACAGCAGTTTACTCGCAACCATCTCTCGCAGCTGCTCCCGGATCCCCAGCAGGCACTGCTTGGGACGCAAGGCCGAGTCCCAGGCTCGCTGATCCGCTTCATGGGCGCGATATTCAGGACGGCCACCATGCCGGGCCACTTCCCGACTCACCGTCGACGCGGCGCGCTCCAGAAGCTGGGCGATCTTACCAAGCGATGCACCGGAAGCGAGCCCTCGCGAGATGTCCTCTCGCTCCACTGCTGTGAGTACGCGCCGTGAGCGCTGACGGACTGCCGGAACAATCCCACCGTGCCGCGCCACCAGACAGCGAATGGACGAATGCTCCTTGCCGAAGGCGCGCCCGATCTCATGCAGCGACTGTCCCGCCTTCCACCGGCGCCACAGCTCGCTCTTCTGCACCGTAGAAAGCCCAAACCGTTTACCTTGCCTCATGCAACACCACCTTTAGAGAGCAGACCTATATCAGATGGTGTTGCATCGACCTATTGAGACCACCCGACTCATCGGGCAGTGGCATGTGAGGCTAGGCCGAAGCGCAGGTTTCAAATTCGGCTGTAATGGACGGTACGAAGGGTGACTCCGTGGTTCCCTGGAATGTCAGCTCTTTTGACCTTCTCGATCACGGCCGGGTGCCGTATCCCATACTCGCCGCAAAGGCGAAAAGCGGCATCGCTCAGGTACTCAATAGACAGGAACGTCTCCTTATGCGGCCCTGTGTAAGGCATCTCGTAATTGCCCAGAAACGGGTCAACAGATAACACTTCGACGAACTCGCGCTTGACCGTGCCCGACTGCATCGCGCGTACGAGTGGACCGAGTTGTCGCCACAGGTTTTCGTTCTCCATCCTCACGCGGTCAGAAATTCCGTGAAGGTGGAAATGAGTGTTATCCGAAATGTCTCGGGTGGTATAGCCCACAGCATGAAACACATCGTCCGGTTTGGGCTGATAGCCTGGATACATCCGTTTCTCCTATTTGAGGAGTATACGAGCGGCCGCATGTGAACACCATCCGACGCAAGAAAGTTGGCCTGCAAGCCGCTTTGGAGTGCGTGCATACGAAATTACAGCTCTCGCACTCTGAGGTCGGCGTCTTTCCAGACGGCGAGGAAGTCGTGGTCTGACGGGAAGGGACTGGCGATATCGCCAGCCCCTTGCTACATCGTCTTCGGTCCACGTCCCTTCAGCGAGCCGCGGCCGCTATGGCCCGCGTCCCCACATTCACATTGATGTGCTTCGGCTTTGCTTCCTCGCGCTTCGGGATCCGGTACAAATAGATCAGCGTTTAGTACGTTCCGCCCATACCGCCGCCTGCACCAGCAGCGGCCGTCTTTTCGTCTCCCCTAACGTCAGCTACCAGGACTTCGGTGGTTAGCATCAAGGCGGCGATGGACGCAGCGTTCTGGAGTGCGAGGCGCGTGACCTTAGCCGGATCAATCACGCCGGCCTTGACCATGTCACCAAACTCACCGGTCTCCGCGTTGAAGCCGAAGTTTTCATCCTTCGATTCGCGCACGCGTCCCACAACCACCGCGCCTTCGCGCCCGGCGTTTTGGGCAATCTGGCGCGTGGGTTCTTCGAGCGCGCGCTTCACGATGTTCACCCCGATGGCTTCGTCGTCATGGAGCTTGAGCTTCTCTAGGGCCGGCAGGCAGCGCAGCAAAGCGGTGCCGCCCCCGGGAACGATACCTTCCTCGACCGCCGCCCGGGTGGCGTGCATGGCATCCTCCACCCGAGCCTTCTTCTCCTTCAGCTCTGTCTCGGTCGCCGCGCCCACCTTGATTACCGCGACGCCGCCAACGAGCTTGGCCAGGCGCTCCTGGAGCTTTTCCTTATCGTAGTCCGAGGTGGTTTCCTCGATCTGCACGCGGAGCTGCTTGATGCGGCCTTCGATCTCGCTGGCCTTGCCGGCGCCTGCGACGAGCGTGGTGTTGTCCTTGTCGATGGTCACTTTCTTGGCGCGGCCCAGGTCTTCAAGTTTCACGTTCTCAAGCTTGATGCCGAGATCCTCTGTGATGGCCTTCCCACCTGTGAGAATGGCAATGTCTTCAAGCATAGCCTTGCGGCGGTCGCCGAACCCCGGGGCTTTCACGGCCGCGCACTGCAGTGTTCCGCGCAGCTTATTCACCACCAGCGTCGCCAGAGCCTCGCCCTCAACGTCCTCAGCAATGATCAGCAGCGGCTTGCTCATCTTGGCTGTCTGTTCAAGCAAAGGCAACACGTCCTTCATGGAGCTGATTTTTTTCTCGTGGATCAGAATAACGGCGTCCTCGAGCACGCACTCCATCCGCTCCGGGTCGGTGACGAAGTACGGGGAGAGGTAGCCGCGGTCAAACTGCATGCCCTCGACGACTTCAAGCGTGGTCTCCATCGTCTTGGATTCCTCAACGGTGATGACGCCGTCTTTGCCGACCTTCTTCATGGCTTCGGCGATGATGCTGCCAACCTGCTTGTCAGTGTTAGCACTGATGGTGCCGACCTGCGCGATCATGTCGCCCTTCACCTCGCGGGAGAGCCTCTTAATCTCTCCCACGGCGACTTCCACGGCCTTATCGATGCCGCGCTTGAGCGCCATCGGGCTTGCGCCCGCTGCAACCGTTCGCACACCTTCACGGAAGATGGCTTGCGCCAGCACGGTCGCGGTGGTCGTGCCGTCACCAGCCACATCGGAGGTCTTGGACGCAACCTCTCGCACCATTTGCGCACCCATGTTCTCGAGCGGGTCTCGCAGCTCGATCTCTTTTGCCACCGTAACGCCGTCTTTTGTGATGATGGGCGCCCCGAACTTCTTTTCGATCACCGCATTGCGCCCTTTCGGACCGAGTGTGATCTTTACAGCGTCAGCCAGAACGTTGACGCCGCGCAGAATTGCTTGACGCGAATTCTCACCAGTTACAATTTGTTTTGCCATTAGATCTCACCCTCCTGGGTGATCCAACTATCCACTTCATCCAAGATTTTCGGATAGGAACTGTTACTTCTTGCCGGATGCCGCTTTGGCCATGCCACTTAGTTTCACCAGGATTTCTTCCTCGCGGAGGATCAAGTACTCCTGATCATCGATCTTGATGTCGTTACCAGTGTATTTACCGAACAAGATTCGGTCACCCACCTTCACGTCGAGCGGGATGCGATGGCCCTTTTCCATTTTGCCTGCTCCGACGGCCATCACTTCGCCCTCTTGAGGTTTTTCTTTCGCCGTATCGGGGATGATGATCCCGCCCTTCGCGGTTTCCTTCTCTTCCAGCCTCCGCACAAGCACGCGGTCATGTAACGGGGTAATATTTACGGTCATTTCTTTGACCTCCATAGGATCGATTTCTCTAACAGGCCCAAAGGTAGCTTGTTACAACCTGAGAATTACGGGCGAAAACTCTTCTGGTTCTTCTGCCGCGTGACTTCGAGGTCGTCCGCATCCTTTTTCTGACGTTCGGCCTCTCTTTGCGGTTCCTCTTGTTTCTCGAGTTTCACGGCTTCGGCAAGGGCAACTTCAGCTTCGGCGTTAAGTCGTTTGGAATAAATAACAAGCTCAAAGCCACCGGAGAAAGAAGAGCGGACAAGACGGAAGGAATATTGTGAATCTTCCCACGAAGCAACGAGCTTTTGCCTCATTTCATATTGCTCATTCGTCGCCGAATTGACCTCCAGCGCAATATTTGTCGGCGGGCCGTACTTCGCCGAGATGGACTTCACCATGTCCTCCGCGGTGAGCCCTTCCGTGGAAGTTCGATCGTAAGTCGCAGAAATCTTGTAGAGCTCGGCGTTGTAAAAGGAGAAGAGAATCTGTTCGACGGTATCAGATCGGAACGAAGTCCCGGGAAGGTTCGGCGGCCACCAAGTCAGTTCCTGAATCAGCGCTGGACGACCGTGAATGTCCTTTACATCGGCCATTTTTTGGTCAGTACGCTCCAACACTCTGGTCAAGCTCATTCCAAAGGTGAAGTGCCGATACTTGGAAAGATCCTGTCCACGAAGCAATGTCGCCGCTAGGAGCAGGACAACAAAACAGAGAATTGAACAGCGAATCGTTTTCATTTTCATATCTCCCACAAATTCCTAAGAACTTTAAATCACGGCCGCGTATTGCTTTGCCGCGTCTGCATGATGCTGTTCGCCGCCGCTATCCAGCCTGGATTTTGGCGCAGCAGCAGGCATTCTCAAGACAAAATCCTTAGCAGGGACTAGGCCAACACCTTGTTGGATATGGCGGGAATGTGCGGCAACACTCATAAAAGGAATGCCGAGGAACCGTTTCGAAACGATTTTCGTAATCTCCAGAGAATTAAACTTCTGCCCCTCCTGTTTCGCCAGAACACACTTCACTGCCCTGCGCAGAGTTCCTAGCCCCGCGCGCCCGAAAACAGTCGCCCTCATCTCGCCTGCCAAATAGAATAAGTTCCAGTTCGCGCCCTCAACTTCTCGAGTTAGCGCTTGACGATCTAGATCCTTGACGACACGCCAGCCAGGCAGGAAAGCTTCACTTTCAATCGAAAGCATTGTTGGCAACTGTGTGTCTTCCCTAATGAAAACGGTCCTCGTTCGATGGATGCTTGACATTTGAATGCTCCATGCAAACCTGGGGGGCGGACTTAGCCCGCCCCCTCCAAAACGAAAGGACCTGCTGGCTTCAGGCTGCTGCGGCAGCTGCGATCTTGTGGAACGTCGAGTTAGCGACGTCAAAGGTTTCTACCTGGGGAACTCCCTCAACTACCGTGGCGAGGATCTTTGTCACTTCTGGGTAGTTTCCGCGGTTGTAAGCCTCGGCATTCTCCGCTTTGTCCCACAAACTGATTCCGAACGCTTCCGTACCGCCCTGTCCAACGAACGTGATCTCGTCCTGGAATCCTTTCTGTTTTCGAAGCAGGGGGAGGATGTCCTTCTCCAGCCTCTGGGTAAACTCCACAACGCTATTGGGCTTCAGATGCATGTAAACTCTGCGTGCAAACATGGCACTCTCCTTGGTTCTCGATGCCAAAGGGGCAATTCAGATAACCACCATTGGTTTAGCAATTCTGAAGACTCCCTCAGTCTGTTAACCATATTTAGTTAATTAAGTTGACCTGTCAAGTAGAATCTGAGATTATTTTGATGG
This sequence comes from uncultured Acidobacteriota bacterium, assembly GCA_963832615.1. GTDB lineage: Bacteria > Acidobacteriota > Terriglobia > Acidiferrales > UBA7541 > Acidiferrum. The sequence continues at coordinate 24,363 of CAWHVA010000003.1, forward strand.
TTAACCTGTCTCGTTAAGCCACGTGGAGGGGCATTGTGGACGTTTGCCTAGTGATTAAACAGCGGCTGGATGAATTGGAGCTTGAGCAGAAAGATCTGGCGAGCGCCGCCGAAGTGACCGAGTCCTATATTTCCCAGCTGCTGACGCGCAAAAAACTGCCCCCGGCGCCTGACCGAACGGATATTTACGAGAAAATGGCGAAGTTTTTGAAGCTCCCGACCGATAGGCTTTCGAAGCTGGCTGATCTCCAGCGTAGGGAAGAATTGAAGAGACAGTTGGGGGATCCGCCAGCGCCCTTGTTTAGGGAAGTTCGAGAAGTAATCCTCCGTAAGTGCGTACCCGACAAGGAAAAACAGGTTCGTGCGATTTTTGAGAAGCAGCCCTTCGGTGAACTCGAACGCCTCGTCACACAAAAGCTTTTGGACGTGATCAAGAAAGTCGCCAGAGAAGAACTGAAGAGCGAAAACTGGCTCCACGTGGTGGCTCGACTCGCCGGCCGAAGCTATGAACAGATGCGGGTTACCCTCCTTCAGTTCCTGGACACCGATGTCTTCAACTTGTCCCCTGATAACTGTGTTTCCTTCCTGGATCCGCTGATTGAATCCTGGGACGTCGACCTAGCGACCTTTGGTATGGAGATTGTGCTAAATCGGAGAATAGCCTCGGGCGATCCTAAGAGATTTGAGTTTGTTGAAACGGGACCTGACCAACCAGAGGTAGAGCCGGGGTTCCAAGAATTCCTTAGTGATAGTTCCCTCAGCGGGACTGCCACCCCGGAAGAAATGGAGTTGCTAAGGAATCTAAGGTTCAACGGAAAACGCCCCACTTCACTCTATTATTACCGGGAATTGCAAAGCCTCAGAGACTCGCTCCATTTTCACTTCTCAGATAGCCGATGAGAATTCCATTACTGTCAACCAATCCGGGCATACGTTGCACGCGCGTGTCATAATCCTATTCGGTACCCACGTAGTAGGACTATAGCCAGCGGCTTTTGAGAGGCCGAATCGATGGAATGCTCCCGGAATTGGCGCCGGCATAGGCTCAATTCACTGGCTCTGAAACTGGGCATCGGCGGACGACACTCTTCTCACCGTCTGTAGACAATCACTTTACTATTGGTTTGACGATGTTCTAGTAGAATTCCGCCCAGTGCAGAGCCGTTGGCAATCGAAACGGAAAACTGCGACTGAGAGGTGAGCGATGCGAACCGTGCTCCTAGCGGCAGCGAGCTTAGTATGCGCTGGGCGCGGGCGCCCAACAACATAGTATCGACACGCAGAAGTCAACGCTAACGATCCACGTAGGCAAGACGGGCGCACTTTCCGGACTGGGACACGAGCACGAAGTGCGCGCGCCGATTCACAGCGGTACGGCGGACACCGGCTCGCATCCTGCGGTTGAAATACATGTGAATGCAGCGGGAGCTGCGCGTCATCGGCAAAGACGATTCCGAGAAAGATCGCGCCGAAGTGCAGAAGACGATGCTAGGGCCGGAAGTGCTCGATAGCGAGCATCATCAGGAGATCGTATTCAAGTCCACAGGCGCGGAGTCTGCCGGCCAGGGGCAGTGGACGTTGCGCGGGAATCTTGACGCTGCGCGGGCAGACGCGGCCGGTCACGGTGCAAGTAACGCTGAAGGACGGCCGTTAGACCGGCGAGAGCAGCGTGAAGCAGACCGATTTCGGGATCAAGCCTCCCGGAAAAGCGGGAGTCAGAGCCAAAGACGAAGTTAAAATTGAGTTCGACGTGCGGCTGGCGTCGTAAGACTTCATGACCGCCGCCGCTTTCTAGACGTGACCACTAGAAACGTCAAGCTGATTAGAACGACGGCCCCGCCTATGATGAACTTAATCGGCATGAAGAAATCATAGGCTATTTCCCATTTGCGCCTCTTTTGGGTGCCTAAATCACTAACAGTACGGATAGACGGCTAAAAGCCGCGGACCATCCTCGCCGCAGCTTCCCGGTAGGTACAGCGGAGCAATCCCTGCTCTCTGACTTGCAACTCCAACAACGATCCAAGAGGAATGGCGGGTCGGCGCGATGGTAAGCCCGCAAGATGTTAATACCGGTGGGATGGCCCTACTCACACCGCGTGAGCGGGATGTTGTGCGACTGGCCGTTGAAGGCATGAGGAACCAAGAGATCTCCGTCAGGCTCAACGTGAGTGAACACACCGTGCGGAACTATCTATTCCGGATTTTTGACAAGTTGGGCATATCGAGCCGCGTGGAACTAGTTTTATATGCGTTCAGCGGCGTGGAGGGAATTTCGGCTCCGTCGCATTCAAGTGAGGATTTTGCTCGGGGATGACAGCGCCCTAGAATCCCCATTTCTCGAGCCGGCGCCGAGCCAGCTTTTAATTCACATATGGCATCTACGATGGCTTGCACATTCGCCCATGAGGAGCCAAGATTTGGCTACTCCACGCCGCCCCACGTCCCACTGCAGCGTCGGAAAAAGTGGTGAGCCACTCTTTACGTTTCTGCGAACTTGGCTGGAACTCCTCCAGCTCGAAGATTTCCAAAGCCAATTTGCCAGGGTGAACGGTCACTCCTTTCGGGACACATTGCAGTGCTTCGGATTGTTCTGCTGGTGTCAGGGTTATGAAGACCGTTCGAAAGTCTTGGAGCGTGCGTTGCAGCAGCTCCGCGCTGTAATCTCGGATCGCCGACTCATGCACTTTTCGTTCGCATTGGGAGATCACGGGTGTTCGAGGTGCGGGCTGGCTATCGATTCATACTGAGGGAGCGGCTGTGAACGAGATCGTAGAAAAGATACTGCGAAAGACTCCGTTGTTCGCGAGCCTGACCGATAAGGAAATGGAGGCGTTGGCCACGCGAGTGAGCAACAGGCGTTTTGAGCGTGGCGCACTATTGTTCAGCGAGGGTGACCCGTGCACTGGTCTTTTTCTGGTGGCATCGGGCAAAATTCGGATTTTCAAGCTTTCAGTAGCGGGTCGTGAACAAGTTCTAGCCGTGGAAGGACCGGGGAGTTCTTTCGCAGAGCTTCCAGTGTTTGATGGAGGTAATTATCCTGCCTCGGCGTCTGCGTTGGAGGATGCCGAAATACTCTTCATTTCGCGCAAGGATTTTCAGAATTTCTGCCGCGAACATCCAGAAGTAGCGCTCAAAGTGCTTGCAGTAGTTGGTTCACGGCTGCGACGCCTGGTCGGAATCATCGAAGACTTATCGTTCACGACGGTGAGACAGCGATTGATCGCCCTCATCCTACGACTAGCACAGGCGAGCGGGACGGCCTCGAAAGAGGGCGTCCGCGTGGAACTAACGAAGACCCATCAAGACCTGGCGGCGGAATTGGGAACGGTGCGAGAACTTGTCTCACGCAATCTGAGCCGACTCCAGGCTGAAGGATTCCTAGAAGTGGACGGTCGCAGGATTATAGTGAAGGACCTCGCGGGCCTAAGGCGCGAACAGACGGCTTCTGAGTAATCCCTGTACTTTCAGATTCTTGCAGGCCGTAGTGACTTTGGTCACTGCCTCTTTGCGGCTACCCCTCCAGACTCCGAGTAGTGGCGGAGGCAGTTATGAACTTCAATGATCAAACCAAAGTGAAGGATATTGCGCTTTCGAATCCGGCGGCCAGGCAAATTCTCGAAGATGCCGGGCTTGACTACTGCTGTGGTGGTGGAAAGTCACTGCATGAAGCGTGCTTGCATGCAGATGTACCGGCTGAAGAGATTTTGAAGCGGCTGCGTGAAAACAGCAAACACGTAAGTCCCGACGAAGCAAATTGGGCGTCCGCACCGCTTGTTGATCTGACACGGCATATCCGCGAAAGACACCATCGGTATGTTCGTGAGGCAATCGCTCGGGTTCAACCTCTGTTGGACAAGGTAGAAGCAAAGCACGGAAAGAGTCACTCCGAAATTGCAGATATCCGGAGACTCTTCACCGAAGTTGGGCGAGAGATGATCATGCACATGCAGAAAGAGGAACAGATTTTGTTTCCGTATATCGATGCACTGGAGAAGGCGACAAGTGCACATAGCTCTGTCGAGCCTCCCTTCTTCCAAACGGTGAGGAACCCGATTCACGCCATGATGAAAGAGCATGATGCTGCGGGAGAATTGGTGAAGCAGATTCGCAAAGCCAGTTCGGAATACACGGCTCCGGCGGATGCATGCACAAGTTATAAGGCTCTGTACCAGGATTTGAGACAGTTCGAAGCGGATCTTCACCAGCACGTGCATCTGGAAAACAACATCCTCTTCCCGCGTGCAGTGGAAATGGAAACCGAAGTCGTCTAAGGTGCCATGTCGATTTCACTCAAAGCACCAGTGATAACCGCCAAGAGCGAGGGCCATTCCTCGCTCTCTCCCGCCCAGATAATGGAAATTGCTCGCACGCGTGAGGCGTCTCTTTCGCGCCTTCTCATGGCCTATATCAGCTCTGGGCTTGTTTTCATGCTGCTGCCAGGCACGTTCCTCGGCGTATGGAATCTCCTCCAGATCAGCGGGCGAGAGAGCGCCGCGTCCATTTCGCCCGCATGGTTACAGGCTCACGGACATGCACAGGTGTTCGGCTGGATAGGGAGTTTTATTTTGGGCATTGGTTTCTACTCGATTCCGAAGTTGAGGGGCGCAACGAAGCCAGCCTTCAGTGCGGCGTGGGCATGCTGGGCAATGTGGACAATCGGGGTGGCAGTACGCTGGGCCGCAAATGTTTACGCGTGGGAGTGGCGTTGGCTGCTTCCACTCTCGGGCGTCCTAGAACTGGCAGCGTTCCTGATTTTCTTCAGGGCGGTTTCACAGCACCGGCCTGAAGATTCTGGCAAGGATCGACTGGAGCCAGTGGATTTGGGTGGTGATCAGTGCAAGTACAGGATTTATGATTTCACTCATCACGAATCTGGCGGCGTGCTTCTATCTTGCATTGCGCGGCACAACCCCAGCGTTATCGCACCGTCTCGACCAACGCTATCTCGTATTGGTCGCATGGGGATTCTTGGTGCCGTTCGTTTGGGGATTCAGTACCAAGTGGATGACGGTGTTCCTTGGTCTCAAGCCGGTTCGACCCAGCCTGCTCTTGAGCGCGCTCGTGCTGAACTCTGCGGGTGTTGTTTTGACGCTCATGGGATGGGCCTCTGAAGCGACTCCGTTCTTTGTGGTGAGCACAGCTCTGGCAATTGCGGCGATACGAATGTTCGAGCCCGCGCGACAGGAGCCGAAAACGCGCGGTGTGCACCGGAGTTTCCCATTCTTCGTCCGCATGGCCTATGGCTGGTTGCTGGTGGCAGCCTTGCTTGGGGTGGGCGCGGCACTCTGGGATTCATCTGGAGGAATTTGGGGCGCTTCCCGGCATGCGCTGACGGTCGGATTCATTGCAGTGATGGTCTTTTGCGTAGGGCAGCGCGTTCTGCCTGCGTTCGCGGGAATGCGGCTATTGTGGAGTACCGGGCTGATGTTTGCTGGACTGGCACTCCTCACAATCGGATGTACCCTCCGCGTTTCCAGCGAGGTTCTCGCATATCAGGGATATGCCAATTGGGCGTGGTCCGTACTGCCGGTCTCGGCGCTGCTTGAATTGGCGGGGATCACGGCCTTCGCCATGAATATTTTTGGCACGTTCATTTTAGAGCCGAGTCACGTCCAGAAACAGCCCTTGGTCGTGGGAATAAACTAGGCACCTTCATACGGTTATTTCGAAAGAGGAGTAAGTCATGAGCGATAGTCTGAAACAAACCGCCAGTTCTGCCGCTATTCGTTCGCCGGGACCGCTCGAAAGTCCAATCCTTTCATTTGACCTAAATGCTGAGATCGCAGGATTGCTTAGCGAAAATGCGTGGCAGGGTGGACGGAATTCAAAAACACTGGTGAAGCATCCTGATTTTCGGGTGGTATTAACAGTCTTGAAATCAAATGCGCGCCTTCACGAACACAAAGCTGCCGGTGGAATTTCTGTCCAGGCCATCGCGGGCCACATCCGAATGCATGTGCAGGAGAAGTCGATTGATCTGCCTGCCGGACACATGCTGGCCTTGGAACGCGCGCTTCCGCACGATGTGGAAGCTCTGGAGGATAGTGCATTTTTGCTGACCATCGCTTGGCCGGAAGACGCTACTAAAGTTTGACCAGGCAGTTTGCGGAGGCAACATGATCCCGTTTGATCCGGCACACAGAGCCGTTCACTATCCGCCTGATCGCCGATTTCGCATCTGGATTCGACCTTCCATCCTGATCGGAATCGGTCTCGCGATCCTTTCTGTAATCGCGGCGTCTTGGATCGAGGTCGCCGTGGCTGGGCTACCTCATGTTCCCGCCGTTCCTCAGATATATCCCAACAACTTCACTGGACCACACGGGTTTCCGGTCTGGGTTCGTTACTGTCATTTCTTTAATTTCCTTTTTGTGATGATGCTGATTCGCAGCGGTCTGTCCATCCTGATGGATCATCCTCGTCTGTATTTCAATGATGGCTGCACGCCGGGGAGCGAATGGATCCGGCTTACACCACTAAAAGTGCCACGCGACCGCATCTGGACCGCGAAAGACGATGCCCGTTATATTTCGCCGTTAGTTGGAACGCCGGGCTACCGGCACACAATTGGTGTTGCACGGGTTTGGCACTTCATCGACGTTCACGGTTTCATTATCACTGGCATTCTCTTTGTCATCATGCTCTTCGATACAGAGCAGTGGCGGCGTATTGTGCCCACCTCGCCGCTCGTCCTCTTGCAGGCATGGAACACGTGGGTGCACTACGCAACATTCCATCTGCCCGCAGAACCGAACGGGTTTTACGGCTACAACGCATTGCAACAGATCGCCTATTTCACGGTCGTCTTTGTCTTTGGCCCCTTGGCGATTCTTACAGGGATCGCCATGTCGCCCGCCGTAGTGAATCGCTTCCCCTGGTACGCGCAGATCTTCGGTGGCAGGCAATCGGCCAGATCGATCCACTTCCTGACCATGTTCAGCTTCCTTGCATTCCTCGTCGTACACGTGACGTTGATTGTGATGACTGGATTCGCGCGCAATATGAACCACATCGTGCTCGGTACGGATGATCAGAGGCATCTGGGCATGTATCTAGGGTTTGTGGGTATAGGCGTCGTTGTCCTCTCCTGGATCGTGGCGCACTACATCTCGTGGCACCACCCGCGCGGATTGCAGCATGCGCTCAAGTCCGTGACTTATCCCATGCAACTTCTTACGTTGAATCGCCTGACTCCGCAGCAGAAGTATTCCGAAGAGGAAATCTCGCCATACTTCTGGCCCAATGGGAAAATGCCGATCCGGGACGACTGGAAGCGCCTGGCAGAAGTCGGCTTCAAGGATTTCCGGCTCAAGGTGGGAGGCCTCGTCGAAAGGCCGGTTGAGCTTTCTCTTGCCGATCTGGAGCAACTGGGTGAGATCGAACACATCACCATGCATCATTGCATTCAGGGATGGAGCGGCATCGCGAAGTGGGGCGGCATCCCTATGAAGAAACTCATCGAATTGGTGCAGCCAAAACCGGAAGCCAAAGTCGTCGCCTTTTTCTCCTTTGGCGAAGCCCTCTACGGCGGCCCCTATTACGACACGCAAAGCCTAGAGAATCTGGTGAAGCCGCAGTGTCTGCTCGCCTCGCAGATGAACGGGCAACGGCTGCCGGAAGTATATGGAGCGCCCCTGCGGCTGCGAGTAGAGAACCAGCTTGGCTATAAGATGGTCAAATGGATCGAGCGTATCGAGTTCATCGAGTCGGAGAAGGTGCTTGGCAAAGGAGAAGGCGGCAAGAACGAGGACGACGAATATTTCGACCTGCTGCCCAATATTTGATGCGGAAGCTCGATTCAATCGCCCAAGAGCGCGCAGGACCTGATCACGTTCTCTCCTTGCTCCGACGGCTTCGGCTGGATTGGCTGCTGCATCATTTTCCGCCTCGACTCGTGCGATCACTCTACGTGTTTGTGAATGGCTTCGTCACCATTGGTTTACTGGCGCTATTGGCGCTCCTGAGCCGCAATCCATTTGTGTTTCCATCGCTCGGGCCTACCGCTTATCTTCTGTTCTTCTCGCCTCTCGCCAAAGCGTCCAGTCCACGAAACACTATTTTCGGTCACGCTATAGGGCTCATCTGCGGTTATGCGGCGTTCGTTGTCACAGGCGCCGGGGCGCTGCCGTTCGGGGTGCACCCAGGTATCTTCTGGCCAAGAATCTTGGCGGCGGCACTTTCGCTGTCGGCCACAGGCGCATTTATGGTTCTCCTCGATATTAGCCATCCTCCGGCAGGCGCAACGACCTTGATCGTTTCTCTCGGGATTATTTCGAGACCCCGTGAACTGGTCATCATCGAAGTGGCGGTGTTCCTGCTCGTTGCTCAGGCTTTGGTGATCAATCGGCTCGCCGGGTTACCCTACCCCTTGTGGAACGTTGGGGCCTCGATCAAACCAGCGAACGAGGACTCGAAGTAGAGTCCCACTTTCTTGAGGGAAAACTGTCACTGAATCTGTGAATGGCCGGTGCTCAACGCTGCAACCCGAGCGAAAACGCCGTGGACAATGCGATCGCAGCGGACGCCCATAAAGGGAAATGCAGTTCTTGCGTTCGTCCCGACTCGTGAAAAGAGCCAGCCGCGCGCCATCTCGTGGCCTCGATGCAGACGAATCTTTACGTTCTCTTCGCTGAGGTCGAGCGCTGCGGCAGTCTCGGACGTACTCAGTTCTTCGACATCGCGCAGCATGACGACGGCACGGTATATCTCGGGAAGCGCAAGCAACGCCTCTTCCAGAAGATGCCCGACCTCGACTTTGGATGCATTTTGCTCTGGGTCAGGCAAAGTCTCGACGATATTCATGTGATGTTCTCCATCATCCTCGGTGTCGTCCAGTTGCTGGTTGCGTTTACGCAAGCGGAGACGGCCCAGCGCTTCGTTCACCGCAATACGCGTCAACCAGGCCGAAAAGGGAGCGCGGTCGGCAAACTGGTCAAGGTGCTGGTAGGCCCGGACGTAGGCATCTTGCATCACGTCTTCGGCCTCGGCATCATCGCGCAAGATGGCACGCGCAACACGATAAAGCCGTTGGTTATAGCGGCGCATGATGATCTCGTATAAGGCCGTATCGCCGGCTCTTATGCGACCAACGATCTCCTGGTCGGTCCAGCCTTCGGAGCTAGCTTTCTCCAGAGTTCCAATGGTTTCCATGGCTCTGTAAGTATAGAGCCGCAACAACAAGAAAGGATACATACCCGCATTGAATAAGGCTCATGCGCGGAAAAGCGCTTCTCTCCAACAGGTTAGGGTGTTGCTCTCAATCGACCTCCGATTGGGAATTGCAGACGAGCCCGAAAGGAGTGGCCCCCCGCGAAGGGTTTCGACAGATACCGCGGCCTGCTGCGGAGAGATTGAGTGAGTTCTTAGCTTCTCACTCGCACCATCTTCTCGAACTGCCACAATTCCTGTATCCAATCGCCGACTTGCCACTCTCTTAGGTAGGGGGCAAGAAATGAAAGATTTTGATGATCGCCTGAACGTTGGCTGGTGGGCGCTGAGAATCGGTCTGGGAGTTGGTCCGATCATCACTGGCATCGACAAATACTTCAACAAGCTGGCCGACTGGGGGATGTATCTGAGTCCTCTGGCGACAAAGGTTGTTCCGGTCAGCGCCACGACTTTCATGCACGTCATTGGCGTTGTGGAAATTATTGCCGGGTTGATCGTTCTCAGCCGCTGGACAAAACTCGGAAGCTACATCGTTATGTTTTGGCTGCTCGGCATCGCTGTGAATCTGCTGACGACCGGCATGTTCTATGACCTGGCTATGCGAGACGTGGAGATCGCGATTGGCGCATTTTCGCTATCGCAACTGACAGCAGTACGCGAGCAATACGCAACTGCAAACCAAGGCGCAAAAACGGCGCTAGGCTCGCACGTTTCTTTAACCCTGTAATTCGAGCTACACAAAACTCAATCGGAGGATGCTATGCGGAAACTTGCTTCGTTTTTTGTCTTGTTTGGACTTTGTGCGATGCCCGCTTTTGCGGCTGTCGAGACCTATAAGGATGTTCCCGTGGTGGACGTCAACTGCTCCACGAAGGTGGCAGCCGACCCGGACGCGCACACGCGCGCCTGCGCATTAAAGTGCGAGAAGAGTGGCTACGGCATCGTGACGAAGGACAAGCAATTCGTGAAGTTCGACGCAGAGGGAAACACAAAGATTGTGGAAGCACTCAAAGCCTCCGACAAGAAAGATCACCTTCGCGTGGACGTCACCGGCGACCTGCAGGGCGACACGTTGAAAGTCACGTCGATCAAGCTGCTCTAATTTTTGATGCCAGCGCTAGTGCACCGGGGTCTTCTCGTCCCCGGTGCGCAGGGTGAATGGCGATTCTCCCCGGGCAGATCCAAATTGAAATCGGGGGAATAAGGAAGACGATTCGAGGCGGTAGTGCAATGGCTCTCAGAGGCCAGCGATTCGTGCTCCGGACTCGAATTCTTGAAGGGAATAGCAAACTGCGCTGCGTGCTACGTCCAGCCTTCTCCAATGAGCTGGAAATAACCAGCACGTTTCCAGTGCGGTCGGCGCGGATACTTGAGAGACCGACCGATCACCGCTCTATTTAAGTCTCCAAACAAGGTGAGGTAACGATGAAGATCTTTCTCGACACGGCAAACCTGGAAGAAATCCAACAGGCGGCCGACTTTGGGTTGCTCGATGGCATCACCACGAATCCTACGCTGGCCGCCAAGGAAGGCGGGCCGTTCCGCGAACTGATCCTAAAGGCGTGCGAGATCGTGAAAAATGGAGTGGTAAACGCCGAAGTGGTATCCACCGATACGGAAGGGATGCTGCGCGAAGGGCGTGAGCTGGCGAGCTGGCACTCGAACATCGTAGTGAAGGTGCCGATGACACCCGCCGGAATGCGCGCTCTTCACGTGTTGCACGGCGAGGGTATCCGGATCAACGTCACGTTAGTTTTTTCCGCTGCGCAAGCGCTTCTCGTGGCGAAGGCAGGAGCCTACTTCGTCAGCCCTTTCCTGGGACGACTGGACGATACCGCGCAGGATGGGCTTCATGTGCTCCGCGAAATCATGGATATCTACCGCGTTTACCAATTTCCCACGCAGGTGTTGGCTGCGAGCCTGCGCCATCCGTTGCACGTGGTGGAGGCTGCGAAAATGGGCGTGCACGTTGGCACGATGCCATTCAAGGTTTTTGAGCAGCTTTTCAAACACCCGCTGACGGATGTGGGCCTGGCATCGTTCTTGAAGGATTGGGAAAAGGCGCGACCCGTACTCGGCGAGATTGTCAAGACAGCCGGGGTGCAAACGGCATCGCGTTGAGCATCACGAAGACCGGCTGGAGAAGCTTCGACTGATGAAAGTCGCCTGGCTCAGACGATGGGTATTGGGGAGACAAAGACATGCCAACGCATCCGGTCAAGCTTTTGAGGCGTGAAGAAGTTGCCGAAGGCACGATGTCATTTTATTTCGAGAAGCCCCCAGGATTTCAATTCAAGCCGGGCCAGTATCTTGACTGCACGTTGATTGATCCGCCAGAGACGGACGCCGAGGGGAACATTCGAAGCCTTTCTCTGGCAAGTGCTCCCGCAGAAAAGGATTTGATGGTAGCTACGAGAATGCGGGATACAGCGTTCAAGCGAGTTCTAAAAACAGTGGCCCTCGGAAGCCAGCTTCAGATTGAGGGGCCGTTGGGTTCTTTCACCCTGCACAGTGCTACGTCGCGACCTGCGGTTTTCCTCGCAGGGGGAATTGGTATCACACCCTTTCGCAGCATGATCGTCAACTCCGCCCGAATGGGATTTGCGAATCGCGTTGTGCTTTTCTATTCGAACCGGCGTCCTGAAGATTCGGCTTTTCTTCAGGAGCTTCAACAGATAGGAAGCGAGAGCAAGAATTGCCAGGCTATTTGCGTCATGACGAAGATGGACAAATCCAAGCGCTCGTGGGACGGGGAGACCGGATACATAGACGAGACGATGCTCACCCGATTCGTGCCGGATGTAGCGGCACCGATCTATTACATCGCTGGGCCACCATCCATGGTAACCGCCATGAAAGAAACTCTCACCAGAGCTGGGGTGAACGAGGACGATATTCGCTCCGAGGACTTCGCTGGGTATTGAGAGCGAGTCCATGCGGGCTGTCTAGAAACACATGAGAAAACGCCCTCTTTTTCTATCGATTGCCGCAGCGGGAGTCGCGGGTGCCGCTGTGTTCGGATGGAGCACAATCCGGCGCGGCTTTAGCGCGCGGGACAACCCATCGGCAATGGAGGCCTTTGTGGCAAGAACGGCGCGAAAGCTTTCCATTCCCGCGACTGGACGCGATTCTAAGAATCCGTTCGCGCCGACAGTTGAAATTCTCACTGAGGCGAGAGCCCATTTCGCCGACCATTGCGCTATGTGCCACGCCAATGACGGAAGCGGGAAAACGGAGATCGGACAGAATCTTTATCCGAAACCGCCGGACATGCGCCAGCCGGAAACGCAAAACCTGACGGACGGCCAGCTGTATTACATCATCCACAACGGAATCCGTCTCACGGGAATGCCCGCGTGGGGCGCGCCCGTTGGGGATGACGACAGCTGGAAGCTGGTTCTCTTCATTCGGCATTTGCCCCGAATGAATCCGGAGGAAATCAAAGAAATGGAGCAATTCAACCCAAAGAGTGCGATGGATCGCTCAGAGGAAAATGACGAACAGCTATTCTTGAATGAAGGCAAAACACCAGAAATAAAGAAGAAGCACCATTCAGAAGGAGAACGGGAATGAAACGAACTATTCTATTGTTTGTTTTGGTTGTATTCGCCGCGGGGGCTGCGCTCGCCCATGGCAAGGAAGAACACATCATGGGGACAGTGACTGCCATGACCGACAGTTCCATAACGGTGCAAACCAAAGCTAAGGACCCCATCGTCGTCTACACCACTGCCGAAACGAAGTATGAAAAGAGCGGTGCAGCCGCCTCGATGAAGGAGCTCAAACTGGGAGACCGAGTGGTCATCCATGCCGCAAGAATCAACGACAAACTTGTGGCGAATGACGTACAGTTCGGCGCCACCTCACATGCGGCGAACCCGCACTGAACGCCAATGACGAAAACGCATGCGGATGATCGCACTGGGAAGCCGCCTGTCTTCGAACAGGATTATGTTGCTCTTGCCCGTGATGAATTCGCTGTTCGTCAAGCGACCGTTTCATCTGCGTTGGCAAATGTCTTTCGCGGCAAGTTTTGCGATGCCATTCTGCCTTGTCGAAAAGTGGTCACCTTCGAGAAGAACGATGTCATCTACGAGGTTGGGGAGAAGGACAGAACGTTCTTTTTCTTGCTGAGCGGATTTGTCAAAGTGGGAACGATTACTCCTGACGGCCACGAACTCATTTACGATGTTCGTAAGGGTGGAGATATCGTCGGAGAGCTCTGCGCATCCCGACTGGAACGCCCGGACAGGGCCATAGCCCTGGAAGATACCCAAGCGGTTCCGGTGCCATACGACGAAGTGATGGAAGTCATGCGGAAGCAGACTGACTTACTAGACCGGTTGGTGGGACTTTTCTGCCGGGCACTGACCGAAGCCTACGAGCAAGTGAACATCTTGGCTGTAGATGACACCGTTCACCGGGTGGTTAAGGCCTTGCTTCGATTGGCTGCGAAGATTGGCCATCGGTCGGGAGAGATGGTGGAGATTCCAACTTATTTGACGCAGGAAGAAATCTCGCAGATGGTTGCAGCTCGCCGAGAAAGTGTGTCGACAGCCCTCAATTTTCTCCGGCGTCGTGCCATGCTGCGCTATTCAAACCACGGCTACCTGACCCTGGACACGCCGGCTCTGGAAAAGTACCCCAGTTAAGGCTATGTTCGTCTCGGCCCGCACGTTCCGCAGTTTCCTCTTAGTGTTATCCAAATAACAGACAGCTATCGCGAAAGCTGATATAGCCCATCCATCCTGACGCGTTCTGATTGAGGGAGGGACCTCGCCAGGCGGCGTGAAAGAGGTGTCGTTATGAAGCACGGGCGAAAACTTTTGGCAGGTTCCATTTTTCTCACTGTATTGAGTATCGTCGGTTTTGGTCATGTGGGAGTCAGTGGAGCCCAAGAAACTCAAGACGGAAACGCCGGGGAGCCATCCTCCTCGGCTGGACTTGACAGAGCCGATCACGACGATGCGGGACAGATGGTCAACGACGGCAAGCAAACCTTCCGTTCTGACACCTTTGGTGACGAAGCCTTTTGGGGAGACACACTGCACATTCATCAAGCCATCGAAGGCGCCAATCTTGGCGGCGTAGGCCCAGGTGTAAGCCCCAGTACTGCGCTAGCCGTTGGCCTGAAGGTGGACGTAGAAGCACTTCCGCCCGCGCTCATCGCAGCATTGAAACAAGGGAAAGTCAATCTGGCGGACCCGGCGACGACGTTGGCCTTGCTCAAGTTGAACTCGGTAGTGGGCCTGACCGGATTTTTCAATTCTCAAGGATCACTTCGCTCGATCGGAATCCAGTGCGCGTTGTGCCATTCCACGGTGGACAATTCACTGGCTCCCGGCATCGGTCATCGCCTGGATGGCTGGGCGAATCGCGACTTGAACGTAGGTGCCATAACTTCTCTCGCGCCTAATCTCCAACCTGTTGCCAGCCTGTTGGGCGTCGATGTTGCGACCGTTAAATCGGTGCTCGGCGCCTGGGGCCCCGGCAAATTCGATGCTGAACTTTTTCTCGACGGAAAAGGTTTTCGACCGGACGGCAATACTGCGGCGGTGCTAATACCTCCAGCATTCGGCCTGGCGGGAGTGAATCTGCACACATGGACGGGCTGGGGTTCGGTGACTTACTGGAACGCATTCGTCGCCAATTTGGAGATGCATGGGAAGGGCACCTTCTTCGACCCACGGTTGAACGACCCTGTTCAATTTCCCATAGCTGCCGCCAACGGCTTTGGCAATGTCCGGAATACGCCTGACCTCATCACAAGCAAACTTGCGGGTCTGCATGTCTATCAGTTGTCGCTACCCGCGCCACCACCACCAAAAGGAAGCTTTGACGTGGAAGCCGCAGAGCGTGGCAAAGGACTCTTCTCCGGAGTTGCAAAATGTTCGACGTGCCACGTAACGCCACTCTTCACGGAACCCGGATGGAACATGCACGCGGCTTCCGAAATTGGCATTGATGATTTTCAAGCGAATCGGGCGCCTGACAAGCGTTACCGTACCACTCCCCTGAAGGGACTCTGGACGCACACGAAGCGTGGGTTCTACCACGACGGGCGTTTCGCAACGCTTGACGATGTCGTCCAGCACTACAACAGCTTTTTCGGACTCGGTCTCAGTGATTCGCAGGTTCATGACCTGATCCAATATCTGAATTCTTTGTAACCGGTCACAATAGCAAGCTGACAATTCGCTGATGGGCCGGGTACATCATGTCCGACGGTTATCGCCGATCATCCGGGAGTTATTCCATGGTGGCTCGAATCGATAGGCCGAGCGCGGAACCTCTAAGAACAGCCTGTTACATGGCCGAATGACTATCGACGCGATCCATCCAAGGGAGATAGTCTGCCTGACGTGAGCAGGGCGATGCATTACAAGGTAGCAATCACTGCGCAAGTTTCATTGCTAGCCTACTTCGAGCTATGTATCCTGATTCCGTTGGGCAAATGGAATGATCAACCGGGAATCAGCGTACCATTTAGCTCCGGCAACATAATTCTGGGCGCCGCGATCGGTGGTGCGCAGTTGTTATTGCTGATTGGCACCGTTCGGCGGCTGAAGCCGTTGCTGTGGTTCGGCCTGCTTAGCGACACGGTTTGGCTGCTTCTGCACATCTACAGCGTATGGATGCCCTATATTCTCGGTGCTTCGCCGCAATACGCCGAGATGTATGCGCGCGTGTTCGGCCGTACTACCAAGCTGCTGCCGAACTTCGGGAATCACCTTGCGCCGGACGCGATGCACATCTTTATTGATGTGTTTGTGATCGCAGTGATCGTGACGCTCGTGTCGTACCTGCGTTCATTGCAAGCGGTAGGCCCCCCTATCGAACGGTCATTGCGTGTGACCGGGTAGTCGGCTACACGTAGAAATGAGGGCACCGGGTCACTCAAACGCGCTTTTCGGTGCATTCGGTACATTCGGTGCTTAGGGTCGCGTAACGTGCAGTCTTCCGAGAGCCGTCACTTTCAACTGGGCTAAGAACAATTTGTAGATTGCGGATCGCATTCTGGTTCGACGGAGATCAAAGCAGTGATGGAAGTGGCGAAGGTTTTCGACAGAAGCTTTCCGGCCAACCAGAGACTCAGGTGGCCGGAGCGGAACGCAGCGCGAGTTTGTGTCGTGATGGATGGACATTTCACTGAGCAACTCGGGCGCAGCGTAACATTTTCGCGGGGGGACGTTCTGTATCGGCCTCCGGAAACCCGCAATCCGATTCAATTCGGCCCGTTGGGAATGCGCTCGATTACAATTGAGCTAGTCCCTGAAGCGGTAGAACGCTTCCATCAAGCGGGCGTCTTGCCGAAGCATCCTCTGAGTTTCCGCTCACCTAGATGTCTTGGTTTGGCAACCCGAATCGCAAAGGAGAGAGTTTGTCCCGATTCTTCTTCCCGACTGGTAGCGCAAGGGCTTCTTCTTGAGCTATTCGGTGAGATCGGCCGATGTAGAGCCTCTATTTTCAGGCTTCGTAGGCCCGCCTGGTTGATGCAGGTACATTCCACCATATCCAGTGAATTCGCGGCTCCCCGTACCCTGGCGGAATATGCGGAACTGGGAGGAGTGCATCCTACCCATCTGATGCGAGAGTTCCGCGCCCACTATGGATTATCCATTGGAGAACACATTCGCAACTGTCGGCTAAACCATGCCGTGAGAATGATTTTTTCGAGCGCCTCGCGGCTGGCTGACATCGCGGTTACGTCGGGCTTCGCCGATCATTCGCACATGACGAATTGCTTCCGCCGCTATCTAGGCCTAACGCCCTCGGAGTATCGCCTACTCACAAAAAAAGGTTGATCCCTTACAAGTCTACTCCTCTCGTTCAAGCGCATTCCCGAAAATTCAGTTATCTCTGAAATCGTACGCCTTCCACCATCGTAATGAAAATTGCAGTCGGGCCAGTGGAGAGCGGGACGACAACTCAAACATGCTCGCCGCATTCCAACGTACCTGGCAGAAGGCATTCATCTGGGTCGCTCGCAATGAGCGGCTAACAGTTCGTTGAAAAACTCCGTTCCACTGCAACTTTAATGTAAGAGAACTCGTCTGAGTGAAGGAAGGCGAAGGAGGCGAGTGAATGCGCGGCGACGATGACCTGCAAGAAGGGATGTTCAGCTACATTTCTCCAGAGAAGCGTGTTCCCGCGGATCATCCGTTGCGACCGATCCGCAAGATGGTGGACGAGATTCTGAAGGAGATGTCGCCGAAGTTCGCGAAGCTGTACTCCGATGTGGGGCGTCCGTCGATTGCCCCGGAGCGACTGTTGAGGTCACTGCTGTTGCAGGTTTTCTATTCGGTGCGCAGTGAGCGCATGCTGATCGAGCAACTACAGTACAACATGCTGTTCCGGTGGTTTGTGGGGATGGAGATGGACGAGGTGGTATGGAATCACGCGGTGTACAGTAAGAATCGGGAGCGTTTGCTGAACGAAGAGATCGCGGAGTCGTTTTTTCAACGGGTGCTGGAACGTGCGCGGCCGTACATGTCGGATGAACATTTCACGGTGGATGGGACGTTGATCGAGGCTTGGGCCAGTCAAAAGAGCTTTCGACGGAAGGACGGAAAGGGGAAGCCACCCGGACCAGGAGGAGAGGTCGACTTTCACAAGGAGAAGCGGACGAACCAGACCCATGAATCGACCACGGATCCCGACGCTAGACTGTTCAAGAAATCCAAAGGGAGCGAAGCAAAGCTCGGCTACCTGGGGCATGTATTGATGGAGAACCGTAACGGGCTTCTGGTGCAGACTTTTCTGACCGAGGCTAATGGAAGAGCGGAGCGAGATGCAGCGATGCTCATGGCCGAGGCCATCCCCAGCGGAAAGCGGGTCACCTTGGGAGGAGACAAAAACTACGACACGCAGGAATTCGTACGAGAACTCCGCGGGATGAACATTACCCCACATGTGGCGCAGAACGATACGAACCGCAGGAGCGCGGTGGACGAGCGGACTACGCGACATGTCGGGTATGAGGTGAGTCAGCGGAAGCGAAAACGAGTGGAGCAATCGTTCGGGTGGATGAAAATGGTGGGGATGGTCAGGAAAGTGAAGCTGCGAGGGATCGACAAGGTTGGGTGGCTGTTCACCTTTACCGGCGCTGCTTACAACCTCTGCCGATTGCGAAACCTGATAGCGGAAGCATGACAGCGGGTTCCGCTTAGGGCCAGCTGAGCGGATAGAACGACCAAACGGTCCTATGCAATTCAGTGATAACCCTTGAAATTCAGAACCGAGGTCTCACAAAACTCAATTCTTCAACGAGCTGCTAAGGAAAGTATTCCATTCCTCCTCCAGAGTTGACGACCTCATACGTCGATACGTTGGCGGCCCAACGACAAGTAGCGGGGTCTCCCGCGTTGCCGATTTGATTCATGCCCGGTTCCGCTGTTCCATGTTTTATTTGGGTGAGTACGTAAAGGACGAATCGGACGCTCGCAAGATTGTCGGGTCGATCTCGAACATGGTGCAGTTGATGAACTCCGCCGACATGGACGTTCACATTTCCGTGGATCCGACTGCCATCGGCTATTTGCAATCGCCATCGTTCTGCGCGGTGAATGCTTTTCACATTGCTCAAGTCATTGACTCTGCGAAAAAGTGCCGTGAAGGATTTCACTGCTTGATGCTCGACATGGAAGACGAAGGCCTGGTGAGCTACACGATTGATCTCCACGAGAAACTTTCTGCTGCGCGCCTGCCAGCTGCACTCACTCTGCAAGCCTATCTTTTCCGGACTCAACAAGATCTCCAGCGTCAGATCCAAAGGGGTGGTGCAGTACGATTAGTAAAAGGGGCTTTCGCTGCGAAACCCAGCGTTGCGCATCAGGGACAGACTGAGATTACAAGGCAATATCTCATCCTTGCCCGAATGATGTTGGATGGAGCAATCAGTTCACCCGGATTCTATCCGATCTTTGCCACCCACAACGAAGGCGTGCAGGAAGAAATCATTTCATTGGCGCAAACTCGGGGTCTACCTTCGCAAAGATTTGAATTTGAAATGCTCTTGGGTGTTCAACCAGAACTCGCCGTGCGTCTTTGCTCACGAGGGTTTCGGGTCCGCATCTATGTTCCTTGCGGCCCGGACTGGTGGGGTTACATAAATCGAAGGATTGGAGAATCGCCTCGAAATGCCCTGTTGGTTCTTCGGGCGATTTTTTCCTAGGTTCACTGTTGGAAATCAGCTCTCTTCAAAGGGGAGTGTCCAAGTCACCGAATTCAACCAAGGTTGGAGATCAGGGGTCCTCGCGTGATGGCTATAGTGGAAAAAGTTCAATCAGAATCGGGACCTGGCGGAGTTCTCGTTGTGGGAATTCAAGGGGGGCTGGGGAGTTTCAACCATACGGCAGCCGGTGAATGGCTGCCGAAGTATGGGTTTGCTCGATATGAACTCCGTTGTTTCGATAGTACGACTGCTTTGTTCCAGGCGCTACGGACGGGCCAGGTCAATTTTGGACAATTTGCGATTTTCAACAGTTCCGCCGGCTTTTACTCAGAAAGCTTGCAGGCCGTTTCGCAAAATATCTTCGAAGTAGTCGCAAATTATAAAATCCCAATCGTGCATTGCTTGATTCATCATCCAGACATTCGCCGCGATGAAGTCGTCAAAATCATCACGCATAAAGAGGTCTTAAAACAATGCAGGAACAAATTGGCGCTCAAATATACCTGGGTTGAGATTGTAGAAGGAGCAGGGGAACTGACGGAGCCGGCTAGCGTAGCAGCGGCTATCGCCGCGAAGAAACTTGAACGACACGTCGCAACAATTTCATGTGCACGCCTGGCGGAAGAATACAGGCTGGTTGTGGGCGATTCTGGTCTGCAGGACATAGAGGGTAATGAAAGCACGTTCCTGCTGGTGCGTTGAAGGATAGGACCGCAACTCGCAACCCCTCTTACCCGGTCGTCGCTCTCTTCGAATACAGCTCCGACCAACCACGGGAACCACGCGTTGAAAACCACGTGCGACGCTCGATGGTCGAGAGGGCTCGTTAGATGTGCCCAAGAAGGTGGTTACAAAGGCTCTCGGAACTCCTGGACCGGCGTAGTCGAGCCAGAGTCCTATCGACGGGTGTGATGCAGGATGAAGGAGCGCAAATGCCATTAGGGCGAGGGGCCTTACAGCGCTCGATGCGGACTCCCAAGGCCTGGGGAACCGTCGTTTTCAGGAGTTTGATCATAAGAGTAACTTGGAACAACTTCGGAGCATTTGAGGGAGAAGATTGGCTTCCCAATAACCCTAAGCGACGGTTGAACAATGACTTATGGATTTGAGATCGAACCTGTTAACCGAAGGGTTGCTAGTTCGAATCTAGCCCGGGGAGCGAACTTCTTCAGTAACTTACAGCAATTGGTCAGGGAATGATTTCACCGCTGTAGCGGGAACTGTAGCGGGTCAAAGTATTTTCGGCCCATCGTCCCCGAGCCTGTAAACTCCTTGCACTGTGCCCGCGAATCGAATCGCCGACGCAAAGCTCCGCTCTCTCCCAAAAACAGAGGCTTCATTCATCGAGCCGATGGAGTGCCTGGCGACGGCGAAGCTGCCAGACGGACCGCATTGGGTCTGGGAGATCAAGCCGACGGCGAGCTCATAACTTATGCAAAACCTGGAGCGCGGCGAAAGTTCAACATCGTCGTGCAGCCCACGACTCCAACGCACGACAGCCTCCGCCAGGCGAATCCAGTCCTTAACGGAGTTCCATTACAGATTTTTCAGGGGTGGCGATGCCGAAGTGGTCGAGGCGTTGGCCTGCAAAGCCGATCTTAGTGGGTTCGAGTCCCACCGCTACCTCCATACAATTCCACATTCACGAAATTTTTGGGCGAACGAATTTTCCGCTCTTCTGTCGTTCGTGAAACAGAGTTATCGTTGCCCCGCAGCGCGCGATCTTCGCAAGGGTACAAGAGTCTGAAAACTGTTTGCGCCCGCCCATGCGTTTACGCATCGCGTGTGTAGCGTCACCGCAGTTTCACCCATCCCCGTTCTTGCCAAGAATGTTTTCCCATTCATGGAAGTTACGAGGTCATGGGCATCCCGGCACTGATGGCAGATAGATCGGGAAGGTCGTTCGCGTTTGAGAGTGGCGAGCGCGTTGAGTGTTTTGACGATTGCGCCTCGCTCTGCCTCATCAACTGCGAGCGTTATCACCCGTTGACCGATGACGCTTTGCGCGACTTCGATGCGACTGGGCAATCTTTCGGGGTCGGTTTCGAGCACAGCGGCTTCATAGAACTTCATCCACGCGTAATTTGCGCTCATTGGCGTTTCGCTTTCCGGAGCTATTAACGACGCCCAAACTTAGAGGTGGTTCGGCGGAATATGGTTACCTCTATTCTGGAGACCGCTCAAAAAAGAATGAGATCACTGAAAAATCTAACGGAACCCTCCGCGACGGAGTCTAATGATAAGGAGTTGAGACTTCGATGGTTGAAAACCTCATCAGCGGCTTATACCTTCTCGGCGACGTTGGCCTGCTCGGTCTACTCGTTTACAACAGCCACAAATCGGCTGATCGGATCAAGCGGGGTTCGAATGACAACCTGCGAAAGCGAGCGGATGAAGAGACTCGGCGTTCAGGGCCGTAGTCTGAATCAAACCACGAAACTCTAGGTTCGCGGATCATTCATATCGCCGAACAGCACTCGGCACTGCCCCAAGAATCCGATTGTATTTCACGTTTTTCGTTAGTACGGTGCCGTACAATCTTCCTAACTGGGTCAGAGCCGTGAAGCCTTTCAACGTGAACCGTGCATTCGCCTTAATATCCGCGCTTGCTTGCGCGTCTGTTGCGCGAGCGCAGTCTGGAGCATTAGTTCAGGCATGGCGCTACGATCCGCAGAAGCACGCGGTCGAAATTCGAATCAACAATGTGTCGCCGCAAGGCATCACCGCATTCAATATGACCGTCTTGATGAAACACGAGGATGGAACTCTGACCGTGGGAGAAGCAGGCGCAGACTTTTCGACCGGTATCGGATCGCTAGCCGCTGAGAGGAGTTTCGACACCAGGTTATATTCGGCCAAGGCCGTGACCAACGTGGAAGCGGTAATCGATGTGATCTTGTACGCTGACGGCACCTCGGAAGTACTGAACAAGCGTGCTTATGATCGTATTGTCACTCGACGAAAAAAACTCGGAGAACGGTGGCGCAAAAAGCGAATCGACTTGGGCACAAGGGATTCAGTTCCAAGACGATGGGCACAAAGGCTTCAAGGCAAATAGGTCCGTTCTCGGGCAGCCTCCAGTTGAAACTGTATTGAACCCAAGTGCGAACGCAAGCAATCTTACAGCGACAAGCAACCAACGGGTGACTCTTGCCCGAGGGTCATAAGACCGGCCCTTTGGTTGCTTGTCCCAAACTATCCATTTAGAATTAACCCGCCGCAGAAAACCTGTAGGTTCAAAGTTGAGGTCCGCAAATGAAATGCTTAGTTCCAATTCCTCCTGAGGCTGCCACTAGTCTGAAACGGGAGAAAGAAACCGGGCTCGGTTATTAGGTTATTTCCGTCGTGCTCAGAGACGGCATATGCTTTGAGCAAGTTGTCGCCAGCGAAGGTTGCATCATTGCCGTTCGCGGGTTTGCCGAAGTCCCATTCGAATTCAATGAAGTTGCGACGGTTGCGGTAAACCATAGGCGTTGGAATTTTAGGACGTGGTCCGACGCTCGCAAAGCCAAGAAGAGCAAGGCAGCTTCCGCCTAGCGCACGGTTCCGGAAGCTCCATCGAGCGACCGCACTTCGGGCAGTTTCATGCTGCGCTACCCTATGGGCTCTTTTTATAGCCTTAGAAAGAAAGCTCCAGTCTGCATCACGTTAGGTGAAGAACACGCCGTTTTTCTCGCGCCCTAGCACGGAGACCAGGTTTCTACTTGGGTCAGGCGCTTCCGACTGAAACTGGAAGCCCTCCTCTTCGGCAGACCAGTTGATCATGGCTCCGGTGCTGAGAAACGAGCCCTTGAAATTCTGCATCGTGTTCTCAATCTGTGCCATCGCAACGATACCAGTCCATTCCACGTCAAACGAGACCTTCGCGCGGACGGGCGCAACAGAGGCAATGGCTGGATACGGAAAGCCCATGTCGCCGGGAAGCCCCAAACCTTGTGTTAACGAGTTAGCAAGATCGTGATCATCGAAGACGTCCAACCCCTTCACGTGCAGCCGTGCTTTCCCTTGCTCGAAGTCAACCTCGACGGCGTCATGTGCCACTTGAACCATCCAAAACACGTCGTTCGAGTCGATGTGTACGTTGAAGTCGTGAATTTGCTGCGGTAGGTTTGCCGATCCGGCCGGACCGGTGTAGAGATCAAGTCAAACAAAAGCGAATGTACCTCTGTGGAGCTGGCCGTCCGAACCCATGAATTTTCCCTGGCCGAATCCCATATCGGCTCGGTACGCGAGCGGCGTGGTGACGCCTGTGGCGGTGTCAGTTCCTGTCCCACCGCCCTGGATGTGCGTTAGGCCCACCAGGCCGTCGAAGTCTGTGATTTGCGACGGGTCACTAATATTCGCCAGCGCCACAGCCGGGTTCAGCGGATTATGGTGGACGATGATCCCGAAGGGTTTAAATGGCGCGCCACCTCCGGGAATTGGATTGATAATCGGGCCACGGCACCCCTTGTCGTCATCGTCGTGCCAAGCATTGGCGGAGTTTGGACGCAAAAGACCCGCGCCCAGGGCGGCTGCGCCAGCCGCGCCACGAATTAAATTACGACGACTCACCCAATTCTGCCGTAGCCTCTTCAACGAAATAGAATCCTGTTCGTTCATTCTTGTCCTCCTTCGACTCGTGGGCGGCATACACCAAAACAATGGCCCGATCGGCAAATGATCGTCCCAGGTCCCCCAAAAAATCTCTGCCGACAAGTCATGCTAGACTGATGCGCCCAACTGCCTCATGGGGCTTCCCTCGACGAATTAACGATTTTTCGGGACTCGTCACGGCTTTGCGAAACAACCCTGGGGCCGGAAGCTGGCTAGTGCCTTGGTCTCATCCTCGAAGCTGGGGATAATTTCTAGCAGGTGCAACACGTTTAACACTTCAAGCACGTGGCCGCACGGACGCAGCAATTTCAAGCTACCGCCCTGACGACGAAGGGAAGCGTAAGTCTTAACGACCACGCTGATACTTGAGCTGTCCATCTGGGTTACTGCCGTCAAGTTCAGCAGCAGCTTAAGCGCATCTTTGGCAACAAGCGTTTGTATCTCGGCGCTCAGCAGATTGGTCTCAACAGCGGCCACCACTCGTCCCGTGAGGTCCAGTACGGTGACATCTCCGTATTTCCGGATTGAAATTTGAAGGCCCACAATGGCCCCCTGTAAAAGATTAACCTCGGCGGGGTCTTCATTTTATAGCTTGCCCCCCGGCTTCGGAAAGGACATTAGAAAACCTAGTCGGCCCGCCTCTTATCTCTGGCAACTTTCTGAGCAAACAGAAGTAGCACCTTGCGGTCGCGGTCAGATGTCTTGCTGAGACACTTTCTCAGTTCGTGAAGATAACGCGCGCTTTTACCAGAGCTTCCCCAAACGATGTCACCTGAGGTCTTCTGCTTCAGGAGATTCGAAAGCTGCGGCGGTTTTTCACCGTCATAAAATAACTGATACATCGGTACTTCCAAAGCTCTCGCCAACTTCTCCAAAGTCTCTATGGCGGGAACTGTGTGACCGTTTTCCACACGCGAGATGTAGCAGCGGAGCAGACCCGTCTTCTTTTCAATGTCTCCCTGGGACAGTTTCTTACTCTCGCGCAATTCTCTTAAGCGATCGCTGATCACCATTTTCGTACCTCCTAGTGGCCAGAGTTGTTGAGCAGCATTGTATACCCTGACTAGCTGCTCGGATTCAGTGCTGACGCGAGTTGGAGCGCTCTCGCAATAAGACGAAACGCTTGGGTACTCCGCGCGGGCTCCGAAAGCTGATCGAAAAGTCCGAAGCGGGTCACCAAATTTGAAGGACCAACGCGGATACGGGGTGGACGTGGCCTCGGCTTCGAGGTCCGATTCGGCACGAATCCACACATTATAAAAGGGCGCCCCTTTTTGGAGTAGGTTTTTGAGTGTCGCTCGAACCCCTCCAGAAAGGAGCACCCTGTATATGGATAGCGTGAAGTATATCGGCATGGATGTTCACAAGGAAGCAATCTCCATCGCGGTCTTAAATTCCTCCGGCAAGCTGGTGATGGAATGCATCATCGAAACCAAGGCCAGCACCATTCTTCAGTTTTTCCAAGGGCTAAGCGGAAGTCTGCACGTCACCTTTGAAGAAGGCACTTGGGCCGCCTGGTTGTACGATCTGCTGAAGCGGCACGTCACGAATCTCGTGGTGTGCAATCCACGAAAGAATGCTTTGCTGAAAGAAGGGAGCAAGAGCGACCGCATCGATGCAAGGAAACTAGCCGAGCTGCTGCGCAATGGATCGCTTTCCGCGGTCTACCACGGGGAGAATGGCCTCCGCATGTTAAAGGAATTGTCCCGCAGTTATTTGACGATTAGCAAGGATCTCGGGCGCGTCATGAATCGGCTCAAGGCGTTGTATCGGAGTTGGGCCATTCCCTGCGCAGGGACGCAAGTCTACGCACCGCGTTACCGTTCGGAATGGTTGAGCAAGATCACGGAAGCCGGCGTGCGCCGGCGGGCGGAACTTTACTACCAACAACTCGACGCGTTGCGGTTTTTGCGCCAACAAGCCCGGAAAGAGCTGTTGGCCGAGGGTCGGAAACACAGCGCAACGAAGTTGCTACGCCAGATTCCTGGGATTGGTCCGCTCCGGGCGGCTCACTTGGTTGCGTTGATGCAGACGCCCCACCGATTCCGCACCAAGCGGCAACTGTGGAACTACAGCGGGCTAGCGTTGGAGACCCACGACAGCGCGCAATATTGCATTGTCGAAGGACAGATGCAACGTTCCAAGAAACCACAGCAACTTCGTGGGCTGAATGCGAACCATAACCACGATCTCAAGGATATCTTCAAGGGTGCGGCCATGAGAGCGAGCACCTGCGATGGACCGTTCCGCAGTTTTTACGAGACCTTGCTCGCCAAAGGGCTGCGACCAACGATGGCTCGTCTCACCTTGGCGCGGAAGATTGCCGCGATCACCCTGATCGTCTGGAAGAAAGGAGCAAGTTTCGACGCCAACTATTTGAAACAAGCAGCTTGAGCGTCTCTGACAGAGAGTCCGTTCCATCCTGGGGATCATCCTTAGCGGTGGCCGTCGGGTTCTTGAGACGCTTGGTTCGAGGGAGAGTATCCACCGGAGAAGTCAGGCCACCATGTTGTTCCAACACGAAAGTCTCCGACTTCCACCCTATGCCCCCTTGGATAACCAAAGAAAGTCATAGGCCACGAGTCTCCAATAGGACCATGAGTTGCCGCTTATCTGAGCGGATAACTGTTAGGCTTGTTTGCTTCAAGAAACGAATGGCGCCGTCACGACAATGAAATGGAACCACAGGTGAGAAGAAGAATCTCACCGTTTCGTGCGACGAAACGAAGCAACGACTCCCTGAGGAAGACCACTCGCCGATCACGAGTGCACGTTCAAACGATTGGGCTGAATGCCGAAACAAAAAAGTGTTGGCACCGAGCCAACGGAGAGATATGTCTCTTGACATTTCCTTTTATAGGACTTGTCCGATTACCCGACTAACCGGGAGTTCGCCCGCCGGTTACTACAGGGAATCGCCGGTAGTGTCCTAATCTGAGGGACCATCGATATTTAGCCGGATCGTGGGCTCGGGCAGAAGCTTTTTTCGGAGCTGCACTTCAGGACGGACGCTTTCCAGTAGCAGGAGGAAGATGGTTGCGAACATATATACGAACGCAACGACCTCTAAAACACGGCCCTGCCTCGCGAGCACAAACAGGGGTGCCATAAGCGGGGCTAATGCAAAAGAACGGGGCGGTTTCATTTCCAGTCTTGCCTTGCAATGAGGGCAGAGGAGGTGCCTCCAGGCATCTATGTTAAGAAAAAATGGAGGGCGAACGTCGTGATCGCAAGCAGGGCACTTTGCCATCGACCAGACTCCTCCCAGTCTTGTGCCTACTGTGGCGTTGTTGTTCCACCGTGTCAATGGAACTAAAGAATAGAAACGAGTCGCAATTGCCCCAAGTGGACGATCAACGACCGTTCTCTATCGCAAGTGGTACGGCACTTGATGTCCGGTTACCCGACTACTCAGGACTTCGCAGGACTAATGAAAGCAACCAAACCAGTTTCAGCGCGTTCCCACAGCTTCAACGGGAAGGGGACTGTTGATGTTTTCCATCTGGAAAAACACACGATTCGAAGGTTATACTCTCGCCAGCTTGGGCGGCCAAACCGGAAATGTCCGCGAAGGCGTGCGTCACGCCGCCGGGGGAGGCTTATGAAGCGCTCCACTTTGTTCCATGTTCTCGTTGCCACGGCTTTTTCTGTGCTGCTCATCTGTGCGGCGCTCGCGCGTCAGGGTACTAAGATGGCACCCGACGCGAAGACGATGACGATCGAGGGCGCCATTCGGGACCTCGCTTGTCCCATCCAAAATCCGGCTGGGACCGCCACCAGATTCAGTTTGCAGTGCACCCTGGATTGCGTTAAGCACGGCTCACCGATCATCATCCTCACCAAGGCCGGGCTGATCTATTTCCCAATCTCAAAGGACATGCCCGATTCCGACCAGCGTGAAAAGATGATGCCGTTTGTAGGAAAGTATGTGCAGGCTACCGGGCCGGTGTTCACGCGAAACGGAACTCACGCGATCGCAATCACACAAATCAAGGAACTGAAGAGCGTTCACTTGGACACGGATGCCCGCGAGTAACCGCTTGATTGGTGGTTCAAGGGCAAAGCGGACGGAAGTTTCCGCAACCTTACTTTATCGGATCCTCTCCATATCGGCCGCGCGTAGCTTCGATTCAATTTGAGGGGTAAAGGCGGTACTCGGAAAGTTCCGGTCCAGAAGTCCACTTCTGGGATGGGGCCGCGAACCGGTTGCGTTGTTATCGACGTCCGATTGATCCCGAGTCACGGGCAATCCGGAAGTAATCCTCAAGTTCTGGTAGAACGTGGTTACTGGACATCTCTAACGATGCTGGCTCTGTCAAACTCTTTTTAAGCAGACTTGTCCCTTCACTCCTGAGAGTGGTCTTCCTCGTTTTCTTCGACCCTTTGCATCGACGACCACGGCTCGTTTGTAATCTATCGGGCGGACTCAGTCCGACCCAAACATCTCTTCGATCAAAACTTCGACCATGATTAGTAATTCAAACTCCCTTTTCAGGGAGCGGGATGCCCCATCAAGTGGACGACGCTCTTCTTCAAGCCATGTCCGGTAGCGAGCTTTCCCGCGTGCGAACCGAACTCGACAAACTGCGAATAGTTCCAACCGTTGCGCCACATCCAGTACAACCGAACCGCGAGTTTCCTGGCCATCGCTGCCTTAGCAATGTTCTGGTGTCGACGCATCGCCAGGTACACATACCGACGCCGCCAGTGCGGGTTACACCGTGCAGCCGCTTGCGCTGCCTCTCCCAACAAGTAGCGCAACAACGCATGGCCTTGCTTGCTGAGATGTCCCAGCCGTTGCCGCCCGGCACGGGAGTCTTCACTCGGAATAAGCCCCGTGTAGCTGCCGATCTGCTTGCCACAAGGGAACCGATCCGGTGTCCCCATGACCAGAACGTAGACCAGTCCCGTGATGGATCCCACGCCGGGAGGCGTCATCAACCGCAGCACCGCGGGCCGTTGCTGAGCTTCTTGCTCGACTGCTGTAGTTAACTCCGCAATCTTTGGATCCAGTTGGTCCAGCAGCTCTAATAATTCCTTCCGCCGCCGGCTGGCCCAGGGAGCCAGCGAGAGCTTCTCCAACTGTGTTCGTCCTTGTTCGCTGAACAGCTTTTTCTACCAGCGATAGCCCTCGTTCATCGCCACGGCCTGTAGCTGATTCATAATCCGCGTGCGCATCTGCACCAGCCGATGCCGGTGCCAAAGCAGTTGCCGCAGATCCCGATTCTCCGGACTCGGTACCCAGATTCGAGGAAAGCGATTTTCCCGTAGCAACCTCAGCAAGAGTCGGGCATCCTCGCGGTCCGTCTTTTGTTTGCGTACTCGCTGTCTGCTGATCTCCGCTGCATCGCCAATCCATACCTCGAAACCCAATTCTGCGAGTAACCGCTCAAACCAGCGTGAATATCCGGTGGCCTCCATCCCCACCCGCACGCTCACTCTTCTCTGCTTTAGCTCTCGGTAGAAACGTTCTGCTTCTCCCTCGCTGTGATTCAATCGCCTTTCGTCATACTCATCCGTTTCCTGATCTAAAAATGCAATTTGCTGAAAGCTCGGGTGATAATCTATGCCTATAATCAGCATATCTGGCTCCTTCCTCCCGAGCCTTGGTCGTCGAACAACCACAGTCTACTCGGGTCGAGGGAGCCAGCATTGTTATGAAATCAAGTGAAGTCCGGCTCAAAAGCCACTTGTCCAGTAATCCGACATTTCAGGAGCTAAGCCTAAAGGTCGCCGCCACGACGCAGAGACACACGTGCCGCCTGCGATTTGTGCCCTTCTGGCCACGATACTTGTTGGCGTCAAATCAGGCCTAGTTCTATTGCCGCCCTATTTTCCGGCTTAAATACTGAACCTACTATGCGCATCACAAAAATTGTTCCAGCCTTGATTGTATTCGTGTGCGCCAGCCCAGCGCTTGCGCAGCAACAGGAATTCGAGTGGCAGCGCGGCACAGAGGAATCCGTGCGGCTGGACCCTGCCAACTACCATGACGGCAAAAGCTATGGCTCGCAAGGCGGGACGATCCAAGTGGACATCGAAGCGCAGCAGCCCGTCTCGATTTTCATGACAGGTGCAGGCGAGTGGAATCGCACGATGCAGAACCCGGAGATGCTCAGCAGCATTCGGATGTTGTGCCTGCGGGAACACGTAATCAAGGTGACGTATACCTGCGACCTTCCGCTGGAACCGATGCAATTGATCGTTCGCGACGATCGGGAAAGTCAAAGCTCTAAGGCGTTTGCCGGGCTTGGAGCGGTATTGAAGAGCACCGAGTCTGTGGCAACCGCTGAGCCTGAGTTGGGCAGGGCTGTGGGCGTCGTAGACGCGGTCGGCGCAGGCATCGCCGGCATGCTAGGCCGCCAAAACAACGCGACGTCGCGGCATTTCGTCGCACCAAACGATGTAAACATTCAATACTATCGGTGGATTTGCATCAGCAATTGCTTTCCGCCGCAGTTTCAATGGATCCAACAAGCGAAGGAAGAATACAAGCTGACAACGTTTTTGAAGGTCTACGGCGGGTACGCTCCGGACCGCGACGGCGAGATAGTCAGCATCAAGATCAAGGCGCCGGTGCCGATGCTCGTGGCGGTGGTTCCTTCAGCGGTAGCAAATCAACTGCACGGCAAGCCGGATATGCTCGAACCGGCGCTCGAAAAAACACCCTGCCAGCAGCGCGGTGTGCAGTCGCAAACGTTCCAGTGCACGTTCAACGCGGCGGACGGGCCGCAGTCGCTGATTGTGGTGCCGGAAGATATCGAGAAGGTGCCGCACAAAAAAGCAGAGGTTGAGTTCTTCGCGTCGAAGTGCGTGGCGAACTGCGCGCTTCCGCCACAGAACGCGTCGGCGTCGGCGAACCCGAATCCGTGATTGTTTCCAGGAGTTCTCACGGATAACAAAAAATGGGCCGCCAGTGGCGCCATTTCCATTTTTCAGATTGTTTGGTGGCTTACGGTTTGAAGTGAGCCTAGCTTTGCAGGGGCCGCTCGCGCGATTTGGTAAATAGATGGAGAGGCGTGTGGAAGTCCAACCTTACGGGGCGTTAGAAGCAGGCAAGTTATTGGTTTTGCTAGGTGCTAGAACCTATAAAAACGGTGCTCAGGCCAGAGTTGTTCACTCCACTGGTCACTTTTGAACTCAGGTAAACACTGTATTCCCCGCTGCTTGCCCTGATTCTAATCTCAAGCATGGAAGACGACCTCGTAATTATCTTCACTATCGGGCTACCCGCGCTTATCGTTGGGTTGTTTACGTACTGCCTGTATTTAACTAAAGGCATACGCCGATAGTTCATGAAAGCTCCCCACCGAGACTATCTGAGTAGGGAGATGACTATCTGACTGGATAGTGCTTTGCGCATCCCGCCGACAATCTGGCGACACCCTTGTCCAATCAACAAAACCCTTTCTAATCAACCTTTTCCGGTGCCGAATGAGCGCACCACGGTGCCCCTGTCCCTGAAGGCCAGAAAATTGCTAATCCATATATCGGGCAATCACATTCACAGGAGGAATCACATGAGCGACGAAATTAAGAAACCTGAGCTGGTCAACGCAGGTGAAGAGAAGCAACTCGACGAGAAAGACGCCCCGAAACAGGCCCAAGCTTCAGAGGAAGAGCTGAGCAAGGCCGTTGGCGGACTACGTCATACGCTGGATCAGGCATTGTGGATCGCGATCAGGTAGCTCGACGCAAAGTTACCTTTAATCCGTTCAGCATCACGCGATCAACAACGCCACCAGCGAAATAATACCCGTTGAGCGCAGTTCTAATGGGCCACATCTGATTTTTCAAGGAGGCGTGTATGGATGAACCGAAAAAGCAGCCGAAAGAAATTGAGCAGCCAGCGGAACCGACTTTGCTGTCCGAGGCGGCGCTGGAACAAGTGGCTGGTGGGACTAAAACGCAAGCTGACGCGGGGCCTACAGAGTCGGTTAGTTTCGCTTTCAGTAAAATCAAGGTTAATTACGAGGAGCAGTAGCGGAAACTCATAATAACCGAACGAGAGAAGCCCGTATTGATTGCCGCGCGAGCAAAGGAGCAGCGATGAGCGGCGAAATCAAAAAGCAGCCCGAAGAAATCACTGATACGCCCTTGCCAGAACCGTCAAAAGTGCTGTCGGAGTCGGACTTGAAGCAGGTGTTCGGCGGCGACGGTTCAGAAGTGAAAGCCGATTTTATAAAAATCAAACCTTGGTAGCGTCAGTAAACCTACTTCATAAGGAGCAGCCATGAGCGACGCAGTCAAGAAACCTGAACTGGTCAAGGCCGAGGGAGATATGGACGAAACGAAAAAGCAGTTCGAAGAGATAACGGACGCACCCCTGCCTGAGAAAGAGTTAAACAAAGTCGTTGGCGGAGTGGTACGTCAGCCTGGTGGCGAACCCTTGAAGTATTAAAAAATCCGAAGAGATAACAGATGCACCGATGCTGTCTGATACGGATTTGGAGCATACGGGCGCGTTTTAAAACTCAACGTCCTTTGGCGCATATCGCTCACAAGACGGGCGAATAATCCGGTGTCGATTAATCGTGGCGACGTAGTTTCCGGGACCGTATTCCACGCGAAGCATTGCGGCAGCGGAATTGCGGTTGATCGTCGGAGTCCCGAGGAAATTCAAAAAAGGAGAAGATGCTATGAGCAACGAGCGCGTTACTAATCGTCAGGCTGAGGGCCAGCGGCAATGGTCGAAGTTGGCGGAACGCGCTTGCAAGGATGCGGAACTGAAGCAGCGGTTGCTGAACGATCCGGCGCCGTTGCTGCGAGAGGCAGGGATCGAGGTGCCTGCCGGAGCAGCTGTGCGTGTGACGGAAGAAAAGGGCAGCCTGAATTGCGTGATCGAGTCTGGGAAGGCGGCCCGGGCCGCCGCCGCCGCCGGAGAACTGGGGGAAGCTGATTTGGCCAACGTGACGGGCGGCGTCGAGGGCAAAACGTTTCGCCACCGAGTGGGGCCCATTACCGTTCCATCTAACTGATTTGGGCAGCTAGCCGACACAGAAGGTGTTGTCCCAAAGGAAGGGCCGAGCAGGGCCAGGCGATAGGACTGCGGAAGCGAATCTCCCCGACTCCACTGGTCACTCCGAAAACTGAATGTCGTCAGACGCATCCCGCTCCGGTTGAACAATCGCCTCAGGCTCAATCGTCACAAAATTACTGCCATATTGAACGCGGAGCTTCGTGCCAGCATTTGCTGGGCTCTTTGGGGAGTGAGCATGGATAACAAAAATGGGCGCCACTGGCGGCCATTTCTATTTTCATTTTCAGGTTGTTTGGTTGCTCACATTTTGATTGGCGATGCAGGAGCGACGGAACAGTTTAAGTTTTTGACGGTGGGGAAGTGGAGGACTTATGCGGTGGTTGTTGAGGGACGGAGGACTGTTTCGGGGGCGGAGGTTGAGCCGGGAGAAGCGGTCGCGATTGCTGTGGAGCACGTCCATTGAAGTTCAGGCTTTCCAATCGGCTGGCGGAAACGCAATGCGCCAGAAGCTCGGTGCGGGCTGCGTAAATTCCACCGCAACCTTAGGAGGTCCAATCCGTTCATTCTTCACTGAGACCACGCGGCACTCTAGATGTTCGCCGCTTTCGGAGTTTTGCATTTGGAGCCTTTGCCGAGGTGCCACCATGTCCGTTAAGTCCATGAGCGCACCATGCGCATTGATGACAAGTGTTTGCGTATTTTCGTAGAACTGCGGGCCTTCCCCTTGGGTTCTGTAGACGACCACCGGAACGTTCATTTCTATCCGCTGGCTACGGCGGTTTTTCGACAATCGGTTTGTACCGGTGAGTTTTTGGTCGTACATAAAACCACATTTCTGCACTTTGATCCGGATGGGCCGCTGATCCAAACGTACAGTCCAAGAAGGAAAGTAGAAACTGGCTTCAGGGTCTGTTTAAGGGCAGGAGGAACCCCCCTGTACTCTCCCATTCAGTCCCGAGTCTAGGGACCTTTTTAACGTGCCCGCGTTGCCGCCCTCGCGGCCGCCCTGGCTAAGTTTTGACTGGGCACAGCCATCAGATCAGTTCTCATGGGGAAGTAGTGTCGGATCAACTGATTAGATGGTGTTGCATCGACCGATTGAGATGGCACGACTAACCAGGAGCTAGCGCAGCTATGCGATGGCGATTCTCAGCCAGCGGTCGCAACTTCGCGTACTCCGCCTTTGCCTGCTTCAGGAGGGGGCATCGGGGTCGGCGTCTTTCCAGAGGGTGAGGAAATCCTGCGTCTAGCTGAACGCTGAAGCAGCACCGATTTTTCGTCAGTCGGAGACCTGAGCCCTCCCAATCAGGTTCATCGGTCCTAGCCGAACTCACTAGTTTTCGCGAACCTACCTGAAACTCGAAAAGCACGATGGGG
This sequence comes from uncultured Acidobacteriota bacterium, assembly GCA_963832615.1. Lineage (GTDB taxonomy): Bacteria > Acidobacteriota > Terriglobia > Acidiferrales > UBA7541 > Acidiferrum. The sequence continues at coordinate 58,660 of CAWHVA010000003.1, forward strand.
CGAGGCTTTGACTGCCGAGAAGATGAAAAGGGCAGGAGATACCGGTGCGGTACTTGACAATTCTAACCGACTGTATAGACTCCCCGGCAAGTACATCTGGCATTCCCTTTAAGTCACCCGAAAATGTCCGGGGCGTACGACAGTCCAAAAAAGCGCTCTTTAGGCAATGAAGGAGGCAGGATGTCTAAACTTACGCTCACGGGCGTTCTTCTCGCGCTTCCTTTTCTTGGAAACTGGACCGCCTCGGCGCAGAGCCTATGTCCCCTCAATGGCACTACTAGCAACAAGCTCGTCTGCGTGCTCCCACAAGTGTATGGGCCTTTCGGGCTTGGGCCGGGTCAAGGCGCACCACTGATCTTCAACAAGCATCAGTCGCATTTTCAGGGTAATTTCCTCACCAGCTTCGATCCGATCAACGAAGCTGTGGGCATCCAGGTGTCACAATTGCCGACGGCTTCGCCCTCGTCCGGCATCTCTTTTACCTATGATCCTGCGCTGAAGACGTTTTCGCCTTCCACCGAAACAACCCTCGGACCAATTCTCGGCGAGCGGGCGGGCACGATCGGACGACGCAAGCTCTACGTTGCTTTCAGCTTTCAGTATTTTGATTTCGATACCCTCGACGGGAAGAATTTGAGCCAGCTCTACACAGTATTCCAACACGCGCCTTTCCTACCGCCGTTTCCACCGGCATTTGGAATTACGTCTTGCCCAAACACTACCGGACTGACTGTGGCTAATGGATATGCAAACGCCACGGGCGTCGCTCCCTGCTTTGTTCGCGATTTTGTCACTTCAACGGTTAACATAAGTCTCAATGTACATCAGTACACGATCTACGCGACCTACGGAATCACTTCGCGTCTCGACGTTTCCGTGGCGATTCCGATTCTGAATGTGCAGACCACCGACACTGCCGACACGACGATTCATCCGAATTCTGTTCCACCGGTGGATCCGGTAAATTTTCCCGGTGGGGTTTTTCATGCTTTCAATCCGGCGACGGTTCCCAGCTGCCCCCAGTTGCCGCTGACCACGCCTTGCTTGCACGCTACCTTCTCCAACTCGGGTACCGCCACGGGGATCGGAGACGTCATCCTCCGCGGAAAATACGAGGCTTACAGAGGGGAGCGTCTAGGTGTCGCTCTGGGCGTGGATGTCCGCGTACCCAGCGGAGACGCGGAAAATTTCCTGGGCTCCGGTGCCACCGGCGTCAAGCCGTTTGGCGTCGTCTCCTACAGCGCTCGGGTTTCGCCGCACGCCGTGGTCGGGTACGAGGTGAACGGTAATTCGATCCTGGCGGGAAACTTTGTGTCTGTCTCGGCGAATACCAAGGGTTCGATTCCCAATCGCTTCATCTACGTTGTGGGCGCCGATGTGGCCGTCACAAAGCGCTTGACGGGCGCATTTGATATCTACGGACAGCGCTTGTTCGGTATCCCGCAGCTTTCCTCCTCCACGTTTACAGATCTGGGCAGCTGCAACGACGCAAACTGCGACGTCCTCACGCCGGGAACGACGCATCCAAACTTGACCGTCGCAAAGACGGACTACAACATCACAAGTGCATCTCTTGGACTAAAGTACCGAGCGTTCCGCCACTTGGTGCTCACGGGCAACGTGCTGTTGAAAGTGGACGAGAACGGTCTCCGCTCCAAGGCCATTCCTCTGGTGGGCGCAGCTTACAGTTTTTAGGTGTTGAGCGGTCTGCCGGAAGAGCGAGCTAATCCAGGAAAAGAGATTGTCCTTCTAACCCGCCGTCGTGGGAACAAACTCATCGGCCGATTCAGAGAAGTGGTCTTAGCTCCGATTCGAACGCGCTTGTGTACTCAAACCCAACCACTTTTTTCCGGAGTATTCCTTCGCGGTCGTATAGCATCGTTGTCGGTAAACCTTCAATCCCGCCGAACTTCTGCTTCAACTCATCAACCGCGACGGCCAGGGGATAACGTACTCCTATTCTTTTTGCGAAAAGAATTGGATCTTCGGTATCCGCCATAGTGTCGAATTTGAGGCCAATAACCGCAAATCCGCGAGGGCCGTAGCGGTCTGCCAGTTTCTGGTAGCCCGGCATCTCTTTCTTGCAGGGCTGACACCATGTGGCCCAAAAATCAATGAGTGCCACTTTGCCCCGAAGGTCAGCCGAGGAAATATATCGACCTTGGAGGTCTTTCACAGAGAACTCGGGCAGGCGGGAGCCGATTTCACCTGCCGCGCTTACAAGCTCCTGCGGTTGCGGGCCCCCCGACCGATGCTGATTGCATCCGGCCAGCCCAATCACCGCGAGGCTCAAAAATAGCAGGCTCTGACTTAGCATCTATTCTTTCTTCTGTACATTGAGAATCAGTAGCTTCAGGGGAGCCGAAAGGTTCGGGATCTCCTCCCCGGCGGGTTTCCTGTATAACTCACCGTAAATCGTGACCATTGTAAGGGAATTCATAAGCGGTTCCATGCTTTTCAGTAAATCATTAGGCGCAATCGCGAACGATTGATTCGGCCCAACCTGAAAGGCGAAATTTCCTGCAGAGTCTTTCACGATTCTTCCGCGTGCGGTCATATCCATCTGCGTCACCGTCACACCGCTGTCATAAGTGGCTTTCAGAAGCTGCGCCGGAGCAATGTGCCCGTCTTCTCTGGGCGTGATATCTACTTTTCCATCGATCAAGGTTACTTCGACTTTTTGAACGCCAGACTGGCGCCCGAGGTGTTTTTTCACCCCAAATGCTCAATAGTTACACGTCATCCCTTCCACGCGCATTTCGATGCGCTGGACCTGCGCCTTCGACAACGGCACAAGTACCGAACTTAACAGAATCAGCAATGCCAGTTTTCTTGAGTTCACCGTTCCTCATCCTCCCGGAAACTTGCCTGACAACTTGATTTCGGTACGAAAAACGCGGATTCGCTGGCTCTTAATGATGAAACCTGAACTGCTGCGTAATACCAAAAGTAATGAAACGCCGAACAGGGACGTGCTCTATCGGGGGGGCCGTGCCAGGGGACACGCCGCTCACCTGGGACACGGTGATAGCTGCGGAGTGGGGTTGCTCTGCGCTCAATCCTTGATTCGCCCAATGCGCAACGTCCCAATCCATACCGAACCAAATGTGCATTCCGGGACGCACTCCTACGAAGGTCTTGATTCCCGCTAGGAGCGCGCCGCCACCGCTCCCGAACTGGGTGATTCCGGCAATGGTGTCATCCTGACGATGCATCCACACCAGGGTCGGGCCAATAAGCCATTCGCGTTTCACGTCCTTTGACTGGTACGCCCTGTACGACATCCAGAAGCTTGATTCGAGGTCAATACCGAGCCGCGTCGCCTGCGTCCCAGTGGTGCGCAAGAGAGATTTGAAATCCTCATCCGCCACCAGACGTTTCATATGAAACACGCCGGTGTACGTCCAATTCGCTCCAAGGAAAACATCAGTCGAACCACTTCCGGCTTGCAGACTCGCAGGCAGAAGATTTCCGTTAATGTCATTAAAGTCGGTTCGGCCCGTCGGCAGTTTGGGCCCAAACGTCACTGATGCTTGCGTCGTGCCTCGCTCTGAATCTTGCCGATAGAAGCGATACTTTACCAGTACCATGACATCGCCAATGCCCGTACCCCCGTTTATCAGATTTCCGTTCGTCGGCGGCATTTCATAGCGATTGGTTATCAGCGGCACCCATACCGTCACGTCGAAATTGCGGTAGAAGCCCCACCTGAAAATAAAGGCGCCCGCGTGAGAAAAGGTCGGGCGGGCCGCCAGAGGAATGATCTCCGAAGGGTTAGAAATCAGACCACGTGTCGTAAAATTCGAGTCGAAGGAGACAAGCCCACCGCCGGGAAACATCGTAGGACCCGTTTCGGGGGCTGGATCTTGCCCCCTGGCTAGAGGAGTATAAAGCGACGCGAACACTAAGAGGCACACCCACATCAGTCGCGCGCAAGCTATCGGCTTTCGGAATCTCACAACTTTCCCCCGGCACAAAATAGCGGTGCCAAAAGCGGCTTCAGTTCGCCTTTCACTAGAAATTCATGCATGAACACAGCCGCTTTACCGCCGCCTGGTTAACAAGCCCTGATCTTGTGCACGAATCCTATCAGAAAGTAACCACCAAGCTGCCGAAAAACCTCGCAGATACCACCAACCGATGAATAAGGATTGGCTTTTACTGTTTGTCGTACACAACAACGTTGTTCACTTCACGGCCCTGCCCATCCTTACCCTTGAAAGTCGACGTTCTGGTTTTTCCGTCCGTGGAGACCGTCGTTATCACCGTCATCATTAACTGGCCGTCTTTCTTTTTTAGAATTGCTTGCATCGTGTTGGCGTCGATGCGCTTCACCGACACCGTATCGGCGTATGTACCGATAATCGCGTAATCCTTGCCGTCGAATTTTGCGCTGTATTCCACATGTGTCGGAGTTCCATCGGCGTTGGTTCCGTCAGCATCAATCGTGACGCCGTTTTCGTCGGACTCAACCTTTACAGTCACATCCTTCGGCGCTGGGCCAGGACTGTACTTCGATTTTGCGGGGTTCATCTTCCAAGTCCCGGAATGCTGATCGGCGTTGGCCGCAACGATGAGGACGAGGGCTGCGATTAGTAGTGTTGTGGCGAAAACAGGCAACCTGTTTATTCGCATCGTCTTGACCTCCGTGTGGGAAGTTTGGACGGGTTACCAATTGCGAACGTTATGGCGAAAGTTGGTCGAAAGTCCAGAGGATTCTTATGGTTGGCTCACGATCGCAACTCGATTGCCCATCTGGAGATCGCTCTTGATAACTCGATATAAAATGTAAGACCTAACTATCTCCGCCCGCGCATCAATCTACGATGCGTGCCCAGTCAGACACGGTCCAAACGTCGGAAGAAAAGCAAAAGCCCTCCGTTGCCAGAGCCAAAGAGTAGTGCGTTTCTTCATGCGGCAAATATGGTGAGTATGTCAATGTATGTCAATATAAAAATGCAATGACCATAAAAATAAATATGCCGAGGTGGCGAGCGTGTTGCAATGACACGAGACATGTTGCGAGGAAATGCAATGGACTTGCACTCGATTCGCAGCGGATTTGCGAGTGATCTTCGGGGCGTGGTCTCTGCCAATAACGACGCTGAAAATGCCGCCAAACTAAATAAGGTTGATGTTTTGGATTCGATCCGTGTGTAACCAACCCTATTGGACCGGGAGTATTTGAAATTTGAAACTTTGAGACTAAGTGTTTTTGTTTCTTCCGATGCAAGAGGAATCCAAACTGACGTCCGGGACACTAACTTGGGGCGGATTCCACTTAATGGGATGGTCCTCCGCAGATCTCTAGAAGTTGTAGAGTGCGGGGCAAGGAGGCGTCTCATGAAACTACACGTGCTCGGAATCGATTTGGGTAAGGCGGTCTTTCATTTGGTCGGGCTTGCGCAGGGCAAGCACTTGCTTACTCAACTGGCGGAAACGCCTCGCGCGAGATGTCGGGATGTTTAGGCATGCTGCTCTAGAGGGTGGTGGTCGTCAACGAGTTGGGTCCCCCGACACAGGGTTAGGAATTTGGAAATTTTCGTAAGTCGTTGGAAACGCTTGAGGGAAGCGGTTCAACTCGGCGGGCAGACGATGCGGAGTTCTCTGAGTTGTTTGGCGAGTTCGTAGGTCACAACGCGTGGAAAAGTTTGGCCAAAGCGGCGGCCACAAGTAGAAAAAGAACGCCCGCCAGGGTCCATTCGACAGCCGCGGCGCGCCGCGTTCGACGATCCTCTTGCTGACTGGTGATGAAGTATTTCACGGGTGCTTCACTGGGGACAGTGGGGGCAGGGGACGTTTATACTCCCTGCACTCGCAATTTGTCCACAGGCACGCCTTCGAGTAGGGCGGCTGGGACTGACGGGGCGCACTCCTCCTCGCTCTTCGGCGCGTACTCTGTTGTAGTAGGTGTAGTAACCCAGGCGGGGGAAGGGGGCGAGTTGAGGCGGCGGCATTCCCAGGTGCCTCTCACCTTTTTGCCTAACTACAGTTACTACAGACCAGAACAATGGTGCCTGCAAAAGACCCTCAAGCGAAATCAGTATGACGAAAAACCATTACTTATACCGTCGGCATATTCCCTTTTGCTCCGCCTGCAACTGAACGCGTGTTCCAAACGCAAGTTATGTGCTGTCTATTCACACAAGAGTTTGCGGTCGGAGAAGAAAACTACCTGCGATCAGAGGCGAGGGACTTAGCCGATTTTGACAACAACGGTGCACGCACTCAAATCTGATTCCCGCCCGTCCGGGGTCTGCGCCGAAACAGCAAGCCTGTGTTTCGCAGGGACCCATAGAAATGGCTTGGTCGTAGCAGAAATACCTTTGACATATCCCATGGCGCCAACAGGAGCGGGAATCGAACCCAGTCTCACACGATTCGGTATCCCCGGAGAAATTTCATACAAGTTGAACTGCTGCACACAATCCTGCGTCGCTGTCGGAGAACAAGCGGGAGTAAGTCTGAAGTCGTAGTCAAAAGTAAAGGTAATCGCGTGCCTGGATGGCGACTTGTGCGTGTTCCCGGACAGCGGGCTCACCGAAGAAGTAAGCAACAGGAATGCAAGGCCGAATTGTAAAGCAACTTTCATGAAGGCAACTGTACTCCATTTGGTTTGGCACAAGGTGAACTGAGACTGTTTTGCGGCCATGCCTGCAGCCCTCCGCCGGTCAGCAAAATGCGCTGGAGTGCTAGGATGCGTCGGGAGGATGCAATGCCACTTGTTGACACGAAAAGTCTCAACGTTATCGAGCGCCTACCCAGCTGGTATGGACGTTATTTCCATTCGGCGAACATGACGTTCGCGCATTACGATTTCAAATGCGGCTCGTCCATTCACGAACACTTCCATCCTCAGGAAGAGGTCTATATCGTGATCGAGGGAGAACTTGAGATGACCATTGACGGTGCGATCCAGGTCGCCAGACCCGGTTTAGTTGCGATTGTGCCAAGTCATGTTCATCATTCCGTCAAGGCTCTCACAGACGGTCGGGTCATCATCGTCGACTATCCAACAAGGCCCGATTTCGGCTAGCACAATGCCAAATGAGTTGCCTTGCTACACAGGCTGACCTGACGTCTTAGTCCACACATTATAAAAAGGGCGCCCCTTTTTGGAGTAGGGTTTTGAGTGTCCGCTCGAACCTCTCCAGAAAGGAGCACCCTGTCTATGGATAGTGTGAAGTATATCGGTATGGATGTGCACACGGAAACGATCTCGATCGCGGTTCGAAATTGTTCTGGCAAGCTAGTGATGGAATGCATCATCGAAACCAAGGCCAGCACGATTCTCCAGTTTTTCCAAGGACTAAGCGGCAACCTGCAGGTCACCTTTGAAGAAGGCACTTGGGCGGCCTGGTTGTATGACCTGTTGAAGCCACACGTCACCGAGCTCGTAGTGTGTAATCCCCGAAAGAATGCCTTGCTGAAACAAGGCAGCAAGAGTGACCGCATCGATGCCCGGAAATTAGCCGAGCTGCTGCGCAATGGAGCGCTTTCCGCGGTCTACCATGGAGAGAACGGCCTGCGCATGTTGAAGGAATTGTCCCGAAGCTATTTGACGATTAGCAAGGATCTGGTGCGGGTGATGAATCGGCTCAAGGCTTTGTATCGAAGCTGGGCTATTCCCTGTGCCGGGACACAAGTTTACGCACCGCGTTACCGCTCGGAATGGTTGAGCAAGATCACGGAACCTGGCGTGCGCCGGCGGGCAGAGCTTTACTACCAACAACTCGACGCCCTGCGTTTTTTGCGCCAACAAGCCCGGAAAGAGCTGCTGGCCGAAGCTAGGAAGCACCGCGCAACGAAGTTGCTACGCCAAATTCCTGGTATTGGTTCGCTTCGGGCGGCTCACTTGGTGGCGTTGATGCAGACGCCCCACCGCTTCCGCACCAAGCGCCAACTGTGGACCTACAGCGGGCTTGCGTTGGAGTCTCACGACAGCGCGCAATACCGCTCTATCCAGGGACAGCTGCAACGTTCCAAGAAACCACCGCAACTTCGTGGGCTGAATGCGAACCATAACCACGATCTCAAGGATGTCTTCAAGGGTGCGGCCATGAGGGCGAGCACCTGCGCTGGACCGCTCCGCGATTTTTACCAGAACTTGCTCGCCAAAGGGATGCGACCAACGATGGCTCGTCTCACCTTGGCGCGGAAGATTGCCGCGATCACTCTGATCGTCTGGAAGAAAGGAGTCAGTTTCGACGCCAACTATTTAAAACAAGCAGCTTGAGCGCCTCTGACAGAGAGTCCGTTCCATCCTGGGGATCATCCTTGGCGGTGGCCGTCGGGTTCTTGAGACGCTTGGTTCGAGGGCGAGTATCCACCGGACAAGTCAGGCCACCGTGTTGTTAGAACATGAGAGTCTCCGACTCCACCCTATGCCCCCTTGGATAACCAAAGAAAGTCATAGGCCACGAGTCTCCAATAGGACCATGAGTTACCGCTTAGCTGGGCGGATAACCGTTACGCTTGTTTAGTTTCAAGAAACGGATGGCGCCGTCACTACAGTTGAAATGGAACCACAGGCGGGAAGAACACTCTCACCGATTCATACTACGAAACGAAGCAACGGCTTCCTGAGGAAGACCACTCGTCGATCGCGCGTGCACGTTCAAACGATTGGGCTGAATGCCGAGACAAAAAAGCTTCGGCACCGAGTCGACGCCGCGATATGTCTCTTGACATTCCCTTTTATAGGACTTGTCCGGCAACCGCGTTAACCGGGACCTAAGCGAATACCTTCCGGTTAAGCCGACAATGAAGAAGTAACGCAGCGGCAAGGTCAAGCATACATTCAACGAAGCAAATCGCCGCTCTCCGTGCCGCACCAAGTGCTCGGTTGCTGAGCAATGTGGCCCAGCGGTTGGGGTTTTCTCTACCAGCGGTTTTCATCGCTTCTTGGCAACGAAGCCCTGTCAGTTCCGAAACCAACAAAGCAGAACGGCGGTCAAGTGGCGACCATAGTTCTATCCGGGGCTCGTGGCCCATGGCTTTTTCTGGTTATCCGAGAGGGCCTAGCAGCCCGTGGCAGAATCGCGCCTTCCGGAGTGGCGAAGTTTTTACCTGAGATGGCGGCGATTTCGACGCGAGCTGAATTTGAATGATGAAGAGGAAGACTTTCTGTGACACGCAGGTGCTGAAAGATTTCGGAACCAGAATAAGAGCACAAGAATAAGCGAGGTCCTGCGATTTTCCACCTCTCGAGGCGTCCCGGATCCCAGTAGGGTGCGCAAGATCAGGCTTAGATTGAACGCGCCAACATGGATCAACAGTCGCTTGAGAATATTCTTGTGCCCTCGTAAATGTGTTCGTCTCATTCCGCCCGTATCGTAGCAGTGCGCGAAATTCCGCTCGAGCAGCTCGCCTCTCCTCCGCAGCAGGCGCTGGCCATAGGCGCCCTGCACTCGCCTGCGGTTCGCATAGACCGCTTGCTGCTCCTCGGCTTTGCCTCCCCAATGTCTGTGCCCGGGCTGCTTCTTCTCCGAAATGTAAGCCCGCACTTCCGCACTCTGCAGATTCATTACCACCGCTCCACTGTGGTAGCCCTTATCGGCAACCATTTCTTCGATGCCCTTCAAATGCGCTTTGGGTTTCTGGCTCGGCTTTTCTGTCCCGATCAACTCCGCCACGTTCTCACCGGCCTGCGCTAGAGTCTCGACCACCGTGGTGGTGTCCCCCGAATCGGCTTCCTGCAGCGTCACCGCCAACACCGCACCGGTCTTCAGATCCACGGCATGCTCGGCTTTGTGTGCCAGATGCGTTCGCCCATCTTTCATCTTGGCGATGCGCGCATCTCCATCATGCGGATTCACCCAATCTTCGTTGCTGGCCTTGTTCTTCCGCGTGCGATCCACTCGCGCTAGGTCTTCCCGCGTGGGCGTCTCGATTCCCGATTCCTTGGCCAAGCCCTGCAAAAATTCCTCGTAACTCTCACCCGTATCGCGCCGCACGATCGAACGCATCGCCGCGTTGGCCTCCAGCGTGGTCGCGTCGATCCCCACCGTCTTGCCCTTCACCAGCCCCTGCTCTCGCAGCACTTCCAAAATCCAGAAGAACACTTTGTGGTGCGTCTCCACATCGATCAGCCGCCGTGTCCGTGAAATGGTCGAATGATCCGGGGTTTGCTCGTCGATGCCGATTCCCAGAAATCTCCGTAGGCCCAACGAGTCCGCCACCCGCCAGGCGATGCCCCGCTCGGAATCGAGGCCCTCAAAATAGCCCACCAACAACAAACGAAAATAGATCCCTGGCGCCAAAGAGGGTCGTCCCATGTTTTCCGCGTAAAACTTCGCGCACTCCCTCTCGGCAAACTCGTCAAACTTCCTCTCTTCCAACAATTCATTCACCCGCTTGTAAAAAGGATGTGCCGGCCCCTTCGCTAGTTCCTGCTGTGCGATCCACATCTGCTCTTGTCGCTGTCTTCGCCGCCGCGTTCCCATGCCCATCAGCAGTTCTCCTCAAATCTGTTCCGCATTCTACAGAGATTTCCGAGGCAGGGAAGTTACTTCAGGTTACCAACCGATTTTCACCACAGGCTGCTAGGGTCGGGTGTGAGACTGGGTGCCCGAAGCACGCAGCGCCTAACTTATCAGCTGAGACTCGCTCTCGAACCAGAGTGTCTCGAGAACCCGACAGTCACCGCCAGGAGGATCCCCGGGATGAAGCGACTCGATCAGAGACACTCAAGCTGTTTGTGTTTCAGATACTGGGCGTCGAAGCTCACTCCTTTCTTCCATACGATCAGAACGATCGTGGCAATCTTCCTCGCCAAGGTCAGACGTGCCATCTCCGGTCTCATCCCTTTGGCAAGCAAGGCCGCGTAGAATTCCTGGAACGGACCCGGTTTGACCGAAGCGATGGTGGCAGCACTCTTAAACAGATTCTTCAGATCGTGATTGCAGTCTCGGTTGAGTCCGCGAACCGAGACGTGCCTCTTGGATTTTTGCAACTGTCCTTTCACCGAACGGTAATCGGCACTGCTATGCGTTTCGATGGCAAAGCCGCTGTATTTCCAGAGTGGTCGCTTGGTGCGGAAGCGGTGCGGTGAATATGCCGCATGACTCTCATGTGCGCCTCCTAAGGAAAGTTTTGCAGCCTATCACGTTGGAACATCTTCGGCGCATTGTGAGGGCGAAGGCTGGCTTTTCGCAACCTTAAGTGAGCGGTGCTGCTCAGTAACAGTGATTGAACTTCTTGACTCAGCTCCTGGTAAGTCGTGATTACCGGACATCAAGTCGGTTTCGCCGATTTTCACTTGTCCGTTCGAACTCACCCTCTCAAAGACGCAGAACGCTTCGCATACCGCCATTCAAGCAGGAATGCGATCCCTGTCCCGATCAAGACGAATGTCCAAACCCAATCCGTGTTAACGCGGAGCAATCGCTCTGCTGAGAGCAGGAACACGATGCCGCCGATCAGAAACAATGGCCCAGTGATCGCGCAGTGAAAAGAACGATTCCTGGTCCAGTTGGCGATGCAACCGATGGCCATGGCGAAAAGGCAAGCAGCCGCTGATGACGCATGGAGAGGACGCCAATAAATTCCTATGAGGCTCAGCACTCCCCACGCAATCAGCGAGACCACGAACCAGTAGCAGATCGCGGCTGGCGAGCTACAGCAAGGTTCCAATTGCCTTGTCATCGCTTGACGTTAACTTGAAAAGTAGATCAGTGACTACTTTCGAGAAATCGAGTGCATGCACCACTGGACCGTTTAAGAAGATGGCACGCGGAAGTTGTTCGTCCCAGTGTGCGTCTTTAGGATAGACGGCAACTTCATCCCACTGAATGCCTTTGCGGGTGCAGCAGTTTGGGTGAGGCTGACTTGCGTCAGACTCAATCCTGTGACCCAGTTGTTCTGCAAACAGGTGGTTCTTATCCCAGTACTGCTCAACTCTTGGGTCAGACAACCTGCCCAAGATCGCGGTACCCGGACTGGAATAGTCCGTTGGCAGAATCGGTTCCCACACTACAAAGACACGGATGCGCGGATTCTGATTCTGCTTTAGCACTTCTTCAACTGCGGAAGACCCCCGCAGACAAGTCGGTCACGTTGGCGAGAGCAGTAGGACGATACGAACGTCTCCAGAAGCGCCGTTGAAAGCTGTCCGCAATTGGTCGAAGTTGCTTGATGTGAGTGATGCCAGTGGCGGCTGTCCTGCCGGAACTTTTTCTCCGCCATAGAAGTGCCAGCCTAAAGTCAGTAGCCCTGCGACGAGAACGACGATGGTCAGAATGCTTAGGCGTTGCTTCATCGTTGTCTGCTCGAAATATCTGCAAGTACGCTGGCAATGACTTGAGGAAAGAGAAGAAGAAGAACTACAACGACTGTCGCTAGAGCCAGCAAAGCGATAGCAGTCTTACTTTGACGCGCCCGGCAACGCATCCCTCGATAGACTTGAAAGAAGCCCAGTCCAAGAAGAATGATTGAAAGCCCTAAGAGCCAAGGTCGGGCACCAGCCAAGAAGACGGAGGCCCCGGCTATACCTGCAGCACCTAAAAATGGCAGCGGTAGGCAGCAGCCCAACGTGAGCAGCGATGAGAGCACCGCAGCTACAGATGCACCGCTTGTCTTCCAACCGGTCATCAGACCCTCAAGCCACGCGCTTTTTCGATTGCAGCACGTAGCCACCGCTGAGAGGGAGCACCACTGCCATCCGAATACAGGCGACACATGAGTCCAAACACAGCGGTTCTTTCGCTTTGCGGTTCAACGTCGTGCCCGTTTACGCGAATTGTAGGTGAGCCGGGAAACTGGAGCGATTGTGCCATCTCGGCATCTCTGACCAGCACTTCGCTAACGTGTTTCTGAAAACTCTCGGCAGAGAGAACTTCACGTAGCCGCTCAAGTGCCACGGCATGGTTCGGACAATTCGGCACATACAAGACTTCGATCTTCATTCCGCACCCTTGTGCTTGGATTTGTCAAAGACCGTCAGGACTGGGCAGCGACCATTCTTCTTTCCATTTGAACGCTTGAGTTGAGCGTTGCACTTTGTCAGCGCGGTCTTCAGTTCATCTTCCAACTTTGCCAGCGCGATTCTTTTTGCGTGAATGGCTTTTAACTTGTGATCAAGCATATTCCGCACTGCGGAGCAGGCGCGAAGGTCATTGGTTCTCAGAGAGACAAATTCACGAATCTCGTTCAGCGAGAAACTTAGCGTCTGTAAACTGCGAATGAACTGCAAAGCAGCAAGGTCATCGGAAGAGTACAGACGAAAGCCGCTTTCGCTGCGTGTGGGCGCTGCAAGCAACTTGTTCCGCTCATAGAAGCGTATGGCGTCTGCACTCAAGCCTATCTGTTTGGCAATGTGACCGATTTGCATTCGCTGATCCGCGTTCGGCACCGGACACCCCCCAACCTACACCCTTGAGTGTAGTCCAGAGTCAGGGACAAATCTGGACGGATGCACGGTCGAACGCTGGAGCAGCTGCGATTCGTAAGCGAGATGACAACTCCCGATAAGTCGCATTACCGGACATCTCTAACAATGTCGGCCCTGTCAAACACTTTTTGAGCAGACTTCTCCATTCACTTATAAGAGTTTTTCTTCCGCTTCCTGGCTGTCTTTCTGATCGGCGCCGGCAAGCACGGTTCGTTCGTAATCTAGCGGTCGGTTTCAGTCCGACCCAAAACATCTCTTCGATCAAAACTTCGACCATGATTATTTCTTCGAACTCCCTCTCACGAGGGAGCGGGATGCTCCATCAAGTGGACGACGCTTTACCGCTCGCCATGTCCGGTACCGAGCTGTCCCGCGTACGAACCGAACTCCGGCTCCTTCCTCCCGAAGCCTATCAACAAAAGTCCGATCGCGTCGAGAGGGGCCGACATTGTTATGCAATCAAGTGCTTTTCGATTTTCCTCCTTCGTTTGTAGTAGCCGTAAGGAGGGGGAGGCTCCCCTGCAATGCAACGTGCACCCTCCTCCCCTAGGACCTACTACACCTACTACAGTCGTTGCTACGGTTCGTTGACTTGCCCCAAGTCGCAACCTAAGATGAGCGGCAAATGGCGGAATCCCAATCACTTGTCGGGCAGACCGTCTCTCATTACCGCATTCTTGAAAAGCTGGGCGGTGGAGGAATGGGTGTGGTCTATAAGGCCGAGGACACCGAGCTTGGCCGTTTCGTCGCCCTTAAGTTTCTTCCTGACGACCTAGCCCAAGACCCCCAGGCGCTAGAGCGTTTTCGCCGAGAGGCACGTGCGGCCTCTGGCTTAAACCACCCCAACATCTGCACCATCTACGAAATCGGCAAGCATGAGGGTCGTTCGTTCATCGCTATGGAACACCTAGATGGTGTGACCCTGAAGAACACCATCATGGGTCGCCCAATCGAGATAGAGCAACTGCTGAACATTGGCATTGAAGTCGCTGATGCTCTGGAAGCCGCTCATGCCCAAGGCATCGTTCACCGCGACATCAAGCCTGCGAACATATTCGTGACCAAGCGCGGTCACGCCAAGATTCTAGATTTCGGACTTGCGAAGGTGGCACCGCCGTCCGGGCACCCCACCCAAACATTTGCGGAGGAGGAGACGCGGACGATTGATGAGCAGCACCTTACCAGTCCCGGGACCACGCTCGGCACGGTCGCGTACATGTCGCCCGAGCAGGTGCGCGGCAAGGAACTCGACACCCGCACGGATCTTTTCTCGTTTGGCACGGTGCTGTACGAAATGTCCACCGGCGCACTACCGTTTCGTGGTGACACCTCGGCACTGATTTTCAACGCCATCTTGGAGCGCCCACCCGTGCCGCCCGTGCGTTTGAACCCAGACATCCCGCCTAAGTTGGAAGACGTCATCAACAAGGCGTTGGAGAGAGACCGTAACCTTCGTTATCAGCACGCCGCCGACATTCGCACAGATTTGCAGCGGCTGAAGCGTGATACGGATTCCGGGCGTACCGCCCAGCACACGTTGCCCGAAGAAGTTGCCATCTCATCGTCGGCTGCCCCTTCGACGGCTCCATCACAGGTTTCGATGGAACAAACAGCAGCGCCTTCGGCTGCGCCATCAACGCAGGTGAAAAGACTCATAACGCGCGACTGGCGATTCCTGATTGCTGCCGCCGCACTTTTCGTAATCATTGCCGTCGGCGCGCTCTACTGGCGTTCCAGGCAGGTGCATGCACTCACGGAAAAGGACTCCGTCCTGCTCGCCGATTTCGTCAACACGACGAATGAACCCGTCTTCGATGGCACGCTGAAGCAAGCTCTGACGGTTCAACTACAGCAATCTCCTTTTTTGAACCTGGTATCCGACGAGAAGGTCCGCGAGACCCTCAAGTACATGGGCCTGTCACCTGACGAACGCGTGACCAGGAGTCGGGGATTGGAAATTTGCCAGCGCGAAAACATCAAGGCCATGCTGGTCGGTTCTATCGCTAGCCTCGGCAGTCACTATGTCGTTGACTTGGACGCCATAAACTGCCAAAGCGGCGACCGACTGGCCAGCGAGCAGGTGGAAGTGGAAAGCAAGGAGCGCGTTCTGGAAGGAGTTGGCAAAGCCGTGTCGAGGCTGCGAGAAAAACTGGGCGAATCTTTGGCCTCTATCCAGAAATTCGACCGGCCTTTGAAGGAGGCCACAACATCCTCGCTGGAAGCCTTGAGAGAATACAGCGCCGGCGTTCAGAAAATGGGCGAAGGTCGCGAAACCGAGGCAATTCCTCACTACCGGCGTGCCATTGAGCTCGATCCCAATTTTGCCCTCGCCTATGACCGCCTGGGTGTGCTGTACGCCAACCTTGGGGAGAGCGAGTTGGCCTCGGCTAACGAACAGAAGGCTTACGCACTGCGTGATCGCGTCAGCGAGCGCGAAAGACTTTCCATCACGAGGGGATACCACTGGATGGTGACGGGTGACCTCGACAAGGAAATGGAAGCCGAAGAATTGGCGATGCAGGAGTATCCACGCGACGCGACCGCCCCGAACGATCTGGCCTCCAACTATGCCACTCTTCTCGGACAGTTTGATAAGGCTGTCTCTTTGGCAGATCAATCGATCCAGATCGGTCCTACCACGGCAATTTATGCCCCTGGAATCTTGGCCGGGGCCTATCTAGCGTTAGACCGAGTGGACGAGGCCAAAGCCGTCTTGGAAAGGTCCCTCGCGAACAAAGTCGAAAACTCCAGTCTGCATGACACCTTGTACCAGATCGCGGTGCTGCAGGGAGACGCCGGAGGCCAGCGCCGCGAGGAGCGATGGTCGATCACTCAACCGGCGCAGAACAATCTTTCAGACCGGATCATCGAGGTCGCCGCCCAGCGAGGTCAGTTCAAGGGGGCTCGGTCACTGGCTCAGGAGCGCTTGGAGTCGTTGCGCTCCGCAGGGTTCCAGGAGCTGGCGGCCAACCAGTTAGCCCTTCTGGCATTGGCTGAAGCGGAGGCGGGCAGTTTCCCTGAATCGCATGCGTACGCTGCCTCCAGCCTGAAAATATTCCGAAGTCGCACGACAGTGCCCATCCTGTCGATTGCCTTTGCCCTGGCCAATGATTTCAAGGCCACCGAATCGGCCATGGCCGAGGTCAATACACGCTATCCCTCGGATATTTCTTCGCAGCACGTCTATCTACCGGTTGCCAGAGCGGTACTCGAATTGAATCGAGGGAATCCTCAGAAGGCCATCGAGGAGCTCGAGGCCACTCGGCGTTACCAGTTCGGAAGCAACTTTAACTTCTTGCCGCCTTATGTTCGGGGGCTGGCCTATCTTAGCGGCCATCAAGGAAAAGAAGCCGTCTTGGAGTTCCAGGGAATCACCAAACATCGCGGAATTGCGCCCACCGCACTGGAATGGATCCTCGGCTACATCGGACTGGCGCGCGCCTACAGCATGTCGGGCGACAACGCTGGTGCACGAACGGCTTACCAGGACTTCTTCGCTCTCTGGAAAGACGCCGACCCCGATATTCCCATCCTGAAGCAAGCCAAGGCAGAGTACGCGAAGCTGCTGTGAGCCCGGGACAAAAGATTGTGACGCCGGTGTGACGCACAACCTGCCCACACTTACGAAGCGGGCGTCGCAGGAACAGTCGTAATCCATCGTTCAGACCGCATCGCAGCATGGCTTGCCCTTCATCGATTCCCAATGATGACGGAAAACCAAGTGCGCGAAGTTGCAGTAGGGCTCCTGACTGAACAGGCGGACCCGCATTGCAACCCAAATCTTTCGGGAGTAGGCTCTTTTTAGCCTTACCCCAGCCTTTCCTCAACGAAATTCGTAAGGCACGGCCTATCTAAAAGATGTCGGATGAGACTTTCCGAAGGAGGGGAGTGCTCATGCCCACGGATAGTAAAACCATTGTTCGCCCCTTCTACGAAGAAGTTTGGAATAAACGTAGGCTTGAAGTTGTGGACGAGCTGATCTCCCCAAGCCACGCACTCAATGATCCCCTCGCGTCGGATTCGCAGGTAGGTCCAAAGTTGGATTGACCCAGAGCAAGTCAATGCGCGATTGATTCCATCGACGAGCTGCCTTTCTGTTTCAGACTTCCGTGTCGAGAACAGCCCGATAATAATCTCCTGAAATTCGGACTTCAACGGAGCCAGTCAAATTCTTTGGGTTTGGGGAGAATACTTGTAGGAAGCTGTGAAGAAACCCTCCGAATTTCCGCGTTGTAAAATAAAAAGTCTGCCGTAAGCTCGCGGCATGAGCCAAGAAAATACCATCAGTAGACAGCCTTTGATCCGCTACGTGAACCGCCAACAGATGAGTTGGCGAGTCGTGGATGTGGAGCACCTCATCGGCGAGGACCACCCGGCGAGAGCTATTGGGGCACTGGTCGGGCGATTGAACTTGAGTGCCTTTTATCGAGCCATCGAGAGCAGCGTGGAAGAAGGCGGGCGGCCAGCGTTCGATCCGCAACTGCTGATCAGTTTGTGGGTGTATGCCTATAGCCGAGGAATTGGTTCGGCAAGGGAAGTGGCCCGGCGCTGTGAATACGATCCTGCGTTCCAGTGGCTGACAGGGTTAGCGGAAGTGAACTACCACACGCTGGCGGATTTCCGCGTGGAGAAGCAGCAGGAGCTGGATGAACTCTTCACCCAGGTGTTGGCGGCGCTCAGCAAAGAAGGACTGATCACCCTGGAGCAAGTGATGCAGGACGGCACGAAGATTAAGGCGCAGGCTAGCAGCAAAAGTTATCTCCAGGAGGAGACGATTCGTGAGCATCTGGAGCGGGCGCGACGGCGCGTGGCAGAGATGGGTGATCCCCGGAAGGACGAGAGCAGTCCGAGAGCAAAGAAAGCCCAAGCCCGCGCACAGCGCGAGCAACAAGAGCGCCTGGAGAGTGCGCTGGAAGCGTTGGAGAAGTGGCAGGCACGCAAGAATGGAGAAAAGGCCAAGAGGGAGACCCGGGTAAGTACCAGCGATCCGCAAGCACGAGTGATGAAGCATCCTGATAAGGGATTCGCGCTCAGCTACAACGCGCAGATTTCCACGGATGCAGCGTAGGGACTAATTGTGGGAGTGGCGGTGACACAGGAAGCCAACGACAGCGCACAGTTATTGCCTGCCGTGGACCGCATGGAACAGCGACTGGAGAGAAAGCCGCAACAGATGGTAGCCGATAGCGGTTACACCACGCGAGAGAACATCGAGAAGATGGCTGGGCGAGAGATCGATTTTCTGGGAACGATGCGGCAGGAAGATGTGCCACGCGGCGCCAACCTGAAAAACCGGTTTCCGCCGAGTGCATTTCTCTACCACCAGGATAAGAACCACTGTGTTTGCCCGGAAGGAAAAATCTTACGCCCGCAGGCACGACGCCAGGCAGGGGCAGGGATGATTTATCACCTCTATGAAGCCCGGTTTGAGGATTGCCGAACCTGCCCTCGCAAACCGGAATGTTGTCCGGACAACAAGAAAAACGGCCGTTCCGTAGCACAACTCGAAGAAAGCCCGGTGGTGATGGCGTTTCGCCAAAAAATGGCCAGCGAGGAAGTGCAGAAGCGCTATCGTCGTCGGCAGCCTCCATCAGAGACTTGCCGTCAGCTACCTTCCCGACGACCTCAAACATGGACTCTAAGATAGATTCTACCATTCGAAGCATGTTCGGGTGGTCATCCGCAAGAAGTACTCGCCGTTTGCTCATTTGGCTGTCCTCGACACAGGACGCAAGACAAACTCCCACGCCACTTTCAGAGACATTGCGTTCGGGCCCGGAACGAGCGCCTTGCTGGCGTGCTTCAGGAGAACGCACAATTTTAAGTTCCCGCATTCATCTGTGAGAACTGGCAAAACTTACAGACTGCAAGGAGTCTAGGTCGAGAGGTCTTAACCACGCCGTATCTATTCAAGAAAAGTTGAATGTGGTAGTTTATTTACCCTGATTGGCAATCCGCCGCACCACCCTGGTGTGGTTGTCTTGGGAGGGTTGAAAATGGCTTGCAGGCACTGCGGTTCGAACAAGCAGGGAACGTTCGAAGCTGAATTGAGCGCTTGATCTCCACGCATGGAGAATCTACGTCAAAGCCCAGTCTACGTCTGCCAGGCCGCTCTCATCTGTCTGGACTGCGGCTCCATAGACTTTAGAGTTCCGGCGGCCGAATTACAGCGGTTCCAGCAAGGCTTCTCGACGGGGCCGAACCATTCCGCTCCAGACACCTCACTCAGCTCCTGATGGTGGGGGAAACACTAACAGGACCTGACGGTTCCCTCCGGTTCTAATTACTTTCTTCCGCGCTCCGCCACCCGGGTTGAGGCCCCATTTGCCCTGTACATTCAAGCAACGCTAATTCGGATTCCGGGACGGTAAACCGCGAAGAGCCGCAATCCCAACTGCTCTATCGCATCAGATGCTGTAGTGCCTCTACGCGCGCCGCTTCGAAATACTGGGTCGCGGTGTTCGCTTGCGAAAGCATCACATCCGTGAACTTCTTTTGTCGTTCTGCGGAAAAGATGACGGACTTGAACAACTCGGCTCCCATTTTGAAATTGCCGTTCCCCTCGGCACCTGCAAGCGTCGCGATACGGCGGGCATTATACATTTGCACAATTTGCGGAGGATAGCCGACACCTGCATCGATCGGCGGGAATAGATATCCCACCGGCGCGTAGCCATCCTTAAGAAACTCGCAGCTTGCGGCGATCGTCTGGCTCCCTGCGGGAACCTCCAGCACGATCGTATCTGCCGGACGCGTCACCTGCTGGTACGGCTCAGCAGTTACTACGATCGCGAAGCTCCGCACAGCAGATTTCGTGTTCAACTCGAACCGGTTCCCTTTGGCTTCCATTGCTCCCAATTTGAATGTCTTTCCCGCCGGCGTAATGGCCCACACCAGGTAGATTTCAAACTGGGCTCCGAAGCTTCCCGGTGCGCCCAATCCGTTGGCTTGCGCTTCGACCGTGACCTCCACATCTCCCATTTTCAGTTTAGCCTGCCCGCTTGCGTTCGGCGCTAGTTCCGTCCCCTTGAGTGTCGTTGTGACAGGTCCACGAGCCGGTGGATTGATGACGCTCACAGTCTTTCTCACAAGCTGCGGTTGAAATTTAAGGCTCCGCTCCGCGGTCGCGCTCCCAGATTGTTGCGCCTGCAGAACACAAACGCCTGCCCAAGACGAACTCAGCAGGAAACTGGTTGCAATCATGTATTGGCCTAAATTCTTCATTTCAGCTCACCATCTCGTGGCATGCGTCACCCACAATTGGGGTTTTAATAGCCCAACTTTCGAGCGAATATATGAGACCAACCGCACTCGTCTTTCTGCTTGCCTTGCATCGTATGTTTCCAAACCTATCGAAGTCAACGTCTCCAGCAGTACAACCGTCAGTATACGATCCAACCCTCCATCTCGAATGATTCCAACTCTGAGCTATTGATCTTGAGGAACAGAGAATGACGTGAATGAAAGCTAGCTCGTGGTTAACGGGGAATTTCCAACGAGGTCGGCCGTGGCAAGAGCTTTTTTCTTCGGTGTTGGCCTGCTCAGCCCAGGGGGCAGTTTTCCTGCTGTATAAGTACTTCGAGCGTTGGAAGAAGTCCGACTGACTGCGGTGACGCGGTAGGGACGATCATCGCTGATCGCCCCCCGCACAGAACCGTACGAGCGGCATTACCGCATACGGCTCCCACCTTGGAGGATTAGCGAGCGCTGCTACGACTCGCACACCGTTCAATCCTTGGGACACTCCGTCTCCGCACTGTGTCGGACGAGTGTGGAATTAAACGATGTTCTCCTTGGCCCGCACCCTTTTCTCCCCAGGCTCCGCCGAAGATCGCTCTTCTTTGTTCGTCTGGTTCATCGATAGTATGGCGCGGTCCGACTCCTCCGGAAGCGTACGCGTCCGCCGTGTGGCTTTGCGCCTTCGCCGACCGGCCTCCTTCCCTTTCGAGCCGAGGCGCTCCAGAGGTCTCCCGGTTCTCGTGCCTGTTGTTTCTCAGCGTGCGCGGGTTCTAAGACTACGCAGGACCGTCTGCTCGCTCGCGATTATCGCGAAACAGCCGTGTGGCCTTCCTCCTATCAGGAGAGAGTCGGCGTCCTGGTTTTGCGTTTTTCGAAGCTCATTAGCCCGGCCCACCGATACCCCTGTCTACGCTTCAAGCGACATCTCGCGATGTCTCCTGCAAGACTGAGGGCCAAGATGGAGTCGCTGTCTCCTTCCTTGTAGGACTCTTTCATTCCCTGCAACATGCCGGTTTATCCCGGCGCACCCCGATTAACGCGACTTACCGGGCACTTGGATTATTTGCGAGTGGCACGTCACCCGGAATCGGCGGGAAGACTCCCTCTTCGCTTTCTGGTATTCAACTACTGATTTCTGATATCTCTTCCCCCTACTCCTTCGCATGCGCCAACGGAATCTGTGAATACAATTGCAAATCGACCATCAGGCACAGCCGCCGTTCCAATTGAAAAAACGTCGCCGCCTTCTTCCCCGGCAACACCTGATTCACCACCGGCACATACTTCAATCGCAACGCCTGCGCCTCCGCATCCACCTCCATCGAGTGCCGCACATAAATCAGCGCGTCCTCGTCCGTCATCGTTGCCCAAGTCTCCGCGTACTGCTTAAACAGCGCATACTTCGCGTTGTGCACTTCATGCAATTCGTCCGCGTAGTGTTTGTAGATGGGCCAGAACTTCTGCGCCTCCGAATCCGACAGCGACATGTTCTGCCCAATCACCTGCAGCTTCATTGCCCGTATGTCTTGCCGGAGCAATGCAATGTCCGCGTCCGTCACCGTCGGGCTGATGACCCTCTGCACCGTAACTTGCTGCCCCTGCACCACCGCCTCCTGCGTCTTCGCCCCCGCCGCAGCCATCCCCCCACCCCACGCCGTCGCCACCACCATCCCCGCAACAAACGCCACGGCCAATCCCGCCGCTTCCGTCATTTTGCCCTTCATAAATCTCTCTCCTTAGCCAGAACTTCGTCGCACGAGAAACCGAGCCAAAGCCTATCGCCGCAGACTCCTTCATCGACACTCTGGCTCGCCACTGCCAATAATGACAGGTCGATCCACCAGCCTGAAACGTTCCAAACCGGTATCCCATCCGGCGGTAGAGCGCGATTGTTCCCGGCAATAGGAGACCCTAGGCCCTCTCGGATAACCAGAAAAAGCCATGGGCCACGAGTCCCGGATAGAACTATGGTCGCCACTTGACCGCCGTTCTGCTTTGTTGGTTTCGGAACACACCGGCTTCGTTGCGCAGAAGTGATGAAAACCGCTGGTAGAGAAAACCCCCATCGCTGGGCCACATTGGTCAGCAACCGAGCACCGGGTGCGGGTGGTCAGAACAAATCCTGCTCAATCAAGTGGGCTGCGAAGCAAGGAAACGGCCAGCCATTGGAGAGGTGTTTTTTCTTGACTTCTACCTTTATAGAACTCGGGAGCTAGGGTGTTGCCGCCCCTGACAACTAGCCCCCCTGTAAGTTCTGACAGCTGGATTCGCCGGGGCAGTGGGGGAGATTCCCCAGGTGCGAATGCGTCCAGTTGACTTAGGAAAGTGGGCTCTCGGGCACCACCCCCCTCAACCTGGCAGGGTCTTAGTGTGTCTCCTTCGGTGGCTGGCCGGACCACCAACGCCAAAGAATTCGCGGACTGGCCGGTACAGAACAGGACTCCCTTCCCCATGGCGACACAAACGCAGGGGACTACCGAAGATCATGCTCTGGTTGCTGGGGGGCTTTCTCCTCTTCCAAAGCCCTGCCCCTGCCCAGACCAAGAAGGAAGTTCGAAGGGTGCTCTTTTTCAATGAGCTGGGGGTATGGTCACCCGGCGTTGCTGCTGTAAATAAGGAGATATTCGCAACCTTGGAGAAGTCCCCTTACCAGATCGAGTTCTATAGTGAAAGCCTGGACACCAGCCTTTTTCCAGATGAGGCTTCCCAGCACCAGTTTCAAGACTGGTACTTCCGTAAGTATCGAAATCGCAAGCCAGATTTGATCATTGCAGTCGGTCCATCTCCTATCAAGTTTATGTCCGACTTACATGATACGTTTTCCCCGGGTACGCCAATTATTTTCTGGGGAAGTACGGAGGAGTTTGCCGAGCCACCAAGGCTTGACTCTGACTTTACTGGCGTTTGGGGAGTTGCACAGCCGGACAAGACCTTAGAGGTGGCGCTTCGACTACAGCCCAACACAAGACACGTGGTTGTGGTGGGCGGTGTGGCACCGTATGACCGCCACCTTGAACGCCTCATCAAACAAAGATTCGACAAGTACGAATCGAAGCTTGAATTCACCTATCTCACTGACCTGGCGATGCCTGACCTCCTCGAGCGATTGAAGCACCTGCCGAGCAATACCATTGTCTATCACACCTCGATCATGGAGGACGCGGCGGGAGCGCACTTCATCGACGCAGTTCAATCAGCTCCGTTGGTTGCCAGTACCGCGAATGCGCCAGTGTTTGCTGTTGACGATGTAGATGTGGGCGGGGGAACGGTAGGCGGTGACGTTTTCAGCTTCGACCTGGCAGGCCAAGTGGCTGCCAACATGGCTGTTAGGATTCTGAACGGTGAGAAGCCGCAAGATATCCCAATTGTTAGAGGCGCAAACGTCTACATGTTTGATTGGCGTGTTCTCCACCGCTGGGGCCTCAAGGAGAACGACCTTCCCCCTGGCAGTATCGTCCTCAACCGGCAGCCAACGGTCTGGGAGTCTTACAAGTCGTACATCATTGGGGGCATTTCTTTGATCCTCGTGGAGGCGCTGCTGATCTTCGGGTTGTTATGGCAGAGGGCGAGACGAAGAGAGGCCGAAATCCAGCTAGCGAATAGTTTCGAAACAGTACGGGAGAGCGAACGGCGCTTCCGCTTGGTTGCCAACACAGCCCCCGTATTGATCTGGATGTCTGGTCCCGACAAGCTGTGCAACTACTTCAATCAGCCCTGGTTCGAGTTCACCGGGCGGCCGCTTGAAGCTGAGCTGGGCAATGGTTGGTCGGAGGGGGTGCATCCGGAAGACTTGAAGAATTGCCTGGATACTTACGCGCGTGCATTTGATCTTCGCGAATCGTTCAAGATGCAGTATCGGCTGCGGCGGCACGATGGAGAATACCGCTGGTTGCTCGATTTAGGCGTGCCCAGATTGAATCCGGACGGTTTTTTTGCCGGCTACATAGGAACATGTATAGACGTCACTGATCGAAAGCTGGCCGAGGAAGCTCTTGCCGGCGTGGGACGCAGATTGATTGAAGCCCATGAAGAAGAGCGCACCTGGCTCGCGAGAGAACTCCATGACGACATCAATCAGAGAATAGCGTTGTTGGCGGTCCAGTTGGAGCAAGGGTATCCAGGTCCGCCCAACTCCAGTGTTGAAGTCTCCGATCACATGCGTCAGGTTTGTCAACAGCTCTGCGATTTAGGGAAGGACGTTCAAGCCCTATCGCACCGTCTGCATTCCTCAAAGCTGGATTTCTTGGGCATTGTGTCGGCAGCCCGCAGCTTCTGCAAAGAGTTGTCCGAGCAAAAGAAGGTGGAGATCGAATTCAGCCATGAAGGGATACCCCGCAGCCTGCCAAAGGAAATCTCACTTTGTTTGTTCAGGGTTTTACAGGAAGCCCTGCAGAATGCCGTTAAACACAGCGGTGAGCGGCACTTCAGGGTGGAATTGCTGGGATCATCGGAAGAGATACAACTGACCGTGAGTGACTCGGGAGTTGGCTTTGACCAGCAATACGTCACCGACCGTCGCGGCCTGGGGCTCATCAGCATGCGGGAGAGACTGCAATTGGTGGGCGGCGAGTTTTCCATTAAGTCGAATCCCGGCTGTGGTACCTCGATCCGTGCTCGGGTGCCCTTAATGGCGGAGGAGCATCGTACCAGCGTGGCTGGAGGAGACGAGAAAATGCACAGTTTAGGCTAGACAAATTGGAATCTTACTTCGCAGAAATGAGGATCGGTAGTTTGTTTGAGTTCGAAGATTCAATTCGGCTGCCACAACGCCTCGGGCCGTTTCCTGGCTCCCTGCTTCGCGGCTGCGGTTAACTCCCCGATGGTCGGATTCATCAGGTCCAGTAGTTCCAACAACTCGTGTCGGCGCCGACTGGGCCACGGAGTGCCACGCTAGCTTCTCCAGTTCGGTCCGTCCCTGCGCTTAGGGCGAGCGGACCTGAACTGCCAGACGTCCTAAATCAGAGATGTGGCCTGTGTCAATTACTGGGGAGTACTGTCAAAAGTAACAGATAGTACGTACGGGAAGAGCAATTGAGGGCGAGCTTTCACCCACTTAGTCGAGCTTGTGCATGATAAACCGTGTCTGAGGTGGCTACTACTTCAGGTTGACGGGCGGCCCGCTAACGCGCTTGCCATTGAGGTTGACGGAGACCTCTACGCGGTCAGCGATTTTGATGAAGGGAATGCCGCTGTTCATGCCGTATTGCTTGCGATCGAAGGCCATGGTACCGGAAATCGTGCCAGAGCCAGTCCCCTTGCCGGTAATCGTAAAGTTCAGCTTCTCTTGCTTGGTTACGCCACGGATGGTGAAGTCGCCATCGAACTCAATGGTGTCTGGACCGGTTTGTATCGCTTTGGTCGAGTGAAAGGTGATTAATGGATTTCGCTCGACATCGAAGAAATTTTTGCCTTTTAACTTGCCGTCCTTCATGCCGCTTCCCGTATCCACGCTGGCAGCCTCAATCTTGATGTCCAACACGGCAGTCGAGAGCTCTGGCGATGTGAACGTTAGAGTGGCATCCCACTTGTCAAACTTGCCTTCTATGGCTACGGAGGCTTCGACGTCGAACTTAATCGTACTTTCTGTTGGTGTAATCACGAAAACGGGAGCTTCAACGGGGTTTGCTGCACAGAGGGCAGCGGATGTGCAAAGGCAAAGAACGGCAAATCGCATGGAAACCTTCGTTGAGCACAGATGGCGCGAAAACATCGCGTTCACCTCCCAGTCGCAATCACCGAAACAGTGGTAATGGTGCGGGCCGTTAACAGAGCAATCCTGATAAGACACTAAGTGCCATTCGGTCTGTGCTCAACTAGGGAAATACCTAGGGGACCTGGAGTCGCCGGGCTCGCCGCACTCAAAACTCACGTGTGGTCAGGTCTCAAGTCTGGTTACCGGACATCTCTAACAATGTCGGCCCTTGTCAAAACTTTTTGAGCAGACTTATCCACTCACTTAAAAGAGTTTTTTCTTCCGCTTCCTTCCGTGTCTTTCCGATCGGCCCCGACAAGCACGGTTCGTTCGTAATCTAGCGGTCGGTTTCAGTCCGACCCAAACATCTCTTCGATCAAAGACCATGATTATTTCTTCGAACTCCCTCTCAGGAGGGAGCGGGATGCTCCATCAAGTGGACGACGCTTTACCGCTCGCCATGTCCGGTACCGAGCTGTCCCGCGTACGAACCGAACTCCGGCTCCTTCCTCCCGAAGCCTATCAACCAAACACTGCTCGCGTCGAGGGGGGTCGACATTGTTATGCAATCAAGTGGCTTCAAGCGAGTTCTTGGCTTGCGAAACCGAATAGAGAGGTCAAATTTCAATGTTCGCAAATCCAGTTCGGGGAGCCAAGTCTTTCAATCAGTCAGCAAGTTGCGGTACGCGTGCCTTTTGAGTGGACTGAACCCTTAACTTGAGACACTCGGATAAGGCACACTCTGCAGGGAAAGGAACTGCGAGTGGCGACGAAGCGAGTGGGAAAGTACCCGAAAGAATTCCGCCGGATGGCTGTCGAGCGATTGAAGACCTGCGACAACATTGTGGAATTGTCACAGGAACTTGGTGTGCATCGACGGCTTCTGTACAAGTGGCGAGATCAATTTGATCCGTTCGAACCCGGTGAGGAGTCGCCACCAGAGAACTCTCGTGAGTCCATGCTCCGCAAGGAAATCAATCAGCTGAAGCGCGTGTTGGTTGACAAGACGTTGGAGCTGGATTTTTTCAAAGGTGCCTTGCAAAAAGTCGAGGCTCGACGCCAGAAGAGCGGTATCAGTGGCGAGAAGGCATCTACGACGAAATCCAAGAAGTGATGCCACTGCAAGGCAGCCTAAGCATCGAGCGAATGTGTCAGCTAGCCGGAGTCAGCCGGGCCGGTTTTTATCGTTCTCTGCAGGAACGAGCACCGGTCGAGGAAGATATGGAGGCGCGGAGCGTGATTCAGCAGATCGCTATCGAGCATCGACGCCGCTACGGGTATCGGCGGATCAGCGCTGAGTTGCGGCGGCGCGGGATGCTGGTCAATCACAAGCGTGTGTTGCGGATCATACGGGAAGACAACCTGCTGGCCGTGCAGCCGCGGGCGTTCGTGGTGACCACGGATTCCGACCACGAGTTCGAGGTCTATCTGAACCTCGCCAGTCGCATGAAACTGACGGGAGTGAATCAGCTGTGGGTAGCGGATATCACCTATATCCGTTTGAAGAAGGAGTTTGTCTACCTGGCCGTCATTCTTGACGCGTTTTCGCGGAAAGTGGTGGGCTGGGCGTTGGACCGCACCCTCGCGAGCCGCTTGCCGATCGCCGCTCTGGACCAGGCCATCGCCGAACGACAGTCCCCACCAGGTTTGGTGCATCATTCCGACCGTGGCGTGCAGTACGCTTCTGAAGACTACGTGAGGGTCTTGCGAAAGCACCAGATGATCCCGAGCATGAGTCGGCCGGCGAACCCTTATGACAACGCCAGTTGCGAAAGTTTTATGAAGACGCTCAAACGGGAGGAGATTTATGCCAACGACTACCGAGACTTAGAGCACTTGCTTGGTAACGTCGAGGCCTTCATTGAACAGTACTACAATCGGTGCCGTTTACATTCGGCGCTGGGCTATCGGCCGCCGGAAGAGTTCGAGCGAGAAGCGAGTACCGGGGTAAATTCTGCTGGAGCAACAATGAGTTTTTTTCAGGCATGGGGAGATCTCTCAGTCCGATGTAAAAGGAAACAGTAGCGGGGAGCGACCCAAGAGCCGCCCCCCTACTCATCGTTCCGATGAGTCTCCAGCTGGCTATTCCTCGGCGAGTTGCTCTCCAGCAGAGCTCGCCTCCGCTTCACCAGCTGAGCGTCATCCTGAAGGAGACGAGGAAGTTTGAGAAGGGAAAATCATTGAACTGCATGTGTGCCAATTCCAAACTGTCTCAACAGAGGGGTTCACCCCATGAGACTGTGCCCAATTCTGTGCCCCATCGCCGTCGAAATGGGCGTTTCTCAGGGCATTGACGGCCTGTCGCTGTGCAGTCTGTCCGATATGACCGTAGCGCCTCGACATTCGCCCACAGAGGCGGCCTGGCTGAACGGAAACAAATTTACGAAGGAGACGATGAACAGCCCTCTTGAAGCGAACCGGCCTTCACATGGAAGGAGTCGAGTTCAAGGGGCCGTCTCACGAAATGTCCGCGCGGATGCGCGTCGACTCTACCTGGCTACGGGCAGCTCGGTCGGTTGCTCGAGACGGAACTCGAGAAGAGATTCGCTTGGCACGGAAACCTGTTCGCCCTTCTTGGTCGCTGCTACCGCGGTTCCCGCGCCTAGCCCCACGAGCGCTCCAATGCCTGCTCCTTTACCTCCACCCGCCAGGCCACCAATCAGCGCGCCCAGCCCTGCTCCGCCCACAACCTTCTTGGCCGTGTTGCCGCCCTCGCCCTTCCCCTTGACCTCATAGTCAGTGGTCATCAGCGGATAGGCAGTTCCATTGATCACAATGTCCGTGAGCTCTAGAGTCAGTTGGGAACTGCCCTTAAATTTCCCGGATGACGATGCCTGCGCAAGGACTCCATAAACCGTGGTTCCCTTCGGCGCCACGGTTACATCGTAGGCTTGCAGATTCGCTTCCAGGGCCCCAGTGAAGCGATACCCGGCTTTCTGTTTGCTCGAATCCACAGAATCTATCATACGAACTAATACTCGAGTTCCTGCCGGCACGGTGACTCTCTTCGATCCCTGAGCGGGTGACAACGGTGTTAGACCTAATGTGAAAATCGCTGACAGCAAAAGCGCCGCAACTCTGATTTTCACGACTCGCATATACAGTCCCTCCTTGATGATCTTCATGAGCCCACCACCGGCAGCGATGAGGCAATCTTGAGGTCGATGATCGTCAGCAATTGATGTTCAACCTGCACAAAACGAGCGGCCGTTATCGCTCCCAACTCCTGTTTGACCCGTTCATAGTATTTGGCCAGCAGTTCGCCCCGCTGCTTCTGATAAGCCATTGCGTTCTTTATCAACTCGTCCGCTTTATCGTCGGTCATCGTCGTGTACGACTCGGCGTACTCTCGAATGTTCGCCACGCGCAGATCATTGAGCTTGCTGAGCTCGACGTCGTAGTCGCGATAGATGGGCCAAAACTTGGCAGCGTCTTCGGCGTCGAACTGCATGACCGTTCCCAGCAGCTTTGCTTTTTCCGCTCGCACGTCCTTGCGCAGAAGCGCGATGTACTCCTGGATGTTCGCTTCCTCTGGAGCCTGAGGCGACGCAGCCGTCGCCGACGGCTGCGTCGCCGTCTTCGTCTGCGCGACCAAAGCCGCGCTTGAAGTCATACAAATGACGAGAAAAACTGCCATTGCCATCGCACGCATGGTGATTGTCCTCATTTTTCCTCGCGGAACGCGCCTAAGAATTTGTGGCGGCCAGGGAGTCAGGAGCGCAGAAGTAAATCGCCGAAACAGTACACCCGGCGCTCAAATAGAGTCAAGCTTCCCCTTGTAGACGTCTCGGATCGATCTTTCTTCGCGCTATTGGATTAGGCGGCTCGTGACTCTGCTGATTCCGAACCCGCAGGTAGCACTGTTCGAAGGTGCGGTCAAGGGAAGAACTCGATAAGGTGTTTCCTTTGCCGTCAGTCGTCAGTCCCACATTCTCATTTGGGAGAGTGCGAGCATCGCAATGCATAGAAGGCCAGATTGATCTGTACACCCTTTGATTTGCTTCTCCATTCCTTCACGGTCGTTCGCGGACCTGTTCGGCGAGCGCATTCCTGGACTTGGGGCAGGTTCCGCCGAATTCGAATTCGAGAACTGGAGCGAATGGCGTAATCTAGTGGGTTCAAGCGGAATCCAATGAGCGAATCTCAACATGAGGGCGACCAACACAGAAATGTCCTGCTGCGCAGCGCAAGGCGCGTGGTCATTAAATTGGGAACCAGCACGGTCATGGATTCCCGAGGGGAGCTCTCCCTAGAACGGATCGAACCGATTGTGCAAGCAATCGCGGCTCTCCAAACGAGCCGTCGCCAGGTCGTCCTGGTTTCATCCGGTGCCGTCGGACTCGGCCGAGGATGGCTTGGACTTCACCCTTCCCGCTTAAAGGACATGGCGACCAAGCAAGCTTGCGCCGCTGTTGGCCAGAGCCTGTTGATGGAGGCTTACAAGCGGCTGTTTGGTGTATACGACGTGAAAATTGCGCAGGTTCTGCTGACCGAAGAAGATTTCAGCAACTGGCAACGGTATTCCAACTTGCGGCGAACCATGGAAAAGCTGATTGGATTTGGCGTTGTGCCCATCGTGAACGAAAACGACACGGTTTCGACAGCGGAACTCGAGGCGGTTGGCGATAGTCCACGTTCGGCAGCCTTCAGTGATAATGATCGACTAGCTGCGCTGGTCATGAGCGGCCTGGAAGCGGACGCGCTCGTTCTGCTGACGAATGTCGATGGACTCCTCGGCGTCGAGACTGCTTCGAAACACAAACGAACAGGATCAGCGAGTGGACCGCACGTGATTCCGGTGATTTCGAAGGTGACACCGGAGCTGAGGGCTCTCGCGAGCGGGCCTTCGGAGTCCGGACGCGGCGGCATGGCCACGAAGCTGGAAGCCGCCGAGATTGCCATGAATTGCGGCGGTGTGGCGGTGATCGCGAATGGCAGCCGTGCTGAAACGCTACCGCGAATCTTTGCGGGAGAATCCGAAGGGACTGTTTTTCTGCCATCCAGCCGAATGAAGGGCAAACGCCGCTGGCTCGCTTACGCAGCAGGGGTCCGCGGCCGCATCGTCGTTGACGCGGGCGCGCAGCGCGCCATAACTCGCGGCAAAGCAAGCTTGCTTTCGTCAGGTGTCGTTCGAGTTGAAAAACCGTTTGGCCCGATGGACGTTGTAAGCATCACCAACGTCGAGGGCGCCGAATTTGCCCGGGGGATCGCCAATTGCGCCAGCGAAGTGGCAGCGAGTGCTCGCGTCCTGTTTACACGCGATAACATTGTTCTGTTGGAGCGCGAAGGTTGAGCGATAACTCTTCAACGAAACCTCGCGTGGACGTTGCCTCCTTGGCACGCTCTGCGCGGGATGCCGCTCGAAAGCTTGCGCTCCTTTCCGGCGAAACGCGTCAGGCCGCTCTCCTGGCCATCGCGGACGCACTCGAAGAAAACGGTGAACGGATTCTGGCTGCCAACGCCAAGGACTGCGCCGCCGCGCAACAGCTTCTGTCTAGCGGAGCGATGACCCCAGCCTTGTTTTCGCGCCTAAGGATCAAAACCAGTGGCATCACCGAGATGGCTGGTCGCGTGCGCGAAGTCGCGAACCTGCCTGACCCGCTGGGAAAACGATTGGCAGCCACTGAGCTCGACCAAGGCCTTGTCCTGTACAAAGAATCCTGCCCGCTTGGTGTGATTGCGGTCGTCTTTGAATCTCGGCCCGATGTCGTTCCACAGGTAGCTTCGCTGGCGCTCAAGTCCGGCAACGCGGTTCTTCTCAAAGGCGGCGCGGAAGCCACAAATAGTAACGAAACCATCGTGGCGGTATGGAGAGCGGCGCTTCAGAGGTTTACCGACATCCCGCAGGAATCCGTCCAACTACTTCAATCCCGTTCCGATGTAATGGAGCTGTTGAATCTCCAGGGAGAAGTGGACTTGTTGATACCGCGCGGTTCGAAAGAGTTTGTGGCCTACATGGCGCGGAACAGCCATATACCTGTCCTGGGCCACGGTGAGGGAATCTGCCATGTGCTCGTCGATCGCGCCGCGGATCTGAACAAGGCGGTGAGCGTCACCTTGGACTCCAAAGTTCAATACCCTGCGGCTTGCAATTCGGTCGAGACACTGCTTGTGCATAAGGATGTCGCCGCCGCATTCCTGCCAAAGGTCGTCAGTGAATTAAGAGCGGCAAATGTAGAGGTCCGTGGCTGTCCCCGGGTATTGGCGATTACCCCTGGGGAAAAAGTGATCCACGCGACCGAACTGGATTGGTCGACCGAATACTCCGACCTCATCCTCTCGGTGAAAATTGTGGATACGCTGGAAGAGGGGCTGGAACACATTCACAAGTACGGCTCGAAGCACACGGAATGCATCGTGACGGAAGACCAGGAGGCCGCGGAGCGATTCTTACAAGAAGTCGACGCCGCAGGAGTGTTCCACAATGCTTCAACACGGTTTGCGGATGGCTACCGTTATGGACTCGGCGCAGAAGTAGGGATAAGCAACGGCAAATTACACGCACGAGGCCCGATGGGAATTGAAGGACTAACCACCTACAAGTACAAACTTCGTGGAGACGGTCACACGGTCGCCGAATACAGCTGCGGCGGCCGCCATTTCAAACACAAAGCCATCGAATAGGTCGAATGGCGGGAGTACCTCACCAGATATCGAGTTGATCGAAGCCCCGAAACAGCGCGTCCGACTTTTCGCGGCCAGGTCTAAGATTGAGGTATATGATGCGTACACGTTCGAGCTTCGCAGCGACGTTAGCGGGATAACCACGAATTGGGCGATTTTGCCGAGAGCTCCGACACTAGTCGCCGCTGACGGACCTCGGCCTCAACGGGCTCATTGAACAGCCCGAGAAAGACGCTTGGAGTAGAACTGATGGTGAAGTTGGTCAAGCGATTCGCCATTCCTGCCTTGCTGGCGACGAGCTTGTTCGCCCTGAACTTTCGCGCTGAAACCGACAGCCCCCTCGCCTGGAATCGCAAAGCGGCTGCCGCATATCTCGACGACCGGCAAACCTGGTGGATGAACTGGCCTGCCGCGGCTCGCGATCACCACACGTTCTGCGTCTCCTGCCACACCGTCGTGCCCTACGCTCTGGCTCGCCCGGCTCTTCGCGCCGCGCTCGAGGAAACCTCGCTATCCACCAACGATCGCAAACTCCTCGACAATGTCACCAAGCGCGTCCTGGCCTGGAACGACATGCAGCCTTTCTACAGCGACGAAAAAGTTGGCCCGGACAAGACACCCCAGTCTCGCGGCACCGAGTCCATTCTCAACGCGTTGATCCTCGCGTCCTATGAGGCCAATAATTCTCGGCCCAGCGCCGCCCTGACCAAGGCCTTCGACAACATGTGGTCGCAGCAACAAAAATCCGGCGACAAAAAGGGCTCGTGGTCCTGGTTGAATTTCCACACGCAACCCTGGGAAGCGCCCGACTCGCAATACTACGGCTCAACCCTCGCCGCCATCGCGATTGGCATTGCCCCAAACGATTATCGAACGGCGCCCGCCATCCAGCCGGGATTGCAAGCTCTGCGCGATTTCCTCCAGCGCGGCTACTCAAGCCAGCCTCGCATCAATCGCATTTTTCTTCTGTGGGCCTCTGCGAAGATACCCGGCATCTTGACTTCAGAGCAGCAAAAATCGATCATTTCGGACGCCCTCGCTCTCCAGCGCGACGACGGCGGCTGGAGCCTCTCCTCTCTCGTGGGGCCATGGACGCGCGAGGACAACACTCCGCTCGAAACCAAGAGCGACGGTTACGCAACCGGCGTAATAGCGTTCGTCCTGCAACAAGCAAGTCTCTCCCGTGAAACGCCCCAGCTAAAGAAAAGCCTCGCTTGGCTGGCCGCCAATCAGGACAAGACCCAGGGCTTCTGGCCCGCCTATTCTCTGAACAAGCGGCGTGATCCCTCCGCCGACGCATATCTTTTTATGAGCGATGCCGCCACCGGCTATGCGGTTCTGGCCCTGACGCAACCGCGACCTGACTAAGACGCAAAGTCGCATCCAAACCGGCCGGCTAGCCCTGCCCTCGTTTCCTTCGTCCAGACGAAGCGACCCCTTGGCTGGCATCCATTCTTCCCAACGAGGAATCCTTTCTTTTGATCTAATTTGAACCTAAACTATAGATAGCAAAGGTGGGACCAAGGTCCGCAACCTGATACCAGGCCGTCCGGTCGGAGCGACACCCCTACTCGTCCGAAGTCAGCGCCAGGCCGTAGACCTCGCGGAGTCAACACCCTACGAGCCGAAACATTTCCGCCCCTCGAACCGTATGTAAGGTATCGGACGATAGGACAACACAAGAACAGACTGAAGTCCCGCGCGAGTGGTTTAGCCGCGGCAATCCAAGAGGAATACCATGAAGACGTGGCAGAAGGTCGGAATCGGCGTCGGCGCTGTGGTGGTGCTTGGCGGAATTGTGCTCTTTAGCGTAAACCAGGCCAACAAGGGTGTCGTCACCGTGCAGACCGCAAAGGTGGCCCCCCAAGAGAGCCTGGTCTCTCAAGTCACCGCCTCGGGAGAGGTCAAACCCACTACTTATACCAATGTGACTGCCCAGGGCTTCGGCAGAATCACTTCGATCGTGGTCAAGGAAGGCGACCACATCACGAAGGGCCAAGTCCTGCTGACACAGGAAAATATTCAGGCGAGCGCCGACGTGCAGGCCCAGGCAGCCGCGATCAACTCGGCGGAATCGGGAGTGCAAGCGGCCGAGGCGAGCTATAAATCCGCACAGTCCGACCTGCTGCAGGCGCAAGCCAACTTGGAAAAAGCCAAGCTCGACTGGGAACGCGGGCAGGGTCTGTTCAAAGATGGCCTGATCCCCAAACAGGACTACGATCAACGTAAGACTACCTACGATGCCCAGTTTGCCGCCGTCGATTCGGCGAGGTCCCACGTCATGTCATCGAAGGCCAGTCTCGACCAGATGCGTTCTCAGGTCAGCCAGGGCCGCGCCGTCCTGGTGCACACCCAAGACATCCTGCACAAAACGACGTATACCTCTCCGATCAACGGAATCGTCAGCTACCTGCCCGAGCGCGTCGGAGACTACGTCGTTCCCGGCATCCAGAATTCCAACGGCAGCTTCCTCATGACCTTGTCCGACATGTCGATCGTCACTTCCGAAGTGAAAGTCGACGAGACCGACATCGTCAACGTCAAGATCGGCCAGGATGCTGACGTTACGATTGACGCCATCCCCGGAAAGATCTTCAAGGGAAGAGTTACCGAAATTGGCTCGCAAGCCGTCTTACGCACTTCGGGACTTGCGACTACGCAATCGACTACCAGCAATCAGGAAGCGAAGGATTTTAAGGTTGTCGTCACGCTTGCCAGCCCGCCGGAAAATTTGCGCCCCGGTCTTTCCACCACGGCTAAAATCAAGACCGCCGAAAAGAAAAATGTTTTGGCGATTCCCATTCAGGCGCTTGCCGTTCGCACCCGCAAGGATCTGGAAGAGGCCGCGAAGAACTCTAAGGGCAGTTCTGGTGTCACGCTGGCAGCTCCGCCTCCTCCCGCACCGGGCGATCCCAAAAAGGACGAAATTCAGGGCGTCTTCGTCGTCAATGGAAAGAAAGCGATCTTCCGCCCCGTCGAAACCGGCATCTCGGGCGTCACGGACATCGAAGTCACCAAGGGCCTTCAACCGGGCGACGAGATCGTCGTCGGCAGCTATAAGGCTCTTCGTACTCTCAAACCTGAAGCCAGCGTCAAGGTCGACAACACCGCACCGAAAAAGACCGAAGACCAGCAGAACTAACGCGATAAGCGCAAGTGACGATGGAGAGCGCATGCCCCTGGAGATAACGTCTGCCGAGTCGTACCGCGAGGATCTGGTCGCCTCCGGGGTTGTAATCAAGACTGAAGATCTCGCCAAGGTGTATGAAATGGGCGCCGAGCAGGTGCGTGCGCTCAACGGAATCGATCTCGAAATCCGCAAAGGCGAGTACGTCGCGATCATGGGCCCGTCGGGTTCCGGCAAGTCCACGCTGATGAATCTGATCGGCTGTCTCGATTCGCCCAGCTCCGGAAGATATTGGCTCGCCGGCCGGCTTGTCAGCGATCTTGATGACGACGAGCTCGCCTACATTCGCAATAAAGAGATAGGATTCGTATTTCAGACATTCAACCTGCTTCCGCGCGCCACAGCCCTGCACAACGTCGAGCTACCGCTCATCTACAATGGAACGCCGGCCGTGGAGCGTCTGGAGCGCGCCAAGCAAGCGCTCCAAAAAGTCGATCTTACCGAGCGCATGCATCACAAGCCCAACGAATTGTCCGGCGGTCAGCGCCAGCGCGTGGCCGTCGCCAGGGCCCTGGTAAATTCGCCTTCTATCGTCCTCGCTGATGAGCCCACCGGAAATCTCGACTCAAAAACCGGTGACGAAATCATGGCGTTGTTCGCGAACCTTCATTCCCAGGGCAACACCATCATTCTGGTAACTCACGAACACGATATCGCCCAGCACGCTCATCGCATCATCCACATCCGCGACGGCAAGATCGCCTCCGACCAAGCCGTACAAAAGTAAATCGTTCCGCGCGAAACGCACAACGCCGCCCGCGCAGAAAAAGCGCCCAATTCGGCTCTTTCACTCCCGTTGTACCTGGCTACCCTAAGTTCTGCGAAAGTTCCAACGAGCACGGCCGTGTCCAGCGATCAATCTCGCTCTTTGGGCCGCGCAGTCGGGGAGGGGTTTGCTCCTCCCGGTGTGAACACGAGCACCGAACTGACAACGAAGCTCCTGTATAGAAAGGCAGGCCGCGATGCTCGCAGAACCACATCAGCAATCGAGCCAAGTCGCCATCGACGCCCTGAGCGTAGCCGTCGAAAGAGCGCGCCACTATATCCAAAACGCCGCCGACCGCCGTGTCGCGCCCGGCGAGAAAGCATTAGCTGCACTCTCCAAATTCCACGAACCGTTCCCCGAGCGCTCTACCGATCCCGCAGAAGTCATCGCCATGCTCGACGACATCGGCTCGCCCGCCACAGTGGCTTCCACCGGAGGTCGCTACTTTGGCTTCGTGATTGGCGGCACGGTGCCCGCAGCAACAGCGGCCAGTTGGCTCGCCAACGCATGGGACCAGAACGTCGCTCTCCGCGTGATGTCCCCGATCGCCGCGGAACTTGAAGAAGTCGTCCTCCGTTGGGTTTTTGACATCCTCGGTCTTCCGGCGGAATGCGAGGGCGGCCTGGTAACTTGCGCCACCATGGCCAACTTCACCGCGCTGGCCTCCGCGCGACATTCCCTGTTAGCGAAGTTGGGATGGAACGTCGTCGACGATGGAATGTTCGGCGCCCCACCGATCGAAGTTGTTGTCGGCGAAAAAGTTCACACTTCGGTTCTGAAGGCGTTGAGTCTGGCGGGTTTCGGGAAAAAGCGCGTAACCATCGTCGAAGCGGATGGCCAAGGAAGAATGCGCGCCGACAAGTTTCCAAAGGTCAACGAACGAAGCATCGTGTGCATCCAGGCAGGAAACGTGAATACCGGCGCGTTCGACCCTGCGGTCGAGATTTGCTCCCGCGCCAAAGAACAGGGCGCCTGGGTTCACGTGGACGGCGCATTTGGGTTGTGGGCCAACGCCTCGCCAAAATATCGCCACTTGTTGCGTGGATTCGAACAAGCCGATTCGTGGGCCACCGACGCTCATAAATGGCCCAACGTCAGCTATGACAGCGGAATCGTGGTCGTGCGCGAAGGGAAAGCCTTGCGCGCCGCTATGACTTCGACCGCGGCCTATCTCGAGCCCGGGGCCCGCCGTGAACCCATGAACCATACGCCGGAAGCGTCGCGTCGAGCGCGCGGTGTGGAACTCTGGGCCGCGCTGAAATCTTTCGGAAAGTCTGGACTATGCTCGCTGATCGAGCGGACTTGCGCACACGCGCAAAAATTCGCGGAAGGATTGCGCTACGCGGGATTCGACGTGCTGAACGAGGTCGTGATCAATCAGGTGCTCGTCTCATTCGGCAGCGCCGAGACAACGCGCGAGATCATCCGCCGCGTTCAGGAAGACGGGACCTGCTGGTGTGGAGGTACCGTCTGGCAAGGGACGGCCGCGATGCGCATCAGCGTCTCTTCCTGGGCAACAACCGAAGCCGATGTCGAGCGAAGTCTCGCGGCGATCACGCGCATCGCGCAGGAAGTAAAGTCGCGTTGATTGCAAAAACTTAGTGCCCTTGCGCCACGCTGGGCGTGTGCATGTGCGCGCGCGTTGCTGGTGAGCTCAAATACGTGCGCGAGATTCGATCATGCCAAGTGAGTCCATCTTCATCCCACCAAGCCCACAGAAATCCGGTGAAGCACGCACTTGCGGAGAGCACATAGCCAATACTCCGTAACAGCAGCTGCCGCGGAGACGGCGGCGCTCCCGAAAAGCTGGCCACCTGCAAGCCTCTAAACATCATTCCCGGCGTCGTGCCCCCAAACACCGTGAACAGCGCGAAGTATTGCAGATAGACGATCGCGAAAGTCGCCACGTAGACCGCGGCCGTCAGCTTGCTCAACGTGAATTGTCCGCCCAGCGAACTGAACAAAGCCAGAAATCCGCCGTAGGCAAACAGCAGGCAAGCGGCATCGATCAGCACCGCGATCCGCCGGTCTCGCAGCGAAGCGACCGGGTAAAGGCCGTAGTGTTTGGAGCGTCCGTCTTCGATCTGCGCGTATTCTTCCGGTTCCGACCCTGGAGGCAGCGAAACATCGATCACCATCCGTCCGTCGCGTTTATCGTCGGGCGACGAGTAGCGGCCGATAGCGATGGTGAACGAAAATTCCTCATCGCCGGCTACCGCAGGTTCGACGACGGCAACGCTGCGCCGTTCGTCAGCAGGATCGCCGAAGGGCAGCCGCGATTGCGCGCCTTCACCTTCGCCGCGTGCATTCCTTTGTAGGGGTGCAGCGCCACCGCGCCCCAGCTTGCCCGAGCGCAAGAAATCCCCGCCAATTGCCTTACCGTGCCGCGCACGATAGGCTTCGACGCGTTGGCCAAGCTCGCCGCGCCAAGGTGCGTCCTGCTCCTCGACCGATGGGCTCTTCGTCGAGACGCAATTCTCCTGGTGGATGCTTACAGCGGTCTTTTTTGGACCGGGAAACGCGCGCTCATCTTCGTACGAAGGCGGCTCCGCGCGAAAATTGGAATCACAGAAGTTGCAGGCTCGTGCGCTTGAAGGCAACACGCAGCCACACTGCGGGCATATCTTGGTCACCGGTGGTTTTTGCGCTGCGGACGCTTCCACTCCGGTGAGGAGGGAATATCAGGAGGATACCACCGAAGGAAGAAAATCAAGCAGAGATTTGGAAAGTAAGTAACGAATCAGACAGCGAGTCGGGCGACGCAGTGGCCGATTTTCAGATCGGTCTTCGAAGCCCCGAGGGCTAAGCTTCGATCTGCTGTGCCAGCAAGTCGCGGCTAAACGCCACGCGACGGTCGAGCGCTACGGCGGCGAAAT
Organism: uncultured Acidobacteriota bacterium; assembly: GCA_963832615.1. Lineage (GTDB taxonomy): Bacteria > Acidobacteriota > Terriglobia > Acidiferrales > UBA7541 > Acidiferrum. The sequence continues at coordinate 98,434 of CAWHVA010000003.1, forward strand.
ACGTACACCGCCCGCGCTCGCGTTCCGCCCATGTCAACACCGAGGGCGCGATTCGGGCCACCGTCGTTTTCATCACATTCAGCATCTGGAAATACATGCCAATGGCGCGAATCTCACCACGATCCTCCGGGCGATCCGGACAAAGCATCAACAGCTGGATCACGCGTGCAAAGTCGTCACCCGCGGCCTGCGTGCTGATGCCCGTCACGTCTCGGACCTCCGGAGAGAGCACATGCGCCGCCGAGCTGGCAATCAACGAGCGGCAATACGGCACGAAGAATTGCAGGAAAAAAGCGAGCGAGCAAACGAGAATGATTGCGGCAATCATCGCGACGCCGCCATGGCGAGCCGCTGAGGCGACAAGCGCGCTTCTTCCGGCACACGCCAGAATGCATAAGCCCACGACAACGGGAGCAAGCAACCAATGATCGGAACCATGTACGCTACATAGGAATAAAATGTCGGGTGCAAATTCGACAAGGAATAGCTCGCAGCGTAAGCGCTGAAGTAAATACCCAAGGAGAGCACCAGCTGTACCAGTAGCGCTTGCGTATGGCGCATCTTCAGAACCGCGGCCCACAGGACATACGTCAAAACCAGGCCGACGAAATACAGGTTCTGTGAAAGCTCAAATGCGAAATAGGTCAGCATGCGGTGGGAAGATTGGCTGACAACGGTGTAGGAGAACCAGCCAGTACCTGCCAGCAGAACGATCGCGCCCATGCGCAGGTACCGTTCGACTTTCATTTCCTCGAAAACGGAAATGTACAAGCTGATCAGCCCGAAATACAGAACAATGGTTAGCAGCGCGTCGGAGTAGAAATAGAAATATCGGTAAGTGATTGATTTCACGCCGCCGTCGTGAGTCAGGATGTGGTAACGCCCCAGGCTCACGAATACACACAGCAGCATGTACAAGTTCAGGACGAAATACTTTCTTAGGACCTTGCGGCGGACCGCGCACACCACAACGAGAGCTTCTAGGAGTGTTCCTAGGAGGAGTATTGCGTAGCTTGCGGATCCAGGCATCTCACCCTTGTCAGTGGGCCCTGGTCCGCTGTCACGTTCGACAGCCTAGACTAACGATTCCGGCTTACTTCCAAGGAGCAGGTGCCGGATCCGGTCCGTTTTTCCAGGGCGCTGGTGCTGGATCTGGTCCGTTTCTCCAAGGTGCTGGAGCCGGATCAGGTCCATTCTTCGACACTACTGGAACCGGCGCTGCGCCGTTCGCCATCATGAACGAACCGTCGCCGTGCGCGGTAACAGCGGTCTTAAGGCCCATGGCCCCTACCAAAACCAACATCGGCAGGAGCAGGACTACGAGTCTACGTGACATTGAGAGGCCTCCCAAGGGAAGAAAAACCCGAGGAGGCGACTCTATATGAAGTCAGACCAATGTCAAGTAGCCGCAGACATGGGGTCTGTAGCTAATCGGTACACACCTAGGCGCCCGCACTTTCGCCTGGCTTTCGCCCGCGTCGTCGGTGAACCTAACTGTGACCGGAAAGCAGAATAGGGTTCGGGACCTACAGGGTCAACGGTACAGCAGTACTAGGACATTTAGGACTCGCTCGCCACTGGCGCGTACGTTACGCGCTTCACTATCGTTTTTGGATCCCTCTCTTGAACTCCGGCGGAAATTCTTCGAGACTCGCAGGCGTGTTTCGCATCCCTCCCGAAAAATCAAGCCTGCGGTCATGTGCGAAGCATTCGCGCCACGCCGCTTTTCTCCGCTAACGTGCTTCTCTTGACGCTTCAACAAAGACTTCGTAGCATGAAATGTTGCATCAAGGCCGGCGTAGCTCAGTGGTAGAGCGAGGGTCTCATAATCCCTAGGCCGAGAGTTCGATTCTCTCCGCCGGCACCAACATTTTCAACATCTTAGTGCGACACGATGTCCTGTGTGGTTGCACGATTGGTGCACAACACTTCTACCTTTTCCATGGCTTTTTGTGTGATTTCTGGAACTTCTTTGATGTAGTGCTTCTGCGTGGTCACCACGCTGGCGTGGCGGAGCAGGCCTTTGGCCGCCATCGCGTCTTTCTCGACTGAGCTGACCAACGTGGCGATTCCTCGTCTTAGAGCATACCAACCGTGCCACTTCAAACCCGCCTCTTCGAGTATGGGGCGAACCGTCCGTTTTGCGAGATTATCAAGATTGAGAGGCCTTCCCAGAGGACTGCGTAGGATCGGACCGGCATCGGGGTTGCCGTCGGCTGTGCGCAATTCCGCAAGAATAGAGCGCAGCGGGTCAATAATCGGGACTGGGCTGCAGCTTTCTGCAGTTTTTGTTTCAGTTGCGTAGGTTCGCCATATTGACTGTCGGACATTCAGGCGCTTTCCATCAAAGTCTTCCCATCGAACACCACGAGCCTCACCCGGACGCAATCCGGCAAAGAACATCAGTCCGACGGCACAGCACGCTTGCAGTTCACCTGCTTTATCTAGTACCTCCATCATCGTCAATACTTCGTCGGGCGTAGTCGCATGAGTCTCACTGGGCGCCTCGGCTTTCCGGGGAACAATTGCGTCCTGAATCGGATTCACACCATCGAGCACGCCTTGATTCTTGGCGAACGTGAACACGCTGCTCATAAAGGCTTTGAGATGCCGGAGCGTCGAGCGACCAAGTTTGTGCGAACGATGGATGTCAGCCAACAAATTCGCTGCATCAACAGTACGGAAATCACGCAGGATCAGTTTGGTTAGCCGGGGCGCAAGATAGGTCGCCCATTGCGTTTTGTAGGCTGAGTACGTCGATGGCCTACAATTCTCCATTGCGGAAGGTAGATAGTAATTCTCAACAAAATTCGCAACGGGCAATGTACTTTCCGGTCTAGCCCTCCGTTCGTTGATTGGACGCAGCTTCTCAGCCAGCAATGTGCGCACGTCGGCCTTGGAACGAAAACGGTCAGAGACCTCGGCTAGTTTCTCGCACCGTTGCTTCCGCACGACCCGGCCATCGACGATTACGTCATCCCACCAACGTCCGTACCAGTTCCCACCTTTACGGAAGATGTGACCCTTTTGGTGTCTAGCCATTAGCTTGTCCTCCCTGTCTGCGTTCTAGCCACTTTTCGACCTCAGGCCAGTAGAACCTCAGATACTTTCCCATCCGAATGGACGGAAGCGGGTCGTCATTGCGACGGATAGCTCGCCCGCGTGTGTTTTCGTACACCCACGAAACCGGGACCTTAAGCCGCTCGCCTAATTCCTGCGGCGTCAGAATATGGGCATGGTCCAATTTGCCCGGTTGAACGGGCGCATCGGCAATCATGAAGCTCACGGCAGCGTTCCTCCGGGGGACTTTGTGTTGCGCTGTTTGGACAAGGGCGTGCGCTGCACGGTGTTGCCGGAGCTCTTCTCTGCGCCGCACAGCCCACAGTAGCTGATGGCTTTCTTGATCGATGAAAATCGCTGCACATCCCCTACTTCGAGCGCCCAGGTCAGCGCCGTGATCGGCCCCACGGCGGGGATGGTCATTAATCGCTCCACGCGCTCCATTAACAACGCATCATTTTCCAGCGAGCGCACCAAGGCACTCTCGGTTTTCTGCAGGCGCACCACGGTCTCGCGGCATAACCGCAGCAGCGCACGCAGCCCTTCGTCGATGTCCGGGTTGCTCGCCAGCAGTTCACGGAAATAGCCGGCTTTGTGCAAGCGCTGTTTGTTGTAGCTGACGCCGGCTTCCATCAGCAGCGCGCTGATCTTGATTTTCATCTGCACCATCTGCCGCACCAGCAGGTTGCGGTAGCGCAGCGTGCGCCGCCGTTCGCGAATGGCGGTCGAAGCCATGTAGCACTCCGGCAGAAAGTCACAGCGCAGACAGTCGCAAATCTTCCGGGCATCGATGCGGTCGTTCTTCTTTTTTGCGGCGGCGATGGCTCGCAACATCAATGGATGCGCCACCTTCAGAGCGGCCGCATGTGGTTGTAGATGATCGTAGATCCAGCCCGTGAACATGGTCGCTTCCATCGCCGCGCTCCACGGCTGTGGCAGCGTTTTCATCCACAGGTCCAGGTCCAGGCGGGTGGCGGAAAGCATTCCTTCGGCGAAAACCTTGCCACTGCTGTCCTTCACGCAGTAGCTGATCTTCCGCTTGTGTACATCCAGTCCGATGTAATACATAGGTTCCATGGGGGAGCCTCCTTGGTGTTCTGAATCAGCTCGCGGCTGAGTTCAGCTTTTCTACACCAAACGCTCCTCCGTCGACCTATACATTCAAACTTACCAGGAGTTGACCGCGTCGACACAGTCTGTGTATTTGCGAATTCACTTCATCAACCCAGGCGCCCCTAAACCCCTTGTTTCCAAGATGAGATGATTGGATGTCAGCTTGCCGTTATGAAGCCTTCGGAGAAAGGCACTGTTGTGCAAGCGGTTGATAAAAAGGCAAATTCATGAGGCACATTCCCTGGATCGTCTTGGCAATTGTCATCCTCTCTGCGCTGACAACCGACTCGCAAGAGATGGCTACGGTTTGCGAGTCGCGGGCAACGCTTTCAGAATTCGCGCCAAGGACCTTGTCGTCACCCTTCGGCGGTGTCCGAGTCTTGCGATTGCTCTGCAAAGATTTTCGCAAGAAATGGGATTGCAATCGGCCCAGCTAGCGGCATGTCATCGTCAGCATAATGTGAATGAGAGGCTAGCGACATAGCTTCTGAAGACCGCCTGTGCCTAGAAAAAGCTGCATGCGAGTGCTACGAAACTATGATTCGCCAAGTTGAAAAGTGGCGTGTCGAGACCGCGTAACCGGATGGCACTCTGTCCCCTCGCCGCCAGTGCAGGCTGCTAGGGAATTCCCTAGTTGTTCTCAGATCGAGTCGGACGTTACATTCCCGTTATTCCAGCCGAAGTTGGCTGGTTTAGGAGAGAAGCGAGCCTGCGCACTCAAATCTGGTAGGGCGGCTAGGCTTGTTCGATGGCCTCGCTACGTTGAATTTGCTCGTCGAATTCTCCGATGCCACGGTCCCTCCCGACCCCCGAGACGAAGAAGTAGGAATTCTTGAGAAGCTGCGGCGAGGCGACCGAGTGGACCACTTCGAAACTGTACGGCTGCGCAAGGATGGCACGCGGGTCGATATTTCTTTGACTATTTCGCCTGTGAAAGACCCCATGGGCTGCGTGGTTGGAGCCTCCAAAGTGGCGCGAGACATCCCTGAGCGTAAGCGAGCGGAAAAGGCTCACAAGGAAGCCGAACTTTCGGCGCGTCTGTTGCAAGCTCAAGATGAGGAGAGGAGACGCATCGCCCGAGAACTGCACGACGGAGTAGGACAACTCCTTGCTGCGGTCAGTATGAATCTGGCACAGGTTGTTAGGGAAAAGGACAAGCTAAGCCCGGCTGCGGCACGATCCGCAGAAGACATGCGGCATTCAGTCGAACGGGCTTCGGCTGAGGTTCGCACGGTGTCCTATCTATTGCATCCACCAATGTTGGATGAAATCGGGCTGCCAACCGCGCTCAGGTGGTACGCCGACGGATTTGCTGAACGCAGCAAGCTCAAGGTCGCGGTGGAACTGACACCCGACTTCCCGCGCCTGATACAAGACTACGAATTGTCTTTGTTTCGAATTGCGCAAGAATGTCTGACAAATATTCATCGTCATTCCGGGAGTTTCACGGCGTTTATACGGTTGGCACGTGCGGGCGAAAAAATAGAACTGGAAATAAGAGACGAAGGCAAGGGAATCAATCAGGAGATTCAGTCCAAGCTCAATTCTGGAGCAAGTGTGGGCGTTGGTTTTCGTGGAATGCAGGAAAGGGTTAGACTGATCGGCGGTAAGCTGACCGTCCATCCTAATCCTAACGGGAACGGTACATCGGTTCTGGTCACGCTGCCGCTAAACAAGGAATCCTTGACAACTCCAAAAGTCGAAGGGCAGCAAACGCACTTCCCCCGACATAACATAACGAAAAGGGAGTAGCATTAACGCACCTCTTCTAGCAACCTTCCGCCGTAGGGCGACGGTTCCTTGCAGAACCAGACAGCATCTCCGCTGCGCAAGGAGCCGTTATGGTGACTCATTTCGTTTGTCAGTCCCCGCGGCCGGAGTTGTTGATGATTTATCCATGCGTGCGAAAAGACCTGAATTGTCGAACATGGGATTATGAATGCGACCAGCAACTAGACTCTCAGAGTAGAGTTTGGACCTTAAAGGGGGCAGCTTGGAATCATCATCAGTCCGGGTGCTCGTAATAGAGGATTACGAACCGTTTCGGCGCTTCATCTGTTCAACGCTGAGGAAAAGGTCCGGATTGCAGATCGTCGGGGAAACCGCAGACGGATTGGAAGCGGTTCAGAAAGCCGAAGAACTGCAACCGGACTTAGTTGTGCTCGACATTGGACTTCCATCGCTGAATGGAATTGAAGCAGCTCGAAGAATCCGCAAGCTCTCCCCCGAATCCAAGATACTAATTGTAAGCCAAGAATCTTCTAGCGATGTGGTGCAGGAAGCTCTAGCCTTGGGTGCATTGGGGTACGTGGTTAAGACGCGCGCTGGTAGCGAACTGTTAGCGGCTATGGGAGCGGTTCTTGGGGGCAGGCAGTATATGAGTAGCGGATTATCGGGTCACCTTTTCACCGACGCGACGGACCCGCAAGCTTCCCGATTTCGTACACAAGCAGGTTCTCCCATCGCTGGCACTGAGAAAAAGGAAATCGCTCGCAACCACGAGGTTGAGTTCTATTCTGATGATGCATCCTTTCTTGCTGGTCTGACCCGCTTTGTCGAGACCGCTCTAGAAGCCGGGAGTAAAGTTATCGTGGTCGCGACCGAGTCACACCGGAACGGTCTTCTTCAGGGATTGCAGATACGTGGCGTGGATACTGCTGCTGCCGCTCAGCAAGAGCACTTTCTCGTTTTGGATGCCGCCGAAGTCCTCTCAAAATTCATGGAAAATGCGGGACCTAGCCGCGAGCGATTCCTGTCCACCGTTGCGCCGCTGATTCGCTGCGCTGAGATTAAACACAAGAGAGTTGAATTGTTCGGGGAGATGGTTGCGCTTCTCTGTGCTGACGGAAGAATGAAGGCCGCCATTGAACTTGAACAGCTGTGGAATGAACTAGCTCAAACACACTCTTTTCGCCTGCGCTGCGCGTACCCGATGACCGAAGAACTCAAAGGGGAGCCATATGCAGCGATATGCGCGGAGCACTCCGCTGTCTTATCCGCTGAAGCATGATCTAGCCATCTGGAAACAGGTCGATCTTTACCCGGCTGCACGCATCACACTTGCTGAGCGCAAAGGCACGCTAGCGTGGACTGTAGTGCCTTTTTCGGGTTGCGAATCGACCGAAAATGTTCCATTTACTAGTCTTAAGCGCTGCTCCATTCTGATCAGACCAAGCCCTCGGCCTCTCCTTGCCGCTTCGAGGTCAAAACCAGCGCCGGAGTCGCTAACCGTAAGATGAATCTCATCGTCAGCCCACAATTGCACGCGGAACTTCTCTACCCCGCTGTGCTTCATCCCGTTGTGCAACGCTTCCTGTAGAATCCGGAAGAGGCAAATAGAAACTTCCGGCTGCACGAGGCTGGGGAGGTCGCGGCTCCTGAAGTCAATCTCCACTTTCTTCCGCTCTCCGAACTCTTCGCAGAAGATTCTCATAACCGCAGCGACACCGAGATACTCTAGTCTCGGAGAGTACAACTCGTGCGCCGAAGCTTTTACATCTGCCAATATCTCCAAGGTTTGCTTCCATACTGCGTCCATGCGGTCGAGCAGTTCGACAGTCCGATTGGGGTGGTCGTTCTTGAGCTGTTCGATCCCAATTGCCAATAAAGCAAGACGCTGGCCGACGTCTTCGTGAAGGTCTTTCGCGATCCGGTTACGTTCCCGTTCTTCCGCCTCAATCACTCTGCGGTTCATGCAGGAAAGGGCCTGTTCCGCCCGCTTACGCTCTGTGATGTCCTGCAAAATACAAGCCACGCGATCTATGCCTCCGGAACCCTCAATGGGGAAGTTCGAGATCAGCAAGTCCCTCTCGCCAAGCTCGGGATACGTGTATCGCATCTCGTATCTGACGACTTTACCTCGGAAACACTCATCCAACTTCTCTTTGACGATCGCCTCAAAGACTCCCTTGTTCAATACTTCTGGGACTAATCGCCCCACGACTTGTTCCTTCGTCATGTTCCGCTGACTGAGAAACTTACGATTGGCGATCAGATAGCGGTATTCTCGGTCCACAACCGCAATCATTTCTTCCGAACCTTCCATGGCCTTTTCGTATTCTCGCAGCTTCTCCTCCGCCAACTTGCGTTCCGTGATATCGAGCGACACGCCGAGCATTCGCTCGGGGTCACCGTTCCTTGCATAGTAGAACTTGCCTCGCGCTGCCAGCCAGCGAACTGTCCCATCTGGCTTTACGATGCGAAACTCAGCCGCGTACGGCTTCCGGTTTTGCCTTGCCTTCGCGATCGCTTCCGAAACACTAGTTCGGTCATCTGGATGTACGTAACGAATGAAATCCTCCCTAGTTGTCACGTAAGGATCGGAAGCGATTCCGAAGATAGTTTGAAGGTCGCCAAACCAAACATCCCGTCCGCTCTTGACGTCAAAGTCCCACCCTGCCGATGCGCTTGCTTCCATTGCCAGACGAAGCCTGTCGTTGGCTAAGCCAAAATAGAAATCCACCTCACGTCTGGCAAGATACTCCTTTATATAGGCGGCACTCGCCAGACACACAATCGCGGCGATTGCGACAAGCACACGGAGCGTGCGCAGACCGCTGCTCTCATTCCGTTGGAACAGCTCCCAGACAATCGGGATAGAGATCATCACAACTACGAGCATTGCCCATATCGACCCTCGTGAGCTTTCGCCGCTATCGAATCGCGTTGCTATTGCTTCTGATCCCAGCTCCTGCTGTGCGCGTAGCGGTACCCACACAAACCAGCAAACAGAAGCGGTCAGGCCTAGACCATACAGCTTGCCGTTGACGTATCCACCCGAGTCAATTGCGAGGTTGGCGACTGCGGAACTTAAGGTGTACAGGATGGAGGCACCGAACAGATGAAGATAGATTGACTTCCAAGGAGGCTCCACGCGAAGGGTCAAGATACCTACAGCCAAGACCAGCGCCAGATTTTCTAACAGGTAAAGAATGTCAAAACGTACGCCATAGCTAGAGGGCGTAGCGCTCGACGAGAACAAGTACTGGTATGGGAAAATAAAATAACCATAAAGAAAGCCCCAGAAAAACAATAGGAGAAGAGTGTTTAAGATCGCGCGGTATGGCTTGCGATCGAATACGTTCCGCTGTGGGAGGGTTGCCACGGCGGCTATGAGAGGTACGAGGTGCAAGAACAGAACCGGATCAGCGATCGAATTATCTGGCGCGTCCATATGCCGAACAAGCTCGTAGTACAGCTTAAGACCCTGGTTTAGCGTCCAGAGGCCATAGGCAATTGCGAGGAGCACCCAGAACGGACGGCTCCCAAGTGTTTGCCGTATTCCGTTGCGGATGGCGAAACCAATCGCTAACAGCAGGAGGAGGAAGTAACTGATCCCGCTGTATGAAACTAGGAAGGAGCCCGGCTTTACGGCGAGTGAAAGGACGGCTTTGATCACTACAATTCCGATTAACGCCGTCGGCCAAGAAGCAAATCTTAGCTTTACTCCGAGATTCGACAAGAATGGTTTCGTCATCATTCCTGAAGACCGCTAATAAGACCGCCGATCAAATGCACAAAGAAATCCAATTTAGAAGGTTTACCCAGCAGCACGCATGGAATCGTCTCCGGAACTGAGAGGCACGCGAGCGTAGATGGTGGTACCTTGCTTCGGTTGCGAGTTGATTGAAAGCGTTCCCTTCACCAGCTTCAGCCGCTCCTCCATGCTGATGAGGCCAAGACCACGGCTCTACTTTGCTGCTTCGCGGTCAAAGCCCGCGCCGGAATCCTTAACCGTGAGATGAATCTCATCCGACGTTCCCCACAAGCGCACTTCGAACTGCCGTACTCCACTGTGTTTCGCCGAATTGTGGAGGGCTTCTCCCATAGAACAGTGTGTATAGCACCAAGCATGTCTGACCACAACAATGAACAGTTGACTAGCCCCGGCTCGACGCTCGGACGGTACCATTGCCCCATGCAGTTGGAGCGCTCTCGCAATAAGACCGAAACTATTGACGCGACAGGCGCGGTCGGTAGTTAAACCGTTTGCGCCTGTTGTTTTCCGAGGTTCGCGCGGATCCCTTTCATCCGTTCACGAGTCATCGCACACCTCTGTCGTCCGTTCGGTGTGGCATCGATTAATTCTTCGAGACTTGCGGCAAAGTTCGGTGCGTAGGCTGCCCGGATCTCGGGCAGAAGCGGCTCAACTTTGGCAAAGACGCTGATGTGCTCGCCGTTGCAGTCATTGAAAAGCTCCGGACGAATCGCGCCGTCGTTCACCAGGGCTGCCGCCATGTCCCAATACGTGACGACCATGCGCAAATGACCGCTGTGATCACTGAACATCGCGTTATTGAAATCCGCCATCGTCTGAGGATTGAAATCGCGAAAAAACCAGTCGCGTGCTTTGCGCATCGTTTCTTCGCGGCGCAGTTCGTAGAGCTTCAGGATGAGTCCGGCTTCTTCTTGTTTCGACATTGGAGACATCTCCCTTGTGAGGTACGGCACTTGGGTTTTGCGCTGGCGAGTGTAGCAATTGCAAGAGGACGAATCCAAGGGTGTTTGGCGGTATTCGGTCGAACCTCGCCAGAGTGAAGTTGGCCCGCTTTCTTCCTTTATAATTCCACCTATCGACATGAGGTGAGCGTTGGACCATGCGTTCTCAAGCTAAACTCTCGTGTGCTTCGGAGACTGTAGTTTTCCGTGAGCGCTACCGCGAAGAGATGAACTGCCAAATTGTTCACGACTCGATTCACCGACGCACCGGCTGGACGTTGACCTACGTGCTTGAGTTGGACGCAATCTCGGTAGGCTTTGGATCAGTTGCCATTGGCGGTCCGTGGAAGAACAAGCCGACGCTGTTTGAGTTTTACGTTCTGCCAGAGTACCGTTCTTTCTCTTTCGACCTCTTCGAAACACTTCTTTCCGTGAGCGGGCCACAATTTATGGAGATTCAATCCAACGATCTATTGCCCACCGTCATGTTGCACACGTATGCGCACGAGATTGCGAGCGGAAAAATTGTATTTCACGACAAGGTTAGCACCGCGTTGCCGGATAACGGCGCAACTCTTCGACGGATAACCTCAGATGAAGAAACCAGAGCGTGTATCGACCAACGACAAGGCGGCCCCGAGTGGGTGCTGGAATTGGACGGAGACGTCGCCGCCAAGGGCGGAATTCTATTTCACTACAATCGGCCTTATGGTGATATCTACATGGACGTGGCCGAGGCATTTCGGCGGCGTGGACTCGGATCGTACCTCGTGCAGGAATTGAAGCGCGCAGCTTACGAGCTTAGCTCAGTTCCCTGTGCGCGTTGCGACACCACGAATGTCCCGTCGCGTCGGACTCTGCAAAGGGCTGGATTTATTCCCTTCGCACACATGCTCACCGGTGTTATCTCCGCCGGAGGATAAGGCTGGCCACGCTCTTGCGGATTTCATGGAGAGAGCGTCGGACATTGTCTCCCTGAAAATCAGATGTGGCGCACATTAGAACTACGCTCGACGGGTATTATTTCGCTGGTGGGGGAGGAGCTGGTTCTATAAACAATTCAGGACTGGCCTTGTCAACGCGCTTCATTACGGTTGGCAAGTCCCGAAATCTTTACCGATCTTTTTAGTTTCCCAAACGGGCGACGCGCCAGTGTTGGGCTTGATCTTCTTGCCCATTAAAGTCAATCGTTCGCCTACCTTGACACCCGTCGTATTGCCAGAAAGAACGTAAACGTGTTTATCTTTTTCATTAGTCAAGAGCATTCCGTTTTCGCCCGAGTTCACGCAACCCGTAATAGTTTGATTTTTAGCCTGCTTGATGAGGATGACGGTGAGGACCACGACAGCGGTAGCCACAGCGGCTATAGTCACAACAACCAGAATCCCAGTTGTTTTCAGAGAGTCCGCTTTCGTTTCAGTCGATAGAGAAAGGCAGAGAGCGCAAACTACGGCGATGCGCCACAGGAACCGCGAGTTCACAGTGCTCCTTGATTAACCACTGAAGTCGCGATTAGCTTACCTTAGGAAGGCCTTCCCACAAACGAACGCTCTGGTAAGGATGGTTTGAAGTAAACAGCTAGTTGGCTGGCCGCCGACAGCAAATGTCAGGAGATCATCTGCCGCCCAGGAGGTAAAGCACTTCGCTTTGCCCAGCGGTTGGGCTTCTCGGACTTCAGCGGAGGCAAGTTCATAAGCCTCTTCCCAAAGAAAACCAAACCGGAAATCGAAGGACCGGCACTGGGGGAGCACCGGCCCTCGGGGTAGCTTCGCATTTTACGAATTAAAGAGGGCCAAATTCTGAATCGCTCCTACCCGAAAGCCAATCCATGAATCCTGGTATCAAACCCCAATGAATCCTTGAGAGTTTCCTAGTTGAACGAGGGCAAAAATGGGCGGCACGTCGCGACCTGGACTCCAGACGCACCGCCCCGGCAAAACCGACCCAAGCGGCGGGATTATAAAACCGTGCGGGCCGACAGTGAAGGAGATTTCTAAATGGGAATTGCTGAAGACTACGAATTGGAAATGGCGCTGAGCGCGGCGGTCAGAAATAAACCTGTTCAGGGACAGCGGGAACGCGCCTACGGATGTGTCGTGGCCTTAGTGTTAAGACGGGCGCAGGCGGCTTCAGCGAGCTTTCTAAAGTCGCGTTCGGCTTCGAATTTGTTGTCGTTAATTCCAGCTTCAAATTTAAGCGGGATGACGTTGTCGACGCCGAGCACAATCTCAAGGATCGTCAGCGTGATGAGCGCGATCAGGCCGGAAGAAGTGAAGAATGCGTCCATCGTGATCGCTCCCCCTTGAAGCTGAGCTGCATATTAAGGGAAGGTCCCAACTGCTTTCAATGGCGCGTAATCGGCCTTCGAGTTCCCCCATGGTGATGCGCATCACAGCGCCCTTCAGAGCGCTTCGAGCCATCGCCCGGCCTCTACATTCGCGAGACCATCCGCTGCATCGAAGGCTTGAACTTGAAGGTGGAGTGGAGCAAAGGACCAGATCTACCGCTCGGGCCAGGAAAATAATTCCAATCAGGCCTGTTCGCTCCGAGAGGTATCTCGACCTGGGTCTCGCTCGCCGAGATACGCTCTGGCACGCAGCGCTCGCGAAACGCAACAACGATGAACAGGGGTCCTGACTGGCTCGCGCTTACACGACGTAAGGTGGGAGAGGGCAATTTGCCCTGGTCCCGTCCGGTGATCGCCAATAAAACGTGGCGGGAGGCGCTGACATTTTTGACAGTACACATCCCTTGCCCGCCGTTGCAGATTGTCCGGTAAGTCGCGGGTACTTCGGACTTCTCACGGGACAGATCCATGAGGTTCGCCAAGACTAGCCTTCGGAATGCGTTTTGTGATGTAACGATCGGCGCGGCCATTGGCCTCGCAGGCTGCGGCAACACATGCTTTTTCGGCTTCGTCAAAACTGGCACGAGCGTTGTCGTCGTAGGGACGACTTCGCCACCGCCCTGTTCGCTCACACAAGGGAAGGCGGCTATGAATGCGGTTGCGGTCAAGTCGGCAGTCTGCGAAACCTGTACGGCGGACGCTCGTGTGGAACATGCGTTTGTTGCGGTGCAACGGGTTCAACTCCATCGTGTCGTGCCAGATGATCCGGGTAAAGACTGGCTCGAAATTGCGCCAGAGCTGGCTAGCGAACCCCGGCAGGTTGATTTGGTAGGTGATTCTGCTCCCGAGATATTGGTGGACAATGCGAATATCCCGGCGGACACCTATGACGAACTCCGCCTACGATTCTGCTTGGATTCCAGTTCGAACCAGGAATGTCACGCCGAGACTACTTGCGGTGGAAGGCTACGGAATTGCATCAAGATGGCCGATGGACGCATCGAGCCAATCCACTGGCCCTCTGATACGCCGGAGTTGGTTATTCCCGTTCGAACTCTCGAGGCTGATTCATTGGCGGTTCTGCCAGACAGCATCGTAGACCTCCAGCTTAAATTGGGAGTACGGCAGGGATTTACCCTTTCCAGCATCCAGCGATCGGCACTGCAAAACGCGGTCGTCGGGCGCGCCATCGCAACGCGGCGATGATCAATTGGACATGTATGGCCTGCCACGCTTTCATCCCGCTGCCGCGATGCGAGATTGGGCTGTCTGAAGAGGCGCGCGCACACGAATCGTAGTACCCCGCCCTGGCTCTGACTCAATCTCGAGATCGCCGCTAATCATCTGCACTCTCTCGCACATGCTGATGAGTCCCAATCCTTGACGGGCCAGAGCCTGGTCTTTGTCAAACCCGATTCCGCAATCGCTCACAGTCAGCTGAATTTCGTCCGGCGTGCCCCGCAGTTCTACGCTGAAGTGGCGCACACCGCTATATTTGACTGCATTCTGCGATGCCTCTTGCAAGATTCGGAAAAGACAAAGTGAAACTTCTTTCGGCACGTTCGGCGGTATGTTGTCGTGCCTGAAGTCAATCTCCACCTTTTGTTGCGCAGACAGTTCTTGGCAGAAACCACGGGCCGCCATCACGATTCCCAGGTATTCAAGCTTCGAGGAATGCAGGCGATGAGAAATGCCTTGAATGTCTGATCCGATCTCGGCAAGCCATTCGCAAGCCTCTCTAATGCGTGTTCCGGCGTCCTCGACAGCAAGATTAGGCAGGCTTTCTCCTATTCCTCCCAACGTTGTCGACAGGACAGCGATACGCTGATTAATATCATCGTGTAGCTCTCTGGCGATTCTGGTTCGCTCCTGCTCATGGGCTTCCATCAATTTCCGGCCCATGCCTGCAAGTGCTGCCTCCGCCAGCTTTCGCTCGGTTATGTCGATACAGGATCCGATATAGCCAGCGAACGAACCGTCTGAGTTGAAGCGGGGCACGCCTAGGTCAAAAACCCACCGATACTCCGCGTCGTGTCGTCGCAGGCGATACTCCATCTTGAAGGATTCCCTGCGGTCGAAAGCCTCTGTGTAGGTTCTAAGGCAGCTGTCCCGATCTTCGGGGTGAACTCCTTCTGACCAGCCGCTACCTAGCTCCGCTTCAATGGGGCGGCTTGTGAAATCGAGCCACGGCTGGTTGAAGTAATTGCGCAGCTTGTCGGGATTCGACATCCAAATCATGACGGGCGCAGTATTTGCCACGCGCCGGAAGCGCTCTTCGCTCTCCCCTAGCTGTTTCTGGATCTCTTTGACCTCGGTGATGTCTGTTGCCAGACCTATCATCCGCTTTGCTTCACCGTTCTTGCCATACAAGAATCTCCCCCTAGACACGAGCCAATGTGTGCTCTGATCTTTCGGAACGATGCGGAATTCCTCAGAAAACAGCGTATGGTTTTGCCTTGCGGCCTCTATCGCTTGCGATACTCGCTGGCGGTCGTCCGGGTGGACGTAATCATAGAATTCTTCGGCCTTGGGATGATAAATCTCGGAGGAAATGCCGATGATGCGCAGGTCACCGAACCAGGTGCGTCGCTCACTCACGAAATCCGATTCCCATCCCACGGACTTGCCCGATTCCATCGCCATGCGGAGCCGGTCGCCATAGCGGACTAACTCTGCCTCTGTTTGCCTCCGCCTCGCTCGCTGCCAGAGCAGTGCGGCAATGATGAGAGCTTGCACCAAAAACAAGAAAATGCCTCCGATAACGTATCGCTTATAAAGGTCCCAAAAGCCAGGCTGGCGGTTGAGAACGATACTGCCAAGCGGCAAATCACTTTCCCTTAGCCCCCAGCGTTTCAGAGCTCGCCAATCAAACATGTAGGCGTTGTTGCTGCCCACGATTGGGATATTCTCGGGTTTCTCGCCATTCAGGACTCGTACAGCCATGTCTGCGGCTAAATAGCCGTCATTGGCCCAATTCACCAGGTAGCCGCCTACCGCTCCCGCTCGAAGATCTACGTCATCCATGACAAAGACCGGTACATTTGCTGCGCCGAGGATCAAGGGGACCGCTTGAGTCGAATCAATAAAACGTGCGCCGGTCGGATCCTCAGTGAATGCTGTGTGGTAGACGATCGTATGGCTCGGCAAATGCCTGAGCCGTTCGAGAAGTTCGGGCATAGCCAAATCGGTCAAGTACGTGAATTCGAGTCTCGACTCGTAGTCTTGGAAAGCGTGCTTTGTCACGGCTTCGAATTGTTGGTCAAACGCGCCGATGCCACCGACGACCGCCACATGCTTGGTGCCGGGTAACAATCGCAACGCCGCGTCCAGTGTCTCCGCCGGGCGCAGCTGGCCCAGGACACCGGTAAAGTGCATGGTGGATTTGAGCTGGTCCGGAATCTCGCCCACAACTGTGCAAAAAATAACCGGCGTATCTCGGATGAAGCTATCTTGCATGTCTGAGACGAACTTGAAGGAAGCCGTCCCGGCGGCAACAATCAGATCAGGTTTGCGTTCTGAATACTTAAGCAGGAATTCTTCTCGAAACCGGCGCCTGGAAACTTCGCTTGGAAAGGAAATGAGTTGCAGGCTCTCGTGATACAACTCGATCTGGTAGGGGGACTTCTGCAAACCGCTGAGGACTGCCTGATCTACTTCGGCGAAGCCAGGTGACGCGATAATGACTAGGTCATTGAGGATCAGTACTCTCCGCGTTTGCCTAAGCTGCGCTCGTGCGGTCGAGGCGACCAAAAAGCAGCAGAGCGTGATCAGGAAAACAGACGTCGACGGCCAGCCTCTCCTCAAGCTCGATTGGATGTGGCTCTTACCAATACACGAACTATTCGACTTCGGCAAAGGCGTAGCCCGGAAGAAGGAGGGCCCGGGCATTCCTCTCGATATCTGAAGGCTAAACGTATCTGCCTCCCGACCCGGCGTTACGGAAATCTCCTCCAAGAGATGTTTGGCGGAACCTGTCGATTTTGACAGGTCAAGACATATGGGCAAGGGTTACGCTTATAGCACGGTCTCGGGAATTCTACTCCACCAACGGGTCGAGGGGCTACTGGCTTCTCTTGCCAGCCGGCTCTTGCGGTGGAGGATGTTCGGCTATAGATTGCACCCCGAGGATTCATGGACATTCTTGCAGCGATCAAGCGCGAAGAACGAAAGCTCGAAAAGCAGCTAAGCAAGTTGCAGCATCAGTTGAATGGAGTGCGTTCGGCTGCCAAAGCGTTGGGCGGCTCTGCGGAGCGTGAAGTCGTCGGCGCGAAGAAACGCGTTTTGTCGACTGCTGGCAGAGCGGCGATCGTAATGGCGGCGAAGAAGCGGTGGGCGAAGGTTAGGAAGCAGGCGAAGAACGTAGCGTGATGACGCTGGAGGGATGAACGGAAAACCGCGCGTCAGAAACGCACCGCAGAAAGCCACAAAATAACAACTCAGGACGCAGAGTTTTTGTGAGCGGAAAACTGTAGTTTCTCGCTCGCACAAGCCCAAGTGCTTACACGGCTGGAGCAAAGGCGAAGATCTCAGAAGGTTGGTCAGTGAAAAGCCTCAAACCGTGCAGACTTCAATGATTCTTAGTTTCCACTGGCGCAGCGGATCCTCGATACGCGCCTCGAAGCGGCGCTTCTGTTCTTTATGGCCTACTTCCAGCCAATACTTGATCAGGTGAATGACGTTCTCAACCAGTACCTTTTCGAAGGGCGGGCACAGTTCCAGGAATCTTCTATGCTGCTCTTTCGTGCAGAACCCGAGAACATATTCCACACCCGCGCGGTTCTACCAGCTACGGTCGAAGATAACTACTTCTCCGGCGGCGGGAAAGTGTTGCATGTAGCGCTGCAGATATAATTGGCTCTTCTCGTGGTCAGAGGGTGCAGGCAAAGCGAGCAGGTTCACAATGATGCCGCCGACTATCCGTGCCTTCAGGAATTTCCTGCAAGCCCAGCCGGCGAGTGGCCACCCCGATGAAGATCTCTGGGAGGTTTCCGAATGTGGTATTGACCAGCCCCCCACACTCTGTCGGAGACACGTCGCGAGCGAGTCAGTGGACTTCTCAATGTACAACGACGCAGGGATCATGGCGAGCATGCTACAAAAAAACAGGAGCGTAGTGCGATCGCCGGCGAACCAGTGCACCAACAATGTAGCTGGGATGGCGAGCAGCAATACGCAACATGCCAATACTCCCAGCGTACCTTCTCTTGGTTCTGTTGCGGACTGTGGTCTCAAGATCCTTCCGATCACGAGACTCGGTCATGTCATCAGCGAGATGATGACGGTTCCCCAGGTGGTGAGCAAAACATGGCCGAACGCGGCGGTGTACGAGTAACCTAGCGTCGCAACGTTGCTATCGGATTTTTCCTGTACGGCGGCGACACCCGCGATCATCGTTTGCGCACCGGCGAGCCCTCCAAGGAGCAACACCGGGTTGACCCGAAGGACGTACCGACCAAAGAACAGGCCCGCGATGAGAGGCGTGAGAGTGACTACCATGCCGCCAAAGAAGAGTATGTACCCGTATTCCTTCACCGCAGTTATGAAGACTGGCCCAGCCTTAAGCCCTACCATGGCTACAAAGGCGGCCAAGCCGATCGATTTCATAAAGCTTATCGCCGCTTCGGGAACTCTTCCGAACCAGGGCCGCACCGAATGCATCCATCCCACAACCACACCCGCCAGCAGAGTGCCAACACTGGTGCCTAGGGGAATTCTTAAATGGCCTATCGGTATGATGATCGCCGCACCAACCAGCACACCGACGAAAATCGCGGTTCCCAGCACCGCAAAATCAGTATCTTCCGTTGGCTGAATCATCCTTCCAACGACAGGCGCCAATTTTCTAACCGCTGCTTCGGACCCAGTTACACGAATCGTATCTCCTCCCGCGACGACAATGTTCCTTCCAATCGGAATCGCCTGATCGCCACGTGTAATACCTCTCAGAAGAACGCCACGCGCCTCATGAACATCATCTACGATCTCTTGCAGCGTCCTGCCCACGAAGGCTTTACCCGTGACGTATAGATCGAAGGATGCTACTGGAATATCTAACAATTCCGAATCTACTACCTCACTGTTTTTCGGCCCAAGCAACCCAACTAGGGCCTGCGTACGTCCGAGTACGGCGACTGTGTCTCCCGCCTCGAGCACTGTGCTCTCGACAGGTGTGAAGATCTCCTGCCCTCGTCGAATTCGTTCTATGAACAGGCGAACGCCATCGACAGCCTTCTCGGCTTCAGCCACAGTCTTCCCAACTGCCAGGCCACCCGGAGGAATTGCATAGGCTCGAAAACCGATGGGCTGCCAAGCGGAACTAACTCCCGGCTGTGAGGCCTGTATTCCTAGGCTAGCCTCCAGCTTCTTCGACTCAGCTTTTAGGTCAATGCCAAGAAGTCTTGGGCCGATACTGCCGCAGCACAAGATCACTCCCAAGGTGCCGAAGATATAGCAAATCGCATCTGCGACGGCAATATGCCCTATCCACAACGTCTTCTGCTCGTCCGGCACAGATAAACCTCTTATTGCTTCGCTGGCCGTCCCGATTATGGGCGATTCGGTTAGGGACCCCGAGAGCAATCCGGCGGAGTACCCAGGGTCAAGCTTCATAACATGAGCGACCGTGTAGCCTGCAGCGAGGCCAACCACGGGAACAAAGACACCTAATAGGGCCCACCGCCAACCATCACCTTTGAGATTCTGAAAGAAACTTGGTCCAACGGAGTAGCCGATTCCGAAGAGGAACAGAAGGAACAAAATGGATTTCGCTTGGTCGGAAACGGGCACATGAAAGAAATTCCCAATTAGGATTCCTCCTAACAAAGATCCCGTCACTACCCCAAGTCCGACACCACGAAACTTGAAGCGCCCAATGAAGTACCCTATGCCTACAGCCAGGTAAACCGCCATTTCAGGATACTTAGTGAAGAGCTTCGCCAGCCATTCCATATGCATTCCTTTTACGGATGCTTCTAGCAGAAAGATGTTTACGCATCCTGAGCGTTTTTGTCTCGACAGTCTGCCGAATCTACCACTCAGCCAAACCTAGCCCGAAGAAAAAACGGCTATGGCGCACCGGCCCGTTTGGATTGATCGCCCCGCTTCGAAGCTTCGAAGGCATCTCGGTAGCCACGCGCGATCGCTCGAACGCCGCGTCCGATGTCCTCGTACG
Source organism: uncultured Acidobacteriota bacterium (assembly GCA_963832615.1). GTDB lineage: Bacteria > Acidobacteriota > Terriglobia > Acidiferrales > UBA7541 > Acidiferrum. The sequence goes on from CAWHVA010000003.1 coordinate 118,563, forward strand.
CTTCGTCCGGCAGGTTGGCTAGCGACACGCGCAGTGACCACTCCGGTGCCTCGAATCCGCCACCGTTCAGCAGCACGATTCCGTGATTCTCGGCTAGACGGAAAGCAAGGTCGAGGGGGTGCACGTTCTTCTTGAGGTATTCGACAGCATCCTCACCGATATTCTTGCGGGCAAAGAACTCGAAGTCGATCAAGCCGTAATAGGCGTTGTATAGTGGGTTCGGAGTGACTTCGATGCCGAGGCCTTCAACCATAGCTTTGGCACGCCGGTGCACGATCTCTAGACAAGCCTTCTGATAGAGTCTTGCTCCATCCATCATCTCAGCAATAGAGAACAGGGTCATCATCACCTGTTGGGGAAGTGATAGGCCAGCCGTATGGTTGAGAGCCACATCCCGGCTATCGGCCACGATGCGGTCTATGAACTTGATCTTGCGCGGCTCGAGAACCAGCGCACCATACCGTTTGTCGAGCGCCTTTAGATCGGCATCGGGGAGCTTCGCGATCATCTTGTCGAAAATGTTGTCTTCGTGAACTGCGATGGCGCCCAAACGCCACCCTGTACAACCGACGTATTTGGAATATGAATAAACGCCGATGGTGTTCTGCGGCAGTTCGCCGAGCAAAGAGCGGAAATCGTGAACGAACGTTCCATAAACGTCGTCAGTTAAGAGCATGAGGTCGGGGCGCTTTGTCTTCACGAGATTTGCGATCTTGCTGATCACTTCTTTGCTGATCGCGACTCCCGTTGGATTACCGGGATTGACGAGGAAGAAGGCCTTGACCTTGGGATCCTCCAGTTTTTTGAGCTCTGAGTCCGTGAACTGGAAGCGGTTCTCCTGTGGAGCCTCGATGGTGATGAAATTCAGGCCATAGTCTTCGAGATGCGGCAACTCGAGATAAGGAGTAAAGATCGGCGTGCCGAGCGCGATCGTGTCTCCGGGATGCAGCAGGCGATTGGCTTTCATCGATTTGAAGATGTAGCACATCGCGGCCGTGCCACCTTCGACCGCGTAGATATCGAACTTGCCTGCTGGCCGCGGGTTCCCACACATCGCCCACATTAGATACTCGTGCACGATGCGCTCGTTGTGGACCAGCATGCGGTCGGGCACAGGATAGTTGTCGCCAATGATCGAATCCACGAGTTCGTGGACGAAGGCGTCCGGCTCGAAGCCGAACGTCTTTATCGCAAACGGCACCATCGTCGAGAGAAATGACGCACCCGGCATGTCGGCATGCTTAGCGAGCCACGATTCGCAACGGCCAGCAATGCCTTGAGGCTGCGGCATCCCGCCGACACCGGCAGGATGTTCCATCACTCGCTTGCTTTCTGTGATCGCAAACTGGCCGAGCAGAAAAAAACCTTCGCGCGGCGTGGTGGCGATCCAGTTCGGGTTGCCGCGTCCAGCATTGAGGAATGCTGTCTGCGTTGTTCGAGAGGTCTTCTTGGCGAGCTTAATCAACTCGTCCTTAATCTCGAACGGGCCTAACGTCTCGAATTTTTGGAGTTTCATGAGATCCATGTTTTTCACCTTTCAGAAAGACGTCACGACAGAAGCATGATGAGGACCATGCCCCAGATCGTGAGAAGAGTGTTGCCGATAGCGTAAGAACCAGTGCACCGACCGCAATCCCGGCGCCGATAAACGCGACGTCCGCAACATCCATCGCCCGGTCTGCAACTCCAAACAACTTGGCAGCGGCTCCAGTGTCCGACGTGCGGCCCACCAGGGTGACGATATCGCCGCGCTGAAGCTGTGTATTCGGCAAGATCGGGATCGTAGTGGCGGTCGCACCCCGCGTGATCTTTCGTAGGTACACGCCGCGCGCGGACAAGCGTTGCATTGCGAGTGATTCTCAGGCGTCCGGAATGTATTTCCAGATCGTCAGACGGAAGTTACGTCGGATACTTGGCAGGCAGAAACTGTCAAAAGTAACAGGCAAATGTTCAAAAGGCGGGAATCTCGTAGCTTGGTCGCGCTTTGGCAGGCAGTGCGTTTCTGTCTCGAGTTACGAATTGCTCCATCGGGCCCAGCCGCTCCGCGTAGCGCTCGCCTTGTCCTTTGGATGAGCGGATGAGCAATCATGGCGTTGACTACTGTAGAACTCTGGCTTTACTCAACCCGTGCGATTCTTTGGAGTTCCCAGAAATTCTCGGCGCGAAAATGACGGTCCTTAACGGTTCGCCTGACCAAAAACCGGACGATGCCTTACTTCGGTAACGGTGCGCAGAATGCAGTGCTCGCACTCTATTGTTTTCTCGTGTTTGGGACCGGAGGAGCTAAATCTTCAGTTTGCGGCAGAAGAGTCCAACGTGTTGAATCAACATCATGAGGCTGCGCAATTTCATCCCTTAGTGGAGCTACGTATCGAACTCCGAACGATTTCGACGCTTTCTGCCACCGATGCGCAGATGCTGCGAACGTGGAGATCTCGCTGAGGGAACGGGATTTCGATACCGGCCTCTTGTAAGGCCTTGGCCACGGCGACAGTCACATCGCTCTGAAGTTGGAACCAAGTGTCCTGTTCAGAAGACCAGAAGCGCAGCTCAAACTTCAGTGCGCTTTCGCCAAATCCTAGGAAGAACGCCATGGGAGGGCGAACGAGCAAGACTCCTGGATGTGATTTCGCAACTTCAATGAGGAGCTTTATCACTCGTTCGGGATCGGTGCCATACCCAACTCCGACGGGCACGTCAACGCGTCGCCACTGTGACGACAGAGTCCAATTGATGACTTGGTTCGCGATCAGGTTGCTATTAGGTACGATCACTTCCGCGCCTTGGAAAGTTAGGATTGTGCTGGATCGTGCCCCGATGCGCCGCACCATGCCCACCAATCCGCCGACTTCCACTGTGTCGCCGACGTGGATAGGCCGCTCAAAAAGCAGGATCAATCCGGAAACAACATTGTTAACAATATTCTGTAGGCCAAAGCCGAGACCAACGCCCAGGGCACCCGTGAGCACCGTAAACTTGTTCAGCTCGACGCCAGCTGCGGAGAGCGCAGCTCCCACAACCAGCAAGAGGAGGACATAATAGGTTATCGTTGAAATGGCGTAAGGTACACCACGGTTCAGGGACAACTTTGGAAGCAAGACTTTTTTTAAGAAAAACGTGAACACATTTGCCAGGGCATACCCAAATAGCAGGATAAATACAACGGCGAGCGCGCCACCCAAGGTGAAATACACCCCGCCAAGGCCGATGGAGTAATGGATTACTTTAGATAGGGTGTCCATCACGCCTTCGTATACGGTCAACAATCTCAGCATGGCTTTCAGCCACAACAACAAAACCGCAATCCCCAGGAGACGGCAGCCCCAGCGTTCTACAGCGTCCGTCCGCGTTTCGAGCAGGGAGCCCGCCCAGCTGGTGTGCAGTACTGTCTTGAGCAGCAACGTCAAGACGCGGACAACGCAAAGAAAAGCCGCAGTCATGAACGTTCCAACCAAAGCGCCCAGCCCTAGGACCTGAGACAGCGAAACAAATCCGATAACGTTTGCCACGAGAGACGCGCCCAATAGCGCGACACCCGCACAAATCCCGATCCAGAGAATTCGTGCCTTTCGATTCTGACCCAGTGTTGAATTTATTCTTGATGTGCGCGCGAGCCATCCAAAACTGACCAAAGCCGCGAGAATTAACAGGGCATAGACCTCACGTCTGAAAAATTCGGGAAGCTGAATGAGCAGGTAAAAGCCACAAAGTGCGTAAAATGTGGCCAGGACATACAGAAAAATCCGAAACCCGGACTCAATCAATAGTGTCAGCAGTCGCAATACGGGAACCACGTAAAGCAAGTAAAAGACAAACGCGATGCCGATCGGCGCCAAGGCGACATTCCGTCCTGTCCCGATTAAGGCCCCAAAAAGCACTACGGAAAGTGCTACTGAAAACGGGCGCGCCAATACCTGTGGAGCCTCCGCTAGACCTTCGGGCGGCGAAGCGCGCACAACGTAACGCTGAAGCTTGAAAACGCCCAGGAGTACCATGAGGTACATTATCGCTAGCACGAGCATGCCGAGCAGGTGTGTACCCACAAACTCCTTGGAGCTTGTAAAGGACCGCTCAACGGACCTATAAAAAGAAGATGCGATGTTTTGCTCGACTGCTTGCGAATCGCGTGCTTTCCAAAGCGGACGGCCATCCAGCTCGAATAGATGACCGCGCTCGCGCTCGCGTGCTTGGCGCCCGCGAAGCAATATGTCCGAAATTTGCTGGTCCTCTTGAGAGACCTGATTTTGCATGCTGAGCACTAAATTTAGCTGCTCTTGTGCTTCCGATTTTGTGGCCTGAATCTTGTCTAATTGCTGTCTAATGCGTTCTACAATGGTCTCTATCCCTGGGGTTTTATGAAACTGGATCCAGGTGGCCACCCACTCCCGTTGTTGGTCTTCAAGGGTTTGGATATGCTCTTCTAGTTTCCCCGCACGCAGCGTGAGAAGCTTGCGTTCTGCGGCATATTCGAGACTCCGAGTGCGCCAGTATCGCTGCTCGTCCTCCAAATCCAGCGATGTCGGATTATCGGCCAGGAGGTCCCCGTATTGCAGAGCGCGCCGACGAGTCTCGGCGGCTTGTGCTTCTGCTTTCCTTTCTGCCTCCCGTAATTCAGACTTGGGCATCAGTTGGTTATAAATTTCTCTCGTCAAACGGTCTAACTGCTCCGCGCGGTCAGCAATCTGCGGCAGCGGAATAGTTTGGTCTGCCAATCGAGCTGGCGGAACCGCCGGGGCTTCATTCCCCTGTGGCTGTTTAGCGTTGTTCGAAGCTGTAGTTTGTGCGGGTAGCGGCTGGGCTTGAATCTCGCGAACAGAGGGAGCGAAGGGAGTGATCAATAGTGCGACGGCGACAAAGCAGGGACCCAGCCGTCCAAGAATTTCCCAGATGGCGGCATTTGTGGTGATGCGATGAACTGACCTTCGTCTAGTCAAAGGTCCATACTTTCTTCTTCCAGATCTAAGCTGGCTGGGGCAGACCCAGACATGCTGTTCCCTGGCATCTGTGACTCACACTGTCAGAAGTAACAGACTGCGTGGATCGCGATCCGGAACGCTGTCGAAGAGTTCTTGCGCTCGCAAGCACAAGACAGCCCAAGAACCCAAGGCCCGCCGAGAATTGAAACCAGGTCCGCTGAGTCGAACAGCGCACCATCGAAGGCCATTCATCGTATTCGACGAAGGTTTTAACTCTAACAAAGGGCGGCTATAGGCGGCGCCCATTTGACAGAACGGAGCGCAAATGAGTAAGGCCGCGAAAACGGAGAGCTTCTCGCCGTGGAGCGAAGCGGGTACGGACGCAGCCAGTGCTCGACTGCGTCTCACAGGTCTTGATCGAGCACGGGTTGCCGCTGACCCAACGAAATTGGATTGAGTTCGCATATCTCGGAGACAAATGTTCCATCGACCAGCTCGACTGCGAGGAACCTGCCGATGCGCCAGAAGGCTTTGAAAACTGGCCCGAGGATGAACTCCCGGTGAATTAATGCCACGGCGCTCCCTCGAAAGAGGGATACAGAGGGATACGGCCACAGGGGCAAAAACCCACCTGAGCGTCTCCCAAACTTAACTTTCGCGGGCATCTTTCTCATTGGATGGATTTCCCTCCCTTCTTTGAGAAAAGGGGAAGTCGTTGGACTTCCCCTTCCGTGGCACCGACTGCTTTTCGTACATAGCTTCTTACAGTGCCGGGCTGCCAGCCGGAGTCCTAAAACGCGGTAGCTGGACCAGCAAGCGCCGGATGCATGGAAGGAGATCTGCCAGTTGCATCTACGAGCCGCCCAGGACATCGGGCAGGAAACCGTCACCTACGTACGAAACATTTACAAATACTACGTAGCCTACAAGCTGGCCGTCGAACAGACAGGGCTACGGCCGAAGACGGCGAAAGGCCAATGACGCCCGGGTTCCTCGGCCCGCGCGGCGCGGATCGTTGGGCGTGCATAAACCGCATGGGATCCGTTCCACATCAATTTCGATAGTTGTTGTAACAAGGCGTTACACAAGTGATTGGGATTACTTGCTGGGTTGGGGGTGTTCATAGTGGTCAGTTTTGATTATCTTGGTTCTCCGGGAGGAGCGACGACGCTTGCCTAAACGGCTCCTCCCATTCGGAACGAGGGCCTGAGAAGTGTTTATGTCCGCCTAATTGGCCACGCACCGTGTGTGTAACGATATGGCGCTTTCCCGCGTACCGGTTTTCACAGACCATTCCCGTTTGAGGACAGATAGCGCGTTCAGCGCCTTAACCACCGCGCATCTCTCGTCTCGGTCGATCGCACTCTTGACTACACGGTTTGCGATCGCTAATTTTGCGTCTTCGATGCGATCGGTCATTCTATTGGGGTTGGTTTCGAGGACAGCGGCTTCGTACCATTTCGTCCATAATCTGCGTTCACTGTCGTCTCCTTACTCTCTACCGCATAGCGAGGGTAACGAACTCTGGTTTGGTGACCCCACCGCTACGATTTCGCCGTTTTATTCAGGTCGTCGTCCTTGTAGTACTTCGTACCCTGCAGGGTCAACTGGAGGGCGAGGCCATTCTTGGTGATCTGGTAGACCCATACTCCCGGGGCAACTTCAGCCGCTCCCGAGTAAGCTCCGCCCTTCTCGCCCGCTTTAGCGGCAGCGTCCGCTTGCCCTGAACCGGACCAGCCGGAGTCCAGAAATTGTGCCAGCACCTTTTCGTTCTCGAAGACGAACACCACGACATAGTCTTTTACTCCCATGCCCACACCGACACCGGCCGAACCCATCTTCATGAAGGTTTCTTGCTTGGTCTTGTTGTTGACGGCCAGTCCTGAACCGCGTGCCGTGCTCAACAGCAATACGTTCACCCCCATGTTGTCGAAAACGGCGTATCCCGTCGCTTTCTGGATAGCTGCTTGGGAAGTGGGTTCCAGCTTGTACAAATCCTGCAAGGCCTCGGCTGCCATCTTGCGGGTTTTCTGCCTTTTCTTTTCATCGTCGTCATCTGCGGCCATGCACATAACTGCGGACAGCATCGTCAGGGCGAGAATCGAGGCGATCATTTTCACTTTCATCGGAATACTTCCTTTCCGGAGTTCGGCGGCGAGGTGCCGAGGTAATTCAGTCCAGTTGAGGCGTCCTGCTAACGACTCGACTAAAACTCCAGGTTCCTGTGTGCGCTGATTGCAGATTGAAGACAACTAGGGAAACCCCTAGGAGTTCCGAAGCGGCATTCGGCTCCTGCTAGGTTTCCATTGCGCGCATCTTCATCGGCATTGATTCAAACCGATAGCCCTATCGATGCGGACACGTGCGGTCCGGAAACAAGACTGAAGAGAATCCAGTCTCGCAAGCCCCAGCTCCAGTTCCGGTTTTACATTTTTGGCCCACCCCACCCCCGGTGGCGTCATTTTCGCGTAAGTACGGATAAACCGAAGCCGTGTCGGTGTGTCACAGATAGCCCGTGATAGCGCCCGGTCTTTGGGTCTTCTCCCAAATTCGGCATCCATTTTCCAGGACTGGGAAATGCAAAAAACAGCCCTGTCCCGGTATTCCCCGAACTCTTAGTGTGCCTCAATTGCGGCAAAGCGAAATAGAGTCACGCCCCTAGGGGGATCCCTAGTTTCGAGCGAGCCACGCGCAGTCGTAAATTGCCTGTATCGGGGAAGTGCGACATGAATTGCAGGAAGCGAACTGCATTTTGGTGCATGACAATGTTAGCCGTGGTCGGCCTTTCCACCGTGGCACGAGCTCAAACAAATCCGTTTACGAAGGCCCAGGTGGGCGACCGCATCCGTAAAGTGGAAGACGGCGTGGACCAATTCGAAAAGTATCTCGAAAACCGTGGACAAGACGCCAAGAACCGCGCCGACTCGGCACAAAGCAACGGAGCGACAACGCGCCGCCAGCGTTCGGATTCAGCGAACACAGACGCTCGGACAAACCAAGCCAAGCAAACAAAAGACGATCTCGAAAATGCCATGGACGATTTGAACCGCACAACAAACCGTCTTCGGCGCAAATTCGACCCCACGTCGAATTATCTCGAAACAAAGGCACAAATGCAGCAGGTCATGGACAGCGCACGCCGCGTCAATCAGGTGATGACCAAGGGGAATTACGGTAGTCAGGCAGAAAAATACTGGGCCGCTTTGCGCGCGAATATCAATGACCTTGCGCGATGCTACAACTTGACTCCCATGGGCGCGTAGGTGTCACCGAAAGTGACGCGGTAGGGACGATCATCGCTGAGCGCCCCCCCGCACAGATCGTAGGCCGTGTTCTCCGGCGAGTGCTCTCCAGCAGAGCCCGCCTCCGCTTCACCAGCCGAGGGCCATGCTGAAAGAGAAGAGGAAGTTTGAGAAGGAAAAATCGCGGTTACCAGACAAGTGAAGTCCTGAGGCAGATGTCCGGTAATGCGGGTGGTCTCAATGGGTCGACGCAACACTCAGCTCGAACCCACCTTGTGTTGAAAACAAAAGCTAAAATCGCTCGCTAGATTCGGTTCGCCGGAACGCTACCCTGGCTAAGTTCTGACCGGGTACAGCCTTAGATGGTGTTGCGTCGACCGTTTGAGCCTGGCACGACTTACCTGAAGTTAGCCGATGGGCGAGAAGTCTTTCGTCGATGCTATCCCATTGTTGGTTGTTGCATCGCTGTTGAGTCTACTTAACCGAATACCCACGCGCGTCCATGCAAGCCGAGAACCCTCGCTTGAAGGTGTCCATCTGCTGGTTGTATGCGGCCTTGGCTTGGCTGGATTGCTGTTGCACTTGTGCACCCGCTGATTGCGCCGCCTGTTGTTTGGACTGCTCGTTCGCCTGGCGCTGCTGCCTTCCGCCGCGCACGGTGCCAACGGTGGCGCCAATGGCCGCACCCTTACCTGCGTCACCAGCGATTCCTCCGATAACCGCCCCTCCAGCAGCACCTCTCGCTGCCCCTCGCGCTCGCCCTCCCTGGGCTTGTGGTGCGTTCGCGGCAGCCTGCTGTTCAGCAGCCTGCACATCAGCCTGGGACGGACCCGAGGGCGCCGGAGCGTCGGGGTTTATTCCGGTCTGCTGCTGGACCTGGGTGTAGCAGTCAAACTCATCTCTGAGCTGCTGGTCGTTGCTCTGATTGTTCTTTGCATATGCGAACATCCCGATCTTCTGCGCCGCAGAAAAGGAAGGTAGCGGCGTAGCAGGGGCAGCGGGGGTCGTAGCAGGTTCGTTACTGCCGGAATCAGATTTCTTGCAGCCTGCGCTGAGCAGCAGCAGCAATGAAATACCTACTGCTTGAAGTCTTGAGTGTCTCATTAGTTCCTCCGTGATCCTTTTGAACGTCGGCTTCGACGCAACAACTGCCGCGCAGTTGCAATGATTGGGTCGAATCGTTCTGGCCCGTGCGTTGCTGTTGCTGGCCGTGTGGTTTGGGTCAGCGGGATGCACGGACGCGCGTGACCTGTGCTTAACCTTTTAGACGCGGTCCCGTTCCTAGACAACTAGGGAAATCCCTAATGGCAGCCGTCAAGAGTGACAGTATATTTGTAGCAAGGCCTCTCCCCGAGCATCACTGCAAGTGGAGGCATCCATGTCACTACCGCGAGTCATACTCGCCGATGACCACACGATTCTTCTCGAGGCATTTCGCAAGCTCTTGGAGCCTCATTGCGAAATTGTGAGCACTGTAGCGGATGGCCGCACTTTGCTGGAAATTGCGTCGGAGCTTGAACCCGATGTGATCGTCGCGGACATTAGCATGCCGCTCATGAATGGTCTGGAAGCTGGGGTGCGACTGAAGGAGGTGCTGCCCAGAATGAAGCTCATCTTTCTGACAATGAACGAGGACCCGGACATGGCGGTGGAAGCCCTGCGCTGCGGGGCGTCCGGCTATCTATTGAAGACTTCCACCGGCAAGGAATTGATTCGCGCCATCCAATTGGCACTCAAGGGAAAATCGTACGTTACACCGCAGATGGCGAGGAGAATGCAGAAGTCATTCATTAAGAATCCTAACAACGGACCGAGAGCGCGCGCCAAGATCCTGACCCCTCGGCAACGGGAAGTCGTGCAGCTCTTGGTCGAAGGGAAATCCATGAAGGAAGTCGGCAGTGTGCTGAACGTGGCCCCGCGGACAGTGGCATTTCACAAATACCGCGTCATGAAAGCACTGGATCTCAAGACGACCGCCGACTTGATTCAATTCGCCATCAAATCACGAATTCTCGTACCCTGAGCCGGTTCTGGTTCTGCTTGTTGTCTCCTCGCCCCGTTGCTCCAGCCAACGAACCACCTGAAGCCTAGTCCGTCGTGGGATTGACCAGGATTTATAGCGCGTTGGAGTGGCAATCGTTCCGAATGAAGGTTGTCGCCACCGGTGGCATTTCCCGAAAGCGCCACTAGCGCGAACGTGATTCCCTGAAACAGTACGGTCAGACAAGTGCGCCGCATCGGAGTCTCACCCTTAGACTTTGTAACTCCTGATAAACGCGGTGGTCTCAATGGGTCGACGCAACACTCAGCTCGAACCCACCTTGTATTGAATACAAAAGCTAAAATCGCTCGCTAGACTAGATCAGCCGGAACGTTACTCTGGCTAGGTTTGACCGTTTCGTGCATGGTCAAATTCCCCTTTGCAGACCTTTGCACCGTCCTGCGCCACCCGTTCGAGGTCGAAAATCGGGCCAGAACGGAACGCGCTGTGTAATTGAAAACATTATCGCACGCAGTTGCACAGACAGGTGCACAGGAGCGCCCTAAGATGCCCCAAAATGCCAGTCAACGCCGACTATCGGCCCATATAACCTGTTGCAAACACTATGCCCGACGCATGAGTGATTGCCTCATAATCCCTAGGCCGAGAGTTCGATTCTCTCCGCCGGCACCATGAATTCTAGATGGCTATCGATTTTGAGTAGCGCGGAAGCAAAAGGTTCATCGCAGCCGCCAGCGCTAACGCCACGGCTAGCACCACCAGCAAAGAAGTATAGGATCCAGTCGAGTCAAATGCGCGGCCCAGTATCACTGGACCAACGGCTCCTGCGGCGGCATAGAACGTCCAAGTGACACCGTAAAGTGTGGAAAAAGCGCGCAGCCCAAAATAACGCGTCAGCAAGTAAGGTGTGATGGCCGCTTCGCCGCCTGCCCCGACGCCAATCAGCGCGGCAGCAAGGCAGCCCGCTGGAAAACTATTCGCCCGTGCGAGCAGAAAGATCCCCGCCGCGGTAATCAGGCTCACTACAAACGCGACCCGCGCCCCAAAAAATCGGTCCAGCAGCCAACCAACACCGACCCTGCCAAGCAGGCTCGAACCACCCAGCGTGGACGCGCATAAGGCCGCATCCCTTGGGGTAATTCCGCGATCCGTCAGCAAAGCAGACAGGTGAGTGATCGCTCCATTCATGCTGATCGAACTCACGAAAAGGACCGCGACGATAATCCAGAACGCGAACGAACGCAGCCCTGCCTGCCACGTCATTCCAGAATGCGCTACGGGAGCAGACTCCTGCAGGGCGAGGCCTCGCTCGCGTACATAACGCCAACTGAGCGGCAACCCTAGCAGCAATGCAAGGCAACCGAGTGAGAAGTAGGCTGCCCTCCAGCCCGATCGGCTGATGATGGTTTGCGCAAGGACCGGCAGGATCATGGCGCCCAAGCCTGCTCCCACCATGACGAAAGCCAGAGCCGTCCCCAAACGTTGCTGAAACCAGGTAGAAATCGATCGCGAATAGGCCAGATGAGCGGCGCCGTTTCCAACCAGGCCTATCACGAAGCAGGTCACGTAGAACTGCCACAGTTCGGAGCGCAACAGTGCCAACGAAGTGATGGCGCAGCCAAATATCGTCATGCTGGGAAGAATGATGCGGCGGGGACCAAAGCGGTCGATCCAGCGGCCCAACAGCGGCGAGACCAGACCCAACGTGACGGCGGCGAGTCCGAAGCCGCGCGCGATGGCTTCGCGACTCCAGCCAAATTCCGCGCCCAGGGGCTTAACAAAAACCGCAAAAGTGTAAACGAACAGCGAGCCGAACCCCGCCATCACACCGAAGCACGCCGCCAGCACCACGCGCCAGCCGTAATAACCGAGGTCAAATTCGCTGGGACTGGGCGTTGGTTCGGCGCTTTGCATTGTGTTCCTGTCTTAGGGATCGCCTGCCAATCTCACAATTTCGGCCCTATTCCGACTGAGCTTGCGACGCGTTGATGCAATGGCGAACTGCCCGCAAGTTTTTAACGAACCTTAGCTTGTGTGCTCTTCCGCTACGGTAAATCCCATTTCATTGATGAACGCTTTGAGCGATTGTTCGGTGATCTGGCGAGGATCAAACTTGACGATCACGATTCCGTCGGGATAGCTGGATTGGGAAGATGCGATCCCTTTCTGTTTCTCGAGCATCGTGTCGAGCCCGACGGCGCACGTCACGCAGCTGAATCCCTTCACCACATACGTCACCGTCTTGCTCCCCTTGGCGTCCGCGGCTGCAATTGTTGCTACACTGCCGGTCCCCACCGCTGCAATAAGTTGGACAAATTGTCTACGAAACATTTCCGTCCCTCCTTGAGATACCGTTCAAAAATCAGCGAATCGCCGCGTCCAGCGCCTATTGGGCCGAGGCGATGCCCGCTTGATACTTCCAGGGAGTCTGCGTCGCCGCTCCGTCGGAAAAGCGCGTGTCGGCATATTCGCTGAACTCGATCTTCCTGTTCAGAACTCCAGTCTCGATCATCAGGTCGCGAACCATATCAAAGTCTTCTTTGCGTGGCGCGAGCGGACTATAAACAACGCGGTCCATTGGTTTCGTAAGCGCCCAGCGCAACAGTGCCGGCTTTTGGTGGTAGTAGAAGCGACCCACGAAATCGGCGGCATCCTCCCGGTAAGGTCTACCCTTCTCGAGCCACAAACCGGAACGAGCGATGCCATCCACCAGCCTCTGCACAACATCCGGACGTGAGTCGATCAAATCCTGCCTGACCACCAGAATGCACGACATATAATCCGGCCAGTATTCGCGTGCCTGAAACAAGATCCGGCCGTACCCGCCCATCTCTGCCTGAGAGGGAAACGGTTCTCCCATCGAAAATCCGTCGATGGCTCCGGCCGCGAGCGCGCCCGAAACATCGGGCGGCGCCATTTCCACCATTTTGATGTCACCGGCATTCATTCCCGAGACCTTCATGGCACGAAACAGCAGCAACCGTTCGTCGGAGAACCGGCTTGGAATGGCAATCGTACGCCCTCGAAGATCGGGGACTCTTTTAACGGGCCCATCCTTCCGCACGACGACCGCACTTCCGTAACGGTGCCCGAGGTACACAATTTTCGTGGGAACGCCCTGAGCCGCGAGCGCAATGGCTAGCGGCGCCACGATAAACGCTGCTTGCACCTTATTGGAAATCAGGGCTTCCTTGATCTCCGGGAAACCTTGAAACAAGCGCGGCAAAAAGATTTCGCCGTTATCCGAGAATTTCGAAATGTAGTCGGTCACCGGGCAGGTGAGCTGGCAGGTCGCCGGGATGTACGCGACCACAATCTTCCGCTTTGCCGCGGGAACGCGGTCATTGAGGATCGCTGGCCAATTCACGTTCAGATAACCGTGAACAACGGAGATCAATACCAGCCATCCAACACCGAACACCAGGACCTTCTTAAGACTCATCGCGGAATCCCCAGCGAACAGATTTGATCCTTTCGAGCCGACGAAATCCCAAATCAAGCGCCAATCCTATGACGCCAATCATGAGCATGGCCGCCACCACCAGATCGTAGCGCTTCCCCGAATTTCGCGAATCGATCACCAGATAACCAAGACCGGAATCGACCGCCACCATTTCCGCGGCAACCACGACAAGCCAGGCGATGCCCAGGGCCAGGCGCAGGCCAACAATGATTTGTGGGAGCGCCGCCGGAAACACCACCCTCGCCAGCACTTGCGCGGGTGCGAGCCCGAAGTTACGGCCCGCTCGACGAAAAACCGACGGCACGTTCGAAACTCCGTTAACGCACGCAACCACGATCGGGAAAAATGCACCCAGAAAAATCAAAAACACCGCGGCATAGTTGCCAACACCAAAGAAAATGATCGCCACGGGAATCCACGCAATCGGGCTGATCGGTCGTAGGATTTGCATCACCGGATTTACGACCTGGTTGGCCGCGGGATACCAGCCGAGGCTTAAGCCCAGCGGTATGCCCAGCAAGGCAGCGGCGCCAAAGCCAATCGCCACGCGGCTCAGCGAGCTCTCGATATCCTGCCAGAGGACATTCTTATGGAAGAGCTCGACCATCCCCTTCTCGACCTGAAGAGGTCCAGGGAACACTTTGGTTTGTGTCCAGATTACGGAGTAGTGCCATACCGCAAACAACAGGGCTGACGCCAGCAGCGGCCAGAGCAACTTCTCCCATTTGTTCGGTTCCGAAAGCGAATTCATATTTTGTGAGCCAGCCCGATCTGCTGCAAGATGCCATCGCGAAGTTCCAGGTAGCGCGGTGAGCTGATATCTCGGGGGTGTGCGATGTCGATATTCACAACTCGCTGGATAACGGCGGGCCGCGCAGACATGACCACGACCCGATCTGCCAACTGCACCGCCTCGTCGATATCGTGCGTCACAAAGACGATCGTCTTGCGCTCCGCTTCCCAGATGCGCAGCAATTCTCCGCGCATAACCAACCGGGTGATGGAATCGAGGGCTCCAAATGGCTCGTCGAGGTAGAGCATGTCCGGATTTACCGCCAGCGCACGCGCTACTTCAAGTCGTTGCTTCATGCCGCCGGAAAGTTCGGAAGGATAGGCCTCTTCAAACCCGCCTAGTCCGACCATCTTGACGTAGTGCGCGATGCGTTGTTCGCGCTCCGGCCGCGAGAGTCTTGACAGTCCAAATCCGATGTTGCCCTCGACTGTCAGCCACGGAAAAACGCCGCGTTCCTGAAACACAAAAATCCGCCGCGGGTCGGGCCCGCGCACTACTTCTCCATCGATGCGAACCGTTCCGCTTGTCGGCGAGAGAAACCCTGCGACTATGTTGAGCAGCGTTGATTTGCCGCACCCGGAAGGGCCTACCAGACAGACAAACTCCCCTGCCGACACTTCGAGATTTATATCTTGAAGCACCGGAGTGCTTTTGCCGTCGCGCGTGAAAACCACGCTGAGGTTCTCTACCCGCAATTTGATCCCGACCGGTGGAGTTGTAGCTGCCTCCGACGACATTCCTAGTCCTCCGAATAAGCCCAGCGGAATGATTTGACCTTTTCCAGCGAGCGCATCGCGGTGTCGAGCAGCAGCCCGATAAGCCCGATGATGACCATGCCCGCCACCACCAGGTCGTAGCGGTTTCCGGCATTGCGCGCATCCACGATGAGGAATCCCAGTCCCGAATCAACCGCAATCATTTCGGCGGCCACCACCACCAGCCACGCTACACCCAATGTAATTCGCAAACCGATCAGCAACTGCGGGATCACCGCCGGATACAGTACGCGGTAGACCAGATCCGCGGGACCCAGCCCAAAATTGCGTCCCGCATTGATGTAAACCGCGGGGATGTTCCGGACTGCGTTGATGGCCGTCAGTAGCAATGGGAAGAAGCATCCCAGAAAGATCAGGAATACAGAGGCAGAATCACCTACCCCGAACCACAGAATCGCGAGTGGAATCCACGCAAGCGGAGAAATAGGGCGGAAAACCTGCACCAGCGGATTGATCGCCATCTCCGCCCGGCGATACCAGCCAACGGTAAGTCCCACGGGAATCGCGAGAACGGCGGCAAGACCAAATCCCCACGAGACACGGAACAATGACGCAACCACATATTTGAACAACAATCCATGCCGCAACAGATCGCCAATGCCGCCAAGCACTCCCCACGGCCCGGGCAGAATTTGACCGGGATGCCGGGTCACTGCGATTTGCCACGCAGCCAGCAGCAGCCCGATGAAAACCACGGGCCGCAATCGCACCATCATATTCAAGACGCTTTACCTTTCGGCTTCGCAGATTCTTCTGAAATAGACATGCACTCTATCTCATCGGTTCTATTCTGTTACATCCCGAAATTATCGCGACGAATCGATTCGAGGGACCAAAGCAGAGGCTCGCCAGGCGCGCTCATTGTAGTAGGCGCTGGAAGATGAGCAATAACGCAAACATATTAGGGCGTCTGGCAAAAAGGTTAAGCGTACTGCCCTCTATTGCCCACCGATTCAAGTCGGTTTAGCGGCCCAATTTCCCAGCCAGTACCAAAATCACCCCGGGGTTTTCCTCTCCGCGAATGATCAGAGTGCTGCTTTAGAGTTCATCCGGAAATCGGATTTCCGGTGACTTCGCGTCTCCGGTAAACTGGCCCGGTATGCAATGGAGAACCCGGTCCTGTCCCTCCATCCGGCCCTCGAGTTGTACCTTGAGATATCCGCGGCGGAGCGCGTGGTGAACGGTGGGAAGCGTTCACGCCGTGACTGGCTTCGACAGACCTCGCGTCTCGCGCTGGGCATTCCTCTAAGCGTTTTGCCTGTATCGGAGGCGTTTGCGGCAAGTGCCTGGCCTGATGCTACGCCAGGATTTCCACCGCAAAATCGTGCCCTGCCTCTCAGCGGTATTTCCTCCCTGTTCAGCAGCGATCCCACGAAATATCGCTTTACGCTGGAGGAAGACCGGTTCCTGGAACAAATCGAACGCGCCTGTTTTCAGTTCTTTTGGGACGAAGCGAGTCCCTACACGGGCTTGGTGAAAGACCGCAGCCAGGCTAGTGGAACCGATTCTCGCAACGTTGCCAGCATTGCGGCCACCGGTTTCGGATTGACAGGCTTGTGTATCGCGGATCATCGCGGCTGGGAAGACAAAAGAAAAATCCGCGAGCGTGTACGCAATACGCTTCGTTTCGTGGCCACCCGCGTGCCCCAGGCGCACGGTTTTTTTTGCCATTTCCTGAATTTCCAGAATGGCGAGCGCGTATTTCAGTCTGAAGTCTCTTCGATCGATACCTGCTTGTTCATTTGCGGAGTGCTGACCTGCCGGGCATATTTCGACGATTCCGAAATAAGCGATTTGGCGACAACTTTATACAACCGCGTGGACTGGAACTGGCTGCTGCACGGCGAAAAAACGCTGTCCATGGGCTGGACGCCCGAGCACGGCTTCATCAAGGCCCGCTGGGATGCCTACAGTGAATTGATGATGGTCTACCTGCTGGGCATCGGATCGCCGGCGAACATCATGTCGCAGACGAACTGGGACGCCTGGACGCGCACTTATTTCGAGTTTAACGGCATCCGTTACATCGGTTCGCACGCGCCCTTGTTCGTCCACCAGTATTCGCACGCGTGGTTTGATTTTCGCAACAAGCGCGACAAGTACGCCGACTATTTCGTAAATTCCGTAATCGCCACGAAAGTTCACGAATTGTGGTGCCTGGAACTCGCGCGTGAATTTCCCGACTACACCGAAGACTTGTGGGGCATCACCGCTTCCGATTCATCGCGAGGCTACGCGGTGTGGGGCGGGCCGCCGGCGATGGGACATGTCGATGGGAGCGTCGTGCCCTGCGCGGCGGGAGGCTCGCTGCCCTTCCTGCCGGAGGCGACGCTGCGCGTGCTGCGAACGATTTACACCAAGTATCAGGAGCGCGCCTGGCATCGCTATGGATTTGTCGATGCGTTCAATCCGCTGACGAACTGGTACAGCCAGGACGTGCTTGGAATCGATGCCGGCATCATGATGTTGATGGCTGAAAACGCGCGCACAGGTTTTGTGTGGGAACATTTCATGAAAAACGACATCGCAAAAAATGGAATGGCGCGCACCGGATTCCAGACGATTGCGCCCGAAACGCCTGCGGTGGTTAGCTCGCCGATTCCTGCCGGCTACCCGATCTACGTCACAAAATAAAGCATTTGGAAAATTACTAGACACGTAAGGCGGGGGCACCCGGTAGCCGCCCTCTCCGAGAGGGCGGGGTTTAGAGTCAGCTCTCGCCCGGGAATCTACTTTTGAAGTTCTATTAGCGCTAGCGCATGAGGCTGCAGGTCGAGCGTGAGGGAACCAGCCTTGAGTGCATAGGATTTTGAGGCCGGGAGCGCAGCGGCTTTGCGAAGGGCTTCGATTTGGGCCACCGTCGGCGAGGCTGGCCTGCCCAGTTTCTCGAACTCAGGGAGCGGAGAACCGTGATCCTTGTCGACGATGGTGACTTTGGCTGACCCGGTTTGCACCCCTTTGAAATGCAGCGTTACGGATTTGGCTGAGCCTGCTTCTTCCGGAAGGAAGAGATTCCAGGCGGCGATTGCCAGCGTACCGTCTTTGCGACGGGTGACTAGCAGTGAGTCCGAGCCGACGTCCAAACGGGTGTCGCCCAGACGATGGAGTAATGCGAAGTCGTTGAACACTGGCTTGGGAATGTCGCGTTCGGCCAGGAGGCCGAAGCCACCGTAGAACGGCGTCTTCACCACGCCTTGTTCTTCAAAAACATCGGAGAACGACCAGTAGCTCATGATGTCGGCGAGGCCGTCGCATTCACGGATGGTGTTGGCCAGGAATGGCCCCATGTAGGCGCTGTCGGTCACCGCGGGCTCGTTGTCGTAAGCCGCGTTGTATTCAGTCCAGATCAGCGGCATGCTCGAAAATGCCGACGCCGTGATCTGGTCATGAACTTTCTTGACGGAGCGGCAGACCATTTCGTTGCGCGGAATTTGCTCGTGAGTACCGAAGACGTCTTCAGCCTTATCGTTGCCGTAGACGTGGGTAGAGGCGAAATCGACAGGGATGTTTTTGTCTTTGCAGTGAGCAAGGAAATGATCGACCCACGCAGCTTGCGCCGTGGATGGTCCGCCAACACGCAGGCGCGGGCTCACGCGCTTGATGGCTAGCGCCGCTCGATCGTACAGCTGATAGTAGGTCTCTTCTTTCGGATTGCCGACCCAAAAGTCGAGGTTCGGTTCATTCCAAACTTCGAAATACCATTGCGAAACTTCTTCGATGCCATACCGCTCGACCAGATGACGGGTGAACGCTTCGATCAAATGTCCCCATTTGTCCCAGTCCTTTGGCGGAGCTACGTTTTGCTTGTACCAGAAGGCGTGCAGAGCGTTGGGGTCGGAGGTGAGTTTCTTGGGCATGAAACTTAGCTCGACGAACGGGCGGACTTTGTTGGCGAGCAGGCCGTCATAGATTTGATCGACGTAGGAGAAGTTGTAGTTGGGCTTGCCGTCGGCGCCTTCGTCGTAGAGGCCCACTTCATCGTGGAAGATGGCGTGGAAGCGGATGTATTCGAAATTGGTGATGCGTTTGGTTTCGCGGAGATCGTGGCGGTAATCGTCCCGGAGCGAGAGGATGGCGCGGCCGGAGCCAAACACTTTTTCCCAGAAGTGGGGGAGCGGATGAGAAGCGGCGTTCGGATCAATTTCTACGGCTTCGGCCAGGGTCTGGGGAGCGGCATTCGTCAGCGCTTTCTCGGAAAGGGTTATGAGTCCGAGTGCGAGTAGGACGGAGAGACTAAGAGCGGCGCGGCGAGTTGCCAGCATAGCGGTTGAAATCTCCTGAGGAGTTTATAGCAGAGATGACGGGCTGGGCGCACGCGTTTGGGTCCCGCACGTATTGCGGCGTCGCCGTACCGCGGTAGGAGACGGACTAACGCGGCAGTTTTTGCGACTCATGACCGGAGACGCGGAAGACTTGGCAGCTTGCGATGCGCGAGGGCGCGCATCCTGGCACTTGTACCGGCATTTGTAGCGGCCGCGTTCCGAAGCAGGCGCCTCTTCACCGCCCCGTACCCCATCCGGATAATCCGCGATGGGACCTGTCGCGCGGACTGCGGTTGACAGGCTTGGCCGTGTTCGTCAGCATGGCCAGCCAGTGAGCAACTTACAAAATATTCTCGGCGGGTCGCCGGCGCTCGTTTTTGTGAATCCTCTTGCAGGAGGGGGCCGTGCGGGGAGGCATTTGCTTCGCGTGCGGCAAGCGTTCGAGGCGGAGAAAATCCCGGCGGAGTTTGAGCTTACGGCCACGGCGAAAGATCTGGAATCGCGGGCACGTTCAGCGATCGCTGACGGGCGCCATTTTTTAATGGCGATGGGCGGCGACGGAACGTTGCAAGGGCTGGCGAATGCGGCGTACGGCAGCGACGTTTTGCTGGGCGTGCTGCCTGCTGGCGGTGGCAATGATTTCGCGGCCGCGCTGGGATTACCGAAGGATATGGTCGCCGCAATACACGCGATGGTGAACGGGCAACCGCGTGAAGTGGATCTTTTGCGGGCTCGCACGAATGATGGCTGCCAGCGATTGTATGTGGGCGGTGGCGGTGTAGGGCTGGACGTGGACGCTTCGGTTCATGCCGCCGGGATTTACCGGCGGCTACCTGGCCGATTGCGCTACGTTGCGTCAGCGGTGCAGGCTTGGCTGGAATTTACACAGCTGAACGTACAGGCGGAATTTCCGGGAAGTGAAGAAGCCATGATGCAAGAAAGCGTTCTGCTGGCTGGAGTGCTGAATGCACCGAGCTATGGGGCCGGATTGCGTGTGGCACCCGGCGCACGAGTGGATGATGGGTGGCTGAATTTGTCGTTTGTGAAAAGCTTGGGCACACGGGAAGTGCTGGCGCTACTGCCGCGGCTCTTAATTGGCGGGACTTTGCCGGATGCATATTTGAAACAGAAACAAGCGCGAAGAGTGCTGCTGCGGACAGACCGACCATGCTTTTTCCACGGCGACGGAGAAATTCTAGGCCCCGCGCCAGTGGAAATTGAAGTTGTCCCTCACGCCGTGAAGATGCTTGCGCCACGAGCGCGATGAAACCTGGCGGTATAACGTTCCCGAAATTCAGGGCGCTAGCTCAAATTTTGAGTTCCGCTAGCTGCCGGCGCTAGGGAGTGTTCTTGCGGAAGACTTTGCGGCGAATGTCGGGCCAGAATTCCTTCAATTCGTTGGAGACGCCATCCCACATGATCAACATGCCCAGGGTGCCGGCATTGCGTCCGGCGGTGCGGTCTTCGGGAGCGTGATAAACATTCGAGAAGGCCGCCGCGGCGGCGTTGCCAACGATTTCCGAGTAATTGAAACGCGTGCTCCCTGAATCCGTGCGGGTGACAAAAAGCCGATTAACGGCGTGATAGGCGCGATGAGTGAAAGAACCTTTACCCATCTGGTAATAGCGTGGGTCCTCGTGCAAGATCGAGGGAAAGATCGCAGTGGTCATGTAGGTTCCAATGCTGTTATCCGCAAAGGAAGCACCGTAGCGTTTGCCGTAGGCGCCCCAGCCCTGGCCCCAGGACTTCGGGGAATTGTTCGCCTGATCGATGGCAGCGAGAGCCGCGTTAAAAGGAAAAGCGAAATAATCAAATGCGCCTGCGGTTGCTAGCCGATATTTCTGCCCGGTGGTTAGCGGGGGAAGTTCCTTGGCGGTTTCGACGGTGCCGTAATTGGGCATGACCTCGAAGATGCGGTCGTTGACGGTGCCAGTTTCCTTTTCGAGCTTGCTCTTGCCGATTTGGGCGTCGTTGTCGGGATCAGCGCTCTGTCCCTGGGAGGCTTGCGGTGGTGGCGCGGCTTGTTTCGGTGCCGGCACGTCGGGTTTGTCCTGGGCAAAGCAGGTCGCGGACCCACAGGCGAGCGTGAAGAACAGTAAGAGGTACAAAGGGGCTTTTCCGAGCATAGTTAGCGGCCTGGTAGACAGGTCTCTCCATATCGAGATATCGATCGGCCGCCCCAAGAGACCGTTCGTTAAGTGTAGTTGACTAAGAGTCTTTTTCTTCAGAGTGAGATGCCCCCGATTCCGAAACGTAACGCAAATTCGGCGGTCTGTTGGTCTCTTTATTCGGTAAAGCTATGATTCAGCGGGACTTTCGGGTGAGGGTCAACTTTTCTTCTTGTCGACCTTGAGATTGACGACGAGGTCTTTCTTGCTGTCAAAACTGGTCACGGACCGGGTGGAAGACGTAGCTCCATCCTTCTCGGCATGAATCTCGTAGTCAGCGTTTGGATCAAGGCCGCTGAAGCGATAGTTGCCGGCGTCGTCGCTGATGTAACTACGAACCACGTTGCTGTGCGTGTTTTTCAAGAAGACGACCGCGGAGGCAACCGGCGCTTCCGACTTGTCGGTGACTATGCCGTGGACCGTGCGCAGCTGAGCTTCGTGCTTGGGGTCCTGCTGATGCGCAACAGCGATCGCCGCCGACGCTATCAGAGCGAGGCTCATGCACAACAGGCGCAGCCGCGAATTCATTTTTTCCCTCCCGGTGCGGGTTGCATCTGGAAGACGACGCTGTCTTCGCTTATGCCGCTCTTTGCACTGATCGTCTTGCTTTGATCAGTGAAGCCCTTGGCAACTATTACCATCTCATATTCCGCGCCCTGCGGGACGCGAATTGAGAATTCACCGCGCGAATTGGTATAGGTCTCCCAGCGGAACTTTTTCTCGGTGGAGCGCCGGACCCGCAGGCGCACGTCGGGAAAGGCGAAGGCCTTGTCGGTGAAGACGGTCCCGATGATCAGAAAATCGTTGGCATGACCGCTGCGCGTGTGTTTGCTGCTGGAACTGGCCCCCGGCGCAGAGTTTTGGACTGGGGGCGGCGGCTGATTTGCCGGAGGTTCGGGTGGAGCGGGTTCCTGTGCGCGCAAAGAGCAAGTGGAAAGCGAAATCAGCAAAAGGATGACGCCTACGGCGATGCGCCGTTGCCTCGCGCGCATCCACGCGCTCCTATGGGGCGCTCTCACCGGGCGCCCATTTGTCCAGCCCTAGGCATGACGTTGATTAATCAGATGATGAATCGCGCGAAGAAGATGTAAAGGCACAAGACGTCCGCCGGCTACTCTTCGTCTTCTTCCTCTTCTTCTTCTTCCTCGATGAGGTCCTTATCGCCGTCTTCCGCCTCTTCTTCCTCTTCGTCTTCCTCGTCCTCATCGTCGTCGGCGTCTTCCGAGATGATGTTCAGGTGCACGGGATGTATTTGCGACACTTCCAGTTCGGATTCGCACTCTGGGCAACTCAGGATTTCGCCCTCTTCTACTTCGTCTTCGTCGACGTCGATTTCGGCGGAACACTCGGGGCAGCGAATCACGGATCCATCCTCCGTAAAGTTGGCGATGAGGTGCCGCGGCCAGGAGCGCGTGCACCTGCGTCGAGCGTATTATATACCGCGTTATCAGAAGTCAACTCCTATGGGACGCGATCGCTGCGATATGGGAAACGCGCGGCCCATCGGTACGGTGAGGGACATTGTCGCGGGAATATCCGGATCGCCCCGTGGTCGGGGTCGGCGGCGTGGTCATTGTCGAGGGCCGCGCCCTATTGATCCGGCGGGGCAGCGAGCCTCTGCGCGGGCAATGGTCGATTCCCGGTGGGACTTTGGAGCTGGGGGAATCGCTGGAGCGTGGGGTTGCGCGCGAACTGCTGGAGGAAACCGGCCTGCAAGTGCGGGTCTTGGAGCTGATCGAGGTTTTTGACCGGGTTTATCAGGGGGATGATGCGGACGGGTGGCCTCCTCTGAGAAACGGTCCTAAATATCACTTCGTGATCGCAGACTATTTGTGCGAGCGGATTAGCGGCGAAGCGATTGCCGGAAGTGATGCCACGCATGTGGCCTTTGCGCGAGAGGACGAATTGGATGGCTACGGTTTGACGGAGACGGCCACGCGGATCTTGCGGAAGGCCTTTGCAATGGAGCGGGCGCGACGCAGAGTCCGGGGCTGACGCCGAACGGCGCGTTGTTGGGCTGGGCCAGAGAGTCTGCGTGAGAGCACCGGGCTTTCGCTGGGTGCACAGCCTGCGGGAAAGCCTTATCTTTAGGGGATCGGAGCTTCAGCTCCGACGTAAGTGCTTGTTCTCAACGGGCTTCAGTTTATCCTGAGGAACGAAGGGCCCTGAAGAAAGCTCTTCTTCGTTCTGTTAAAACCCAGCGCCCACATTGTGATCCGCTCAGGAAATTTTCACGATTTCGATGCTGCCGTTCGAATCCGTGAGCTGCAAACGGCAGCCGCCGGGGCCGATGGTGCCATTCAGTGAATCCCCGCCGATGCTGCCGGTTGCGGTTACCGGCACGTCTGAAGTGATGCGCCCGAAGGAAGTGTGCGCGCTGAGGTTGTATCCCACGCCGTCTGGAATTCCCACACGAATCGAGGAGAAAGAAGTTTTCAGCGAGATGTCGCGGCAGCCGCCTGAGGGGTGCGTGGTGGTTACGAAGATCGCGCCGTTCTGATTGTCCACCGTGATCCGGCCGCCGATCGATTCGAGGGTTACCCCGGAGAACGATGTGGTCACCGTCGCGTCTCCCTTTACGTTCCTGGCGGTCACCGAACCGTTGGAGTCTTCCGCAGTCAAATTTCCGTTGATACGTTCGGCGGAGATGCTCCCAAAGCTGGTCTTGGCGTAGGCGTCGGCGCCGATGTCGGTAAGGGTAATTGCACCGTTGCCGGTAATCGCCCGGATGCCTTTGGGTATGTTGGAAGCTTCGATGGCACCAAAGGACGTCCTGAGCGTGACACTGCCGCGAGCGTCATGCACGCTCACTTTCCCATTGGAGGTTTCCGCGTCGAGCGTCCCGGCAATGTTTTCGAGTTCGATGTTGCCAAACGAATTGCGAATGGTCAGAGAGCTGCCCCCCACCGACGTTCCTTTCACCCGGCCATTGTTGGTCGTACATTCCATACGGCCCTTGATGTCCATGAAATTCACGTTGCCGAAGCTGTTCGAAATGGTGGCGGCACCGTTAACGGTCGAAATGTCCACGTTCCCGTTGTTGTCGTGGAGCGTCAGGTCTCCACGAATGTTGCGGACGTCCGCGCTCCCGAATGAGGTCGTAATGTTAGCGGAGCCCGCGTCGTTCAGCGTGACCGCGCCATTACCTCCAGCGATCGTCACCGCTCCTTGAATTTGCCGGGCGGTGATGCTCCCGAAGCGATTGCGCAATTCCAACGCGCCCTTTACATCCGAGGCTTCCACCGAGCCGTTGTTGTCGTTAATGAATGTATCGCCGGAAGCGCCCGTGAGCTCGATGCTGCCGAACGAGTTATTCAGGCGGGCCGGCCCGATGTCGTGGACCGTGAGCGAGCCGTGACTGTTCTCGATGTCCGACCTGCCGCGAATGTTGTTTGTGGTAACGCTGCCAAAACTGTTTCTAATGAAAAGCGCCGCGTCGGAAGGCATGGCCACGTCATAGTTGACGGAATAGGACGTGTTCTTCCCTAGGCGGAGCCACTTTTTCTCGTCCTCGGGATAGATCGTGCGGACATGCACGCCGTCGCCGGCTTGCTGTACTTCGATCTGGACCTTTTGCGCGTAAGTCTCAGCTTCCTCGTGGGAGTTGGCCTGCACCCGGATGGTGGCGGAGATCTTGACTTCGCGGGTGGATTCGCCGTGTATGCGCACTTCGCCGAACTTGTTTTCGATCTGGAACGATTGGCCGGGGGCCAGCGGCACCGTCTTTTGAAAATCGCGCGAGACCTGGTCCTGCCCGGGGTTCGCTGCCACCGCCTGTGTTGTCGCGAGCGCCCCTACGAGAACCGCACAAGCGAACCCGATTTGCCAGCGACACCCGTAGAGTCGGAAGCACCCTTCCGCGCTCCACCGTGCCATGCGGCCCACTTGCGCTCTGGGCCCCAATCCGATCATCGCTTTGCCTCCAGTATCTCTTCCAGCGTGCGCTGCTTTTCCTGATACATCGCGAGCAATTGATAGCGCAAATGGGCGTTCGATGGATTCATGCCCGTCTGCGCGCGTAGGTCCTCGATGGCGGTGTCGAGCACCTGGAGTTTCTCACGATAGTTCGCCAGTAGCGGCGTGTCCGGATTGTCGAGCTGCGGCTTGGCGTCAACGGCGAGTTTATCGATCGCTTGCACGTAGGCGGCTTCGGCGCGTTCGACTTCGCCAAGGGCTTTATTTCTCAAGAGCGGGTTTTGATTTGCGGTTGTCGATGGTTGTCTTGTTTGGTTTCGATAGAGCCAACCACCGGAAACGAGCAGCAACAGAGCAAAAGCGCCGGCCGCGGCGACCTGCCACGAAAAACGGAAGCCTAACCATGCCGTTGACCGGTCCCACCACGATACGGCATTTTTTGAAGCCGCGGCATCCGCAGCGAGCGCCGTTTCAATACGAGACCATAGCTCCCCGCTAGGAGCATAGTCGCGCATTTGCGTGGCGGCCACGCTCAGCGATTTCCAGGCGCGCAGTTCTTCGGCACACGCAGCGCAGGTGGCCGCGTGCGTTTCCAGAGCGGCCCACTGCGCGGGCGTCCCGTCTTCAAAAATGCTGTCGCGATCGTTGCAAGTCACGTTCATCGAATCTCACCGGCCATCTCTCTCACCGCAGTGTATTCATCGGGCTCCGGCAGCGTCGCCGCCGCGAGGAGCCTCGAGCATTCCGCGAAGATTTTTCTTCGCCTGGAAAAGCGTGTTCTTCGAGGCCGCTTCGGTAATTTCCAGCATCGCGGCGATTTCCGAATGGTGGAAGCCTTCGACCTCGTATAACAGAAAAACATCGCGCTGGTGACGCGTCAGTTCGGCCAGCGCCCGCTCGAGCGCAAGACGTAGCGTCGGATGAGCGCTTGGCGCGCGTGGTTCGGGCCGCAGCAACTCGCCGGTTTCGTCCTCACTGGCGACTTCTTTCTTGCGCGTGCGTTTGCGGCGAGCATCGTGGCACGTGTTGACCAGAATGCGAAAGGTCCAGGTGACGAAACTCGACTGGCCCCGAAAACTGCTGATGCTGCGCTGCACCTTCAAAAATGTATCCTGCACCGCGTCTTCTGCGTCGAGCGCATTGCCTAGGAGGTTCCGTGCGAGGTTCTTCATGCGCGCGCCTTGCAGTGCGTAGAGACGCTCGTAGGCGCGCAGGTCTCCCGACTGGCAGGCTGCCGCCAGTGCGGAGTCTTCGGCCCTCGCCGCTTCCGCCGCCGCGTCAATTTCGGCGGGGGGAGCGGGTTCACGGAAAGGTTCCACTCGCCTCTCCCAGTCGCGCGGTACGGGAGGGATTCTATGCTCCCAGGGCAGTGCAAGTCCCATTGTTCCCATGCCATGCTCCTGGGGTATAGACGACCGCGAGGCTGGAAACGTCAGGGCAGGCGTTCGGCGGGGCAGCGAACTGACGCGCTCTTAATGAGTTAGCGGCCGTCTTGTGGGAGCGCACTCGGCACTCACATTGTCGTGCAACGACAGCGCAGCCCACTCTCGAAGCACCTACGTCGTCTGGTCCCCGTTTCACAGCATCTCCCCAACCTGACTTTGCACTACAAAGTACTTGACAATCCCCGGCTTCCCACCCTATCCTTCCTCTCATGCCGTCCGTCAGCCCTCTTCGCTCTGCTCGCAACAACCCCATCCCCATCGACGCTCGCGCCGCCGACCATCTCCGTTACATTCGCGAAACGATGGAGAGCGCCTCCGAGTTCACCGCCGTCCCGGGCTGGGGAGGCATTGCCATGGGCGTCACCGCCTTGGCCGCGGCCGTCGCCGCATCCCGCCAAACATCACCTCGCGCCTGGCTGGCAGTCTGGCTGGCCGAAGCCTTCGTCGCCGTAGCGATCGCCGCTGCAACCGCCGCCACCAAAGCCCATCGTGCCAACGCCGCCCTCTTCTCCGGCCCAGGCCGCAGATTCCTGCTCAGCTTCGCCCCGCCCATCATCGTAGGCGGCCTGCTGACATTCGCCCTGTTCCACACCGGCGCATTCGCTCTCCTTCCGGCGGTGTGGCTCCTGCTCTATGGCACCGCTATCGTCACCGGCGGCGCATTCTCTGTCCGCGTCGTTCCGGTTATGGGCCTGTGCCTGATGGCGCTGGGTACCGTAGCGCTCGTCGCCCCCGCGAACTGGGGTGACGCCTTCATGGCCATCGGTTTCGGACTGCTGCAAATCGGTTTTGGACTTTGGATCGCGCGACACCACGGAGGATAGTAGAGGCCCGGCGGAAGTGTTTGCTTTATAGCGGCGAGTTTTTATCCTCAACTTAAAAGGGTATCTCGCCATTTTTGGGGCGGCCGCGGAACGGCCGCCGAAGAGGAATCGTATGGCGAAGTCATCCACAGCAAGAGACGAGCGCTTCCAGCGCAAAGAGCGTGACGCCTCGTTGCCGGCGGTTTCCACGCCGGCGAAAGAAACCGTCCCCGCCGATCTTGACCGGCTCATCCACGAACGCGTCCGCCTTGGCATCGTCAGTGCCTTAGCCGTGAATCGCTCCCTCACCTTCAACGAACTGAAAGCCATGCTGAAAACTACCGACGGCAACCTCAGCGTGCACGCCCGCAAGCTCGAAGAAGCCGACTACATCGTCTGCACCAAGTCCTTCGATGGGCGCCTGCCAAAAACCGAATATCGCCTGGCCGCGGCGGGCCGCAAGGCCCTGGAGCGCTACCTCAATCATATGGAGGCCCTGATCCGCGCAACCCGCGAAGGCTGAGAGGGCAAATTTTTTTGCGCTTGTACTTTGTACCACAGAGTAGTTTGTAGCAACGGTCGCTGCATTCGCGGCAGTGATTTGTAAACCGCGGTTCGTATCGGTAGTCCGTACGTGCACTCAGCTGTCATCAACGTCAACACGGAGAAGAAGCCATGCTCGTCTCACCAATCGTCGTCCAGCAACAAATCCCAGTCCCCCAGCCCAACATCCATCGCACGGTCCCGCCATCCCGCAAAATCCACGTCGCCATCATCTCCGACGGCAACGGCCGCTGGGCCACCTCCCGCAATCTGCCCCGCTCCGCAGGCCATCGAGCCGGCGCCCAAGCCGCTCGCGCAATCATCCAGGCAGCCCCAAGCCTTGGGATCCGAACGCTCACGCTCTTCGCACTCTCCTCAGCGAACTGGAAACGACCCCCGTCAGAAGTAACCGGCATCCTGCGCGTCCTCCACGAATACCTTCTGACCGAAACCTCGAACTGCATCAACGAAGGCATCCGCCTGAGCGTCATTGGCCGCCGCGATCGCATCCCCGCCACCCTGCGCCAGGCCATCATCGATTCCGAAGCCGCCACCGCCCACGGTACGCGCCTGCATCTCCGCCTGGCAGTCGACTATTCCGCCCGCAACGCCATCTACAACGCCGCCTGCCGTTTCTACAAAGCCACCGAACTTTCCCAGGAAACCTTCAGCAGCGTTCTGGCGGAAGCACGAGGCGGAGCGGCCGATGTCGACCTCCTGATCCGCACCGGCGGCGAACAGCGCCTCTCTGACTTCCTGCTCTGGGAATGCGCATTCGCCGAATTCGTCTTCCTCTCTAAGCGCTGGCCCGATTTCACGGTGGCCGACCTCCAAGCTGCCATCCACGAATTCACCCACCGCGAGCGAACCCGCGGCGCCCTACCCGACGCCATCTCCGGCTAACCGCCCGCGGGTGCCTCTGTTGTATGTAGCGGCCGCCTTCCGAGGCGGGCGCTTTTGAGAACTGTGTCGCCGACCTCAGGCCACGCCCAAAGCTACGGAAGAACGCCTCTCATTAGGAGGCCGGGAACGCGCTCAAAAGAGACGGGCTTTAGCCTGAAGAAAGCCTTTTCATCGTTTGCAGCCTGTAAACGTGGAGCATCCGAATAAGACTTCGCAATTAGTCCTTGACGTCTCATTACCATTATGTTATCATTCCGGATGTTGTCGCTGATGCTAATTCGAACGCCTCCGGCCTCTGGTTACGTCCTCAGCGTGTCCATCGGAAGTTTCTCCACACATAACTCCTTTAGAATTCGCACTTACGAAAAATGCGCCTGTAACTCCCTTGGAATCCGCACGTACAATTCATTGAACTTAAAGTCCTTTAGAATCCGCACATACGAAAAAAAGGTGGGGAGGGGCACGAATTGTTAACTAGCTTTCCAGGCAGCGAGCAACAGAACGGAGTTCGCCCCGCGAAGCTCGGCTGCCGTCCGGGGTGCCTTCGATTTAAACTGTCCACTGCGCGGCCAGTCCTTCAGAAGGGGCCTTTTGTTAACCCACAACAGCCGTTCGATCGCCAACGCGCCCGTTATTTGTGGCGGCGCGGGTACTTGCCGATTAGCGAGTTCCAGCGAATGGCGAATACGTCCACGAACATTTGCAGGCTGTCGCGCATCATGCTGACTTTGGTGGCGGGGGAGTGGCCCCAGCGAACGGAGATTTCAACGGCGTGCAATCCGTGGTGCCGGGCGAGATACAACAACTCCGGATCGAAGCCGAAGCGGTCGATGGTCTGTTGCTCGAAGATGATTTTGCAGGGCACGCGGCGGAAAGCTTTGAAGCCGCACTGTGTGTCTACGAACGGCAACCAGAGGATCAGGCGAACGATCTTGTTGAAGATGATTCCGGCGAACTCGCGGAAAGGCGATTCGTGAACGGTGATCTGGCTGCGATCGATAGCGCGTGATCCGATGGCAACGTCGTTGGTCTTCATCGCGGGAAGCAATTTTTCGACTTCTTCGATGGGCGCGGAGAGGTCCGCGTCGGTAAACAGGACGATTTCACCGCGGGCGACCTGCATGCCGTGACGCACGCTGTAGCCCTTGCCTCGATTTTTGTCGTTGGAAACAACGCGCAGCGAGGGGATTTCGTTTCGGAATTTTTCGGCGACCGCTACCGTATTGTCGCGTGAGCCGTCATCCACAACGATCACTTCGATCTTGCGCTTCGACGAGGGTATGTACGCGGCGATGCTGGAGAGCGTGGCGGGAAGCCGCTGCTCTTCGTTGTAGGACGGGATGATGACGGAAAGTTCGGGGGCCTCAGGGGTCATCGAAACGAGGGTTCCTTCCAACCGTGGACGCCAATCAACGGGACAAAACGGCAGGGTTCGAGCACCGTGGTCCGAAACGTATCACGGATGCGCTCGATTAGGTGCAGCTCTTGATTTTCGACGCTGCCAACCGGGATGACCATTCTCCCGCCCTCGCCAAGTTGCGCGACCAGCGGAGCCGGCGGTGCCGGCGCGGCGGCGGCCACCAGAATGGCGTCGAACGGCGCAAGCTCTGGCAGGCCCAGCGTGCCATCGCCACAATGGACGTGAACGTTTGCATATCCCAGTCGAGCGAGACGCTCCGCCGCCGCGGTGGCCAGCTCTCCTCGATATTCGATGGTGATCACCTCACTGGCGAGAGATGACAAGACGGCGGCCTGATAGCCGCAGCCCGCACCGATCTCAAGGACTCGCTCCGTGCCCTGGAGGTGTAGCGCGGCGGTCATGGCAGCCACGATGTAAGGCTGCGAAATTGTCTGGCCCTCGCCGATGGGCAACGGGGCGTCTTCGTAGGCGCGTTTGCGAAATTCGGCGGGCACGAACTCGTGGCGCGGCACGGAGCTCATGGCCGCCAGAACGGCGGCATCGTTGACGCCGCGGCGGTGGATCTGTTTTTCGATCATGGACCGACGGGCGGCCTCGTATTCCGCCGGTGCGAGATCGCCGGTGGATTCGCAGGCGTCCTTCCATGGTTTGAGGCGAAATTCCTTGAGGTAGCTCATCGAGTTATGCCGGCGTGGTTGACGCCACGGCGTGTTTCTCCCATGCATGAGTACGCAGAATCTCGTCGATTTGCTCGATGGCAAAGTCGCATTCCTGTTCGCGATTGTAGAAGTGCGGAGAGATGCGCACGCCTGCGTTCGGGCGGTAGTCGACCAGGATCTCGCGCGCGAGGAGTTCGCGGCAGACTTCGTAGGCGCGGGGACAGTCGATGGAAACGGTTCCGCCGCGCTCCGCGGGATTATCGGGCGTATTGACGCGCCAGCCTCGTGCTCGCGCGCCTTCCAGTAGGCGGGTAGTCATCGTGACGGATTTGGCCCGAATGGCAGAGATGCCAGCCGCGTTGATGATGTCCAGGCCCGGTTGGCAGGCGTAGAGCGCGGGGATGTGCGGCGTGCCGTTGAGATAGCGGAAGGAATCTTCGCGCGCGTCGATGTTGCCGGTCTCGAAGGCGAAGGGCCGGCGATGCGCGATCCAGCCGGTGAGTGCGGGTTTCAGCTTTGCGCGCAAATCGTCGCGCACGTAGAGATAGGCAACACCTGGACCGCCGCAGAGCCACTTGAGGACGCCACCGACGGCAAAATCCGCGCCTAGAGCGCGCACATCGACAGGAATCGCACCCGTGGCCTGGAAGACGTCGAGAATTACGTGCGCGCCGACGCGGTGGGCCCGTTCGATGATGGCGCGGGCGTCGACGATGTAGGAGCTGCGGAATAGAACCAGAGAGATGGGGACGAGAAGAGTGGTTTCGTCGATAGCGGCTAGAAATTTGCCGAGGTCGAATCGCACGGTATCGGAGCTTGGAACCAGCTCCACGCGCGCGCCGTGGCGTTGTTGCTCGTGGTAGAAGTATTGGATCGAGGGAAATTCCAGGTCGGTCATCACTACTTTGTTGCGTGGACCACGAAAATCGAAGCACGACGAGATGACCGCTTGTGTCAGCGTTACGTTCTGGTGGAGCGAAATTTCGCCGGGTGCGGCGCCGATCAGCGGAGCGATTTTGTCGCCGACGCCTACAGCCATATCCCACCAGCCTTCTTCCCATGCGCGAACGCCGCGTTCCGCCCAGGAATCCGCGTAGTTACGCAGACTGTCGTAGACCGCGCGTGGCATGGCGCCTAATGAATTGCTAATCAGATAGGTGGTGCGGTCCAGAATCGGGAATTCGCCGCGCCATTTGAGTAGTTCGTCCATTTTCAGAGACCCGTACCTGGACGGGCATGGGCACCGTTTGCGTCTAATCCCGGCCCTCCGACCCTGGAAGTCCGGGGGAAGAGAGGACGGCTGCAGGGCGCTTGAAAGACTGCCGACAAAGTAACACACCGAAAAGCCGCACGACAGAGGTTTGACCCTGGACGTTGAGTGAAGAAAGATTTTCCGTTCCGGGATGGCAACGCCGGACTAGAATCCAGCGCCTACATAGGGCTCTGACGCCGAAAAAATCGCTGCGCCTCTGGTTGAAGTGACCGTTCGGTTCTTCGAAGCCAAGCTCTTCGATGACGAAAGCAGAGGCTTGGACTGCCTGCACCTGCGGACAGTGCCGTCGAGTACCTGCAACGACGCCCGAAAACTGGTCCTGCGTACCACTGCGCTGGAAAGTCGCGTCTTCTAGACTGGTTGTGTGGCGGAGTAGTGAAGATACCGCACCGGAGGAAGGGAAAGTGATGAAGGCTTTTTTGGTGCTCGCGGCAATCTACGTCGCGGCGTTTTTGATCGCGATTCAAGGGGCGTCGCCGACCTCGGCGGACGGCACGATACATAAAGCGGGAGTCGCGCACATCGATCCCGCAAAGGAAGCGGACATTCGGTCCCTGATGGAGATGGTTGGGGCCCGCGCGGTGGTGCAAGATGCGGCGGGAAAGAATGCCGAGCAAATTCGCGAAAACCTGGTGGCGACAATGCCGGCGAGCGATCGCGGACAACAGTTTGTGGATGCGTTCGTTTCCGACTATCAGAAGAAATTCAATCCTGACGAAGTGACGGGCCAATTGGTTGGCATCTACGACAAACACTTCACGGATGACGAGATCAAGGGGTTGCTGCAATTCTACGGCTCTCCAGTAGGCCGCAAGTTTGCCGCTGAAATGCCGAAAATCACGTCGGAGATTCAAGCCGCCAATCAGGCCGTGAGCACGCGAGTGGCAAAGGACGTTCTGCAGGACTTGCCGAATGAATATCTGGGCATCGACTCGCAGACGCCCTCGGCGAAGGCGCGCCCGATACCGCAGGCTCAGCCGGTGAGACAGCCGACGAAAACTCAGGCAGTGACGCAACCCGAAAGCATGGCGAGCGCGTCTCAACCCTGACCGAGTTCGTAGCGTTCATCGCAAAGTATCTTCAGGCGGGTGAGGCCGGTCAAGCGGCTTCGCTCGCCTTTTCCTTTTTGGGCTCGGATGCGGTGAGGCCGACACAGAAATCCCACGCGCGGCAGTGGCGTGTGTACCGCCGGGGTAAAGCCCGCACACGCAACACCGGCGTGTGGGGCACCCAAGATGCGGCGGATTCGCCGCTTCGCTCGGGTGACAGCTTATAGGGAGGCGGTAATGCGGAGACTTATTGCAGCGTGCGCGCTTGCGGCTGGAGGGCTCGTCGTCATGGCGCAGGCGCCCTCGATTCAGGTCAGTGCGCACGAGACGACCTCTTCCGAAAGGCAGGCGCGCGCGACCGAGGCGCAGGCTTCGCGAAGATCGCCCGACGCCGCTGCCAGGATCGATCCCGCAAAGGAAGCGGATATTCGGCAGCTGATGGATGTGACCGGAGCGAAGGATCTCGGCCAGCAACTCATGGACGCCGGGATCGCGCAGTTTCGCGCGAGCGTGACCGAGTCCCAGCCGGATAATCCGCGAGCAAAGCAGTTCGCGGACGCATTTGCGACGCGATTCGAAAAACACTTTGACCCTCGCAGCCTTACCGAAACGGTCATTCCTATTTATGACAAGCACTTGTCGAGTGAGGATTTGAAGGAATTGCTGGCTTATTACCAGTCGCCGTTTGGTCAGCGGATGCTTAAGGTCTTGCCGGAAGTTGCGCATGAATCACAGCTGGCGGGTTTCCGGCTCGGACAAAAGGCGGCGCAGGAGGCGATTGAGGACTTGAAGGCGGAGTATCCGGACTTGGTTCCTAGCGCGAACGAGGAAGAAAAGCGTCCAGCGACGAACAGGTAGGAGTTGGCGGTCCGACAGAGACCTCCATTTGCTTGATCACGCTTGATGGATTTTTGGTGTGGCTTTCGAGGCAAAGGCGGCGGCATGCCGCTGCACTCCAAGGGGTCGCTGCTCCGCTACAGGCCCTGGATCAGGGGAAGCGTTTTTTGATCTTAATGTCGATACCGAAGGTGCCGTTGTAATCCCGCAAGGCCACGATCGAAATATTGCGATTGAGATTGTACTCGACCTGAATGACCTGCTCCTGTGTTGAGCCTACGTTGGAAATATAGGTGATGGTGACGTTGCGGGTTACCTGCTGCTGTACGGTCACGCGCGCCGCGGCGTTCTGGTTCGAACCGGTCGAACCTACCGTCGTCAGCGCGGGATCGACGCGAAAGTTCGTGATACCGAACAATTTCTCGAGACGGCCGCCCACCTGGCTGGAAACCGCCTCGGAGAGGAGCGCCGATGCTCCAGAGGGTCCACTCTGCGAGTTGCCGGCGCTGCGCGAAGTGCCTTCGGCGCTGGTTTGTCCCACCGCCAGCAGCGTGACGATGTCGTTGCCTGGCAGCGGCGGGTCCGAACGATAGGCCAAGGTGAGCTTGCTGGCGGGCCCAGTAAAGTTCAGAGTGATCTCGTATTGCTGAATGGTGGTACTGGCCTCGACGTTGACCACCGGGTCGAGGCGGAACGGGTTCGCAAAGTTGATGTCGCCGCGGGCCACGCGGTAGCGGTTTCCGTGGAACAGTAAATCGCCCGACAAAACGCGGATGTGGCCCAAGATGATGGGGTGCTCCCAAGTGCCACGCACGCGCAGGTCGGCTTCGGCTCCGAGTTCCGCGCCCGGCCATTGCATGCGCGCGTCGGGTGTGGAGACGGCTTGAATTTCGAATTGAAGATTGCGCAAAAAGGTTGAGCTGGTTGAGGGGCCGGATATTTCTTTCGTGGAGATCAGGGAGCCGGCGACTTCCAGGCCCTGAGCGAGGGTAACGCGCTCGACGGTCACGCGGCCCGAAAGGACGCCACCATCGGTGGTGCCGGTGAGCCGCAGGTTGCCGGCGGTCAACCAGCTCATGCCCTCGGGATACCGTATGCGGGTGCTGTCGCTGCGAGCGGTGATGTCATAACGCACGGGACGTTCCGTATAGTTGACGCTGCCGGACAGGTGCAGCGTGCCGCCGCCGGCCTGCGCGGTCAAATCGTCGAAATAGAGGCGCGTCGCGTCGAAGATCAGGTCACCCTTGATGGCGCTGAGTCCGGTGGGGAAATCCGCGACGCGCGCGGACGCGTTGTCGATGTGAATGTCTCCGGTGATACGCGGGTTGTCGAGCGTACCTTCAAAGACAGCGTTAGCCTGCGCGGAGCCTGCGGTAGTAAGGCCAGGTGAGAGCTTGGAGACCAACCGCAAGTCGAGAGCGCCGTTCAGCCGCAGGCTGAGCGCCCGGCGTCCGGAAAACTGCACGTTCCCGCCGACCTCAATGTTGGTGTTCGGTCCGCGGAAAGCGGCCGATTCGATCTCCAGATTGTCGCGTGACGACCGGAAACGAATGGGCTCAGAGTTTTCTAACTGCAAGCTCGCGTAGTTGAAGACCAAATGGGAGAAGTTGGCGTCGACGACCAGGCTCTCGGGATGCTGCAGCGATCCCTGGACCCCGATCTCGCCATCGGCGCTGCCGTGACCTTCGAATTTATCCACGTGCAGGGCCGTTGCCAAAAATGGATCGAGGTCGATATTGCGGATGGTAACCTTGCCGTCCACGGGAAACGGATCCGCAAGGCCCAGGGTCACGCCGCCCGAAATTTCTCCCGTGCTCATCGAAGAACCAAGTTTCAGCATGGCAACGCGGCCGTCCGCGGTCAGTTCACCTTCGAAGCTTCCGATGACTTCCTGTCCAACTTGCAGATCGACAACCCGGAAGGTTCCATCCGCTTCTGGAGAGGTGACGGGCCCATTGGCCTTCACTCGGAAAGAGACCAGTCCGTCGACGGGGAAGCGGACGGTCTGCAATTTCTCGAAGTTCGCGAGGGGAATCGACGCGCCGACCAGGTCGATGGAGACATTGTGATCGGTGAGACGGTATTCCGCGGTTCCGGTCACAATGCCTGCTCCCCGGCCGATTTCCTTTCCAGGCGCAAATAACCGCAGCTCCGCATTCGCAATGCGAATTTCCTCCGGCGTGACCGTCAGCTGGCCGCGAAGACGATTGAAGAGGAGGTCATACACATCGCCGTCGGCCAGATCGAACAGCCCGGTGATGGACGGCTCGTTGCGCGTGCCGCGTCCGTGAAATTGTCCGCTGAGTTTTCCACGCACGGGATAGGACACACCGAACAGCTGCTGAAGAGCTTCCACAGGAGTGGCTTCAAAACTGGCGTTGGCAGACCAGGCGTTGTCGGGCAGAAAGCTCCAGTCCGTCAAGGCTAGCGTGCCGTCGATTTGCGTATCGATGCCTCCACGACGTAGGTGACCCCGCTCGAGTGTCAGCTCGTCTGGCGAATAGACAATGTCGCCCTCGATGATGTCAAAAGTGGCGTTCTCGTAGCGGGCCCGCTCGCCGCGGAGGTGCCCGGTGAAGGTGATGCCGTCGGGGGGACCGGCGATCTTGCCGTCCCAGGTCGCGCTGCCGGAGATGACTTTGATGGCTTCGGGCGAGTTAGGCTTTGCGCCTTGAATGGCGTTGATAAAGTCGCGGTAACTCTCGAGCGCGCCGGTTTCGAACTTCAAATCCAGCGCCGTATTTCGCACCGGCGCGTACACTCCCGAGAGAGTGCCGCGCGACGACGGCGTTTCGAACTCCCCAAAGTTGACTGTCAGTGTCTGCGGATCATAGAGATAGCGAATTTGCCATTCGCCATCCACAGGAATGTGCCCGGCAGCGATATCATCCGGGGAGGTCCACTGGATCTTCGCGGAAATGTCGAAGTGTTCGAAGCCGCCGGTCCAGGTTTCCACGGAATCCGCGGTGAGTACGGAATCCCAATGCAACTCGTCGACAGGAAAGTCGAGTTCTTCAATCGATGGCCAAACTTGGGCAAGGCGCATTCCGGCGATGTGCGTGTCTCCACGGAATTGCAGGCCATCAAAGCGCAGGGTGACTCGGCCTTTCACCGTTCCGCCGAAGGCTTCCGCCAGAAAATCGGGAACCACCAGGCCCTTGTTATCGATGCGAAAACTGCCCCGGCTGGATACACCGGAGGCGTGAAAGTACGGCAGATACGTGAGCGTAATATCCTCACCGGAATAATTGCCGCTGCTGTTGAACTCTCCCGCGGCATAGGTGGCCTCGCCGCGCACATCCGCGCGGCCTGTCGGCGTCTCCGGGGAACGCAAATCCTCGCGCAGGTCCAGCAGGTTCACCCAGCCACGATAGCGAAATCTCCACTTGGGGTTCGCGAAGTCCTTCATCTCCGCTTGCGCATCGAGACGCGAACGGCCGGCGTTCAATACGCCTTGTTCGAGGGCAAACCCGTCACGCGAGAGCGTGAACTTTGCGTACAGATTCGCGGGTATGGGGAAAAAGCGGTTGGCCGTGAATTGAAAGGCCTTCCAATCGAAAGTTCCCAGATAGACAGGGCGGTCCGGCGAGCCACTCCCTTCCAAGACAAAATTCAAGTCGCCACCTTCCACGGCCAGCGGCTCACCCACGTCGTTGTACAGTACCCAGCCATCCTCGATGCGCACATGCCGGACGTGCATAGCGAACAGGGATGCACCCAACGTTTGGTTGGGTGTGGCCGCCAGATGCAGAACGGGCACATCCGACGATCCATTTTTTTCGACGCGAAGGTGCAGCTGGGCCTGCCGCAAGATCAAATCGTCCAACGAAACTTTGCGTCCCCAAAATGAATCGATGCGCAAGCCCGCGTGGATTTCTTCCGCCGCGAACAAAGCTTCGGTGCCCGCGGGTTCCAGGCCATGAATGACTACACCCTTCAGGGTGACGCCTAGGGCCAGCCACTGGATGGACACCGTGCGGACTTCAACGGGCTTTCCGGTAATCCTCTGGAGTCGCCGCACGACAACACGGCGAATCAACGGATTGCCGGCGCCGCTGCCGAAGAATCCGATCACCGACAGTATCGCGATGGTGGCCAGCACCCACGGGGTGTGGATCACCCAGGCCCAAATCGGATGGCGGTTCTCGCGTTTCATGACGCGCCCGGCTCCAGCATCTTTTCTACATGCACGCGCCCGCGGCTTTCGTTGAGCCAGCGCTCCGCCTGCTCGTCGATACTGCGTTGTACGAGCGCTTCGTGGATGGCGTCGCGCGCTGCGTCCAGCGAAGGCGGCTCCTGTCCGCGCGCCTGCGCCCGCGGGATGAGTGCCTTGTCGTAAAAGTCTTGCACATCCTTGGGTTCAATTCTGGCCGATGGGCGGAATCTCGAATCCAGGTAGTTGCTGAGATAAAGTTGCGACGCCACCATGTTCCGGATGTTGGCATCCGTCAGGCCGATCTGCTTCTTGCGCGTTTCGTATTCCTCGGGGGAGGTGAACGACTTCTGAACGCGCTCGACGCCTCGCGCGATGTCCTCATCCGACGGCCGGGGAAATCGCGCTGTTTCGGCTTCGTTTCGCACGATCCACTGGTCGATCAAACGATCCAGAATCTGGGCATCGCTCTCGGACTTGCCATCGACGAGTTGCTGGTAACGTGCAAGCATGCGTACATCGCTGAGCAGAATAATGTCGTTTTCCACGCGGGCCGTGACGCGGTCAATCACTTCCTGAGCAGGGAGCGGAATCGACGCGCAAAACGTCAGGACCATGACAAAACCGAAAGCGAACCACGCGCGCATCAGAATGTCGACCCCAAGTTGAAGAAGACCTGGAAGCCCGGCAACCGTGTGCTCTCGTACCCGTTCTGACCGCTCAGGCAGCTCGGGCTCCCGCTTGGACAAATCGGCGCGACGAACCTCGGACGATTGATGGGAAAGCCGAAATCGATCCGAATGGGACCCACCGGCGTCGAATACCGGAGGCCAAGGCCCACCGTGTGCGAGAAATAGTTCAGCTCATTGGTGCAGTTATACTTGCAGACCGTGGGATTAGCGGGGTCGAAAATGGGGCTGGGAGATGAGGTGCGAAAGGTGACGCGTGCCAGGCGGCTGTAAACGTTTCCGCCGTCGTAAAACAAGGCGCCGCCGAGCGCCGTCCCAATGAAGGGCAGGCGCATCGGGAAACGGAGCTCTTGATTGAAGGTCAGCAGTGCCTGGCCACCCAATGGAAATCCCGACGAGTCGCGCGGGCCTGCTTGATTCAGCGCGAAGCCGCGCAGGGAGGTCCCGCCGCCGGCAAACAGGCGTTCTGGCAACGGAATCACTGTCACCGGAGTCGTCTGCGCAGGAAAGGCTAGCGAAACCGTGTCGCGATAGGGCGTCAAGATCCCGATGCGCACCGACCTCGCGAAACTGAACCTTCGTCCGATCGGATAGTAGGTCGAGTTCTGAAGGAAAAGTCGCAGAAAGCTTGCGTATGACCCGATGCCCGTGTCCGCGATGCCGAAGTCGGCACTGTTGAAGCTGCCTCTAGTCGCATCCGCGGGATTGTCCCGCGCATCTCGCGCCCAGGTCACGCTAAATTGTGAGACCAGGGTGGGCTGGTCGAACAGGGGTATGGTCTCAGGCGCCACCGTATTACTTAGATCCGAGACCGCCACTTTTCGGAACGAGTAGCGGTATTGCAGCGTCGTGAACCGCGTCACCTGATCTATTAATTGGACCGAAGCTTCGTAACGTTCCTGAGTGAAAGTATTAATGTCCTGGGTTTTCTCGGTGAACAGATTGGCCTGGAAAGTATAGTGGGGATTGGAAAAGGTATTGGGAGCCGAATACGTAAGCAACGCGCGATACTGCAGCGTGCTTCCACGAAGCTTCAACGACAACGAGTCGCCCCGCCCCCTGAAGTTAAGCTTGCTGATCTCCAGAATGCCGCGGACGGCAGCCTGCACTTCGCTGCCGGTCGGATTCGTCGAACTGGCGAGGCGCTGCACCTCAAAGCCTCCGCCGTAGGCCAGCGTGTAGCGTTTTGCTTCCTCCACCAGCACCATCAGGTCCTTATCTGTGTCGGTGCCGCCGGGATTCTGGGGCTCGATCGTCACGCGGTTGAAAACGCCCAGGTTGTAGAGGCGCCGTTGCGATTCCACAACCTCGCCTTCGCGTAGCGGCGCATTTTGCTGGACGCGAATCTCCCTCCGAATCACTCCCACACGCGTGTGGTTGTAGCCGGTGACCAAAATTCTCTTCACGCGTATCTGGGGACCCTCGTCGATGTGATAGGTCAGGTGCATCAAGGCGACGATTTGAGCATCGACGTTTCCATTTTTCGGCTTACTGTTTTTCCGGGCACCTTCCTCGGCTGACGCATCTCCCTTGGCGCTATCCCCTGCGGCGGGCGTGGCTTCGGGCGGCACTGGCGTGGCGGTCGCGGTAAATCGTGCATCGGGAAAACCGTCGTTGTAGTACAGCGCCAGAATGTCGGCGCGGTCGGTGGCGACGTTGTAATCGGAATACGGCTGCCCCGGAGTGGAAGCGATCACCCGCAGCAAATCCTCTTCCTTGAATGCGTGGTTGCCTTCCACCGAGAGCGCCGCGACTCGGGTTTGCTTCCCTTCCTGGATTACGAAGCGAATCAACAAGGCTCCTTCGGTCCCTTTGTAGTTGTCGAGCGTCTGCGCGTCCACCTTCGCATCTAGAAAGCCGTTGGACAAATACAGGGTTTGCAAGGAATCGCGGTCCGACTCCACCAGACGCCGGCTGAAATGCCCGCGGGTCCCAAAGCTCGCTCCGAAAATTTGCAGCCGGCTACGCAGCAAATCAGTGGCGAAATAGTGGTTTCCGGCAATCTCGATGCCCTGGAGTTTGTGGCGGTCCCCCCGCTCCACAGTAAAGGTAATGACCTCTTCGGTGCCCTTCCCACCGCCGGGTTGCTTAACCTCTTTCGTGGCCGTCGCGTATTCTACTTCCGCGTCGAAATACCCCTCGCGCTCGAGACGCTCGCGAATGTTGCGCTTGCCTTCCTCCAGCAGGTCGACGTCAACGGAACCTTCCTGGTAGACCGGAACCAGCTTTTTCAGCTGGCCGCCCGAGATCTTCACGCCGGTGATCGCGATCTGCACCTTGGGTCCTTCGGTTACCTCCAATTCCAGCGGAATCGTGTTTTTGGCGACGTCGTATTCGCCCCGTCGAACCGACGCCCGGGCATTCAGGTGCCCCTTTTTCACGAGAAACTTTCGAATCCGCTCGGTTCCCCGCGCGATGCGCGCGGACGTCACTTCCCGCCCGGGCTTGATTTTCAGCCGCGACAACAGCTCAGTATCGCGGTATTCGGTGCCGTTCTTGAGTTGTACTTCCGCGACGCGCGCGCGCGGTCCGGAATTCACGTGAACAAGAATGTCCACCGCGTGCATATCGGGATGCGCTTCCGTTTCCGCGCTGACCTGCGCTGCATACAGGCCCTCGTCGTGTAACGCGTCGATCAATCGCGCCAGCCCTTCATCCACCGCGTCACGGCGATAGGGTTGTCCGAGTGTCAGCTGCATTGCGGACGCCGCCGACGAATCGGACGGGGGCGAAACCAATCCTTGAATCAGCACTTGATTGAAAAAGAGTTGCTCGCGCACGACGAAATCCACGCGGACGCCGCCTTCTACCGTCGTCACGGTGGCCTTCAAGTCGGCGTAACTGCCGATGCGATAGAGCTTCCGTATGCTTTCGGCAACCTGGTTGGGGTCTAAAGGCTTCCCGGTCTGCACCGCGAGGTCCGTTGGGGCGGCCGACAGAACTTTTCCCTCCTGCGTCACAATACGCACTTCGGAAACGTTGGCGCCAATGAATGTGGAATCTGGTGGTGCCGGGACGGTTACCTGAGGAAGCGCAACGGGTGCGCCGGGTAGCGATTGCGCACGCGCGTGCGCACCTCCGAATAGGAGTGCGAGCGCGACTATGCTCCGCAACTCGTTGGTCCTGCTCGCTTTCATGCTTCCTTTCGCTCAGACGAAGGGTAGCACACGGGCGTTGCCTGCCCCGCGAACTTTGGCGCCGTCTTCTTAGCAGCTTTGGGAGCCGTCATTGGGGCTGTCTTTGGAGCTATGATGAGCGTGTAAGGTGCGATTTGAAGTCACCGAGGGCGAACGACCCGTGAACGACGCGCTCCGCGAGAAATATTCCCGGCAGATCTTATTCGCTGGCCTTGGCGAACCAGGACAGGAGCGCCTGATGGCGTCGAGTGCCGTCGTCGTGGGCTGTGGCGCAATCGGCGCGGCGGCGAGCAATCTCCTGGTCCGCGCGGGCGTCGGCAGCATCCGCATCATCGATCGTGACTTCGTCGAGCCCTCGAATCTGCAACGCCAGAATCTTTTCGACGAATCCGACGCCCGCGATGCGCTCCCCAAGGCCGTCGCGGCCGAGCGCAAGCTGCGGTCCATCAACTCCAGTGTGTCCGTGGAAGGCACCGTAGCGGATGTAAACCCGCGCAACGCCGAGGAGTTGCTCGCGGGCTTCGACGTGATACTCGACGGCACTGACAATTTCGAGACTCGGTTTCTGGTCAACGACTTCGCCGTAAAAGCTAGCCGGTCCTGGGTTTACGCCGCCGCTGTGGCCAGTTACGGCGTTACGATGACCGTTCGTCCGGGGGTAACGCCTTGCCTCGCCTGCCTGCTGCCTGCCCATCGCGGCGGCCAGGGTCTGGAGGAAACCTGCGACACCATCGGCGTGCTAGGTCCCATCGTGAACCTGATCGCCTCGCTCGAGACCACCGAAGCCATCAAGTTACTCGCCGGACGCGAGGCCGATCTGCACGGACGCCTCGTGTCTTGCGATGTGTGGACCGGCCATTTCCAATCCGTGCGGGTGGCGCGCAGTTCTGAATGTCCAGTCTGCGTCCACCGCGAATTTGCCTACCTTGATGGCACCGCGCAACCGCATATTACCTTGTGCGGCCGCGATTCCGTCCAGATTCACGAGCGCGGCCGCGTTCTCGACTTGGCCACGCTGAAAACCAGGCTGGCCTCGACGGTCGATGACGTCCGGCAGAACGATTTCCTTCTACGCTTTCGCATCGCTCCCTATGAGATGACCGTCTTTACCGACGGCCGCGCCATCCTCAAAGGCACAAAGGATCCCGCCGTAGCTCGCACCCTGTACGCTCGCTATATCGGCGCGTGATCATCGTCTATTAACCTATGATCCTCTCTTGTAGCGCCGTCTTCAGACGACGGGTTAGAGATATCCCGTCCAGGTTGCAAGATTCACAAAGGGAAGACAATTCGCGGAATATTCGGTAGAAGGCCTTGGCTTGCGTCAAGTGGCGCCGGACCGCCGCACTCCACATAGGATTCTAGCGGGGAATCGGTAATCGCCCGTAGGACGATCGCATCGATGCGCGATCAATATTCTCGCGCAAATTCATCAACGTGAGGAAGGTGCTGAGTATCCGCGCTTTTAGATCGTCGGTAAGGGGCAATCCACTGGTGGCCACGCGCGCCAGGGTTTCACCGTTATCCGTGATAAACCGCATGATTTCGCGCTGCCGCTCGTGCGGCGTGTTCCCCAGCGCGGTTTCGCGGCGCATCGCCGAACAACCGGCCTCCAGAGATAATGTGAAATGCAGGACGCAGACTCCATGCTCGGCAAGGGCCGAAGGAGCGTCGTTCTTGCATCCCGCAGTTTGGCAACGTGTTCCCATTAGGGCGCGTCGGGCGCTCCTTCTAGGTAACAACAGCTAACCTACAAAATCTAGTGTACGTGTGGACACCTGCTGCGAAACCTGCATTAGCGCCCGTGGACGAGCGATTTCCGTTGACACGCTCCTCGAGGCAATGTATAAAAATACAGGTGCATGCATAATTGCAAACGCGATGAATACGGGAAAAACATTTCGCCACGGCCAGATCCTGCGCCTCGTCACCGATGCCAGGATCAGCAACCAGGAAGAGCTGCGGCGGCGCCTGGCGGCGCAGAAGCTTCGGGTCACGCAGGCTACGCTCTCCCGCGATTTGCAGGAGCTCCGCCTGGTCAAGACCCATGAGGGCTACAAACCCGAGGCCGCGCTCCCGGAAGACACTTCCGGTTTACCGTCACTGACCCGCGCGCTTGGCGAATTTCTTTCCGACATCCGGCCCGCAGAGAATATGCTCGTCTTGAAAACGCCTCCGGGCGCCGCGCAACCTCTTGCCGCCGCGGTGGACGGCGCCAAATTCACGGAAATCGCCGGAACCATCGCCGGAGACGACACCGTCCTGATCATCACGCCGGACCGAAAGTCGCGCGAGTCCCTCCAAAAGCGAATTGAATCGCTCGTACGTTAAAAAATGAGCAATCCTCAACAAGTCGCC
Source organism: uncultured Acidobacteriota bacterium (assembly GCA_963832615.1). Classification (GTDB taxonomy): domain Bacteria; phylum Acidobacteriota; class Terriglobia; order Acidiferrales; family UBA7541; genus Acidiferrum. The sequence continues at coordinate 163,369 of CAWHVA010000003.1, forward strand.
GTCGTAGGTGTCACCGGTTACACCGGCTTTGAGTTGGCGCGGCTGCTCCTGCGTCACTCGGAAGTCCGCAATCCGGTGTTTTATGTCCGCGAAACCAACGGCGCAAAATGTCTCGCCGAATTGTTTCCGCAACTCCGCGGCCTCGGTGAAGCTCCGCTGCGGCAGCTCTCTATCGACGCCATCAAGCAAAGCGGAGCCGGTACCGCGTTTCTAGCCACACCTCACGAAGCCTCCGCGGAAATCGCTCCCGTGCTGGTGGAAGCCGGAATCCGGATCATTGATCTCAGCGGCGCCTTTCGCTTCCGTAACGCCGAAACCTTCAAATCCTGGTACAAGCTGCCCACGCCACACGCCGATTGGCTCGGCGAAGCCATCTATGGCCTTCCGGAACTCTACGCCGCCGAAATCGCCAAAGCGCGCCTCATCGCCAATCCCGGCTGCTACGCCACCAGTGTCATTCTTGCGCTCCGCCCGCTCTCCGAAGCCAATTGGATCGCCGACGGGAGCAGCGTGATCTGCGACTGCAAGTCCGGCGCCAGCGGCGCAGGCAAAGAGCCCCGTCGCGACCTGCAGTTCGTCGAAGTGGATGAAAATTTCAAGGCCTACAACCTCTTCTCCCATCGGCACACGCCGGAAATCCTCGATCACACCGGCTTGCCCGAGAATCGCGTCGTTTTCTCAACGCACCTGCTGCCGCTCGCGCGTGGAATTCTTTCAACCATTTACGTCACGCTCAACCAGCCGCAAACCAGCAATGCTATTGAGTCGCTGTACCGCAAGTTCTATGCCGAGCGCAAAATGGTCCGCATCTGGCCCGCGGGCAAGCTTCCGGAACTGCAACACGTGGCGCACACAAATTTCTGCGACATTGGCTTCGCGCTGGACAACTCGGGTCGCAGTCTGATCATCGTTTCTTGTCTGGATAATCTCGGGAAAGGCGCGGCGGGGCAGGCGGTTCAGAATTTCAATCACATGCTCGGCGTAGAGGAGCACACAGCACTGCAATGAGAACGGTAATCAAACTCGCCGGCGCTTTGCTTGAAGATGAAGCGATCGTGCGCTCGCTTTCCCGTCAGATCGCGTCGCTCGCCAAAGAAGGGCATGAGCTCCTCGTGGTTCACGGCGGGGGGCGGCTCTTCACGGCCACGCTCAAGCGCCTTGGAATTGAAAGCAAATTTGTCGCGGGTCTGCGCGTCACCGACCGTGAAACCCGCGATGTCGCTGTAATGGTCTTCGCCGGGTTATTGAACAAACGCCTTGCCGCGGCGATTTCCGCGGAAGGCCAGCCGGCCATGGGCATTTCGGCCGCCGATGCGAAATGCTTCCACGCCGAACCGATGTTCCACAACGCCGGAGAAGGCGACCTCGGCTTCGTCGGCTACCTCACCAGCGTGAATGTCCCTGTTCTCGAATCGCTCTGGCGGGAAGGTCTGTTGCCGGTCGCCGCTTGTCTCGGCCTTGGCTCTGACAACGAGCTTTACAACATTAATGCGGACCATATGGCTGCTGCCTGCGCTGAGTACTTGGCCGCGGATCAATTGATTTATTTAACCGACGTCGCCGGGGTGCTGGACGGTGAAAAAGTCCTCCCCGCCATCGCTTGCAAAGAAATCGAGCGCCTGGTGCAATCGCGCATCGTCTCCGGCGGCATGGTGTTGAAGCTCGAAGCGGCGAAGCGCGCCCTTGAGGGTGGCGTGCGCGAAGTCCGCATCGTGGGTGGTAGCTCACCCGACGCACTTGTCCGCGCCTGGCGCGCATCGGAAACCCCGGCGGACGACAGCACCGACGCCATTCCCGGCACTCGCGTTCTGCGCGAGCCGCTCTCGGCAACCCGTAAGGCGGTGTCGGTGGCATGATGCGTTCCCCCGCCAAAGCGAAAACAATTGTGCGCGGCGCGCACAAGTCAGCTATGCCGGTGCGCGCGCCGAAAGGGGACCCGCGCATAAGCACTGCCGAGAAGTTTCTGCTCCCGACCTACAAGCGCGGTCCGTTCGTCCTGACCCACGGGCGCGGCTGCTACGTCTATGACTCGACGGGCAAAAAATATCTCGATTTTCTCGGCGGCATCGCCGTCAACGCGCTGGGCCACGCGCATCCGCGCATTGTCAAAGTCATCCGCCGTGAAGCCGCGCGCGCGATTCACTTCTCGAATCTGTACCACAACGCCTTTCAAGGCCCGCTCGCGCAAAAGCTATCCCAGTGGTCCGGCATGGACCGCGTGTTTTTCTCCAACAGCGGTTCGGAGGCCATCGAAGGCGCGCTGAAACTCGCGCGTCTTTACGGCCGCAATCCCGCCGACTTCCCCTCCAGTGCCGCGCTAAAGCATCGCATTCTTGCGATGGACAACTCCTTCCACGGCCGAACATTCGGTGCCGTGAGCGTTACGTCCACTGAAAAATATCGCCTGCCCTTCGCTCCTTTACTGCCGGGCATCGAGTTTGTCCGCTTCAATGACGTCGACGATCTTGAATCCAAGTTTGACAATACCGTCTGCGCGGTGCTGCTCGAACCCATTCAAGGTGAAGGCGGCATTCATCCTGTCACCGAAGAGTTTTGGAACCGGGCCCGCGACCTGGCCACGCAACACGATTCTTTGCTTATCGCAGACGAGATTCAATGCGGTCTGGGCCGCACCGGCCGCCATTTCGGCTATCAGAAATTTCGCTCGAAGGCGGACATCGTGGTGATCGCAAAGCCTCTCGCTGCAGGTTTGCCCCTCGGTGCGATTTTGACCTCCAACGCCGTCGCAGAGCGCATTTCTCCCGGTTTGCACGGATCAACCTTCGGCGGCGGTCCGCTGGTCTGCGCCACGGCCCTCGAATTCCTGAATACCGTTGAAGACTCCAAGCTGCTCGAGAATGTTCGCGCTCGCGGCGCCGAACTTCGCGAAGGCCTGGCCGCGCTTGCCGAGAAGTTCAGCTTCATCCGCGAAATCCGTGGCGAGGGCTTGATAATCGGCATCGAGCTATCCATCGAAAGCGCGCCGTTCGTAGCCGAAGCCCTCAACCAGGGCTTGCTGATCAATTGCACCCACGATTTCACTCTTCGCCTCCTGCCGCCGTTCATCGTCACCCGCGCGCAGGTCCGCGAATTTCTCAAAACGTTTGAACTGGTTCTCGCATCAACTTCAAGAGCGGGATCTTCTTCCGCTCCGAAGAAATCTGAACACTCGCCGCGTCTGGCACGCTCCGCAGCGAGGTAAAAAGGAAGAAAATGCCTACAGCAACACTTACAGCACCTATTTTGCTGGTCAACGATCTGCTCACCGGAGCGGAATGGAGCCCCGCGCAAACGCGCGAACTCCTGCAACTCGCCGCGGACATAAAGTCGCAGCCCGCCCGCTACGACTCCACCCTGCGCGGCAAATTTCTCGCGCTGATCTTTGAGAAGCCCTCGCTCCGCACTCGCGTCACCTTCGAGGTCGGCATTCAAAGCATGGGCGGCTCCGTCGTCTTCCTGGACCACACGCAAGCGCGCCTCGGCGAGCGCGAATCCATCGGCGACGTCGCGCGCAACCTCGAGCGCTGGGTCCACGGAATCGTTGCTCGCGTTTACGAGCAGCGCGTCCTGGAGCAAATGGCCGCCAGCGCCAAGATCCCCGTGATCAACGCGCTCTCCGATCGTTTTCATCCATGCCAGGCGCTTGCCGATTTCCTCACGCTCGAAGAAAAGTTTGGCGCGCTCCGCGGTTTCAAGCTCGCCTACGTCGGCGACGGCAACAACGTCTGCCACTCGCTGATTTTTCTCGCCGCACGTCTCGGCGTGAATCTGCGCATCGCCACGCCGCCGAATTACGAGCCGGCGCCGGAAGTTCTCGCTGAGTCGAAGCGCGTCGCTCGCGAGACCCGCGCGAAAATCGAACTGTTCGGCGACCCGCGCGAAGCTGTCGCCGGCGCGCAGGGTGTCTACACCGATGCCTGGACTAGCATGGGATTTGAAGCGGAGGAGAGAGTGCGGAACGCCGTGTTCGCCCCCTACCAGGTGAACCGCGAGCTGATGGCGCTTGCCGCGCCTGATGCCGTGTTCATGCACTGTCTTCCGGCGCACCGCGGCTCGGAAGTCACCGCCGAAATTCTCGACGGCCCGCAATCGGTGGTCCTCGACCAATCCGAAAACCGCATGTACGCGCAAAAAGCCATCCTGCAAGCGCTCTTCAGTTGAGCGCCCAGTGCTTTTTCTCGCCGCACGTCTCGGCGTGAATCTGCGCATCGCCACGCCGCCGAATTACGAGCCGGCGCCGGAAGTTCTCGCTGAGTCGAAGCGCGTCGCTCGCGAGACCCGCGCGAAAATCGAACTGTTCGGCGACCCGCGCGAAGCTGTCGCCGGCGCGCAGGGTGTCTACACCGATGCCTGGACTAGCATGGGATTTGAAGCGGAGGAGAGAGTGCGGAACGCCGTGTTCGCCCCCTACCAGGTGAACCGCGAGCTGATGGCGCTTGCCGCGCCTGATGCCGTGTTCATGCACTGTCTTCCGGCGCACCGCGGCTCGGAAGTCACCGCCGAAATTCTCGACGGCCCGCAATCGGTGGTCCTCGACCAATCCGAAAACCGCATGTACGCGCAAAAAGCCATCCTGCAAGCGCTCTTCAGTTGAGCGCCCAGTGTCGCGGCCGCTGTTTGCCGTGATCGGCTCGCCGAGCCAATCGGCGGCTCATCAGCGCCGTGTAATCACGTCCGTATGTAGCCGCCTCTCTTTAGAGGGACGGGGTTTGGATGTAACCGCGGCGCAAAACTTACCCTGGGGCGCAAACCGCGCCGCTAGCCTGCAGCGCCGCGTAATCTTTGCGAGAGATGCATCAGGTTCCCATACAATTCATACTGACCAAAAGAAATAGAGAGGTTCTGTGAACAAGCAAATAAGCAAACCAAAAAGAGTTGTACTCGCATACTCCGGAGGCTTGGATACCTCCATCATCATCCCGTGGTTGAAAGAAACCTATGGCTGCGAAGTGATCGCCATGATCGGCGACGTAGGCCAGCAGGAAGACCTGCAAGCCGCTTACAAGAAAGCCCTCGCCACTGGCGCGTCGAGCGCCACGATCGAGGACCTGCGCGAAGAATTCGTGCGCGATTACATCTGGCCGACTCTGCGTGCCGGCGCAGTCTACGAGCACACCTACCTGCTCGGTACGTCGATGGCCCGCCCGGTCATCGCCAAACGCCAAGCCGAAATCGCGCTGAAACTCGGTGCCGACGGCCTTGCCCACGGTTGCACCGGCAAAGGCAATGATCAGGTGCGCTTCGAGCTCGCCTACAAAGCCATCGCCCCCAACGTACAGATTATTGCCCCTTGGCGCGAGTGGGACATCGATTCTCGAGAAGACGCCATCGCCTACGCCGAAAAACACCACGTCCCGGTCGAACAAAGCAAAAAGAACATCTACAGCCGCGACCGCAATATCTGGCACCTCAGCCATGAAGGCGGCGAGCTCGAAGATCCCGCCAATGCTCCTAACGAGGCTATGTGGCAATGGATCGCGTCGCCGGAAAAGGCTCCGGAAAAGGGCGAAGAGGTCGAGATCGGTTTTGAGTCCGGCACGCCCGTGTCCGTCAATGGCGCGAAGCTTGGCCCCGTCGATCTGCTCAACAAGCTCAACGAAATCGCCGCAAAACACGGCGTCGGCCGCACCGATCTGGTCGAAAATCGGCTCGTCGGAATGAAGTCTCGCGGCGCTTACGAGACTCCCGGTGGCACCTTGCTCGTCAAGGCACATCAGGAACTTGAGCGTCTCACTGTCGATCGCGAAACCTCGCACTTCCAGCAGGCGTTGTCGGACCGCTATGCCGAACTCGTCTACAACGGCGTGTGGTTCTCGACGTTGCGCGAATCGCTGGATGGTTTCTTCAAGGTCGCGCAGCAATTCGTCACCGGCTCGGTCGGCTTGAAACTTTGGAAGGGCACGCTCAACGTCACCAGCCGCAAATCGCCCTTCTCTCTCTACCGCGCCGATCTGGCCAGCTTCACGATGGGCCGCTACAACCCCAAAGATGCCGAAGGCTTCATCAACCTTTTCGCGCTCCCGGTAACGGTGCGCCCGAAAGCAAAGGCAGAATCGAGCAAGAACTAGCAAGCCGAACTAGCAAGCCGTTGTAAGGGCGCAGTACTCCCGCGCCCCATCTCGGCTAGCAGCGTAACGCGATCAACCATGCCTATGACCGACCAGCCCACAACCGAACGAAAAGACGACCGCCTCTGGGGCGGGCGCTTCGAGCGCGAGCCGGACAAACAGTTCGACGCGTTCCAGTGCTCCTTCTCGTTCGACCGCCGCCTGCTGCCCTACGAACTGGAAGTCGATCGGGCGTGGGCCAAAGCATTGCAGGGCATTGGCATACTTACCGAGGCGGAAGTCCGCGACACGCTTAACGCGCTGCAAGGCATCTCCGATGAGATGAGCGGCAACCAAAAGTTTCTGCAAGACTCCACCGCCGAAGACGTCCACCACTTCGTGGAAAGCGCCCTGGTTCACGAACTCGGCGCGCTCGGTTGGAAACTGCACACCGGGCGCAGCCGCAACGAGCTAGTGGCCACCGATTTCCGCCTTTTCGTGATGGACGCCGCAGCCAGCATCCAACGGCAACTCGCCGAATTTCTGAGCGCGATCCTGGAGCAAGCGGAAACGAACTTCGACGTGCCAATGGCGGGCATGACCCACATGCAACACGCCCAACCGATCTTGCTCTCGCATTTTCTGCTGGCTCACGCCGAAGCCTTTTCGCGCGACGTCACACGCTTGCAGCATGCGTCGGAGAGCGCCGATGCCTGCCCCATGGGCTCCGGCGCGCTAGCCGGCAACAGCTTCAACATCGACCGCCATGCCATCGCGCGCGATCTCGGCTTCTCGCGCATTACCGCCAACAGCCTCGACGCGGTAAGCGATCGCGACTTTGCGCTGGATTATCTTTTCGCGCTTGCCGGAATCGCCACGCACCTTTCGCGCCTCGCAGAAGATTTCGTAATTTTCGCGTCGCAGGAGTTTGGCTACGTCATTCTCCCCGACGAATATTCCACAGGCAGCAGCCTGATGCCGCAAAAGAAAAATCCCGACGCCTGGGAGCTGATTCGCGGCAAGACTGGCCGTATCACCGGCACCCTGCTCGGCTTGCTCACAACTTTGAAAGGTTTGCCCACCAGCTATCAGCGCGATTTGCAGGAAGACAAGGACGCGCTGTTCGCCGCGCACGATCAAGTTGCCGCGATGCTCGCAATCGCCACGGGCGCAGTTGCCACCACGAAATTCAACATCGGCCGATTGCGAAATGCCGCCTCCAATCCCGTGCTGTTTGCGACCGACGGCGCCGATTATCTTGTCCACAAAGGACTTCCTTTCCGCCAGGCGCACGACCTGATCGGCCAAGTCCTGCGCGAAGCGGAACGCCACGGCAAGCCCTGGACACAGCTTTCCCTCGAAGAGGTGCAAAAGATTTCTCCGCTCTTCGAGCAAGACTTTCTCGCGGCCCCCTCGGTCGAAAGCTCCATCGCGACCAAGGCGGTGCCCGGAGGAACGGCGCCGGAACAAGTTCGTTCCGCGATCGCCGAGTTGCAGAACCGCATAACGAAACTGAACGCCAAACTCAATTCTAAAACAGGAGAAAAGCCATGAGCACCCAAGCCGTCGATCTCAAACAGCAAACATTCGCGAACCTCGCGGAGGATCGGGGGTCTCTTCGCGGAGTCCGAAGCTAACACCTCAAGCCACGGCTCCAACGGGAACGGCCATGGTAAAGCAGTTGCATCAGGTCCCGGCCAAGCAGAAATCGGTTCGCGGATTCGCAAAATCGTCGCTTCCAAAAATGAACACAAAACTGCCGCCCGCAAGGACGAACCCAAAATAGCCGACATGAAACATGCTCTCTCCGAAGCGTCGCTCCCTCGCGGATTTCGATTCGCCGCGACCGCATGCGGCCTGAAAAAAACCGGCGCGCTCGACCTTGCGATTTTTTCGAGCGAAGTGCCGGCGTCCGCCGCGGCGGTCTTCACGCAAAACCTGGTGGTTGCACCGCCGGTTCTGGTATCCAAGGCGAACCTGCGCGCCTCGAAGGGGCGCATGCGCGGCGTCGTCGTGAATGCGGGCAACGCGAATTGTGCGACTGGCAATGAGGGGCGTGCGGCTGCCGAGCGCACGGTTGTCGAAGCCGCGAAGCACGTGACTTGCAGGCCTGAGGAATTGTTCGTCTGTTCGACGGGCGTAATCGGAGTGCCGCTCGCGGTGGACAAGATTCTTCGCCGCTTGCCGCAATTGGCGCGTCAACAACGCCCCTCGGCGCGCTCGTTCGCGGAATTGTCGCTGGCCATTTGCACTACCGACACGGTGCCGAAAACCGCTGCTGCTTCTTTCAAGATGGCCGGCAAGCGCATTCACCTGGTGGGGTGCGCAAAAGGCGCGGGGATGATTCATCCGAATATGGCCACCACGCTGGCGTTCGTCGCCACGGATGCGGCCATTGCTCCGTCGCTGCTGCAAACAGCGCTGCGCGAGGTAACCGCGAAAACATTCAATTCGATCAGCATCGACGGCGATACCTCCACGAACGATACGCTGCTGGTGATGGCCAACGGCGAAGCCGGCGCTCCGTCGATCAAGGCGGGAACCTCGGCGCATCGCGCGTTTACCGCGGCGCTTGCGGACGTTTGCCACTCACTCGCATTGCAAATCGTGGCCGACGGCGAAGGCGCCCAGCGCGTCATCGAAATCGAAGTGCGCGGCGCGAAAACAGAAGCGGACGCCCGACGGATCGCCGAAACGATCGCGACGTCGCCGCTGGTGAAGACGGCCTTCGCAGGTGGCGACCCGAACTGGGGCCGTGTCTTCGCTGCCGCCGGCCGGTCCGGAATAAAGTTCGACCCGGATCGCGTGGACATCACCATGGCTGGCGTCGACGTCCTGAGCCGTGGCAATCCAGTCGATTTCAACGAGCGGGCCGCGAGCAACCGCCTGCTCGCGCCGTACGTCCAAATCGTCATGGACCTGCATGCAGGCCGCTCGGTCGCCCGCTACTGGACCTGTGACTTCACCGCGGAATACGTCCGCATCAATGCCAGTTACCGCACCTAGCGGGTGCGGGCCAGTTACCGTATCTGAGAAGAAGTTGACAGTCGACGGTTGAGAGTCGAAAGCAGGCCGAACGGCACACAGCGTCCGTTCGGCCTCTTTTTGCAGAGGCGCCATTGCTTTATTCCGCGCGTCAATACTCGCCCGGGCCTCGATTCCTGATGTGATAAACTGTGTTCATGGCGAACACACGCAGTAGCACGCTCAGCATCCGCCTTAAGCCTGAAATCAAGAAACGCCTCGCGAAGCTCGCGCAAGCCTCGGGCCGAAGCTCCAACTTCCTCATCTCCGATGCCGTCGAGTCTTACGTCGCAGATCAGGAAAGAATGCTCGCCGAAATTGGCCAGGCTGAGCGCCAGGTCGCTTCCGGCCATTTCATCAAGCAGGAAGACATGAAGGCTTGGCTGCTTTCCTGGGGAACCAAGGACGAGTTGCCCCCTCCCAAGTGCGTATGTGGCAAGAACCACGATGATGAAGCGTTGTGCCGGTAGAAATCGCTTGGTCTCCGCTCGCGCTGGCACGCCTGCAAGAGATTCGAGCGTTCGTAGCTCTCGATAAGCCCGCCGCCGCCGAACGCCTCGCGATTCGGATCGTGACCCTCGTAGAAGCGCTGCGAAGCAGTCCTTATCTGGGCCGAGCAGGAGTTGAACCCGGCATTCGCGAATTGGTCGTTGGCGGCACTCCCTACATAATTCTTTACCGCATTCGCCGCGCTAAGCTCCTCATCCTCACCGTCACACATGGCGCACAAAGAAAGTGACACACTGCATTAGGTTGGACCAGGTAGCGGCATTCCTGCCTGTGTCCCCCGTCAGCCAACCACAAACTTACAAAAAAGTGGGGGGAGGGGTCCGAAGTGTTAACTAGCTCCATAAATGACTTGATGGCAGCGGGCTGCGATCGTTACTGGTCCCAGTTCCAGTTGGCGAATTGTTGGCGGAGGGCGATTTTTTTGAATTTGCCGACACTGGTGCGGGGGATTTCGGGGAGGAACACGAAGGCGTCGGGGAGTTGCCATTTGGCGAAGGACTGGGCGAGGAAGGCTCGGAGTTCTTCGGGGGTGGCGTGGGCTCCCTCTTTCAGGACAACCGCGGCGAGCGGGCGCTCTTGCCACTTCGGATGCGGAACGCCGACGACGGCGGCTTCTTTGACGGCGGGATGACCCATCAGGGTGTTTTCGAGGTCCACGGAGCTGATCCATTCGCCGCCCGATTTAACCAGGTCCTTGGCGCGATCGACGATCTTGATGAAGCCGTCGGGATCCATGGTGGCGATGTCGCCGGTTTTGAACCAGCCGTCGGCGGTCCAGCGATGCGATTGGTCGGGCGCATTGAAATAGCTGCCGGCAATCCACGGCCCGCGAACTTCCAGCTCGCCCGGAGTTTCGCCGTCGCGCGGGGCTTCCGCCATTTTTTCTCCGGATTCGTCGTGCGGATCCGCCGGGCGCATGACGCGCAGTTCAACGAAAGGAATGGGCCAGCCCTGCTTGCTGCGTACCTCGTACTGCTGGTCTTCGCTCCAATCGCGCATGTGGGACTTGAGTCTGGCGACCGTGGCGATCGGGGTCGTCTCCGTCATTCCCCATAGATGCATGATGTGCAGACCATGTTTGTCGAGAGCGCGCATGAGGCGCACCGGTGGAGCGGTGCCTCCGCACACGATGCGCACGGGCGACGAAAATTTCCAGCGCCCAGGATTTCTCTCCAGCGCGGAGAGTACGCTAAGCCAAACGGTGGGTACGCCGCCCGCGAGAGTGACGTGTTGCTGCTCGATCAAGTCGAGGACGTTTTCGGCGTCCACGTGGGGACCCGGAAGAATGAATTTCGCGCCAACCATAACGCAGGTGTAAGGGAGGCCCCAGGCATTGGCATGAAACATGGGTGCGACGGGGAGCACAGTGTCGTGGTGGCTGACCGCAAAGGCATCGGCCATGGCACACGCGAACGAGTGCAAAACCAGAGCGCGGTGAGAGTAGACCACTCCTTTGGAGAATCCTGTGGTGCCGGAGGTGAAGCACATGGCGGCGCCATCGTTTTCGTCGAGTTTTGGATATTGGAAGTCGTCGAGGGCGTCGGCCAGGAGGTCCTCGTAACGGAGAAATTCAGACGGGATCTCGCAGCCGCCATAAGCTGCGACAATCACACGCTCAAAAGCAACGTTCTGGCGAAACTTCTCGTATACGGGAAGGAGCACGTCATCGACGATTAAGAACCGTGAGCCCGCGTGTCTGACGATAGCCGCTATTTCGTTGGGGTGAAGTCGAAGATTCACCGTGTGCAAAATGCCGCCGGCCGCGGGAACGCCAAAAAAGGCTTCCAGGTGGCCGGAATGATTCCACATCATGGAGCTGACGCGATCGCCGGGCTGCAGGCCCAGCTTCGTCAGAGCGGAGGCGAGGCGCCGGGCGCGCCGATGGAATTCGCCATAGTTGGTGCGGGCGATGGAGCGATCCGGCCGTCCAGAAACGATTTCGACGCTGGGAAAGAGCCTACCCGCCCGATCGAGCAGCGTGGGAAGCGTCAGCGGAAAATCCATCATGGTGCCGCGCATGGATGCCTCACAGACAGGATGGGGAGCGCCCAAATAGCCCCAATAACCCAAATGGATCGTTGCGCCGCATGCTACCACCGATTGGCATTTGGCCGCCGTCCTCAGACGGCGGGATGTAGAACCTGGCCCGCCCGACACCATAAAGACGTTCGTCGGCGCCCGGTGCGCGAAGACGGGTCGTAGCCAGAACGAAGGACATCCTATGCCCGTAAGTACAGGCGAAAATCAGATCTCCGATGCGCCTGATGCCAAAGTCTTTCCGGTTGCAAAAGCAGTTAATTTTCGAGACCATGCCCTTGACCGCTGAAGCGCCTGTCTCGCGCCCGTGGTGGCTCGGCTACCCGGCCTGCCCGTGTACGACGATTGTCTCTTCGGCGCGCTCCGCGACTCGTCAACTGGGTTCCGGGCAGAAGGAGCAGGCAGGTGAAGAAGCTCTACATTGGGAATCTTCCGTTTTCCGCGACGGAAGATCAGCTTCATGAATGGTTCTCGCAAATCGGTGTAACCCCTTCGGGTGTCAATCTGATCCGCGATCGCTTCACGGGACAGTCGCGCGGCTTCGCCTTCGTTGAAGTGACCAATGACGAAGACGCGGACCGGGCGATCAATTCCTTGAACGGTCAAAATTTCGGTGGGCGGAACCTAGTGGTCAACGAAGCGCGGCCGCAAGCCGAGCGCGCGGGCGGAGGCGGCGGCGGCCGGGGCGGCAGTGGCGGTGGCGGAGGTTACGGCGGCGGCCGGGGCGGCCACGGCGGCGGTGGTGGTGGACGTGGCGGCGGTGGCGGCGGCCGGGGCGGCGATCGTGGTGGTGGTGATCGCGGCGACCGCGGTAATCGCTGGTAAGCAAACCCGCAGGTTAGGCTCGGTTCTTCGTTCAGATCGCGGCTCATCTCCCTGGGTGCCGCTTAGCTCCCCTTCCAGAAGTCCCACGTGGTAGTTGTGCGCCAAGATTCGGTTTGTTTCTTACCCTTTGCAAAAAGCCGCGAGCCGCCAGCCAGAATCCATCTTTTGTATAGAACCAAATGGCGGCTGGGCATTCGATCCGTCCTCTGGAGATCAAGCGCCGCACCGTAACCGCCCTCGTTAGAGGGCGCGGCTTTAGATTCGATCCATCCAGTTCTCCTGACTTGGGCACGGTCTGGTTCTCGCGCTACGCGCAGCCGAACGAGGTCAGGCTGTGATCGCCGGCGGATACTCGAGCAAGTGATGGGAGGATGGCGGTGTTCGAGAAATTCCACTCCAACTCTGCAAATATCCATGGCAATCCACAGGCGGAATTTCTTTTTGCTGGCAAGTTTAGAATTATACGCATAGTATACACGCGCGAACGGCGGTTTCGCGGGAACAAACTGATCGACAGGTCACCCTCCCGGTTCCAGGCGAAGCAGCAGGTACGGCAGCCGAAGCAAAAGTGCGCGAAACAATTAACCCGGTAACGGGTTTGAAACAGTAGGCTACGAAATGTCTCGTAAAGCCTGCGCAGGCGTATATCGTTAGCAGGCTTGTCACGGCAAGCAGTCTAGGTGACGTAACCTGAGGCCTACAGGATTTTGCTGGGTGAAGTAAGGTCATTGGATGCCACCCGAAACCGAGTTCCCGCATCCAAAGCAACATTAAAGAGCGTATTAGACAGTGAGCAGCGGAACAGCGTGAACGAAATGACGACTTGGCACAAACGAGATTGGCAACAATTTTACGAACTGGCGCGCCGTCCGTGGCAGCGACATCGCCCACCGCGTCCGATCTATCCGACGGGTCTGAATCGGGTTCTGCCCGCGCAGGGCTTCAGCCTGTCGGAGCTGGACGATGCCGGAGTGGATCTTGATCAAGCAGAGCGTTTAGGGCTCCCGGTGGATGCTGGCCGGATTGGGGCTTACGGCCCGAACGTGACGGTGTTGCGCGACTTCGTGCGATCATCCCGCCAGCCGTTGTAGCCTTGCTTCGTGTGTAACTACGGTTGGTCTTGCTGTGCCGTGTGAATCGTCGTGATGTTCAGGACCTTGGTCTCACCCTCGCGAATAGTTACGTCTTCACCTTGGCGCGTGTCGTCATAGGCCTTCAGGAAAGCAGGGTCCTCCCATGCACCCTGGTCGACTTGGTCCCAGCTGAAAAGCTCATATTGGCCTGGCACAATTCCACGGAACTCAAAGTTGCCGTTCTGATCGGTATTCGCGGATTCGTAGAGCCAATATTTGTTTCGATTTAAGGCATCTGGGACGAGTACCACCCAGACCGACGACGCTGGCAGACCGTCGGAGTCTGTCACGATTCCTGTAATGTGCCCCCCGTGTGAGCTCAGCGTTACTTCGAGAGACGCGTTAACTCCCGGAGTGATGTTAACTTCTCGTGATGTACTTTCCGATGAGCCGTATCGGACCGATTTTATGAAGCTATTCTTACCCATACCCCCCACAAAAACGTGGGCTTCGCCGTCCGCGATATTATTGATAACGAAAGAGCCGTCAGCTGCGGGCGTGGCATGCCCACCGGGCATGGGTAGGTCCACAGATTGTAAAAAGATCTGGAAACTACCGCTGCTCGCCTCGGGTGGTCCATCCCAGACGAGCCGACCAGCAACCTGCTGACCGGTGGAGATGGTCAGGTTGAGTCCTTCCACGTCCACCTGACCCACGTCGATACTCTGTTTCGCGGCGTAGGTCTTGCCTTCTATAAAGGAATACGCCGTCGCCGAATACGCTCCGGGTGGAACATTCGGAATTTCAAACGATCCATCGGTTTGCGATGCATAACCCTCATGCGTTTGAAAATAATCACGCTCGGAATCCTTGAGCGCCAATCTTACGTTGGCGCCGCCCAGCGTTTTGCCCGTTGCGTTGTAAACGCGGCCTTTCACCTTTACACCCCGCGACGGCCGCAGGATCACGTCGATGGAAGTTAGCTCTTCGCCTGCCTTCAGGCCGATCGACCCCGCTTTCTGCGGGTCGTCGGTGTTCGGATAGTATGTGGGGAGGTACCCCGGATTCAGGGAGTTATCTCCGGTCATGACGCGCCGTCCATTCACGAAGGAGGAGCCGGGTTCGTATGCGGCGGCAATAAAATAGCGACCGGGTGCCAGGTTATAGACTCTGTATTCTCCAAATCGTTCGTGCTGGTTTCTCCCGCCGCAGCCACCGAGAGTTCGCCGTTGTAGTGAGTCAATTGGAAGACGGTGATGTGGACCCAGGGCATTGGGTCGCCATCTTCATCTTGCACGTGCCCGCCGATGGCCGCGGCAGGTGTTAACCGAAAAAAAAGGTCCGTCATTTTTTGCCCGGGCCTTAATGAGAGGTTTGCCGGCGGGTCGCTCGACTTTCGCTGGCCGAACTCCTGCGGAACATAACCATTGCGGGTCACCATCAGCCGATAGCGTCCAGGCATTACCTTGTCGAGCCGAAATTTACCGTCCTCTGCGGTGCGCGCTGCCATGGAAGTGCCCTCCTGATCCAGGTTGAACAGTTGCACGTTCGCTTTGCGGAGAGGCGTGCCTTCCCCTAGTCTTACGACCTGACCGGCCACGACGCAGGGTTCCTGATTTGTCTTATCAACGGTGGCGGCCGTTGGCTTCTGCGCAGGTGCCGTGGAAGCAAGTAGCAGACCCGCGAGCGCGACCAAAGCCTTCATGACGCTCCTCGACCGGTGAGTATACGATACGAGACGTATTGAGTTGAGTTATAGGTTGCCTCTCGTTGGGTAAAGGTACGGACTGGCGCGGGCTGTTTGTGCGATACGTCAGATGCGCGTAAAATGACGGTTTCGGGTACCGCCCTAATGGCCTCACCGTTCAACATCATTTCGAACAGTTCGCCGGCGGCGCCGCTGCCTGCGCCGGGAGTGCATCCGCGGCCGGACTGGCTCCGCGTTAAATTTTTTGGCGGCGAGCGCTATCAGGACCTGAAGCGCATCATGCGCACGCTGGATCTGCACACGGTATGCGAAAGCGCCCGTTGCCCCAACATGGGCGAGTGCTGGGAACACGGCACGGCGACGTTCATGATTCTGGGCGACATCTGCACGCGGGCTTGCGGGTTCTGTGCGGTGCCTTCGGGCAAGCCGGTGGGGCCTCCGGACGAGGAAGAGCCGTATCGAGTGGCGGAAGCGGTGGCGCGGATGGGTTTGCGGTACGCAGTGGTAACCTCGGTGAATCGCGACGACCAGAAGGATGGAGGCGCGCATATTTTTGCGCGAACCATCGAAGAAATCCGCCGCCGCGTGCCCGGCTGCAAGGTGGAAGTGTTGATTCCGGACTTCCGGGGAGATTGGGACGCGTTGAACGTGGTGCTGGCCACCAGGCCCGACGTCCTCAATCACAACACCGAGACGGTTCCCCGCCTGTATCGCCAGGTGCGCAAGGGCGCCCTTTACGAAAGATCGCTGGAACTGCTCCGCCGCGCCAAGCAAGCCCATCCGGAAATCCCCACGAAGACCGGCTTGATGCTCGGCCTGGGAGAGGAAAAGGAAGAAGTCCTGGCCACGCTGCGGGACTTAGCCGCCCAGGGAACCGACATCTTAACGCTAGGGCAGTATCTCCAACCGACCCGCGAACATATGGCAATCGTGCGTTACGTACATCCCGACGAGTTCGCGGAATTCAAGATCCGCGGCGAAGCCATGGGCTTCAAGCACGTGGAAGCCGGCCCCCTGGTCCGTTCGTCGTACCACGCCTTCGAACAAACCGAGTCCGCGTTAGCGTAGCGTCGAATTAGCACAGACGCTCCTGCTCTGGCCGTCGGCTCGTTTGCGAGAGTCGCTCCTAGATCTACTTTGGCGCCACGCTGACCCAATCCGTAAAGGGCACGGGCCGCCCGCTCCGAATCACGGTAGGTAGCACATGATCAAATCCCTTATGGTCCTTCGCGGAGTAGTCCAACTTCAGCTGCGGACCTAAGCCAAAATCCAGTTGGTGCACGGACTCGATCCCCCGGATTAGCCCGTCGCGCGTAAGTTCTTTTCCGGCGCGCTTCAACCCCTCCACCAGCACCATCGCGTCCACAAATCCTTCCATGCTGACGAAGGTCGGCCGCTCCGCGGGAGCATATTGCGCCAGCGCCCGCCGATACAGCGCGACCGTTTTTAGATCCGTAAGGTAATACGGCGGTACCACTTGCGTGACTACCATGCCGTCCGCATCATCTCCAGCCTCGCTGATCAATTCCTCCGTGCCGACAAACGAGACCGTCAGGAATAGCGGCTTCCACCCGGCGGCATGCGCATGCTTAACGATGGGCGCCACGGTGTTCGGCGGGCCTACCACCACCACCGCCTGCGGATTTGCTCCGCGCACGCTGCTGATAGCCGCATCCACTTTCGCTGTCTGGCGCTGGTAGGAGGCCACCGCGACGGGCTCCGCACCGTGCGCCGTTAGCGCTTCCTTCACGCCGTCGAGCACCGCGGCGCCAAAGGCATCATCGGGATAAATTACGCCAATTTTCTTGTAGCCCAGGCTGTTCCACATGCCATCGATCTGCTCGCGTGTTTCGTCATAGTAAGAAGCGCGCACGTTGATGACCCAGTGGCGCAGCGGCGCATACAGTGTTTGTGCACCGGTGAAGAGCCCCACGAGGGGAATCTTGTTCTCTTCGGCCAGGGGAAGGTACTTCACTGCGGTAGGCGTGCCCACAAAAAATCCCAGCGCGAAAACTTTGTCGGCCTGGAGTTTATCGAAGCAGGCTTGCGTCTTGGCGGGGTCGTAGCTGTCATCGTAAGCGATCAGGTGCAGCTTGCGGCCGTGTACTCCCCCTTCATCGTTGACCATCGAGAAGTAGGCCTTGGCGCCGGCTACCGTCTGCCGGCCGAGCGCGCTGGAAGGGCCTTCCAATGCCGAGCACGAACCGATGACGACCTCTTTTTCCGTGACGCCCGGCGTCGTTTGCGCGGCGGTGGGTGTGAAGCCAGTAAGTTGCCACGCACACACACCACAGAATCCCAGGGTTGGACCGAGGTTTCCGAACTTCATTTTTTGCTCCGTCAGGCGAACTGGGACCGACCGCGCTGCAGGGAATGGATCCAGATTTGATGGTGATGGCTGACCTCGTGGACTGTCAACGCAGTTCGAGGAGAAGTGACGCGAACCGGTTAGTGAGGGTCAGGAGCGGAGAAAACGGTGGAAACTAAAAAACCCCTGAGCCGAAGTGGCCCAGGGGATTCTTGTTCAATCCTTCGAACGATAGCGATTGGATTATGCGCGTGCGGCAGCAGCGGTTGCCGCTGCAGCAGTCGCCGCTTTCTTGGCGGCCTTGGCTGCGGTGGAGGCCTTGCGGCGCCGCTTGGTCTTGGGCGGCGTTGCAGGAGCTTCGCCGATGAGTTCCGCGGTCATAATGCTGGTGACGAAGAGCTTGGGACCGTGATCATCGAAATCAACCGCGGTGCGCTCCGGATCGGACGCGGTAACCACTCCGAGTCCATACACTTCATGCTTGATGGTTTGACCTTCTTGCATTGATTGCACGATGTCCTCCTGGACCGTTCCACTCGACGCGAAAACTTGTGAGTCGGTGTCCCAGCGGTCGCCAGGACACCCGAATCGACAGGCTAGAGCCCGGTAACGTTCTCCGCCTGAAGGCCTTTCGGGCCTTTCTTAACTTCAAATTCCACTGCCTGACCTTCATTCAAGGACTTGTAACCGTCCATTTGAATTGCCGAGAAGTGGACGAAAACATCCTCTCCTGTTTGCCGCTGGATGAAGCCATACCCCTTCGAAGCATTGAACCACTTCACTGTGCCTTGTTCCTTCACCGCTACCACACCTCAAGTTGAATTGCTTTGCGTCTCCTGGTCGCGTTTCCTGGCTACCGCTGACGGCTAACGCCCCCAAATGTCCCAAGATCGTGACGCCTTCGTCCCGCAAAATGCCGCAAAACTTTCGACTTGCAGCGCCTCTTGAACGGGTCAAAAGGTAGTACAAGAGCAACAAACGCTAGGAAAATAGTACCACGAAAAGGGCCATTTGTCCACGTCGGAGCGGAGGGTGTTTTCGAGGGTAGTAGCTGTGTAAGTCCATGTCCGTAAATGACTTACTGGCATTCTGGGCTGGTATTCTGGAGCACGGCGCGGCTCAAACCGTCTTATTCCAGCGAGTCAGGTTGAAGGGTCGCTTCGCCTTCTCCTGTGGATTTCTTGGCCCAATACTTTCGAACCCAGGCTTCCCAACTCTTTCCGGCGGCAGGATCGCGTCCAGAGAAAGCAAGTGCCGCGATATCGGCATAGGAGATCTTAACGCGCTGGTGTGAATCCTTCGGAAGGACGCGAACGAACGAAGAGTTCAACGCCGGGCCAGCGATTCGGTCGAAAAGGTAGCCTTCGATTTGCGTGCCATCCTTGCGAGTGATGGTGACGTCGCCGCGATAATCGAATGCTTGCTCGAGCGCGGAGCGAAGCTCTTCTTCGGTCGCGAGTTCGGGCACCCAACCCTCAACTGTCTGGCGAGCGGTTCCGGGTGCGACTTCCAGCTTGTCTGGATCGATGGCGGCGTTCGCAGCGCCCTGACATTCGGCGTGGCTTGGAGCGCTCACGCGCGAGTCTCTTCCATCTGGGCGTTGTCCGTGCTGATCTGCACCAGAGGATTGAAGGCATGCACTGGTTTGACCGGCTCGTTCAAGAGCGCCAGCGCGTCGGGATCTTCGTATCTGGTGGAAAAAGTCGCCTTGGCGGCGGCCCAAAGTCCACGCAAGCCGCTGAAGGTGTGATCCATCGCACTGGCTTCATAGCCGCTGTGCACCATGCAGTTCGCACACTTGGGATTGCCGGACTCCGTGCCGTAATTTTGCCACTCGGTTGCGTCGAGGAGTTCCTGAAAGGTGTCGGCATAGCCATCCTGCAGCAGGTAACAGGGCTTCTGCCAGCCAAAGACGTTGTAGGTCGGCATGCCCCAAGGTGTGCACTTGTACTGCTGCTTGCCCATCAGGAATTCCAAGAACAGCGCTGATTGATTGAATTGCCAGCTCTTTTTGCGATTCGAAAGGATCGAGCGGAAAAGCCGCCGCGTTCGAGCGCGGCCCAGAAAGTGCTTTTGATCCGGCGCTTTATCATAGGAATAGCCGGGCGAGAGCATCATGCCTTCGACTCCCAGCTCCATCATTTCGTCAAAGTGCGCGCGAACGCTATTCGGATCGGCGCCGTCGAACAGTGTGGTGTTAGTGGTTACCCGGAAGCCCAGCTTGACTGCTTCCTTGATGCCTTCGATTGCCAGCTCGTAGCCGCCTTCTCGACAGACCGAAAAATCGTGGTGTTCGCGTTGGCCATCGACGTGGACCGAGAACGTCAAATATTTGCTGGGCTTGAAGAGATGCAGCTTCTCTTTGAGGAGCAGCGCGTTGGTGCAGAGATAAATGTACTTCTTTCGCGCGATCAGGCCATCGACGATCTTGTCGATCTGCGAGTGCATCAGTGGCTCGCCGCCAGGAATGGAGACCATCGGCGTGCCGCACTCGTCCACCGCTTTGAAGCATTCTTCTGGCGAAAGTTCCGTCTTCAAAATGTGCGCGGGATATTGGATTTTGCCGCAACCCGCGCAAGCAAGGTTGCAGCGGAAGAGCGGCTCCAGCATCAGCACAAACGGATAGCGCTTCCGCCCCTTGAGCTTCTGCTTCAGGACGTAAGTGGCAACGGTCCAGCCTTGCGAAACAGGTACGGGCATTTCCTAGGTAAGTCCTTGGTGGAATAGGGGAACCCCAGCCGCTTCCCCATAGACATTGTAACCGACATCGTCGAATTCACCGACTGCCGTTTTTATCGCTTTTGTGCAGATGCCGTTATTCAGATGCGCGGGCGACGCGGGAGGTGGCATCGGTGGGCTATGCGTTGGCATCGGTCGTGCCTTCTGAGGCATACACCTCGGTCAGCGCGTCACGACTCCCTGGCGCTGTGGATCGCTGCGGGCGAAATCGTTGCGAAGCGCATTGGGGGTAGAATCCAACCAGCGGCAACGTAATGCGAGTCTAGAGGTGCACCGCTCCCACGAACAAATGCCTCGATCCAACCTTATTTCCCTGTTCGCCGAGTTCGAACGATATGCGACAGGTGTGGCGGTCGTGCAGCGGCGCGGATACCGGCGCGAATGCTGGACTTACGCACAACTAGCAAGCGTCGCGGCCGCTTTCGCGGGCGTACTGCAGCAACGAGGAGTTCGCACCGGGGAGCGCGTGATTCTGTGGGGGCCGAACAGCGCCGAGTGGATGGCGGCCTTCTGGGGATGCTTGCTTGCGCGGAGCGGTGGCTGTGCCGCTGGACGATGGCGCCACAGCGGAATTCGCCGCCCGCGTTGCACGTGAAACGGACGCTAGGCTCGTGGTGG
Source organism: uncultured Acidobacteriota bacterium (assembly GCA_963832615.1). GTDB lineage: Bacteria > Acidobacteriota > Terriglobia > Acidiferrales > UBA7541 > Acidiferrum. Next base: position 184,258 of record CAWHVA010000003.1, read on the forward strand.
CGGCGCGCGGGAAGCCAAGCTTGGCGGGGCGTGCCGGTAGCGCCGTCCCTACACTGAATCTGGAGGATTTGGCCGACATTGCGCGAAGACTGGCGGTAGTCTCGACTCGGCGCGTCCCGGGCGAATCGCCCAAACCAATTTATGAGTCCTTGGCCGATGAGCCGATCACTCGGAACCATATCGCACAGATTCTGTTTACCTCGGGGACTACCGCGGAGCCGCGCGGGGTGGTGCTGACTCACGGGAATTTTCTGGCGAATCTCGAGCCGTTGGAGCGAGGGATCGATCCCTATAGAAAGTATGAGAAGTGGTTTCATCCGCTGCGCTTTGTGACGCTGGTGCCGCTGAGCCATGTGTTCGGGCAATTTATGGCCTTGTTCGTCCCGCCACTGCTGGGCGCGACGATTGTTTTTGAACCATCCACGAATCCTGCGGAAATTATTCGAACGGTCGGGCGCGAGCGTGCGACCGCGCTTATCGCTGTGCCCCGCATGCTCGATGGCTTGCGTGCAGGCATCCTGCGCGACCTGGAATCCCACGGGAACAGCGAGTGGTTTCGCCGGGCGTTTGCGTCCGCGAAGGGCCAGAAATTTCTGAGGCGCGCCTGGATGTTTCGCCGCATTCACCGCCGTTTCGGGTGGAAATTCTGGGCGTTCATTTCGGGAGGCGCGGCGCTCAGCGCGGAAACCGAGGATTTCTTCCGGCGCATAGGGTACGCCGTCGCGCAGGGATATGGCATGACAGAAACGGCCTCGCTAATCAGCTTGAATCATCCATTTCGCGCGGCGCAGGGCACCATCGGAAGAGTCTTGCCTGGACGAGAATTTCGTTTGGCTGAGGACGGAGAGATTCTGGTGCGCGGAGAAAACGTGACCGTTGGCTACTGGGAGGCAGCGGGGCTTCGCGCTTCTACGGGAAGCGAATGGCTGCGGACTGGCGATATCGGCGAGCTCGATGCCGAAGGCAACCTGCGTTTTCGCGGAAGGAAGAAGAATGTCATCGTCACGCCAGCGGGTTTGAACGTCTATCCGGAAGACTTGGAAGGGGCGGTGAAGCGACAGGCAGGCGTACGCGATTGCGTCGTGATTCCCATCGAACGCGGCGGGAATGCCGAGCCCTGCGCGGTGTTGCTGATGAACGATGACGGCGAAGCCGCGGCCACCGCGAGGGCGGGCGATTGAGAATGCGAACACTTCGCTGGCGGAGTACCAACACATACGGCGCTGGGTGGTTTGGCCGGATGCGGATTTCCCGCGCACATCGACAGGGAAGCCGCGACTTGCGGCTGTCGCCGCAGGCGCGAGGCGCATTCTCGGCTCCTCGAGCAGCACCGAAGGCGACGCGTCATCTGGCCCTGGTTCTGGCGACTTGGAAAACTTGCTCCATAAATTTGGAGGGGCCGGCGGAACATCGAAATCGATCGAGAATGAATTGAATCTGAGCTCGCTCGATCGTGTGGAAATGATGAGCGCTCTGGAAGAGCGCTACCAGGTGGAGCTGAGCGAGACCGCGTTCGCGGAAGCGAAGACCGTCGGCGACGTGGAGCGCTTGCTGCGGGAGCCGTCGGCGCGGCGCGCGGAATATGCGTATCCGCGGTGGTCGCTGCGCACGCCGGTGAGATGGCTCCGCCTCGCGACGTACTACACGCTGGTGTGGCCCGCGACACAGATTCTGGCGCACCCGAGAATTGTTGGGCGCGAAAATCTGCGGGATCTGCGTGGGCCGTTGCTTGTCGTGTCGAACCACATTACCCGGCGTGCGGATATTGGTTTGATCCTTGCCGCGTTGCCGGCGCGTTACCGGCACCGGCTTGTGACGGCGATGGGCGGAGAGTCGCTGCAACGTATGCGCCGGCCGCCCGGCGAGTGGTTTTTCGCGAGGCGCTGCGCTTATCAGCTCGGCTATTGGCTGGTCATCGCGCTGTTTAATGTTTTCCCGCTGCCGCAGCTTTCGGGATTTCGCGAGAGCTTTCGTTACGCGGGCGAGTGTGTCGATCGCGGCTACAGCGTGCTCGTTTTTCCGGAAGGCGTGATAAACGACTCCGAGACTGGGGAGATGGCGAAGTTTCGAAGTGGCATTGGTCTATTGGCGGAGAACCTGAATCTGCCGGTGGTACCGATGCGACTGGATGGCGTGTGGAAGATGAAACGCGAGCAACGCAGGCTTGCGCGCTTGGGGGAAATTACCGTGCGCATCGGTGCGCCGATCACTGTTCCGGCCGGCGCTTCCGCCGATGAAATTGCACGCAGCCTGGAGGCTGCCGTACGATCGCTGTGACTTCGCTATGACTTAATGAGGCGGGCGTCGTTCATTCGCCGCCTTTGCCCTGGTGCGATGGGACGAAGCTTCGCGATGCCCGCCCAAGATGGTTCGCGTTCCGGCATCACGCAATACGGGCTGCAGACTCGGCGATCAGCTTGGCGGCTTCCGCAGGATGGGAAACAAGCGAGGCGTGGCTCGAAGGCACGGAGACGACCTTTGCATGCATGCGTTCCGCCATGAAACGTTGCAAGTCCGGATTTACCATGCGGTCGTTGGTTGAAAGCAAAAACGAGGAAGGCTTAAGCTTCCAAGCGGGCTGGGTAACGGGCACCCCGAAACACATCTTCTTGGAGAGCGGCTTCTGAACCACGGCCATAATCTCGGCCTGAGCGGGATCCACATCCTGCGCGAACATTTCTGCGAACTTGTCTCGCTGGAGGGAAAGAAAACCGTCCTCGTCAAGACGGACGATGGATACTCCGGGAGGCGACGGAAACCGCTTAACCAGGTCGTCGTGTGACTCACCCTGGTCTGGACCATACGAAGACACGTAGACCAACCCGGCGACGTTTGGCGCGTTGCCCGCTTCGGTTACGACGAAGCCAGCGTAGGAATGGCCCACCAGAATGGCTGGCCCGTTCTGACGGGCAAGGGCTCGGCGAGTGGTTGCGACGTCATCGGCCAGGGAAGTAAGAGGAATTTGCACCGCTGTGACGTAAAGTCCCTGGGCTACCAGCAGGGGAATAACTCGGCTCCAGCTGGAACCGTCGGCCCACGCACCGTGAACCAATACGATATTTTTCACTGTGGAAGGAGTGGGCTGCGACGCGGGCTGCTCTCTTCGTCCAAAGGAAGTGCGAGGCAATAAGAATCCGGCGCTTGCTGCGAGAGCCGCTTTTCCAAAATGGCGGCGGCTCATTTCCCGGCCAACCGGAGCCGCTTCGCCGGCGGGCCACGGCGGATGAATCGACTCGTGTTCCATCGCAACCTCCCAGCGCTCTGATGTTAAGGAGGACGAAAAGTTGCAAACGGATTTCCGTCTGACTCATCCAATGTTCTGCAGTGTTATCGTATTTCGGACGATGCTCGGGTGGGGTCGAGAAAAGCGTTGGTTTTGATTCTGTGGCAAAATGGTTAGGGTAAATTTGCGATGGCTGAACGAACTACGTTGGAAGCAGTGCGGCCTGCGAAGGCTGCGAAGACCCCGAAAAAGACCGCAGCGAGCAGCGAGGAGCGCGAGCGTATTTTTGATGCGTTCCGGCGCTGGGGCTATTTGGAAGCTGACCTTGATCCCCTGAAGCTGCTCAAACCACTGAAATATCCTGATCTGGAATTGACTGGAGCCGTTGCCGACGAGGCGCGGGGCATCTACTGCCACACCGTTGGTGCGGAGTTTATGCATCTGCTCGAGCCCGAGCGGCGGAAGTGGATTGCCGAGCGGCTGGAGCAGCCCGCCGCGGATGTGGACGAGAACAAGATTCTTGAGCGGTTGGTGCGCGCGGACCTTTTCGAGCAGGTTTTGCAGGCGCGCTATCTGGGGACCAAGCGGTTTTCGCTGGAAGGCGTTACCGCTCTGATTCCTTTGCTGGATTCGATTTTGGATACGGCGGGAGAGTCGGGGGCGGTGGATTCGATTATTGCGATGAGCCATCGCGGGCGGTTGAACGTGATGGTGCACGCGGCTTGCAAGCCGCCGCATGAAGTGGTGTCGGGATTTGAGGATGTCGATCCGCGGAGTGTCCTGGGGGCTGGGGACGTGAAGTATCACGTTGGGGCTACCGGGACCTATGTCACGACGGGCGGGCAGTCGATCAATATTCACATCGTTTCGAATCCGAGCCACCTGGAGGCGGTCGATCCAGTGGCGATGGGACGCGCTCGGGCCAAGCAGACGCGGCATGGAGCGGACGGGCCGGTTGTGGACCGGTCGCAGCAATCCCTGAATAAGGTTTGGCCGATTGTGATGCACGGCGACGCGGCGTTTGCTGGGCAGGGGATTTGGGCGGAGACGCTGAACCTGGCGGATTTGAAGGGCTACACGGTGGGTGGCACCGTGCACATCGTGGTGAACAATTTGATTGGGTTTACTACGCCGCCGGTGCAGGAGCATTCTTCGCGATTTGCTTCGGATATTGCGAAACGCCAGAGCGTACCCGTGTTTCATGTGAACGCCGAGGATCCGGACGCCGTGGTGCGCATGGGTCGCTTGGCTGCGGAATATCGCGCGAAATTTGGCAGCGACGTGGTGGTGGACATTATCGGGTACCGGCGGCATGGCCACAGTGAAGTGGATGATCCGACGATCACGCAGCCGCTGACTTACGACCGCATCAAAAATCATCCGCCGCTTTGGAAGATTTATGCGGAGCGCACGGGGATCGATGCCGGGGCGATTGCGGACGCGGTGCGCAAAGAGTACGAGGAAGAGCAAACCAAGGCGAAGGCCTTGAAGAAGATGCCGCATTTGCGGACGCTGCCGAGCTACTGGGATCCCTACGTTCATGGCAAGTACGACCCTAAATATGAAGTGGATACGGGGCTTTCGCGGGAAAAACTGGGAGAGCTGACCGACGGATTGGTGCGTGTTCCCGCGGGTTTTCATCTGCATCCGAAGCTGGCGAAATTGCTGGAGCAGCGCACGGAGATGGGGCATGGGAAGCGGGCAATCGATTACGGATTCGCCGAGTCGCTGGCGTTTGCTTCGCTAGTTTTGGAAGGCACACCGATCCGCTTGACTGGGCAGGATACCCAGCGCGGGACGTTTAGTCAGCGGCACGCGGTTTTGATTGATACGGAGACCGAGCACAATTACCTTACGCTTTCGCATCTTTCGCGGGAGCAGGGGTTTTGCGAGATTCACAACTCGCCGCTTTCCGAGGCCGCTTGCGTTGGGTTTGAGTACGGTTTCAGCCGCGATTATCCCGAGGCGCTGGTTTTGTGGGAGGCGCAGTTCGGGGATTTCGTGAATGGCGCGCAGGTGATCATCGACCAGTTTTTGAGTGCGAGCGAGGATAAGTGGAACTTGCCGACCGGGTTGGTGCTGCTGTTGCCGCACGGTTATGAGGGGCAGGGTCCGGAGCATTCGAGCGCGCGTATCGAGAGGTTTCTGCAACTGGCGGCGGAAGACAATCTGCAGATCTGCCAGCCTTCGAATGCCGCACAGTATTTTCATATGTTGCGGCGGCAGGCACGCCGGATGTGGCGAAAGCCCCTGATCGTATTTACGCCGAAGAGCATGTTGCGGCATCCGGATGCCAGTTCGGACATTGAAGATTTCACGGCGCCGCGGTTTCTTCCGCTGGTCCCGGATCGCGAGATTCAGGACGCCAAGCGCATTTTGATAGCCAGCGGGAAAGTCGGACACGAATTGCAGGCTGAGCGGAAGCGGCGTGGCGATACGAGCACGGCGATTTTCTTTCTGGATCAGCTTTATCCTTTGCCGCGGACGGAGATTGCGGAAGCTCTGGACGCGCACCCGAATGCGCATGAGATCGTTTGGGTGCAGGAAGAGCCCAGCAACATGGGGGCGCACTTTTACGTAATGCCGCGACTCCAGCGGTTGGCGCAAGACAAGGGGCGCAAGGTGCGAGCGGTGAAACGCTCAGCGAGCGCGAGCCCCGCGACGGGATCCGCCAAGGCGCACGAGCTGGAGCAAAAGACTTTGCTAAATCTGGCGTTTACTACGACAGCCACAGAATAGACGTCGCAATTCTCGCACTGAGCAACAGCGTGCCCAATGCTGACTCACAGGTCGACACACTCCTGCACGAACTTCAGGACACCCGTGCCCGCGCCGAAGCGCTTTTCAATGGTCAAACGTCCGCACAGCTTTTGAAGCGACCCGCGGAAAAGCGATGGTCGCCTGCGGAATGCGTCGAGCACTTGAACATTACCAACCGGGCCTATCTGCCGCGCTTGTCGGAAGCTATCCGCACTCTTCGCCAGAAAAACCTTCTTTCAAGCGGCGGATTTCGGATGGACTGGAAAGCACGCCTTCTGAAGTATTGGCTGGAGCCACCGTCACGCCTGCGTTTGCCCACTGGAGCGGCGTTTAGGCCCGTCAGCGTGCCAGATCCCGCGGCGATACTCACCGCGTTCCAATCCATCGGCCAGAAACTCGAACAGGAACTCGCCTCGGGGCGAGGGTTGGCGCTCGATGCCGAAAAAATTCACTCACCATTCGCTGAGAACATGCAATATAACGTCTATTCCGCATTTGTGATTATTGCGGCGCATAATCGGCGCCATCTCTGGCAAGCTGGGAATGCCCTTTAACCATTCATTCATATGAGAGACATCCCTCCGTCACCCAGCGCCACCCAAACTGAAGCCATCAACTGTGCTACGCAATGTGCCAGCTGACCGAACGCCTTCCGATGCCTACCGCATTTCGCCGGCCTACGGTACACTTCGGACAAGCCGGCGGACGGAACGTGCTACCTGCATGAAACGTGTCCTGATCATTGAAGACGACAAAGACATCGTCGAGCTGGTGCGTTACAACCTTGCTAATGAAGGATTTCAGGTCAATGCGGCCTTCGACGGCAGCAGCGGCCTGAATTCGCTGAAGAAGTCGCCTCCCGATCTTTTGCTTCTCGATCTAATGCTGCCGAAACTTTCCGGGCTGGATATTTGCCGGGAAGTGCGGCGGGACGACTCACTGAATCGTTTGCCTATTCTGATGCTTACCGCGCGCGGCGAAGAGGCCGACCGCGTTGTGGGCCTGGAGATGGGCGCTGACGATTACGTGACCAAGCCATTCAGTCCGCGTGAGTTGCTGGCGCGGGTGAAGGCCTTGCTTCGCCGCGCGGAGCCTCCTGCGGATTCGCCGCGGACCATCGAGGTCGGCAAGTTGGCGATCGATCCGGCGTCGTACCGCGTCAGCCACTCTGGCAAGCCCGTTCCGCTGAGCACGCTCGAATTCCGGCTGCTCTATTATCTTGCTTCACGCCCGAACCGCGTTTTTACGCGGGATCAGCTTCTGGATGCCGTCTGGGGAACCGATCGATTCGTGACACCACGCAGCGTTGACGTGTACGTGCGCCGCCTGCGCGAGAAAATCGAGACCGATCCGGAAAATCCCAGCCATTTGAAGACCGTGCGCGGCGCAGGGTACTTGTTCGAAACTCGTGCGGCGTAACCTTTTTTGGAAACTCGCTCTGACCTTCTTCGCGCTGCTGGTGAGCGTGCTCGTTGCTGTGGACTTTTTCGCGGAACGCGCGCTGCACCGGGATTCCGAGCGCGCCGCATTCGAACAACTAGCCACCATCGCTCGATTCGCTACGGCTCACCCGCCGGAATTTCCCTCCCTTGGAACGACAGCATCTGAAGATCTCGATCGCTTGAATCACTGGGCCGCCGAAGTCGGCTCCGATGGCGCCCGCGTCACCGTGATTCGTGCCGACGGCCGAGTTCTGGCGGATTCACAATCCGACGCGCGCAGCATGGAGAATCATTCGGATCGTCCGGAGATTCAAGAGGCATTGGCGAAGGGCGAGGGCCGTTCGGTGCGGCGCAGCGTCACCATGAATCGCGACCTGCTGTACTACGCCGTGCGCCAAGACGTCGCGGGAGGTCCGCCAATCGTGCTGCGGTTTGCGATCCCGGTGGAAACCGCGGACCAGGCACTGGGATTGTTTCGCCGGAGTCTGTGGGTGGCGTCGTTGGTGATTTTGCTGGTGGCCGGGATGGCCGCGCTGCTCGTATCGCGGGGGTTCTCCGACCGCGTGGAACGTTTGAGGGAATTTTCGCGTCGCGTTGCGGAAGGAGATTTTCGCGCGCTGCCCGGAGATGGTTCCGGCGACGCCCTGGAGATGCTGGGGGCATCGTTGAATCAGACGGCGGCGCGAATGGACCGCGCGATCCGCACGCTGACCGAAGAGCGCAATCTGTCGTCCGCCATTCTGGGAAGCATGGTGGAAGGCGTCGCGGTTGTGAATGGCGCGGAGCGCCTGGTGTTCGCGAATCAGGGGTTTGCCGACATTCTGGAACTCGATGTGCCGCCGAAATCGGGAAGCGCGCTGGTGGAGATCGTGCGCCAGACCGAACTGATTGAAGCGGTTCGCCAGGTTTTGGCGGGAGAGCCGCGCGTGGAGGCGGAGATCGTCACCGGCACGCTCCGCCAGCACTTTTTCGCCGCGACCGTGGCCGCCGTGCGCGCCGGCGAAACTTCCGGAGCCGTGGTGGTGCTCCACGACATTACCGAACTCCGCAAGCTCGAACGCGTGCGCCGCGATTTTGTCGCCAACGTATCGCACGAATTCAAGACGCCGCTCACGGCCATTCAAGGATTCTCGGAAACGCTGCTTGCCGGGGCCATCGACGATCCACAGAACCGCGAGCGTTTCCTGGGAATCATTCTGGAACATTCGCGCCGGTTGGCCCGCCTTACCGACGACCTCCTGAAGCTCTCGCAAATGGATGCCGACCGTTTGGAACTCGAGATTCGCCGGGTGAGCGTGGCCGAGCTTATCGAGAGCTGCCTGGAGACCGCGCAGCATCGCGCCGCGGAAAAAGATATACGCGTTTACGTCAGCCAGTCCGCCGAGTTGCCGGATATTGCCGGTGACCGGCGACGCCTCGCCGAGGTTTTGCAGAACCTGCTGGACAATGCAACGCAGTACACGCTACCGGGAGGACGAATCACACTCAGCGCGGAAGTTCGCGATGCGGATGTCGTCTTCACTGTGTCCGATACCGGCATTGGTATTCCCAAAGCGGACCAGTCGCGCATTTTCGAACGCTTCTACCGCGTGGACGCCGCGCGGTCCCGGGAGGCCGGGGGAACCGGGCTGGGCCTGGCCATCGCCAAGCATCTGGTGGAAGTGCATGGCGGCCGGATCTGGGTGGAGAGCGAAATTGGGCAAGGTTCGCAGTTTAACTTTTCGGTGCCCGTGTTCGATCCGGAGCGCGCCGCGGTGCGCGCCCCGTCCGGCACCGGAATAGGTCGCGGCGCAGGGGGCCGTTCTCAGACGCTGTAGTCGGAGAAAATGGAGGAGCGGCACCCATGAGAATCACAATGAGTGAATTGGCGCGTGTCATCAACGCAAAAAAGAGGAGCAGCCATAGCTGGCTAGGGCAACACGCAGTCAGCTGTTGGAGACGATTTTCACGATTGGCGATCCTATTTATATTTGTCGCATCTATGCTTCCATCCACCGTCCGCGCCCAGGTTCCCGTTTACGAGGTCACTCCCGTGGAAAGCTCGATTAAGTTCGACGTCGAGTCCTCCGTTCCCATCAAGGGCACATTTTCGCAATGGGAGGCCAGCATGACTTTTAAGTCGACTGACGTCACGACAGGCGTTTTGGACATTAAGATTCAGGCAGACAGTGTGGATACCGGAAGCGGGATGAAGAATGGCAAGCTGAAAGGCAAAGACTTCTTTGACGTAAAGCGGGCCCCACAGATTACCTTTGTTTCGACAAAGGTTACTCAGACTGGCCCCGCCACCTTTGACTTGGAAGGCGATTTCACGATTCGTGGAGTTACAAAAAAAGAGAAACTGACGCTCCAGGACAATGGAAAGGGGACGAGTTCAGGCAGTATTACGGGCACCATGGCTTTCGACCGCAAAGACTATGGGATGAACAGCAACATACCTTTCATCAAGATCGCCAATCGTGTAGAGGTGAACGTCAACCTGAAATGGAAACGAATCAGCGGCCCTCCTTTGGTGTTTCAGCAATAGCCAGACACCCCACCGCCGGACGAAGAACAGGTACAAAGACAGATTTTGTGAACGCTAACCTGACACGTGTCCGGGATCTGACAGAGTCACGTTTACATGACTGCCTCATTGGCCGAGATGTGCAAGAGCGGCGCGGAGCGGATCCCTGGAAACGAGAATCAGGCCCGCGTAAGGCGTGTACATCTCCAGAATCAAGAAGATCGCGCTCGAAACGGACAGGGCACTAACGAACCAGGTAGCCGCTACGGTAGCGTTGCGCGGAGCGAAGATGCCCCAACCAATGAAAATGATGGTCAGCCAAAAAACTAACGTGACCACCAATAGTTTAGGAACCTGTGTGGATGCCTGTTCGAACATTAACCAGCGGGTTTGTCCGAGAGATATCTCGAGGCTCATCGCCTGAGACTGGATAACGCGCTGTTTGTCGTCCTTCGGCGAGAGCCCTAGCGTCTTTTCTGACAGAGTTTCTGAGCTGACCGAGACTGGGTCCAAATGGGATCCCGGCGGACCCCCACGCTGCCACAGTCGATCGATTGAGCGCTCGACGACGCTGCGCAGAAGAGCGCGGGACTCGTTGGTCTCCGGTCCGTAGTGAGCAAGCATCCGGTCAAGTAAAACGATCTTGGCAGACATCTCGGTCAGTTCGGCGTTCTGCGTGTCGTAGTAGGTCTTTGCGGAGGCAATCAGCAAACCGAGAACGAGGGCACACATTGTCGCCACCAATCCCATCCCCAACTTCACTGAGTCTTTCGAATCGTCACTAAGATGATTCTGCGGCATAACTCCCCGGAGAGACATGCCCAACAGCGCGCCTCCGAAAATGAACGCGAATGCGATTAAACTGACGGCCAGGGAACTCATGATCACCTTCCTTAGCGGTACGGCGGGTCCTTCCGTCTGAATTCTGACGCTAACAGTACCTACGGAACTCATTACTTTGACAAGGTAAAAACGCTGCCTGATAAACGCCGCCGACTCAGACGGTCGACCCAACACTTGCGTGGAGTTTACTCGCAGGAGTCTGGAATCCTAGGGTCTTTCTCGGACGTTGATTCAAGTGCAGCGAGACCTGGTCGAGCAGCGCTTGTGCGACTAATTGGGAGTTGGTGCCTGGCTCTGACGTCCAAATGGACAATGAAGACTTTCGCGCGGTAGTCTCTGCCTAAGCCACCGATGGCCACCGATAAGTTGTAGCGAAGGGTCGTGCACTTACTTCTCTTTAGCCGAGGGAAGTGCGGGTGAAGGAGGTAGCCATGCCAGCTGTCCGCATTGTTGCTGTTTTGGTTTTCGCACTGCTGCGCACAGGCACCATCGCGGCACAGCAGGTATCGTCGCCGCGAGTTGTGAGCCTGCATGCGCCCGACGGAACTGAACTGAAGGGGAGCTACTTTACTTCGAGTAAACCAGGCCCAGGCGTTTTGCTGCTTCACCAGTGCAACCAACAGCGCAAATTGTGGGACGTGCTGGGCGAACGCCTTGCTTCGTCAGGGATAAATGTTCTTACGTTCGATTATCGCGGTTTCGGAGAGAGCGGCGGAACTCCGCACGACAAGTTGACGCCTGATGAGGAGAACAAAGTCCAAACCGAAACCTGGCCGGGCGATATTGAGGTCGCGTTCCAGTATCTGTCGGCTCAGCCCGGCGTAGAGCGCATGCGGATAGGGGCAGGAGGCGCGAGTTGCGGTGTCAACAATGCGATCAAATTGGCGCTCCGGCATCCAGAAGTGAAATCGCTCGTTCTGCTGGCGGGACCCACGGATCGCGAGGGACGCCTGTTCCTGCAATCGTCGAAGAACATGCCAATATTCACATCCGCGGCCGATGACGATGTGTTCGGCCCGCAGGTATTGCTGATGCAGTGGTACTTCAGTCTTTCGCCAAACTCAGCCAGCCGGTTCGCGCACTATGCGTCTGGCGGACACGGGGCGGAAATGTTCGCGCAACAAAAGGAGTTACCCAAGATAGTCGCGGATTGGTTTTCGGCCACGCTTGAGAATAAACCGGAGACCGCGCCGAAAACGAACGGCCGGGCGATGGAGCCGCCAGTGCTCCACAATCTGGACCTGATTGACCAAGCCGGTGGCGGCGGCGCAGTTCGACTTGCGAAGAGTTTAGCGGCAGGTCGCGACGCCGATGCGGCGGCGTTGTTCCCGGAATTCATAGTCAACCTGATCGGCTACGAACATCTACAAGCAGGAGATATTAAGGGCGCGGTGGAGATCTTGAAGTTGAATGTGATGGGGTACCCCAATTCACCGAACGTATATGACAGTGTGTCGGACGCCTACCTTGCCGATGGGCAAAAAGATCTGGCGCTACAGACTGCAAAGAGAGCTGTGGAGTTGCTTGCGAACGATACGGTGGACGGGGAACAGCGCCGCAATGACATCCGCGAGAGCGCCGAGCAAAAAATAAAGCAACTGACTCCGGCCAATCCGTAGAGTGAATGGCAGTTCTATCCGTGTACCCCGCGTGTACCTCGATGCAGGGATTCTGCCTATTTTGACGGTTTGAGCGGCTAAGGAAATCATCAAGTGACGTATTATCAATGGGGCTTAGGGGTTCGATTCCCACCTGTTTTCAATTATTAACACCACTTTGAATTGGGCGTAACCCGCCGCGCCGCAGCATTGCACTTACGAGTGGGGGTGTGCAGTGACGGACGCTCGGAGGACAAACCAACCATGACAACCGGCGCGGGACTAACGGAGACGGTGCTCTACGACACGTTGATGAACTATCTGGTTTCGATGGCGCGCACCGTGGAAGGGGCGATGAACCGGGCGCTGGATTCGCTGGTCGGACTCGACAACGTCGCGACCTCATCGTTGCCCGGGGAAGTGTTTCTGCTGGAGCCGCGCATCAATGAGATGGAGATAGTGATCGACGAGCACGCGATTCGTTTGCTGCGACGCGGGTCGTTTTCCGATGACGAAATGCGGCTGATTGTGGCGGCGCTCAAGATCACGAACGACCTGGAGCGCATTGGCGACATCGCTGTGAACGTGGCGGAACGCGTTATTTCGTTGCGCGAACTGCCGAGTGCCGAACTGCCTGAGGAACTCGCCCCGATGGCTTCCGCGGTCCGCGCGATGGTCAGCAAGAGCCTCGGGGCACTGATTTTTCGCAATGTGGAGATGGCTACGCAGGTTCTGGAGAGCGACGACGTTGTCGATCAATACCGCGACCGCATTTTCGAGCGCCTGCTCCAGACCATGACCCAGGAGCCCTCGGCCGTGAGCCCGGGCTTGCAGTTCATTCTTGCGACGCGCCATCTGGAGCGCATAGCGGATCACGCCACGAACATCGCCGAGGACATTATTTTCTGGGTGCGCGGCTTGGACGTGCGCCACGGACGGGGCCTGACCGTGCACGCGGAACAGGCGGCGGACACCGAAACCCATCCGGCGAAGGTTACGGAGAATTCACACGGCCTTCATCCCAACGTGACGCCCGCATGCGACACTCAGCGCGCTTGATCTTCATTTAAGGTCCTACCACGGGGACCGGTGCACCCCTGGCTCCGGTCCCCTCTCCCCCCTTTCTCTGAGTAGCGCAGGTACTCTTGTTTACCCTGATTCGAAGGGCCTGTGCCCGCCGCTGGAAACCTCCAACTGGTCCACGAAGGAAAGCCTGCGGCGGTTTTACGACCGGGCTTCTTGCTGCAATCGATGCGTGCTTAACGCCGCACAGGCCCTTCGCAGCTCAGGGTAAACAAGAGTGCTTGTGCTACCTAATACATTCGCATTATTGCCTTCCCTCTGTGATGGAATAAGATTTGCGAACGCTTGCCGATGGATTCGGCACACCCCTAATTGAGTAGCTAGTCGAGCAGCGCCAAGTAAGTGCTTCGGTGCGTCGAGCTTTGTCGACGTTCATTCTACAGGTGTGACTTTTTGGGGAGCGCATAACCTATGAAGCTTGGTCTTACGTTCAAACGATTCTTGACTGGCGGCGCGCTGGCGCTGGGCATCTGCATTCCCGCGATGGCGCAGTCAGACCCGGCCCCCATCGAAATCGGCGGGGTAACCTTCTCCGGCAACATTCGCGAGCGCTACGAGGCCTGGAATTTTTTCGAGCCAACGACTGGTCAGAATCTCTACGGGTTTTCCGGCACGCAAATCCGCTTTGGAATTTCGCAAACGCGCCAGAACTATGACTGGAATATTGAGTTTGAGGTGCCGGTGCTGCTCGGCATCCCCGACGGAGCGGTGCGGCCCGCACCGCAAGGGCAATTGGGGCTTGGGGGCTCTTACTACGCCGCAAACGACAACAGTCAGAATACCGCGTTCATTTTTCCAAAGCAGGTCTTCTTTCGATACAAATGGGATCACTCCAGCCTGCGTGCCGGGCGCTTTGAATTTACCGACGGCAGCGAAGTGAAACCCAAGGATCCGACGCTGGCATGGCTCAAGAGCGATCGGATCGGACAGCGTCTCTTGGGCAACTTCGGTTATTCCGACGTGATGCGCAGTTTGGATGGTTTGCACTACGCCTATTCGAACGGGCCGTGGAATTTCACCGCGGTCAGCGCAATCCCCGATCGCGGTGTGTTTCAGGTGGACGGATGGGGCTGGGTAAAGACTCCGGTAACCTACGTGGCGTTGACGCGTGAAGCTGACCTTGGATCAAGCCACGCGGAGTGGCGCGTCTTCGGAATTTATTACAATGACGATCGCGGAGTGCTGAAGACCGACAATCGGTCGGCTGCTGCCAAGGCCGCGGACCTGCACGGCGGAATCGATATCGGAACCTACGGCGGGCACTTCATCATGGCCACGCCGACCAGCGGAGGAACGTTTGACCTTTTGGGCTGGGGAGCGCTGCAGACCGGTCGATGGGGGGTTCTGACGCAACGTGCTGGCGCGGGCGTGATTGAAGCCGGCTTCCAGCCCAATTTCGGTGAGAAGGTTCGTCCCTGGTTCCGCGGGGGTTACGATTACTCGAGCGGCGACGGAAACCCCACCGACGGGACCCATGGCACGTTTTTTGCAGTGCTGCCCACGCCGCGTCTTTACGCCCGCTTCCCCTTTTTCAACTCCATGAACAATCGCGACCTTTTCGGAGAGGTGATGCTGCGTCCCGGCAAGCGGCTGACCATCCGGAGCGATGTTCACGGTCTGTGGCTGGCGAGCAGCAAGGACCTGTGGTATTCCGGCGGTGGTGCGTACCAGCCATGGACGTTCGGCTTTCAAGGACGCCCATCGAATGGGCACACCAGCCTCGCCACGCTCTACGACATAAGCGGTGACTACAAGTGGCGTTACGGAGTCTCCTTCACGCTGTATTTTGGATACGCGGTCGGCGGAGACGTAATCAAATCCATATTTCCCGTGAACAGCAACGGCGCGCTCGGATACGCCGAATTAAACTATCACTTCTGAGTAAGGGTTTCGCGACCTGGAGGGAGCACGCTTGCGTGAGCGGTGCTCCCGCCCTGGGTCTGCGAGCGTCGAAGCTGCGCAGTCCATCATTCAAGTGTGGAATTTCGACTTTTCCTGACTCCAATCTCAAGTAGCACAGACACTTCTGTCTGTGTCCGCTTCAACCCCCGGCGAACCATAGCGACTTCGATTTGCTAAAACGACGCCTTCGACGCCTTTTCACCACGCCATCCCATAGCAGCCAAATCGCTTAACTATTACCACTTGACAATAGATAGAGCTATGATATAATTGGAAAGTTGTTCCGCCGCTGTACGGTCGTCCCTCGCCATCATGCCAGCCCGCCACGCCTTCCTTCCAGTTCTCCTGCACCGTAGCGACCTCGCTCGTAATATTCGCGCGGAATCAGTTCACTCCCGCCCACCATCGCTGCGGCGTAAGGTGGACTTCGCCCCGCCGCGGGTATGGGTACGTCTTATACGTGTTAATTGTAGCGGCCGCTTTCCGTTTACCATGAGTCTCGAAGGGAAGCGGGCGATTTGCGGCTTCGCTCTAAACCTTTTAGAATCCGCACTTGCGAAAAAAGCGCCCGTAACTCCTTTAGGATCCGCACTTATGAAAAATGGCGGGGGAGGGGAGTGTCACTGTTAACTAGCGGCCCAGCCACCAACGGTTTTGCGCCTGCCGAAGAATGGCTGCTACTCAAACTCAAACTCGATCTCGGTAACTTCGACGCGAAGTGCGGGAATCATTCGCCAACCTCAGGCCATTACGAAAAAAAGGGCAGCTCCCGTGGGAGCTGCCCTTTTCCGGCCTAACGATCAGGACGGCGGTTAGGTTGCTGCCGCGACTAGGGAATGTAGTAGCGGAAGGAAGTGTAAATCATGTTGTCGGTGGCCTTGGGCCCGATGGCGGGGGCGCCAGCGGCCACGCCGCCGGTACCGGACCACGCGTTTTTGGTGAGGTAAGAGTATTGTATACCGAACTGCATGCGGCCCTTTGAGCCCTGGTAGAACCTATACCAGAAGCCGAGAGTGGTTTCCTTGATGTTGCGGATGTCGCCAGCGCAATTCGCTCCGGACGACGGGTTGAAGTCATTCAGCGGCACGCCCTCGGTGGCGCAGCCGCTGTTGTTGGCGGCAACGTTGGCGTACCCACCGATACCCGTTACGGAGATCGTGGTTTTCGTGGTTGCCGGAATCGCGGGAGTCGTGACGGTCACACCGCCAGTCGTGGTGCTGGTTGCCGGAATCGCGGTTGTCTTGGTGATTGTGACTGCCTGGTAGCCGGAGTAGCCCGCGCGCCAGGCGTATTCCATGCCCCAATAGCCGTAGACGTCCAATTTAGGAGTGGCGTGCCATTCGAGCCTTGCCAGGCCGTGAGCGGTACGGATGAGCGCGAGCGAGCCATTGGGACGCGCCGTGGCATCCGCGAGCTGTGCGCTGCCATATCGGCCAATGCCATCACCGCCGACGGCTTTGACGCCGAAGTCGAGCTTCTTATGGAGGGACCACAGAGCACTGGCGCCGACGCCACCGCCAGTGGCGCTGCTGTTGTAGGCGCCGACGCTGCTCACTACGGTCGGTGTCGCCGATGCGCAGGCTCCGGTGAGTACGGTGGTTCCCGGAACGGTATCGCCCTTGGTCGTGCCGACCACGCCGCAAGGATAGACGCGGTCGCGGAAGAAGCTGACGATTCCGAAGAGCTCGTAGTGACCGAAATCGTCGGCAGTGGCCTTGAAGATCAGGTCCGGAGCCTTGTTGACGGTGTAGCCGTTCGCGTCAAAGGCGTTGTAGAGACCCCCGCCGGCGCCAGGAGCGTTAATGAAGAAGTTCCCAGAGACGGCTGTCGTAGCACCGGAAGTGACGATCGTGGCAGGCGCAGCGGCCGAGTTGATGGTGGTAACGGCGGAGAAGCCACGGCCGCCGATAGTGGCTTGCGGGCCTTCCACGGAGAAGCCCAATCCGAATTTGCCGCCGAAGTCCTTCACGAAACGGGCGCCATACTGCCGCGCCCAAGTGAAGCCAACCACGTATTGCGGATCAATCACCATCGGCAAGTCTTCCGTGCGATTGAACTCGCCCTTCTTGTCTTCGGTTGCCAAGGTCCACATCTGGCCGGCGCTGACGTAAAAGCCGCTGGTGAACAACGCTGACGCGAACGCCTGGCGCTGGCGAAAGACGTAGCTGTTGCTCTGGCGATTGTTCGACGTCGTGCCAGCGCCGAGGAAGTCCGCCTCGTAGTAGCCGGCGGTGGTGACGTTTCCGAACTTGCTTTCCGCCAACAAGGAAAGGCGGCTTTGCCGACCGGTGAAGTTGGTCTCGGGGGTGTACGCCAGGTTGGAAGCTTGATAGGGAATGCCGGTTAGCGGTGTGTTGATATCGGCGCTTGCCGCGCGAGTTCGCGTGACGGTTTCCGCCGCGACGAATCCGCCCGGCGTAAGGGTGATCCCTTTGTATTTGATCGACGCAGGACCTTCGTCGCCGGACCCGCCTTGGCCGTTGGAATTGGTGGAGGTGGTGGCTGCAACCGTCGCAACGCTGGTCTTGAGCGCGTCGTTACTCACCGCGAGATCGCTGACGTGTGAAGTCAGCGTCGCTTCCGTGGCTTTCACTTCGGCCGTGGTCTTCACGGCTTCCGTGGCCTTGGTGGAGGCGTCGGTCGCGCGGGCGTTGGCGGCGGCCGCTTCTTCACGGGCTTCGTCGATTTGGCGGTCGCGCTTGCTCAGCTCTTCTTTCAACATCTGGAGTTGTTCCTGCTGAGCCTGCATCGCTTGGCGGAGCGCTTCGAGTTCCGCGGCGAAATTCGCGTCCGTTTTCTCAGCCTTCTTGGCCGCTTTCGGCTTGGCAGGCTGAGCGGGCTTCGCGGGCTGTGGATCGGCGTCCTTTGGTGAATCGGCGAGCGCCATCCCGGAAGTCAGAAAAAATGACAGTGTTAGTGCTGCAAGTTTTTTCATTGCCTCTCTCTTTGCTTCAAAATTCGACTTAGAAACCGGTGAGTATGCGAACCACCCCGCGGCAGAAGGTAAAGGGTGCGTCTTACGGTTACGTCAACCAAATGTGAATATCCTGTAACAAAGACTTTTGGCCGAACGCATGTGGTTGAGTAATTTGGAGTTACTGAAACGGACGGAGCTTCAATAACGGTAAGGACGACATGGGAACCGAAGCGAGGTAATCGCGCCCGCTTCGGCGCCAAAATGTTCTTGGAAGGGCCAAGTCATTCTGGATTTCCCCGGAAAACTTTGCTTCTGCCCCTTGGGAGGTGCCTACTTCGGCGCGGCAATCGTATAGGCGAGCACAATTTGGGTCAAGCGATATTGGTACGTAGCGTCGGTGTCGGCGATGTCCGCTTCGGTTTTGCCTAATTCCGCTTGTGTGAACTCCACGATAGAGCCGAGACCAAGGCTATACCGCTGCTGCGCGAGGTCGAGCGCGAGATCAGCCTGCTCTCGAAGCTGTCGAGTGACCGAGAGTCGTTCGTAGGCTTGATTGGTCTGTTCCCAGGATGTGCGAACGTCGCGCGCCAAATTGTTGCGCAGGTCCGCCAACCTCTGACGGGCGACCTCTGTTTGCAGATCCGCAGCCTTGGCGCGGGCGTTGAACAGAAAACCATTGAACACGGGAATGTTGACGTTCACGCCGACGGCACCGTACCAATTGGGAGTTATAACGGGATCGCGGACGGGGATAGTGCCAGCCACGCCAAGTGCGCTGACCGTTGGCCGTTTAAGGTCGTGCTCGGCGGCGCTGTTTTTCTGCGCGGATTCCATCTGGAATTGCAAAGCGCTGACTTCCGGGCGCTGCCGAAGCGCTTCCAGAATGAGCGGTTCGGCGTTGGGCGCCGGCGGAGTTATGGGATCGTTCGGTTGAACCAGCTGAAAATCTTGTTCGTCCGGGTAACCAAGAATCGCGGAAAGAGCCGCGAGCGACGTCTGGTAGTTATTTTGCGATTCGAGAACCAAGAGCTTGGCGCGAGCCACATCCACCTTGGCGAAACTAAGGTCCAGGTCGGATTTCAGCTTGGCATTGGTCAAGGCTTGAATCTTGTCGACGAAAGTTTGTCGCGCATTCAGGGTTTGCTGCGCGACCTTGACGAGTTCCCGAGTCTCTAACGAGTTATAGAAAGCCTGGTCCACCGCCAGGATAACGTCCGCCGCGGTTGCCGCGGCGTTCTGATCTTCCGCCTTGGCCCGAAATTCCGAACTCGAAAGCAGATTCTGGGTGCGGCCGAAATCCGTGATCAATTGGCTGACCGTGGCGCCGGCAGCGGCGCGCGGGTATATGCTCGAATTGGTCAGCGCCCCTGCGGCGATGCGGCTGCCCGATTCGGAGTCCACGCCGGTCACGCTGAGATAAGCCGTCGGCAGCAGCGCCGACCGAGCTTCGCGAACGTACTGACGGGCCGTCAACGCCTGCAGCTTCCCGATCGTAATCTGCGGATTGTTTTTTAATGCGATGGCTTCCGCTTGCTCGCGGGTAAGCGTTCTGGCGCCTTGTCCAGAGTTACTCGAGTTGTCCGGGATTGCAGCAGCAGGGCCAGGCTCTGGCGTTTGGGCGCGAGCCTGCTGGGTCAGAGTTGATAAGGAGCAAGCCACTCCAAGAAGCAGCACTCGAATGCGGTGGCTCACGATGCCGCCTCCTCAACAACGGCTTCCCTGGACCCATGAATGATGATGTAGACCGCCGGTACCAGAAACACCGTCGTTACAACGGAGACCGCCAGACCACCGATGATCGCTCGAGCGAGCGGGGCATATTGTTCGCTGCCAGCCTCGATACCCAACGCCAGCGGAAGAAGGCCAAGAAGTGTAGCGAGCGAAGTCATCAGAATCGGGCGAAGGCGAACCTTGCAAGCTGCAACGACAGCTTCGATTAGCGTCATACCGCGCGCATGCAAGATGCCCGAAAACTCAACAATCAGAATACTGTTCGAAACGACGATGCCGGTCATCATGATCACACCCATGAGCGACATGATGTTTAGCGTGGAGTGTGTCAGCCAGAGAATGAGAAGCACTCCGACCAGCCCGGGCGGAATCGCGGTCAGAATAATGAACGGGTCGACAAACGAACGAAATTGCGCCATCAGGATCAGGTAAACCAGCGCGATGGACAGCAGCAAGCCGATTGCAAAGCGCTTGAAGGACTCCTGCATCCCAACTACGGCGCCTCTCACGCTAACCCGGACATTCTTGACGGTCTTCAACCCGTTCACGACCGCGTTGATTTCCTTGTTCGCCGCGCTTAGGTCTTCGGTCGCCGACATTACATAAACGTCGATCACCCGGCGAATCTGGTAGTGATCCACTTCCGTTGGCGTGTTGATCGGTTCAATATTCGCTACGGACTGCAGCGGTGTGTAAGCCGTGGAGGTGTTGGCGCGCAGCGGGATGTTCTTGAAGTCGGACATGGTCATGGAGCCAATCTGTTTGTTGGAGTATTGGACGGTGAGCATGTAGTTGTTTCCGCTAACGGGATCGATCCAATAGCTGGGGGCGATAACCCCGTTGGAAGTCAGCGCGGTGATGACGTTGTCCACCACGTCCTTGGGCGTTAGTCCCAACTGGCTGGCCTGCTCTCGATCGATGTGCAGTTCCAAACCGGGATAGTCCAAGTCCTGGGGAATCAACAACCCCCCGACGTGCCGGGAGTGCTTCAGCCGGAAGGCAATGTCTTGGGCGATGCCGTAGGCCTCCGCCATGTTGTTGTCGCTGATTTGAATATCGAAGGGAGCGGGCAAGCCTTGATTGACGACGGAGTCGACCAGGCCTCCCGACTGGAAATAGGTGCTTAACTGCGGCAAGTCCGTACTGAGGCGTTGCCGCAGGCGTTCCATGTATTCGTAACTTCCGATGCTGTGGCCCTCTTTCAAGCTGACTTGCACGAACGCGGTGTCCATGGCTGCGTTGCTGGTGTAGATCGCGGAGAGATCCGGCGTGATGCCGATGTTCGAAACGATCATGTCGAGATCATGGGGCGGCACCACTCTACGTATCTCGTCCTCGACTTTAGCGACGTAATTGTCGCTGACCTCAAGGCGCGTCCCCGGTGGCGCTTTAACGTTGATGACGAATTGACCGGGATCCGTTCGCGGGAAGTAGGCCGTACCGACAAGCGGAAAGACTCCGAGCAAAAGCACCGCGATACCCACAGCGATGAACACGACCGTGTGCTTCGGGCGCTCCAGGAGTTTCACCACCGCCTTGTCGTAGTACAGCAACAGCTTCAGGAACATGGCGTTGAACCACTGGATGACGCGCGCGAACCAGGTGTGCTTGATGCTCTCGCCGTGGGTCTCGCTGTGGTCAATGTGGATGAAGTGCGCGCAGTACAAAGGCACGACCGTCATGGCGAAGATATACGATGCAAAAATCGACAGGACCACCCCTAACGCCAGATCGATGAAAAGATAGCGGCTCACTCCGTAGAAGAATGTGACCGGAAAAAAGACGATGGAGGTCGTGGACGTTGCCGCTAACACGGCAAGTGCCACTTCCATCCCACCCTTCTCGGCGGCATCGCGCGGCGCCATCCCGCCTTCCATAAAACGGAAGACATTCTCCAGCACCACCACGGAGTCATCGATCAGCCGGGAAAAGGCTAGCGCCAACCCACCCAGCAGCATGGTGTTAATCGACCCGCCCATCACGGACATGATGAGAAAACAAGTCAACGCCGACAGCGGGATGGACAGCAACACCGCGAAGGTCGCGCGCGGACTGCCTAGAAAAAGGAGAATCATGATCGCGGTGAGCAACAGGCCGATGCCACCTTCTTTCAGGAGGTTCTTGATGGCGATCTTTACGAAGATGGATTGATCGAAGACCACCTCGGTCTTGAGCACGGACGGAATGTCGACAAGATGTTTTGTGGCCGCTTTGATGCCGTTGACGATGGCGATGGTGTTGCTATTTCCACCTTGTTTCAGCACGGGAATGTACACGGAGTGTTGGCCGTCAATGCGGACGATGTTGGTCTGGATGGCACCGGCATCTTCGGCATGGCCTACGTCCGCGACCATAACGGAACCCAGGCCCACGGTCTTGAGGGGGATGCGGTTAATCTCCTCCGCGTTCGGCACCTGGCTGTTGGCGTAAATGTTGTAGTCGCGATTGCCGATGCGCACGTCGCCTGCGGGGAGAATCAGGTTCGAATCGTTCACGGCTTGGACGACATCCATGAGGCTCAACTGGTGGGCTTCCAGTTTTACGGGATCGACGAACACTTGAATCTGGCGATAGGTCCCGCCAAACGGCTGAGGCACCGAAGCGCCCTGGACGTTGGCAATCTGATTTCGAACTTGAAACTGCGCCAGATCCTTGAGCTGCGTTTCGTTCAGCCCTGACCCTTTCAGCGTAACCAGGCACACTGGCAAGCTCGATGCGTCGAAGCTCAACACAACCGGAGGCAGCGTGCCGGGTGGCAGACGCCGCAGATCGGCCATGGCGAGATTGGCGATGTTACTCAATGCGGCGTTGGGGTCGGTGCCGGGCTTGAAATAAATTTTGATCAGACTGACACCGGTAAGGGAGCGCGATTCGATGTGATCGATATTGCTGCCCAAGGTGAAAAAACGCTCGAAAGTATTGGTGATGTCACCTTCAATCTGTTGCGGCGGCATGCCGGAATAAAAAGTGGCCACCACGACGACCGGAATATCGATTTTTGGAAAAAGGTCAACCGGCATGCGAACAACGGTGGTCACGCCGACCACGGCGACCACCAGACATAGCATGATGATGAAGTACGGATACGCGAGAGCAAACTTGGGCATTACTTCTCTCCCGCCGGCCTTGATGCGCGCGGTTCGGATTCTATGGGCTGTATTTTTTGGCCGGGCCGAAACTCACTGGAATTTCCAACGATGACCAGCTCCCCTTCGTGGAGCCCCGAAAGCACCTCGATGCACATGCTGTCTTCCTGTCCTAATTGGACACGGCGCTCTTCCACCACATTCCGCGGATTTACGGCTAACACGATAGCCTGATCGGCGTTCCGCTGAACGGCCTCAAGCGGAACGGTTAGCGCATTCTTTTTCTGATCATGCGAAAGATAGGCCTGCGCGTACATTCCCGGCATCAGCTTGTTCGCGTGGTTTTCGAAATCGATTTCGGTTTCCATCGTGCGAGTCTGCTGGTTCAAGGAGTCCGCGAAGCGCGAAACTTTTCCGTCAAAGTCCTGGTTCAGGGCTTGCACGTGCACTCGCAGCGTCTCGCCGACGCGAATCTTCGCGGCTACGGACTCGGGAATCGGCAGGACCAGGCGCAATACTGAAGTTTGCGCAAGCCTCACCAATGGCATCGACTGAGTGCTGTTGGAAGTTCCGGAGGCGACCAGCGCTCCCGTATCCGCGTAGCGAACGGTAACTACGCCCGCAAAGGGCGCCACGATGCGCGTGTAATCCGAAAGCGCGGCGTATTGTTTCTGGTTAGCTTGCGCCACTTCGAGTTGCTGTTTGGCGCTGGAGAGTTCCGCCTGCGCGCTGGCTACTTGCGCGGCGCCTTCCAGATCTTTTGCCTGGGAATCATCCACTTCCTGCTGTGCAACCAGGCCCGCCCGGGAATCAGCGGCCTGTTTGAGCCGGACGTAAGCGGAGTGCGCCGCGCTCTGCGAGGATTGCGCGCGCTGCAGGTCGCCTTCGGCGCGGCGAACCTGTTCCTGTGCTGCGCGCGCTGCGGCTTCTGCGCCAGAGAGTTGCGCCGCCAGCTCAGGCACCTCCAGCACCGCCAATGTCTGGCCGTCCTTCACGCGGTCGCCGACGTCAACGTAGATCTTGCGAATGTAGCCTGAGACTTTGGCGTGTACGTCGACGTCTTGAAACGGTTTGAATGCGCCGGCAATCGTCAGCGTGCTGCCCATGTTGCGACGCGCCACCGGCGCGACGGATGCCGGAGTGCCGGCAGACGCAGCTTTTTCGCGGTTCTCGGAGTCGGTTTCCGTCCCACGGGCAGACCATCGCCAGACGAGCCAGAGCGCGCCGAGAAGGACGACAGCGATAACAATCCATTTTGTTTTCTTCATTTTGACGATCCTGGCTATTCACGGTCGTGGGCAGAATGGGAGGCAAACTGCCTGGCATTCCGCACCTGCGGAATATCCAAAAGGCCCGAAAAGCTAGACTCCCCGGCTTATTACCGGGACGCACCGATCAAAACATATGGGAATGGGAAGGCTTACCGGACAGGGGGAGGACGGAACCAGAGGCTCGTAGCAAAGTCCTGCGTCACGGCACGAACTGCATCGTCCGCGGGTATTGGTCGAATATCGTCCTTTTCCTGGAGAAGGACTTTTTCGATGGCCACCAGAAGCTTGAGCGACGCAACGCCTAGTTTGGTGTGTTGAACTGTGCCACAACCCAGTTCGCTGGAAGCGATCGTCGAACGATAACTGACCGGGTGGCGTACAACCTCGGACGGGCCCGAGGCCATTGAGATCGTAACGAACGGGTTGTAAAGGAAAAACACGGCCAGCAGCAGGCATACGGCTCTGCGCCAGGACAAGGTGCCCCGGTTGGCCTGAAGTCTCGCTATGGCAGACAGCGACGCCATAAACTAACGATATTGGAGAGCGTCTCCGCCGTCAAGGGATGCTCTCCGGCCTGGTACCAAAACGCTCAAGCTATTCGCGCGAATTCGTTCGCGGCCCTTGTCTGAGCGGCTCCCGAGGCGTCTCATCCGCACAAATCCGTCCATACGCTATCCGGATTAAGTCGGTTTGACATAACGATACGAACCATATTGAATAGTACGTTCATCAATCAGCGGCAGGTCCGGCCGGGGTGGCTGGCACGCGCGCCGACTTTTCCGGGGGATCCCAAATGAATACGAGTCGCCTTCCGATTGCTTCGCCGAAGTCTCTCCTGTCAAATCCTCATTGCGCAATCGCGATCAGCGGTTTGCTGTGGCGGTTTGCGGTTGTGGCGTTCTTTGCGCTGGCGTGTTGGACGCCGGCCCGCGCCCAAGTGGCCGCCAGCATCACCGGTATCGTGACCGACGCTTCGGGGGCGCCGGTGCCCGCGGCCTCCGTGAAGACCAAGAATCTCGAGACTGGAGCCACCCGCGACGGTGCCACCGACGGCGTGGGCCGCTATCTTGTCCTGTCGCTCCCCGTAGGGGAATACGAAATCACCGTTTCCAAGGCCGGATTTCAAGACACCATCCGTACGGGCATCCAGTTGATGGTAAACCAGGAAGCCAGCGTCGATCTGCGCTTGCAAGTGAGCGCCGTGAAAGCGGAAGTGACCGTACGTGGTGACGCTCCGATCGTAAACACCTCGACCGTCGACATCAGTGGCCTGGTGGGAGAGCGGGTGATAAAGGAACTTCCCTTGAATGGGCGCAGCTACGACCTGCTCCTGACCCTCAATCCCGGCATCGTCAATTTCACTTCGCAGAAAACCGGGGGCACGGGCATCTCTAATTCCACGACCGCCAACAATTTCGCGGTCTCCGGCAATCGTCCTCAGCAAAATATGTTTCTGCTCAATGGTGTGGAATACACGGGCGCCGCCGAGAACAATATGCAGCCGGGTGGCGCCAGTGGGATGCTCCTCGGAGTTGACGCGGTACGGGAATTCAATGTGCAACGCGATTCCTATAGCGCCGAATTCGGGAAGCACCCCGGTGGACAGGTCGTTATCGTCACGGAGTCGGGCAGCAATCAATGGCACGGCAGTGCATTCGAATTCCTGCGGAACAGTGCCCTCGACGCGCCCAATTTCTTCGACCAGGGATCGGCTCCGCCCTTTCAGCGCAACCAGTTCGGAGCCTCCATGGGCGGACCGCTCCAACACGACAAGACCTTCTTATTCGCCAACTACGAGGGCTTCCGCCAAAATTTGCACCAAACTTCAGCTGCCTTCGTTCCTGACGCTGCTTCTCGAGCCGCCGCCGTTCCCAGCGTTCAGCCGCTGTTGAATCTGTGGCCCACAGCTCCCGCGAGCGCGCCCGACTTCAACGGCATCGCCGAAGTTTTCAGCAGTCCGCTGCAAACCGTCCGTGAAGATTTCGGTACCGTTCGCGTCGATCACATCTTTTCGCCAAAGGATTCGCTGTCCGGCATCTATACCATCGACGACGGCGGCGACGTCACCGCCACGCCTGTCAATCCGTACAGCTCCGACATTCTCAACCTTCGCGAACAGGTGCTGAGCCTGGAAGAAACGCACGTCTTCTCGCCATCATTGCTGAATACCGCGCGCATCGGCTTTTCCCGCGCCGGCTATTTCTTTACCGGAGAACCTACGCCCGGCACTCCCGCAGCAAGCGTCCCCGGGTTTCTCTCGGGCCTTCCGGTCGGCGCAGCGGTAGTAGGGGGCAGCGCGGCATCCAACCCGCAAGCGTCCATCGGTTTGGCGGGAAGCAATAACGGCAGCAACTTGACGATCGCGCGAAATATTTATACGTATGAAGATGGCGTGACGCTAACGCACGGCCAGCACCAGGTGAGCTTCGGAGCGTGGATCCAGCAATTCCAGTCCAACGAAGCTATCGCGCTCAGCCAGTACGGACAGGCGACCTTTTCCAGCCTGGCGCAGTTCCTGAGCGGCACCGTCAATACCTTCCTGTACGATCCGGCGCCGACCGAGATGAACTGGCGCTCCGTGTTTGGGGCGTTCCATGCCGAGGATGTCGTCCGCCTGAGTCCCAAGCTCACGCTCTCACTGGGTCTTCGCGCTGAAGCTTCGACCGGTTGGAACGAAGCTCACAGCCGCGCCGCCAACTACAACTTCGTCGGCGGAGTGATTTCCTCCCAACCCAATGTCGGGAACTCGCTGTTCATTCAAAACAAGGCAAAGCTTCTGCCGCAGCCGCGCGTCGGCGTAGCTTGGAGCCCCATCGATCACAAAACGGTAATACGTGCGGGCTTCGGCATGTACAACGATCTCCAGGACGCACTCGGCTATCGCGCCGATCAAAACGCGCCGTTCAATCCGGTCTACAGCATTGCGGCCTTGCCGGTCGCGAAGCTTCCGCTCAACCCCGCCGACCCGGTGCCTGCCGGTGCCAAGCTGGTTCCCGGCGGAGTCCAGCCCGACATGCGAACTCCCACGCTCATTTCCTGGTCGCTGCGCGTCGAGCGGGAGCTCTCGCCGAACACCGCGCTGACAATCGGTTACGTAGGCTCTCATGGCTACCACGAACTGATCGGCATCGACGGCAACGAACCGATCCCGGTGATCTGCCCGGCGTCTCCTTGCCCGGCTGTCTATCCCACCTGGGACCCCAGCAAACCCACGACCGCCACGAATTCTCCCAACATCGGTTTCCCGATCGGTTCGCCCCTGGCAGGCGCCGCGGTTCCCGCCGGAACGTATTACATTCCAGCAGGCGCGCCGAAAGGGAATCCGGCGATTGCCAACACGTGGACATGGTTCTCCGAGAGCGTCAGCTCCTACCACGCACTGCAAGTGGACGTGCGGCGGCGCTTCAGCCACGGCCTCACGCTGCGGGGCGTCTACACTTTCTCGAAAACTCTCGACGATGGCGATTCTCTGAACCAAACCACCGCGGGCAATGCCCCCGGACTGGCATCGAATCCTCTCAACCTCGCTTCGGATAAAGGGCTGGCAACCTTCGACGCCAGACACATCGGCGTTGTCAACGTGATCTACGCCCTGCCGTTTGGCCGCGGGCAGCAATTCGCCAACGATTTCGACGGTTGGCGCGGCGGCGGCGTCTCGGGCTGGTCGCTCTCGAGCATCATCACCGCGCAAGCCGGGTTCCCGTTCACGCCGCAGCTGAGCTACAACCCATCGAACACCGGCGACACCCGGAATCCTGTGAGGCCCTTCTTGAACCCCGCTTTCACGGGCTCGGTGGTCACCGGCAACCCCAGCCAGTGGTTCAATCCAAAGGCGTTCATCGCCCCACCCTCCACCAGCGGTTTGGAGGGCAATCTGGGGAGAGACACGTACATCGGTCCAGGCCTCGCCACGTGGGATTTCTCGGTCCTGAAAGACACGAAAATCCGCGAGCGCTTCAGCCTGCAGTTCCGCGCCGAAATCTTCAACCTGCTCGACCGCGCCAATTTCAATACGCCAAACCTGATCGTCTTCACGCCGCCCACCGCCGCGAACCCGTCCGGTTTGTCTGGCACGGCTGGAGCGATCACCAGTACGTCCACCACCTCGCGCCAGGTGCAATTCGGTTTGAAGCTTCTTTGGTGAGCTTCGGTTGGGCTCCGCAGGGGAGAATCCAGGGCACGAGCTCCGCGATGGCCTTTCTTTCTGCGGTCAGAGGGCAACTCCCTTTCGGGGTTGCCCCTTTTTCTTGCGCGACATCAAACCAATTCCTTGACCTGCTGTAGTTGACTGACAATGCAGCCTCTTAGGGACGAGGCGAGAGTCGCGGTGTCAACAGATGCTGAATCGCTTGTAACAATGCTGTAACACGGATAGGAGACACTCCTGCATCGCAAGTTAAGTCGAGGACACAGACGGAGAAAACGTATGAAACGCATCACCGGATTGCTAGTAGCCATGTTGCTGCTCGCAGGAGCAGGAATTGTTTTGGCGGACAACCCGCTGTCTATCAATGGAGCGGGCGCGTCGTTTCCGTACCCGATGTATTCCAAGTGGTTTGACGAATATCACAAAAAAAACGGCAACATCCAGATCAACTACCAGTCCATCGGATCGGGCGGCGGCATCAAGCAAGTCACCGAAGGCACCGTGGATTTCGGCGCCTCCGATGGCCCCATGAACGACGATCAACTAAAAGCTTTCCAGGACAAACACGGTTTTGGGATTCTCCACTTCCCCACGGTTTTGGGCGCCGACGTCCCCACGTACAATGTTCCCGGCGTTAGCGCGGAATTGACTTTCACCCCCGATGCCATCGCGGGAATTTTCCTCGGCAAAATTACCAAATGGAATGACCCCGCGATCGCCGGCGCAAACGCGGGCGTGAAACTGCCAGCGAATGACATCGTGGTCGTACATCGATCCGACGGCAGCGGCACTTCCTACATCTGGACCGACTATCTCTCTAAAGTCAGCGACGACTGGAAGAACAAAGTCGGCAAAGGCACGTCGGTCAACTGGCCGGTGGGCTTGGGTGGCAAAGGCAACGAAGGCGTCGCGGGTTTAATCAAGCAGACACCCAACGCGTTCGGTTATGTTGAATTGATTTACGCCATTCAGAACTCCATGCCCTATGGCAAGGTGAAAAATTCTTCGGGAACAATCGTCAAGGCCGATCTCGCCAGCGTGACCGCAGCCGCAGCGGGCGCCGCCAAGGACATGCCCCCGGACTTTCGCGTCTCCATCACCAACGCTCCGGGAAAGAATGCTTATCCGATTTCAAGCTTCACTTGGCTGCTGATCCCAGAGAAGTTCTCGGATGCCGGCAAGCGCGACGCCATCAAGGGCTTCGTGAGCTGGATGCTCACCGACGGCCAGAATGATACCGAGGCTTTGTCTTACGCCAAACTTCCCAAAGAAGTAGTGGCCATGGAAAAGCAGGCCCTAGCTAAAGTCCAATAAGGTGGCCAGCACGACAACAACGGTACATGGCGCGGGCCCCTTGGCGGGCTCGCGCTCTTTCATCAGCAAGTTGCGCGAAGGCGACGAGATCGTACGCTTGATCACGTTTCTTTTCGCCGCATCCGTTGTTCTCGTCACGATTTTGCTGGTTTACGAACTTTGGATAGGGTCCGCGCTGCCGCGCCACAAGTTCGGATTCCATTTCCTCGTCACCAGTGTTTGGGATCCTATCTTCGACCAGTTCGGAGCGCTGCCGTTTATCTACGGTACCCTCGTTACCGCTGGCGTCGCTCTTTTTCTCGCCGTTCCCCTCGGCATCGGCGCCGCCATTTTCCTGGCCGAGCTCGCTCCCGCAACGGTCTCCGACACCCTGGAATTCTTTATTGATTTGCTCGCCGCGGTTCCTAGCGTCATCTATGGCTTGCTCGGCGTTTTTATTGTCATTCCGATGATGCGGGAATATATCCAGCCCGCCCTCAAAAAATATCTTGGGTTTTTACCGCTGTTCCAGGGACCCGCGTACGGTGTCGGCTTCCTTACCGCGGGCATCGTCCTGGCCATCATGGTGATTCCGTATATTATTTCTGTCTCCCGTGAAGTGTTGCTTTCGGTGCCTCGAGATCAGCGTGAAGCCGCATTGGGTCTGGGTTCTACGCGCTGGGAATCCACCTGGAAAGTCGTTGTCCCGTTTGCGCGAACCGGCATTATGGGTTCAATTTTTCTCGCGCTGGCTCGAGCTTTGGGCGAGACCATGGCCGTCACCATGGTTGTCGGCAACACCCCGACCATCAGCGCCTCGCTCTTTGCTCCCGGCTACTCCATCGCCGCCGTTATCGCCAACGAGTTCACGGAAGCCACCGGTGATCTCTATCTTCAATCCCTGATCGAACTCGGCCTGGTGCTGTTTCTGCTGACCTTCATTCTCAACGGTCTCGCTCGGCTGCTGATCGTGGCTACCTCGCAGCGCGGAAGCGGAATACAAACATGAACGCGCGTTTACGCTGGCGCAAATTCGTAAGCGGTTTCATGCTGACCATGACTGGTATCTGCGCCATAGTCGCGGTCGCGGTCCTGTTCTTCATCCTCGGCTACCTCGTCTATCATGGCGGCACGTCCATAAGTTGGAATTTCTTTACCAAGCTGCCGGCTCCCGTAGGCGAGTCCGGCGGCGGCATGGCTAACGCCATCGTTGGCAGCGCCAAGCTGCTTCTCCTGGCCGCACTCATCGGGGTACCCATCGGCTTCCTGGGCGCGATCTACCTCGCCGAGTTCAGCGGGAGTTCCGTGGCCTTCGTTGTCCGTTACGCCGCTGACCTGCTCAACGGTGTGCCCTCGATCGTGATCGGTATTTTCGCCTACAGCCTCGCGGTCCTTCCTTTCAAGCACTTCTCCACCATAGCTGGTGGACTTGCCCTGGGTGTGATGATGATTCCGATCACGCTGCGCAGTACCGAAGAGTTCTTGCGTGCTGTCCCGCGCGCGCTCCGCGAGGGTGCCATGGCCTTGGGCGCGAGCAAGTCGAAGACGATTGCGACCGTCATCGTCCCGGCCGCCTACCGCGGCATCCTCACCGCGATTCTCCTGGCCTTCGCACGCGTCGCGGGCGAAACCGCTCCCTTGCTCTTCACTGCGTTCGGCAGCCGTTTCTGGAGTCCCGGCTGGAACCAGCCAACCGCCTCGCTCCCTGTTATGATCTTTACCTACGCCATCGCACCGTACGAAGATTGGCATCGGCAGGCCTGGGCTGCGGGACTCGTACTCCTCGGTCTGATTCTGGTCATCAACATCCTGGCGCGGGCGATCCTGTCCCGTGGCATCGCGGTTCCGAGGTCCTAAACCATGCACGCTTCTGTGAGGCCGGCAGTGTCCGTAAACATCACACCGAACACAACGGGGTCCGCGAGCCGGGAAGCCACGGCGCCCCTGCCCATGCGCATGAGCATCAGTAAACTGAACTTCTTCTACGGCACCAAGCAAGCGCTCTTTGACATCAGTTTGGGCATCGCTACCAACAAAGTCACTGCCTTGATCGGTCCCTCAGGCTGCGGCAAATCAACTCTTCTTCGAACCCTCAATCGCATGCACGAAACCGTGCGCAGCTCTCGCCTCCAAGGCGAAATCCTCCTCGACGGCCAGGACATTCTTACCCAGGACGTCACCCAGTTACGCCGCCGCGTCGGCATGGTCTTTCAGCGCCCCAACCCTTTTCCCAAATCGATCTTCGACAACGTCGCCTACGGCCTGCGCATTAACGGCACCAAGCTTCCGATGGCCGAAGCCGTCGAAAAGAGCCTGCGCCACGCCGCTCTCTGGGACGAAGTAAAAGACCAGCTGCACAAGTCCGCGTACGATCTCTCCGGTGGTCAGCAGCAGCGCTTGTGCATCGCGCGCGCGCTCGCCGTGGAGCCCGAAGTCCTGCTGCTCGACGAGCCGTGCTCCGCTCTCGACCCCATCAGCACTGCAAAAATCGAAGAGCTGCTCGTCTCCCTGAAGGATCTCTGCACCATCGCCATCGTCACCCACAACATGCAGCAGGCCGCCCGCGTCAGCGATTTCACCGCCTTCCTTCTGACGGGTCAGCTCATCGAATTTAGTCCGACGCCGCACCTGTTCACAACGCCGGGCGACCCACGCACTGAGGCGTACATCACTGGCCGCTTCGGATGAGTTCGATTGTGGAACAGGCGGAGGGCTTTAGCCCCGGCCCGGTTTTTTCTTTAGGAGGTCAGAGCTTCAGCTCCGACGTAAGACGCCCGGAATAAATGGGCTTTAGCCCCTGAGGAGAGCTTTTTTACTTTGCCCGCGAGCCTGACGTACTGAGGGAATCATGGAACGCCACTTTGAAAAAGATCTGAACGAGCTCAAAGAGCGCCTGCTCTGGATGGGCAGCCTCGCCGAGCGCGCCGTCCACCAATCCGTCCACTCCGTCCTGGACTCCGACGAGCAACTCGCCAAGCGTGTCCTCGACGAAGAAGACGCCATCAATGAACTCCAGATCGAAATCGACGACCGCGTGGTTCAACTCCTCGCCCTGCACCAACTCATGGCGATAGACCTGCGCTTCGTCCTGGCCGTCTCCCGAATCAACAACGATCTCGAGCGCATCGGCGACCAGGCCGTCAACATCGCCCAGGCCTCTGTCCGGATCCTGCGCCACCCGAGAGTGAAACCTTACGTCGACCTCCCCCGCATGAGCGAAGTAGCCGAAGAAATGGTCCGCGATGCGCTGAACGCCGTAGTCCGCCGGGACGTCGAGCTAGCCCAAAAAGTCCTCGCCATGGACGATCAGGTCGACCACTACCGCGACCAGATCTTCCGCGAACTGCTCACCTACATGATGGGCGACTCCAGCGTCGTCTTCCCTGCCTTCGAGCTGATCCTCGTAGCAAAAAACCTCGAACGCATCGGCGACCACGCCACTAACATCGCCGAAGACGTAATCTACATCGTGCAAGGCCAGGACGTTCGCCACCCCACAGTAGACCGCCGCTAAGCAGCACAGACACTCGTTGGTTGTACGCATCGAATGGGTGTGCTCCATTGCGACGGCCGCGCACCGAATGCCCCTGGGGTGCGGCATTCCGCGCCGACAGCGAACACTATGAGGGATGGAGGACATTTAAATCCGTGGCTTCCGCGCGAATACAAGCGCCAAGGCGACAACGGAGCCCACGATGCTCAGCAACCCACCCACGGTTCGATCCCTGGTCCTGACGAATCGAGCACTCACTCGAGATTCGCCCGCGGGCAATTCCAGAATCATCTGGCCAGAGTCTGCGGCGGTCTCGGGAACAACCAGTGAGCCGTTCACCTCGACGCGCCAAGCCGGATAATTCAGCAAGCGCAGCCCAACTCGAACCGGAGCGAGCGCGGTAACCCGCAGCTTCCGTTCGGTGGCCGTCCAGCGGTCGACTAGCACGGTCGCGCCTCCCACGGCACCGGGAGAATCCGCGAGGACTTTGACCTGCGGCGCCGTCGCCGGCAGGTTGTAATGATCGTCGCCAACCGGATCGTACTCATCCACCCCGTCGAATCCGGTTCCGGCCGCGACACCAGCCTGCAGCGTAGCAACGTCGTCGGTATCCCACCACGTCGCGCGCACAAAAAATGTTGCCCCCGCAGCAAGCACGACGAGCACCGAGCCGACCCAGACCCAGCGAAAACGTCTCTTCGCAACCGCCGTCGCAAGAAAATATGCAAATGGCACACCGAGAATCGACATCCATCGCCAGGGAAATTGTACGAACCGCAATTTCGGCAGCACCGCCCAGAGAATAGCCGCAGGCCGCAGCATCAGCAGAGTCGCCACGGCTGCCAGTAGCAGCAATGCACGCCACACCCTTTCGTCAGTGGTGCAGTCAGGTCTCCGGTTGGACGAGGGCCGGAACGGCGCTTCGCCTTCCTCGGCATCACCCTCCGAACTGTAGGGGAGGGGCTCTGCCCCATCCCTCGATCCGACTCGGCAACGCCCACTCAGTGCAGCGAATGCCATCAACGCTATCAACACGACGGCCGTCGTTGAAGCAATCCAATTGAAGAAGGTGTGCTCCGGGTCGTCAATCGTCGAGTATAGAAAATTTTGTGCTGGCAACAGTCCCGACGAAAGCGCCTGCTCGATATTTACCCAGCGCTGCTCGTACGCCGCAGGCACAAGGTAAAACGCCGTCAATGCAAACCCGAGGACGACTCCGCCTGCGCCACGGGCCAGCGGATTCCACGATTTTTCGGTGAACGTCATCCACGCAAACAACAGCACCACGCTGTAGCTCGCCATGACGCCCGCAGGTGCGTTCGACAACCAAACCGCCGCAAATGCAATGGAAAAAAATGCCACCGCGCGACCCCTCAAGCTGCCGCGATTCTCCAGGATGCCACCAAGTTGCAAAGCAGCGAGAAAAAGCAACGGGAAAAAAGCCGACGCCAAAAGCTCCGCATAATCACTGCGCATATAAATGATCAGCAGCGCATTCGGATTCGCGGCGTAGCACGCCGCGCCGAAAACCGCCGCCCGCTCCGGCAAGACTCGCCGCGCGAACGCGAACGCCGACAATCCCGCAAAGGTCTGCACCAGAACGATGAATGCAATCGGAACGTAATTCCACGGCATCACGAAGCTCAGCGCCGGACCGAGCAGCCACGATAACGGCGGGTAAAAAATGAATCGCGGCTCCCCGAATCCGTGATTGGCCCACTCCGTCCATCGCGGAAAAACAATGCCTTCCTTCCACTGCCCGGCCACATCCAGCCAGGACGCCACATGAAACTCGAAATCGTGTCCCGAAGCGCTCCCATACCAAAAGAATGGCGCCACGATCAGCAGCGAAACCGCCAAGCATAGGGTCAATGCCAGCAGCCACCCGTGAAAGTCGCCCGCAGGCGACCGCAGACCCACCCTGTAGCGCGGGGCAGAGTCCGCGGAGCGCTGCGGTTTCTGCGCAGATGAAGTGTTCGTCGAGGAAGGCAAATTGGCCGGAGTCATGCAGCGTTCACGGAATTGTAACCGCCAAGGAATATGAGCCGCGCGTTCGATCCATGTGTGCGATGCCCAGGAACTTGAGCCATAATACACGGACTCATGAGCACTCCCGTCATCGCCGAAGCTCCGATTATCGAGGCGCGCCAGCTCGAGAAATTTTACGGCCAGCCTGACGGCAGCCGCGTTCAGGTTATCGCGCCCACCGATCTGGCGGTTTATCCCGGCAAGATCGTCGCGCTACTCGGTCCTTCCGGCTGCGGCAAGTCTACTCTGCTTCGCATGTTAACCGGCCTTTCGCCTTCTTCCGCGGGAAGCGTGTTCTGGCACGGCCAGCCGGTCGGCGACGAATCGCCAAACGTTTCCATCGTATTCCAGAGCTTCGCGCTTTTTCCCTGGCTCACAGTCCTCGAAAATGTCGAAGCGCCACTTGAAGCGCGCGGCATGCTTCCCATCGAACGCCACAAGCGCGCGCTACGTATCATCGATGCCGTCGGACTCGACGGTTTCGAGAGCGCCTATCCGAAAGAACTCTCCGGCGGCATGAAGCAGCGCGTTGGCGTCGCCCGCGCGCTCGTTGTCGAGCCGGAAGTTCTTTTCATGGACGAGCCGTTCTCCGCGCTCGATGTACTTACCGCCGAAACGTTGCGTGGCGAGCTGCTCGAGCTCTGGCTCGGCCACAAAATCCCGACCCGCGCGATTTTCATCGTCACTCACAATATCGAAGAAGCCGTAATCCTCGCCGACCGCATCATCGTGCTCGGCCGCAACCCCGCGCACATCCACGCAGACTTCGTAGTGGACCTGCCGCAACCTCGCAATCGTAAGTCCCCACACTTCATTGAGCTTGTCGATGCGATCTATCGCGTGCTCACCAGCCCCGACTCGAAAGACGATGTAATTCACATGGCACCCGGCACCAGCTCGCCGGTTCCGCATCGGGTCATCATGCTGCCACACACGCGGCCGGGCGGGATGGCCGGCTTGCTCGAAATTCTTTGCGATCAGGGCGGCCACGTCGATCTTCCTAAGCTCGCCGATGAACTCAGTCTGGAGGTCGACGCCCTGCTTCCTACCGTCGACACCGCCGTGCTCCTCGGCCTGATCCGTCTGGAAGAAGGCGCCGTGATCATCACACCTGAAGGTCACGCGTTCGCAAAAGCCGACATCCAGACTCGCAAAGCGATGTTTCGCAAAGCGGCGCTCGCCAACGTTCCGTTGCTCCGTCAGATGGAACAATCCCTAAAAGCAAAATCCGATCGCACGCTGCCCGCCGAGTTTTTCCACGACCTCATCGACGAGCATTTCAGCGAAGAAGAATCTCAACGGCAACTCGAAACCGCCATCCAGTGGGGCCGCTACGCCGAGATTTTCGATTACGACGCCGCCACCGGCAAACTGACGCTCACCGAGGCCTGACCTTCCCGTGCCGGAAACCGCTCCGCTCGCTGCGACGCAGCAACAGACTCCGCTACCGCCGACTGCGGCGCGTCCCGCTGGTTCCCGGTGGACCTGGGCGTTCCTGATCGATATCGCCGTCTTTCTTTTTGTTTTCGCCGGCATCTACGGTGTCTACGCGATCGGGCGATCGTGGCTCGGCCCGGTTGCGCCCACCTCACACATTTCGCAGAGCCCGCGCGCGCTTCCTCTCTACGCCCTGTATTCGGTCTCCCGCATAGGTATCGCCTACGCGCTCAGCCTGGTGTTCGCACTGGGCTACGGCTACCTCGCTGCCCGTTCACGACGCGCGGAAATGGTACTGATTCCGCTTCTCGATATTTTGCAGTCCATTCCGGTGCTGAGTTTCCTGCCAGGCGTGATGCTCGCGATGGTCGCGATCTTCCCGCACAAGCAGATTGGTGTTGAACTCGGTTCCATCCTGCTGATCTTCACCGGCCAAGTGTGGAATATCGCGTTCAGTTTCTATTCTTCGCTGAAGACTCAACCACGGGACTTGCGGGAAGCCGCGATCATTTACCGCTTCGGGTACTGGCAGCGCTTCGCGCAGTTGGACTTGCCATTCTCCACCATCGGCCTGGTGTGGAATTCGATGATGTCGGTCGCGGGGGGTTGGTTTTTTCTGATGGCCTGCGAAATGTTCGTGCTCGGCGATCGCGACTTCCGCCTGCCGGGACTCGGATCCTTCTTGCAGACCGCTGCGGGAAACGGCAATACGCGCGCCATTCTGTGGGGCCTCGCCGCGATGGTCGGCGTAATCGTTTTGCTGGATCAGTTGATTTGGCGGCCGGTGATCGTCTGGGCGGACAAATTCAAGTTCGAGCAAGTGGAGAGCGCCAGCGCCACACCAAATACGCTCGTGCGCCTTCTCGGCCGCGCGTCGTTCGTCATCCGCGCCTATCGCGCTCTGGTGCTCCCCATCACAGACTGGCTCACGATGACTTTCGCGGTCGGTGCCCGCCATGCCGCGGCGAAGTTCTCCGCTCCTAAACAGGACCGCACTCGCCGTGCGCTCCTGATCATCCTCGCAGCCGTGATTTTCGTTGGCCTCGGAGTAGCTGTATATCATGCGGTGGGCGAGCTATCGGATCTGCATCGAACGGACTATTTCGACCTGCTGCGCAGCGCCGCCCTGACTTTCTTGCGCGTCAACGCCGCGCTCCTCATTGGCGCGCTTTGGACGGTGCCCGTCGGCGTAGCGATCGGCTTCAACCCGCGGCTGTCGCGGATTGCGCAGCCGCTGGCGCAATTGGCCGCATCGATTCCCGCCACCGCGCTTTTCCCCGTGATCCTTCTGTTTCTCATTCACTTGAGGGGCGGCCTGGAAATTGCCGCGATGACGCTGATGCTTCTAGGCACCCAGTGGTACATCTTGTTCAACGTGATTGCCGGTGCGATGGCGATTCCCACCGATTTGAAAGAAGCCGCGAGCATTTTCCGGTTCGGACGCTGGGACCGCTGGCGCTACCTGATTCTGCCCGGGATTTTCCCGTACCTTGTTACAGGCATGGTGACCGCTTCCGGCGGCGCGTGGAACGCCAGCATCATCGCCGAATATTTTCATTTTCAGGGGAAGATCCTCTCGGCGCCCGGACTGGGAAGCACCATCAGCCGGGCCAGCGACGCGGGACGTTTCGATGTGCTGCTGGCGGCGACGCTGATCATGGCCACCGTGGTGGTGCTGATCAATCGACTCGTGTGGCGACGTCTGTATCGGTTGGCTTCTTCGCGCTTCAAGCTCGAGGCCTAGTGGCCATGCGCGCTTCGCCGTCCAACACAACTGTCATCAACCGATCGCCTGGCAGTCTCGTAGCACTTCGCTGGATTGAGCAGCGTCGCGCCGGCAATTGAGCCGTGACGACTATCTGGACGTCGCCCGCGAGCCCAATTCGCGAGACAATTCGCGGCTCAAGTTGATGATTTGGCCGACGTGATGATCGGCATGGGCAGCGCAATCCAAGACAATCTCAAATCGATTCTTTGACGTGCTGCGTTCCGCTGAATATTCCTTGCTCCAATCCTCCCCGGATTGCTTGCGAAGGGTCTCGGCGACCATGTCGATGGCGCGGTTGAAATTCCGCAGCACCGCTTCCTTAGCCGGACGCGCCGCCTCGGTAAATTCCCGCTCGCGATCGCGAACGTACCCGGTACCCGCGATTCGTGCACCGATGTAATAGTTGAGATTGCCCGTCAAATGCAGCACCAGATGGCCAACGTCGTTGCCATAAGGAAACGGATTCGTCCAGAATTGTTCCTCCGAGAGCGGTTCGACCCACTTGTGCAGCTTTGCGCAGACTTTCTCAAAATAGTCCGCAAGCCCCGAACCAACCGT
Organism: uncultured Acidobacteriota bacterium; assembly: GCA_963832615.1. Lineage (GTDB taxonomy): Bacteria > Acidobacteriota > Terriglobia > Acidiferrales > UBA7541 > Acidiferrum. Next base: position 223,344 of record CAWHVA010000003.1, read on the forward strand.
ACTGGACAGATCTGACATGACCATCACCTCACAGTCGCCACTCTATATCAGAAATTTCGACGAGCCTCTATCGCGCCGCCGCGCCCCTATCGTTGCGGTAAATCACACCTTCTTTCATCACGAAGAAAGCCTTTTCGGTCTGGCGGATGTTCTCGACGGGGTTGCCGGGGACCGCAACAACATCCGCGATTTTATTCGGCTCCAGGCTTCCGATTTTGTCCGCCAGGCCCAAAAGTTCCGCGTCGACGGAAGTGCCGGCCTTCAGCGCGTCGATGGGCTTCATACCCAGGTCCACCATTTGGTGAAATTCCTCGGCGTTGCGTCCATGAGGATAGACGGCCGCATCAGTGCCCAAGCCAATGTTTACGCCCTTCGCGAGCGCCTTCTGAAACGTCTTACGAATGTTGGCGATCGCCATTTGCGCTTTGACGGAAATAGCCGGCGGAATGTAAATGCCTTTATCGAGCTGCTCCTGAAGGCCCTGGACGGCCATAAGCGTTGGCACCAAATAAGTTCCCCGCTGCTTCATCATGTCGAGGTCTTCGTCGTTGAGAAAAGTCCCGTGCTCGATCGAGTTCACACCCGCAAGAATCGCCCGCTTTCCGGCTTCCGCGCCGTGGCAATGCGTCGCCACCTTTAAACGCAGCGCATGGGCTTCGTCAACGATGGCGTTCAACTCTTCCTGCGTGAGTTGCGGCGTATCGACATCGTCGGTGGGAGAGAGTACGCCGCCGCTGGCGCAGGTCTTGATCACGTTCGCGCTGTACTTGTGCATCAGCCGAACCGCGTACCGCGCTTGGTCGGCGCCATTGATCACGCCTTCCTCGGGTCCAGTTTCGTGACCAAACAAGCCTTGGCGGAATCCATCGGTATCGTCGCAGTGGCCGCCGGTTGCGCCTATCGCGTGCACGGAGACAAGCATGCGCGGCCCGGGAATCTTGCCGTCACGGATCGCGTTGCGCAGACCGACGTCCAGAGAATCGCGCGAGCCGACGTCACGCACGGTAGTGAAGCCCGCCATCAGCGTGACCCGCACATTCGATGTCGCATCGAGCGCTTGCTCGGCGATGGACTTCTGCAGCGCGTCGAGCTCCCGCTGCTTATAGTCGTTGGAATTCATCATAGACTCATGGGTGTGCGCGTCGATGAATCCTGGCAGCAGCGTGGCATCGCCGAGATCGATTACTTCGGCGCCGGCGGGGACCGCAGAGTTCGCACCGACCGCCGTAATCTTTCCGTCTGTCACAACTACAACTCCCGGCGTCACCAACGCGTTGCTCTTCCCATCGAAGAGCCGCGCCGCCTTCAACACGGTCGTCTTGCCGGCAGCCTGTTGAGCGCGTCCCGTCGCGGGGACGGACAATACGGCGCACAAGACAAAGAGACCAAACCATCCGCGTGTCATGAATTCTCCTTCAAGCATCACAAAAGCCCGGACCGACAATAGCCCGCTATGGGAAAAAGTCAAGATTCGAGTCGCATGGTGACTTCCTCGATCGACAGCGAGTCGACTATTGCCGTGGTACGATGTATGAAAGTAGGAGACACACGAAGTGAGTGTAGGGTAGAAATGAGATTGCAACAATGCTGTAGGAGGTAGTGTACTGGATGAGCGACGGGGGAGTAACGCGTCGAGCGCTCTACTATTGCCCTGAGCGAACTGGACAAGCCGTCAATTTCTGAGGCCATGCGCGATGTCAGCGACCGCATCCACGCTTCGTCATCGATGGCATGGCCGACAAGCGGCGGTGTGCGAGAAGGTGGGTGTGAGGTACTTCCCGTACGTTGAGCCTACAGTTGGTGCAGGATACGGTTTGCTCGAAGAGCTGCTCGGCACGCGTGCGTCGTGGTTACCGACGACTACCCATGCTTTTTCTGCCGCGTATGGTCGTGCAGCCGCGAAAAAGCTTCCGGTGCGGCTCGAAGCCGTCGATTCCAACGGAATACTGCCGCTTCGAGCCGCGGACCAGGTTTTTGTGACCGCCTATTCCTTCCGGCGCTTTCTCCAAAGGAATCTTCCGGCTCATCTGACGGACGTGCCGAACGCGTCGCCATTGTCTCGAATTGATCTGCCTGGCATGGCACCGATTCCCAAAGCGATTCTTTCGCGCTGGCGTCCGGCAGACCCGGCCCTGCTGGCGGACAAAGACTGCAACCTGTTGAGTCTGCCTCTAAATCACAAAGTCGTGCCCTCGGCGATTCGCGGAGGCGTAGTCGCCGCCCGTAAGCGCATCAAGGATTTTCTCGATAGCAGCTTCGAAGATTACGCCGAAAAGCGCAACCAACCCGAGTTGGACGTAGCGAGCGGTCTCTCGCCGTACCTCCATTTCGGCCACATTTCTGCGCACGAAGTCTTTCGCGAGGTCGTCCAGCGTGAGAACTGGAGGCCGGAGAAACTCTCGGTTCGCGCTGACGGCAGCCGCGAAGGTTGGTGGAATATGAGCGCGAATGCCGAAAGCTTTCTGGACGAGCTCATCACCTGGCGGGAGATCGGATACAACGTCTGCTCGCACACAGATTCGTACGATCGGTATGAGTCGCTGCCCTCATGGGCATTGAAGACACTGAAACAGCACGCGCGGGACGAGCGCGCACATGTGTACTCGCTCGAAGAATTTGCCTCCGCAAAGACTTACGATCCGCTTTGGAACGCCGCGCAAACGCAACTCGTTCGCGAGGGCCGAATCCACAACTACCTGCGCATGTTGTGGGGAAAGAAAATTCTGGAATGGTCGCGCACACCGAATGAGGCACTGGATATTCTCATTGAGCTGAACAACAAATATGGATTGGATGGCCGCGATCCTAATTCGTACAGCGGCATTTGCTGGTGCTTGGGCTGCTACGACCGCCCGTGGGGGCCGGAGCGGCCTATATACGGCCGGGTTCGCTACATGAGTTCGGAAAACACCGCCCGCAAAATCTCTGTAAAGAACTACATTCGCAAATATGCACCCGCCGGGCAGGCTGAACTGACCTTTTAGTGCACTTCCGCCGGTCGCAATGCCGCTCTCATCCATTCTGGACGCGCTTGCGTACTTAGAAGTGATCAGCGCGCATCGCGCGCCAAACTAAAGATCCGAACGAGCTCATGCTAAACTCACCACCAGTTGCCGACGGAAGGCCGACGGTTATTCCGAACGTGTTTCGATCAAGCCAGATCGATCCCGCGCTTCTCAGCGGCTACACCTCCCAAACCGGCGCGTCACTCGCCGCACTGGCCGAGCGGCCGCTGTTTCTGGTCTTCCTGCGCCACTTTGGGTGCACGTTCTGCCGCGAAGCGGTGGCCGACCTTTCCGAAAAGCGCCGAGCCATCGAGGCGAAAGGTGCTCCGCTGGCGTTCGTCCATCTTGGCACGGAAGAAAAGGCCCAGTGGTTCTTCAAGCCCTACGGCATGCTGGACGTTCCGCGGTTCGGCGATCCCGAAGGGCGCTTGTACGAGGCATTTGGGCTGCTTCGCGCAGAGCTTCGCCAATATCTGAATTCCGAGAGCATTCTTCGCATGCTAAGCGCCTGGTTTCACGGGCATTTCGTGGGGTTTCCCGCGGGCGATATTGAGCGCATGCCCGGCGCATTTCTGATCGATCGCGGCAAGATTCAAAAAGCATTCCGTCACAAACTTGTTTCCGACCGGCCTGACTATCTGACGCTGGCGACGCCGAACTAGGAATTTCGCGAAACCGCGAAGTGTTCGAAAATCCTCGCTTCGTCCACCGTCCAGTACTTTGGTGCTATTGAGCCCGCAGGTTCCGCCCGCCAAACTTGTGTCTTATGGCCCGTTATTCCGCCTTTCTGGGGCGCAGGGTCGAGGTGCATTACCGCGCCGGCGACATCTTATTACCTGCTTCCGGGACGTTTGTCGCCGACTCCGGCCGTTCGATCTTTCTCGAACAACACCTAGAGCAGCGCGGCCAAATGAAGCAGTTCCGCTGGGAAATTCCTTACCAATACATCGTGCGTCTGGAAGAGCGCAGCGACCCATCCACGCCGCCGGATGCGGGGAAACAGCCTTCTTCTACATCCTCGGGCAGCATGGAGTCACGCCAGCCGCAAAAGGAAGCGGGTGCTCGCGACTCACCAAAGCCCGATACGAGCGGCTCAGATCCGGTCCTCCCTCTGCGTAATCGTCCCAAACCTGCCTAGAAGCGCCCGCCGTTCCGTCACTCGCGATTTCCCGAGCCACCATCAGCTACAATTGTCGCCACGGGGATTCCGAAGGCAAAGACCCCGCTTGCACGACAGAGTCGCAGCGCCCACTCGAGGAGGCATCCGTGGAACCCGGTTCCAAAGCAAAAATCGGTTTAATTGGGCTCGGCCTGATGGGCCGTCCCATGGGCATGAATTTGTTGAAGGCGGGGCATCCGCTGACCGTGTGGAATCGCACGGCGTCTCGCGCTGACGAACTTGTTGCCGCTGGCGGCAAGCTCGCGAAATCACCGAGAGAGGCGGCCGCTGCGGCGGATGTTTTGTTGACGATGGTGAGCGATCCGCCGGCCCTCGAGGAAGTGCTGTGGGGGTCAAGCTCGAAGGGCGCGAACCGAACAGCGGTAAGTAAAGAGGACGCCGCGCTGCCGGCCCTGAAATCCGGCAGTATCTACATTGACTCCAGCACCGTGTCGCCGGACATGGCGCGAAGAATTGCCGCTGCGTGCACAGCAAAAGGGGTGAAGTTCCTCGACGCTCCTGTGACTGGCGGAGATTGGGGCGCAAAGAAGGGCGAGCTGGTTTTCATGATCGGCGGGGAAGAAGAAACACTCAAGGCAGTCGAACCGATACTCGGCGTAATGGGTAAGCGTTGGTTCTTTCTGGGGCCCAACGGCGCGGGTCAGACCATCAAGCTGGCGATGAACTCCATACTGGCGCTGCAAGTGGAGGCGCTTGCCGAAGCGCTCGCCCTGGTGGAGGCCGCCGGGCTGCAAGGGGAGAAACTGATCGAGGTCATGCAGTCAAGTATGGCCCGCTCGGGCGTCCTGGACGTTAAGGCCCCGAATCTCCTCAAGGGCGAGTACACGCCTAGCTTTCCTTTGCGCTTGATGTATAAGGACATTAGCCTTGCGCTCGACCTCGCCCATGAGCTGGGAGTGACTTTGCCCGCGGCGAATGCGGCTCACGAGACTTACGGCAAGGTCAAAGCCGCCGCAAAGGAAGACCTCGACTATTCGGCGGTGATGAAATTCTGGCGCCCTTAACCACCTGTAACAGAACGTCGCCGCAGCACGCCCGGACGAGGAGTTAATGGTCGCAATCCTAACCAAATCCCATTTGCTCATTAAGCCGTAGGCTGATTTGCGTACCATTCGCGGACTCATCGGGCACTCCGGCTGCGGCCTATTCGCGGTCACCAATTCAGCCGGAGTACCCGAATCTTGCCCACAAGCTGGCGACGTCAGCCCCTGCGATAGCGAAGCTTGTCGATTCCCAGCTTTTTGATGCGGAATTCAAGAGTGGAAGCTGGGACTCCGACTCTTTTCGCGGCCCCATTTTCTCCGGACACCTTCCCGCGGGAATCTTTCAACGCCGCTTCAATCGCACTGCGCTCCTCCGACGAGGCTGGATCTTGCGCGATACTTTCGGCCGCCGCGCTGCGCAACATTCCATGGTCGACACTCAGCACTCCGTTGCGGGATAGGATCACGGCGCGCTCGATAGTGTTCTCCAGTTCTCTCACATTGCCGGGCCAGTGATGCGCTTGCAGCACGTCCAGTGTTTTTCGCTCGATCCGGGAAATTTTCCGCGCGAACCTCTCGCCGTATTTCTCCGCGAAGTGGGCCGCCAACGGCGGAATGTCTTCAGTGCGCTCTCGAAGCGGCGGCACGTCCACGGGGAAAACATTCAGGCGATAGTAGAGATCGCTGCGAAATCTTCCAACGCGCACATCCTCCGCCAAATCCCGGTTGGTCGCCGCCACCAGGCGCACATCGACCTGCAGGGTCTGCGTGCCGCCCAGCCGCTCAAATTCCCGCTCTTGCAGCACGCGCAGCAGCAAAACCTGCATTTCTGGCGGCAATTCGCCGATTTCATCCAGGAAAAGCGTGCCGCCATGCGCCTGCTCAAAGCGGCCTTTGCGCCGCTCCACTGCGCCGCTAAAGGCTCCTCGCTCGTGTCCAAACAATTCGGAGGCCAGCAGCGTCGACGGGATCGCGGCGCAATTTACCTTGACCAAGGGACCGCGCGCCCGCGGCGATCTGCGGTGGATAGCGCGCGCAATCAGTTCTTTTCCCGTTCCGGTTTCGCCGGTAATCAAGACCGTCGCGTCCGTTGAGGCCACCTGCTCGACGGTGTCCAACACCCGCTTTAACTCCGCCGAGTGCGCGAGAATTTCCTCGAACCACGGCGCCTGTCCCAGCTGTTCTCGCAGCGAAATATTCTCCGCTTCCAGTTGCTCTCGCAGCTTGCGAATCTGTTCGTTAGCCAGCGCATTCGCCGTGGCGATCGATAGTGCGCGCGACACATCTTTCAGGATGGCGAGCTCCGCAGGAGGAAATCCGCGTTGCTTGAGCCGGACGAAAGCCGCCACGCCGAGCACCTCTCCGCGCATCACCAACGGGACTGCGGCGTAGGAACGGACCCCATCTTTGGCCAGATGAAACTCATGCCGATACCAGCCTTCTTTTTGTAACAGATCGTCGCAGGCGTAGGGGTCGCCCGCACGGTCCTCCTTACTGTGCCTTTGCGGATAAGGAATTAGCGGTCGGACTTTGTCCAGGGGCGGCCGCTGAGCGTGCCGGTCGGACCGCTTTGCGAGTTGTTCGGGGGTCTCCCCTTCCATTCGGGGCACCCCGACGAGGTGGAGCGCCAGCAGCCGGTGAGAGTCGCCGTCCTCGTCGGGCATTTCGCTGGGCACCGTGAAGTCGATGATTCCCACCGAGTCGAAAGGCACGGTCGGAACGAGCACGTCCGCGAGTGATGCCAGCACGCCCGGCAGTTCGCGCTCGGTGCTGACGGCCTCCCAGGTTCGCAGCATGAGAAGCAAGCGTTGCGATTCCCCGAGTGCGGAAGCCGATGAAGTGAGGCTGTCGTCCATACCGTCAGTTTAGCAATTCCTGCGGATATTGTGAATTAGCAAGTCGAAATTGTGAGACCGTTGTGAATAATTCTACGGCTGTCCGGTATCACTATTATATTTAAGCACTTAGACCAACAATCGGTTTGGCCTTTGGAGTGCCATTAAGAGCACTGAAAAGGCCATTTGGATGGTTGCCGGCCTTTGAAGGGGTTCCAACGATGTTTACCATTCTGATTTGCCTGGCACACACCTTCCTGCCGGATGCGGCGACCCTCGTCGCCCAAGTCGAAATATTTGCGGCTGTGATGTCCGTTGCGGTCTTTGGTTTTATCGCTTATCAATCGCGCCGCAACTACCGGCCGAGCGAACAGCCTCGCAACGGCGTTTCTTCGTGTTCTAGTTCGTCTGTCGCGTGGCGTTATTGATTCCCCGTGCAAAGCGCCAAGCTCCGTCAGGCTCGCGCCGCAGAATGCTCATTCCGTGTCCTACGAAATGGACTGCTTTGCCTCCCGCGATAGGTGTCATGGTGATGTCATCAACGCCCCAAGCAAAGGCCCACTCGCCCATTAACTGAGTTTCTTCGAAGCGGAAGGTCTGCAGCAGGTCGTAGCGCGCGAACAGGTTTCGGTAGAGTTGTTGCACCGTGAGACGACCACGCATCGGCGGCGCATTCGGCGCAAGAAATATGCAGTCTTCGGTGACCAGAGAAGCTAAGACCGCTGAATCTTTGGCCCTTACGGCCGCGGTCCACTCATCTACGAGGCCGTCAAAGATTGTCGGCACAAATTTTCCTTTCCACTATCCTCGAAGGACTCTTCGGCTAGTGAAAACCGCCCGCTTCAGAAAGCGGCCGCTACACGCAAACTCAGAGCTGAGCACGGACTAGGCCTCTTCTTCGGCGTGGACTAGGTCGCCGTGAGCGGCCTTGTATGCTGCGATCACTTTGTCCGCCAGTTCGTTCGGCACGTAGTCGTAGTGGGAAAACTCCATCGAATAGCTGGCACGGCCTTGCGTTTTCGAAATCAGATCATTCGCGTAGGTCAGCATCTCGGCAAACGGCACCTGCGCCTTGATGACCACGTTGTGCCCACGCGATTCGCTTCCGGCAATGCGCCCGCGGCGGCCGCTAAGGTCTCCCATTAAGTCGCCGGAGTATTGATCGGGAGCATACACTTCGACATGCATCACCGGTTCCAGCAACGCGGGTTTAGCCTGCTTCATGGCCTCCTTGAACGCCAGCGAGCCGGCAATCCGGAACGCCATGTCGGACGAATCCACGTCATGATATTTGCCGTCGTATAGAGTTGCGCGAAAGTCCACGACCGGAAATCCTGCCAAATAACCGCGAGCCGCCGCCTCGCGGATCCCGCGCTCGACGGACGGAATCCAGTTGCGGGGAATCGCTCCACCGAAAACATCGTCGACGAATTCGACGCCCTTGCCGCGTTCGACAGGTTCCATCTTGACGCGGCACACGCCGAACTGCCCGTGTCCTCCGGATTGCTTTTTGTGTTTGCCTTCGGCATCGGCCCTCCCGCGAATTGTTTCGCGATACGCCACCTTAGGAGGCTTCAACGTCAAATCAACGTGGTAGCGCTTATGCAGCTTCGCCACCACGACTTCAATGTGCTGCTGGCCCGTGCCCGCGAGGAGGAATTCCTTGGTTTGCGGATCGCGGGAGAAACGCAGCGCGGCGTCTTCTTCCAGGATTTTGTGAATGGATATGCCGATCTTGTCTTCATCGGCGCGCGTCTTAGGTTCGATCGCAAAGGTAATCGACGGCTCCGGCAGCTGCGCCGGGCTGTAAAAGATCGGAGCAGCCTTATCCCCCAGTGTTTCGCCGGTGGTCGTTTCCTTCAGCTTGGCGATGGCGCCGATATCGCCCGCGTGCAGTTCCGGAATTTCGGTAAGCTGTTTTCCCTGGACCACCAGTGTGTGCTGGAGACGTTCCGGGGTAGAGCGATTGAAATTCAACAAGGTCGCATCGTTCTTCAATACACCGCTCTTCACTTTGAAATAGTTGATGCGTCCCGCGAAGGGATCTGCCAGCGTCTTAAATACGAACAAGGAAACAGGCTGGTTATCATCGTACTTTCGCTCGATGCGATCGCCTTTGCCGGTCGGCTCTTTGAAGCCCACTTGAGAGTGTTCGTCAGGATGTGGAAATACGTCGGCGATAAACGTAAGCAGGCTGGCGGTCCCGACGTTATGCAGCGACGAGACCATCAATACCGGAAAGATTTTCTCCGCCACGATGGCCTTGCGAACGCCCGGAATCAGATCGTGAATCGGGATCGTGCCTTCTCGGAAGAACTCTTCCATCAGCTCGTCATCGCCCTCGGCGATCATTTCTACCAGTTTTTCGTGCGCTTCCTTGGCTTCATCTGCCAACGCTGCGGGAATTTCCTCGATCGATGGTTTTCCGTCGCCATCGGGTTTGTACATGTGCGCCTTCATGCTCACCAGATCGATCACGCCCCGGAAGCCGCGTTCGGTGCCGATCGGGAGTTGCAGCGCCACCACATTGCGACCGAACACTTGTTCCAGCGATTCCATCGAGCGCTCGAAACTGGAAAGCTCGCGGTCCATCCAGGTCAGCACAAACGCGCGCGGAATGTCGTATTCCGTGCAGTAGTCCCAAACTTTTTCGGTGGTGACCTGCGCTCCCACGTGCGCGTCCACCGTAATCAGCGCCGCATCCGCGCCAATCAGCGAAGCCTTCGCTTCCGTGATAAAAGTCGAGTATCCCGGCAGATCGATGAAATTGATTTTTACATTTCCGCCCGCACAAAGCGTGCAAGGCCATTCCGCGTACGCCAGCCCCGTCTGAATCGAAATCTTCCGCCCGATTTCTTCCTCGTCCCAGTCCGTCGTGGTGGTGCCTTCCGCAACTTTCCCCCAGCGCGGCGTCATCCCCGCGGTGAAGAGTAACGACGACACCAGTTGCGTCTTGCCGGTGCCGCCGTGGCCGACAATGCCTACGTTTCGTATGTCCTTGGTGAGATAGCTCTTCATGTAGACCTCCTTATTCCGGTCATCCGGCATCAAGGCCGGGATCGACTGGCGAGGTCCGCCCTGGGGGCTGAAAGGCGCGGGCCTGCGCCTATGCAACTGCGGTACTGCTGAGGGAGGAGAACGTGGCCTCTACCTGGGTCCCCGCAAGCAGCGAGGGCGAAGGTCAAACGAAACTTTTCCCTGGTACGTTCTCCAACGAGCGGATGCTAGCACACGAATCATAGCGTCGCAATCGACGACCGCGCTCCACATCGCCGTTATTTTTTGCCCGACACCGACGCTTAGGGGCGATGTATAGAAACGCGACTGTCTTTCAGCAGGATAATGTCTCGTATCCAATCCTGCCCGGCACCTCGGACATGGAAGCTACGCGGTCCCGCAGCCAAACTAAAGCTGGCAGGCGCGTTACCCACATAAATTTTATCGACCATGATTTCCGCTCCCAGCGGTTCGGATCTGTCCACGATGCCAACTTCGGGGGTTGGCGACGGCACATTCGCGGCCGTTTGTATGGGTGTCGGGAGATTTTCGGCTAGCACCGATTCTTCTGGATAGAAGCGGTGCAGAACGTCCAGCAGGTTGGAGGAGCTGAGAGCGAATCCTATCCCCGAAGTATCTTTCTTCACGATCTTAAGAGTGTGACTGCGGCCGTTCAACTTGCCCACAGCGCTAACGATGCCTTTAGGATTGCCGATCGCGAAGACCGTCTCTCCCTGCTTCGAAGGGTTTGCAGAAAACCAGCGGCCCCCCCACTGTTGGTAAAGCTCGATATGGTCCCGGAGGTATTTACAGGAAGCATTTCATCAGTTCTTTCGTGGCGTAGCCGGCGAGCGTGATGCGTGCAACCATCGGGTGTTCCAGCCGTGAACCCAGCGCAGTCCTGGTTCTGTGGAAATATCCGCCCGGAAATTCCTTCACGAACGGAGTAGTACCTACTGGTACGCCGTTAATCTCGACTGTTGCGCCGGGTGGCGTACTGACGATTTGGAGTTTGTCCGCGTGGATTAACGGCGGATAGACGAACACGAAGAGAACTGCGGTGAACCACGAAGCAGAGAGGAATGCCATCGGATGACCTCCATGGCAAATCCGTGATTCAGAATATTACCATAGAGTTATATAAGATAGAACTGAATTACGTTAGCCTTAACGCGGAGGCGCTAGGGCATAGCCTTTACAGGACAACACCGGCAGGCGCGGATACTTCGGAAAACGGGGGTCGGTGGCGGAAAGCTGGCAGAGCATAAAGACCGAGGCGCGTGCCGACTCGATGAGGCGCGAGTGAAGGCAATGCGTGCACAAACCCGCATCGGGCTGCGGCCGATTTGGCTTTTCCTCCGCCTTCATCGCGAATCGTTCTTCGGGACTTGCCCCGGCATCAGGGCGTCGATGTTGGCGCCGCGGGCGCCGCGGAGTCGGGAGTCGCCGGTTTGGTGAATTCAGAGTCGGGGATCTCCAGATTTAGCTCGATTTTGTCGAGTACAAGCTTTTGTGTCAGATCGGTTGCGGAACTCCCGGAATCGATCTGGAACGAGAACTTCAGGCCTTCCACATCGCGGTAATCGCGAAAATACGATTCCACCGGGAATTCCTTACCCTCGGCACGGCGTTTGCCTTCCCACTTAAGAAGCAGAAACGTGCCTGCATCGAAAAGATAGTAGCGGACGTCCCCATTTTTGGTCGTCAGCCTCACCCGCCACACGTCCTTGTCTTCGACTTTGTCTTTCCCCACCAGCTCAAGTTTGTTGCCCTTTTTTGCGTAGTCCACCAGCGGCCCGTCGAAGTCGGCTTCTTCGGAAATATTTTTCACATCTTCATCGGTCATCGGGTCGGCATTCGGTTTGCCGGCGAAGGGATTGTTGGCCCAGCCTTGCGTTCCGTCGTAAACGCGAACCATCGTCTGGTTCTGCACCGTCAACGTCATATGCATTTTCAGCGGCCGCTTCAGTTCGACGACGAACGGCCCGGACGCTTCAGACCCGAAGGAAATAGTGCCAGACACTCGCTCGGACTTGATCGCGCGCATCTTGGTGAGCCCGCCGCGCGCCACAAACACTTTGGCCAGGATCTGGGTGACCGTTTGCGCAGACAATGACGGGGCAACGGCGCATAGGAGCAAAGAGGCAGCGACAAAGCCGCCCAGCCGCATGCGACGCGCGTGAAAGCTGCCTAAGCCTGATTCCGTTTTCATGTGGTTCCCCGTCCGCCCTCTCGCAATTGCCACGCAATTCCAATTCATCGTAGAGGCAGAAACGGCAGAGGTCAATTCGTATAGCTCGAGCGAAGTCCGCGAAGCCCTGCGGGTTTGCTTGCTCCGCCGAACTCCACTATGGCAACACCGGCTTGGCTTCAGCCGTCGGAAGGGGCACGCCGAGGATTTGCGCCAAGGTTGGGGCGATCGAGCGCATGTCGACCGCGCCCAGCGACCGGCCGGCAGGAATGTCAGGACCGGCGATAAAAAACGACGAATTCATGTCGGCCACATCCGGCCAATAGCCGTGCATCCCCTTGTATGTAGTGGCCGTGACGAGGTTTCCAGAGACGCCGTCGCCGGTCACAAAACCGGGACGCAACGCGACGAGGAAGGTAGCGTCAGGAAACCCACCGCGCGCGCGAAGTTCGTCTTCATTAACGATGCGATCGATGCCGTTCCCGGGATCAGCGGCTAGCGTGGCGAGCAGCGTGGCCACTTGAGTCTTCGTCGCCCCATCGCTCTTGTCGTGCAGGACGATAGCTTCGCTTCCTCCCGCCCCCCAGATCATCGCCTTCCAGGATTTCACCGCGTCCTTTTCGTCGAAGTCGATGAGACCCGCGCTGCGAAAAGCCACGGCGAGATTGAGAGCCTTGTCCGTGTGGACGAAACCGTGGTCAGAGACGACGCAGACGACAGCATTCTTGCCATACGTGCGTTTGATCGATTTGAGGATTAGGCCCAGAGCCGCGTCGATGCGCTCCAGGGTCGCGATGCTTTGGGCTGAGAACGGACCCGAGGAGTGCTGCTCGGTATCGAGCGCCGTCAGATACACGGTCGCAAAGGCGGGACGTTTCAGCTCGATCAGCCGGGCCGCGAATTTTGCCCGCGTTTCATCACCGGCGATGGATTCGTCGATGCCCTCCGCGTATGGACCAAGGTCTTTTTCGAGTAGTTCCAACAGACCCGGTGTCGCGAGCACGCAAAGCAGTTTGCGATCGTCGGGCGTCCCGGCGCGCCAGTACTGCGGCAGATTCCAGTTGATATGCGGTGCCGCGACACTCACGGGCCAGTGAACGTTGGCGGTGACCAATCCAGCGGCGGCCGCCGCATCCCACAAGGTCGGCACCTTGATGTCTTCCGCATACCAATACCACCCACCGTAATTCTTACGGAAAGGATCAAACGTCGTGTTGGCGTAGATGCCGTGGGTGGCCGGCGCGACGCCCGTAAGCATCGTAGTGTGACTGGGATACGTAACGGTGGGCACGACCCCGTGCACGCCGGTTGAGTAAGCGCCATCGCGAAGGAAGCCGCGAAGATTCCTGATTTTCAGACCATGAGCGCGGGCGTCCAATACATATTCAGGTTTGAGCCCGTCAATGGAGATGAGAATGACGGCCGGTCGGGGCTTTTGCGGCGAATCCGGTGGGGCCGCGAACGCCGCTGCCGATAGACGCAATCCGGCAAGGGTCGCCAGGCAAAATCCCAACAGACAGGTTCTCAAGCGGTACGATCTCATCGGAAATCCGTTAAGCAACGTGAATACGGTATAGCAACTCTGTGAACCGCGCGTTACTCGCACGATTCCAAGGTACCATTTGCTCCTGACATGAAGCGCGGGAAACTCGTCCGCGAGCAACCGTTAATTACGGCACCGTGGTTGACTTTCCGAGCGTACTCGTTGCAAATAGTGTCTCCCAAGCGGCGTTCCCTGGATCACTTTTCTCATGAATATTCTTGACCTTCTCGTCGGAAAACCCCTCGCCACATCGGACGAACGCGCCGAGCAGATCGGTCCCGGCCGCGGCATTCCCATTTTTGGCCTGGACGCTCTGAGTTCCGCCGCCTACGGTCCCGAAGCCGCGCTCAGCCTGCTGATCCCTCTGGGTCTGCTCGGGCTGCAATATATTCTCCCGATCAGCACTGCGATCATCATCCTGCTCATCATCGTCTATTTTTCATATCGACAGACCATCGCTGCCTACCCCATGGGCGGCGGCTCCTATACAGTCGCCCGTTTCAACCTCGGGCCCTTTGCGGGCCTGCTTGCGGCCGCGGCCTTGCTTACCGACTACATTCTCACCGCCGCCGTGGGCATCTCCGCCGGTGTCGGAGCCTTGGTCTCCGCCGTTCCGAGTTTGCAGCCTCGCACCGTCATTCTGTGCCTGGGCATCCTCGTCCTCGTCACGATCCTGAACCTGCGCGGACTTCGCGAAGCCGGCTTTGCGTTCATGTTGCCGACCTATCTTTTTGTAGGGACGATTGCCATCACCATCGCGGGCGGTGTATTTCATACCGCTCTCACCGGGGGGCATCCCCAGCCGCTCAGCCCCGTACCGGCTTCACATCCGATTACCACGGTGGTTACCTACTGGCTGCTCCTGAAAGTCTTCGCCAGCGGCTGCACCGCACTCACGGGCGTCGAAGCCGTGAGCAACGGCGTGAGAGCCTTCCGCGAACCCGGCGTGAAAAACGCGCAGCGCACCCTCACGGTGATCATCTTTATCCTGGCCGTGCTCCTGGCGGGAATTTCCTATCTCGTGAAAGTCTACGGCATAACCGCCACCGATCCCGGACAGCCCGGCTACCAAAGCATTCTCTCCATGCTGACCGCCGCGGTTTTCGGTAAGGGCTTTTTCTATTATTTGACGATGGGTTCGGTCCTGCTGGTTCTTTCGCTGTCCGCCAATACTGCGTTCGCCGATTTCCCGCGACTCTGCCGCGCCATCGCGCAAAATAATTATCTACCGCACGTTTTCGGCTTCCGCGGGCGCCGCCTGGTCTACACCTACGGAATTTTGGTCCTCGCCATACTCACGGGCACCCTGCTCGTTCTTTTCGGCGGCATCACCGACAAGTTGATTCCGCTCTACGCCGTCGGCGCATTCCTCGCGTTCACGCTTTCGCAATTCGGCATGGTCGTGCACTGGAGAAAGAAACGCGGCCCGCACTGGTTGAAGTTCGCCATGGTTAACGGACTCGGAGGCTTCGTAACGGGTGTTACCGTCCTCGTAGTCCTGGTGGCCAAGTTCGTCGAAGGCGCCTGGATTACCATGCTCTTCATCCCTTTGTTGATTTTCTTCTTCGCCGCCGTCCGGCGCCACTATCACTCTGTAACGCTCAGCACCCGCTGTACCATGCCGGTCGTGCCCGGCGGCCGCATGGCCTCCCCGGTTGTCATCGTTCCCGTCGATCGTTGGAGCCAAATTACCAAGCAGGGTCTCGAACTCGCTTCGAGGCTCAGCTCTGAAGTGATCGCCTTGCATGTCGATCCGGAGGAGCATTCGGAATTACTGCACGATGACTGGGATCGCTACGTGGTCGCGCCTTTTCGCGAATCAGGTGAAACACCGCCACAACTGGTCACTCTGCCTTCGCCGTATCGCTTCGTAATCATCCCGCTCGTTCAGCACATTCTTGAGCTGTCGGCAAAGCACCCGGACCGCCGCATCGTGGTCGTGATTCCCGAACTGGTAGAGGATCGCTGGTACGAATATTTCCTTCACAACCAGCGCGGCCGCCTGCTCGAATGGATGCTCCTCGTCCGCGGAAACGAGCGCATCTTCACCCTGAGCGCCCCGTACTACCTAGGGGACCATCCAGGAGACGCTGGAAAAACAACAATCGCACCGTGACCGCTGCATCCGGCGTCTCTAGGTGTATTTGCCTTAGTCCTACTGTCCGTACGATGTTGGTGTGGAGCACGCAGGCACCGCATCACAAATAAATCCCGCCTCCAAGCGTTTCGGCCCCACTCTGTAGGGGCGGGGCCCGCCCGGCGTTGGCCGTCAGCACCCCGCCCCCGGAAGGCCCGGCTTGCGTAACCGGTAACACCCCCGAAGTTGGAAAATCGCCCGCCGAGTGGTTTGTTAGACTTTAACCCGATGCTGAGGCGCTTGCTATTACGCCTGATCTTGCCTGCGATCATCGGATCGCTATTGGGCTTTCTCGCGTTAGCCCTCGCGGTCCAAGACGAGCCGACGCTCCCCACTCCACTACTGTCGATTTTTTCGCCAGGCCTGAAAATCGCGGAAATGGTCACTCCCGCAAAGCACGAGTCCCTCGGCTCAACCTTCGGCGGCTTCCTCCGCGTCGCCATCGGCGTCAACGCCGTCCTGTATTTTTCAATCTTTGCCCTCGCTGGCTATCTCGTCGAACGCCGTCTCTCCCGGTAGTCTCCTTCGGCGGTTTGCGGCATCTAGCCCTTCCGTGCCACTGCGAGAATATGCCCGCTTTGACCCAGCAACGTTGGTTCGCTTTCCATCAATCGGATGATCTCGAGTAACCTCGCGCGCAGCTTTGGATCGTTCCAAACCCGCTCGAAGTCATGCATCAACCAACCAGGCCCCTCAAGACCGTAAAGCTTCGGCGCCGCAAAACCTGCGTCCCGCATTTCACTCTTCAGTTCGTCGGGATGATGAAAGAACGCCGTGGTGAAGTAGAGCGGATTGTTCGTCGGATTGCGATGCTGTCCATTTTTCAAATCCTGTTGAACGATGCGGAAGAATCTCGGATCTTTGACGAAGCCGCGAGCCAAGCCATCAAATGCCGACGCAAATCGCGAAATCATGGCCGCGAACAACAAGCCCCCTGGCTTGAGAGTCCGGTGTGCCTCCCTTAGCGCTTTGACTCGATCGGAGCGCCTGACCAAATGATACAGAGGGCCCAATAGCAGAACAGTGCCGGCGGATTCGTCCTCAAATTTTAAGTCACGCGCGTCGCCAACCGTGGCACTCGCCATCGTTTCGCAGTTCGCAGCCTCAAATGCCGCGTTGGCCTGTTCCACATGCAGCGGAACCGGATCAACCAAGCGCACCGAATGCCCCAGCTTAGCCAGCCACAAGGAGTACTGGCCCGGCCCCCCACCGATATCCAGAATCAATCGTCGTCTCTTCGGAAGATGCCGCGAGATGATTTCCTTCGTCCGAAAGAATTCCAGCCGCGCGTATTTTTCCAGGCGATCGCGTTCAACGGCGTCTTCGCCGTAGTGCTCCAGGATTTGTCCGGCCAGTCTGGGCCTCTTGCGCCTCGTGACTTTCATGAGGGCGATAACTTTATTCGATCCCTCCCGCGTATTCAATTCCCTGCGTTTGGAGTAGGATTTGCACCGCGACATTCTGGTTGATCCCGGAATTAATGGAGGAACGAATGGTCAGCAGGCGGCAATTTCTAGCGACGACGGGCGCCGCGGTGACGATTTCAACGGTCGCTGGTTCCGCGCTTCCAGCCAGCGCCAGTGCAGTAACCGGCGGCGAAAAATCGGCTCGTTTGTATCTTCCGGAGGATGATCTAAAACCCGCCACCTTCGATCGCCTGTCTCTCGACTGGCACAAACAACGCGCCAGGAAGCTGCAAGACAAGCTCGCCGAAGACGGCTGCGACGGCATCCTGCTCACCGACCGCTGGAACATCATCTATTTCACCGGCCTTTGGCACACGACCACGGAACGCCTCGTCCAGGTCTTCCTCCCCAAGACCGGCGATCCCGTCTGGTTTAACGCCGCTTTAGACCGCGACCTGGTAAAAACCTGGTGGTACTCCGACGGCGAAATGTATTTCGACTGGCCGCACGCCGAAGGCGCCTTCCCCAACGAGGGAAAAGTGCAGATGGGTCCGCAAGTCGACCTGTTCGAGTGGGTGTTGAAAGGTGTTAAGAAACGCGGCTATGGCGATAAGAAGTTAGTGGCCGACACCGAACTCCGCCCCTCATCTCAAAGCAAAGTGGTCAGCATCCTCGGCCGTGAGATGGGCAACGCCGAAGATGTCTGCATGAAAATGCGCGTCCTCAAGACACCGGAAGAATTGGCGCTGACACGCCGCGCTTACAACTACTTCAACCAGATGCACGCCTACGCGCGCGACACGCTCCTGCAGCACGGCACCGACTTGACCGACTACGACATCGGCGCTGCTGCCACTAAATACGGAACCGACCTGGTCATGGCCGACATCAAGCGCGACGGCGCACCGCACACCGCGGTAGGGATCGAAATCGAAGTGGATTGCCGCGTAGGCAAATCCACCGCCTATCCGCATCCCAATCAATTTCTCCACAACAAAATCACCCGAGGCCAAGCCATCCAGATCGAAGGCGGCGTGAACATCGCCGGCTGCGGCGGCGAACTCTACCGCGCCATGTTCATCCATCCGGTCACGGACCAAATGAAAAAACTCTGGACGGTCAGCCGCGATTCCTGCCTGATTCAGAAAGAAGAATCGGTCGCCGGCGTCACCGGCTCCACGGTAGCCTACAAAATCCACAAACACCAAGTGCAGCAAGGCGTCGCCCCGTACATCTATCACCGCCCCGGCCACGGCCAGGGCTGGGAAGGCCATCAACCGCCCTATCTGGCCCTAGGTGACTACACTATGCTCGAACCGGGCATGTCGTTCTCCGTCGAGCCCGGCCTGTACGACCCCGAACATGGCATCGGCGCGAATTTCTCCGACGCTTTCATAGTCGAGCCGCAAGGCCCATCGCGCCAGATGTCGCGCCTCCCCTGGAGCGAAGACTGGTGCTTCGTAAAACTGTAGTGAACCTGTAGCGGCCGCTTTCCGAAGCGGGCGCTTTCTGATGCCGCGCCCAGGCCCATCAGAGCTCAATCCAAGCTAGGGTTGGATCTTCCTCGTCCGAGCGCCTGAGGTAACTCGTCAACCTCTGTCAGTAAAACGCCGTATTTGCATATCGCCGACGCGGACCCAAAATACCCTCAGCCGGAAAGAGACCCCCTCCTCTCCGATGGCGAATTCGCGGAGGTAACCCATGATCAAAAAAGTGAGCGGCGGTTACAAAGTGCTCTCCGAAAAAGGCAAGAATCTCGGCGGCCCCTATAAATCGAAAGCGGCAGCTGAGAAACGTCTGAAGCAAGTCGAGTATTTCAAGCACAAAGGTTAGAAGTGCGAGCACCTGGTCGCACAATGAACAAAAAGGGACACGCGACGAAAGCCGCGCGTCCCTTTTCTATTGAATGGTTCTAGTCCGATCAGCGCCAGACTAGAATCGGAACGAATATCCAACCGTCAACGACTGCGTGCCGAGACCGGCCGCTCGGCCAGTGCCCCGTTTAGCCCCGCAAAATTCCGAACACAGCAATCGTGCCGGGCGTCAGGCTGCGGTGAATGAGACCAGGCCGCCGTTGAGCCTGTCGATGTGAGTGAACATCAACCCGCGGCGCAAGAAACAACGACAGCAATACGCTCAATCAGCGAGTGCGCGTGAGGAGGTCCGCACAAACGCCTCGATCATATTGACGGTGTCGAGCTGAGTTCGTTGAAATCCATCCCTGGCGATCTCGATGTGGAACTCTTTTTCGAGAAAAAGAATAATCTCGACAGTATCAATGGAGTCCAGCCGGCCGCCCAGGAGCAGAGAAGTGTCATCGTCGAAAGGGCGGCGATCGCCTTTTCGAATGAGCAGCTCCGTTAAATATTGACGAATGGTAGTTTTGCAATCCATGGGGCCCCCGGGGATTAGTTGATGAAAAACAAGTGGCCCAGGAACCGAAGATGCTCGGCCAGCGGATACTGGCGATCAGTCAGGGCAAAGATACTGAGCAGGCAATAGAAGAAACATACGGACAAGGCCGGCCGAAGAGTGCCGCGAAAGAATCCAGCCGGAAGCGGTTTGCGTCTGCGCAGCCGAGAAACGGTGATGGCCGTGGCCAGCACCACGCAGTAAAAGAAAAACACCTGAAATGTCTTGATAGCCTTCCACAAACCAAAGTCGTGGATGTACAGGAGCTCGCGGATGAAATGAAAAAATACGTTCCCGAAACACGCCGCCGCAAAAATCGAGATGCCCAGCCTGAGTTTGGGGAACCTCGGGGATTGTTTGAGAAAAACCGGAAAAAAGAAGAACGTGACCAGGAGCTCCTTGTAATAAAAATAGTAGCGGTTGAAAAATTCCGCGACGGTCACCGCAGAAAGCGGCCGGTACATGTTGCGCAGCGCGTCAAAGCCCGCCATCCGGCAGCAGGCGACGATCCGATGCCCCAGAATCGCTCCGGCCATGACGTTCTCCAGGAAGTGAAGGATCAGGCTGGCCCAGCAAACAAACCAGGGCGCCGGAGCGCCATGCGCGCTCATGGCCAGTGTCGTCGCGAAGTACGGAATTCTCAGATAGACGTGAAAGAAATAGACGAAGACCCGCGAAATCACGGTGATCAACGCAGCCCAGCTCAGCAGCTTTAGACCCTTCAACTGGGTGATCGCGAGCTCTTCCGCGTTCTTCGCTTCAATCCGCCGGAGATAAGCGGTGCCATTCGGAAGAGGTGTTGGCAGCACTCCCCAGAAGGGTCGCAGGAAGCCGATCTCCAGGCCAAACCGGCTCACCGGCTCCGCCTGCCGATCCACCAACACATACGCGATGAACCAGATGTAGCTGCCAAGAATAATGGTGAAATCCCAGACCGGCGCAAGCCTGAAAGTGTGCCAAGGGACAAGCGAAATGGCAGCGATCCAGGTCGCGAACCCAGCGAGCAGGATGGTGGCCGGCCGCCGCCCGTACCACGACTGTGGCCGTGCGGACGCCCTCCAAATCAGGACCGCGGCTAGCGCCAGAACTCCCGTGATCAGGCTTGCGTTGTAGACCGGTTGCACGAGCCGCGTCCATGGAACCACAACCGCGAAGAGCACCGTCGATACGGTAATCAGCTGGTGTCGCCGAAAAGGCATCCACGTCAGCAGTGCCAGACAAAGGACCAGAGGCAGCGCCGATGGGTTGGTCCACGCGTAGAGCAACCCGAAAACAGTCAGTAGCGCCGCTTTCCCTGGAGTCGTTTGAACAAGGGACACAACCCTAGGATAGGTTTCAATGCGTGGGATCAGACGAAACGCCAGCGCCCTTGTGGGGCGAAGCGGCAATGCTCCCGTCAGAACCGACGATTGTACGCTCACAGCCGCGTTCCCAACACGGAGCGCAAGGGGCAAGCAAGATGTAGGCGCCCGACTTTAGTCGGGCGTTGTAACTGTTGCCAGGCTCGCGCAAGTGACGCGAGAAAACCCACAGCCGGGATCAGCGAAACGCGAGACACATCAAGATGAAGAGACATACCCGCCCGTAGGCAAAGAGGCACGCCGCGGACACTCATTCTCCGCTCCTTGCTCCGTCTTTTTCTCTCTATTTGCTACGTACTCTAGCAGTTAAGCAGCCACGAGGGATGTCAACGGCTTGTCACGTGTGCGCAATCGTGTACAGGGGGAGACCCGCGAGCCCTTGTGAGACATTGTTGAGCAGCGGAGGCCTATTCGGACGAGTTGGCGGGCTTTCGGCAGACGCTCGATCCGTTGCAGAATGGTCCGTGACCTCGGCATCCACTTTCCTTTCGGCGACTTCACTCGGCATCTGGCTCTACCTTACTCTTGGCCGTGGCATGTTCTGGCACTTGCGGCCGTTCGACGACGATGCGCTCGAACACCCCGCGCCTCCCCGGTGGCCCCGGGTAGTCGCCATCATTCCAGCCCGCAATGAAGCCGCCACCATCGCCGAAACGACCAGCGCGTTGCTTCGACAGGACTATCCTGGCGAGTTTTCCTTCATCGTAGTGGATGACCACAGCGAAGACGAGACTTCGCGAATCGCGCAACAATTCGCGAAGCAGCACGACGCGGAATCGCGCGTCCAAATTCATCTGGCGTCACCACTGCCTCCAGGCTGGACTGGCAAGCTCTGGGCCCTTGACGAGGGCGTGCGCCATGTTAGGCCCCAAGTGCCCGAATTTTATTGGTTCACCGACGCTGACGTGGTGCACGCCCCCGACACACTGCGCCGCCTGGTCGCCCGCGCCGAACAATGCCAACTCGACCTCGTATCCCTGATGGTCCTGCTTCAAGCGAAAACTCTACCGGAGCGCGCACTCATTCCGGCATTCCTGTTTTTCTTCCTGAAACTCTACCCGCTTCGCTGGATCGCCAACCCAAACGCCCGGACCGCCGGTGCCGCAGGCGGTTGCGTATTGCTTCGCCGCAGCGCGCTCGAGAAAATCGGCGGCCTCGCCGCAATCCGAAGCGAAGTTATCGATGATTGCTCCCTGGCCCGCGCCGTAAAGCGCGCCGGCGGCCCAATCTGGATGGGAGTCACGCGCGCCAGCCACAGTCTTCGCGCCTACGTGACCTTCGCGGAAATCCGCGACCTGATCGCACGTACAGCCTTCACGCAACTTCGCTACTCCGCATGGCTGCTCGCCGGAACCCTCGCCGGACTGGCCCTCACCTACATCGCGCCGATCGCGCTCGTATTCACACACCCAGTCAATGCGCGCATCCTCGCGCTCGCTGCATGGCTGCTGATGTCGCTGACTTTCTTGCCGACAGTTCGCTTCTATCGGCTATCGCCGCTCTGGGCGCCGCTTCTCCCCCTCGCGGCGCTGTTCTACGCCTATTCCACGTGGCTGTCCGCCGTGCGCTACTGGCTCAACCGCGGCGCTCAATGGAAAGGCCGCGCCCAAGCCCCGCGTTCGGTCTGACCTTGTGCCTTTGTCTTTTCGTCGAAATGCCTCCTCATTCCCCAGTGTCGAGCCATGGCGTCGAGCTCCATCTTCCCCACGCCCCACACTCTCCGAGATCTCTGTGCTCCAATCTCCGTGTCCTCTGCGTTAATTCTTCTGTTTTTTGCCTTCCAGCCCTTCCATTCACTCCCACACAGATGGCCGCAAATTCCACCGGATACCTTATTCCAATGCGCAGGCAGCCTCTGTAGGCGCTGGGCTTTAGCCCGGCGCGTCGTACTCTAACAAACCCACCGTCCCCCCATTCACGTTTCCCATTCAACTAATGAACCTTGCGTCGAACCCTTGCTAAGATACGCTTCGAGATCGATCGATAGCGGGGGACGTCATGATTTCTGGCGCTCATATGATCATTTACAGCAAGGATGCCGAAGCCGACCGCACTTTCTTCCGCGATGTCCTGGGATTTCCGTCCGTCGATGCCGGTCATGGATGGCTGATCTTCGGTATGCCCGCCGCAGAGGCCGCATTCCATCCCGCGGACGAAAACCACCGTCACGAACTCTATTTCATGTGTGAGGATCTGAAAGCGGAAATGTCGTCCCTGACAAAAAAGGGTGTGCCGTTATCGACCGTACACCAGGAACGATGGGGCTCGATCACCAAACTCCGCCTTCCAGGCGGCGGCGAGATCGGCCTATACCAACCCAAGCACAAGACCGCGTTGCAGCTCAAAACGAAACCGGCCCGCTAGAGTCCGCGTGACAACGTCAGGGCACCGCTTCAGCCGCGCCGTAACTTGACCATTAACCTGGAGGCTTCGTCATGCCAACCGTATCTGTAGCGAAGAGAATAAGTCCCATGCTGGCGGTCGCCAATATGGAGGAAACCATTCTCTTTTACCAGCACGTGCTGGGTTTCACGCCAACCATGCAATCGCTGGAGTACTGCATCGTGGAACGCGACGGCCAGACCATCCATTTCCAAAGGGCCGCATCCGAAGAGGTCATGAACTGTGTCCGCGGGCATACCGAGATATACATCGAGGTATCCGATATCCGTTCTCTCTGGGAGCACGTCAAGCCTTTCAAGACAAAATACAAAATCAGAGATCTGTTCGACAGGGAATATGGCATGACCGAGTTCCACATCGCCGACCCAAACGGCTGCCTCGTATTTGTGGGAGAGCCTTCCCGGAAATGAAAATCTATTGACGAACCGATTCAACGACGTCCGCGACCCCATCTGGAAGCCACTCGGTTAGAAATAGCTCATCACCGAACGAATAGCCTCGCCGCACCGAATTTGTTATAATAGTGGAGTCGGTCAGGTACAGGGCTATATCCCGTCCGCCAGCAACTGGTCAAGGGAATGGCACCGGAGGCCACCATGAGTGTTGTCCCGAACACGGGCGACGGCAAAGTCACCGTGCCCGCTCTCTTGCAGCGTAAATCTGCTGCGGATTCCCCATCACAAAAGATCATTTGTTTGACGGCCTATGACTACCCCACTGCGCGTTTGCTGGACGAGGCTGGCGTTGACGTCATCCTCGTCGGCGATTCGCTCGGGATGGTTGTGCTGGGATACGACACCACGCTGCCCGTCACCTTGGACGAGATGATTCATCACACCCGCGCGGTTCGGCGTGCAACCCGGCGCGCTCTGGTGGTGGCCGATATGCCATATGGCAGCTACCACACCGATACCGCGGAATCCCTCCGCAACGCGGTGCGTTTCGTGAAAGAGGCGGGCGCGGAAGCCGTAAAGGTAGAGGGCGGCGAGCGTCGGCTCGAACTGATCGCACGGCTGACCGAAGCGGAGATACCAGTGATGGGGCACGTCGGGCTCACGCCGCAGTCCGTGAACGCACTGGGCGGCTACCGCGTGCAAGGCAAGACGCCGGATGCGGCCGAGCAACTGCTGCGCGATGCGCATGCGGTGGAAGCGGCGGGCGCGTTTGCGGTAGTGCTGGAAGCCGTGCCGCGCGAGTTGGCCTCGCAAATTACCCGCGAGCTGAACATTCCTACCATCGGAATCGGGGCGGGGCCCGGCTGCGACGGCCAGATCCTGGTGATCAACGATATGTTGGGGCTTACTTTCCATCCCGTGCCGAAATTCGCCCGCCAATATGCCAACGTCGGCGAGGTCATCTCCGGCGCAGTGCGCGCGTATTGCGCAGACGTGCGCAGCGGCACTTTCCCGTCCGATGCGGAGTCTTATCATTCCGGCGAAGTCCTGAAGCGGCAAAAACTGATTCACATCGACTGCTAAGGTGCCTGCAAACGTATCTCCACAATTCCAAAGAACACGGTGACCCATGACGCCCGAAGAAATGAGCCTGCTGTACGACTTCAACGCCTGGGCGAATCATCGGACCATTGACGCAGTCGCGGCACTGACGCCCGAGCAGTTCACCAAACCCCTGGGATCGAGCTTTTCTTCCGTGCGCGATACGCTGGCCCACATTTGCGGCGCGGAGTGGATTTGGTTGCAGAGGTTTCTTGGCACTTCGCCCTCAGCCATGCCCGACAATTCGCAGTTTGCAGACTTGGACAGCCTGCGCGAGCACTGGGCGCCCATCGGATCGCAACTGTTGAAATTTGTTCGCGGTCTGACGCAGGAGGATCTCAACCGCGTGCTGGAATACAAAACCATGAAATTCGGCGTGTACAAGAATCCTTTGTGGCAATCGCTGCAGCACCTCGTCAATCACGGCACTTACCATCGCGGTCAGGTCACCACCATGCTGCGGCAGCACGGCGCACAACCCATCCTCACCGACCTCATGCATTTTTACCGTGAGCGATCGGTAGCCGCGGGCGCCTGAGTCCGGCGCTCGAACCCCTTCTCCGTGGAAACCATCCGAACCATCACCTGGATGAAAGAGCATGCGCGGCTCGCGCGTGCCGAAAACCATATCATTGGCCTGATCCCCACGATGGGCGCGCTCCACGAAGGACACTTAGCGCTGGTCCGGCGCGCAAAGCAGGAGTGCTCGCAAATCGTCACGTCCATTTTTGTAAATCCCAAACAATTTGGTCCGAAAGAAGACCTGGCAAGATATCCGCGAACCTTTGATGCCGATGCGTCAAAACTTGCCGCGGCTGGCGTCGATTCCATTTTCGCGCCAGAGTCAGCCGACGTTTATCCGGGCGGCTTCCGCACCTATGTCACCGTTGAAGGCTTAAGCGACCGCCTCGAGGGACGTTCGCGGCCCGGACACTTTCGCGGCGTGGCGACCGTCGTTCTAAAGCTGCTTGAGATCGTGCAACCTCACTTCGCCTACTTCGGGCGAAAGGACGCGCAGCAGGTGCACATCATTTCGCAAATGGCGCACGATCTGAATCTCGACACGGGGATCGTCGTGTGTCCGATCGTTCGCGACAGCGATGGCCTGGCACTCTCTTCCCGCAATGCCTATCTCGACGCGGCCGAACGCCGCGCCGCGACAGTTCTACATCGCGCGTTGATCGCCGCGCGCGACGCACTGGCCGCGGGCGAGCGCGACGCACTCGAGTTGCAAACGGTGCTGCGCAAAGTGTTGCAAGCGGAGCCGCTCGCCGCCATCGATTACGCCGAAATCGTGGACGCCGACACCTTCGAGCCAGTCGTCCGCGTCGCGCGTCCCTGCTACGCGGTTCTCGCCGTGTTCCTCGGAAAGACGCGCCTGATCGACAACCTCTACATCGAACCAGCAGCCAGCGGCACTGACGATCTGATCTTCCACATCTAGCACCCTTCGGCAACGGCCCGCGCGAGGCACGGACCCTGGAACTAACTGTACGGCTACTTCGACGCGGCGGCTAGGACCTCGGCGGCGTGATTTTTTACCTTTACGTTGTCCCACATTTGCTCGATTTTGCCGTCGGAGCCGATCAGGAAGGTGCTCCGCACGATGCCCTGAAAGGAGCGGCCCATGAATTTCTTCATCCGCCACACGCCGTAGGATTCCAGCATTTTGTGACCGGGGTCGCTCAGCAGCGGGAAATTGAGTTTTTGTTTCGCCCTGAATTTGGCGAGGTCTTTTTCCGCGTCGCCGCTGGCGCCCAGGATCAGCACGCCGATTTTGTCGAAGGCCTTCTTTGCGTCGCGAAACTCGGACGCTTCAGTTGTTCAACCGGGAGTGTTGGCTTTCGGGAAGAAGAAGAGGACGACACGCCTTCCGCGAAAATCCGCGAGCGATAGTGTGGCGCCTTCGTCCGTCCTTAGGCGAAAGTCGGGAGCTTTGTCGCCGACTTTTAGCATTGAGCTGTACCTCGAATCATGAAGATGGACGACGTCATTTCGCCTCTGACAGCAGCTTGCGCACGATATCGTTTACGGCTTGCGGGTTCGCCTGGCCGCGGGTGGCGCGCATTACCTGGCCGACGAAAAATTTGAAAACGCCTTCGTTGCCGGACCGGAATTTCGCGACGTTGTCGGGATTCTTTTCGATCACTTCGCGGGCAGCTTGTTCGATGGCGGAGGTGTCGCTGATTTGCGCAAGACCTTCGGCGGCGACGATTTCGGCGGCAGCGCGGCCGGTTTCAAACATGGTCGCGAAGACCTTTTTGCCGATGGCGGCGGTGATCTGGCCGGAGTCGACGAGTTTCAGGAGCTCGGCGAGCGACGCGGGGGCGACCGGGCTAGCTTCGATCTCCTTGCCGGAATCGTTCAGGCGGCGCAGCAGCTCGGTTTGCATCCAGTTTGCGGCGTTCTTTCCCGACGCGCCGGCTTTGCTCACCGCTTCAAAATAATCGGCTCTTGACTGCGTCGAGGTCAGCACTTCGGCGTCGTAGGGTGTGATGCCGTACGCGGTAACGAAGCGCGAGCGCTTGGCTTCCGGTAGCTCCGGGAGCGTGCGACGGATTTCTTCGCGCCAGGCGTCGCTTACGTGTACCGGGAGCAGATCGGGCTCCGGGAAATAGCGGTAGTCGTGAGCTTTTTCTTTCGAGCGCATCGATACCGTGTGGCCTTCGGCCTGATTCCACAAGCGCGTTTCTTGCGGGATGCGGCCGCCACTTTCAATCACACCGATGTGGCGCTCGATTTCGTATTCCAGCGCTTTTTGCAGGAAGCGGAATGAGTTGAGATTCTTCACTTCGACTTTGGTGCCGAATTGCTCCGTGCCGCGCAGGCGCACACTCACGTTGGCGTCGCAGCGGAGTGAGCCTTCTTCCATGTTGCAATCGCTTACGCCGGTGTAGAGCAGGATCTGGCGCAGCGTTGTCAGGTACGCATAGGCTTCCTCCGGCGTGCGCATGTCCGGTTCGGAAACGATTTCGGCTAGCGGCGAGCCGCAGCGATTGAAGTCGATGTAGGCTTTGGTCGCGGACTGCGCGAAGCCTTCGTGCAGATTTTTGGCGGCGTCTTCTTCGACGTGGAGGCGCGTGATACCGATGCGTTTTCTCGCGCCATCGACTTCCACCTCAACCCAACCACCCGTTGCCAGCGGCAGCTCGTATTGCGAAATCTGGTAGCCCTTCGGCAGGTCGGGATAAAAATAGTTTTTGCGGGCGAAGCGGGAATGCTCGTGCACGGTACAGTTCAGTGCGAGCGAGGCACGCGAGGCCATTTCGATGACGCGCTTGTTCAACACCGGCAGCGTGCCGGGCAGGCCCAGGCAGACTGGGCAGGTGTTGGCGTTGGGTGCGTCACCGAAGCGTGTGGAGCAGCCGCAGAAAATTTTGGTGTTGGTCAGCAGTTGGACGTGGACTTCCAGGCCAATGACTGGCTCGTATTTTGCGAGCAGTTCGGGGGAAATGCTGGCCATGTCTGGAGCTGATTTCACCATGGAAGAGCAGGAATTATAACATCAGGTTGTTGGGTGCCAGTGGGTCGGCCTGGAGACCTAACTTAGAACCCAAAGGCGCCCGCTTCCGAAAGCGTCCGCTACATTTGGAAAGAACGCGCTGCTGCCACCCCCTCCCCCCTGTTTTTCGTAAGTATTCATTCTAAAGATGTTAAAGTGGCTTGTTTTGATAGAGTTTTGCAAGCGTTAATTCTAGAAGGTTTACGCCGTAGCTTATCTTCGTCTAAACCCCGCCCTCTGAAAGGACAGAGGGCGGCTACAGGGTGGCGTCCATTAGAACTTGCCGGGGAGAGCGGGTGAGCACTTCTGCGGGGACTGGATTTGGAATCGGCGTACACGGGAAAGAATAGCATGTGAATATCGATTGGTTAAGTATTATGCAGGGAATCGTCGAAAATCGGTTGTGAGCGGCGACAGGCGGGATTAAAGAATCGGCGGTGGTGGTCGAACCGTGTTCGCCGACGCTCGGCGGAGTTGGGGAGTAAGCCAGGCCTTCGCGCTTCCGGGTCGGATGTGCTCAGGATGACGGGCTTCGATGGGTCCCCAAGCTGACCGCTGGCGGGTACTCGGCGAGGCAAAAACGCCAGGAGTTAGGCGCCGGAGAGGATGGTTACTCGGGGACGGCCTGAGGGGCTGGATTCGATCGAGAGGGGAGTTTGGAAAACTTGCTCCAGGAGTTCTCGCTGGTAGACGGCGGAGGGGGGACCAACACGGAGGGTTTTGCCGCGGTGGAGGAGGACGATTTGGTCCGCGTACTGGGCGGCTAAGTTCAGTTCGTGGGTGACGACCACTACGGTGTAGCGGTTTTCCGCGGCTAGTTTGCGCAACGTGTCTAGCAGGCCCACTTGCGAGCCGATGTCGAGGTGCAGAGTTGGCTCGTCGAGGAGCAGGAGGAGCGGTTGCTGGGATAGGGCGCGGGCCAGGATGACGCGCTGCTTTTCGCCTCCGGAGATTTGGTCCATCCAGCGCTCGCTTAGATGTTCCGCGCCCACTTGTGCCAGGGCATTGCGGGCTATGGCGACGTCTTGCTTGGTTTCAAAGCGCAACGTGCGGCTGTAGGGGTGGCGGCCCTGGAGGACGAATTCCCACGCGCGACTCGGAAAGAGCAGCGGGCTTTCCTGCTGGACCATGGCTATGCGTTGGGCGCGGACGCGGTGGGTGAGCGAGTGGGTCACGTAGCCATTGAGCAGAACGCGGCCGGAGAGCGGCGGTTGGGAACCAGCGATTAGTTTCAGCAGCGTGGATTTGCCGCTGGCGTTGGGGCCCAGGATCGCGACGATTTCGCCAGGGCGGGCCTGGAAGCTGCTGGCTTCGAGGGTGAAGAGCGGGGCTTGCGAGGGATTTGCGGAGTAGGCGTAGCTGACCTGCTCGACGCTGAGACGGATGGCGCTCGCGGTTCGCGGGTTGTCGGCGGATGTGGATGGCGGAGACATTGATCTGGATGAGCCCGCTCAGGCGATTTTGCGGCGCAAAAGGTACAGGAAAAGTGGTGCGCCGGCCAGGGCGGTCATGGCGCCTACGGGAAGTTCGGAGGGAGCGACTACCGTGCGGGCCAGAGTGTCCGCGATGACTACGACGATTGCGCCGCCAAGTGCGGACGTGGGGATGAGGATGCGATGGTCGGAGCCAAAGATCATGCGCATCACGTGGGGGACAAGGAGACCTACGTAGCCGATGGTGCCGCTTACGGAAACGGCTAGCCCGGTCAAGACGGACGCGGCAATGTACACAACCAAGCGGACCCGGCGGGCGTCCACGCCGAGGTGCATGGCTTCTTTCTCGCCTGCCAGGAGCAGATTCAAATCGGAGGCGGTGGTGTAGATGACGGCGGTGGCGACCAGGAAGCCGATGCCCAGGACCCAGCGCAGGCTTGGCTGGATGGCGCCGGAGAGATCACCCATCAGCCAGAAAAACATGCCGCGCAGGTCGCCGCGGCCGGAGAGCGTGGTAATCAGAAACATGATGATGGCGGAGAGAAAGGAGGCGGAGACGATGCCGGACAGCAGCAGAGTGTTGCTATCGATCTGTCCCTCGCGGCGGCCGAGGAAATAGACCGCGGCAACGGTTGCGGCGGCGCCGAGGAACGCGCCCACCGGAGTGACGAGTGCGGCGAACGCCAGGGGAATCGCGAGGTAGGGCACGGCGATCAAGGTGAGGATGGCACCCAAGGAAGCGCCGCTGGAAACGCCCAGGACGAACGGGTCCGCCAGGGGATTGCGGAGCAGGGCTTGAAAGCTGGTCCCGGCTACGGCGAGGGACGCGCCTACGACGATGGCCAGGAGAATCCTGGGCAGGCGGATGTCGTAGACGATCATGTTGTAGTTGCTGGAGAGTTCGCTGGTTTTGCGGAGGAGCACGTGAAGAAGGTCGAGGCCGAGGCCGTAGAGAGAGACGGGAACCGCGCCGAGCTTCAAGGCGACGACCACGACGACAAAGAGGATGATGGCGAGAACGCTGCAACGCCAAATAACGCCTTGGAACGTTAGCGGGCGCATGAGGATTCCTCGTTGGTGAACATGGCCTTGGTCGTTTGCGTGACGGACTGTTGGCGGCGCGTTGGGTTGCCGGCAGGGATGACCGGCGCTACCAGGGTCGGCGTTCGTTGAGGGCTGGGGCGGTGGGACGAAGTTGGGCGGAGTCACGTTGTCTTTATTGTTGTCCTTCTTGTCTTTGCGGTCGAGTTGATCGGGATTGGCGCCGGGCTGATCGATGAAGGCTTCGGGATGAAATTGTCTCGCCAAATCCTCGATGGCGGAAACGATGCGGGGCGCGGGACGGTCGATGGCGTCGCTCGTTTTCGCGTAGCGGTGGTTGCGGACGGCGTCCAGAATGCGCCAGCCCGGCAAATCGGAGAGGGCCTCGATGTTTAGCGGCGTGGTTTCCGTGTGGGTGTCGGGAAAGACGAGGAATTCCGGCTGGAGGCGCGCGACTTCTTCCAGACTTACCTTCGGCCAGTTTTCGGAAGAATCCACGATGGAAACGCCGCCGGCGTATTGAATGGCATCGGCGATAAAGGTTTGTTTGCCGACGGAAATGAGCGGCTGGGTCCAGACGACGAAGAGGGCGGTGCGCCGGGGAAAGGGAGCTACGCGCTTCTGAATGCCAGCGAGAGCGTGCTCGAGATCCTTGGCGAGTGCTTTTCCGGCATCAGGGGCGCCCATGATTTCCGCCAGATTCTGCGTCGAGGAGAGGATGGCTGCGACGGTTTGCGGATCAATGGTGTAGGTGGGAATGCCGAGGTTGGCGAGGGAAATGACCGTGTCGAGGCGATTCAAACTTTTCGTTGCGAGCACCAGATCGGGGTGCAGATCGGCGATGGCTTCGAGGCTGGGGTTGATGGCGCCGCCGACTTTAGGTTTGTGCTGGGCGTCCGGGGGAAAGTCGCAGTAGTCGGTGTCGCCGACGAGGAGATCCTGCAGGCCCAGTGCGTAGATGGTTTCGGTCAGGCCTGGAGCGAGGGAGACGATGCGGCGCGGAGTTTGCGGGATGCGGACGGTACGGCCGGCTTCGTCGGTGACTTCGCGGAAGGCTGGAGTGGCGACAGGCGCTGGGGCTGGAGTTTGCGTCGGAGCCTGTGCTTGAGAGAGCGCGGCGCAAAGGAGGATCGCCGTCGAGGCACACGCAAGAATACTGAAAGTTTTGGCGAAGGAACTTCGCAGCACGAATCTCCCCTGATTAATGGCTGACTCTTAACCGGCAAACTTACGAACGATATCAGCGGCCATGAGAATTTGCGCGGCGCATTTGCTTCCGGCTGCAAATCGAATACGAGTGTATGTTTCGCGTCGCTGGAGTGTCAACGAAAGTGCTCCGCTTGGCGCTCCGACAGCGGCCCAGCCCTATCAACGATTCTTCCAGTTGGGCTTGCGTTTTTCGACCAGGGCGCGGAGGCCTTCCTGGGAATCTTCGAGGCGATAAAGTTGGTTGAGAAAAATGTCCATGGATTGCTTGAGGCCGTCTTTGATGGAGAGGCCCATGCCGCCGAGGACGGCTTTTTTGGCCATGCTGAGGACTGGCGCGGAATGCGCGGAGATGCGCGCGACGAGTTCTTCGACGGTTTTTTCGAGTTGGGCTTCGGGGACCAGGCGGTTCACCATGCCGAGTTCGAGGGCGCGCTCGGCGGTTACCGGCTCGCCGGTCAGGATGATTTCGAGGGCGGTCTTTGGGCCGACGAGATAGGGCAGGATCGTAGAAGCTAGCGGCGGAAAAACGCCGATGGTGATTTCGGGCTGGGCGAAGCGCGCTTTCGGCGAGGCGACGATAAGGTCGCCAAACGCAGCTAGCTCGGCGCCGCCGCCGATGGCCGGTCCGTTCACGACGCAGATGACCGGCTTGCCGACTTCGAGCATGCTGGTGAAGACGGCATGGAAGGCTTCGAGCATCTGGAAGACGCGCTGCGAGGTGTACTCGCCGATGTCGATGCCTCCGGAAAAGACTTTGCAGGCGGAGTCGAGGACCACGAGCTTGGCTTCTTCGGCGTTGCCAGCGAAGAGGATGCCGTCGGCGATCTCGCGGAGCATGGATTCGTCGAGGAGGTTGTGGTCGGGGCGGTTGAGCGTCATGCGGGCGACGCCTTTGTCGATGCGAAACTTTACGGATTCGAACTGGCTGGGGTGGCGGCGCGCGGATTGCGTGGTGAAATCGGTGGCGGCTACGGGCTCAATCATATTGGGCCTCCGGAGATTGGGTTGCGACGGCAGCTTCAGTGAGCGTTGGATTTGGCCAAAATCGATGCTAGCACAGGGTTCCCGGGCTGCCGGGTGCGGCGAATTGGGCGCGTGCGCAAACAGTTTGCGGCGATTCGTGGCAACATCGGATGCGATGGAGAGCGTGAGGCGATGAGTAACGATACGGCCATGGCGGCGCGCTTGGTGGACGCGACCGATCGGGAAGGATTTCCGCCAGAGGCAGCGTGGGGGACGCGCTTCGCCCGTGCGATTCAGCACGGATTGGCGAGGGTTGAACGCCGATGCGGAGCGTGAGACGGAGGTGCGGTTGTTGTGGACTCCGGAGAATTTGTATTTGAGGTTTGTGGCGAGGTACCGGAGCATCACCGTCTTTCCGGACGCGGATGCTCGCGGGTGGCGGGATCAACTGTGGGACCGCGATGTTTGCGAGGTGTTTTTGCAGAGCGATCCTGGGCACGCGGGATATAAGGAATTTGAAGTGGCGCCGAATGGATTTTGGATCGATCTGGACATTGCGCCGGGTGAAAAGCGGGATTTGCGGAGCGGGCTGCGGCGGCGCGTGGAGATTGATGACGCGCGAAAAAGCTGGCGGGCGGTGCTGGATTTGCCGATGAAGAGCTTGACGGCGCGGTTCGACGAGGGCGCGATCTGGCGGGTGAATTTCTTTCGGGTGGAGGGCGCCGCGGAACCGCGGTTTTATTCGGCTTGGCAGCCGACGCGGACGCCGCAGCCTAATTTTCATGTGCCTGAGGCGTTTGGGAAGTTGGTTTTTGCGGGTGGCGAGTAACTGTGACTCGCCGATTCGCTTTTCGCGCGCTTGCTTGTTTGCTCTCCCTGCCTGGCTTTGGCGGGTTCGCGCTTTTTGGCGCGGAAGCTTCGCAGACGTCAAACGCCGATCTTTCTCCCGTGGTCACGAAAGTAGAGCCGCCGAGTTGGTGGGTCGGATTGACTCCGGAAGTGATGTTGCTGATTTCGGGGCGCGGGCTGGAGGCTACGAAAGTCGAATGCAATCTCGCGAGCTTGCTGGTCGAGCGGACGCAGGCTTCGGGCGGCGGGAAATATTTATTTGTGTGGCTGAAATTTGGCGCGGAGACGAAATCGGGGACCGCGGTTTGCCGGATTACGAGTCCGGAAGGAGTGACATCGTTCGAATTGCCCATGGCTGCGCGGATGGAGACGATTCACCGATTTCAGGGGCTTGCGCCGGACGACGTGGTTTATCTGATCATGCCGGACCGGTTTGCGAATGGAGATCCGACGAATGACGAACCGGCTGAAGCGCAGGGATCACATGACCGGTCGAAGGCACGCGCGTATCACGGTGGGGATTTGCGCGGTGTGCGGGACCACTTGCCGTACTTGAAGGATTTGGGCGTGACTGCGCTGTGGCTTACGCCGGTGGTGAAGAACGGGGCTGTGGAGGACTATCACGGTTATGGGGCGGTGGACTTGTATGCGGTCGATCCGCATTTGGGGACGCTGCGGGATTATCAGGAGCTGGTTGCTGCGGCGCACCAGCAGCAGATGAAAATTGTGTTCGATATTGTGCCGAACCATGTGGGGCCACGGCATCCTTGGGTGGCGAATCCGCCGCTGCCGGACTGGTTTCACGGAACGCCGCAACACCACACGAATTCCTCGGTGCCGCCGTATGGATCATTTTATGGGGAGACCAAAGAGCAGACTTCGGGGCACGATCCTTTTGAGGTTTTGGTCGATCCTCACGCGCCGCCACGCTTGTGGCGCGATTTGACCGACGGGTGGTTCTTCGGAATTTTGCCGGACATGAATACGGAGAATCCGGTCGTGGCGCAATATTTGATGGAGAACGCGATCTGGTGGGCGGAGTCATCGGGACTGGATGGATATCGCATCGATACGTTTCCGTATGTGCCGCGGGCTTTCTGGTCGCGATGGAATGCGGGGTTGCGAAGAATTTATCCGCGGTTGACGACTATTGGCGAGGTGTTTCATCCGGATACCAGCGTGACTTCGTTTTTTGCGGGCGGGCAGAAGCGGTATGACGGTATTGATTCGGGTGTGACGACTGTTTTTGACTACCCGATGTATTTTGCTTTGCGCGATGTTTTGCTGCATGGCGCGCCCGTTGGGCGGCTTGCTGACATTTTGCGGCATGATTCCTTGTATGTGCGGCCCGATGAGCTGGTTACGTTTTTTTCGAATCACGACGTGCCGCGGTTTGCGAGCGAGGCTAGAAGTTCGGGGGTGGATTTGAGATTGGCTTTCGGGTTGACGCTTACTTTGCGCGGGATTCCTGAGCTTTACTACGGCGACGAGATCGGGATGACGGGTGGCGCGGATCCGGATAACCGGCACGATTTTCCTGGCGGATGGACGGAAGATCCGCGAAATGCGTTTATGGAAACAGGCCGGACCGCAGAGCAGCAGGCTACGTTTGCTTATGTGCAGAGACTATTGCATTTACGGCGGGAGCATCCGGCGCTGACTGGTGGGCGGCTGTGGCACCTGGCGTCGGACGAGTCTGGTTCTGTTTTTTTGCGTGAGGCGGAGGAGGAACGGGTCGTGGTGGCGTTTAATAATTCGTCGAAGCAGCGGGAGTTTGGGGTTTCGCTGAGTGGCACGGCTGCGCAGGGATCGCAGGGCGTGAGGGTGCTATTTGGCGACGGGGTCGCGGAGATTGCGGGGAACGAGATTCGCGTCAGTGCGCCGGCTAAGTCGATATCTATATTTTTGTTGCGTTGAAGGCGACAAATGGCTGGCCGGGCTAAAGCCCAGCGCCTACATCCTTCGGTGTGTTCTTTCAGAAAGTGAGGTGAATGGTCCAGTTTTGTTGGGCGTTCGGGACGGTTGTGCTCACGGAGTGGGACTTGGGGTCGTACTGCCAGTCGCGGGTGGCTTGTTGGCCGATGTGGAGTCCTTTGGGTTCGGCGGGGGCGCCGAAGATGGTTACGTGGGCGGTCTGCCACCATGGTTGGAAACTATTTTTCTCTGTTGTGGCGCTTACTGTGATTGAGCCTGGCACAACTTTGCACGTGTAGTTTGTGCGGCGGAATTCGCCTCGTTGATAGGCGAAAGTGTGGCCGTCGTCTTCGTAGAGCGATCCGTGGCAATCGTCACCGGCGTAAACCTTTAATTCTAGCGGTCCGCTGAGCTTTTCTTCTGTGTTCTGCACGATTGGCTGCATGGGGATGATTGCGCCGGCGCGAACGTAAAGAGGGAGCTCATCGAGCGCTGGGTGCAGCGCGATTTTGTCCGTGCTGGCATGTTTTTGCGCGATCCAGTAGTCGTACCAATCCCCTGGCGGTAGCTGAATTTCTTCGGCGTCCACGGTTTCGGTGACTACCGGTGCGACGAATAAATCGCTGCCGAAAAGAAAATCGCGATTGTCGTTGTAGGAACTTTCCTGCTGCGGGTAATCGAGGAAGACCGGGCGCATGAAGGGCAGGCCGGTGCGGGTCATGTCTTCGATGCCAGTGTAAATGTAGGGGAGGAGCTGGTACCGGAGCTCGATGTAGCGGCGGCGGATGGCTTCCTGCTGCGGGCCGCTGGCCCAGGGTTCGTGGTCGGCGGTGCCTTTCGCGGCGTGGTCGCGATAGATGGGATTGAAGACTCCTAGTTCGTACCAGCGCGTGAGTAGATCGGGAGGGGGCGAGCTCGCGAATCCGCCGATGTCGTCTCCGGCGAGCGTGTAGCCGGAGAGGCCGAGATTCAGGAGCATCGGCGTGCTCATTGAAATGTGATTCCAGGTGGCGCTGTTATCGCCGGTCCAGGTGGCGGCGTAGCGTTGCGTGCCGGAATAAGCGGCACGGGTGAGGACAAATGGGCGCTCGTCGCCTTGCAGTTTGCGCAGGCCTTCGTAGGTGGCGCGGGCATTTTCCATGCCAAAAACGTTGTGGATGGCGCGATGGTCGGTCGTTGTGCCGTCATCCAGGCGGTGGACGGTGTCGAGCGGCATGGTCTTGTCGGCGCGCTGAAAGACGGACGGCTCATTCATGTCGTTCCAAAAACCGGCGACGCCCATCTTGACGAAATCTTTGTAGAGGCCGCCCCACCAGTCGCGGACGCGGGAAAGCGAGAAATCGGGGAAGACGCTGTCGCCGGGCCAGACCGGGCCGACGAAAATGGAGCCGTCGGGATTCTTGACGAAGACATCCTGCTTTATTCCGGAATCGTACGGAACGTATTCGTGGCCCGGGTCTTTCTTGATGTGGAGGTCGGTGATGGTGATGGTGTGGAAACCCTGGGCGCGAAAGTCGGCGATCATTTGCTCGAAATGCGGGAAATACTCGCGATTGATGGTGAACGGCGCATAGCCTTGCTGATAGTCGATGTCGAAGTAGATCACGTCGGCGGGAATTTTCTTTTCGCGAAAAAGGCGTACGACTTCACGGGCGCGCGCTTCGGGGTAGTAGCTGTAGCGGCATTGCTGGTAGCCGAGGCTCCAGAGCGGGGGGAGAGACGCGCGGCCGACCAGCGCGGTGTATTCCGCGATGACTTTCTTCGGATCGGGGCCTGCGAAGAAATAATAGTTTAGCTCGCCACCCTCCGCGCCGAAGGAAAAATAGTCGGGCGATTCCTTGCCGAAATCGAAACTACTGCGGTAGGTATTGTCGAAAAACAGGCCGTACGCAGCACCTTTGCGGAGGCCAATGAAAAATGGAATGGTCTTGTAGAGCGGATCGGTGGATTCGCCCCAGCCGAAGGCGTCCGTATTCCAATTCAGGAAGGCGTGGTCGCGGTGATTCAGAGGGCCCGCTTTGTCTCCCAGACCGTAATAATTTTCGTCTGGCGGCAATTTTTTCCAGATGCGGATACGCTGGCCATTCCAGGCCATCGGCAAGGTTGACTCCTCGGCGAGGATGACTTGGCCTTGCGCATCGGCGAAAGAGATGAGCAGGGGAGATTTGTGAATGAT
Organism: uncultured Acidobacteriota bacterium; assembly: GCA_963832615.1. Classification (GTDB taxonomy): domain Bacteria; phylum Acidobacteriota; class Terriglobia; order Acidiferrales; family UBA7541; genus Acidiferrum. The sequence continues at coordinate 261,380 of CAWHVA010000003.1, forward strand.
GACGGTGACGCCGCCGGCTGAAAGGCGAACATCGTCTTTGCCGTCTGCGATTTTTACCAAAGGGACATCGGGAGTTGCGATGACGGCCCACGATTTGTCGTTCGGGAAGGTGCCCTGAGGGGCTACGCGGACACGGATTATTCCGTCACGAAACGCGGTGACGCGCACCTTTGCGCGGCCAGCGCTCAGTTCGACGCCATCTGGGAGTTTGTCAACATGCTGTACGGCGCCCAAGTGCTGCCAGCCCTCCGCGTGGGCAGGCCAAACCGCAACCACGATTGCGAACGAGGCGAGAGCCGTGACGCGAGCGAGTTTTGCGTTCACGGTCTTACTCGAAAGCGCTAATCCTCGCATTTTTTCATCCTGTGCGCTCGGCATTGTGAGCGCGGGCGACGCTCGCTTACGCAGCCAGCCACTCTTCAAAGAAAGCGGAGGCTTTGGCTCCCTCGATGCGACGGCGAACGGCGTCCATTACACGGCACCGCGCGGTGTCATCCCCATAAAAGGCCAACCAATACGGAAGATGGAGGTCAATCGACTCACGCGTGCAGTCGAGCTTGTATTCGCGCAACTTGAAGAAACCTTGTTGAAAGACGACGCGCTGGACCTTGCCGGCCAGCAGTTCTTCGGCGCGTTTCCCGGAGAGAGCTGGGCGCAAAACATTCCGCGTCTTCAACTGGACGAGTTGCGAGCTAGCGGGAACACGGGGAAATTCGAAGAGATCAAGAGAGCCGTCCACGGCATCCATCGCAAAGAAACGCGTGTGAGACGTCCGGCCGAGTTGATAACGGACGCGGTAGAGGGAGAACGGGACATAGACACCAGCAATGCGGCGCAGCGGACCGATGCGAAAGCGCCGGTAGAGCGCGCCGAGTCCAGCGGACGCAAATCTGCGCAGCGCTTCATCTTGCGAAACGTTGGGCTTCAGGGCTTGGATCGAGGTGGTCATGATTCGTGAACGATACCGCTCACCTTTAGCGAAAGTAAATCCATAGACACAGCACCGTCGCGAGCAAGACATAGGTGAATGCGAGGTTCACCCGATGTTCCGTTCGCGTCTCTCTGGCAAGATGCGCGGTCTTGACGTCAACGGTATCGAGCTTCTCGTCCACGGTCGCGAAGGTGAGCCCCGCGATTTTCTTTCGCTCCGGAGCCGGGAAAAGCATGCTCACGCCGATCAGCACCAGCGCGCACACAATGAACATCACGATCGAGTAGTGGAGAAAATTGATGTCGATGAGCGCGCGGATCGCGGAAGACTGGTAGTGGGCGGTCTTGTCCAACACTTCGAACACAAAGCGCACCGCGCCGAGAGCGAATCCGACCAGCAACGATGAGATTGCTCCCTGTCCATTCAGGCGGGGCCATAAAATTCCGAATATGAAGCAGACCGCGATCGGCGGACTGATGTACGCCTGAACGCTCTGCAGATAAACCCACAACTGCGCACTAAGCACGTGAATGAACGGAACCCAAAGCAGGCCGAGGAGGACCATCCCTCCCGTGGCGATGCGCCCAAAGGTTACGAGTTGCTTTTCGCTGGCCGCGGGGCGGAGCTTTTTGTAGAAATCAAGCGTCACCATGGTCGAAGCGGAATTGAAGACCGAACTCATCGCGCCCATCAGCGCGGCCAGCAGCGCGGCGATCATCAATCCGACGAAACCAGTCGGAAGAAGATTCACAACGGCGGTGGGGAAAGCAATGTCGCCGTTGGTGACCGAACCATTCACGATGGTAAAGAGCTGAGGATACAACGCGAATGCGATGATCCCGGGGACTACGAGAAGAAACACCGGAAGAATCTTCAGGAAGCCGGCAAAAATTGTGCCGGCCTTGGCGTGGCCCTCGTCTCTCGCCGAGAGGACACGCTGGACGATGACCTGGTCGGTACACCAATACCAAATTCCGAGGATTGGAGCGCCGAAGAAAATTCCCGTCCACGGGAAATCGGGGTCGGAGATCGGCTTAACCATGTGAAAGTAGCTTCCTGGCACCATTTCGCGCAAATGGGCGAAGCCGCCGACTTTGTCCAAACCGATAAAGGTCAGGGCAATGGCGCCGGCCAGCAAAATCAGAGTCTGCACCAGGTCGGTATAGATGACCGCCGCGAGCCCGCCCGCAATCGTGTAGATCCCAGTGGCGATAACCAGGATGATTGCGGCGGTCCACTGATTCCAGCCAACAACGCGCTCCAGCACGATTGCGGCAGCATACAAGTGCACCGAAATTTTGGTGAAAATATAGGCGATGATGGAGATCGACGCCAGGTACATAGCGCAATTGCGATTGAATCGCCGCTCCAGAAATTCCGGCATGGTGAAAACGTTTGACCGCAGATAAAACGGCACAAACACCCAGCCGAGCAGCAACAGAATGCAGGAAGCCTGCCACTCGAAATTTCCCGCGGCCAGCCCTGACGTCGCGCCCGAACCTGCGAGGCCGATGAAGTGTTCCGTGGAAATATTGGAGACGAAGAGTGAGGCGCCGATGGCAAACCACCCGATTTTGCGCCCTGCGAGGAAGTAGTCTTCGGAGGTCCGTTCTTTCCGGGAAAAATAGAAGCCGATGCCGAACACCATGACGAAATAGATCGCGATGATGACCAGATCCACCGGCGCGAGCGTCCGGTGCGTCACGGTAATCCCCGATGCAAACAGCATCCGAACCCCTCTGACTTCTACTGATTACGGAAGATGGCCCACAAACTCGGCGGCGTGCATGCCGGCGCGCCCCTGCGCATCATGCAACTGCGCCCCCGTTTGGCGCGAAACATCGTCGTGTGTCTGACGCGATCTACTCTCGGCAAAATTGGCGCGGTATTCGTGCGCGGCGAAGTCTATACCAGCGGGAAAGAAGGCTCAATGGGCGTTTGCTGATAGCATAGAATAGTTCCCGCGTAGGCGACGCCCTGCGGGTGACAGGGGTGGCATGCGCGACTAGCTCGGTGAGCGGCGCGTCGCGAACCCGAGCAAACGCTTAACCGGAGGAATGATGATCAGGTTGCTCGCACCATTTCTATTTGGCTTGCTGTTTTGCGCCTCGGCGTTGATGGCCGGCGACAAGACAATTTACGATTTCACGATGAATTCCATCGACGGGCAACCCGCGCCGCTGGCGGCGTACAAGGGGCACGTAGTGATGCTGGTCAATGTGGCCAGCCGCTGTGGCTTCACGCCGCAGTACACGGCGCTGGAAGCGATCTACGAGAAGTACAAGGACCGCGGCTTCGTGATCGTGGGTATCCCGGCGAACAACTTCGGTTCGCAAGAGCCGGGCACGAATCAGGAAATCAAGACGTTCTGCTCGTCGAAGTACAACGTGACGTTTCCGATGATGGCCAAGGTCTCGGTGAAGGGCGACGATAAAACCCCGCTCTATCAGTATTTAACCGACAAGGCGGCCAGCCCGAAGACCGGCGGAGAAATTCAGTGGAACTTCACGAAGTTTCTGGTCGGCGCTGACGGGCAGATTGTTGCGCGTTTTGAGCCGAAGGTGACGCCGGACTCGCCGGAAGTGACCGCGGCGATCGAGAAGGCCCTGGCTGCGGAGAAGCACTAGAGGCAATTGCGTTCGGTCGCGTTTCGTTTTCTAAGCGTGTTCTAAAGTGGCGCAGCGACGGCAAAATTGCTGCGCCACGACTCCATCCTAGCTCAACCAGCTTCTGCGAATGCCCATTCTCTCCCTCCAAAACGTTACCAAGGACTATTTGTCGGACGGCCAGCCCGTGCGTGCGCTCGATGGGCTCTCGCTAGAAATATCCGGCGGCGAATTTGTGGCGCTGGTGGGAAGAAGCGGCTGCGGTAAATCGACGCTACTGAATTTGGCGGGCGCGATGGACTTTCCGACTTCCGGCCAGGTGCTGCTCGACGGCGTACCAACTTCTTCCTTAAAGGACGCCGAATTAACGCAGCTTCGACGTGCAAAGGTCGGCTTCATTTTTCAGTCGTTTCAATTGCTGAATACCCTGACTGTTTTCGAGAACGTAGAACTGCCTTTGCTGCTTGCGGGCAAACCCGATCCGCGCGCGGCCGCACGCGAACGGCTCGCATGGGTCGAGCTGGAGGGCCTCGGTGATCGCTACCCTCATCAGCTATCTGGCGGACAGATGCAGCGGGTAGGAATCGCACGCGCGCTGATCCATGGTCCCAGTCTTCTGTTGGCGGACGAGCCGACGGGAAATCTCGACACCTCGACAGGTAACGTAATCCTGGAGTTGCTCCGGCGCCTGGCGAGCGAGCACAACACGGCGACGATCATGGCGACGCACAGCGCGGAAGCCGCGGCGCTCGCCGATGTCGTGGTGCGGCTACAAGACGGAAAAATCCAGGAAATCCGCCGGCGCTGAAATGGCACGCCTCATCCTTTTTTACCGCTTGATGGTCCGACCACTTCTCGCGGAGCCGGTGCGCACCGCGCTTACGGTTCTCGCCATCGCGCTGGGCGTCGCCGTCGTGCTGGCCATCGATCTCGCGGGGACGGCGGCTGCGGGGTCGTTCCGTTCGTCGATGGAGACCCTCGCTGGCGATAGCGATCTCGAAATCATCGCATCCGGCGGTGTCCCCGAGGGTGCGGCGGGCACGCTCTCTGCGCTTCCCTTTCCCGTGCGGATTTCTGCGCGCATCGAGGACTACGCCATCGATGTGGACACCCAACATAGCTTTCCACTGCTGGGATTGGATTTGATTGCGGAGGGCGAGGGCCACGAAGACGCGGCATCAAGCTTCCACATGGAACGCCCGGAAGATGCGCTGAAATATCTCGGTCAGTACGACAGCATTTGGGTTGGGCAGAGTCTGGGCCACAAGGCAGGCAACCGCATCAAGTTACTGATCAACGATCAGGTGCGCGAATACACCGTTCGTGGCGTCTATCCGGATGCGAACGGAAACGCAGCAGCAATCGTGATGGACCTCGCGGCGGCGCAGGTTGCGTTGAATCGTTTCGGGCGCGTTGACCGCATTCTTGTGAAAGTTTCGCCGCCGGCTTCATTGGAAGAGTGGCGGCAGCGTTTGCAGGGAGCGCTCCCAACAGGAGTTGAGGTGCGTCCCGCGGGCGCTGGCACGGATGAGAACCGCCGCATGCTGGCCGCTTTTCGCTGGAACTTGCGGCTGCTTAGTTACATCGCGCTCGTGGTCGGCGCGTTTCTGATCTACAACACGATTTCCGTGTCGGTAGTGCGCAGGCGTGTAGAGATTGGAATTGTCCGCGCGCTTGGCGCTAGCCGGGGCACAGTTCTCGCTGCGTTTCTCGGTGAGGCGGCGAGCTTCGGCCTGATCGGCGCGCTGCTGGGCCTGCCGCTGGGCCGGTTGATGGCGAGCGGCGCGGTGAGATTGATGTCGGCTACGGTCGAAGCCTTGTATGTCAGCAGCAGGCCAGGATCCATCGAGCTGAATGCCGGCGCGGTGCTGACCGCAATGACTATTGGAATCGGAGTTTCGGTAGCGTCGGCGTATTCGCCGGCACGCGAGGCGTCGCTTGTGCCACCGGTCGAAGCGATGGCGCGCGGCAGGCGGGAATACACCGCGCGAGTTCACAAGACGCGCGATGTATTGATCGCGGTACTGCTCGGACTAGGCGCGGCGATGGCTTCGCGCGCTCCCGCCGTAGCCGGCAAGCCGCTGTTCGGCTATCTCGCCACGTTGCTGCTGATCGTTGCGTCGGCGCTGGCGGTCCCCGCTTTAGTGGATGCGGCCACGCGTTCATTTTCACGGTTGCTTGGGAAAATCCTTGGCGTGGAGGCCGCCCTTGCCTCACGTAGCCTGTCCGCGTCGTTGCGACGCACTTCGGTTTTGGTCGGCGCGCTCTCCACCGCGATCGCCATGATGACCGCCGTCGGCATCATGGTCGGAAGCTTTCGGCAGACGGTGCTTCTCTGGATGGGCGATCAGTTGCCTGCGGATCTTTACCTCCGACCTGCTGGTGACCCCGCCGCCGATCGTCATCCCACGATTTCACCGGAACTCGCCGATAAGATTGCCGCGTTGCCGGGCGTGCTGGCCATCGATCGTTTGCGCGAATACGAAATCAGCTACGAGGGCATGCCCGCGGAGCTCGGCTCGGTGGAGCTGCGCGTATTGCGCTCGTATCACAAGGCCGACTTTCTGTCCGGGCGTTCCAGCGCCGATGTTCTCGGCGAGTTGCGCGACGCTAACGCCGTCCTCGTCAGTGAACCCTTTGCGAACAAACATCACGTGCAAAAAGGCGACGCGATCACGCTTTCGCTCGGCGATACGAAAACGGCATTCCGTATAGCGGATGTCTTTTACGATTACTCAAGCGAACGCGGAGCCATTTTGATGGACCGCAATACGGCGTTGCGCTATCTGCCCGATCCAGCTCCATCGAATCTGGCGATCTACATCGCGCCGGATGCACGGCTGGAAAGTGTGCGCGCGGAGATTGAACAAGCGGCCGCCGGCCACCGGGTGTTGATTTTTTCGAATCGCGATCTGCGGCGCGAGGCTCTACGCATCTTTGATCGTACCTTTGCGATCACCTACGCTCTCGAAGCCGTGGCGGTCATCGTCGCGGTGATGGGCGTCGCCGGCGCATTGCTGGCATTGGTCATCGACCGGCGCCGGGAACTGGGCTTGCTTCGTTTTCTGGGAGCAGCCTCGGGACAGGTCCGCAAACTGATTATGGTCGAGGCTGGTTTACTCGGCCTGCTCGCTACGTTCGCGGGCGTCGCGCAAGGGTTTGCGTTGTCGCTGATTCTCGTCTTCGTCATCAATAAGCAATCCTTTGGTTGGACCATCCGTTTCCATTGGCCGGTCGCTATACTTCTCAGTGCGTTGACCGTCGTCTACGCGGCCACGGTACTAGCGGGTTTGTATCCAGCGAATATTGCTGTCCGCCTCAATCCGATTGAGGTTGTGCATGAGGAATAGCTTGGCGTCTTTTGCCGCGGCCCTGCTGGTGCTACAGCCCTCAACGCAGATAGCGCTTGCGCAATACCGCATCGCCTTGCCCGGTTATCGCTACGAGTTTCCCCGCGATCACTTCGATCATCCGGATTTCCAAACGGAATGGTGGTACTACACCGGCAACGTGAAGTCAGCGGATGGGCATCGTTTCGGATTCGAGCTGACATTTTTCCGGCAGGCGGTAAATCGCGACGCCGCCAAAACAAACTCCTGGGATGTCCGTGATCTCTATCTTGCCCATCTCGCTTTGAGTGACCTTGATGGCCACGCGTTTTATCACGCGGAGCGTACCAGCCGTGCGGGACCCGGCCTTGCAGGAATCAGCGCGGCGGACGGCCGTATCTGGAATGGCAACTGGCGGGTTCAATGGGAGCATGACGTACAGAAAATGCAGGCGGTGGACGCGCGCTTCGAACTGCAGTTTGATCTGCGTTCCGAAAAATCTCCTGTAATTAACGGAGAAAATGGGGTTAGCCAAAAAGCCGAAGGGCCGGGCCGCGCTTCCCACTATATTTCGCTCACGAGGCAGACTGCGAATGGCCGTATCCACGTGGAGGGCAAGACATTTGAGGTAGCAGGGCTAGCCTGGATGGACCACGAATTCTTTACCCATCAACTCGAGAGCAATCAAGTCGGATGGGACTGGTTCAGCGTTCAGCTGGACGACAAAACCGAACTTATGCTCTTTCGCATTCGGCGGCGCGATGGCTCGACGGACCCCTACTCCGCCGGCACTTTCGTTGACGAGCAAGGCGCGAGCACGCATTTGCGGTCGGGCGACTTCACGTTAAAGCCTGTAGGGGACACGTGGACGAGCGCCGCCACGAAAGCCGCGTATCCGATACGCTGGAAAATATCAGTTCCGCGATTTGGCATTGAGCTGGAAGCGATAACGGCGCTGGCTTCACAGGAGCTGGCGAGCCACACGCAAATTTCGCCGAGCTATTGGGAAGGCGCCGTTACGTTCGCGGGGCAGAAACAGGAGCTGCCGCTTAGCGGTACGGGCTATCTGGAAATGACGGGCTATGATCGACCTTTCGAAATGGGCACGAACTGAAGTCTCGTTGGCCAGCAAGACGGAAAAACCGGAGCAAATTCCGATGAACTTGCTCCGGTAAATAGATGCTAAATGTACCTGCTTTAGTTCAGGCTTGAAGCGCGCGCGTGCGTCGAACTAGTGTCCGCCCGCGGTACGCGTCTTTTCTCGAGTGGTGGTCTCGTCTGTTCCGTAACTGCGCGAGAACTCATCCACCTGGCGCGCAGCGTCTTCCTTGGCGATCCCGTAGCGTTCCTGAATCTTGCCTACCAACTGGTCACGCTTCCCGGCGATCACCTGCAAGTCATCGTCGGTCAACTTTCCCCACTTTTCCTTGACCTTGCCGCCGGCTTGCTTCCATTTTCCTTCGACTTGATCCCAATTCATGGAAAAACCTCCTCGGTTCTTGGGTACTTCGCTACGCTCTCAGAAGACCACCGTTGGAACGCCTGGGAAATACAGCAGATCACTGACAATGACTTACAAAATTTCAGGGAATCAATCCCACAGACTTATGAGTCTTATCGAGTTGTTCGCTGATAAACACAAAAACGATGACTTTGCCGCAGTCGAGAGAGTGGCAATTCACGCGTAGGTAGTAGAAGCTGGGGCGGCCCCGTCCTGCCACGACTTGCGAGGCTCGCCCTCGGTAATCTCGAAACTACGCCTCAATAATATTGTTACGCACGGCGTAGCGAACCAGCTCACTCACTGAGTGACAATCCAGACGCCGCATGATGTTGGCACGGTGGGTCTCAGCGGTTTTCACACTTAGGCCCAGCGCCACCGCGACTTCTTTGCTGCTCTTGCCTTCGGCGAGCAACTGCACGATCTCGCGCTGCCGCGGCGTCAGCCGGCTGCGTGGTTCTTCGGTCCGGTCATCCGTTTTGTTGGGCTTCTTCTCCAGGTATCCATCGAGCACAATTTGCGCCACCTTCGCGGTGAAAAACGTCTTATTGCTGCGCACCGCGTTGACGGCGGTAACCAGATCGCGGCTGGCGTCCGACTTCAGCACGTATCCGCGCGCCCCGGCATCCAAAACCTCTCGGATCAAGGGATCTGATTCGTGCATCGTCAAGATCAGGATCTTGGCGCGCGCGTCGTTCTTGATCATTTGCCGCGCCGCCTCCAATCCGTTTAGCGCGGGCATGCTGATGTCCAGCACGGTGACATCCGGCTTCATCGACTTGGCCTTCTCCACGGCCTCGCGCCCATCGCTGGCTTCAGCGGTCACCTGCCACCCCGGCTGCGCTTCCAGCAGGGAACGCAACCCCTTGCGCACTATTTCGTGGTCGTCCGCGACTAACAATCGTACGGGTTCCATGTGTACCTCCTTAGTTTTTCTGGCCTGGATTTCGTGAAAGCTTCCACCGGTGCGGCCTTCTCTTGCGTCAAAGACGACACCCCCAACACATTAGAAGTAAGTTATTTACGGTATGACGCCGCCCAAGCCCACACTGGTTACATTATTTTTCGTACCTACAGGCGGGTGCATTCGGTGCGCCATTTCGCGTGGGTCCTGCGCCAAATCTCAAATCGCGGCAGGCAGGTGACTTAGGGCTTCGCTCAGTTCTAGTACGTTGCGCTGAAGCGCCTTCGCGCTCCGAACTTTTTACATTGTTCCGCCTATAATTAGCAGCCACGGTACGGTACGCACGCTGTTCTTCCCAGCCGACCACACCGCATTGCGCCGCTACACGATGGTTCCCCGGTCCGTAAGGTCTCTTCGGTATGGAGGTTGGGACTTCGCTTCTGTACAACTGAGGAGAATCGTGGCCCAAGTTCAAGCAATCAAAGAATGTGTTCGAAGTCCGATTCGGGCCCTTCGTCAAATTATTTTTGACAAAAATCTAGGAGGTTTCTGATGTTGCGCTGGGCATTAGGCTTTTTCATCGTTGCGCTGGTGGCCGCACTTCTGGGATTTACCGGCATCGCCGTGGCTGCGGCAGGAATCGCCAAGATCCTGTTTTATCTTTTCTTGATTTTGTTTTTGGTTACCTTGGTCGGACATCTGTTGCGCAGAACGTAGTTCAGATCTGGTGATGCGAAGTTCTTCGTGCTTTCGCGAAGCGCGGACACGCTTTGGCTAGGCACTAATGTTTGCTCGCGTCTAACGCAAGGAGGCGTGCATGAAGCCGCTCGGATTGATTTTAGTTGTCCTAGGAGTGTTAGCCCTTGTGTACCAGGGCTTCACCTACACAACGCAGAAGAAGGTGCTGGACGTCGGCCCAATTCAGGCCACCAAGCAAGAGCACCACACTGTGCCGCTCCCTCCGATTTTGGGCGCGCTGGCCTTGATCGGCGGTGTTATCATCCTGGTCTCGGACCGCAAGAGTTAGCAGGCGGCAAAATAGTTTGTTCTCGATTTTAGGCCAAACCAAGACGAAAAAGGAGATAGTGGATGAAGCTGTTAAACGAGAAGTGTTTTGCAGCATTGATGGTAGGCGCGTTTGCGCTGGCGGGCCTAGTGTTCGCACCAACGGCCTCGGCAAAGGCGAAGGATGACGACACCAAAGACAACGACCGCATCCAGAATGCGGGCACTGTCGTCCAGGAAATTCTCGACATTCCCGACGATGTCCCTCAAGACTTGCTCGACAAGGCGCGCTGCGTGATCGTGTATCCCTCCGTCGTCAAGGCGGCATTCATTGTTGGCGGCAGCTACGGCCGTGGCGTAATGACCTGCCGCACGCGCAAAGACTACACAGGCCCGTGGGGCGCTCCCACCATGATGGCTCTCGAAGGCGGCAGCTTTGGTCTCCAGATTGGCGGCCAGGCGACAGACTTCGTCATCCTGGTCATGAACAATCGCGGCGCGGATAGCATCCTCCATAGCAAAGTGAAACTCGGCGGCGATGCTTCTGTTGCAGCGGGTCCCAAGGGCCGCGACGCTTCGGCCGAATCCGACGTTACCATGCGAGCTGAAATGTTGAGCTATTCGCGCGCGCGTGGCGTATTCGCTGGCGTTTCTCTCGAAGGCTCGACGGTCCGCCCCGACAACGACGCCAACAAGCGCATCTATGGCAAGGACATCACCGCAGAGGACATCATCACGGAATCGCGGCTGCACGCTCCCGAGTCCGCGCATCTCCTGCTTTCTCGTTTGCAGAAAGCTTCTCCGCACCGCAAGGAGTAGCTGCTGACGACGGAATTTTAACGGTGAATCACAATGCAAAGGGCGGAGAGAAATCTCCGCCTTTCTTTTTTTCGGAATTGAATTCTTTTCCCCACCGCGATCCATCCACACAGCCTGGCAGTGCGTGGACCTGCTCGTCGGTTGTTTGTCCAAATGAACTCGCTGGGACGGAGCGCTAATCGCCCTCTTGCAGGCCAATCTTGTCTTTCGAAGCCTCAAAAGGTTCACTCGAGGCCCCGGATAGGGTCTCCCATCCACGCCGTGACAAACTCCAGTAAATAAAATAGCCGGCCAGCGCCGCCACCGCGAGCAGCACGAAGCCCGTAACCCAGGCCTGCAGAACCAACTCCCCGATCCCGAACATGCAGCAATACACAAGCGTGCAACCCATCACCCAATCGAAGGCATTGGCCTTGAAATCCCGCACTGGCTTGATTTCCGGAGCCAGCAGCGCGATGCGCTTCCATCCGTGCACAGTGGGATGAACGCGCCGATAAAACTTCAGCAACCGGTCATCGGATTCCGGTGGCGTCAGCAACGTGGTCGCGAGCCACACGACTGTGGTCGCTGCAGTGGTGATCAGCGCGGTCTTTGCAAACACCACAGCATTGTTACCGGAAAACTCCAGACGCTGCAGAGACACAGACACCACAAACGCTGCGATCATCGCGGAAATCTCGCTCCAGGCGTTGACACGCCACCAGTACCACCGCAGCATCAACACGCCGCCGGTCCCCGCACCCATCCCCAATAGTAGTTGCCACGCCGATTGAATCGATGTGATGTGCGCAGCGGTGTAGCCGCTCAGAATCACGAGCAGTACGATAAACATTTTGCTGACTCGCACGTAGTGCTTCTCGCTACCCTTACGCACGACGAACCGGCGGTAAAAATCATTTATGAAATACGAGGTCCCCCAGTTCAACTGTGTGCCCACCGTGGACATGAAGGCCGCCAGAAACGCCGCCACCATCAGTCCTCGTAACGCCGGCGGCAGAAAATCGCGCAGCACCATCACGTAGCCCTTCTCCGGCTCGGCGGCAAATTCCGCGCTCGGATGCAGTCCTCCGTGCGGCGAATACACGGCCACAGCTACCAAACCGGTTACGATCCACGGCCACGACCTCATCGCATAGTTCGCGATGTTGAACCACAGCGTCGCTCCCAGCGAATTCTTCTCGTCCTTGGCGCTGAACATGCGCTGCGCGACGTATCCGCCGCCGCCCGGCTCCGCTCCCGGATACCAACTCGCCCACCATTGCACTCCCAGATACAGCACGAACGTGATGACCGGCAGCGTCCAGAGCGCGTCGGTAGTCCATCCCAAATGAAACGACGGAAAGAATGCCGTCACTGATCCCGTCGACTGCCCCGATTGCCGCACGGCTTCATCCACATGCGAAAGCTGCAACTTCAACAGCGTCATTCCGCCAATTTTCGAAACCGCTACCCAAGCCAACACGATAATCATCGACATCTTTAAAATAAACTGGAACAGGTCGGTGACCAGCACGCCCCAAAGCCCACCGATAAATGTGTAGATTCCGGTAAACGGCACCAGCAGCAACACACAGATCAACAATCCCGTGTGGGCAGGCTCGCCAAACGTGTAGTGAAACAACGTGTGCCCACCGATCCCGATTTCCAGCACGCGCCCCTGCGCGATCGCATCCCCCAGTAGCACGGTGGTGATACTGATCATCGCCTTGATGACCCATCCCAGGATCAAGCAATTCATCAATCCACCCAGATAGATCGCTCGAAAACCGCGCAAAAACGCCGCTGGCCTTCCCTCGTACCGCAGCTCTACGAACTCCACATCGGTCAGAATCCCCGCACGCCGCCAATACCGCGCGAAAAAGAAAACCGTCATCATCCCGGACAAACATTGCGACCACCAGATCCAGTTGCCGGAAATACCGTTTTTCGCCACGACTCCGGTCACAAACAGGGGTGTATCGGCGGCAAAGGTAGTCGCCACCATCGAGGTGCCCGCCAGCCACCACGAGACGTTCCGACCCGACACAAAAAACTCCTCGGTGCTTCCCGAGGAGCGCCGCCGGTAATACAAGCTGATCAACAAATTCAGGAGCAGGTACGCGGCAATCACAATCCAATCGGTCGTGTTGAGAACCATCTTTTGGTTTCGCCCCAAAAACGTCGTTGACCCGGAAGTGTAGACCCAATACTGTATTTCGCGCTGACAAATTCTTAGGCTGGAGCCTGATGCAGAGCCTATGTAGCCGCGGGACTTTAGTCCCGCGATTGCGCAGCGCCAGAAGAGAAACTGTCATCCAGAGCGGAGCGAAGGACCTCAACCGATTCGGGTCGCCGACTCGCCATCAACAGGCAACCCCCGTTGGCAGCTTCTTCGCATCGCCATGCCGCTGGAATTATATGTTTAAATCGGTTTAAACTAGAAGCCGGGAAAAATCACGCACATGCTCCTCGTCCTAAGACCCGGCCAGGAAGAACTCGGCCGCGAAGCCGCCAGAATCGTCGCCAACGCCGTCCGCAGAAACCCCGCGTTGCGCCTGGGTCTCGCTACCGGCGGCACCACGCTGGGAATGTACAACGAGTTGGTGCGTTTGCATCGCGAAGAGGCTCTCGATTTATCCCGCGTCGCCACTTTCAACTTGGATGAGTACCTCGGCCTCTCCGCCACCCATCCGCAGAGTTTCCACCACTTCATGCAGCAGAATTTCTTCGCTCACGTGAATATCCCCGCGGCGAGCATTCACATTCCGGATGGCACCATCGCCCGGGACTACGATCGTTATTGCTGTTGGTACGAACAGACCATTCGGGATGCCGGAGGCATCGACCTGCAAATCCTGGGCATCGGCCGAAACGGTCATATTGGTTTCAACGAGCCAACCTCCAGCCTCGGCTCTCGCACGCGCGTGAAAGTTCTGAGCAAAGAGACCATTGACGACAACCGTAAATTCTTCGAGGAAGGCGAAAAAGTCCCCGAATGCGCCATCACCATGGGCATCGGCACAATCCTCGAGGCCAAGCGCATACTTCTCCTGGCCAGCGGCCCCTCAAAAGCCACGGCCACCGCGCAAGCCATCGAAGGCCCGGTCACCGCAAGCGTCACCGCCTCCGCCTTGCAACTCCATCCCGACGTAACCTTCATCGTCGACCAGCAAGCCGGAGCCCAACTGAAGCATCACGATTACTACCGTCGCGTCCTGGAAATGACCGCCATCCTGACCCCCGATCGCCTCTAGCCGCCGGACATTTGCGCGAGTTAGTTCTTTGGACGGGCGCAGCATTGCTGCGCCCCAAGGGCCGCCACAACCGCAGATCCATCCACCTCGCCGATTCCCCGCGCGTGCGCTAAAATCCAAACCACCGCCCAAGTCGCGCGGCAATCTCTTTCAAGGAACACTGTGCCCGAATCACGCATCATCGGAACCTCCGTCCCCCGCAAGGAAGGCCGCGAAAAGGTCACAGGCCGCGCCCGCTACGTGGACGATCTCTCGTTTCCTGGCATGCTCTACGGCACAACAGTCCGCTCTTCCAAGCCGCGCGGCCGCATCCGCGCCATCCATTTCGATCCCACCGTTCCCTGGGCCGAATTCACCATCGTCACCGCAAAAGACATCCCGGGCAAAAACTGCATTGCCCTCCTCATCGAAGACCAACCCTGCCTCGCCGATGATTTCGTCAATCACCCGGAAGAAGCGATCGTCCTCCTGGCGCATCCCGACAAATATCTGCTGGAAGAAGCGCGCCGCGCGGTCCGCATCGAAATCGAATCCCTTCCGGCAGTCTTCACCATCGAAGATTCCCTGGCGCGCAAACAAGTGATCTGGGGCGAAGACAACATCTTCAAATCGTTCCACGTGGAAAAAGGCGATGTTGACGCCGCCTGGGGTGCCGCAGAGTTCCTCGTCGAAGGCGAGTACGAGACCGGCGCACAAGAACAGCTTTACATTGAACCGCAAGGCATGATCGCACAGGCCAATCCGACCGACGGCGTCACCGTCTGGGGATCGCTGCAGTGTCCCTACTACGTGCACAAAGCGTTGGTCCGCCTTTTCGACTTACAGAAAGACCGCATCCGCGTGGTACAAACCGAAACCGGCGGCGGCTTCGGCGGCAAGGAAGAATATCCTTCCATGATTGCGGGCCACGCCGCATTGCTCGCGTGGAAGTCCGGCAAGCCCGTGAAGATAATCTACGACCGCGCGGAAGACATGGTTGCCACAACAAAGCGCCACCCGTCGCGCACGCATCATAAAACCGCGGTCACCCGAGATGGCAAACTCTTGGCTATGGAAATCGACTTCACCATCGACGGCGGCGCCTATCTAACGCTTTCACCGGTCGTTCTCTCCCGCGGTACCATTCACGCAGCTGGTCCCTACAACTGCCCCAACGTGCGGATTCGCAGCCGCGCTGTCGCCACCAATATGCCGCCGCACGGCGCCTTCCGGGGTTTTGGCGCTCCGCAAAGCGTTTTCGCGCTCGAACGCCATCTCGACCGCGTCGCCGAGGTCGTCGGGCTACCGCCGGAAGAATTGCGCCGTCGCAATTTCATCCACGAAGGCCAGACGCTGGCAGTCCATCAAGTCATTCGCGAAACGGTACAGATGGATCGCCTCATGGATCGAGCACTGGAACTCAGCGGCTATCACGCCAAGCGGCGGCGCTTCCAAGAAGAGAATCCGCTCAACATCATTAAGCGCGGCATCGGCTTTGCCGCCTTTTTGCACGGCGCCGGCTTCACCGGATCGGGCGAAGAATATCTCGCGTCCGAAGCGGCCCTCGACCTCACGCCGGCGGGCCGCGTGCGCGTTTTCGCCGGCAGCACCGAGATGGGCCAGGGCACCAACACGGTTTTCGCGCAAATCGCCGCCGAAACTCTCGGGCTCGGGATCGATCGCATCGAGATCATGCAGCCCGACACCGCCACGGTTCCAAACAGCGGGCCGACCGTAGCTTCGCGCACAACCATGATCGTCGGGAAACTCGTCGAATCCGCAGCGCGCGCGGTGCAGAAATCACTCTTCGACAGCGGGTTTCTGCGACCTGGATACAACGCCGATGACTTCGCGTCCGCGTGCGACAAGTACATCGCCAAATTCGGCCCACTGCAATCGCTCATCAAATACGAACATCCCGCTGATCTCCACTGGGACGATGCGACTTATACCGGCGACGCGTATGGCGCGTATGCGTGGGCCATCTACGTCGCCGAAGTTTCCGTCGACACGCGTACCGCGGAAGTTCGCGTCGAAGACTTCGTCGCCGTACAGGAAGTCGGCAAGGTCATCAATCCGGTTCTGGCCGCCGGACAAATCGAAGGTGGCGTGGCGCAGGGCATCGGCTTCGCACTGTATGAAAATGTCGTCTGGCAGGAAGGTCGCATGAGCAATGGACAGATGACGAACTACATCATGCCTACTTCCATGGATGTTCCGCCGATCCGCGTTTTCTTCGAGGAGATCCCTTACGCTCGCGGACCTGCCGGCGCGAAAGGAATAGGCGAGTTGCCCCTGGACGGCACGGCTCCCGCAATTGCAAGTGCCATTGCAAACGCGACAGGCGCGAATGTGACCCGCATTCCCGTGACCCCTGAAGTTCTCCTCGAAATGCTGGAGAGCGTCCATGTCTGAGGCTCGCACACCAGACACCCACGCGCCCGAAGCGGCGCACAAAATTAGCGTCCAATGCGAAATCAACGGCCACGCAATGACGCTCGAAACGTATCCCATGGCGCGGCTTCTCGATGTCTTGCGCGAGCTAGCTGGCCTCACTGGCACGAAAGAAGGCTGCGGCGAAGGCGAATGCGGCGCCTGCGCAGTCGAACTCGATGGCGTGCTGGTGAACAGTTGCCTCGTCCCGGCCATGCAGGCCATCGGCGCGAAAATTCGCACGATCGAAGACGTCGCGGGCGGCAATTCCCCGCTCCATGGTGAACCTCTTCACGACGACCAGTTGAGCGCCATCCAACAAGCATTCTTGACGCATGGCGGAGCGCAGTGCGGCATCTGCACACCCGGCATGATTCTCGCGGCTGTAAATCTTCTCGAACGCTTCCCGCAACCATCCGACGCGCAAATTCGCGAAGGTCTCGCCGGAAATCTTTGTCGTTGCACGGGCTACACGAAAATTTTCGAGTCTGTCGTCGCCGCCTGCCGCGCTACCCAACCCCACGCGGAGCCGCGGCATTGAGGTCGTATGTTCCCGCGTATGAATTGCAATCTCCGCGCGATCTGTCAGACGTGCTGGAACGCATGACGCGGGAACCCGCGGTTTGGAAGCCGTTTGCCGGGGGCACTGATCTGATGGTTCTGCTTGAAGCGGGCAAGCTTCCGCATCGCCGGTTTCTTAGTATCTGGAAATTGGCGGAGTTGCGCGGAATCGAAGAGACGCCTGCGTATGTGACGCTAGGCGCGTTGACGACCTATACCGACCTTCGCCGTAATGAGATTCTCGCTCGGGAATTTCCCTTGCTGTGCCGCGCCGCAGCCGAAACCGGCAGCGTTGCAACGCAGAACCGCGGCACGCTGGGCGGAAATATCGCCAACGCGTCGCCAGCCGCAGATTCGCCGCCCGCGCTGCTCGTCTACGACGCAGCATTGGAGCTAGTCTCGGCCGGAGGCTCACGATGGGTTCCATACCACGGTTTCTGGACTGGCTACAAACAAACGGGGCTGCGAGCCGATGAGTTGATTTGCCGCATTCGGCTTCCGCGCGCTACTCAGGGATGGCGGCAGTACTATCGCAAAGTAGGAACGCGCCGTGCCCAAGCCATATCAAAAGTATGTTTTGCGGCCGCAGCGCGAATCGATGCAGGGTGGATTGCGGATGTCCGCATAAGTCTCGGCAGCGTCGCGCCAACGGTTTTGCGCGCCATCGAAACGGAAAAAGCGTTGCGTGGTGAGAAGCTGACGCCGGCAAGCCTGCGAGCTGCGCAAGAAGTTCTTGCGCTGGAAATCGCGCCCATCGACGACATGCGCTCGACCGCGCGCTATCGCCGCCGCGTGGCGCAGAATCTTTTGGCCGAATTTTGCGAAATGCTATCTGCTTAGCGATCGCGACGATGCCGATACTCACTAATGATTCCTCCGGCTTCCCGGACGACGCGGATCTAGTTGTTCGCGGCCGCCGGGTACTCACGTCAGGAGGCCAGCGGCGTGCGTCGATTCATATCCGACAAGGGCTCATCACGAACATTTCCGAGTTCGACGACATTCCCAATGACCGGCCGGTGGTTGAGGCCGGCGAATCCGTGGTGATGCCAGGGCTGGTCGACACGCATGTCCATATCAACGAGCCCGGCCGCACCGAGTGGGAAGGCTTCTGGACCGCGACGCAAGCCGCGGCAGCGGGTGGCGTCACGACATTGATCGATATGCCGCTGAACAGCATCCCGGCAACAACCACCGCGGATGCCTATCGTGAAAAAGTCGCTATGGCGGCAGGCGGGCTGTGGGTTGATGTGGGATTCTGGGGTGGCGTGGTGCCCGGCAACGCGTCGGAACTGCATCCTTTGTGGGATGCGGGCGTATTCGGCTTCAAGTGCTTTCTGGTCCCCAGCGGCGTACCGGAATTTGCGCATGTCACGGAGCCCGATCTGCGCGCGGCTCTGTCGGAATTGGTGGCGCTCAGCGCACCACTGCTCGCTCATGCGGAATTGCCGGGACCCATCGACGCAGCACTGCAAAGCGCGGTAGTGGGAAATTCGCCTCGGAAATATGCAACGTGGCTGGCCTCCCGGCCGCGCGAATCCGAGGACCAGGCGATTTCGCTGCTTCTGCTCCTGAGCCGCGAGTTCAATGCGCGTGTTCATGTCGTGCACCTGTCGTCCTCCGACGCGATCATGATGTTGGCGCGCGCCAAGTCCGGTCTGGCCAACGTCAGCGCGGAAACCTGCCCTCACTATCTGACCTTCGCCTCCGAAGAGATCGCTGACGACGCCACCGAATTTAAGTGCGCGCCGCCGATCCGCGAGCGCGAAAATCGCGAACGGCTCTGGGCTGCCCTTGGCGCCGGAACGATCGACCTGATCGCGTCCGACCACTCGCCGTGCCCGCCTGAAATGAAGGTGCGCGAGGAAGGAGATTTTTTTCGGGCGTGGGGCGGGATCGCCTCGCTTCAAGTCAGCCTGCCCGTGGCATGGACGGCAGCACGTTCGCGCGGCTATGCTCTGACGCAAGTCGTCCGGTGGATGTGCGAAGGTCCGGCACGTCTGGCCGGCCTTCAGGGAAAAAAAGGAGCGATTGCCGTGGGCTGTGACGCCGACCTGGTTCTTTTCAACCCAGACGCGAAGTTTCGCGTCGATCCTGAACGCCTTTATCACCGGCATAAGCTGACTCCGTATGCGGGACGCGAACTGGCAGGCGTGGTAGAGGCGACATTCGTTCGCGGGCACAAAGTTTTTGAACGCGGGGCACTTGCGGCGGCACCCACAGGACGCGTGCTCCGCCGAGGCAGGGAATGAACGATCCCGGACCACAATTCCTGCAACTGGCGGATCTGGCCGCTGAGCGCCTGGGCGGCAAAGTGCTCCTGGCCAACGACGAATTCTTTGCGCCCAAAGGGAATTTGCTGAAGGAGTCGAAGCCGGTCTTCCTCGAAGGAAAATACACGGCGCGCGGAAAATGGATGGACGGTTGGGAGACGCGACGGCGGCGCACTCCAGGCTGTGACTGGTGCATAATTCGGCTGGGTTTGCCCGGCGTGATTCGCGGCGTCGTGGTCGATACCAGCTTTTTCACGGGGAACTACCCGGCGCATTGTTCTTTGGAAGCGTGCGATCTTGGCAGCGCGCCGTACAAGAATGAAAGCAGGAGACTCAAGGATTCGGCCACGCGTTGGGTCGAAGTATTGCCGCAGACGCCGTTGAAAGGCGACTCCCATAATCTGTTTGAGATCACGAACGCCAATCACTTCAGCCATGTGCGGCTGAAGATTTATCCGGATGGCGGGGTGGCGCGGCTCCGGCTGCACGGCGAGGCCTTCCCCGACGCTAAGCGAATCTCTCGTTGTGAGATCGACCTGGTCGCGGTGGAAAATGGCGGCACCGTGGTGACTTCGAGCGACGAGTTTTATGGCGCGCCGCGAAATCTTTTGATGCCCTATCGCGCGAAAAATATGGGCGACGGCTGGGAGACCAAGCGGCGGCGTGGACCGGGACACGACTGGGTGATTCTGAAACTCGGAGCGCCCGGCACGATTCGCCGCGCTGAAGTGAGCACGGCGCACTTCAAGGGGAACTGTCCGGATCGTTGTTCGCTCGAAGCGATTAACTCGGCGATGAAACCCGGAGAAGATTTCCTTGCGGAGCAGCATGTGTGGAAGGAACTGCTGCCGGAAACCAAGCTCAAGGCAAACTGTCGGCACGTGTTGAGCAAACTGAACGATGTCGGCGCGGTTACCCATGTGCGGTTCAATATCTATCCCGACGGCGGTGTCAGCCGTCTGCGGCTGTTTGGACACGTACTGCGTGCCGGAGAGCGCGACCACGGCATCGAGCAATTCAATCGTGCCCTGTCCAAGCGGGCGCGCGCGATGCTGCTGGATTGTTGCGGCTCGCAGGCTTGGGTCGAACAAATGCTGAAGCACATGCCATTTCCCGATGCCGCGAACGCGCTGGATACGGCGGACCAGGTTTGGGCGGAACTTGGCCGGGAGGATTGGCTGGAAGCTTTCCGGCACCATCCAGCCATTGGGGCGAAGCGCGGAAAGAGGGTGCAGTCGGCCACGGCGCGCCGCTGGTCCAAAGGCGAACAAGCGATGGCGCGGGCTGCCGACTCCGCGACGCTGCTGGATCTGGCCGAAGCGAACGAAAAATATCGGGCAAAGTTCGGACATGTGTTTCTGATCTGCGCGACCGGAAAGTCCAGCACGGAAATTCTGAAGAATCTACAGTGGCGTTTGCCCAACGACCACCGAACAGGAATTGCGCATCGCGGCGGAAGAGCAGCGTAAGATCATGCGATCGCGTCTGGAGAAATTATTCACATCATGAGCGACACATCGACGAGCGAAAAACCCACGAACCAAATCACAACGCACGTCCTGGACGTTTCCATCGGAAGGCCCGCTGCCGGCATGCCGGTGGTTCTCGACGTCGAGGATGTGGGAACGGGCTGGAAACAATTGGGGCGCGGCCAGACCGATAAAGATGGGCGGCTGCGGGATCTGTTGGGGGCGGGAGCCTTTGTGGAGGGCACGTACCGGTTGACGTTTGATACCCACACTTATTTCGCGGACCGGAAAATCGCGGAGTTCTATCCGCAGGTGAGCGTGGTTTTCAGCGTGCAGGAGTCCGGTGAGAACTATCACATTCCGTTGCTGTTGAGTCCTTTTGGATATTCCACGTACCGCGGGAGCTGACGCATGGCGATTCACCTGGGCGAAAACAGTTACGGTAAATCGCGCGTGCGGCTGCTGCGCGTGGCGCGGCAGGAAGGCCGGCACGACATCCGGGAACTGACGGTGGCGATCCGGTTTGAAGGGGACTTTGAGGCCGCGCACACGAAAGGCGACAACCGCAAGATCCTGCCAACGGATACGATGAAAAATACGGTCTACGCGCTGGCGCGGCAGCACGCGATCGAGACTCCCGAAGAATTTGGATTGCACCTGATGGAACACTTCGTGACGTACAACGAGCAAGTGTCGCGAGTGCATATCGAAATCGCGGAGAGCTTGTGGGCGCGATTGCCGCACGGCGGGAAACCGCATGCGACGGCATTTACCCGCGCGGGAGGCGAAAAGCGAACCGCGGCGCTGATCGGAACGCGGGAAGGAACCACGATTCGTTCGGGCATCGAAGATCTGGTGGTGTTGAAGACAACGAACTCCGCGTTCGAGGATTTTCTGCGCGATCCATTCACGACGTTGAAAGAGGACCGCAATCGGATTCTGGCGACGTCGATTCGCGCCGACTGGCTGTACCCGGGCGAGGAAGAGGAGTTCGGGCCGGTGTGGCACGGCGTGCGCCAGATGCTGCTGGAGACGTTCGCGGAGCACAAGAGCTTGTCGCTGCAACACACGCTGTACGCGATGGGCGAAGCGGTGCTGAACAATTTCGAGAATGTGCGCGAGATTCATCTGTCGCTGCCGAACAAGCACTTCAACCTGGTCGACCTGGACCCTCTGGGAATGGACAATCCCGCCGAAGTGTTCCTCCCGGTCGACGAACCCCACGGATTGATTGAGGCGACCCTGCGCAAGTGAGTGGAGTGGCCGCCACAGGACCCCCCCCCCGGTTTTTCGTAAGTGTTCATTTTGAAGGGGTTAAACTTATTTAGAATCAACACTTGTATAAGTGCGGATTCTAAGGGACTTAGCCTGTAGGGCAGGATCGCTATGCCACGCCTGATAAAGGATGGAGTTGCGGTTTGAGGGTTGCGGCTGGGGAGTCGAGCGAACAAGGAGGTGCCTTTCGTCCCCCTTGAATTGTCAAAAAGTGTAACCGATCAGATATAGTATTGTCAAGTTAAAAATTCGCTTGGAGGTTAGATTGCGGCAAGACTCATCGGCCGGGCGGGGCCCTTCGAAACTCAGGGTAAACAAGCCCCGCCCCTACCAGAGTTTTGAGAAGCGACCCGAGGTGCGTCGGCTTGCTGGAGCTTTTGGTGTGCTAACGCCGTGAAGTTTGTCGTTTTGTTTGCGGTTGCGTCGGTTTAAACCCCGCCCTCTCGGAGAGGTAGGCGACTCCAACGATGCGATTACAGGCTTCCTGCCTGGCGAATCATGCCGCCGTCGATGAAGAAGGTGCTGCCGGTGCAGTAGGCCGCGTCATCGGACGCTAGAAAAACGGCGAGAGCGGCAACCTCTTCGGGTTTTCCCCATCGCCCTAGCGGGATTTCAGCCATCAGGGCCGCTTCCAATTTCGGATTGGCTTCGATGTCGGCGTCAATGGGCGTGAAAATTGCGCCGGGGGCGATGTTGTTGACGGTGATCTTGTGGGGCGCGAGTTCCACGGCGATGGTGCGCATCAACATGCGCAGGCCGCCTTTAGCGGCGCAGTACGGGGCGTTGGTGGGCATAGGCAAGTCTTCGTGAATCGAAGAAATATTGACGATACGGCCGCCGGTGGCTTGGCGAATCATGGCTTTGGCGGCGGCTTGCGCGCAAAGAAAAGGGCCGGTGAGGTCTACGGCGATGACTTTTTGCCAGAGTTCGAAAGGAAATTCGGGAAACGGATACTTATACTCCAGGCCGGCGTTATTCACGAGGATGTCGAGCTTGCCGAAAGAGTCGATGGCTTTCTGGATGAGCTGGAGTACCTGGCCGGGATTTGAGACGTCCGCGGCGACGGCTGTGACTTTGCCTCCCGCGGTTTGGATCGCCTGGACGGCGGCATTCGCAAGCGTGGGGTCACCGACATAGTCGATCACGACCGATGCGCCTTCGGCGGCCATCGCGGTTGCGATGGCTTTGCCGATGCCGGTGGCTGCGCCGGTGACGATGGCAACTTTGTTTTGGAGTTTCATGATTTTCCACTCCGCTTAATCTGGGTTCCGGGATTTGGATTATCTCTCGTCTCTGAGGAAATAGCATTTACGTTTTGTTAATTGAGGGACGGCGAAGTGGTTGGGAGAGGGTCGGACTCGGACGCCGGGCTTAAGCCCGGTGCCTACATTTTTAGGACGAAGGCTACGTATACGCCGCCTGAAGGGGAGCGGGGGTCTTTGCCGCCGCCTGCTGCGATGACTACGTATTGCCGGCCGTTTACCTGATAGGTGGCGGGGGTGGCGTTGCCGGCGAAGGGAAGCTTGGTTTCCCAAAGGAGTTTGCCGGTGGATTTGTCAAAAGCGCGGAATTTTTTGTCGTAGTTGGTGGCGCCAATGAAGAGGAGGCCGCCGGCGGTGACGATCGGGCCGCCATAATTTTCGCTGCCGGTGTTGGTCATGCCTTTGGCGGCGAGTTCGGGATATTCACCCAGATTGATTTTCCAGGCGTACTCGCCGGTGTTGAGGTTGATGGCGTTGAGAGTTCCCCACGGCGGCGCGATGGCGGGGTAGCCGTCAGGGTCGAGGAATCTGCGATAGCCGGTGAAGCGGTAATCCATGCCGGGAGGTGGCGGCAGGGAGCCGGCTACCTCTTTGCTTTCGGCGCCGGTGAGAAAATCGACGAGACCCTGGAGCTGTTCGGCGGATAGGTTCGGAAAGCCGTTCATACGGCCTTTCCCATTTTTGATGGTTGTGGTGATTTGGCCAGGCGAGAGATGCCCGCCGACGTTGACCAGCGAAGGGAATGCGGGTGGCGAGCCCTGTAATTTTTCGCCGTGGCAGATGGCGCATTGGCTGAGGTAAGTGGCTTTGGGAGAATTTTCGCCGGTGTTTTTGGCGAGAGCTGCGAGCCACGCCATTTCGTTGGAATTGACGTAGAGGATGCCGGTGTCGGGGTCCACGGCAGGGCCGCCCCATTCGGCGCCGCCGTCAAAGCCGGGAAAGATGATGGTGTCGAAGCCAACGCTGAAGGGAACGAATTGGCCCTCGCTGCGGACCTTTTTAAATTGCTCGACAGCCCATTGATGCGCTTCGGGCCGGTTGGTGAGCATATCGGCTGTGAGGAGTTGGCGTGCGTAGGGAGCGGGCTTGGCGGGAAGAGGCTGCTCGGCTGCGCTGACCTCGCCGGGGATCGTGCTGGGAGGATACTTGCGATTTGTGATGGGGAAAAGCGCGGTGCCGGTGGTGCGATCGAAAAGATAGACGAATCCTTGCTTGGTGGTTTGCGCGACCGCGTCGATTTTCTTGGCGTCATGTTGAACGGTGACCAGGACCGGTGCGGAGGGAAAATCGCGGTCCCAGATGTCGTGGTGGACGCCCTGGAAATGCCAGAGTCTCTTGCCGGTTTCGGCGTCGATGGCGATGAGGCAGTTTGCGAAGAGATCGTCGCCGATGCGATTGGCGCCGTAAAAATCGAATGCGGCGGAGCCCGTCGGGACATAGACGATGCCGCGATCCGCGTCGATGGCCATGCCGGCCCAATTGTTGGCGGCACCGGTGTATTTCCAGGCGTCCTTGGGCCAAGTGTCGTATCCGAATTCGCCGGGTTGCGGAACGGTGCGAAATGTCCAACGGAGTTTGCCGGTACGCGCGTCGAAGGCGCGAATGTCACCGGGAGGGGCAGGAAGCGTTTCGGCATTGCGACCGCCGACGATGAACATATCCTTATATATGACAGGCGGGCTGGTAAGGGAGACGAAGGGCTCCGGGTCGTTACGGCTGAGATTTTCGCGGAGGTCGATGCGGCCATCTTTGCCGAACGTTGGGATCGGTTTGCCGGTGGCGGCGTCCAACGCGTAAACGAAGTGCATTACGCCCACGAGGATGCGCTTGTCATTCTCGCTCGACCAGAAGGCGAGTCCGCGGTTTGGTTGCGTGCCTATGATGCCGGAATCGAATTTCCAGAGCAGCTTGCCGGTGGCGCCTTCCAGGGCGAAAATTTTTTGGGTTGGCGTGACTCCGTAGAGGACACCGTCAACGATGATGGGGCTGGTCTGCAGCCCGCCAGATTCTTGCGTGTCGAAAGACCAGGCTACCTCGAGCTGTGTGACGTTTGCGCGGTTGATTTGCGCGAGCGGCGAATAATGAGCGTTGCCAGGAGCGCCGCCGTTAACGCGCCAGTCTTGCCCTGTGGGAGGCTGATTTTGCGGCGGTTGCGCGAGGACAAGGCGGTCGAGCGCGAGAAAGCCCGCCAGGAGGGTTACGGTGGCGAAGATATTCCATTTCATGGCGCCAGTCTAACGCGGAAGTCCGGGTCTCATGGAATGAGTTTGTGAATTGGAGGTGCAACTCGCAGGCCTCAGCAGCTTCACGGGCTAAAGCCCGACAGGTGACCGCGGTTATGCCGGGGCTGAAGCCCCGGCCTCCTGAAGGAAGAGACCTTTTTGCTTTGGCTGCTGGCTTAGCTGGACTTCTTGCGCGGCGGCACCTTGGCGCCCTTCTTACGCGCTTCCGAAAGGCCAATGGCGATCGCTTGTTTCCTGCTCTTGACGGTGCCGCCTTTGCCGCCCTTCCCTGATTTCAGCGTTCCACGCTTTCTGCGGCGCATCGCGCTGCGGACCGTCTTAGCGGCCGCCTTTCCATATCTAGCCATCGTTATCTCCTTTTCCGTGAAGAACCCCAAGAACAGGGCCCGCCGCGACCGGCGTCCATGGACTCGCCGCCAAAATCTGCAACCCAGCAGCACCATACCTCTGGACTCGCAAATCTTCGGTAGAAACCTTGCCGTAGAAGAACAACAGAAAGTCTGTAGGCAACCTTAGTCGCGCCGGAGGACGAATCCAAACAAGCTCGAAAACGCCAGTGCGCAGTCGGCCTATTCTGACTTTCCCGTGTAGCTAATTCGCCAAATTGACTTCGAGCCGTCATCGGTTACCAGCAGCGAACCATCGGGAGCGACAGTGACGCCAACCGGCCGCCCCCAAACATGCCCGTTATCCACGACGAATCCCGTCATGAAGTCCTGGTATTCGCCCGTGGCATGACCCGATTTATCGAGCGGCACGCGAATCAACTCATATCCGACCCGGACCGACCTATTCCAGGAGCCATGTTCCGCGGCGAAAATGCCGCCTTGATACTCGGCCGGGAATTGTTTGCCTTCGTAGAAAGTCAGTTGAAGGGATGCATTGTGAGGATTAAGTATCACATCCGGCGTGATGACTTTGCTCTTCAGCTCGGGATGCTTTCCTTCGTGACGCGGATCCTGATGTTCGCCCATGTACCACCATGGCCAACCGTAGAAGCCGCCCTCCTGCACATGAGTAATGTAATCGGGAACCAGATTGTCGCCCAGGCCGTCTCGTTCATTGACGGAACACCACAACTGACTTGTTTTTGGTTGAATCGCCAGGCCAACGCAATTCCGGATGCCATAGGCGTACACGCGCATGGCTGAACCATCAGGATCAAATTCCAGAACGTCGGCGCGATTCTTCTCCTCGGGCGTGGTATCCGGGTCATTGATATTGGAGGCTGAGCCAACCGAGACAAACATCTTCTTACCATCGGCCGTGAACTGAATGTCTCTTGTCCAATGACCATCGCCGCTCGGTACATCTGCGATGTGCTCGGAGGTACCGCGGGCTTTCAAGTCTCCATTTTTGTACGGAAATCGTACGACCGAATCAGTATTGCCCACATAGATCCACTGCGGATCGGGTCCCGGCGGATAGAAATTGATTCCGAATGGTCGTTTCAATCCGGTGGCGAATGTCCCCGCTAATTCTGGCTTACTCTCTGCGGTGATTCCGCGGAAGACGAGGATTTCACCAGCCTTACTTTCAGCAACGAAAAAATCTCCGTTCGGTGCAGTGCGGATCAGGCGAGGCTGATCGAGTCCGCTTGCGTACAGCTCGACTTTGAAGCCAGCGGGAACCTGAGGCCAGGCGTTCTCGGGTCGCGGCACAACTTGAGGGCTGTTGCCGGCTGAAGTCGTTGAGAGCGGAGCGGGCAAATCTGCAAGCGCGATTTTGCGAAGCGTGCCTGGCTTCTCAAAACGGAAGTCCGTAAATGGAGCCTTCGGCGGTGGCGCATTCATACCGACAGAGACCGCTTCGTCAGACGAAAGGGGTACTCGAGGGGAACCCGGCTTGGAAGCGCCAAGAACTCGAAGATAGTTGACGATCTGCCAGCGCTGCTCTTCCGGCAAAGATACCCACGAGGGCATCCCATTGTTCACGTCACCCTTGGTGATATACCAGAAGAGTTCGCCGTCGCTGGCGCGTTGTGCCTTCTCGCTGGCCAAGGAAGGTATGTTTCCTGAACCTTCTCCACTTGGTCCGTGACACGCTACGCAACGGAGTTGAAAGGCCGACTTGCCATCCGGCGATTGTTGACCCTGGTAAGGGTTCTTCTCCGTCTTGGCCGAAGCCGGAGCGTTGTGGAAACTGGGATTCTGAGCCACCGCGGCCATACTCAGAAGGAGAAATAAGGCCGCACATGTGGCGAATACGTCCTTGCGAGGGTGTTTGTTCCTTTTCACGACAATTTCAACCTCCAATCGTTCCTACGCTCTATTAAGTCACCTGATCCTGCATTCATCCGGCAGGCAGCGAAGTGAGCGCTTCAGCAATTTGCATCGTATCGATAGTCCCTATCCTCATGCAAGATAGCCGCTGAGAACAGCCGAAATATAATGGATGCGTTCGGCTTAAATCATCAACATGCAACGATGATTCATGGAGAATTTCTTTCACCTCATTTACAATGATCGCCGCGAAAGGTAGGTCCTAGCCGTTCGAACGTGGGGAGAGCAATATGAAATCGTGGATCGCAATCCTAACGTTGACTTTCGGCAGCGTAGTATTTGCACAGCAAACGCAACCACCTCCCGCGCCTGCCCCAACAAAGCCCAGGTTGACGCTAACGACGGACGCATTTGAAGACGGTGGCATCATTCCGAACAAGTTCACGATGGCCGCTGAAGGAACTCCGGTGTCTCCGAAGTTGACGTGGACCTTTGTGCCGGACGGAACGGTGAGTTTTGCGCTTATCCTGCATGACCCAGACACTTCGCTGATGAAAAAGACCGATGAGGTTCTGCACTGGATGATCTTTAATATTCCCGGAACGGCGAATGGGCTTCCCGAGGGAGTGCCAGCGCAGCCTCAGCTTCCTGATGGATCCATTCAAGCTCTAAACCAAAGCAAGAAAGTGGGCTATATGGGCATGGGAGCGGCTGCGGTTGGTCCGTATCATCACTACACGTTCGAACTTTTCGCTTTGGATACAAAGCTAAGTCTTGGTGCGGACGCAACCCAGAGTGATGTAATGAATGCGATGGACGGACACATTCTGATGAAAGGCGTGCTGGTTGGGCGTTTCCATCGGCCATAGGTTGTGCGAAGCGCACCTCGGACATGTGTTTGACGACGGACCGCGCCCTACCGGTTTGCGCTATTGCATGAACTCCGTGGCTCTGCGATTCGCTAAGAGTTCATAAGATTCCTTGCCACAGCTTCCGTCCCTCGATCGCACGAAATAGAACCCAATGCTCTAGCTGGCTGCGGAAAATGCAACAAAACGAAGAAGAAGCTTCCAGGGGCCCTTCGTTCCTCAGGATAAACTGAAGCCCGTTGAGAGCACGTAGTTTACGTCGGCGCTAAAGCACCGACCTCCTGAAGAAAAAGACTTTTTTGCACCCTGCCAGGGAATTTACTCGCCCCGGCCAGCCCTTCGAAAAGAACCGAAAAGGTCTTGCCTACGCTCAACGTTGTGTGCCCGAGTGAAACGTTGCTATCGACCTTGCCTCCACGGCGCTGGGTTGATAGGTTTTACGGCAACTTACGGGCGCGCAGGGAGCACCGAACGCAGTCGCTTGCTTCCCCCGTCTGCTCTGTGGCACTTTCGCTTTTTCCGATTTACAGTAGTTCGTGACCTGGCCGGAAGTTGGGGCGATGAAATCAGCTTGGGATCGATCTATCCCTAGACCTCCTTCGGAAATTGCCGGGGATCGTTGTTCTTCGTCCTGACACCTTCCATGCATCCGCGGCGTTAGCCGCCGAATCTGAAGGTCTTGCAGTCACGCGCGTCTGAGGGGAATCTCCCTATCGAGTGGCTAATCGACGCTTTCTTCCTTTGATGGAGTGGCGCCCAAGAAAGGATAGTTCAAGAAGAACAATGCAATCTCCGGCACACGTCCTACCGAAAGTTGAACCGGCTCAGAACGAGCCGGGCCTGTTTTCCAGCGAGGCCGTACTTAACATTTTGAAGTTGATTTTTGCTGGATCTCCGCTGCCTGAAGTGCTGACGATCATTGCTCGGTTGGTCGAATCTCAAGGCGACGGCACGTTGTGCACAATCTGGCTTCCCGATGAAGACGGAAAGCAACTTCATTGCGCGGCGGCCCCGAGTCTTCCTGGATTTAGTGCTCACGTAGGGTCGAACGGCAGTTGGTCCGAAAGGCGCATCCTGCGGCACAGCTGTTTATCGGAAGGAGCCGGTCTATGTGACCGACATCCTCACACGACCCCTCTGGGATGACTATCGTCACCTGCTGTCGCCTTACGGAATTCGTGCAGTGTGGTCGCGGCCCCTGTTTACGAGCGAAGGTAAGGTCCTCGGTACTTTCGCCATCCATTATCGTGAAGCGCGTAGCCCTGATGCAACCGACCTGACGGTTGATCGAGAATGCCAGCCACATCGCAGGGATCGCGATTGAGCGTCACATTCAATGAAGAAGAGTTACGCCATGAACGCGATCGGCTGCGATTGCTTCTGGAAATCGCAAGCAGCGTGACATCCAGGTTGGACCTCCGGCAAGTGGTTGAGGCGCTTTCGACGAATCTATTCAGAGATAATGCAATGTGACGTGTCCGCCTTGCTGCTACCCGACTCCGAGAGCGGCGAGTTACGCGTCACTACCTTGTACAATCCCGACGCGAGAGGACCCTTCCGCGAGGGATCGTTGGTGCCGATGAATAGTTCGATCTCGGGTCAGGTATTGCGGAAGGGCAAGAGCGTCCGGATCGATAGCTTCGAACAGGTCCGCGAGGATCCTGAAATTTATGGGAATCCTGACGGCCAGCTTCTTTATGAGCGCGTGATCGAGGAAGGCCTCAGAGCGGGGTGTTATCTTCCGCTCGTAGGCCGCGATCGCGTGGTTGGCGTTCTGATGCTCTCCAGGCGTTCGGACAATGCTTTTGAGAAAGACGACGTCATCTTGCTGGAGCAGGTGGCCTGTCAGGTAGCGATTGCAGTTGAGAACACGTTGGAGTACGAAAAGGCGACAAAGGATCGAGATAAAGAAACGAAACAGAGACTCTATCTCGAGGAGGAAATTCGCGCTCGAGTTTGGGGCAATCGTCGGAGAGAGTCCCGGCTTTGAAGAGCCGCCTTGCACCTGGTGTCCGTAGTGGCGCCTACGGATTCGAGCGTGCTGATCCTGGGCGAGACGGGAACCGGTAAGGAACTGATTGCGCGCGCGATCCACAATCTGAGCGGCCGCCGGGAACGGGCCTTCGTTAAATTGAATTGCGCCGCGATCCCGCTTGGGCTCCTCGAAAGTGAGCTGTTCGGGCACGAAAAGGGGGCATTCACCGGAGCGATCGCGCAGAAGACGGGACGTTTTGAACTCGCGAATAAGGGCACGCTCTTTCTTGACGAAGTCGGCGACATTCCGCTGGAACTTCAGGCAAAACTGCTGCGAGTCCTGCAGGAGCAGGAATTCGAGAGACTGGGCAGCAACCGGACTCACAAGGTTGATGTCCGCCTGATCGCAGCCACGCATCGCGATTTGGCTGGTATGGTAAAGCAGACGACATTTCGCGAAGATCTCTACTATCGGCTGAAGGTATTTCCCGCATCAATGTCCCGGCCTTGCGGCAACGTACCGAGGACATCCCAAAACTGGTCTGGCATTTCACTGAGCATCTACGCGCGACGAATGAACAAGAGAATCGACGAGATTCCTTCGGAGACGATGGATGCGCTGGTGCGATATCGCTGGCCTGGAAACGTTCGGGAATTGCAGAATTTCATCGAACGAGCAGTGATTCTTTCTCCTCATTCTGTTCTTCGCGCCCCGATTGCCGAGTTGGAGCCGATCCACCCCCGCCAGGAACGGATGTGCCTATGACGGGTCTTGAAGAGGTGGAACGGGATCATATCGTCCGTGCGCTCGAAGCGAGCAACTGGGTAGTGGGCTGGTCCCAATGGCGCGGCAGAGCGACTAGGAATGAAGCGGACATCGCTGGTTTACAGGATGCGGAAGCTTCGAATAATGCGATCCTCACCGGCGCCACACGAGAGCCGAGCCAGAAGTCGCAGAGCACACGGTTGATTTGAAGTTGGCATCTTTCCCCCGCTAGCGTGGTACATATACGTTGCCTGACGGTCGGCGTGACTGGAAGTTGTCATTGTCGGGCGTCCGTCACAAATTCGTCAGTAGTTGTTCGAACTGTCCGCGGGATCTTACGAAGACATCTGGCGCTGTCGGAATGACTTAGCTCCGCAATCACTCCTCTGATTGAGATCTTCCTTGTTGGTCTTTCACCTGCATTAACACGATTCGTCTGCCGCGATTTAAGCGCTAGCGCGTCGCAAAGTGGCAATCAGCCGGAAAGAATGAGGAGGAATTTCATGAGCCAGAATCCTTCAGCACAAACGGCGCTTTCGCGTCCTGCCGGGACCGAGTTTGCTATGCCTCTCACGTCCATCCGCAAAATCGAAGCAGACGGCGTCCAGGTCTTCTACAGAGCTGCAGGCGACCCGAGTGCGCCGGTTGTTCTGTTGCTACATGGGTTTCCGACATCGTCGTTTATGTTCCGCGAGCTCATTCCACGGCTGGCCGATCGTTACCGGGTGATCGCGCCGGACCTGCCAGGCTTCGGATTTACCGAGGTGCCCGTCGAACGAAAATATACCTATTCGTTCGATGCGTTGGCCAGGACGATAGAAGCCTTCACGGAAGCACTCAAAATCAGACGCTATGCACTCTATGTGTTCGATTATGGTGCGCCGACGGGCTTCCGCTTGGCAATGGCTCACCCCGAACGAATCGCAGCAATCGTTTCACAGAACGGAAACGCGTACGAAGAGGGTCTTGGTGATGCGTGGGGGCCGATTCGGAAATATTGGGCGGCGCCAACAGCAGAAAACCGCAAAGTGATCCGTGACAATGTTTTGACGTTTGAGGGCACGCGATGGCAGTACACGCACGGGGTGGCGGTTCCGGAGAGCGTTGCGCCGGAGTCCTACACCTTGGATACGGCGCTGATGGAACGCTCGGGGAATAAAGAGATTCAGCTGGATTTATTTTTGGACTATGCGTCCAACGTGAAGCTCTATCCGAAATTTCAGGAATATTTGCGCAAATCGAAGCCGCCTTTGCTCGCAATCTGGGGCAAGAACGATCCTTTTTTCATTCCTGCGGGCGCGGAGGCATTTCGCAAAGACTTACCAAGTGCCCAGGTCCAGTTCCTAGATACCGGACATTTTGCGACGGAGACACATGTCGTCGAGATCGCCTCTGCGATGCGAGAGTTTCTTGAGACGAACGACACGTCGCCTCGGAGCAAATAAAAGGGGTCCAAAATGAATTCCTTCCTTGAGGACGTGACGGTTGTATTGGTTCATGGAGCGTGGGCAGACGGTTCCTGCTGGCAGAACACCATCCCGTTGTTGCGACGACAGGGCCTTGAGGTTACGTGTGCGCCGATTCCTCTTACATCGCTCACGGATGACGTTGCCGCTCTCCAACGTGCCCTTGAACGAACCAATGGGCCGGTCGTTCTCGCGGGGCACGCGTACGCTGGCGCCGTGATAGCTGCGACACCCGAGGACCGAGTGAAGTCTCTCGTGTACATCGCTGCATTGGCACCCGATGAGGGTGAAACCGTTGGCCAGGTGTTTTATCGTGTTGATCCGCATCCGGAAGCTCCGCGCCTAGCGCCCGATGCGCATGGCTTTATCTGGATGCCGGAAGATGGTTTTCGCCGCGCAGTTGCCCACAAGGCCTCGTCGGACCAAACAACCATCATGGCGGCGGTGCAGCGGCCGATCGCTCTGAAATGTATTGAAGAGAAGTCGCCTGCACCGGCGTGGAAAACAAAGCCATCATGGTTTCTCCTTGCGGAAGAGGATCGCATGATCAGTCTGGATACTCAGCGCTTCATGAGTGATCGGATGGGCGCGAACGTCCGATCGCACTCCGTGGATCACAGTCCTATGTATACGGCTCCAGATCTTGTGGTCGATGTGATTTTGGAGGCCGCAAGCGACGCTTCCGCGAAAAGCGTTCGTGTACAAGCCTAGGCAAGGACTTAATTTCGTGAAGAGGAAGCCATGAAGATCAACTCTATAGCTATCGTCACCGGCGCAAGCCAAGGCATTGGACGTGCGACAGCCTTGCGGCTGGCCCGTGATTTCTCGGCCATTGTGCTGGTCGCGAGAAATGCGCAGGAGTTGCAGAAAGCCGCGGGCGAGGTAAGGTCCGCAGGCGCCGAAGCGCTGGTCTACGCACTCGATCTGCGCGAGCCTGAGTCGGCTGAAATCGTGGTCAAGGGCACCCTTGACCGCTTTGGCAGAATCGACGCACTGCTCAACATCGCGGGTGCAGTCCCGCAAATTGACTTGTTCGAGATGACGGACGCGCAGTGGGAGGACGGCATGGCACTTAAGCTGCACGGCGCGCGTCGCTTGACGGTACGGGCCTGGTACGCTTTGAAGGGTTCGAATGGGTCAGTCGTGCTGATCTCCAGAAGCGCGGCTCTCGATCCTAAGCCTGGATTCGCGGCGGTCGCGGCCAAGAATGCGGCAATCAGCGCACTCGCTAAGGCATTCGCAGAGCAAGGAATCAAAGACGGTGTGCAGGTCAACAGCGTGGTGCCGGGCGCTGTGATGACCGGACGCCGGCGTTCCTTCTTTGAGAAATGGGCACCTGCCCACAATCTCACCGTGGAAGAGGCAACCAAGAAGCTTCCGGAAGAAGCTGGAATCAGCCGCTTTGGAAAGCCAGAGGAGATTGCCGATTTGCTGGGTTTTCTGGTGTCGCCCGCCGCGAAGTGGATGACCGGAGCGTCTGTGCGTATGGACGGGGGCGAGATCAAAGGCGTTTGAAGCAGTGAGTCTCATCGTCGGCTAAGGGTGCGCTAGGCGCAGATTCAGACGCAGGATTTGCAGTATTTGTCGCCATCATCGAGAGGATAACTACGGACACCGATCGATAAGCTTCCGATATTCCGTCAACCATGAAACGAACTGCTCGAGACCGGAATGATTAGAAGCGAGCCGCCACAGTGCACGCGCGAAGCAGTCTCT
Organism: uncultured Acidobacteriota bacterium; assembly: GCA_963832615.1. GTDB lineage: Bacteria > Acidobacteriota > Terriglobia > Acidiferrales > UBA7541 > Acidiferrum. The sequence goes on from CAWHVA010000003.1 coordinate 296,216, forward strand.
CAGAACGCACTCGGAAACCTCCGCCTCCACTGGCCCGAGTATGTAATGGAAGCTGGCGAGTTGGCTCTGTATATGTTCTCGGTTTGCGCATTTGCGACTTTATTACAGCACCCTGTCTCGCCCGTCCGACATCTCATTGCCAGTGCGCTGTTGCGTCGGGCCCTTATGGGACTGGCCATCGGTGCGACTGTCGTCGCCATTGTGATGACGCCGTGGGGCCAACAGTCTGGAGGGCATTTCAATCCGGCGATCACGTTGAGTTTTTACCGCTTGGGAAAGGTGGAGTTCTGGGATGCGCTGTTTTATGTCATGGCACAGTTCTCGGGCGCAATGAGTGGGGTCCTGATAGCTGTGTTCTTGCTACGAGGTGCTCCTCAGAATGACGCCGTACGGTACGCAGTGACCGCGCCGGGCCGATATGGAAACGCGTGGGCATTCGCAGGCGAACTGGTGATCTCTTTCGCATTGATGAGCATCGTCTTGTTCGTGTCCAACTACAAGCCATTGGCACGGTACACGCCCTATTTTGTCGGGGCGCTGTATGCGACGTTCATAACATTCGAAACGCCTCTCTCCGGAATGAGCATGAACCCCGCACGGACATTTGGGCCGGCATTTCGTGCCGGCTACTGGCATGCCCTATGGATCTATTTCGCGGCCCCGACGCTGGGGATGCTGGTCGCCGCGGAGGTGTTTCTTCAGGCCCGCGGGGGCGTTGGTCCCGATTGCGCAATGCTGGACCACGCTAATAACAAGCGCTGCATATTTCGGCACGGGAATCGAACAGCTCCGACCCCCGTGAGTCCAGGTTCAAGGAGATAGGAAAATGAAAAAGTGGACAATCGCTGTTCCCATCGTTGCCATCGCGTTGTTCTTTGCGTGGTACGCATTTCGGCCGGAGCGACTGGTTATGAATCGCCAAGTCGACGAACCCTTCCCAACGGTGAAAGCCGACTCACCGGCGCAAGCCCTGGAGTCCGGAAACTTCTATAGTATTTTGCACCCCACCGGGGGCACTGCCACGATTTATCGTTTGGCGGACGGGAGCCGCTTTCTTCGCCTCACAAACTTCAAAACGTCCAACGGCCCTGACGTTCACGTCTACATCGTGGCCGCTGACGACGCGAGAGACAGCGCCACAGTGGAGAACGCGGGCTTTATCGATCTAGGCGTAATTAAGGGCAATATCGGCGATCAAAATTATCCGCTTGGACCGAATGTGGACTTGGCGAAATATCGGGCCGTTTCCATATGGTGCAAGCGGTTCAGTGTCAACTTCGGAGCGGCGCCGTTGAAGCTCGATCAAACGGTTTCGCAGAAATAGTGTTTTCAAATCACGCCGTGAGGATGCCGCTCCCCTGACCGTAGGTGATGGCAGTGGGGGGCGGCGCCCTTTTGGGGGAATTCTTAATCCAACTCAGATTGTGCTGCGTTACGAATCTTCGCAAGGACCAATCGCACGGACGTTGGGTTATGGGCTTTCCCGGGAGGGGACGTCAGCTGCCAGCCTAGTCCAATCGATGCAGAGGAGGAGCGAGCGCCTATCGCGCAGAAAGGAAAGTCGCATGACGAACACGGAAAACACCACGGTAACCCAAGCACTTCAGAACTCAGACCTCGAGGAATTCGACCTCGTCATCCTTGGCGGGGGAGCGGGTTCAACGGTCGCCGCGTGGACCTTTGCCGGTCGGGGCCAGCGCGTCGCTGTGATCGAGCGAAAGGTATATCGGTGGATCCTAGGCTTCACGGCGTTTGGCGTCGGCGGCGGAGAAGTTATGACGTCCGTGCAAATTGCCATGAGTGCGGCGCTACCATATACAGCGCTGCGCGATGCGATTCTGACCCATCCGACATTGGTTGAGGGACTCATTCCGTTGTTCTCATCCGTGCCGTCGGCGCACAGCGCTGCCGGGGCGGCAAGAGCTTCGGCATGAGAAATCCGTCAACCAGCGTAATGCTCCACTCGGGGGGCGGGGAACACGTGGACTTGAACAAAGTGGGCCGACACCTAAACACATCATCCAGGATCGTGGAGCTGATGGCGATACCTGTGGGGCGTGGTTCCCACGGATCGCAGGAAGGCGCGCCGCATCGAATCCGTACTGCCGAATCCGCAGGCGGCAGCGATTTGTTTGAGGCCTTGGTCCGTTCTCTCCAGCTGCCGGCGCACAGCTTCGGCTCGCATTTGCAAGACATAGTGGGATGGCGTTTTTCCGAACTCGCGGGTGAACACGCGCTCGAAATTCCGAACGCTCATTGCAGTTCGGTCCGCCAACTTCTGTACGGACAGATTGTTATTAAGGTTTTCCGCAATCCAAACCTGAAGCTCATGAATCGCCTTCATTTCCGATGCCTGTGCCGATAAGGAAGCGCTTAGCTGAGCTTGTCCGCCTGGGCGGCGTAGGAACAAGACTAGCTCGCGCGCGATTTCGTGCGAAATTTTACCTCCGCAATCCTCCTCCACCCACGCAAGCGCCAGGTCGATCCCCGCGGAGATTCCGGCCGAGGTGTAGACGTTTCCATCTTTCACCCAGATCGGATTGAATTCCACCTTCACCTGAGGATAGCGGAGTGCCAATTCGCGTCCGAATTTCCAGTGCGTGGTCGCCCTCTTTCCATTCAGCAGACCCGCCTCGGCCAAAAGCCCGAGCATTCTTGCTAATCAAAGGATCAGGGGTCGGAGCTTAGTTCCGACATCAGGCCCGCGCTATCAATGGCTTCAGCCCGGAGGAAGCGCGCACAGAGGATGTGCTTGAATTCAACGACGAACGACCGAGAAAGCCCTTCCCACGACCGGCATCGTTGAGACATCAATCAACACTTGGCAGCCGACAACCGCCCCGCCGTAGGTAGTTAGGGCTGCGATGCCGAGCGCCTAGTGCCATGTGTCAACTTCGAGAAAACGAACTCTTGAAGGACACCGGCGAGAGACGTCTCACCAAGTCGGATTAGCGCCGACGAGACCACGAACCCGGATCCGCGGCGATCGTTCGCGGGAAGGTAGAGAGCTTGCAGTCCGGCGCCAGCAAAACTTCCGATGACATTCGAATAGTTCGGCTGCCACTGCCCATTGTCCCCTTTACATATAACCGAACTCGCCATGGCATAGAGAAATCTGGATCGCTTGCTGCCGCTTCCTTTGTAGAAATAACGTGGGTCCTGCTTGAGAACCGATGGCATTATCGCGCCGCCGATAAACGTTGCGGCAAACACATTCGCGTAACTCGCGCCGTAGCGCTTCACATATCCTTGCGCTCCCTGTCCGTACCCGCCCCAACGATCTCCGGCCTGACCAATCCCCGCCAGCACCCCAACCCCGATGAGCGTGACCGGGTCGCTGGCCGATTTCCACGCGAGCTCAAACTTGTGTTTCGCCGTGAGGGGAGCGGGATTCGCGTCGTAGCTGACATAAAAGTTCGGGATCACCCCCAACACCCGCTGCTTTTCTTGTTCCTTGATCTGCACATCCGCCAGTTGCTCCGGCGTAAGTCCAACGTGCACCTCTGTTACCTGAGTGGTGATGACCAACATAATCAGCGGAGTGACGTAGGCCTCGCCAGACTGCAGGGCCCCGGAGGACTCCTGCGACGCGAGGCCCGGCGATGAAATTGTCAGCTGGAAGGGGCCCGGGGCGACGTTGGTAAACGCGAATAGTCCGTCCTCATTCGACGTTGCCTCGAGGCCCGAAGATTGGCCTTCACGCGTAAGTTTCACTACAGCCCCGCTAATGTTGGCTCCGGATTGATCAACAACCTTTCCGCTGATGCTTCCCGCTTTGTGCTCAGCATGTTGCAGCCCACCGGAAGCCTGTGTTTCCTGCGAGTCAGCTAGTGCGCTATCCGCTGTTTTGTTCATCGGAGGCTCTTGAGACCATGCGGAAAAACAGCAAAGCAGCACTGTGAGGCTCAGCCAAACCAGCCGTCCGAGACCAAGAATCAAGCTCTCTTTCGCAGAACCTACGGACATCTCTTGCTTTCACCTCCCGCTTCTATGTCTGTCGTTTGATTCGATGATGCTGCAGCCCCCCTCAGATACATACTTTTTCAGGCTTCGCAAACGGAGCTGTCCGACGTTTTTGGGCTATAGACTCACGGCTGGCGCCGTCGCCACAGCGATAACGACACGCCTGTAGTCTCTGCCCCCGCCGCACGCTGGGGTTCTAGAACTTGCGGGGTTCTAGGACTTGCGGGGTTCTAGGACTTGGTCAAGCTGTCGGACTGTAGGTTGCACTAATTTTTGATGTATCAAGTTTGGCTCTGAGGTGCATCTAAGCTTCGGTAGTAAAGTTCGATCTCCCAAACTCAGTGTCCCGGGGTTCGGATGGCATTTGTTCGTAGACACGAACCAGTCGAGCGGACTTCACGTTCCGCTTTTCGTCGCGTCCTGTTGTGTAAAGAAGTCACCGGATTTCCAGTCTCTCTTTTGTCCACCAGTTCCAACACCGCTGCAAAATTCACTTTCAACTACAAGAATTCAGCACACGGAGGACTTTATGCCGTCGAATTTCGTCCAGATTGCGACTGAATCGGAAATCAGGGAACGTTTAGAGGCGGAACGCGCGCGTCTGCGGAAAATCGCGGGCTTGGACCAGGGGAAGCATTTTCACCGGCCAGTCGAGCGAGCCTTTACGGCAGACGAGCGCAGCCGGGTCACAATCCTGTTTGGGGGCTTCACGTGGAAACATGAAGATTTGATTCGCGCGGTGTTTCAAGGGTGTGGTTACAACTGCGAAAAACTTCCTGTCCCGGATGTCGCCGGCTTCCAGACGGGAAAGGAGTTTGGCAATAACGGTCAGTGCAATCCGACCTACTTCACGGTCGGGAACTTGGTGCAGTATCTCCAGTTTCTGGAGAAACAGGGTCTCTCACGCCAGCACATTCTGGATAACTACGTGTTCTTCACAGCAGGTTCCTGCGGGCCCTGCCGATTCGGCATGTATGAGGCGGAATATCGCTTCGCATTGAAGAATGCGGGTTTCGACGGGTTCCGCGTGCTGTTATTCAAAGACAGCGACGGAATTAAGGCCGAGTCCGGAGAGCCCGGGTTGAAGTTCACCGTTGATTTCGGCTTCGGAATGCTGAACGCCATGCACTTGGGCGACGTGATCAACGACCTCGTGTACCAAATCCGCCCCTTTGAGGCGAAGAAGGGCGAGACAGATCGCGTCTTTCGCGAGACCGTCGATGGATTGTGCGAAGACTTGAAGAACCGCCGGGCTTTCGAGATTGAACAACTAGCACCGAACTGGGCTAAGCCTAAGTTCAAGAGCAACAAGGTCCTGCGAAACACCGTTAATGTGTTTGGCAAATGGCATGAGCACATGTGGGGCAAGGATTACTTGCATGCGTTGCAGAACGCCCGTGACAAATTGAATTCCATTGAAGTCGATCGCACGCGTGTAAAGCCGGTGGTTAAAATTACCGGCGAATTTTGGGCGCAGCTGACCGAGGGCGACGGAAACTTCCATATGTTCGATTTCTTGGAACGCGAAGGTGCGCAAGTTCTGGTGGAGCCGATTGCTACATGGGTCGCTTACTTGATGTACCAGGCGAAGGCTCACGCCATAGCAAAATGGCCGGTAAATCGTCCACACGCCAACCCGAAGTGGTACGAGGCGAAGAGACATTTCGGCAACTACATTGGATTGCGCAAGAAGCTATGGGGAATCGGCGCCGGGCAGCGTATGTGGAATTTCTTCTACCATCGCACCATTAAGCAGCTTGGTGGAATTAGTCACCAACTCGTGCCACAGACGGAACTGGCCGACATGGCGCATCCTTTCTATAACCAGTTTGCTCGTGGCGGGGAGGGACACCTCGAAGTCGGCAAGAATGTGTATTACACGGTTCACAAGCTCTGCCACATGGTGCTGGCGCTGAAACCCTTCGGGTGCATGCCGTCGTCGCAGTCTGACGGAGTGCAATCGGCTGTAATCAACAAATTCAAAGACATGATCTTCTTGCCTATCGAGACTTCGGGCGAAGGCGAAGTCAACGCACACAGCCGCGTGCAAATGGCCCTCGGCGAAGCTAAGGTCAAAGCCAAAGCTGAATTCGAGCAATGTCTCAAATCGACAGGCAAGAGCCTCCAGGAAATCCGCAGCTACATCGACGAGCATCCCGAGCTTAAGCGGCCCTTCTATCACGTGCCTCACCGTGAAGGGGTCGCGGGCACAGCTGCGCAATTTGTTCTGCACGTCAGCGATCGGATCAACCGGGACACGCGGTTCTGGAAGCGGGCGCGGGCAACAGGAATCGCGATTCCGGCGGCTTCCGGCGACTAAAATCAATATCCCATAGAAATTTCCAAGCCCTAAGCGGGCCGAGCAGTTGCCTATCTTGGATGGTTACAGCCCTGTTGGCACCAAAAGACCGGCCGACAGGTGGATATGCCGACTTTCTAAAAGAGAGGAAGCAATGCACGACCATAAGGCTTCGCAACTAGTTCAGATTGCTCCGCTTCGGCCGCAACTAAACCAAGCCTCTCAAACGCAGAAGCCGCACGATCACGTCACCAAGTTCTTCGTGGGGCTTGACGTAGGCTCAACTACAGTGAAGGCAGTGGTCGTCGACTCGTCGACGGATCGAGTGTTGTGGCAAGACTACCAACGCCATGAAACCAAGCAGCCCGAAAAGACACTCGAGTTCCTCAAGCGCATGGCAGCCGAAGTTGGAATCGATCGGCACAATACTCGCATGTTCGTGACCGGCTCAGGCGGTGGCGCGATTGCTGACCAGGTCGGCGCGAAATTCGTGCAAGAAGTTACCGCCGTTTCCTTGGCTGTAGAGAAGTTGCATCCCGAAGTGTACTCGGTCATTGAACTTGGCGGTCAAGACGCCAAAATCATCGTCTTCAAAGATGACGACGAGACTGGACGCAAGAAAAAAATCCCCTCGATGAACGATAAGTGCGCAGGAGGGACCGGCGCGGTCATCGATAAAATCAATGCCAAACTGAAGATCCCTACGCACCAGCTGGCCGAGCTGAAGTATGCAGGGATTAAGCTCCACAAAGTCGCCGGCAAGTGCGGCGTATTTGCGGAAACCGACATTAACGGCCTTCAGAAGGTCGGCACGCCCCCGGACGAACTGATGGCGTCGCTGTTTGAAGCCATCGTCCTGCAGAATCTGAGCGTACTAACTCGAGGCCACACTTTACGGCCGCACGTGTTGCTCCTGGGTGGCCCCAATGGTTTTATTCGCGGGATGCGCGAAGCATGGCAGGCAAACATCCCCCGCATGTGGCAGGAGCGCAAGGTCGCGGTTCCAGACGGTTCGAAGCCCGAAGATCTGATCAAGGTCCCACAGAACGCGCAGTACTTTGCCGCACTCGGTGCCATTGAGTTCGGCCGCAGTGAGGACGACTGCATCGGCTGCTATCGCGGCTACGCAGAACTGGTTCGCTATATTGAATTCGGCCGTCAGGAGGAAAAAGCCAAGGCAGGAGGAAAAGGCCTGGTCGCCGATCCCATCGAACTCACTTCTTTCCGAGAATCCTACCGCCGCAAGAAGTTCACGCCGGTGACTCTTCAGAAAGGTAGCACCGTCGGGGGATTTATCGGCATTGACGGTGGGTCCACGTCAACCAAAGCGGTCCTGCTCGATGAAAAAGGCGACATCCTTTGCAAGTCCTATCAGCTGTCGAATGGGAATCCCATTCAGGACACAATTGAAATGTTCGAGAGCCTGCGCGGCCAGGTCGAAGCGCAGAATGCCAAACTCGAAGTGTTGGGTGTCGCGACCACTGGCTACGCCAAGGACATTCTGAAAGATGTTCTGAAGGCCGATGTCGCCTTGGTGGAAACCGTGGCACACACCGAATCCGCGCTCAAGTTTTACGAAGACCCGCATGTGATCGTCGATGTCGGCGGCCAGGACATCAAAATCATCATCCTGCACAACGGCCGCGTAAAAGACTTCAAGCTCAATACACAGTGTTCCGCGGGGAACGGATACTTTCTCCAATCCACTGCTGAGGGCTTCGGACTAAACGTTAATCAGTTCGCCGACCTTGCCTTTTCCGCCCAGGCCATGCCCGTCTTCGGTTACGGCTGTGCTGTCTTTATGCAGTCCGACATCGTGAACTTCCAGCGCCAAGGGTGGCAGGCCGAGGAGATTCTGGCGGGCCTCGCCGCCGTGCTTCCGAAGAACGTCTTCCTGTATGTCGCCAGCATTCCAAATCTTGCCGCGCTGGGTACGCGGTTTGTTCTGCAGGGGGGAACCCAAAACAATCTTGCCGTGGTGAAGGCCGAAGTTGATTTCATCCGCAACAGCTTCCGTGCCTCCGGCAAGCAGCCGGAAATCATCGTGCATGAGCACTGCGGGGAATCCGGGGCAATCGGCGCCGCGCAGGAATCGCTGCGTCTATGGCGCAACGGACAGCAATCAACGTTCATCGGGCTCGAGGCCGTCCGCAAGATTGAGTACCGCACGACGCGCAATGAAGGGACCCGCTGCTACTTCTGTAAAAACAACTGTCTGCGTACCTTCATCGACGTAAGAACCGAACCGATAAAGAACCTCGTGCCCATCGAGCGCATCACCAAGGTTCCACTCATGCACGGCGAACAGCGGCTGATTATCGCCACCTGCGAAAAAGGAACGGTAGAAGATCTGAGCGAAATGAAAGACATCAAAGCTGGATTGGACCAGATTCGGGACAAACATCCGAATTTTGTCGATGTCGCCTCGAAGGAAGTCTTTCGTCCCACGAACGCCAAGAATGTGGCCGACTCGATTCCCACGCGGGCATGGACTCAATCGGCAAAGCAGCGCGTCGCGCTCATGCAGAATCGCAGCAAAGTCCGTATCGGCATTCCACGCGTGCTGAACATCTACACGTATGCTCCTTTGTTCAACGCCTACTTCGAAAGCCTGGGCCTCCAACCGGAGAACATCATTTATTCCGACTATACGAGTTCCGAGCTGTATCGCGCGGGTGCCAGCCGCGGCGCTATCGACCCCTGTTTCCCGGCGAAAATTGGGATATCCCACGTCTACAATCTGATCCAGGAGAAACATCGCAAAAAGCCGCTAAACGTCATCTTTTTCCCGATGTACGACGTTCTGCATTCGCCCTTGGTCAAAATTGTAGGCGCAAACGCATGCCCAACCGTGACGGCCACTCCTGAAACCGTGAAGGCCGCGTTCACCAAAGAGAACGACGTCTTCGCCGAAGCCAACCTGAAGTACATCGACCCGGTCCTCAATTTCGCGGATCGCAAGCTGTTCGCCTACCAGATGCTACAAGCGTGGCAGTCCGTCCTGGGGCTCTCTCCGGAGGAGAACGAGCGCGCAGTGGAATCAGGATTCGCCGCGCTCAGTGACTATGAGACCAGCATTCGCAAACGCGCTCGCCAGGTTCTCGACCAATTAGAGCGCGAGGACCGCATTGGCATCGTCATGCTGGCGCGCCCTTACCACCACGATCCGGGACTCAATCACGAGATCCTCGATGAATTCCAAAAGCTCGGCTATCCCATCTTTTCCCAGAATACGCTCCCGCTCGATGAGGACTTGCTCGAAAGACTTTTTGGTGAAGAAGTGAGGGCCGGCGTAGTCAGCAGCCCGCTCGACATTACCGACGCTTGGAAAAACTCCTACTCGTGCAGCACCAACCACAAAGTTTGGGCCGCCAAGTTCGCAGCGCGCCATCCCAACCTTGTGGCTCTGGAGATCTCCAGCTTCAAGTGTGGGCACGACGCGCCGATTTACGGTGTGGTCGAAGGCATCATCGAGCAGTCCGGCACACCTTACTTCTGTTTCAAGGATCTCGACGAGAACAAGCCTTCCGGCTCCATCAGGATCCGCGTCGAAACCATCGACTATTTCCTGCGGCGTTATCGCGAGGAGGTCATCCGCAAGCGCAAGGTCGCGCAGGACATTGAAGCTCAACTAGCGGCCCTCGAGGCCCAGTTGCGGAACGAACCCGCTGATGGCGCTCCGGAACTCTCGCAAGTGCAAATTCCGGCCAGCAATTGGCAACGCGAGGCACAGGGAATCGCCGGAGATTGATTCAAAAACTTTTCAACCTGCTAGGCGTGATGCGCATCAAAGCCCTGCGGGCTGTCTGCAAACTCGACTACGCCTGGACGTTAGAGTAAAGGAGCAGAGTTCATGGCTACGGCACCAAAATTCCGCATCGACGTCGATATTCACAATTTACTGATGCACTCCGCACCAGGGCCCGTGGCGGTCCCTGCCGCAAAAGGCATGAAACTCCCGGACCCGGTATTCCCGCGCTTTCCCGAAAAGCTTTTGGACCCTGGCCCCGACCCTATTCCTGAGAAGCGCGATTGGACCGTCCCTGAGATTTATCGCAAGATGCGAGGCTGGCTGTTCCCGTACATCCGCTCGCGCGTGTTGCCGGGCGATTTTCATCCCATTACTGCGTACCTTTTTCTTGAGTACAAGTGCAATCTCGACTGCTGGTATTGCTGGGCCTACAACAACAAGGTCAAGGGCATGACCGAAGACGTGGCGCGCCGTTCGATTGATTGGCTCCATGATCACGGCTGTCGGGTGCTGGCATTGATGGGTGGCGAGCCGTTGTTGCGCCCCGACTTTGCGCACAAGGTCATCTACTACGCGGCCAAAAAGGGGTTCTGGATTTACGTCGGCACCAACGGGCGCCTGCTGCGCCCCGATGTCGCCGATCGCCTAGGCGACGCGGGAGTCGGTGTTTTCAACTTCGCACTCGATTCCTGGGACGAAAAGCCCAGCTTGCCCAAAGCCGTCGTGCCCGGCCGCAAGCATCTCGAACATCTGATGAAGAAGCAGTACGTCTACGGCTACATGGTCTTTTTCAATCTGAACATCTGCCGGAACAACACACAGGACGTCCGGCAGATCACGGAGTTCGCGCGCGACAACCGCGTCGCGACCGACTACCACATCAACGAAACGCCGATGCTTGAGCAGGACGAGCACTTCAAGCATCTCAGCGACAATCCAACCTACATCCGGCCGGAAGATTGGCCGGAAATTGATTCCCTTGTGGATTGGCTCATTGCAAAGAACAAAGCCGGATATCAGATGGTTAATTCCGTGCAGCGTTTGCAAGAGATTAAAGCGTTCATTCGCATGGCGAGTGGAAGTGACCTCAAACGCCTCGGGTGGAACGGCGATGGAACCGGGACCAACGGCGATATCGCCAAACAACTCGCCGGAACGCCCGGCTTTGTGCAGGATGCCAATGGTGAGTTGCATTTTGCCGAATGGGATTGTCGGGCTGGCCAGAACAACGTCATCATCCGCACCGACGGCACGGTGGCTCCTTGTTTCCCCATGTATGCCTCCACCTACGATTGGGGAAACATTGATGGCCACAAGTTTGACGGCAAAACAGTTGGCTGGAATGAAAACAACCTGCCAGCAGCATTGCTTCTCCACCCTGAATCACAACCTGGCCTATTGCTACAACGACGCACGGGTGATCAAGTTTGTTTGGACCAACTTGGTCAAGAATCGGATGAAGGGTGGAGCGAGAAGCTTCGAGGACTAAAACAGTCGACGAGCATGCGGGCGGAATTAGGTTCGCCCGCTGCAATGTTTTCAATTCCCAATTGGTTTCAGGCGTGGCATCGCGTCGAATTTGTATGAGCTGGGCGCGGACGAGAAGATCGTCCAGCGTTTCCTGCGGATGCAAGAGCGCCCGTGACCAAGGCTCGCTATATCAAGGCTTCTGACCCGGCTGTGCTCGCGGCGATGAAGCGGATGGAGACGACTTTGGATGCCATGAAAGTCCGTGCACCAAGTAAACTAGGGCAGATGTGCTAAGCTATTGAAAGCACGCCGCGGAGAGGTGGCAGAGCGGCTGAATGCGGCGGTTTGCTAATACGCCGAGACGAAGCGCCATTCCTTCCTTTTCAATACATTAGACTACATACCAGTACCAGCTTTTGGCGTGTTTTGGGCGTCTGAGGGCACAGATGTGGGACAATTTGTGGGACAGCAGGAATTTTGTGGGACAGATTGATGGGCTGTGCAATCCTCCCGCCCTCGGCTCCACTGCGTCAGTGTTTACAAGGAAACGCTTGCGTGAACGCCTCCTCTGCAAGTTTAGCGTCCCTTTCATTCAACCTCTCAGGGCGGTCCCGCAAATATTTATACACGACACGAACTGATTGCCCGAGAGTCACACCGTTCGACGGACAAACCTTCAGTGATACATAATTCACACCGCTGATTAGCCCTAAGCATTCGCCGTCTCTAAATGAATCAAAGGCTGTCGTTGGCTCAGTGCCATCTAAATGGCGAACGCTTACCTGACAGGAAATCAACAGAGTGTTACCGTCGTTCAGAGTTGGCGATTGTGCCCGGGAAGGGGCGACGATGAAAATTAGTAAGATGACTCCAGAAATGATTTTCAAGAGGCCTCCTGAGTTCCCGTGGCGATCCACGATCATGGCTTCAAATCGCTGGGTTTGTATACGTCTACATCTTCTTTTATCTTGACCCAGCCGTCCCATCCGTAGCCGTGAGCGGTCGTTTTTATTACCCTGTGGGCCGATTCTATGGTCATGTTAATGATTTTCCGATCTGCATTAGGGTGATAGCGAACATAGATCAAGATAGTTTCGGAATCGGTATAGGTGATACCCAAATCAAAATCGTCTTCTGAAACGGCGTCTCTTCGCAAGGACGCTTGAAGAACTGTCGCCAAATAATCGATACGAGTAGGCGTGAAGAGTTCTGCACCCGGATGTCGATTCTGTGCGCTAGTGGGCGTCAGCAGCAAAGCGAATGCGAACAACATCAGCGGGAACGGTTTCATTTATCCTCCTATTTCGGATGCCGTCTGCGCCATTCCGCCCTCGCCTCGTCTAACTGAATCTGGAACGAAGGATTGGGCGGACCAAAGTTCTTCTTGGGGTTGGCTAAGTCTATAGCGGCACGTCCGTACTGGCGCAACTCCAGATCGGACATCTTGCGGATGCGAGCGCGAATCTGTTCGATATCTTCAGGGCCAGCTTGAATCATACTTGCACCGTCTTGATGATCTGCTCTGGATCGATCTTCAATGCAAACGCGCCGAATGCAATATGCACCTTCTGCCCCGCCGGGCCATTAACGATAGCCGTAATCTTGGCTTCGACTTCACGACCATCGTACAGCCGAACTAGGACGGTTGAGCCGACTTGGATTTGTTTGCGGTTCATCTCGCAATAATCATTTAATTCGACTTTTCTTGCCAGCGCTCAAGAGACAAAAACTCAGCGTTCAACAGCTTTCGAGAGTGTCCGGAAGAACATTCAACCGTGATTTCGTTAGGAAAACTAATCTGTACGCCTGTTTCTTCTTTAAATACCTCTACCTTTTCGCCGCATTTGCAAACATATCCCAGTACTAAATACTCTGGATAGCGTGTGATTTCCTCTGTGCCGAGGTAGCTTGATCCAACAAACGTATGCGAGCAATACATGCATTTTTCTTGTTTAAGTTTATTGAGAGAAATAGCGCTAGCTTCTTGAGGTGACTTAGCAAGAGTACGATGTTCTTTTAAGTTTTGATGACCGTCCAAGCATTTAAAGAAGAAGCCGGATTTATACCTCTTGAGGTTGTCTGGCATTAGATTTCACCAACTAAAAACGAAAACCACCCCGGAGAGTGGTTATTGTTTCTGTTTAGATTTCCTTTCAGCCCATCGCTTCTTGGCTGCAAGACTCATCTTCCGCTTCGCAGCAGCCGAGACGGTACGCTTCGCTATCTTCGGGTTACCCGCAATCTCTCCGCCGAGTAATTTTATAGCGGCGTCTATTGTGGCGATCTGCTGTTGATACTCTTTTCGCTTGTCGTTGAGCGCCTTTAGAATGTCTATCGAGTCCATGAATCCTCCGGGGAGACTTTATCACGCAGCACAGTATAGTGATGAAAGAGGATCAACCGAAATGACCGACCAGGAAAAGGCGATTGAAGAGGCGTCAAGGTTCTATCATTCACTGAAAAGCCTTCACGAGTTCGACACAGAGGAAGTCTCGAAGCACATCGATGCTCTAATAAATCCTTCCGTCGAGGAACAGTGCTACGTTGCCACATATAAACGGACCAGGGCGAATGTCGGCAGCTTGCTGGAACTCAAAGGCGTTGAGCACTTCCAGGCCATTAACATGATTTCCAGGGCGATCTTTGAACTGGCGATTGATATCAAACTCCTGGGCATCATCGAAAGAGGCCCGGAAAAGATGGCCGCTCAGCCCGATGTTGAAAAGGTGCGCATAGCCTGGAAAATTGTCGCTTTCAGTAAAAGCAATCCCACCGTGAAAATCGACTCGATCTATAGTGAATATTTAGCCAGCGAGACTACACGTATCGAAGCCAAGCGAGCGGAGTTATGGCCGACTACTGAGACCAAAGACCTTGAGCACTGGAGCAACCTCAAGATGAAACAAAGGGTTGCTCTACTCAAAGCACCGTTCGATTACAGGTACGTTGTCCACTATCCGAGGCTAAGTTGGCAGTCTCATTCAGGTCTTACGGGAGTAATAAATCTCGAAGCGGTCACGTTCACCCGAATGTGCTCGATTGCAACCAACCATGCAGTTGAATCGTATATGCATGTGCTGCAAGTCGTGATACAGAAATTCAACTTGGATAAAATCACGCCGGATATTATCGAGAGAATGGGACTGGCGAAGGGCTTGCCTTTCCATGACCTGGTAGCGAAAACACAGGATTAAGGATGGCCACCGGAACCGCCACCCCAACCGCCATCCCAGCGACTAAGATTTCTAATCAGGATTAGAAAAGCCGACTGGCGGATCGGCGGCGGTTGCGGGTCTTAGACATCCTCAGACGGCGGAACACGTAAAAACTACACGAATCTAATCCAAAAACTAATCCGAAACTAATAATTGTACGTTACTAAAACAGTACTTGACAACAAGCTTAGATCGTGGTAGTCTGAATTTGTTGGTATGGCACCGTCTGCTCTTGCGGACATGGGGCGCAAACCCCTGTGCCATTAGATTCCCTAACTTTGCCTCGTTAGCAGGTCTTTGACCTACACGAAGGACTAACGAGTGCCGATAGGTGAGCAGGTAAGACCTGCAAAGGCTGCGCCGTCATTAGGCGTGTGCAACTTCGAATAAAACGCTTCGGCGTTAACGGAGTTGTGTATGCCAAAAACAAATGCTGCTGTTGAAGCGGGAAATCTTCCCGGTTCGCCTCTTGATCCATCCCAAATTCTAACCCTGGACGAAGTAGCGGGGCGTCTGAAGGTTTCACGTCGCTTCGTTTACGAGAAAACACGTCGCCGCAGTCCGAATCCGATCCCTGTGATACGCATCGGAAAATATCTTCGTTTTGACTGGATATCGGTGTCCGCATGGCTCCGTCAGCAGGAGCGTGCGGCATGACTCAATCCCTTGTCGTTAAGAAACGAACTCTACCTGTGATTTTGAGGAACGATGTCCCTCCCCTGATCGTAAGGGGCACAGCAGTGGCGCAGTTAATCGCAACCCGCTGCCGTTTGTGGGGCGTTTTGAATTCGGATGTCGGCAAGCGAATCAAACACGGCGATCAGATCGCGGTCGTAACCAACGTCCACGACAACCTGCGTCAAATCGAACTAGACGATGATCGTGTCTGGGTACCACGGCGAGCGGAAGATCGTCGAAGTTTTACGGAGAGTCGTCGGAAACGACGTATGAAGACCGTGTTCGTGCCCCCGAGTTGGACGGGTAGTCCTCGACCATCGGATGTGGAGACCGTGAAGCGGGACACCGTGAAGTGGGTAATCGATGAGTTCGACCACGAGACAATCAAATCGCTGACAAGCAGCGGTTTTAAGGCGTCTTGGCTTGGTCTTCGATTCGGCAGCGGAGGAGTATCGGACTATGACAGAGAACAACGCGAACTTAAGCAAAAAGAACAACGAAAACGCGACCTGCTGACTGTTCTGAACAGTTCCAAGAGCCGTATGTCCACGGCGATGTCAAACGCCGTGTTCGATGTTCTTATCAACGGAACCAAGGTCGGCGAAGCGGCTTCGAGCAGAGGACTTAACCCTCGGTCGCTGTCGATGACCCTAATGCGGGTGACACAGCGACTGCCAAAAGCGGCTTAACTGCTTTGTTTTCAGTGTGGCTGTATACGGTGACCCTATACACGCCCCTATTGAGGACAGATTCTAATGGTTGGACTGTCTTCAAATTTGCGTCGGCCAGGGCCAATCCCGAAAGAAGCCAACGGGAGATGGTTATGGACGGTCTAAAGTTCGAAAAGCAGTTTTTGGAAGAAATTGGTCATTTCAAAGATGCGGCGCACGGCGTTCCTGTATCAGGTGACCTGGTCATGGCGGCATTGATTGCTCGCCGTGAACAGAAGTTGGATTTGCTGAAATTGATTCACGAACGCGCGGTCAAACCAACACAGTACATCGACGACGATGATTTGTTCTGCATCAACCCAACCGAAGGAAAAGAAGTTCTGACATTCGAGTGGGTTCGATGATTCAAGTTTTGTAGAAGTGCCCATCACAGGCGAAGCCATCAACGGGCAGAGAGCAGGTGCAGCAAAACTTCATTCCAAGAGGACAAATATGAAAGTAGGAAGAGTTGAGTGGTATTCAGAGAATCGTGGCTTTGGAATTCTATCCAGCCCCGCTTCCGACGGTTCACTGGACAAGTTCTATGTCCACGTAACCAAGATCATTAAGTCGCCAGACAAGATTGAATTCGGCCAACGAGCCGAGTTTGAAATCGGCGCAAGTCCGAGACGCCCTGGTGATCTGCCGATGGCTGTGAACGTGACGATCACCGAGGCGGTGCGTTCATGACCCCGGAACAGCAACTTTTGCTCGACGAGCACAATCAAGAACTATCGGCTCGATTGCAGGCTCTAAAATTAGACGTGAACTACGAATCTCTAGTGAATGCTCAGGTTGTGGAGCCGGGTCTGATCCCATCCGCGAAGGCTGCGATTGCAAAGGGCTTCCACGTATTTCCACTAGCTGTGAAGAGCAAGATACCGCCGCAAGGCTCGCACGGATTCGAGGACTCCAAAGCGCCGTCTGACCCGTTTGTGTTGGAGCCGTGGAACCAGGACCCGAATCGCAACATCGGTATCGATCTTGGTGCATCAGATTTATGCGTGCTCGACTTCGACCAGGGTGAGGATTGCATTCCATCGTGGGTCAAGGAAACACGGACACTCAAAGTGAAGACCGCTAAGGGTCTTCATGTCTACTTCAAGGGCGCTCGCCCAACAAAGAAACTAATCGTGGATGGCAAACAGGTCGGCGACATCAAGAGCGCCGGGGGCTACGTTCTAGCCGCTAAGTTTGAGAAATTGCTATACGACACTGTTGACTTTGTGATTGCAAGCTTCAGGGAACAGTTTAAGTCGGATCGTTGTCCGTTCTGTGAATTGATGTTTCCAATTGCGGACACATTCGACGGTCCAACCGCCGCAGAGCTATCGGAACATCTCCTGCTAATGTTTCGAAAAGGCGAGAAGCATCTGGAAGAGTACGAACAAAAGCTTCGCACGGTTGCCGAATACAATGCGGTAATTCCAAAGGACAGGGTTTTTCGAATCGATCCACTGGACACCACCGAGTTCCGGCACTACTGGAAGCTCTATAAGGCGACTAAGGCTGTCCTTAAGATGCAGCGTGCGGAACGTCGGCAAAAGAAGGCTGGAATATCGTAACATTTAGGTTTGCCGACGGAGCGCTGTTAACTGGTTATGGCTCTATGACATACAGGGTCTACGAGCGCGAAGTCAGTTTTGGAAGTACTTATGGTAGGAAAAGACTATCGCGCCCAGAATGGGACGGGTAAGTCATACATAGAAGTAAGGGTACCTCCCGCCATTTTTAGCGGAACCCCTGTTATTAGATTTTAGCCGACCGCGCTAATGGGGGCGGTATCGGCGGACTTTTAGACTCAATGGGGAAAGTCTAACTAAGCCGCAAATCTTTAGTCGGAGATGTGTCACGAGGGAACGTTATCCGACGAGCGGGGCGTAATGCTCCGAGGTAACTCAGCTTTGTCTAGAGGGAAAGGTTTGAGTTCCTAAACTTTATTGGTTGTGCCCGTGATCTACACCGGGGCGATCAAAGATGTAACTAAGTGGGGGTTGTGAGACCGACCCTCACTTTTCTTCTGGTCGAAAATCCGAAGTAAACCGATTTCTGGAAATAAGAATTTATTATTTGGAGTCCTATGGCACCACAGTTGGAACTAAGTCCCGAAGGTCAGATCAATCTGCGGTTGGCTGCGCTCGATTGTTCGGTGCTGGCGTTTTGCAAACTGTCTGAAGGCATTTACGGCAGAAGTAAAATTACGGTTGCGCTAACTGACTCAGCCCACCCACTTCCTTCAGGTGTTATTGATCGTCTTTCGGAGCGAATTTCGGAAATGGAGGATTTGCAAAAAGCTGTTGCGCCGTGTCCTGTTAACTGGAGCAAGGTGGGGCAGGTCGGTAACGCACTTCTGCTCAGAATGACGGCAAAAGCCGCCATCGACTTAGGGCTATCGGAACCTGAACTTCAGAAACAAGCAAGTTGGGCCACGCAGCGGATCAAGGAGGCAACATGAGCGAAGAGCAGGATGAGCGAATGCAGGAGATGTACGATGTCGCATTGAAAGAAGTTTTGGAGAACCTTCGAGCGAACGGCATTCACACTGGTTCCGTAAAACCAAACGCAAAAGCAGGTTTTTAAGTTTCGGCGGTTAACTTCAGACATTGACGCCGATTGGGGTTCCTTATTAGAACTGGCGCAAGCCAGATGGAACCCTCATCATTTGTTAGCATTAAAAACTTCCCGTAGCAGACTGCTAGTGCTCCCGAAGTTTGGCATCCTACCCTTCAGATTTGTCCCGGGTTCACCGCCATCAATTCCTAGCAAATTCTCATCATTCTAAGGTGAACTATGGAACGTGAAGGATATATTTACAGTTGGAGTCCGTTTCAACACGGCTTCATTGTCATCGGGAAAGAAATCTTCTTCCTGCATGGCACAGAAATAATAAAAAACGCAGACAAAGCGAGAACCGGAGCGAAGGTTAGCTTCGATGTTGCTCCACCGTTGGCGGGAAAGAAATACCCTCGCGCAGTCAATGCCGTGATCGGGGGTGTGGAATGACTCCTGACGAACAGATTCAATACGAAGAACAGCGTATCGCGGAGATTCAGGCTACGCTGGCTGCAAGCAAGCTGGCGCGTGAGAACCGTGAGATGTTGCAAGCGGTTCCAGAAGATGTCGAAATTCTTCTGGACCCTGTTCCTGAACACGCGTCGGGTTTTGAGAAGTTGGAGATTGAACAGGGGAACAACCGACGTGTAGTGGATGCAGTCAATCACCCCGAATTAGAGCCTAAGAAACCTAAGTACGGCAGCGGCATAGCCGTTCCAGTTGACTTAGAAGACGGCACGACGGTGTACGTCGATTCAACTTATACCAACGTTGACACAGGGAAACGCTATGACTACTTCCCGTCGCACATCAAGCAATATATAGATCAACAAATCGAGAAACGGCGCGACGAACTATCACAGAAGTTTCTTGAGGACTACAACCGTCCGAAAGAGCCGCACACTTACTATGCGATGACCAAGGAAGAGTACGAAGTAGAATCGGAAAAGGAATATCCAGTCTACACGCTTCCTAAGCAAACGGGTCCCGCGTGGGATGACTCGATTCTCTATGGCTTGGCGGGTGATGTTATCCACAAGGCATCGGAGTATTGTGAATCACACCCAGCCGGAATGCTCGTGGACCTGCTGGTGTCCATCGGATCAATCATCGGTCACAAGCCATACTTCAGCATAGGTGCGTCCAAGCACTACTGCAATGAGTTTATGTGCCGTGTTGGCGACAGTGCCAAATCCCGCAAGGGAACAGGGCGCGACCAGATCGACGGCATTCTGCGTCAAGTCGATCCTACGTGGTTCTCTGATCGAATCGAATCAGGATTCGGGTCAGCCGAGGCGATCATTGGTCGTGTTCGTGACTCTTTTGTTGACTCCAAATTCAATCATAAAACAAAAGAGTTCGAATCAGTGACTATTCCAGGGGTTGACGACAAGCGTCTGTGCATCCGTGAGGGCGAGATAGCATCGGTCTGGGTGTTGGCTAGCAAGTCAGATAGCCGTGCATCTATCGTGTTGCGCGACGGATGGGACGGCAAGCCTCTACATAACACGGTCAAGGGGAGGTCGGGAGACGGTTTCTCTAACTCCGCTAAGTGTGAAGAACCACACATCTCCATCTCTGGTGACACGACAATCCACGAATTGCGCCAGAAGTTGCCGACAGGCGCGGACGAGAACGGATTCGGTAATCGCTTCATGTTCGTCTACGTGTACCGGGTTAAGGATTGTCCGCAGGGCGGTCCACCAATCGACTGGGACGAAGAGATTGTTGACTTCCAGAAGGTTATTAAGTTCGCTAAATCAGTTAAGCATGTGTCCATGTCCAACGGTGCTCGCAAGTGGTGGAACAAGAAGTACTCGGACATGGAGAACAACGGTCTCGAAGGCTTGGCGGGTAAGATGACCAGACGCGGTGCGGCACATCTTCGTCGCATTGCGATGCTGTACGCGCTTCTCGATATGAAGGACCAGATCGAACTGGAGCACTTCCAAGCGGCGGAGAAGTTGTGGAACTACTGTGAAGAGTCGGCGATGTTCATCTTCGGCGGGTTGACCAAGGATCAGTTACTCCTGGTCAATTGGATCGGTCAGCGCGGCGAGGTGTCTTACCAGCAGGTGCGGGATAAGTTCTATCACCGCAACCAGCCTGTCGCTAAGATCAAGGCTGAGTTAGAGCAGTTGGCGAGCCTGGGTCGTCTAGTGTCTAGGGCGGCGGGGGTGTATGCGGTGCCCAATCGAGGCTAATAAACCAGGGGCGGAGACCAAAAATCCGCCCTTATTTTGTGCACGCGGAGTTGCGTTGGAAAGGGTACGAAAATGAGAATTTAACCTGCGTAAATTTGGGTACGAAAATTTTCTTGCGTTCTGCGTTCCAGTCATGCAAATAGGTCAAGGTATTGATAAAGATATATGTTATTTAGATTGTATTTTATTTTCGTACCCATCTGAACGCAGACCTTTTTCTATGGTCGAGCCTATGCCATACCTCGAACGCAAAACGCAACTATGGTCCCGCCGGTATAGTTTGAGCGAAGCTAAGGCGAATGGTTCGGATCATTGGCGTTAGCATTTTACCTAACGCTTAGTCCGGTTTGGTTCGATCATGGGCGTTACTATTTTGTGTAACGCTTATGGTGTCCGGCGCTTTGGTAGGCTCGGCGCTATCTCGATATACAGTTTTTCATATATTTTGTCACCTTTCGTTACATAAAATCATGAAACTTTAGTTAAGGTGTTGTAAACTAAAGCACTTAAGAAACTTACCTGTTGCAACGACAATTTTTCCGACCAGTTCGGACGTAAATCCAGCCATGTCGGCTGGGATCGTCGCTCCCTGAGGCGTCCCTGAGCGATAGTTGGCACAATAGGAAGGTAATAGGACTAGGGCTGGGCTGGCCGGGAACCGCGCAAAATGAGCGGTGCGGAGTCAGGTTGGGGTAGATCGGAGCGGGGCACAGTGAACTATCAGACCTCGAAACGCAACATTACGTCGATCATTGACCTTTTGTGGCTATCCGAGAGTCAACGGCTTACAGGCAGGATTTCGGGGATAACGCAACAGTTCAGCAGTTTTGATGCATCGTTGTCCGAGCACAAAAAGACCCTCAAACCAGTCGGCCTGAGGGTCAGGGAACCGCGTATTTTGAGAGGTTGGCTAGAACAGGCTGGCGATGGCGGCGACAACAGCCTTTCCGGTGGTCTCGTCGGTGGGGTTCGTATAGACCGCCGTGGAAGCGATGCTCTTGTGGCCGAGGGCTTGCTTGATGACCGCTAGATTGACATTAGCCTCGACCAGGGAATAACCGAGTGAGTGCTTGAGGCAATGCGGGTGACGCTTGTCCTTAGGGAGTCCAGCGCGTTCAGCGGCGTCCGAGAACACACGATAGAACTGGGAACGGTGGACATGGCCGCTCTTCTGGGACACGAACACGAGCTTTGATGGGTGATTGCCTCGTTCTTCAAGCCAAGCTCGCAGGACACGCTTCTCCGATAGCAGTGGTTGGCCCTGTAGGTCAGCTAACGGCTGTGTGGTCTTCAAACTACCTTTCAGGCGGCGGATCGTAATCTCACCGTTCTTGAGGTCGATGTCCTTTAGTTCAAGACCGCAAACTTCGGAAGCACGCATGCCGTGGCGATAGCCGAGCAAGATCATGGCTAGGTTGCGTTTGTTGTCGGCAACAGTCTTTAAGATTTTCAAGACTTCGTCGTGAGTGAGTGCCTTCATATGCTCTCCTATGGTGCAACCTTATGATAATTGTGATGCGTTATCAATAGGTCTTTGCAACAAAATGCAACCGCAACGAAGTCAGTCCGAGTAACAAGCAAGCCCGAAGCGAACCCGAACTAATCACCGGAAAATTCTATCTCTCGAAGTCTGATCGATTGATGGGACTCCTAGTTCCTAGATCAGTTTGAATTGCATGACGGGGGCGGAGTGGCAGGTCGTACCAGCCCCCGCTACCCACCTCTTCCGCCAAAAGGAACCGTGGCACTGAAAGTTTTACCCGACTGGGTGACAGTCACAGGAGTAACTATGGAACCAGAACTAGAAAAGGAACAAATGGAACCAGAGCAGGCACCAAAGCGCAGGGGCCGTCCAAGTGTGCTTGGCCAGAAGAGCGTTAAGGACATGACTGCTGAAGAGCTACGCGCCTATAACCTATTGAAGAAGCATAGGCAGCGCGACCGGGAGCACCAAGAGAAGTTAAAGACAATGGTGATACCCGTGGACGAAGTCGAGCTTGGACCGATCCAGCAGCAGCGTCTAACCGAGCATATCGCCCAACTGACTAACACGATCAAATCGGAAGTGACACTGACTGACCGGGATGAGTGGGTCATTCACATGATCGCTTCGGTGTTGTACGGCCTGGAGCACGACATCAAGCAGCAAGTACGTATTGAGGAATCCTTAGGCATGCTGGTCGCAGGGACATTTCCTGACGCAGCATGGGCCGTCTCCATAAAGCACATACACGAATTCCCTGCAATCCTTGGTTCCGCAACATTCGCGGCACTATACAAAAAGTTCTTGGATCGAGCGACTAAGTGGAGTCGAACTAATTACGCTTATGTGTCCGCAGACCTGCTCGACATCTTGAATCAGGAAAATGCTGGAACTTATCAACCCCCGGCAGTGCCGGAGGTGCACAAGCCACCACCCCCTATTGAATCTAGGCCGATTGCGCCTGGGGTAAACCTATGGACGGGTGTTAGTTCAGAAGCAATGAAGTATCTCAACGGAATATAAAGGAGACCAAATGACCCGAGAGCAATTGATCGAAATCGTTGTGCCGCATTTAGTCGAGGCATCAGCAAAGACTCACGGCGCACTGACCCCAGTCGCCCAAATCGAGGCTGATATCCGCAAGGATATCGCCGCCCAGGTAACCACCCAATCGTTGCAGGACACTTACAACAACCTGCGCCGCATGGGCAAGATAACCAATGACCAATTGCTGGCCGCAGTCCGCATGGACGTTCAGCAGCAGCAAGCCAAGACCGAAGAGTCCGAGCGCAAGTATTTCGAGCAGGCATGCGATGAGCTACATCTACAGAGAATAGATGCCAATTTCCAAGTCATCCGCCGTCTGACCCTGAAGATACCGACAGGCCCACACGAGGGCGAGTGGTTGTCTTGGAGACACACGTCGGAGATAGCGCAGTTGATGAGCGCAGGAGAAATACGCTTCGCACGTACCGCACAGGATGAACAGCGTGCGGAACAAGAACAAAAACTCACTATGGCAAAGTCTGTGCTCGCATCTCTTACGGGGCAGTTCTGGGCGAAGCACGGGATTATCGGTCCATCGATGGGAGTATTCGGAGCACCGGGGCATGGACAATCTAAGGCAGACAAACGCGCTAAGGATATCGAAGCGTTGTGCCAGCTACCTGTGGAGACCCTGAACCGCTTGCTAAACGAGAAGGTACGCAATCATGTCGCCCATGCCCAGGCTCAGGAAGCATCGTCACAACCGCAGTCACAGCCGCAGCAGCAGTCGATGTTCCTGCCGCTGCCCAAAACTACAAGAGGGGGCGAGGTGATAGACGCGGCTTACTTAGTTCGGCTAGCCAATGAAAACTTCCAAGAGTACAAGCACATGTGGGTAAAGCGTTAGCCGTGCTGCGGGTGCTCCGCAGAACTCCCGCACGCAACAATAACGAAACCAGGGCGGCTCTCATCGGGAGCCGCTGCTCGCTCAATGTGGGCCGAAATCGACTTGTCCGGTAACCGCGTTTGGACGTAGCCGCCCGGCGGCGGACGCTTCGCGTGAGGTAGTGGAGTGTTGGTTGCTTGATGGCTTGAGATAAATTTTGGGTCACAAGGAGGTCCCTGTGACCCATCTCAGAAAAATAATGCTGGAAGAACTCCAGCGCCGTAATTACGCTCAACATACCACACGTTCCTACATCCGCGCAGTCGAAGATTTTGCTCGACACTTCAACTGCTCCCCTGATCGCTTAGGCCCTCGACACATTCGCGAATACCAAGCGGAGTTATTTGAGAAGCGCAAGTTGTCAGCGGGTAGCGTCGCGGTCCGTCTGGCAGCCTTAAGGTTCTTTTACTGTAAGACGCTCAAGAGAGCCTGGAACATCGCCGACACTCCCTACCCGAAAGGGGCGCATCGCCTGCCAACGATCCTCAGTCAGGAAGAAGTTGCTCAACTCATTCAGGCCGCCAGCACTTCCTTCCATCGCACTCTGCTGATGACGCTCTACGCCACCGGAGTACGACGCGCTGAATTGACCCACCTGAAAGTCAGCGACATCGATAGCAAACGCATGGTGATTCACATCCAGGGCGGCAAGGGACGCAAAGACCGGGATGTGATGCTCAGCCCAAAACTACTCGAGGCGCTGCGTGAGCACTGGCGCGGATTACCGCGCAAGCCCAGCGCCTGGCTGTTTCCTGGCAACCGCTGGCATACCGGTGATACGCCCATCGACACCAAGGTGGTGTGGAACGCTTGCGAGGAAGCCGCCCAGCGAGCGGGCCTCCAGAAAGATATTCACCCTCATACGCTTCGTCACTGTTTTGCGACCCATCTACTCGAGGATGGTGCTGACCTGCGCACCATTCAAATCCTGTTAGGTCATAACGATCTGAAAGAGACGGCCCGCTATCTGCATCTCTCCCAACGTCACTTGCATGCGGCCTCGAGTCCATTGGATTCACTGCCGCTCGGAGGCCCTTCGCCGCAGGAAGAGTAGATGGCCCGGCCACCACTCGAGGTGGCCGATCTGATCCGCGCCGCGGGAGATGCCTTCATCGAACGAAATCGCCACTGGCTCCGTTGGAAGCACATCAAAGTGTTGCTGGCCATTCGCCGGTGTCGTACTGCCGCACTCGGCGGTCATCTCGATGAGTGCACCCGTTGCGGGTATCGTGCCACCATCTCGTACAACAGCTGCCGCGATCGCCATTGCCCGAAGTGTCAGACCGCTGCTCGGGACCGCTGGATCGCTGCGCGTCGACGAGAACTTCTCCCGACCCGCTACCTACACGTGGTGTTCACACTGCCCCATCGGTTAGCTCCACTGGTGCTGCAGAACAAGAAGGTCCTCTACGGTCTCTTGTTCCGTACCAGTGCGGAAACCCTTCTCGAAGTGGCTCGCGATCCGAGGCATCTTGGTGCAGAGATTGGTTTCTTCAGCGTGCTACACACTTGGAGTCAGCAACTCAAAATTCATCCGCATGTCCATTGTGTCGTTCCCGCCGGCGGCCTTTCACTCGATCACTCCCGCTGGGTTCGCTCACGAGACAACTACTTTCTTCCCAAAGGGGTGCTGCGGGAAATCTTTCGCGGCAAGTTTGTCGATGCGCTCAAACAGGCTTTTCACAAGGGCCAGCTCCACTTCGAGGGAGATCTGAAACTCCTCGCTCAACCCAAGATCTTCGCCGCCTGGCTGCGGCCGCTGTTTCGACAAGACTGGGTGGTCTACTTGAAACGTCCCTTCGGTGGCCCCGAATATGTGCTGCAATATCTCGGCCGCTACACTCATCGTGTGGCCATCTCCAACCATCGCCTGGTCTCCCTCACCGATGGCCAAGTCACTTTTCGCTGGCGTGATTCTGCTCACCACAACCAACAGAAGTTGCTGCCTCTATCGCTCGACGAGTTCTTGCGCCGCTTCTTACTGCACATCCTTCCCAAAGGCTTCGTGCGCATCCGTAACTTCGGCTTTTTGGCCAACCGCAAACGCACCACGCTCCTAGCGCTTTGCTTTCAGTTGTTGGGTTCGGAACAACAACCGCAAGCCGAACAACACGCCTCTTCCACCGAAGACTGTCCCGATCTTTGGCGCTGCCCTAAATGCGGTGGAGCGATGAAGGTCATCGAAAGGCTCACCGCTGCCGAAATCCAACTTCGTTCTCCACCACGGATCAGCGTTGCGGCATGAGACTACTCTCTCCAACTCGAAAACTCTGCGTCCTTCCGGACGCTCCGTATCTCTGTGCCTCGCCGTCAAACCGATCCCTTCTTCCAGCTTCTTCGACCACAATCTTTGCGATACTTTTTCGCTGTAACCAATTTCCGTGCGCACGGTGTCATGTGTCGTGCCCTACAGCACAGTCTCGGCACGGCTTAACGCCGCTCCTTCCCACGATTGAATTTGCATAGGGCCCGCGTCCACCGCAACCACGGGCGGCCACGTCCAAACGGCTTTACCGGACGCGCGCAGAACTCCCCGCCTCCGTTCACCCCTCACCGAGAACGCGCATCCGGTAAAGCACTAGCGTTTATCAGGACTTGGCCCGATAGTGGCCGCATGTTCTCTCTAACCCAGTTACGTGGTAACTTTTCGCGGACATGCAAGATTCTCGCCTTATTGGCATTTGGCGGTCCGATGCCCGCCGGACATCGCTGGATGTTGCTGCTCGACGTGACATATCGGCGGCAAAACAAGAGAAGCTTCTACGACTGTTCGGAAAGCTTGAAGTTCGCTACACACCGACCCATTGCTATTCAACCTTGAACGGACAAGTGACGGCGGACCGCTACAGGGTGGTGGCCAAAGATTCATCGAGCGTTGCCCTTGTGATGTCGAACGCAATTGCTGGCGAACAGATAGTCCATATCCATTTCGAGGGCAATCACTATTGGATAGTTCTCGGTTCAGGGCGAATGCGCGAGTTCTTTAAGCGAGTGTCCCCCAAACGCGCCCCGGGAATTGTCAAACCCGCCAAGTCCCGATAGGTCACATAGACTGGGCGTGTGATTTTCGGCCCGGATTTCACCCGTCCGGTTCCGCGTTAATCAGCAGTTGGGTGTGAAGTTCACTGCTTCCCATCCGAGTAGTTCACGCCGTTTATGATCAAACCGGGACGAAACTTCGATAGCGGCTCGTACTCATGGAAACCGGGCGTAAGCGTGGCTCTAGATTCGGATTTCAGGTTGTGAAGGTCTAAACTGGAACCCTCTTCATCCTGAACACACATGTTCGCAACAGCGGCCTTCTCCTTGGCTATCAACGTCAAGCACGTATCTCCAAAACCGTCCTGTCCAAGTCTTGCCGCGACGTTTCCTGAATGGCCTCTCAGAAGAAACTCGTTCGCCTCGACGGTTTGAGGATGTCTCCTCCAACTTGCAACAGTCAGAGCCGCGAGACAAAGTAGTGCAAGGCCAAGTACGCATCGCGTCCAGAGAATATCCTTACGCAATTTATTCACTTGTGAAACCAAATCGGGTTGAACGGCCATGCGGCACCTCGCAGCTCAAGCATTGTGAAGTGCCGATTATATCGAATGGTTTCCTCAAGTCCCGATTAGTCGGGTAATCGTACATGTGGTTTTTGGCCTGATTTCACTTTTCCGATTAGCGCGTTAATCAGGATTTGGCCAGGTACAGCTTAGAACAAACTGTGCTTGTCGAAATCCGTAAGGGAGCCACATCTGGCCTAGACTTTCATAGTTATGGCGATTCTCCGCTGCTTGGCGTTGATGTTGTTGCCGGTAGTTTGTTTGCCGCCCGGCCCGGCCAGACGGAACGTGCTACCGTTTGTGATTCCTCCGCGCTCCCCGCTTCCGCACAGAAACTACTCACCGCTAAATTTTCTGAATGGCGGCCTAAGCTCGTTTCTGACATGGACACTGACGACCAGCAGCTATGGTTGACAGCCACGCACGGCAAGGAGTGCCCGGGAATCGTGGCCGGACATTTCGAGACTGCTGACGAGCTTTCGTACGCTGTCTTGCTCGTGCCGAAATCGAATTCGAGCGAAGGTTACAAAGTCGGAGTGCTAAGTAGAGGTGCGGCAGACAAGGACTACGTTTGGAAATTGATTGACCATGCTGAGACGCAAGCCGACCCGGGGCTCATCATTTCCAAAGCGCCGTCTGGGAAATATTCGGACTGGGAAGGCAACAAATCTGTTCGGCTCAAATTGGATGGGATTCAGCTCGAATGGATGGAGAAAGGTGCAGTGCTTTACTTCTGGTCCGAAGGGCAATACCACAGAATTCGGGTATCAGACTAAGCCGGGCCGCCGCTTTTAACATGGAAAAACAGGTTACCGGAGGTTCCCTTTCCGAACCTTTAACTCTCAGTGCCCGGTTAGTCGCGTTACCGGACATCAAGTTCGGCCCAGTACCTCAAGTTTCCGATTACCGCTGCCAGTTCAGACGGTCGATGCAACACCATCTAATCATCTGATCCGACACTACTTCCCCTGGAGAACTGATCCGTTTGGCTGTACCCGGTCAAAACCCAACTTAGGGTAAGGCGTTCCGGCTAATCCAAACTAGGCAGCGATTTTAGCGTTTGTTTTCAATACAAGTAGGGTTCGACCTGAGTGTTGCGTCCACCCATTGAGACCACCGCGTTTATCAGGCGCTAGAAAAAGCTTTCCTGGCAAGTGTATACTCGCGTTAAGAGGCAAACATGAAGTACTTCATCGCAGTTCTGTTTCTCTCGTTTTTCCTCATTCCGGTGGTTCGTTCACGACCTCAACAGAGTCCGGATCCGATGCAAGCAGAACTCATTGCTACTGCTCATTTCGAAGCGTTAACAGCCGCCGAGCAGACTGAACTCTTGTCGAAGGCGCAATCAGGAGATGCGGAATCGCAGTACTGGCTGGGTGTCCTCTACACGGATCGAACGGTATCTAAGGATTTGGAAGAAGGCCGTCGATGGTTGCTGAAAGCTGCAGAGCAGGGCTACGCACGCGCTGAACGACTCTACGGATTCATGACCGTGCACGTGAACCCTTCCATAGGGGAACGGTGGCTGCTGCGGGCGGCGGAGCAAGGCGATGCGGAAGCTCAGTTTTGGCTGGGTACAGCCTATGAGCAAAACTGGTTCGGAAGGCCCGACTCAAAGGAAGCAATAAAGTGGTACCAGAAGGCAGCCGAAGGTGGTGATCCCGTTGCACAAGTTGAACTGGGACACAGGTACGAAGATGGTGAGGGCGTTGAACAGGATCTCAAGCTCGCAGCCGAATGGTATCGAAGAGCTGCAGAGCATGTTCCAGACCTCGGAGGCGCAGGCGAAGGACGAAGTCAATTGGGACTCCTCTACATGGAAGGGCGAGGGGTTCCGCAGGATTATGTACAAGCATATTTTTGGTTTAGTTTGAGAGGTTCGAAAGAAAATGCCGCAGAGGCCGGAGAACATCTGAGCCCTCCACAGATTCGCGGAGTTGAGCGACTGATAGAAGAGTGGAAACAACAGCACCGTCCGAGTCCTGAGCTTGAGGCCGCACTACGCACCATCGACGCCAACTCCCGATAAGTCGGATTACCGGACAAGTTCTTTCTAGTACCGGGCTAGATTCTTACGGTGCTGATTTGGATGACTGGCTCGCAATTTGTGTAGTTGGGAACATCGCCCACAATTTCTTGCGCCTGAGGCACCCACGCCTGAACAAACGCGTCGACGGACTCGAAGTAAAGATGACCCAGTGCCAGATAAGTTGGCGGAGAACCCGGAATTGCACCAGCAATGCCTTCTTCAACAGCGACATTCTTTAGAGTTGAGCCAAGAAGCCGCTGAACCATAGGAATATGCTTTGAGCAGTAGTAAGACATATCGAAGTGGCTTCCCGGTCGGTTTGGATAGAACACGCTCACCTTCACCATAAAACCTCACTGTCGAAAATTGGGCTTTTTGCGCCCGGAGGTTACTCGAACGCTCATCGCCACGTCAACAAATTCAACTTAGGTCCCGGTAAGTCGGGTAATCGGACATGTGGTTTTGGCCTTGATTTCTACTTCTCCGGTTAGCGCGTTTCCCAGGACTTGACCTTCGACTTGTGGCACCATCAGTGCGCGATGAAGACTAACCAAACGATGCGCAGATACTTGAGCCACTTGCAATCGCACGAGTTGGTTCTTTCGCCAGAATTGGTCGTGAGCGCTATCGCCTGATTTCGGAAACTAACTTCGTAATACGATTAGAAGGCAGCTAGGTTTTCGAAGTAGAACGTTTGAAGGTGGCCCAGCAGACTCCAATGAAGAACCCAACTATCCCGGTCACAACGGCCACAGGCGCAGGCCCAAGGACTGCCCCTGCGAATCCTCCAATCAACGTACCTTCTACGGCAGGCCAAAGGGCTCTTTGAAAACCAATCTTGCGGACCAGAAGGACATAAGCTAGGGGCGTCACAAACGCGCCGAAGAATCCTCCGTACCACAGTCCGAGCACAGCAACCGCCCAATTCCAATCCCCAAAGTGCTCCCCAGTGGTTCCACTTCGCCCTAGCAGAACGTTGAGCGAGAGAATTGCAGCGCCGCAAATGCTACCTCCTGCGATGCCGAGCAACACTGACGCACAAAATCCTAGAGCCAGCTTTCCTGCTTTCAAGAGGAAGGTATTCTCATCGCTCATTGCAAACCGGGAAGGAGCACCAAGTGTTTGGGTGCCAAATACGGTGCCCTCGCTAAGGAAATTATACTTCCAATTCTTCCAAGTCCTGATTTGTCGGGTAATCGGACATGTGGTTTTTGGTGCCGATTTCCACTTTTCCGATTAGCGCGTTCTATCGGGACTTATCCCCTTTTGGTGACGCCCAGAGTGCGGCTCGAAAGTGTTTGGCGGCGGAGACTGGTTTAAGAGCGGGTGAGTTGGCGGCATTGACCCTAGCTGACGTCGGTCCGGCCAAGGTCACTGTGAACCACGCTGTGTGGAACGGCCTGGTGAGCACGCCCAAGACTCAGAACTCGTTGCGAACTGTCGCCGTGTCACCACAACTTGCGAAGTTATTGTCGGAACAGTTGGAGCGTCAGCAAGCCAAACAGCACAACTTCCTGTTCTCGACTTCAACGGGCAGCGCGTGGGACATGAACTTGTTTCGGAAGCGGAAGCTGGTGCCACGGCTCGTTTCGCTGGAGATTCAGCAGGCAGGGTTCCACGCATTTCGCCATTTCAATGCTTCACTCCTGGACTCCCTCAGAGTGCCGCTAAAGACGATTCAGGAACGGCTAGGCCACGCATTGAGCGGTTCGTTGACCCTCGATGTTTACACCCATGCCGAGATGCCAGAAAATGTCGAAGCGGCGGAGAGAGCAGGGGAAGCAATCGAAAAAGCGGTGAATTCTGTCAGCTTAACTGCAATTCAACAAAAAGGGCTTCCGCTTGGATTTTCGGAAGCCCTT
This sequence comes from uncultured Acidobacteriota bacterium, assembly GCA_963832615.1. GTDB lineage: Bacteria > Acidobacteriota > Terriglobia > Acidiferrales > UBA7541 > Acidiferrum. The sequence goes on from CAWHVA010000003.1 coordinate 327,911, forward strand.
GCGGCTTAATGCTTTAATTGGTTGCGGGGGCCTGCAACCATCCGAATTGTTTAGTGCTACCTTTCAGTTTGGACCTGGTCCGTATCGCGGCGTAGGCAGCGTGAGGGGTCCAAAGTCATAGGTTCGCGATTGCTTCCGTGTAGCCGACCACACGCCCGGAGATAAGATGCCCTATACTTTTCGACAAACGAAGGGCGGACACATGAGGTTGTGGCATATCACCGTCGTGTTGGCTTCCGGGTTGCTCGTAGGTGCCTTTGCATACGCAACGGCGCATGAATCACAGTCGCAGTCTGAACTGAAGAGCGGGTCCGCGCAGCAAACGGAAATTCCCCAGTTGCCGTCTCCGACCGGACAGTTCGGTGTAGGGCGTGTTGGCTACGAATGGACGGATGGATCGCGCCCTGACGGCCATGTGCCTGACTCTCGGGCCCATCGTGATTTGATGATTTACCTCTGGTACCCCGCGCCAAGGGCGAACGTAGGAGAGCTGGGAGAATACCTCCCCGGCGCGAAACGGATGGATGCAGACACCGCTGTCGTTCCTGCAATGCGGGAAGAGTTTGAAAGCAATTGGCCGCTCATCGTTTCAGGAGCAATCTCATCTCTCGCAATTGAGAATGCACCCGTCGCTCGATCTCACGAGAAGTTTCCCGTGGTGATTCTGGCTCACGGTGCCGGAGGAACATCTTTCGAGTATACGTCGCTGATCGGAAACCTTGTGAGCCATGGATATGTTGTCGCTGCCATCGAAAATACCTACGTCGCGCCTGCGGTTGCGTTTCCCGACGGACGAATCGTCCCGGCATACCACGAGCCTGATCCGCCCAACCTTTCGCCCGATCAGCGATTCCAGCGCATGCTGAAGAGTGCGGGGTTGGAGATCGACACGGGCGCACGGGATATCGTGTTTGTGCTGAACCAGCTCACCAAGCTCGACGACGGGAATGAAAAGACATTTGTCCTCAGAAAGAGGCTCGATCTGAATCGCGTCGCGTCGATGGGGCATTCGGCGGGCGGGGCGAATGCCACTCTCGCCTGCCAGATGGATACGCGATTCAAAGCCTGCCTGAGCCTTGATGGTCAGATGCCACCCGTTACGGTGTTTCCAGAGAATCCGAATGGGAAGTGGTTCACCCATCCTGTTCTTCTCCTAGAAGTGGATCACGACGGCCGTTGGATGGGGTTCAACGCGGCGCAGAACGATGTGTTCCTAAAGAAGAAGCAAGATCAGCTGAGTCGCTGCCCTGCAGGGAGCTACGACGTGGTATTGAAATCGCCGGGGCTGGTTCACGGAAGCTTCAGCGACTATCCACTTCTCGCGGCCATGGGCCGTTCAACGGAAACGAGAGATGCTCTTCACAATTTGAGCCTGACGGAGTCGTACATCGTCGCTTTCCTCGATCAGACCCTTTATCAGAGAACTTCGCCTCTGCTCGACGCTCAATCGAATCATTCCGAAGCGATCGTGAATCAGTATGGTCACTAATCCACGGTGATCCGAGAGTCAAACTCTCTTTCGATTCTTGGTGGATGACGGGCTACTCTTCCCTTGTGTGTTTTAACAAGCTTGGCATTCATGGGTTCTTCGTGCAGACGAAGCTGACGACCGAAGGACTCGACGACTTCGCTGGCCGTGTTCGATCAGGAGACGTGGTGCCGGTCGTGGACCATGCGGAGACGCTCTGGAATCCGGAAGCTATCTGGGCGAAACGGCCTTCGGGAACGGCGATCGGCAAAGTCGTCTTCACGCTCTAAGGTTCATGACGCTTCGTGCAAAATGCATTCGCAATCTCAACCGCAAGCAACAGGAGGAATCCCATGTCCGACACGAATTCAGAGTTCGCTCTACTTCCTGCCGATGATCTCAGCCGCGCCTTGTCCCTCGTTCCGGTGGATAGTCCAGCGGTCCAGCACATAGGGTTGGTCGGTGATACCTACACGATCACGGTGTCCGGAAAGGACACTAGCGATCGCTTCTGCGTGATCGACATGCACGTACCGCCGGGGGGCGGCCCCGGCGCACATCGTCACGACTTCGAAGAGACCTTTGTGCTTTTAGAAGGCGAGATGGAGGTGACGTTTCGAGGCAAGAAGACTACCGTCCGGGCGGGTGAAACGATCAATGTTCCGTCCAACGCACCACACCAATTTCACAACGCATCTTCACACTCTGCGCGGATGATCTGTATCTGTTCTCCTGCCGGAAACGACAGGTTCTTTATGGAGGTCGGCGTACCCGTCGCAACGCGCACCACGCCGCCACCCGCGCTGGACGAACAGCAGATGGCCGATTTCCTGAAGAAGGCAAGGTCGATCGCTCCGAAATACCACACCGAACTTCTGGAGCGGGCGTAGGCAGTTCGCTCAGGGCAATGGGCGATTTCGTGATGGCCGAACGGAAGCGAATGCCTGAACGGGTCGTTCGGGATGCTCAGCGGCTGGAGTCGTTGGTCTTCGACGGGTACGATTCATATTTCGAGAGAGCGAACCGCCGGGCCTGTAGACTGACGCTGGCGGATTCGCCGCTGAACACTTGATTTCCGCGAAGTCGTTTCTGGCCACTATCCGGTTTGCCGACGATCCGACCCGAGTACCAATGTAAACGTTCCAGCGTTTCCTGCGGATAATCCCGAACCACGATTCAAGAGCAGGAGGCCAGTCGCACCTCCGATGCCTGACGATATTCGCTTCGGGAAATGCGTGCCGTATCCCGACCTACTGTAATAATTGTCGTTAGGCAGACGTCTTACATCCAAGGAAGAACTTGGGTGACAAGAGTACATGGGAGGGTCCATCGGATGACCATGCCTGACACCATACTGCAAGACCTGCGTTACGGACTCCGTATGCTCTTCCGTAATGCCGGATTCACCGCCGTTTCCGTTCTAGCGCTTGCGCTCGGTATCGGGGTTAATACGGGCACCTTCACCGCATACAAAGCGCTTGTGGGCCGGCCTCTCGATGCGCGCAATCCCGGCAGGATGTTCAACCTCGCGCTAATCCTCCAGTCGGGTGCCAATTCTTTCTTGTTCAGCTATCCGGACTATGAGGGGTATCGGGATCAAGTTCACACCTGCAGCGGCCTCATCGCGTGGACCAACGATCAACTGACTCTCGCGGACGCGGGCGGGATCATAACCGAACGCACCGCCGCGGCTGGCACTCTGCTCGGAAGATTGGGGCTGCTGCCTCCGGCCGCCAGCAATGCGGAGTTCGCCGCTACATTCATTGTTTCGGAAAACTACTTCTCGGTTCTCGGAGTCGCGCCCTTGCGCGGACGCACCTTCGAATCCATAGCTTCTTCCGAGCTGGCGGCTTCGCCTTCGGTTCTCATCAGCGAGAACTATTGGCGGAGACGCTTTGCCAGCGATCCTGCGGTGCTGGGCAAGACAGTCCGTCTAAATGGGGCGCCGTTTACCATCGTCGGAATTACGCCTCATGACTTCGTCGGCACCAGTGTGGCCGTGCCGGATTTTTGGCTTCCCCTCAGCCTTGAGCCTCTGGTTCATCCGGACTCCAACCCACTTCATGACCGCGAAAACCTGCGCTTGCGCGTGTTCGGTCGACTCGCGCCCGGGATCGACATGAGTCAGGCGCAGGCGGAAATTACCCTGGTTACCTCTCACCTCCGTAGTCTTCACGATCCGAACTCGGAATTGAACAGACCCGCCTCCGCACTCCTTTCGCTGGGCTCCCCATTGCCCGGCAAGCTGCCCCGCGCACTAAGGTTCACCGTTCTGCTCATCATGATCGCTGCTGGCATGGTGCTGGTCATCGCCTGTGCGAATGTCGCCAGCCTTCAACTCGCCCGGGCCACAACCCGTCAAAGCGAACTCAGCATGCGCTTGTCGCTGGGGGCCAGCCGGGGCCGTCTCATACGGCAATTGCTGACGGAGAGCGCGTTGCTCGGCATGCTCGCCGGCCTGATCGCGCTGCCTTGCACCTGGGCCATTCTGAAGGGCGGGGCGACTATGTTCATGCAAGCCTTTCCCGTCGGAATTGGCACGATTGTTCTCCACGTAACGCCAGACCTTGAAGTTTTTAGCTATGTCCTGGCAATTTCCGTGTTCGCAGGGCTCCTGTTCGGCCTCGCCCCGGCGCTGGAAAGCTCCCGCTCCGCACTCTTCTCGGCGATTAAAGGCAGCGTCGGAAGTTCACCAGTTCGCAGTCGCCGCCTTCGCGACCTTCTCATTGCTGCCCAGGTTGCAGTCTCACTGGTGCTGATGATAGCCGGAAGCTTGTTGATTCGCAGTTCGCTTCACACCCTTGGGATGCCCACCGGCTACGACGGTAAACACGTCGTCGATCTCGATTTCAGGTTTCCCGAAGGGGCAGCATATGGCGCGGACCGGAGAATTGCGCTTATTAGGGAACTTCGCACTCGCGTCGCTGCCCTGCCCGGAGTTGCGGCCATCACAAGCGCTCGCGCGCCCGACGACAACAGCGTTCGAGCAGCCGCCATCTCCCTCAACGGAGAAAAGCCCTCCTCCAGGAACATGCAGGGCAATATCTATTACACTTGGATTGAGCCAAACTACTTCCGAACGCTCGGTATTCCGCTGCTGCTCGGCAGCGGCTTTCAACCGCAGACTGGTCAGCCTGAGCGTTCGGTCATTGTGAGCGAATCGGCGTCGAGACAACTCTGGCCAGGCCGAAACCCGATCGGTCGCAATCTCCGTTTTGGCACCGAAGAGCAGTTCCACTCCAAGAGCGAACTCCTTCCTGATGGGCCAACGTGGCAGGTCATCGGAGTCGCCGGCGACACGCGCGGCGTTGAACTTGATGGCAGCGACTCCGCGCAGATCTATCTGCCGTTGCCAGAAGACCGGTTGCAAGACTATCCGATTCTCATCCGGACAGAATCCGATCCGGTGCCGGTCACCCGCGCGCTCGACTCCGTGGTGTCATCCGTCGATCCCGACCTGGTGTCATCCACTTCCAGTCTGGAGGAGATGCTGCGCCAGACGCCGCCTTTCCTTGGGTCCGCCTTTGCAGCCGCTGTTGCGACCACAGTGAGTCTGTTCGGGCTTCTGCTGGCCGCGATGGGCATTTGGGGTACGGTCAGCTATATTGTCGTTCTCCGGACGCGCGAAATCGGCATCCGCATGGCTCTCGGTGCCCAAAAGCGCGACGTGCTCGGACTGATCTTGCGCGAAAGCACGTTCCCTGTGCTCTTTGGCTTGATTGTCGGAATGAGTCTCGCGGTTGGAGCTTCTTATCTCCTGCGCGGCATCCTCTTTGGACTCCATACCGTCGATGGCATCTCCTTCGTCGGGGTCTCCCTCTTGTTTTTGACCATCGCCCTGCTTGCCGCTTACGCACCTTCCCGGCGAGCCGTGTACGTCGATCCCACGGTGGCGCTCAGATACGAGTGAAACGTGGGTGTTCCTGAGCGCCGCACCGTCCAGATCGCGAACGGTCAGTGGGCACGCGGAAGCGGTGCTACCCGAGATCAGTCACCCAGATTTTGCCGTTCTTTCGTCTTATCATTCGTCGCTCCGAGCGAATCACGAGCAAACCGGAACTTGTCTCCTCGTTTGTCATCGGCGGTCTATTTTGCTCACCATCCTTCAAACTCGAAAATTGTCAATTCGGATGGTTGCAGGGTCTGCGGAAGTGACTGAAAGAGACGAATCTTTGGTTGCGGAGGCCCGATACGTACCGAATAGACAATTGCTGAGCATACCCTTTCGTAGCGAACTGACTCACTGCGCTGCGTAATCCCCGCAAATGGCACCCTTTTTTCGCAGGTCAGTTTCAAGAATTGTCAGCAACTTGTTCCCTAAGCGCCGGCGCCAACGGCTTAGCGAGGAACGATCAAGACAAACTGAAAAAGCGTCGCGGATTTTCCACTGTAATGGTGTGAATGTTGTGATCGGCAACACCAATCTGTTTGAGATATGGAATTAATTTGTGAGTGATGAACACCATTCCTTCGGGAGGATCAATTGTGTCCCTCCATTCTTTCGCGTCCTCCGGAAGTAGCGAGCCGCCGAACTCTGAATCAGTTGAGAAAAATATCTTGTCAGTGAAGCCAGCGTCGACGAGCAGCTTGATGCATTCTGCGCGTCTTTCAAATGACGGCTTAAAATCCGGTCTCATCCCGCGATGGACATGGTCCATGCTTAGCGAATAGCCGCGCCTCACAAGTCCCAGGAAGTAATCCATATTGCCGCTGTCGTCGCTATGGTCAAATGATACTCGGGCGGGATTTACACCCTCCTCCTCAAGGATGACGGCCTGGCTGTCGCCGGCACGATTGGCGGCATCGGTATGAATGCGCATCGGCGCTCCGGTCGATTTGCTGGCGCGTGCCGCCGCCCGCAAGCCTATCTCTTCAAGAGTGGTTGGCTTTTGGGCGACGATCCCTATCTTGATCACGCCTGCCTTAATGCCGGTGCCGTCAATGCCCAGCGCGATTTCTTTCTTGAAGAACTCGGCAAGCCCTTCAATCGTGCGGGCAGGCATTGATACGCCCGAAACTTTCGGCGGGAAAAAACGCTGGCCGGTACACGCGATCATGTTAATTCCGGATTTGCGCGAGACCTCTTCGAGAAAGCGAATGTCGCGCCAGACATCATAGGGGGTCAGGTCAACGATAGTGCTGACACCTGCAGCTCGCACAAGTTTGAGTTTTTCGACAGCTTTAGCGACAAATTCTGTTCTGCCACCCCAGGCCTTCGGCCATTTGCTCAAATAGTATGCCCCTTCGGCAACATGTTCGTGAGGAAGAGTGAATCCGAGTTTCGACGCATCGAGCAGTCCTAGAACCGTTTGAGCAATACCGGCTTGGCCCCGCAGCCCATTTACACCTGCGGCTTCCGAGGCGCTGGCAACCGGTCGGAATATTGCCGCCGCGACACTGCTTGCAAACGTTCGTTTTAGAAATTCCCGCCGGCTCGTCATGTCAAGGTAACGCCTGCAGAAAGCGCCCCTCCTTGCTTGTTCATTCGCCCTGCTCTCATTTTACGACCGCCGTCGAATTTGCAAGAGAACGGTTTTGAAACTATTCAGAAGTTCTAAAATTGTCAATTCGGATGGTTGCGGGTTCCGCGGAAATTGCTGAAAAGGAAGGATTTCTTGGTTGCGGGGGGCAGATTTGAACTGACGACCTTCGGGTTATGAGCAATGAGGTCCAACACTAAGTGCTTTCGAATCAATCGCCCCGAAGGCCAAAATTGGCTCCCGTGACGTATTCTGGTCGACGAAGTGCAATCGCGGAAAAGAGTTAGCTCGATCCAAGTTTGTCCGCTTATCCGCAATTTGAGTGATCTCCAAGAACCCGGATTGGCAATTTGTTGGCGCGCTTCAGTTCTCGAAGGCGAGATTCCTGTTTGGCACAAGGACTCTGTTGGGACTTACCAAGCAAAGCTGTTAGTGTTCTGCCACCGCATGCTTTGCAAGCAGGAAGTCACCGGTACAGGGAAAACCAGCGAGATTCTTTCAAATGTCCCGAAGTTGTCCCGAGCGCCCAGTGAGACAGGATGCGATCAGGAATGGAAATACTCGAACGCCGGAATCCGGCGAAATTCGGCGCTAAGTCCCAGGCGAGATTTTGTCGGTAATAGGCAAGATGATGGCAAAAGGTGTGGCCTGTAGTTCAACGGTTAGAGCAGCGGACTTATAATGAAAATCTAGACGGTGGAATCCTTGGAGTTCGTCACTTTCGAATGGCTTAACTGCCTATAACATCCCGTCACATCCCATCGCTTCCGGGGGATCTCAGTCGCAGCATCGGGAAATCTGACGCAAACTGCAAATCAATCGGTACTAAACCACAGGAGTTCGACAACCCGGTTTCGAACTATCGAACGAAAAGAATCTGTCACTTTGAATCGTAAGGGGATGGGTCATTTCCTAATCGCTTGATGGTCATGGGCGAAGATGTCCAGCACCAGACGTATTTCACTATCACATACCTGAGAACTGAAATAAGCTCCACTGGACTGTCTCCGAACTCTGTTATGCGAGGATAAACACATGCACCGATTCTTCAAGATTGCTTTAGGGCTCGCGAGCCTCTTGATTCTGTTTCGGCTATCTTTGATTGGACAAAATGCATCACATGAACCTCTTGATCACGAACTTAAGAGGCACGACCAAGCTCTGCTAGACCTAAATAACGCTGTGACCGCCTTACAGAACTCGATGGCATCTGTACGCGGTTCAAACAACGCTATTAAGGAGATACAGGATTCTCTAGCGTCCCATAGTTGGAACGGTAATCGAAACTTCCTAAACGACCAGAAGGCGGAAATTGTATACCTGGGAGACTCAAAACCCGAAGATGCTGGCATGGTTACTGTTAATGACAAAAGGGGCCAAGTCCGTGCCGAGTTGTCTTCTGACAAAGATGGAGGCTACATCATCATGTTCACCAGTACAGGTCACGATGAGGTCGGAGCCTTGCTAGGGGTTGCTAACGGGCGAGGCATTCTGAACCTACGGGGGAAAAATGGCCTGGACGTATCTGAAGAATTCGCAACCGATTCAGCGGATTTGATTCCGCCGGGTTCCTTAGTTTCAGTCTCCTCTCGAGGAGACGAACTGAACTTGTCTCGGTTCTCGTATGATCCGAGCGTGATAGGCATTGTCTCAGGCGCTGGAGATCTGAAACCAGCGGTTACTCTTGGAGAGTCACGTGATCATCATTCAGTTCCAGTCGCTGTAGCGGGTCAAGTTTATGTCCGAGTGTGCCTCCAGTCTGGTCCGATCAATCCTGGTGATCTGCTCGTCGCCTCCTCCATACCCGGTGTTGCGATGCGTGCTATCAATCGCAACCTGGCGTTCGGAGCAGTCGTCGGCAAAGCCCTGCAATCGTTTGGATCGCAGCCTGTCAAATCGGATACCGGGCTCGTCCGGATGCTGGTGATGGCAAGGTAACATAATCCCTTGTGCCCGCCAGCCAATCGAGGAGCTATGAAGCTGACACAAATTCTAAGCTCCCGTTAGCCAGGCGCACCTATACTATACCCTTCTGTTTGTTTTCCTTGGGTTCTCCGATATCGGGATAGTGATGACTCTATAATATGACTCGAAAAGAAGCTACTGAACTACTTGAAGTAAGCGTAAACCCGACAGCGGACGAGGTATTGGTCCGCTATCAACAGATTTATTCCGATTATCGAATAATGTTAACGAATGCTCCCACGCCAGAATTGAAAATGCTTTATCAAGGCCATATCCACGAAATTGAAACTGCGTGCGAAACTCTGTTTCCTGGGTTGCTATCCAGCGGTGGTGCTCGCACGAACCTTCCCGCTACAGGCCCAGTCCAAACAAAGACTGAGCGAATCTCGACTGATGAGCCTAAATTGCCACCGAGCGTAGCTGACACAAACGTTGCGGAACATACAAAGCGGTTGCGGATTGCTTCTCTGAAATATTATTTTGCTCGTAAGCGAAAATTGATTTTGCTGCTAGTGGCGCCACTTCTTCTGATATTGGCATGGCAGCTGCATTGGGAGCTAAAAGATTCCGGCGTGTATGTCGCCTTGCCGATCAGCGTTGGCGACCGCATTGCGGCTAGTAAGCTACATATCGTGTCCAAGAATGGTGACAGAAATAGTCCTGCAACGGGCTTACCACTTGACGCTGAGTACTATCGTGAATCAGAAGCGTGTGCCACTCATGATCTTTGGCTTGGTCACGAATTGAGTGAAAGTGACGTTGAACCGTGTCAAAAATGAAAGCCGCATGCACTGGTATCGTTGACACAAAGCGAGGAGAGTTATGACAAAATACCGATTCATCAAAATCGCCTTCGGGGTGTCTTTTTTCTTCGTTCTTGGCCACCTAATGGTGGGCCAGGACGCGCGACATGAACCACTGAGCGATGAGCTCCGGCGCCACGATGAGGCCATTTCTCAACTCCAGCGTTCTCTTGCGCAGATAGTTTCGTCAATGGTGGGCCAGGACGCGCGACATGAACCACTGAGCGATGAGCTCCGGCGCCACGATGAGGCCATTTCTCAACTCCAGCGTTCTCTTGCGCAGATAGTTTCGTCAAATGGAGATGTCCGTGCAAACTCATTCATTACTGCCCCGCTAAGCAAGGGTGGTCGCGTTGTCACAGGGAGTGATAAGGATGGAGACGGATTCTTTAATTTAAACGATCGGAATGGGCAAAAGAAGATCGAAGGAGAAACACAACAGGACGGTAATGGGCATGCGGGTTATTTGGCGGTGTTCGGGCGTGATGAAAAAGTGGGCGCAGTATTGGGGGTGGACCATGAACAAGGTTACATTTCTTTGGAGGGCAAGAAGGGGCTCGATCTATCTGAAGACTTCCCCGTCTCGCCTGAAGAGACCATACCTCTCGGTTCAGTTGTCGCAATCGATCCGCTCGGAACGACGATAACGTTATCTAGAACTTCATATACTCAAACGGTAATTGGCGTAGTATCTGGTGCCGGGATCCTCAAACCGGCAATTAGGCTTGGCAAATCTGCGCCCGGTCACACGTCTACGGTTGCCGTGGCTGGGCAAGTATATGTTAGAGCTAACTCTGAAGGTGGTCCGATTGCCCCAGGTGATTTACTTGTAGCGTCCTCGACACCTGGAATCGCGATGCGCGCTGCTGACCTGAACAAGGCATCCGGCGCTGTCGTTGGAAAGGCGTTAGAGGCTTTCCCACCGCAGAACGGGAAAATCAATAAAGGGTTGGTCCGCATGCTCGTGATGTCAAAATGACTAAGGATCTAAGCCCGATTACAGTGCTTGGGCACATTTTGAGATAGTTATAATTAGTTGAAGCATAATTTGTTCCATTTTTTTTTGGGCGACCAAATTTCAAGATTGACGCATCTTCATTTTTGGCTACAGGGGCAAGCTATTTTTACTGAATGAAGTAACCTTACACCGAAAGGAAGATGACGTAGTGAGCAGCTCCGAACAAATGTCCCCCGGAGACGACTGCGGGAGACAATTTTATGGATTTAAACGCGCGAGCTCCGATACGTACTTCTCGGGTGTCTGCAATGGAGAACGACTAGGAGTCTTCCAAGTCATGCTCCGGGCGACTCTGTCAACAAAATCTATACAATTACTGTCATTGAATTGGTAATGTGCTGAGTTAAATTCTTTGGCGAGCTCATATACGCTCTTTCGTTGCGCCCAAGTAATGGCTTTCATAAACGTTATCGTGACATTCGTAAATCGCTTGGGATCCTTTTGGAACTCGCTGCTAACGAGGCCAGGTCCTCCGATGAATGCTTGTAAGGGATTGCTGGGGTACGGATAGAAGCCGAGTGCTTCCTCTTTGATTGCGCCGCGAGTATGAACCGATATGAGCATGAAAGCATGACCAGGAAAAGAGACAAACGAAGTGGGCATCGCCATGATGCTCAGCTCATATTCATCATCAGATCCCGTGAGCGAAGATGTCCCCAATCCTAAGACAGCCAAAACAATCGTCGTAAGCACGATCATTCTCTTGAGAATTCCTGAACTGCTCATAATGCCTCTCTTTTCAAAACTCGAACTCGTTTTTCGCGTTCTCGAGCGGCTAAGAGAGATCCACGAGACGCTTAGAGTTTCGACTTAAAAGACACTCTCTCCCAGATGAAGTCAACTGCTCACAGATGATTGATGAATGTCGACCGAACCAACGCACGCTGGACGGCTGCGTTTGCGGACCTGTCATCCCCCTTTCTTTTAAAGTGATGGTTAAGTTCCACGCGTGTTTGAGGATCATACGCGCGAACCGCCACCGTACTATCTTCTTGATAGTGGACGCTCACTTCAATTGGGTAATTTGCCCGCGGGTGGGCTATAGGTCCAACAATAAGTTGACCTAGGCTTATCACTTTTTCCTCAGAGAGCCGCGACTGCACAAAATCCAGGGTTACGAGATCTTGATGTGTACTAGTCGTATAATAAACCTTTGTAACTTTAGCTGGCAGAGGTGTGTTTTGCTTGACGAGCACATCGATTGTTATTCGACCACTCTCCGGGTTCACGGCTCGAACTCCCACTGCGTACCCTGACACCCCACGAAATTCCGGAGGAAGGTTTAAGCCGGCGCCTTCACCGGACAGCATACCTGCTCGAATCGCTGCCCCGAGGGCAACGGCTTTACTGGGTTCGTGAAAGTCCACCTTCTGGCCCTGTCGGAAGAGGTTTCGAACGCGATCCGTAACTGCCGGGACCATAGAAGAACCACCAACGAGTAAGACAACGTTGACATCTTTTGACGAAACTCCCGATTCCTTCACACAGCGTAAAATCTCCCGTTCGGTCAGATCAATATAACCCTGAATGCGTCTCTCAAACTCTAGTCGTCCCACCGTAACTTCAAATGGTCTTCCCATGAGCAATACTGTTTGTCGAACAGTTGCCCGACCGGGGAGGCTAAGCTTGATTTTGATTTCTTCGGAAATGCGGCGGAGTTCGAGCAATCCTCTGGCGTTCAGACTCAGCTCCTTATGAACAGTCCGGTTGAACTGTTCCAAAATGATTTCACCTATGGCCTCATCGAATTCTTTCCCCCCCAAGTCTGTTAGCCCTGATTTGGCTAAAACTTGAATGCCTTGCTGGTTGAAGCTCAGTATCGTAGCGTCAAACGTTCCGCCTCCGAAGTCATAAACCATGACGATTTGATCTTTTTGTGTCCGACCCACTCCATAGTGCAGAGCAGCAGCGACAGGCTCCTCTAAGAGTTCTAGTACAGAAAGATCTGCGAACATGGCAGCCGCATGAACCGCTTTCCGCTGAAGATCATTGAAGTGGGCGGGGACGGTAATCACGGCAGCTTCCAAATCTTGAGAGCAATAACTTTCGGCGTCAAAACGAAGTTTCTTGATTACCAACGCAGCAACAGTCTCTGCATACCAAGCCGAGCCAGCTTCATCGAAGTAAAGTGGTTGAATTTGTCCAAGATAGCGTTTGAAAAATCGTATTACTTTGAGCTCGGGGTTCTGTTCCAACAGAAGCTCTGCCATTCTGCCAACCATGGCGATCCCACTCGCCACATGGACAACCGACGGTGTATGAAAGAGATCGGAATCCGCTTGATCGGGTATCAGCTGTGGCTGTCCGTCTGGCCCGAGCCGTGAAATAAGTGAGTAGGTCGTGCCGAGATCAATGCCAACTCTCACAATTGAACTCTCTCGGTTGATCGTAAGTAGGATACCAATAGTTGTCTGAGCTCACCTCTAATTTGCGAAATTGTAGTCGTCAAAGCTTCTCGCGGCCTCACGGAATTCTGCAAACGACGGTCAGCAGTTTCGATGGATTGTAGCTGTTGCTGAATTTTGTTTTTCTCATCGTTAATCTCCGTTGCTCTCCTCGTTATCTGATCTTTCATTGCCGACTCACATTTTTGTACGACACGGGTCATTTCCTCGTTAAGATGCTGTTCGATCGAAGCCGGCCAGCTACGGAACAACTCAGAGAAAATGCGTTTGAATTCGGACCGAAGTATTTCCCGGGCACGATCGAGTTCGTTCGCCAATAGATCCTCACGCTCTTGCTTTGCGCTTCTTAATGCAATGAATATTCCAACTAGTAGCAGAACGGGTGCTGCATATTTCAAGATGGACGATTGTTGCTGAAAAAAACCAAATCCGAGTACCGCACTAGCCAGCCCGACTATGCTCATCAGAACGAAAAGCGGTCTACGGGCTATCATATAAAGATCGTAGAATCCCTGCTGGTGCATCTCCCCCTGATATTTCCGATGCATTATCACCTGCGCGTTCAAGAATCGGTCAATTCGGTCAGGCGGTATAAACAGAAAAGGAAGCGTAATAGGTACCTTTGTTTCACTTTCATACTTGGCTTCGATTTCTCTCTGACTCAATCGGAGAAGGTCGTGCATAGCAACTAAATCTTGTTTGAAATGCGATTCAAGAATCTGCCGAACCTCTCGGAGCAAAGCTTCTTCTAGGTTGTGTGGAATTCGGAGCACAATCGTTCGGCTCCGCTTTTCTTGTTCGATCTGAATCAGTTGTAGGCTTCTTTCCATCGTTTCCCAAATGGAGCCGATCTGAAGTAACAGTAATCGTTGAGATCGTTCAGCGCAGTTTCGGGAAAACTCTGTAAATTGTCGTTGTAGACTGTGACGAACTGTTGTACTGAATTCAACGGGCCCCGCCGGTATTACCCGCTGTTGAAATCGGGCCAACTTTTGCAAGGCGGTCGCTTTTCGAGCTTTTAGTCTCAGAGCCTCTGCATCCATCATGAGACCGATACCAATTGTGAAAATTCTGAGGCTATTCGCGAGGCTGCAGGCAAGAAGAATGTCAAACAAGATCGTCGAACCTGCTTGTTCAAGTCGGGCTAAGATCGGACTGCGTGTTGCCGAAACTAATGTAAATGCTTCCGTCACCCACCCCTCTGTCAACAACTGCGTATACTTATTCAGTTCATTAGAGAAAACGATAACAATAGGACGGTCCTCAGCAGCGCTCTTCACGAGCTGCAGAGAGTTTGGATCAACAAGCACGTTTTCATCGCATATTAGGATTGGAGCAAAGAGTGAATTTGACAGTAGAACGGGTGCAGTAGAACCCGACCAAAACTGAACTCTCAAACTATCTGAGTATCTTCTTCCGAATCGCATCTCAATGAGGCCCTCTCCTCCAGATAAGTCTGATTGTTCTAGAGACGGCAAGAGCAACTTCAGAATTGAATCTCGACTCAAACATTTTCCGTCTGCGAGCGCTATATCCACAGGTAAGATCCGACGCTTAGCATCTGACTGGAGTTTTTGCAGATCGAGGATGGGGTCAACTGCCGATCCCAAATGCCCGACATTACGCACCAAACGCTCCAGTTCATCAGTCAACTGTTCGAGGGCGGGCAACGCGTTTTGTGCAGTGATCCGTGGAAGCATCGAGATTGAATTTCACCAAGAGCGATTCGCAGGTAACCTAAGTGGACGGATTATAGTTTCGAATGGTCCCGCTTGGCAACGCTTGCGTATCGACTCGACACCCACAAAGACTGAAAAAGGATTTCGGGAGCTTTAAGATTATCTACTTGACTGAGGAGTTGACCTGTATCAGACTCTGGCTCCAGCTTCTGCAGATGTTGAGGCCAATCAAGAATTCGAGCGCGGAAACTTGACGGAGGTAGATTCTATGTCACAATCTGGCACCGGGACTGCAAGTGAGACTGCCCAACATACTGAGCACGTCGCTAGTCAATCATTAAATGAAGCGTTCCACCAAACACAGGTTGCAGGCCAGCATGCGGCCGAGGCCCTCCAACACTCGCAGGCAGCTGGCCAACACGAAGCGGAGGCCCTTCATCACTCGCAAACGGCTGGCCAACACGAAGCGGAGGCCCTTCAACACTCGCAGGCGGCTGGCCAACACGTAGCAGAGGCCCTCCATCACTCGCAGGCAGCTGGCCAACACGTGGCCGAGGCCCTCCAACACTCGCAGGCAGCTGGCCAACACGAGGCGGAGGCCCTTCATCACTCGCAAACGGCTGGCCAACACGAAGCCGACGCCCTCCATCACTCGCAGACAGCTGGCCAACACGAAGCCGACGCCCTCCATCACTCACAGGCAACTGGCCAACACGAAGCCGACGCGCAGCATCATGCCGAAGCGGCAGGCCATCATGAACAAGAAGCCTTACAGATTACTCAGCAAGCGGCTCAGCACATGCAGCAGGCAGCACAGCTAGAGGTGGTTGCTGGTCAACATATGCAGGGCGCAGCACAACAAGAAGCTCAGACTCAACAACATGCGCAACAATGTGCCCAACTCTTGTCTGAAGCTCAACAATCTAATAATCATATAGCCCAATTACACTCGGAGTCGGATCATAGTAGGGCTGACATCGAAAATATGAGGCAGCAGGCCCAAACGCTTATTAGCGATATTGGGCACCTGAAGGACGAAGCTGCCCAGTGGTTGCGCACTATTGAAGACTTGAAAAGTCAGGCAGAGCATGCACTTCAAACTGCTCAGCAATCGGCAGGTAGTAGTAGTTCTGACCCCCTGAAGGCTGTGGAAGGTGTGATCGGAGGAGTGATTGGGGGACTCTTGTAGGACGCGATTTGGTTTGTGTACCGCGACCACGATTGTTGACTTGCCAAGCGCGACAATGTCCTTCAAGGCGAACGCTCTTGCAGTCTTGCTCCGCCTGGCTCGCGGAACATTTATTCCAGCGTTTTACTGCGTGCGTTCAAATAGCGTCCTGAGAAATGGCCTCTCTTCCTTCAAGAATCCGCATAGTCTGTGGCCGCCTAACTTCTTG
Source organism: uncultured Acidobacteriota bacterium (assembly GCA_963832615.1). GTDB lineage: Bacteria > Acidobacteriota > Terriglobia > Acidiferrales > UBA7541 > Acidiferrum. Next base: position 344,126 of record CAWHVA010000003.1, read on the forward strand.
AAACCATGAAGGGAGATCCGTAGAACATCCGTGTTCGATATTCAACAGTATCGGAAACTTTGCCGCATTAGGAACTCCTCGCCGGACTCAAGATGTTCGCCCAGCCAGCGAAACGTGCAACTAGGGATCGACCAAGCTGCCAGAGCCAGAGACTCGATAAATCGCAAAAAGTAGCACAAATGAACTCGCGTGAGCGACCCAATTAGAGATTTGCTTGCCGGTCCCATCTTGCTGTGATTCGCGGCCAATGCCTGCCGATCCGCTGCGCTCATTGCCCAACATCAAGGCCGCCTTTGTTGAGCCAATGGAATGTCTCGCGGTCGCGGTTAAATCCGGCGGCGCGGTGGTCTACGAACCTGGAAAGCGCAGTGGAGCCTGGATCAAGCACAGGGTGAATCTTGGCCAAGAGTTCGTGATCGGCGGCTTCACGCCGGGTCCGCACGGTTTGGACGCCATTATCGTCGGCTATTACCGCGACGACTAGTTGATATACGTAGCTCGCACACGGAACGGATTCGTTCTCTCACGCCGGAGGGTATTCGAAACGCTGCGATCCTTGGTCACGCCGAAATGTCCTTTCGTCAATCTGCCCGAGACCCGGAAGGCACGATGGGGTGAGGCACTGACCGCGGAGAAAATGGCGAAATGCGTTTGGGTGCGGCCCGAGGCAGTGGCACAGATCGAGTTCCTTGAATGGACCGACGCTGACCATCTCAGGCATTCGAAGTTCGCAGGGCTGAGGGATGACAAGGACGCTCGAAGGGTGATAAAGGAGGGCTGATGGGAGCGCATTCGAGAATTAGCTGATGCGGGCAGAAAAACTGTTTGAAGACTATGCTCTAATACTGAGGTGAGTATGCCATTTGAAGCAAAAGTATCAAGCGTGGGGACAGTACGCGGTCACGCAGGCCAAGGCACGCTTGTTTTGATGGTCGCAATCGATTTTTCTGCTGCTTTCGAGCGCCAGATAAAGGTAGGCGATACTGTGACTGTCTCAGAGGCCTTGCCTTTGATAGCCGAGCCTGAAGTACTGAACTTGAATCCTCGACGCCGCATAGTCCTCAAAGACTAAGGCTGATCCAGGACGAACCACTCTATTCGATTGGCGTTGGAGATGGACGTTTCTGTCCATCAAAGCAATCGCCGAGCGAACAACCTGCAAACCTCTGCCTGTGTTCAGCGTGTGCTCGCGGAACATTGTGCGGCCCAGGAGAATGAAGTCGGATCGGACCGTGGCATTCCATACAACGGGTTGTCACATCAGCGAGTTGCCGAGCTTTTTCCACCGACATTTTAGTCCACGCAATGACTCTCTTGCCCGTCTGAGGATCAGTCACCCACATTCTGACTTCGCATTCGTAAATTTTACGATCCACGTCATCCCTCCAACGACGGCCTTGAACGTGTGAGTTCGGATTTTTCCGCTGACGGGGTCGGCAATAATTCAGTCGGGATTGAAATCATAATAGGAATCGGCCTTGCAGTCCCGCTCCCAAAGTGAACGGACTCTTGGATGTGAGAAAAAGGTCTTCATGCCTCGTCGCCAAGCGTTCCAGACGTGGTGATCAATGTATCCAGCTCTGTAAAAGAAATACTCTTCAGCGCAAAGATTAAAGTAACTAAACAACAGCTCTCGTTCCGTATCCGACAAATCACCTTCAAAGGGCCCGAATAGAATTCCATTGAGCCGTTCGTTCAGTTTGTCGTACCGCTCATTGAACTCGACAAACAATTCCTTGAATAACTTCGTCTCGTCGAGATGTTGACGATAGATAAAGTAGGTGAAACCCGCCACTGCTCCGATGAATGACAAGAGCAGCTCGGGGCGATGTCCCGGTACGAAGCGAAACCAGGCGGCCACAACGACTGCTGAACCGACCAAGAAAATGATGGGATACCATCTCTTGTTGTGGAGCCTGAGCGCCATTGCTATTCACCCTTCAATTCTTATCCAGAACCGGATTCGGCGAACTCGACTGAACCAGTCACGCAACTCGAACGCCTAAAGGGGGTGTGCCTTTACAGCGTTTTGACACTCGCTCGCACGTTGCGTAAATTTCCGGTGCGATTGACGAGGCTGAAAGGCGAAACGAAAAACGGCACGAAGAGCACGCCATCAACATTCCCAATGCGCATGCGCCAAAGGCTGCCTATTGAGTTCGTCCCGGTAATGCCGCCACTGTGGCATGAACTTGTCCATGAGGCTCACGAACCTTTGTCCGTGATGGGGTTCAAAAAAGTGAACCAACTCGTGGACCAAAATGTATTCAAGGCAATGCTTTGGTTTTTTCGCGAGCTCCGTGTTTAACCGAATGGCGCGGGCACGAGGATTGCAGCTTCCCCACTTGGTCTTCATCTGTTGCACGAAGAGCTTTTCAACTTTGACACCCACAATTGCTGCCATCTTGCAAAAAGGGAAGGAATTACGGCTTTGATCTGCTCACGGTAATACTGAGCGACCATGGCCCGTCTCTTATTTTGACTTGTTCCCCGGCGAACTCGGAGTAGCATCCGGTTGTGGTCCAGTTGCACCTCAGGCGGAGGCGTCCATCTCACGCACCTCGAGTAAATAGCGCTTACCCCACACGTAATGGCTCTCCCGATCCAGATACTCGCGTGGAGTCTCGCGTTCCTGCCCTCGGAGCTTTGTCTGTTGGCGTTTGATCCAGTCGAGTTTCGAGATCGCGAAGAGGCGGATAGCGTCGAGTTTCATCCGCTCTGGTGCAGAGATGCGTACGCGGCCGGTCGGCGGATAAACGCTGAGGTGGACGTTCTTGATGTCCTTGAACACCACGTCCACCGAAATCTCCCCAAGATTGAGCTGCTCTCGCATCAGTATTCCCGTTGCGCCTTAATGACCAGGAAGAGGCGTTCAACCTCGGCTACGTCCTGCAAAATGTCATACAAGGCTGCCTTGATGGTCTGCTCGCGAGGCGAAACACCTCGCCAGCCATCAGGGCGCACTTCCCGCACCGTCGCGTCGATTTTCAGTGCAAGTGCTTCGTCTTGACCGAGGTTGTTCCACAGGGCGCTTTTGCCGGGCGTATCAAGTTTCTCTGGCGTCTCCTCCGATTGCCCTGCCTGAACTCTCTTGGACAGCTCTGCGATCCGCTTCAGATATTGCTCGTATTCGATGGCCTTGGCCTTGCGCGCGGCGATGATTTCGTCGAGCAGCGCCGACATTTTTTCGTAATAAGCTGGGTCGTTCAGGTGTTCTTTGATGATCTTGCGGCGGACATTGTTCTCGATAGTCTCTGCGATGGCGTTTTTGTTGCCCTTCAAGCCGCCGAGCTGCGTTGCGATGGCATTGGCAATGCCCGTCTTAACGATCAGCTCCAGCAGGCGCCATGTTGTCGAACGGCGAAATTTTGCGCGGCTCATCCGCCTCGATATAGGTATCGAGCAGATGGCGCATGTCGGCCTCGTAGGCTTTGAGGTCGAGCGTCTCGCCGCTGGCTTTGCGAATGATTTCGCGGACGTTCAGGAAATGATCGAGTTGCTGTTTGATGCGGGTGATGTCAGCCGGCGGTGTAGCCAGCAGGTTCCAACTCGTCGGCGATGTTCGCATATGCGCGCACCAGCGCGACGCGTCGCCTTGTAAAGAGCTGCCCGATGCGGCTCGCGATCCTTCAAGGTCAGACGGAATTTCGGTGTTGCCGCAGAAATAGTGAATGTGCTCCAGTTCGCCCTTGGGTGCTTCTACTGGTTCGCAAAGAAGAGTGAGGGATTCAAGCGCTTGGTCGAGTCGTTCCTTGCCCTTTTTCAGCCGATCCTGCAGCAGCACTTCGGGAGTCGGGGCCGCCAGCGCTGTGGTCCAGCTCGGAGGTGTAGACAGAGATCGCGTTCTCGACCTTCTTGAACAGGTCTTTGTAGTCCACGATGTACCCGAAATCCTTGTCTTCGCCATCGAGCCGGTTGACGCGGCAGATGGCCTGGAACAGGCCGTGGTCCTGCATGGACTTGTCGATGTAGAGATACGTGCAGGGCGGCGCGTCGAAGCCGGTCAGCAGCTTGTCCACGACCACCAGCAGCTTCATGTTGGCCGGTTCCTTGATGAATAGGCTTTTGGCGCGCTCTTCGTAGGTCTCCGTCTTGGTCATGCCCGGGCTTGGCTTCCACATCCTTCAGCAGTTCGGTGTACGTGTTGTAGATGAACTGCTTGTCGGTTTCGGTGTTGGCGCCGGTTTCTTCCTTCGTTACGTCTTTGGTCAGCGGATTGTAGGAAGTCACAACCGCGCACTTGCCCCTGAACGGCGTCTTTTGGAAGAGGGTGAAATATTTGCACGCCTCGTAGATGCTTGATGCGACCAGAATGGCATTGCCGCGCTCGCTGGACAGACGTGGCTTGACACTGAAGTCGAAGACGATGTCCGCGACGACGCGGTCCATGCGGACCTTGGAACTGAGCACGTTTTGCATCGTGCCCCATTTCTTTTTCAGTTCGTCCTTCTGCCAGTCGTTGAGGGCTTTGGTTTTGGCCTCAAACCAGGCGTCGATCTTATCCTCGGAGCCAAGCCGCTGGTCGATGTCCCGCGCTTCATAGACAAGGTCGAGCACTACGCCGTCCTCGACGCCCTCGCTGAACTTGTACGTATGGATGTAGCCGCCGAACACTTCAAGACTGGTCTGCCTGTCCTTCTTCAGTAGCGGCGTGCCGGTGAAGCCGATGAACACGGCGTTGGGCATCATCGCCTTCATGACGCGGTGCAGATTTCCGCTCTGTGTGCGGTGGCATTCGTCCACGAACACGAACACCTCACCGACCGTCGGGCTGGGCTGGGCTTCCAGATCCCGGATGAAGGCGTCGAAGTCGTCCACGTCCTTGCGGCCGAACTTGTGCACCAGGGAACAGAGCAGGCGCGGCTTGGCCTGGCCGAGCTGGTTCATCAGATCGCGGCCGCTGCTGGTGCGTTTGATGGCCTCGCCCGTTTCGGTGAAGACCCGCTCGATCTGTTTATCCAGCTCGTCGCGGTCGGTGATGATAGCGACGCGGGCATTGGGATTATTTTCCAGAATCCATTTGGCCAGCAGCACCATGACGATGCTTTTGCCGCTGCCCTGGGTGTGCCAGATGATCCCGCCCTTGCGCTGGCGCAGCATGTTCCTGCGCAGCCTTGACGCCGAAATACTGGTGCACGCGCGGCAGTTTCTTGACGCCGCCGTCGAACAGCACAAAGTCGTGCATCAGCTCGATCAAGCCGATGCTTTTCGCACATCTTGAGCAGATACTTATCAAGCTTGAAGCGAGCTGTCGTCCTGCTCGTCTTCTTTCCATTTCAGGAAATATTTCTCTTCTGTGCCGATGGTGCCGTATTGCAGGCCCTCGGAGTCATTTCCGGCAAAAACGAACTGGACGGTACTGAAGAACCATGCGTTGAATTCCGTCTGCTGGTTGGAGAGGCATTGCCGGATGCCATCGCCGATGCGTGACGCGGCTGTTCTTCAGCTCCAGAACGCCGATGGCAATGCCGTTCACGTACAGCACGAGATCCGGCCGCCGCTCATGATTGCCCCTGAGCGTGACCTCCTCGGCGATGGCGAAATCATTCTTTTCCGGCTCGTCCCATTTGATGAGGTGTACGGTCTCGGTGACTTTGCCGGCCTCGATCTTCACCGGCACGCCATAGCGCAGAAGGTTGTAGACGGCCTGATTGTTGCCGTAGAGCGTGCGGTTGTGGTTATCCGCCTCGGTGCGCAGCTTGTGCAGCGCGACGCTGATCTGCGCGGGGGTATAGCCGTTCTTGGTCAGCCAATCTGAGAGCAGCCCTTCCTCGATGTTGCTGTTGCCGTCGCGGTCGGTCCAATCACCGAGATAGCGATACTTCAGCTCGTCACGGAAGAGGGCGATGACGCGGTTCTGTGTGGCCCGTTCGGGTTTGCCGATGTCGCTCATAGCAAGCCGAATCCTTCCGGTGAGCAGTTCCTGCATCATGCCCTGCTTGATCATGGCGGGCTTTGGCGAGTCTTCGCTTCCAGCGCAGCGATCTCGGTGTCCATGTCGGAGAGGACGGAAGCAATGGCTTCTGTTCGGATTCGGTGGAGCGGAGGAATGAGAATTCCAGTTGATCATTGCGGCGAGACTGACGACTTGCTGGGCGGAACGGACTTGGTGCCAGATCATTGTCGCATAATGCGAACTTAGAAAGCGAGCAGGTAAGACAGACAAAGCTATCCGTTCATCCGTGGGGACCAAACTCATGAAATACTTGCCCGTAAACGCGTTGGGAATTCCGTGCGGACGCTCCCATACCGACGAACGCGACACAGCGTCTTCCTGTGCCAACGCCGTTCTACGGCATGTCGGTCGGCCTCTCCATCGTCGAGTAACCATTGAGGAGCTCGATATTTGCGAACGGACGAAAATGGAACAATCGGTCATCCACGCTCTTAGCTGTTCCTTCACGTCCTCATTGCTGAACAAACGTTCCGAGATGTATCAATACTGTCGAGACGCCAGTCTTTGCGAGAATTTCCCCCATTCGGTTTCTTAAAGCCGGGCGCCGCTTCAAATCCTGGCAAGCGTTTCTTGCCTGTGAGAAATTCCTGCATGGCGCCTTGTTTGACGCGGCGCTTCTTCGCGAGGAGTTGCTCCAGCGACTCGATTAGCGCATCCGCATCGGACAGTGCTCCAGCGATAGCTTCCTGTTCGGCTTTAGTGGGAATAGACGACCGCGGACCGGCATGCTGGTTACCGATCGTGATGTGAGTGCTGACGTTGCCCCCGCGTCTACAATTTGCGCTCTAACTGAGTGACACCGCGAGCTGCAAGAAGCGCTTAGGATTCTGCGACTCTCTTGGGTTTGGGCGAAGACATGAGCAACGAATCATCAATGCAAGACCGTCCTACTGATGAAGCGAACCCAAGTCGGCTGAGTTTCCGACCTTCTGTGAGTAGAATATCACCGTTCTTTGAACCGCGCTTTGCGAGTAATCAGGGTTCGACGTAGAGCACTCTTCGGTTATACAGTCTACGGTATCGAATGGAATCTTCCGTGATTAGTCCTCAAGACTGTGATCATGTGCGACGGCCGCTTCCATATGCTGGGCATCAGCGTTTCAAGCCATATGAGAAAAGTGACTGAAGTCACCCAAGCGGCTGACGCATTCCAATCCTTCGGGATGACCCCGCCTCGGTTTGTTTGTAGCCTTTCGGAACACGAGCGCTCAGCCGCAGCGTATTCTGTTTCAGTAACTCGGCTGCCTTCGACGTCACCATGCGAACCCCATCCGTTCGAGGTGCCCGTTTACCTTTTTCTCTAGATCGGCCACGCGGCTGACCATCTGCGGAAGTGGGGTTTCGTACCGTTCGGCCAGTTCCTTCACGCCATGGGTCAGTGCCTGGCTGATGCGGTCCATTTCGCCATGGATCGCAGCGTTGAGCGCCGCGAGCCATTTGTCGTCCACGACCAGCGCCTTGATCTCGACCTCGGTCAGCTTCGGATATTTCGCGAAGGGCTTTTGCATCAAGGTCAGCTTCAGCGTCCTTGAGACGCTTTTTGAGGTCAGACTCCTCGCCGTTCAGCTTGAGCCAGTCGTTCAGTATGGCGGACTCGTCCGTGGCCTCCTTGTCGTCCTTGATCTCCTTCAGGCGGGCGGCGACGTTGGCCTTGTTCACCTTGTCGAGTTCGGAGAAAGCGCCATCCTCGCCGCCGTGTTCTTCCTCCAGCTCGGCGAGTTTGGCGGTGACGCTCTTCCAGCTCGGCGGCGAGCTGGTCAATAGCGGCTTGCTCCTTCGCGTAGTAGCGGGCAACGATGAGAGGTTTGGGAATCAGGTCGCAGGTCCAGCCCTTGTCTTTCTCCTTGCCCTTTTTGTCGGTTTCTGATGATGCGATAGGTTTCGGCCTTCCAGCCATCAGCGGCGATCAGGTAGCAATCGTCCTGCATGGTCTGGGCCCAGTAATCCATAAGGTGCTGGTAGATGTCATAGGGATCGATTAGCGGTTTGTCTGCGTAATGGGCAAGCAAATCCTCGGAAAGTCGAACAATGATTTCCTTGGGGTGGCAGCCAGGTTTTATGGCCTTCAGTGTCTTTGCGTTCTTGTCACGCCAAACGGCAAAATGGGCGTTCATGTCCGCGATGAAAGCGGTGAATTCGGGATGGTCGTAGATGGTGGATTTAATGTATGCCTTCTCCACTGCAAGGTCGAAGTAGCCGGGCCGGTTAGTTTGAAGAGCGCGGCTTTGAGTTCCGGACAAACAGTCCAATAAGCGCTGAGGGCTTCGACATCGGCACGCGGGAATACCGCCCTTCAGGTGGCCTTCGATGTCCTGCAGATCTTCGGGCACTTGGCTGTCGATGTAGCGCGGCAGGTTAAGATTGAATTCGTTTTTCTCGATTTCCTCAACGCTGACCATGCGCGAATACTTCGGGATTTCGAGCCGCTTGGTGAAGGCGTCCACGATCTTGTGGATGTCCTGGGCGCGCAGGCGGTTCTTGGGGCCGTCCTTCATGAAGCCGCCGCTGGCGTCGATCATGAAGATGCCCTTTCGGGCGTGGGCGTCCTGCTTGTCGATAACGACGATGCAGGCAGGAATGCCGGTGCCGTAAAACAGATTGGGCGGCAGGCCGATGATGCCCTTGATATAGCCCTTGCGGACGAGATTGCGGCGGATGTCGGCCTCAGCATTGCCGCGGAACAATACGCCGTGCGGCAAAATGCACGCGCCTTTGCCGGTGCTTTTCAGAGAACGGACGATGTGGAGCAGGTAAGCGTAGTCGCCCTGCTTCGCGGGCGGCGCGCCGAACGGCTGGAAGCGCTGATAAGGATCGTTCAGCGGATCGACGCCCGTGCTCCAGCGCTTGTCAGAAAAGGGCGGATTGGCGATGACGTAGTCGAATGTCTTGAGCGTGTCGCCGTCCTTGAACTTCGGGTCAGTCAGCGTATTGCCCTGGATGATGAGCGCGGTGGGATTATTGTGCAGAATCATGTTCATGCGGGCGATGCCGCTCGTGGCTCCGTCCTTTTCTTGCCCGTAGAGCGTCACTTTGGCGGTACGGCTTCGTCGCCCACCTTCAAGAGCAACGAGCCGGAGCCGCAGGTCGGGTCATAGACGGTGGTGGAAGCGCTGGTCTTCGCGTCGTGGATGCCGATGATTTTCGCTATGATGCGGCTGACTTCAGCAGGGGTGTAGAACTGGCCTTTGCTTTTGCCACTCTCGGTGGCGAAGTGGCGCATGAGGTATTCGTAGGCGTCGCCGAAGATGTCGTCGCCTTCGGCCCGGTTTTTCGAGAAGTCCAGCGCCTTGTTCTCGAAGATGGCGATGAGATTGGTGAGCCGTTCCACCATCTCCTTGCCGCTGCCGAGCTTACCGACTTCGTTGAAGTCCGGCATATCGGACAGTTTGTTAGCGTTAGCCAGAGGAGCGATTATCTTCTTGTTGATTTGATCGCCGATGTCAGGTTTGCCCTTGAGCGCGACCATGTCTTTGAAACTCGCGCCGTTGGGGATCGTGATCGGAGCAAAAGGCTGTCCGGCATATTTGTCGCTAACGTACTTGATGAAAAGCAGGACGAGGACATAGTCCTTGTATTGGCTGGCGTCCATGCCGCCACGCAGTTCATCGCAGCTTGACCAAAGGGAGCTATAAAGTTCGGATTTTTTGATCGCCATGTGTTTTTACCGTCAGGCTCCAGGCGGGACAGGTTCCGCCGACTATGAGTTTTTCGCGATTAGCGGTGAATCGATACGCGGGTAAGCACCGGATCTGAATCATCCTTTGAGTTAGATGGTCAAATAAAGTGCCCCGCCTTATTAGTCTCTCAGGTCTTTGAGGGGTCAAGACTTCGGGATACCTCATCCCTTGTCCTCCGACCCTCAATGCCTAGAATGGCTAATGCACTTTCGCTCGGCTCAACCGAGTGCCAGAAGTACCCAATCCACAAAGACAGAAGCCTGCCGGTATAAGGCGTATACTTCCTCGTTAGTCTTTTCAAATGCGTAGCCTGCAAAATTCTGATGGACAAGACAGTTTCGTAGGAAGCCCAGTTCCAAGAATGCCTCAACTGAAGATTTGAGAGGATCAGCTTTCGATTCAGCCTTTAGTCTTTCGCCTATATCCTCTCCGAGCAAACTGAAAAAGGGACCTGCTCTCCTGTTTTCCCAATCGAAATATGAAAAATACTGCCGCTTCAGCGCCTTGATGCGGATCAACGCTAGCACGCACGCGTCAGAGCCGCTCTTTCGATCGCAGTAGCTGTGTATGGCATCGGAAATTTGATGCTCAAACAAGACTCGCCGCAGAAAGTACGAGAGTCTTACGAAACGAATCATCGACGGTTCGGAGGAGTGAGAGTTCGTTCCTCTCGGACAGATAGGCGATAAGACTCGCGGTATCTTCATAGGCTCTATCGATGATTGTGTCGGCCATAAGTCTATCCGATTACGAGTTCCTGGGCTCTTTTCAGTCTCATTAGGACATTCGCCTTGTCTGTCGTTGATTTTTGCGTGGCCGCAATGAAATCGTTGTCCTCTTTAAGGCTATCAAGCCTCGACGGCTCAATCTGCCTTCCGGTTCCGTCATGCAGAGAGCGTGCTTGTGCGGCGAAGACTGACTCGAACAATAGAATGTTGAACTTTCCAGATGACTTGCCATAAAACGCTCTAGGCGGCAAGGAAGAGCAGGAATTCACGAACTTTTCAAAAATGCCTTTCAATTCGGTGAGTCTTTCGCCGGAGGTAACCCTGCATTGGCTTGAAAACCTATTTAGAAAACTCGCCATCGATGGACGATAATTGTGACCCTCCATGAACATCGCGAACCCTCTGAGGACGATTTCGAGGTCTTTCATGTGCAAATCAGGTTGGGGAAGACCCAACAGCCCCCTCCAACCTGGATTCAGATTCAGTCTTTGTAGCATCTCGTAAAACGGTGAGTGGTACAGACTGATGCGAATCTCCTGCGGAGTGAGGTTCATTCCACCCGAATTGAGGCGGTTAAAGATTTCGAAGATGGAGGAATTATCTCCCTCGGGAACATTCTGTTTGATGATTACGTTTCTGATAGTTCTCAGATCAAAGGTCGTTTTGTAGTCTTCCAGCGTTGCGTAGTTAAGTCCGTTAAGCTTATTCGGTTGACCCGGTGGTTGATGCGGCAGTTGGAGGTTGAACTTACCAAAGAACGTGTCGTCTTCCAGAACTAAGTCCGGAATCTTGCTCTGTTCGTCGAATATCTCCCGCAGCTGTACTCTCTTCTCCTTGCGCGGGAACCTGCCTTTAATGAAATAGTAAAGCGACATTAGCCGCTGCTGACCATCTATGACGAGGAACTTGTTCCGACTCTCCTCGTAAAGAAAGATTTGTGGAACGGGCAGCCCTATGATTACGGATTCGATTAGTTTCGAAGCCCTTTTCAGGTCCCAGACGAAATTCCTCTGGAATCCGGGTATCTTGACGGCCCCTGACTCGATGAAGCTGTGGAGAGTCAAGATGTTGAAGTCATTCGGCGAAGCTGTGATGTCGTATTCCTTAATCTCGGACTCATCGCCGTTGGCTTCATCATCCTCGTACCAATTCGTTGCGGGCTCGTCTCCAGCAGATGCAATGACTGGAGGTCGCCTCTCGTCTGGTTCATCAATATCCTCATGCAGTTGGTCGAGAGCGTCTTCTTCGGTAGAAATTTGCTCAATCACGTGCGAGCTCCCCTGCAGCGGCTCTACCGATACTCGTCATTTCTGAGCTCCACACAAATCGGGAAGGCCACCCCCGCCTGCCCTCAACGAACTGCCCGCATCCTTGCTCCTGTAGCTTGCGAAACAGATCTATAATTTCGCGACGTTGGAATTCATGTGCCGTCACCTATTAAGGAGAACCAGGATTCGGTCGACCTTCGTTTCCGACTGGTCGCGCTCACGACGCGCAGCATGGTCGAAAAAAGCCTTGGCGACCGGACTCTGGTTATAGAGTCGTCGGAGCCGTCAATATTCGGCGATTTGTTTTCCATTCGCGGTTCTCCAGGCCAAACTTCATCGTAAATGCGCTTCACATCGGTTTTGAGCGCAATCGAACTGGTTATGTCAAACCCGTAATCCGGGAACTGCGATTCTAGACCAAACTTACTGATACCAGAACTCAAACTTCTTGCACACGGTGATCCGCGTGGGAAGTATGCGGCAAGTCGTTGACGGCAAAGATCCCCTTCGACGAATGGCGCAACGTTCCATCCCGAGGCTTTAAGCATCAAAGCGACAAGCCGTTTGCCGTGTTAACCACTCGGAATCGGATGGGCTTACGGACGGGGTTTTCATTTTCCGTGATGAATATTGATGGTACTTCCCCGATCTATAACCGTCCAGTCGTCCGGTTTCTATCCGTGCCTAGTTTGATCTGCACCCGAAGCTCGTCAAGCTACGTACCTCGAACAGTACGTCTGGTGTGTTACCGCCGGTTAATATAGATTTTCAGCCGGAGGATTCATGAACATTCTGGTAGCGATCAAGCGCGAAGAAAGAAAACTCGAAAAGCAGTTAGGCAAGCTGAATCACCAACTAAGCGGTGTACGAGCGGCTGCCAAAGCATTGGGCGGCTCTGCGGAGCGCGAAGTTGTCGGCGTGAAGAAGCGCGTTTTGTCGGCTGCAGGAAGAGCTGCGATTGTGAGGGCGGCGAAAAAGCGGTGGGCGAAGGTTAAGAAGCGGGCGAAGAAGGTGGCGGGATAGTCCGTATTCGGAACAGCGCTCAGAGCGCAGGTCTTTCGCCCGGAATCGCTGCCGCTGAATGGTTTAGAAGAAGCCTGACCAACTCACCCTGTCGCTTAAACTCCGGTCTTGGAAAAGACGGAGAGTGAAACTATACGTGCTTCGCCGCCTTTTCACGCAAAATTTGCAATACGACGAGCAGACCGTTGCCGTTTCGTTCCGCCTTACGGATTCGAGCGGCCTCTTCTCTGGTCACGGAGAAGCGATTTGAGACTGCGCCGTTCTTATGAGCGTCTTGGACTAGGTTGTGCAGGGTCGGTTTTGCAGGCATTCATCCTCCGTTTTCATCCATAGGGTTGATACCAACTGATGTGTTTGCCGCCGACCACGATGTGGACTCGACGCTGGCCGTCTTTAAAAGGATCGATCCAGAGTTTTTCCAATCGGTGATCTTGGCCGTCCAACCGCTGCATAACCTGTTCTCGTAATTCCCGCAGGAAACGGTCGTATGGGTCTTCACCCAGCGATGGTAATGACGGCAACCCCGCTGCTAACGGGAAGATTGCAGCGCCGATTATGAAGTTTCGCCTGTTCATTAGTTAACACGCTGGTATAGTGTTGGCTTTCGTTTGCGCATCACAACACGCAGCTTTGCCTTGTCCAACTCCGACATTTTAGAAATAGATTCGGCGACCATCTTCGCTAACTCTTCTGTGGTGACTATCTTTTTCATTTCCAAGTCACCGGGAACAGCGGTTCCCTGCCTTCGCCTAGTTTGTGTATGTGAACCATGCGGCGATGATTTTACCCGTGTGATCATGCCGCAGCACTAGTTTGTCGAACCAGATGCAGTCCATTAGTCCGTCTCATCCTTTGGGAACCGTCTGACTTCTTCAGGCAAGCTCGCTTCGATGTCTGGATCAAAGTCTGGCACTGGATCGAACATCCAATTCCATTGGTCAAAGTTCTCGCGGGTAATCGGAATGCCGAGTTCCTTCATGGTATCGATAATCATCGTGCCCTTCCCTTCAAGCCAGGGTGTCGGAGATACTGGTCGACCAGCGCCTGATTTGGAAGCTCATCAACAATCCGGTGGAACGTCGGGTTATCAGGCTGTCGGGCTTTCAACTTGTGCCGCAATTCCCGCAAGAACTTTTCGTTGGTGACGATTCGATCAGCTACCTTTTGTTCGGTCATTGGTCTCCTTAAGACGTGTGATCCATCATGTGATCCACTCATCTCGGCAGGTTCTTCAAAGCTTCTCTAGCCGTGTCGGGGTCGACATCGATGTAGTTCTGTTCGGTAACTTCGCTTCCCGAACCGTGGCGAAGAATCTGTGCGATCACCTTGGTCGGAACACCGTTATTGAATAATCGTGTGCCTAATCCTCTCCTAAAGGCATGTATTCCGTGCCACTCGACACCAGTTCCCTTGAGCGCAGGCTTGATTTGTGTTGAACCGATGTTGGCCAGGTCATACGGGAACACATGCGGCCCTTCAAAGACCCAAGTCGTTCCAAAACATCTCTTTCGATGCTCCTGCAATTCCTGAATCACGTTCGGCAGCAAATGGACAACAGCAGCACGATGAGCAGTCTTGGTAGAGACGATTTCTCTATGCCATACAGTGCGCTTAACTTCTAGTTGTTCACGCTCAAAATCGATGTCCAACCACTGGAGACCCCGGAGTTCTGCGAGCGAAAGACCTGTCCAGGCGGCGACTACGACGATGGTGCGAGCGATCCCTTGGACAGCAGCGGTAATCTTCTGGACTTCATCCAAAGAATACTTGTAGGTCTTCTTTGTTCGCTCACCTTCAGGGATTTCCACGCCGTCCATTGGATTTGAACCCGACAAGGTTCCAATGCGACGAGCATGAGTGAAGATTGCAGACAGCAACGAGTTGATGTTCAGAAAACTCTGGTGGGACAACTTCTCCTGCTCACTAATCTTGTACAGCAGTCTTTGGCCATCGGCTGTTGTGAAAGTTGCGAGCTTGAACCCGCCAACACGGGAACGCAGATGTTTTTGGTACAGGTTAAAATATCCACGGTACGTGCTAGGTTTCAGTTTTGTCTTGGCAGACGGGAAGTAGACGGTCTCGGCAAACTCTTGCACACTCAACGTCCCACTAGGCCGATTGTCGTTCAATGGCGCAAGAATCTTACGGGCTAATAGACCTACAGAACTTTTCGTGCGATACTCGTCTGAGTAGTCAGCGAGCTTGACGCTGACTTCTTTCCCGTTGAGCCTGTATCGCAGGTGCCACGCTCCGTGGCGTTTGACGATGCTTCCTCGCTGCAAGATCGGGCCGCCTTTCGGTGAGATTGGCTTGGGTCGATTATAGCAGATGCGGGACAGTGCGGGACAGAATATTTTATCAGGCGAATAAGTCTTTGTTTTTCATGCGGAGAGGTGGCAGAGCGGCTGAATGCGGCGGTTTGCTAAACCGTTGTAGGGGCCAAAACTCCTACCGGGGGTTCGAATCCCCCCCTCTCCGCCAGACTTTTGTTTTCAGTGGGTTGGACTCCTTCCTAAAGTATTTCCTAATAAATTCCTCGAATCCCAGTATTAGACCCTCAGAGGAATTTCAATGGCAAAGCTCAGCATCTACAAGTACGTTCGCTCAGACAAAGGTTGGCGCTACTCCAAGGCCACGTTCCATCCAAACGGTAAAATAAGACCGGATGTAGTGATCGTGGACGGGCGCGAGGAGAAGCACTCGGAAGGGAGCTACTTCCTCAGCTTCAACAGGCAATGGCTACCCGTCGGCAGCAATGCCCTTGAAGCGCAACGTAAACGTGCGGTGCGGCTCGCCCAGATGGAGTACGAGCGGCTCAGCGGAAAGGCAGTGGCCTCCAAGCGAGGATCAACTTCGGTTCAGTTCGCCGATGATAGGAAGCTCATTCAAGTGGAGGTGGACGCCTACCTCTCTAATCTCGAACTCGCCAAGCGCCCGTGCTCATCAATCAACGACAAGCGCCGCTTCCTCACTGACTTCTTGGCGCTCATCAAGACCCTCGGACTGTTCGACGATTGGTCGGGTAGAGCAATGGCGCGTAGCGGGCTTCGACTGTAAGTGTTGCTGTTGCTACGGCCTTCGATGCCTTGCAGCGCAGCCTAATCGGCTCGGGCAGCGGCGTCGGCCTAAGAGGTGGGGCATTCCAAACTGTTTTCGGGGGAGCCACCTTCTTCTCGACCACTACGCTCACCAATTGCTCCTTCTCTACGGATCTCATCGTCAACGGCACTCTTAACTGGGGTTATGACAATTCCATCGTTGCCGACTTAACTGTCAGCGGGCCTGGAACTGCCGGTGGCAGCCTGCACATCACCGGGTTTTGGGAGAACCCAGGACCCGTAGGCAAGTTCAGCGTCACCGGCACGTTGGGCGGCAAACAGGTCGCCGTGCTCGTGCCCGAGGCCTAAGACCAAGAAGCCCGGCGTCAATGAGTTAATGGCTTTCCTTTTTCGCGTCAGCAGCGACTAGGCTGGTGCGTATCCTTCGCTTGAGCCAGATTTGGTCGCGTAGGATTCATGGGCATTCTTGCAGCGATCAAGCGCGAAGAGCGAAAGTTCGAAAAGCAGCTAGGGAAGCTGAACCACCAACTAAGCGGTGTGCGAGCGGCTGCCAAAGCATTGGGCGGCTCTGCGGAGCGCAAAGTCATCGGCGCGAAGAAGCGCGTCTTGTCGGCTGCTGGCAGAGCGGCGATTGCGAAGTTGGCGAGGAAGCGATGGGCGAAGGTTAGGAAGCAGGCGAAGAAGGTAGCGTGATGACGCTGGAGTTGAAGGGGTAAGGGACAGCCTGCGACAGATCACCGCAAACCCGAGGGTCGGCTACGGGACGGTCCGTGCAAAACTCCATGGTGAACGGAAAACCACGCGTCAAAAATGCACCGCAGAAAGCCACAAAATAACAACTCAGCACGCATAGTTTTTGTGAGCGGAAAACTGTAGTTTTGCGCTCATACACCTCATACAAACCGCCAGGCGAAGCGCGTCCGAGGATGGTTGAGTGGCCAGGCGCCATTGCTGGCGCCCAGCCCTCTAAGAACCGGACTTGAAGGTTTCCCGTCATCCGGCTCGAGCACCCAAAAACGCCCCCCTGAAAAAACGAGGACGCGGCCTGATGCAAAACGAATAAGGCCTACTCGATACTGGCTTGCTGCCGATTCGCACGGCGGTGGAAAATCCACCAACCATGTGTGAAGCTGCACCAACGGCTTGCGCCGTCATCATTTGCTTTGCTTCATACATCGGTTCCTCAAGAGGTCTCGAGCTTGAGCACCAACGGGAAGTCAGCTCCGTTTCCGGCGAGGTGATGTTGTCCCCCGAGGCGACGCAACCTCTGTCTGCCCGATTACAGGGCAGTCTTCGCTTGCTCCCATTTCCGTTACCCGCATCGCCATCGGTCCATCTTGCGATGGACTGTCCCCTTACGAGGAACGATACGGGCTTACCCTGTTCCGCTGAAATGACGCGATCGGTTAGGTCTGCTCTCTACGCCGGCAGTGTTGATTACCCATGACAGAGAAACCGGAAGCCTCGGTACTCACTGCAAGAAGAGCCGCGCAGCATGTTAGGCTCTCTTCGGCTGACGACGCTTGCGAGCATTTGTATATTCTGACCCTACGACCAAGCCTAGGCCCGCTCCACCTCATGCTGGCAGATACACCGTGGCCTCGCGGTTTCGGTGCCGCTCTTGCGAGCGTGGGTACATTTTCCAAGAGCTCCAGAACAGTTCGTTGCCTCCCCGCTCTGCCTTGTAGGCTACGCGCGATGAGACGCGCGGTCTGATCGAGTTCCTCCTCTCCAGACAATCATTTTCAGCAGCTTTACAGGTCGCACTCCGGTTTGCCGACCAACCGGAGCTTGGCCAGCTCAGTCAATACAAGCGCGTTCTATAAAGGGGAAAGTCAATAGTAAATACGTCTCCGGCGACTGGAAGGAGCGAGGTTGTTCGCTTTGCTTTCCAGCCCAAGTCATGTTGAGAGGCTCTTGGGTTTTCGCTCTTCGTAGATCCATTCTGTTTTTGTGACGGCGCTTTCGGATTCTGAAGCAAGACAAGCTGCGCGGTTGAACGTTGTCAACCATGGTTCTATCTGAGGCTCGAGGCCTATAGCTTTTTCTGGTTATCCGAGGGGGCCTATAGTTTATCAAGAGACTCGTGGTGCTCGGAGCACACTCTCCGCCTAACGCGCTTATGGAGACTCACCCTCGAACCAAAGCGTCAGAAGAACCGAAAAGCCATCACCAGAAATGAATCCAGCAAAGGACGGTCCTAACCCGGCGCTCAAGCTGCTTGTTGTTTCAGATGTTCTGCGTCGAAACGAACTCCTTTCTTCCAAACCAGCAAAGTGATGGCCGCGATCTTGCGTGCCAAGGTGAGCCGCGCCAAATGCGGCTTCATGCCTCGGGCGACGCAGTCTTGGTAAAAGCCCTGGAAAGGTCCAGCGGTAGCAGCCGCTCGCGTCGCCGCACCCTTGAAGATATTTTTCAGATCGTGATTATGGTTGATGTTGAGCCCGCGAACGGCCAGGACCTTCTTGGAACGTTTGAGCTGACCAGCGACGAAGCGGTATTCACCGCTGGTGTATGTCCTCAGTGCCAATCCACAGTAAGCCCACAGCTGCCGTTTGGTGCGGAAGCGATTAGGCGTCTGTATCAGAGCGATCAACAGAGCGGCACGGATGGGACCAATCGCAGGAATTTGCCGCAGTAATCTCATGGCCGGATGTTTCCGTGCTTCCGCTAATAGTTCTCGTCGCGTCCCCTGGCGCAATGCCGCCAAGGCATCGAACTGCTGGTAGTAGAGTTCGGCACGACGGCGAACGCCGGCTTCCGAAATCTTTGCAAGCCATTCCGCACGGTAGCGCGGTGCATACACTTGCTGGCCGGCACAAGCAATCCCCCAGCTTCGGTAAATCGCCTTCAGCCGACTCATCACCCGCGTCAAATCGCGAGTTATCGTGATGTAGCTGCGTGCCAGTTCCTTCAGCGTGCGGATACCCTGTTCGCCGTGGTACACCGGGCTGAGCTTGTTCAGATACAAAAGCTCGGACAGCTTGCGGGCATCCATGCGGTCGTTATGGTTTCCGACTTTCAACAGGGCATTCTTGCGCGGATCGCAGGCCACCACCCGGGTGACGTGAGGCTGGAGCAGATCGTGCAACCAGGCGGCCCAGGTTCCTTCTTCAAAGGTCACCGACAAACTGCCGCGTAGCCCGTGAATAAACTCAAGGATCGTATCCGCTTTCGTTTCGAGAATCGCCTCCATTACTAAATTCCCGCGCGAATCCCGAACGGCCACAGAGATCGTTGCCTGATGCACATCCATCCCAATATACTTGGCGTCATTCATGAGGGCGCTCCTTGTTGTAGGTTGAGATGCGAACAATCAAAACCTACTCCAAACGGGCGCCCTTTTATAATGCGTTTATCGTTACTGATCCGGCGGACGAAGCGATAACTTCCGATTTGCCCGTGACTCAGGAAGAGTCGCTTCAATTGGCACCGGCAAACTTCCCAGGCCGCGACTACTGGGGGCCAGAGTGCGCTGGTCCGGTTCGTTCATAGTCGGACATTGCTATCGTTTCCCAGTTACGTGGGCGCTGCCGAGTGCCTCGCGCAAGCGAATTAGTCCGTTGCGAATGCAATTCTTGACCGTGCCCAGCGGTTCAGCGAGGGCGGCCGCGATTTCGCTATGTGTCATGCCTCCAAAAAAAGCAAGCTCAATGGAGCGTCGCTGCCGCTCGGGCAGCTCAGCTAGGCAAATACGAACACGCTTGGCTCGGCGGGCACCCTCGAGAAGCGCCTCGAAATTTGGCGCGGCGCCGGCATCACGTCCGGTCGGTGTGTCACCGAGCACGCCCATCAGTGCCACGACGAAGGCAGGCCAAACCTGCCATCGGTTCTCCTTTCCGTGACTTGCGTCATCGCGGTCTCGACTCAGCTACGCGCCAGCCACAGGCCATAGCGCACGGAGTCAGCGAAGCTGAATCCCTTTCCGTACCGCAGCACGCGATACCACCGTCCCCACATACGAGCGAATGTAAGAATCATTGACATAACGCCTCCCGAGAACTGGAAATCTCCCAAACTCCTGAGTTGCGCTTCCGCACGTTGACGGCAATGCGAATTACGCGGAATAGGCAGCACGGCTGATGCTCAGCTTTTGCATCTTGTTTTGAAGTGTTGTTCGTTTCAATCCGAGGCGCTCGGCTGCTCCGCCCCTGCCGGCGACCCTTCCCGAAGCGGCCTTCAGCGCATCCATGATCACGTTGCGCTCTGCCTGTTCGAATGTGGAGATTGAAGCGATCTCGGGCGATTCGGACGCTATGAACTCCCCGGCTGGTATTTTCAGTTCTTCGCCGAGTGAGAGAACGACGGCGCGTTCAATGAAGTTCGCCAGTTCCCGCACATTCCCTCTCCAAGCACGATTCGTTAATGCCTCCATGGTGCGCGGAGGAATAGTCTTGATCTGCCGTCCCATCTCCCGGGATAGCTTCGACACGAAGTAGTTCACGAGCAGCGGTATATCTTCGCGCCGTTCCCGAAGTGGCGGGATCGCAACCGGGAACACGTTGAGGCGGTAGAACAGATCCTCTCGGAATTTTCCCTCGCGAATCATCTCGGGAAGGTTGCGGTGAGTGGCGGCAATCATCCGGACATTGACATGGATCGTGTGGGCGCTTCCCAGCCGTTCAAACTCCTGTTCCTGCAAAGCGCGCAACAATTTCGGCTGCAGTTCCAGCGGGATGTCCCCAATCTCGTCCAAAAAGAGCGAGCCCCCATCCGCAAGCTCGAATCTTCCCTTTTTCTGCATCAGGGCACCGGTGAACGCCCCTCGTTCGTGTCCGAACAGTTCGCTCTCCAGCAGACCCGAGGGAATGGCCGCGCAGTTAATACGCACGAGCATGCGCTTGCGCCGACAGCTGAGGTTGTGAATGGCTCGTGCAATCAATTCCTTGCCGGTGCCGGTCTCCCCGTAAAGCAGGACCGTGGAATCGGTTGGCGCAACGATTGCCACGTGTTCGAGCACTTTCTGCAGAGCCGGGCTCTTGCCAACAATGTCTTCGAAGATGTACTCAGGGCTGACTTGTGGTTCGAACTGATCGGCTTCGAGCCCACTCAGTTCGCGGAAACTGGTTCCTGCGAGGTCTCCGGGGTTTGTGAAAGCTATGCTCGCGCAAGCCATACTGTCCTCCCAACCTTAGAATTGCATCAGGATGTTTCTGATGATGGGAGAAGTCTGCGACGAGTTAGTTTTGGTTACAAGGTCAGATCGGGCGGTTTTGGTCTGGGAATATAGTGGGGGCTCCTGCTTGTACTTCCTGGACAGGAAAGTTGCGTACTTTTGGGGGATTGAACGTTACTCTTTCGGGGATTCAACTTGGACTTAGGGGGATTGGACGCCTAGTGTCTCGGGTCTTCGAGGTGCTTTCGCCCGTAAAGTTTGGCATCGATCGACCACATTCCGGGCCCGATCATTGCCGCCGTGCCGCCCAGGCCAGCGAGCATGATTGGGGTTAGCGAAGACCCAGACCATGCCAATAATATCCAGACCTCTACAATGGCAATCGTAATTCCGGCGACTGGCGTCCAAAGGCCGAGAAGCAGAAATAGTCCGGCGACAGCCGCAATCACATTAGCGACGCTCAGCCCCAATCTAGCGGTCTCAAGGATATGCGGGACCCCGAAATAGAGCAGAACGATACTTGTCAGTACGCGCTGAAGCAAAAGGCCAGCACCAGGCCAGCCATCGGCGAATGTGGAAAAGAGACGCTGCACACAGTTCCTTCCGTTACTCGTCTCATACTATTTGGACTTTGGAAGCGACCGAAAGGGTAAAAAGTAGGATTTATGAGCCCGACCTGTGGCGCGCCTCAAGCTCGATGATCCCGCGCTGTAGCGCGATGGTAACGGCATGTGCCCGATCATTGGCGCCCAACTTGGAAAGTATGCTGGAGATGTGGTTCTTGACCGTCGTTTCTCCGATGCAGAGCTTGTCCGCGATATGCTTGTTCGCATTGCCTGCGCCAATCAAACGAAGCACCTCAATTTCACGGGAAGTCAGCTCGTCGTCGGCAGCGTATTCAGCCAGCTCCGCCGCAATCTCGGGCGGTATTCGCTTGCGCCCGGCATGGACAGTACGGATGGCATCCAACAGCTCTGTGCGCACGTTTCCTTTCAGTAGGTATCCCCGCGCACCCGCTTTAATCGCGTGTAGGACCTGTACGTCACCGGCATAGGTCGAAAACACAAGAATCCTGGCATCAGGGAATTCGCTTCTAATGCGGATGATCGCTTCCGTACCATTCACATTCGGCATTTGCAGATCCATCAGGGTCACGTCGGGCCGGTGCCTCCGAAATTGTGCGATGGCCTCCTCCCCGTCGGAAGCCTCCGCTACCACTTCCATATCCGGCTGACCCTTGATGAGGGTCGCGATGCCCTGACGCAAGAGAGGATGATCGTCAACCGTCATGATCCGAATCGTACTAGGACCGGTGCTCATAAATCCTCGTTTTCCGGAACAGCTTAAATCTACCGCTAACGCCGGATTTTTCATAGGCGATAGCGGCTGGAACTGTCAATCGAACTTCTGTCCCGGCACCCGCTTCGCTCCAGACATCCAATCGGGCTCCAATTCCCTCTGCGCGCTCATACACACCACGCAGGCCCCAATGACCGGCGCGACCGCGATCTTTCAGCACTTTGGGATCGATCCCTTTTCCGTCATCTCGTACGATTAACACAAAAGCGTCGTCGTCGTAGCGTAGTTCCGCCTCAATGCTCCGGGCATGTGCGTGGCGGTACGCATTTCGCAGCAGCTCTCGTGCGATCCGATAGATCTCTTCCCTGATCATCGTCTGCTTCGCTCGTCGGGTGCCCTCTACAATCACTCGCAGAGGCGGGGAACCGTGTTCACCGTTTTGCGAGGACGCCAGTTCACGGCCCGCTGCCAGCAGCATCTGCTCGATGTTGCTTTCCTTCAATAGCTCCGAGCGTAACTCCTGAATCGAGTTGCGGCCCTCCGCGAGTGCCTGATCTGCGGAAATCAGCGCGCTTTCCAGAACTTCATATGCTTTCTCGGGACGGTTCGGGAGCTGATTGAGAGCCCCCTGAAAGCGGAACACGAGACCCTGAAAAGTTTGCAGCAGCGTGTCGTGCAGATCATGTGCGATACGTGTTCGCTCGCCGACGCGCTCTTCCAGGCGCATGTTGAACTGTGCCGCCAGTTGCCGCAGCCGCAGTTGGTACAGCGCCCACACCAATGCCAGGAAAGCGAGGACGCACGACGCCCGGAACCAGTTGGTCTGGTACCACGGCGGCAGAATCGTCAGCACCACACTTACGCCGTTTACATTCCACACTCCGCTGCTGCTCGAGCCCTGCACACGGAACGTGTAGCGCCCCGAGGGCAGCGTCGTGTAGGTCACCAATCGCTGGTTGCTGCCGACTTCATTCCAGGTCTTCTCCAGCGGCTCCAACATGTACCGGTAACGATTCCTTCGCGGGTTGGCATAGCTGAGGCTCGAGAACTCGATCGAGAAGATGTTCTGCTGGTGCGAGAGCGTCAGGGCGTCCGTGTAGGAGATAGACTTCCGGAGCACGGACTCTTCACCGGCCCGGACCGGATTGTTGAACAAGAGGAAATCGGTCAGCACCACCGGCGGCACGAAACGGCTGTCGACCACCTTCTCGGGGTAGAACGCTGTGACTCCGTTCGCCGCCAAAGTACATCTCCCCTTTGGCACTCTTGTAGTACACAGCGTCCTTGAACTCGTCGTCGGCCAAGCCGTCATCAGAGTAGTAGCTATTGAACGTCCGCGCTCGCGGATCGAATCTGGACAGCCCATTACCGGTCGCTTAGCCACAGTCTGTCGGCTGAGCCTTCCAGGATGCCCTCCACGGCGTTGTTCGGCAAACCATCGCGCTCGCCGAAGGTTGCGAATTCTCCGGTATTGGGATCGAAACGATTCAATCCGTTTTGCGTGCCAACCCACAGCGTGCCCGACGTAGTCCACGAGAGAGCATTCACGCGGTTGTTGCTGAGGCTGCCGCTGGACCTTGGGATCGTTTTTATAGGTGACGATCTCGCCCGTCCGGACATCAAGCCGCTGCAACCCCTGGGTGTAGGTGCCCATCCAGATCGATCCATCCGCGCCCTCGGCGAGGACCCGATACCACCGGCTTTCGATCAGACCGCTCTTGGGGCGAAAGACAGTGAAGCGTCCGGTGCGGCCATCCAGGCGATTGAGACCGTCGTCGGTGCCGGCCCAGAGCGTGCCACCATGATCGATAAGCAGCGACAGGATGTTGTTGTGGCTCAGGCTCGCGGAATCCGCAGGATCGTGCCGGTATGCCTTAAACCGCCCGGTCCTGCGATCGAACCGGTTCAGCCCTCCTCCCCACGTGCCGAACCAAAGGTACCCGCGACGGTCCTCGACCATGCCATAAACGACGCCCGTGGTGATGCTTTCAAAATTCGCCGGATCATGCCGGTAAATGTGTACCGTCCCGTCTTCCTGTCGAGCCGGTTAAGTTGGTTCGTGCCGATCCAGAGAGTTCCCTGGCTGTCCTCTAATACCGAGCGAAGGGTCCCCTCAGCCAGACTGTTTGGATTCCCGGGTTCTCTCCGGTACGTAGTGAACGGCGACGCCTCGCTCGGAAAGCGGCTCACTCCCCCTACGCTCGTGCCAACCCAGATACCGCCCTCGTGATCCTCCAGCAAGGAAAGGTCCTCGTTGTCGTTCAGACTTGCCGGATCACCAGGATGGTTGCGATACCTGGCGAACAGGCGGCGTGCACGGTCGAATCTGATCAGACCGTCGGGCTTCGTGGCAAGCCATAGCATCCCGTGCCGGTCTTCGTGGATCGCGGAACACCCGCGCATGCCGGGGCTCCCAGACCACCCCTCAAACCACGTGTATCTCGTGAACACGCCGTTTTTCGGGTCAAGCGACACCAGGCCGCCGCCTCGCGTTGCACTTAACCAGAGCATTCCAGAGCGATCCTGCAAGATCCGGTCCAGTGGGGGCTGCTGAGAACTCGGATAATGGCGAATGACTTTCCTCGTCTGGCGGTCGAACGCGTCGAGGCCAGCGCCGGTGGCAACCCAGAGCGTGCCCTGCCTGTCTTCGAGCACGAATCGGACGTCGCTGCTGCTCAAACTGTGGGGATCGTTCGGATCGTTGCGACAGTGGATGAATCGACCGGATGCCGGATCCAGTCGATCCAAGCCGTTGTGGGTCGCCAGCCAAAGCGTCCCGTCCCGATCCTGGGTTATATGTTCCGGGAAACCGGAGAGACCATCGGGATTGTCGGGATCGGCGCGAAACTGGGTGAACCTCTCGGTCACGGGGTCGAATCGGTTGAGCCCCTTTTCCGTGCCAATCCACAGGATCCCAGATCGGTCCTCAAATAGAGCGGAGACAAACAGGCCGCCCAAGCTGTTCGGATTGTTCGGATCGAGCTTGTAGATCTTAAAGCGATACCCGTCGTAACGGTTCAGCCCGTTGTAAGTGCCGATCCAGATGAACCCGCGCCGGTCTTGCAGCATGTGATCGACCCGGCTTTGCGACAGTCCCTGCTCGGTGCTCAGGTGACTGAACCGGATGTCCTTCCCCTCGATCAGGGGTAAGCGAATGGGTACGTTGTCCTTGCCGAGGGAGAACCCATCCCGGACGGTCCGAGCGGTGTGCGCGTACTGGCTGATTTCCAGAGATGGGTTCACAGCCACGGGAGGACACTCAAGCAGAAGGTTGAGCGTGCCTGCTAGTAACAGCGCGCAGCAGGGATACCGGTCCAGCCGCAACATCGGCGTGAGGGGCCGTTTGAAACGAAGCAGAACTGGCCAGCGAGAAGTCATCTTGCATCTTCACAGCCGAAACAGCGTCAGAAACTGCGGTCCCGAATCGGATTATTCCGATGCCAGTGTACGCCAGTTGGAAGGTTTTGACAGTTGACCGATGGAGTCGCCGCTCAGGAAACGTGTCCATCTCCTTTCAAGACTGTTTGATTGCCTCCTCCCCATTGGACGCCTCCGCTATCAGCTCCATGTCTGGGTCAGCTTGATCAGGACAGCGATCCCTTCGCGAAGTAGAGGATGATCGTCAACCGCCATGATCCGAATCGAACTAGGACCGGTGCTTATAAATCCTAGTCATTGGGTTTGCAACTCTGCGAGACCCAATGTCATGGCTTTTGCACGGGTCGAATGGAATGTAGCGCGTGCGGCTAGAATGAATCCGACCCACCAGGACGGTCGATCACGACACGACCACGCAACAGCGGCAGAACGTCGAGAATTCCACGAGACGAAAATTGCAGCACCCATTCGGGACGCAATTCGATGTGCAACAAATGGGGCTGATCTCCGCGCAAGTCAATTGGGAAGGTTACTTCGACGCGCAAGTATGGATGGCCTTCGAGCGTTTGCAGTGAGTGGAAGGTCCCGTCAGCCGTGACCACGCAGCTCGCTTCAATTGAAGAACAGTGACTCTCCGCATGCGGCTGCTCGACACGCTGAGACGATGGCTGAGCAAGATGAAGACGAAGCTGGTAGTAGGTCCCGGCAGGAATCTGGTTTGTTACGATCGGAGAAAGGGCCGCATCATTCGAAGCAGGATCTTCGACAAGATCGACCCATTGCGGGTGCTGAGCCCAGTCCGGAGCAAGGTCCTGCCACTCAGGTGAGCTTTCATCAGCGACAGCAGCTGGGTGCAGTTCCAACCCACTGAGTAGAAGATGGAGGTGTGTTACTTGGTGCGAAGTCGAACAGCCGGTACACGCATGAACCAGGTGGGCTGCGGCTTTGACAGCAATCGTAGAGCGAGGCAGCGAGCAGGAAGGCGACACACTCCCGACAAGCACTGTGGACGAATTCGAATTATTGTTTGAGTTGAAGAAACCGGCGAAACATGTGTTGCCACAACCCACTGGAATGACCAGCAGCACGGCACACATCAGGAACAGCGTCACACGAAAAGTCCTAGAGTGCTCAAATCTAAATCGAAAAGCCATCCCACCCAATTCCGGAGGATAAGCAGGGACTGCGCCTATCTTACACCTCAGAGCAGAACGGGGTCGAATGGTACCTAGCGTTTAGATCCTCGAACCTCCTTCCTTGCAATGTTCACAGCTCTATCCGCCAGCTGAATGCTCTGATCTGCCAGCGGACCGTCACTGCTGCCGAAAGCGTGTCGCCCGCTGGGGTCACAGCAACGGGCTAAGCGCTGTGACCTCATGACTGCTAGCCACTTACAGTTTTTCCCGTGTTTGGTCCTTGTCGTGCTGTTCCTTCGACGGGAGCGAGCTGTGAAACTCGTGAAAACGTCTCGATCACTGGCTGCAATTTTCGGCCATTCACTCGGCAACAAGAGAACGGCCAAGATCTGCTTTGGTCTTATTGCAGCAGTCTTCCTTCTCCAGTTTTACTACGTCCGGGAACTGGTTTTCATGGAAGCGGTCGTGGCGCTCGGTTTCGTGGTTATGGCGCTGATCGGCGTTTTATATGCCCTAGGCTACATCGCGGCTTTATGGTTGCGAAAGCTTGGTTCTGGGCTCAAGGCTCTTGGTGCCCTCGTTAGCGTAAGACACCAGCAGCCCTTTGCCAAAACGACGATCACAGGTCTCTCCGAAGGCAAAGAGGAGGTTTCCTAGTATGCAAGGACAGTCCAGCGACTTTCAAGCAAGAGCTGCCGAACGTTTGTTCGTGGCGGTCGTGACTCAAGCGATTTTGGATGTGTTGGAGCACGGCGAAGGTGCGAAAGATGCCGAGCGTTGGCTCTTGAGCAAGGATTTTGACGCCTTGCAAAACCTGTTTCATTGAGTGGTGCAGCCGGCGCGTAGCGGCGTCACGAAAGACTGTCGCGGGGACCTTTCATGAAAAAGGGCAACCGGGCGGTACTTTGGGAGGCGAGCTTAACTGTCACATTGTGGGACTGACACGAGCGCTAAGGATTTGGCGTTAGCTGCATGAAGGATTTTGATCTGAGTTATTTGTTGTTGTCAAAGGAGAAGTCATTATGCGACCTAAGCTGGTTTGCGGATTGGTTATCGCGCTCTGCCTCGGGGCCGCAATCACCCCGGCGGATTCTTTGGAGCTCAAGAATGGCAGCCTCATCAAGGGAAGGTTCGTCGGTGCTACGGAGACCGAGATCAGGTTCCAGGTTGGCTCGTCGGTGCAACGGTACGACGTCGCTGATATCGTCTCGCTCAAATTTGAATCTGAGACGCGAGTAAGTGAGACGCCATCAAATCGAGGCCATGCAAATGAGACGACTGGCTCAGTTACCGTGCCGGCGGGAACGCGGCTTTCTGTGCGGACCATCGATGCTATTGATTCGGCAAAGAATCACGTAGGCGACCGGTTCGAAGCCTCGCTAGAGGAGCCCGTGACCGTCGACGGCAGGGTCGTGGTTCCAAAAGGTGCGAGTGTCTATGGCCGTCTGGAAGAGGCCAAAATATCAGGGACGTTCACGGGCAGATCGGAGCTTCGTTTGGCGTTGACGGAAATTGTCGTAAATGGGCAAACCGTGCCCCTGGTCTCAGGAGAATATGAACTAAGCGGCAAATCCCGCGGGGCGAGCACAGCGAAGCGAACCGTAGGAGGGGCGGCGGTCGGGTCGATCATTGGCGCCATTGCCGGCGGTGGTAAGGGTGCGGCCATTGGAGCCGGCGCTGGTGGCGCTCTTGGGGCAGGGTCGGAAATCATCACCAAAGGAGACCAGGTCAAAGTGCCAAGCGAGACCCTGCTCGATTTCACGCTACAGCAGAACGTGTCTGCACCGGTTCAGCAGAACTGAGTCTTGCTGGATTCCTTTGCTTCCCGCGGTTTCATCGATGAGCCGGAGTGCGAGTATTTCGGTTCAATAACTGTGGGTGCGTCTTCAAAGTAGCTGCGTCCCCACAGGAGATCGATGACGAACGCGAGTGTGCTTCCGAGATTGTCTCGCGATGCCGATGCCCGAATGCGGGCAGCTCTTGACCGCAAATCGAGTATCGCGACCCATTCCATCCCCATCATTTCTGTTAGGAACCAGCAATTTATGGGAGCAAGGATCCCCGCGGTCGGCGCGTTTGCGCTAGAAGGTCTGACAAAGGTGATCAACCTCGTGGGCGCACTCAGTCCAGGTAACCTTGGTACCTATGAAGCTGGAAATATGCTCATTGCAAAAATGTTTGGTGTGACGGGCACTGCTGGATTGACCCTGGCATTATGCCGACGTGTTCGCGCCGCCTTCTGGGCAGGAGTAGGGTTCACGTTCTTGATCGTCATGAACAGGGCCGAGTTGGGAAAGCAAGACAGAGGTGGTGTTCTGCTTAACGGAAGGAGGAATCCAGCAATTAGCATATGACGATTAGCCATACTCTGACGTTCAGTTATCCGATGACTTTCCTCGCGGTGTTCGTGAACCACCTTTGTCTGCCCATTCCGTCCAGTTCCAGTGGGCCAGGGCTTAGCGGAAACACTTCGGACCTCTACTTACTTTCCAAGGTATTCCTGATCGCCGTGAGTGCATTTCGGAGACTGGAAACCGAACGGCCGACGGCAGCCTCTCGAACGATTGATCCCTTCAGACCAGTCAGGCCCGCCTGCTCGGAACCCATGGCCATGATGAGATAGAAACCAGGGTTCGTCGGGTCTTCATTCGCAGGGATGCAGAGGGACAGGTCCAGCGCCGTCTCGAAGTAGTGGCTGGAATAGAGCTGTTTCTCGGCAATGGCATAGGCTACTTCGTCGCCTGGTTTCCCCTGCATGGTCACAACGTGCACGATCCGCAGCGTCGGCTTTAAACCGAACTTCACCCTTGCCCAATAGAACGTGTCCTCAACGTTTGCGGGTCTTTCGTTCGGATACGAAAGAAGGTACCGGTAGAACTCCGGTAGATGTTCGGGCAGTTCCTTGTAATAGCTGATCATGTAGGCAAACTGTTGCGCCACATCGACCGGCTTGTGTTTGTCGTTGTAGACCCCAAACACCTGATTACCGTCGTGCTGGTAAGCAAGCAGCAACTGCAGCGCGGACTTCTGCAATAGTTCATTCACCTTTAGGTCCACATCCAGCGCGGACCAGTTGATGGACCGGTGAAACTCCTCGATGGAAGTGGCGGGCCCCTGAACGAGGCAATTGCCGGGCTTGCAACGCTCTACAGCTTTGATGTCATCGTTGTCGAACGAAAAATCCTTTAAGTCAGAAAGCTGCGGAGGATTGCCGAATACGCCGAGCGCGAGATAGCTCGGAAGTGTGCGAAGACGGTCGAAATCGTGAGTAAAACGAACGTAAGCTTCGGGAGAGGCGTGAATATGAACCGCGCCGAACAAGAATATCTCGTCCGGGCTGCGCGAGTGCACCGCCTTCGCTACGGCGTGTCCATTTCGTATGGCAGCAATCTGATCCTCATTCAATCCAATGCTCTGTCTGAAAAAGTCCTGCAGATGCGGGGTTGCTTGTGAAAAGCCAAGCTGGGGCATCCCCATGGCGACGATCAACAACGCGACCACGCGTTTAACGGCTCGCATCATGGCAATTGATAAGAAGCCTTTTACCGCACTGTTCCTGGTACATCCTGTACATAGAAGCGTACAAAAACGAATGCCGTGGGGAAAGGACGTCTCACCAGTTTCTTAGATCTCGATCTCGGAAAACGCGGTTTCTGTGAAATGGCTCTCTGCGGCAAACCCTATCTCTTGCGAACGCTTGGGTCAGGTTTTGAGCGAAAAGCAGATGCCCCAAGCTATTGGAAATACACAAATCGCCGAATTCCTCAGATCACGAAAGCCCTTGATCATGGACGTTTATCGAATTACGGCAGCATAGCGAGGGCAAATCCTCACCGCAGTATCAGTCACGTTAGGCGATCGGCGACTCCGCGGCAAGACAACGACGTGCCCTTCCTGTGTACAAAAGATCTGAACCTACCCGCAAATCTTTGATGCCCCCATTTGCTGCACGGTCGCAGAGGTTTCGCTTCGGAACGATGTCTTATTTAAAGATTAATTCGTGAGAGCGCATTCGACACGACCACTTGAAATCCGTCGGGGGAGCCGCACCTCTTAATCGCGAACCAGTCTCCCAAAATTCCTAAGAGGCGTCACTTACGCGATATAGGTGCATAGCGCGAACATCAAGAAGCGATAACCCTCGACGCAATAACGTACGTCCTTACAACGATGGCTTGGTTTGGCGGACGTGGACGATAGTCGGCGTTTGTTCTTTTCGTATCACAGCTCACACCATGACTGCCGCAGGGCAGTGACTCTATGTGGGCACACTCTTTTGAGAAGGATGATGTCACCTGCATTCAAAGTATGGGAGTTATATGCGGCCTGCGTTTGGCAACTCGAGTGCGACAGGATAAGCAGGGAGTTCGAAGGAGAAGTGTTGATGAAGTCTGGATCGATGGCAAATCAACGTGCGCAGTTCATCGCAGACCAGCGAACACCCGACATATGACGACGAGGAGATGGACATCTTGAAAAACTTGATCTTAGCGGTAGCCGTACTGGCGGGCATCCATGTGTGCGGTAATTCAAGGACTCTGACTCTCGCCCAAGATAAGCCTACGCCGTCGACCGGCATGGTCGTAAGAAGTGCCGATAATTTCGGCGACCAGCAGATGGCGCTGATGCACAGACAAATCGATTCCATGAAAAGGCAGCTCATCGCGGCGAATGTGACACTCACGGACACCGAAGCCACCAAGTTCTGGCCGGTGTACGACCAATATTCCGCGGAGCTCAAGAAAATCACGTACACAAAAAACGCGCTGATCAAAGAGTATGCGGAAGAGTACGGATCGTTGACCGACGAGCAGGCGGACAGTCTCATTCGCCGCTGGCTGGATTCGGATATCGCCGCTTTCGAACTCCGCAGGAAGTATCTGCCTATTTTTCGGAAGGTATTGCCCGGAAAGGTAACAGCGACCTTTTTCCAAGTGGAGCACCGCATCAACGCGATGATCGACTTGCAACTCACTTCGCAGCTGCCTCTGATGCAGAGCCAAGACGAGTCAGCTGAGGTGCAATGAAGCGACATCTGCGGTTGCGATAAAACGGGCTTACGGAGAAATAGCTCGCGAGGTATAGAAAATGTATCGAAAACAGCTCCTAAGGAGCGGAATCGTCTCAGTTGGTCTCTTGATGTGCGTGTTTTTCGGGAACGCAGGCGTCGTACGAGCTCAATCGCCAGAAGCGCCTCTGCTTCCCATGAACGTAGAGTTTCGGTACGTGCCCCAGTACTTGGAAGAATCGATCTCCGATGATCCGCTTTACGCCAAAATCAAGGCCCTGCTCGATGAAAATGGTTGCGATATCATTCTGCTTGAAAAGAGCACAAATCGAGAAGCGTTCTATTCCATTTCGAAACGCAGGGTGGACGCACAGGCGGCAAATGGCAGGGATGCGTACATCACGCCAATCGGTTTTGCAGCTTTCTCGGCTAAGGATTCTTCTCCCGCGTTTGTCATTCACTTTCAGGACCGGTTCGGTAACGAGATCCTCTGGAAGTTCGCCGTCGGCGAGATTGTACCGCACGCTTCACCGGAGGTTATCTTCCGCACTGACAATTCCGGCATCGGTTTTCTGTACGCGCCACGCCGGGCACCAAGTGCAGATGGCACGACTCTGAAAATCGCAGACAGAGAATACCTGCCCGAATCAACGCAATCCGATGATGCACTGGCCGCATTTTGTGCGACGGACATGACCCTGGGCCAGATATTGCCCGGCACGGGCCTTTGGGCAGTTGAACGTACTCCAGCCGATATAGTCCAAACGGCCAAGTGGAACGTTGGCGGCGAGGGTGGACGGCTACGCACCCTTGCACTCAAAGAACTCTCGGCCACAGAAGCGTCGATCGAACAGTTCGATCTTAACGATCCTGACGCGCCGCAGGTCATTCTTAACGTCGTCCGTGTGAACGACACTTACGAACTTCGCTCGCTCTCGTTCGAGAGCCACTTCAATACGGTTTGGATTTTCTTTGGCCCGCTACTTCCCCTTCCGGCGCACGAGGTCGACGATAAAAGGATCGTCGCCTTCACCGTCGCTGAAAACGAGCAGGCAAGCATCGCGAGCGGCGAATTGGAGGTTCGAAGGGCTGTCGGTGCGGAGCACGTGTTGTGGCACTTCGAGACGCCAAGTTTTGCGAGGGGAATCACGCTTGAGACGGGTGTGAATGTGATCCCCAATGCTCGCACGAAAGCGAACTGCATCGACGAAGACTGCTTGGATCTACTAAGGTAAATGCGGTTGAGGGTGCTCACCCAGGCCATGGGCGATTTGTTTTTCCCGATATCAGGGAGCAGAACGAAAATCTACACAGGAACGGATTCCTGAATATCCTAAGTAAGGAGTCATACATGGCAAAGAGGCGCTTAGGCATACTCACCGGAGGCGGCGATGTCCCCGGACTGAACTCCGTGATCAAATCGGTGGTCTACCGTGGGTCAGAACTCGGGTACGAAGTGACCGGCATCCGCCGGGGCTGGGAAGGATTGACCCACGTCGATCTGAACGATCCGGCCAGCAGGGCAAAGTACATCCTGCCTCTGAATCGTGAGAATACGCGCACCATCGATCGCACGGGGGGAACCTTCTTGCACAGCTCACGTACAAACCCCACTAAGATGAAGAAACTACCTCCCGCTCTGCAGGGCCAGAAGTTCGAACCGAGGGAAGTGACGAAGAAGGGCGTGACCAGCACCGCATTCGATGTCACACCGGGGGTGCTGAAGAACATCGAAAGGCTGGCTCTCGACTGCCTGATCGCGATTGGCGGTGATGATACGCTGAGTTATGCGTCCGAACTCGATCGCCATGGTATGAAGGTCATCGCGGTGCCGAAGACAATGGACAACGATGTTCGCAACACTGAATACTGCATCGGTTTCTCGACGGCTATTACGCGGGCTATGGACGCCATCGACCGCCAGCGTACGACCGTCGCCTCACACGAACGCATCGGCATCTTCCGCGTCTTTGGCCGCGATGCCGGATACACGGCGCTCTACACGGCGTACGTGACCGGAGTGCGCTGCTGCATTCCCGAGTACAAGGTCGATCTCCAGCTCCTGATCGACTTGCTCGTACGCGACAAGCGCGACAACCCCAGCAATTACTCGCTCGTAATTCTTTCGGAAGGCGCCGAGTGGCAAGGCTACACGGTGAAGGAGTACGGCGAAGCTGACGCGTTCGGCCATCGCAAAAAGATGAGCGTCGCGGAAAACCTGAGCGATGAGATTAAGCGGACAACCAGTGAAGAGACCGTCGTGAGCGACCTGACTTACGACCTGCGCTCGGGCAGTCCCGACTTCGTCGACCGCTTGGTAGCATTTTCCTTTGCGGGCATGGCCATGGACGCTTTGGAAGAAGGCAAATCCGGCTTGATGACCGCGATCAATGAAGGGCGCTACGCGATGGTGCGGATTCCCGATCCCAAGCTGGGCCCGCGCAAGGTCGATATCGCGTCGATGTACAACACCGATCGTTACCGCCCCCAATACGACCACAAGCTAGGTCTGCCCATCTTTCTGACACGACCGTAGTGAGTGCGTCATTAAGAGAAACTGACCGAAAGGGACAACGGATAATGGTCGGAGGCCAGAACGGAATTATGCACTTGAGGGTTCGTTGCGATTAACGACCCGCGAAGCAGAATCCAGTCGATGGCGCCGTTCCGCTTCGAATGTGAATTGGTGGTTGCCTGACCTAGAGTGGCGAAGGCATTGAGAAATCCCGCGTCCGCGAGGGCCGCTGCAGCCCGACTCTGCGAGAGATCAAAGTTGAAATCGCCTGCCGCAAGCACCGGGACGTCGAGGCTGTAGGATTTCGCGTGCTTCAGAAATTCGTCCAGCTGAGAATATCGGAGATCGTTACCTCCCCTACTCTCGCAGTGCAAATTGTAGACCGCCAGACTCCTGCCGGGAATGAGCGCATGGGTTAACAGAGCCATGCGGCCCCCCCCTTCTCTGCAGCGGGCTCAGCGAAGGAAGGAACCATCGCGGACGCCAGAAATTCGATTGTTTTTGGAAGCGAAGAATTGAACAATCGGCCATCGGCCAACGCGAGAGGGTTACTTGTCCTTGATGGGCGGGGGCTGCACGCGAACCTTGCGCCAGTTCTTGAAATTCACAACCAAACGCGTAGTGAACTTTCAGTTTTTGGGCTATTTCTCTTGCTACAA
Source organism: uncultured Acidobacteriota bacterium (assembly GCA_963832615.1). Lineage (GTDB taxonomy): Bacteria > Acidobacteriota > Terriglobia > Acidiferrales > UBA7541 > Acidiferrum. The sequence continues at coordinate 378,948 of CAWHVA010000003.1, forward strand.
TGCGGTAGTTTGTTCGCCGGGCATGCCTATCGGCTTCTTGAAGGATGATGTCGGCATTTGCAGTTGTTGCAAGGAATTCGATTATGGCATCCAGTTGCGAACCGCGAGCTATGTTCCAACTCACGACCCGAAGTGCGGGAGGAGCCTCGGTTAATTCGGAAACGAAGGAGCCCGTTTCAATGTGGCTCATGACCCAACGTCAAAAACGCCGCCCGTCACGCATTGACGCTTGTCTCTTTTTACAGCCGGTAACGGCCTAGCAGGCTGCTGAAAAAGTCAGGAATTTTGTAACGAGGCGGCGCGCGGTGCGTCTGATTAGGCATGCGAGGAAACGATCAGCAGCAGGGGCATGTGTTTAGCTACATTTCACCGGAGCAGCGGGTACGCAAAGATCATCCGCTGCGGCCGATCCGCACGATGGTAGATAAGGTCCTCAAGGAACTCTCGCCTGAGTTCAATAAGATGTATTCCAAAGTAGGTCGTCCGTCGATTCCGCCGGAGCAGTTGCTGCGGGCTCTGTTGCTGCAGATGCTGTACTCGGTGCGCAGCGAGCGGCTGCTGGTGGAGGAGATCGACTACAACATATTGTTTCGCTGGTTTGTGGGGCTGAACTTGGACGATGAGGTGTGGGATGCCACGGTGTTTACCAAGAACCGCGACCGTTTGCTAGCGGCCGAAGTGGCCAAGGAGTTTCTGTCGCTGGTGGTGGAGCAAGCCCGAGGGCAGGGCTGGGCCTCGGACGAGCACTTCACGGTAGATGGAAGTTTGCTGGAAGCCTGGGCCAGCGTGAAGAGTTTCCAGCCCAAGAACAAGAAGAGTGGGCCTCCGCCGGATGATCCTGGAAATCCCACGGTGGATTATCGCGGCGAGAAGCGCTCGAACGAGACGCACGGGTCGAAAAGCGATCCCGAAGCGCAGATGGCGCGCAAAGGTCCAGGCAAGGAGGCCAAGTTGAGCTACAGCGGGAATCTGCTGGTGGAGAATCGCAACGGGTTGATTGTGGACAGCCGGGTGTGGGAAGCCACGGGCACGGCGGAGCGCTATGCGGCGCTGGAAATGCTGCAGGAACTTCCGGGAAGCAAGCGGGTGACAGTGGCTGGAGACAAGGGCTTCGACACGGCGGATTTCGTGCGCGAGTGTCGGAACCTATGGGTGACGCCGCATGTGGCGCAAAACCTTGGGCGAAGAGGTGGCAGCGCCATCGATAGTCGCACGGCGCGGCACGCGGGCTATGCGATCAGTCAGAAGAAGAGGAAGCGCATCGAAGAATGTTTTGGCTGGCTGAAGACTATTGCGCTGTTGCGCAAAGTGCGACATCGCGGGACGCTGAAGGTCGATTGGATCTTTACGTTCGCGTGCGCGGCTTACAATTTGGTGCGCATGCGGAACCTGATGCACAGCGTAGTTCCGACGTAGTTCGACCGGGCCGTAGTGTCTCTGAACGGAGCTGCAACGCTTCTTTGGGGCGCTCGGTAGCACGAAAAATCACGCCTCAGATGCTCGAAAACTTCCACATGACTCAAACCGACCAAGAAATTGCTGGCTCAGAACGATTTTTTCCGCAGCCTGCTAGAAATCTTGTAGTACGAATACAAGGCAATGATCCAGACTACATTCGCACCAACCGCGCTTCCAATAAAGGCAAACCGAATCAGGTTCACAGATGCGAACATCAGTAGAGCGTAGGGCAGAAAACAACGACGGATGATGAATTCCGTGTTTCGCGCCAGAAACATCAGCGGGTTGGTTGTTTGTTTGTCCGCTTTCTTTTGCCATAGATCCAAAAACTTTTCGGGTTGGCTTGATGCAAACCGATGTCGCGCAGAGCTGACCGCCAGAAAGCTAGCCACCGCTCCAAAAAGTAAGAAGCCTCCCCAAACCAGGTAAGCTTCTGTTCCACGGCTTTTGGTCAGTCCTATGCTCATTGCCGCAAAGATGAACTTGCGAGGCAATAACGCTATACGGACAGGAGTCTGGCTCTTTCATTTCTCCGATGGAAACACGGCCCCTCGAAACCCTGCTTTCGACGGAATTATGGTTTACGTCTCCTATACTTACCGCAACTTTGTGCCGCACTTCCCTCGCAAGCGGCCTTCTTAGTCCAGCTCCGCTTCGTGTCCGGAAAGTTTAGAGCTTCTTCACTTACCCGATCCGAGCGATCGCCGAGTGCGACACATGCACCAGACCATTCGCTGGGAGAGGAATCGTGTCAGCGAGATAGGGACAAGGCTATTGTTTAAGGCCGGCTCACTTAACTACGGGAAGCATAGAAACTGCGAAATGATCAATTATCAAGGCATGCCCGGGATGCCCGTCTCCGTTTACATGACACGGACGGCAGTTCGAGCAGTCCGGGCGATTTCCAGTTCCATCACGCGTTTTTCCCAACAGCTTAATTCTTCGTCGGCGAAAAGATCAGCGTGGTTAGCGACGATAGCGCGGACCGTTGCCAGTGGACGGTTCGTAGATCTTCTCCCGTACCCATCGTTGCTCGGATACGATTGGCGATAGACAGTAGGCGCATTCGTGTGAGGTGAAGGCAGCGGCGACAAGTGCCCCATCCGCTGCCAGATCAATTGTTGCGTTCGCCGGCGTGATAATGGTTGCCATATGGGGCCTCCTATCCCTGTGGACTTGAGTTCCGGCAATTCTGAGAGCAATCAGAGAACCAAACGTCGACGCATTCCCGGGACCACATAAGTGTTTGACTGCTTTATGAGATAGCGGTGGGGAAAGAGTTCGGCGAAACCGGGATGCCAGGTTGTGGTGTCCGCTTGGTAGTGCACTGCCGATTTCCGGGCACTCACGAAACCTATAGGAAGTGGACAACGCTTCGGTAACGACACGGCCAAGCATAATGGCGACATTTCGAATCGTTCGTTCCTCAATTGGAGGCGGCCTTTCATCCTAAGCTGCGACGGTTGGCTGCTGAGGTGGGAGCTGCCACAATCCGTTGGTGTCAATTAACGCGTACTCCTTCTTCTTCTCGATACCCAATCGCTTCATTTTGTTTTGCTGGGTTGTACGCTTCAGACCCAACCACTCGGCAGCGCCACCACGCCCGAAATCTGACCTGAGGCATCCTCAAAGGATCGATGATCGCCTTGCGTTCCGCCTGTTCGAAGGTTGTGGCTGTAGGGCCAGCTTGCGTTTGAGTGCCCTTCAGTTGTGAGATAGGAACCTTTAACTCTTCACCTTGGGAGAGAATCACCGCGCGTTCGATGAAGTTCTGTAACTCGGGGGAATTTGCTTTGCCACGGCCAGTTCGTTAGCGCGTCCGTAGCCGTAGGATAAGGCGAAACTTCCCCTCGCCATGGACACGATGTGACTCTCCACCGAGGCTTCGTTCCTAGACATCAGTCCTGCTGTCCGGCTGACCGAAATCGCTGTAGTGCCCACATGCGGTCAACGCCACTCCGGACTGTGTGACACTCGCGCCATCTCCTCAAGGACTTGCGAAGATCGTGGCTTGGCACCCTCATTGCCCATAGACAGGCGAGAGCACAACGGTGGTGCTGGGAGAGGTGTTATGTCGATGACTCTCATGTTCGTTCGCAAGTGGGTCCGGTGGTCTCGCGTACTGCGGTACGGCAAGGCATTCAGCTTCGTCGACTCCATGCGCTACGGCCTGTGGCTGGCGCGTAGATGATGGGACATCCGCCATGAATACAGCATGTTCTTCGAATCACAAACGGGCCTCGCAACTGATGCTTGCCGGCATACAGCGGAGCCTTTCGTTGCTCGAACTCGAGGCCTGGATGCCGAGCGAAATCGGGGCCATCTCGCCAACGGTGGAGCAGTTGATGCGAATCATAGAAGTATGGCGCTGCATCGAGGGCAACGAGTTCGCCGTCGAAATGGCCCTTCGGGAAGCTCTGAGCAATGCAGTGATCCACGGCAACGAACTGGACCCCGACAAGTTAGTTGAGGTTCGCTGCCGGTGCGAACGAGGAAAGGGAGTCTGGCTGATCGTTAAGGACCATGGAAATGGATTTGACCCCACTGCCATTCCGGATCCTCTGGCGTCCCAGGGGTTGGAGGCGAAACATGGCCGGGGCATCCACCTCATGAAGTTCGCGATGGATGAAGTCTCCTTTAAACGCAGAGGCACCGAAGTTCACATGCGGAAAGGGCCGTCGTGCAAATCAAGAACAGGGGCCGCGGAACGACAGAGAAAGAGTCTCCCCCGATTCGGCGGACAGCATTGAGTGTGACGCTACCCCTGCGGTGCGCGAATGCTTAACAAACACCACCTCGGCAAACCACAAGCCGGACAACAGATGAGGAGCAACAAGATGGGTTTCTGCTGTGTGGACGAGATCGACAAACGACACGTGACTAGTGCCTCCTTCGGTGATCCAAGTGCCGATGAGGCCCTTGTCGCTGCCGCCAAGCGTGGAAATGAACTGGCATTTGAGACACTCGTCAGGCGCCACCGGCCAAGAATTTTTGCGCTTGCGCTGCGCTACGCGCGAGTCCGTGAAGACGCCGAAGACATTGTCCAGCAGACCTTCCAAAAAACCTTCGTCAACTTGCACCGGTTCAAAGGAAAATCCTCCTTCTCTACTTGGCTAATGCGTATCGCCATCAACGAGGCTTTGATGTTGCTGCGCCGCGGCCGTGTGCTGCGTGAAGTATCGATCGACGAATCGAGCAACCGAGAAGAAACCTCACGCGATCTGGAATTATCCGATTCCAGTCCCGACCCCGAAGCCAGCTGTTTGCGGCGGGAGGCAGCACGAATTCTGTCGGCAGCGATGCACAAGTTGACGCCGCCGGTGCGGACAGTTATTGAGTTACGGGAGCTTGGGGAGCTATCTACACGGGAGACGGCTCTACGAATGGGTCTTTCGGTCGGCGCCGTCAAGGCACGGGTCTTCCATGGCAGAAGGAAGTTGCGCAAGACATTGGAGAGTCTTGAGATCATACAACAGCGATCTTCAGCAATTAGCCATGTCCCCTACGCATGATTGGGAGTCGCTCAGAATGAACGATCCCACGGACCTCGACGGGCGATCCGTCTTCCTTGGTCGGCATGGATTGAATGAAGATCTCGCCCTTCAGTAACCGAGAACGTACCTCGGCCTCTTGAGTCTCGGGGAGCGCATCGATTTGCAGGAACCTACTCGGACGCGCAACCTCGCCCCGAATCCGCGCCTCCGTGAGATCCACATATTGCTGGAGAGCTTGCACAGTAGCTGCTTTCAATTCCGTTACAAACGTCTTAGGCGAGACGAAGACGCAGACCAAGGAAAGCACAACGACGAGAACCTTGCTGGGATTAAGTTGTGAACTGCGACGAAGTGTCATCGTGGGAGATTTGATGAACCGACATCGAGTATCGGTTCTAGCTATCGAAGCTGCGCTCCCGATTCTTTACGATCTGTTCTACAGGTTACTCAGGGCTGATGCCGACCGCCTCGGACGGTTCGGCGTCAACTTCGAAAAAACGAACTCTTGAAGGACACCCGCGAGAGACGTTTCGCCAAGCCTAATCAGCGCCGATGAAACGACAAACCCGGATCCGCGGCGATCGTTCGCGGGAAGATAGAGAGCCTGCATTCCTGCACCAGCAAAACTTCCAATCACATTCGAGTAGTTCGGCTGCCAGCGTCCATTGTCCCCTTTGCACATCACCGAACTCGCCAGAGCGTAGAGAATCCTCGATTTCTTACTACCGGTTCCGTTGTAGAAGTACCGTGGATCCTGTTTGAGAAGCGAAGGCATTACCGCGCCACCGATAAATGTAGAAGTGAAAACATTGGCATAAGTGGCGCCATAGCGCTTTGCGTATCCTTCCGCTCCCTGTCCGTACGCTCCCCAACGATCTGCGGCCTGGTCAATCCCGGCCATAAACCCAACTCCGGCAAGCGCGACCGGGTCGCTAGCCGATTTCCAAGCAAGTTCGAATTTGTGCTTCGCCGAAAGAGGAGCTGCATTAGGCTCGTAGCTGACATAGAAATTCGGGACGATCCCGAGCACTCGCTGTTTCTCTTGCTCCTTGATTTGCACATCTGCCAGCTCTTGCTGCGTTAGCCCAACGACCACCTCGGTTACCTGCGTGGGAATGACCAACATGATCAGCGGCGTGACGAAAGGCTCCCCAGATTGCAGAGTCCCGGAGAACTCTTGCGACGCGAGACCCTCGGATGAAACGGTGAGCTGGAATGGGCCTGGCGGGACATCGGTAAACGCGAACAGCCCATCCCCATTCGAAGTTGCCTCGAGCTCCGAAGATTGGCCTTCACGCTTAAGTGTCACTACGGCTCCGGCAATGTCGGTTCCGGATTGATCAACCACTTTGCCGCTTATGCTTCCCGTTTGTTGCTGAGTGTACTGCTGCCCACCGGCGGAAGCCTGTGTGTCCTGAGGGTCAGCCAGTGCACTCGTCGCTCTTTGGTCTAGCGGAGCCTGTTGAGACCAGCCGGGAAAGCTGCAAAGCAGTACTGCCAGGGCCAGCCAAAACGGCTTTCCGAGGACAAGAATCGAGCGTCTCATCGCAATTCCTTTCTAATCGGCAATGCTCCTGTCGGAAATGCATTCGAGTGGCCATCGGATCCCGGCTCGGACTGTTCGCTCAAGTGCGTCTCCGCGAGAAACATAAGGAGGACTCCGCAGATCCTTTCGCATCACGAGAGAGCCAGATTCCGGGCATGCT
>CAWHVA010000004.1:0-179107 GCA_963832615.1 uncultured Acidobacteriota bacterium
TCCGGTTTCGCGCCAGGGCGCTTTGCGTTTGCCAAATTACGAGCCGGAGACGCAAATTCGCGAGCGGCTGATCGGTCTCGGGTATCGCGAAATCCTGACCATCCCGCACGTGGCCGAAGAGCGTGACGCGTTGTTCCGCCCACCCGGCGTTCGCCCGCGCGGCTGGCGAATCCGTTGTCGGAGGAAGCGGGCGTGCTGCGCTCGACCGGATTGGTGACGATGGCCGCGGCCCTGGAATGGAACCTGAATCATGGCCAGCGCAATGTACGTATGTTCGAGATTGGAAGCAAGTACAGCCTGAATGGATTTCAATCCATCGAAACGCGGGTACTTACGATCGGAGCGACCGGCGAGGCTCGCGAAAAGGATTTGTACGACACCGCGCGCCCGTATGGGTTCGCCGATTTGCAGGGTGACCTCGATTCGCTCGGCGAATTCGGCCAGCGGCTTCGAGTGGCGTCATCGCAGCGCGTGCCGGGCAGCCCTGACGCCAACCACGTTTCGGGCGACTGGGCCCATGTGGCGCGAAGTGGGCGCATCGCGCTGGCCGGCGAGCAACTTGGCGAAGCAGGCCAGCTCGCGCGGCGCGTAGCCGAGCGCCTTAAACTGCGGCAAGAGGTGTTCCTGGCGGAACTGCGATTGGAGCCGGTGTATGCGGCGATTCGCGAACTAAAAGACTCGCGGCGGTACGAACCGCTGCCGCGTTTTCCGGCGGTCGAGCGCGATTTCTCGTTGCTGCTAGCCGATGGTACGCATTTCTCCGACGTCAAGAACACCATTGCTTGGTTGAAAATTGGCGAAATCGCTTCGATCGAAGCGACCGACTTGTTCCGCGGTAAAAATGTTCCTGCCGGAAAATATTCACTGCTGGCGCGCGTCCTCTTTCAGAGCCGCGAAGCGACGTTGACCGACGCGCAGGTCACGGAATTTTCCGCGCGAATTGTCGCTGCTTTCGAAACGCGGCTCGGCGCGCAGCTTCGCGCCAGTTGAATCGGTATCCCGGTCTCCCTGGTTCCGACCGGCCGCGCCGGTCATAAATCAAAAGCCGTAGGGCCCCGGAGACCCCGCCCTGCGCTACAATCGGGGTTACAAGCGAAGTTACTGCGTGTCGCGGCCGGAGCCATCATGAGTTCACCGGTGAAAGTACAAATCTACGGACAGACCTACACGATTCATGGCGAACTGGAACCGGGATACGTGCAGACGCTCGCGACGTTCGTGGACGACAAGATGCGCGCGATTGCGGACGCGCCGCCACTGTCGATACCCATAAGATCGCAGTGCTGGCTGCGCTGTCGATTGCCGACGAGTTCATAGTCCCAGCGCGACCTTGGCGAGCACAAGATGCTGCGCGAACAAGCCGAGCGTTGCCTGACCCTTGTCGAGCGGGCTTTAAAGCAAACCGCTTGAAGTATCAATTTCTACTCCCGTAGATTGCGCCGAGCGCGGCGGCCGCGGCTCTTCCTCACTGGCTCCATTTCGTTGGCGTGCGGTCCCAGCGGTGTTTGCGGAGTTCGGCATGGAGCGCGGTCGGTAGCGGGCCTTTGTCGCTGGCGGCCGAGATTGGATTCGACGTGAGGCGCGTTTGCGCATGCCGGGGATGATGGTGCTGACGTCTTTGATTGTTGAGGATGAAGCGTAGGGCCATTTCTGGCATGGTCAGGCCGTCGCGGAGCAGCGGCTTGAGCGCTTCGGCGCGGGCTACGCTGTTCTTCAGATTCTCCGGGACGAAATAGGTGTTGCGCCAGTCGCCCTCGGGCCATTTGCTGTCGAGCGTGAGCGTGCCGGTGAGGGTGCCTTCATCGAAGGGGACGCGCGCGATCACGGCAACATCTTTTTCGCGGCAGGCCGGGAACAATTCGTCTTCGGGATTCTGATCGAAGATGTTGTAGATGACCTGCACGGCGTCGAACAAGCCGGCGCGTACCGCTTTCACGCCGTTCGCGGGCTGCCAGCGATTGATGCTGATGCCGAGGGCGCGAACTTTTCCGCTGGTCAGCAGTTTTTCGAGCACCGGGACGCAAGCGCTGGTCTTCGAGCCAGGCGTCTTCCCAGGTGTGAAACTGAATGAGGTCGAGCGTGGGGACGCCGATGTTGGCCAGACTCTTGTCTACGTATTCCTCGATGTAGTCCGGCGGATAGCAATCATCGAGGGTGAATTCCGGGCGGCTGGGCCACTGGCGATTCTTCGGCGGAATCTTCGTGGCGGTGTAAAGCGTCTTCCCGGCGTTGGCGCGCAGGATTTTGCCGAGCAGCTGCTCGCTGTGGCCATCGCCGTAGGCCCACGCGGTATCGAAAAAGTTGCAGCCCAGATCGATGGCGCGCTGCAGCGAATCGAGCGATTGGACATCTTCCGAGCCCGTCCAACCGGCGATGCCCCACATTCCGTAACCAATTTCACTGATATTCCATCCGGAGCGGCCGAAGCGGCGATAGTTCATCGTGGCGTTCTCCTTGTAAGCGCGGGCACCATTATAGCCACGCCGCAGGCAAGGTTGATCGTGGACGGGCGGGTTGATCGTGGACGGCTGGGTTGTCGCGAGCCGGACGGGAAATGCAGGTGGATTGGTTAACAATTTACACCCCTCCCCCGGCTTTTTTCGTAAGTGCGGATTCTAAAGGACTTTAAGCGTAGCGTTTTTACAAGTGCGGATTAGGAGCAAAATCCATAATTCCCCTGTAAACAATCAAATCCATTGACAGTATCACCACTTTTTGTTACCATAAGCAATCGGCATTATATGGCACCAAGTGACGCCATAAGGAGACCCCAATGGAAGCTAAGGTTTCAATCTTAGCGCGAATTCCGAAGGGTGAAGGCTACCGTTTAGAGACTCTAGAGGAGAAACGCGGGAGCTTCATCCCCGTCGCCGAAGCGCTTTGCTTCTACCTCAGGTACACAGATGCCGCCTCCAAGAAACGCGTTACCGTGCCTGCTGGCGAAGACTTCAACGCCGCTGTGGTCAAGGCGCTGAACATCAGGAACAACCAAGACGCGATCCGCAACAACCAAGTACCCGCTGCCCCTCAAGTCAACGCGAAGGCGGAACGACTGACCATCCGGGATGCCATCGGTCAGTGGCTTGCCTCCTTCGAAGGGCGTCTAGAGAAATACAACGGCAAGGACGATAATGGGCTCTCCCCGGCCAGCATCGCAGCCTACACCAAAACCGCTGAGGACTTTCTAGAGTTCTGTGAACGCCTCGGTGTGAATTGGCTGCCCCGTACGGATCGAACTGGGGAACAAACCGCCGAAGAGGTGAACGCAGACCTGCTCACGAGGTATCAAAGTGATCTCAGGAAGAACCTCAAGGTGAAGCACAACCAATCCGGCGAGGCGAAGGATCGCCAAGGCTCCATCAACGCGCGGTTTCGTTGCCTCTCCGTGTTCTTTGCGTACCACAATCTGTTGATTTGCGAGAGCCCGAAGGCGCGGGACGGTCGTGGCATCCTTCGCAGAAATGAAATGCCCCGGGCGAACAAAGCGAAGAAGCTACGCGAGGCCAAGGCCAAACAGACCCAGACGGTGATAATTTATTCAGACGCTGAGATCACCGCGATGCTTTCCGCAGCGACCAAAGACGAAGCTGACCTGATTAAATTTTTGTTGGAGACGGGCGTTCGTGATAAAGAGGCGGCGCATGTGGAGTGGGACGACATCGACGGGAATTATCTGCACCTGAAGGATAAAGTGAAATACGACTGGAGGCTGAAGGACAAAGAAATTCGTGCCGTGCCGTTGAATTCACGATTGATCGCAAGGTTGAAGGCACGTCGGGCGCGGCAGGAAGCGCGGGCGAAGGCAGAGGGGCGAGACGCTCTCAATTTGATCTTTCCGAATTCGTTGGACCGTCCAAACCTCGCGCTGGATGAAACAATCCAGCGGGTTGTGGCCAAGGCAAAGAAAGCAGGATTCGAGTGGAACCCACGGTCGGAAGTGACCATGCACAAGTTCCGTAAGACATACGCCACGAAGATGTACCAGCACACGAAGGACATTAGATTGGTGCGGGATTTGCTGGGACACTCCGACATCGCCACCACGGAACTCTATATCGCCACAGACATCAACCCAGATGTGGAACTCGCCTTCGCCGCGTTCGGTGATTAAACGCTGCGCCGGTCGGCATAGCGCCGGTTGGTGGCACGGCGCTCCACCGTGAACCCACCACGGTCGCTGCGTCGGTCGACTTTGCGATGGTCAATCTGATGGCGTTGCAAATACGCTTCCACATCTGATTTGCGCCAGCGATAGTTGCCTTTACTCAGGCGAATAAAAGGGATACGCGGCGGTCTCTCCGTGTTCCAGCGGCTCAACGTTGTCGAAGAAATGCCCACAATGGCGCACACCCGGGCGCTCCTCAGATAATCTTCGTCGCCATCACGGATTGGATTCTGCGCGATGATCTCCGCGCGTGTTTTGTACGTCTCGATCTCGCATTCTTTTTTGTTTCGGGTGATACGGTCGTTCTTGCTGCGATGAGTCATGATCTTACCTGCGCCCTTCTCCCTACGACGCTAGCGGAACGTGCGATGGGCGTCAACGTTTTCGCCCCACGTTTTCGCCCCTCGTAAATTAATGGTATTTGGACCGCTTTGTTCCACCCAGTTGCGGACCTGGAACGAGGCGGGCGGCGCTACGGCGACGAATGAAATTATTCTGTCCGTCACGCCGTCCACAGCGGAATCAACGCCTGGGTTACCACGACCGGCGCGACCGGATAAGGCCCTTCGGAATGCGTAGCTGCAGCATCAGGGCCCGGTGAACGTCAGTTTTTGATTGATGCCATAACAACGCCGGCCTCGTTAAGACATCAATCAGGCACTGGGTCTACGTGGCTACTGGGTAAAGCCTTGTACTCAGCACTATCGGCCTTCGTTCCGTTTCGTTGACTTGCCTCCGACTGCAACCTAAGATGAGCGCTAAATGGCGGATTCCCAATCACTCCTGGGGCAGACCGTCTCCCACTACCGCATCCTCGAAAAGCTCGGTGGTGGCGGGATGGGCGTCGTTTACAAAGCCGAGGACACGCGGCTACACCGCTTTGTCGCCCTCAAGTTTTTGCCGCAGGAGGTTGCCCGCGATCCGCAGGCACTTGCCCGCTTCCAACGCGAAGCGCAAGCCGCTTCCGCTCTCAATCATCCCAATATCTGCACCATTCACGATATCGGCGAAGAAGCTGGAAAAGCCTTCATCGCCATGGAGTATCTCGATGGCGCCACCCTCAAACAAATGCTCTCGGCCCGTCCGATGGAGCTGGAACGCCTGCTGGATATTGCCATCGAAGTCGTGGACGCCCTGGACGCTGCGCACGCAAAAGGCATCATCCATCGCGACATCAAGCCTGCCAACATTTTTGTCACTGAGCGCGGACACGCCAAGATTCTCGACTTCGGCCTGGCGAAGGCCACTTCCGCGAGGGGCTCGACCGGCGAGACCGACGTCCTGCCCACCTTGGAAGTCGATCCGGAGCACTTGACGAGTCCCGGCACGGCCGTGGGAACGGTCGCCTACATGTCCCCCGAACAAGCCCTCGGAAAAGAACTCGACGCTCGCACCGACCTATTTTCCTTCGGCACGGTCCTGTATGAGATGGCCACAGGTGCGCTTCCTTTTCGCGGAGATTCCTCTGCGGCCACTTTTGACTCGCTTCTCAATAAGCAACCCACAGCGCCGGTACGCCTCAACCCTGATCTTCCTCCAGATTTGGAGCGCATCATCCTCAAAGCCCTCGAAAAAGATCGCGACATGCGCTACCAAAGCGCCGCTGAGCTTCGCGCCGACCTCAATCGCCTCCGGCGGGACACTAGCTCCGCAAGAACGGAAGCGGCGACCGTTACCGTTCCCCATGCGAACCGTTCGACGAAGTGGATCGTCGCTTCCCTCATTCTTTTTCTCTTCGTTGCTGCTTCTGCGGTCTGGCTCCGTTCTCCCGGGCCGCCGCCGCGCATCTTGGGCTCCAGGCAGATCACCAATGACGGCTTGCAAAAGCTGCATCTGGTCACAGATGGCAGCCGTATCTATTTCACTGAGAGGTCCGGCAGCCAGCAATTCATCGCTCAAGTCTCCGCCGCCGGGGGCCAGGTCGTGCCAATTCCGGCTCCCGGTTTCGTGACCGATGTTTCCGCAGACGGCTCGGAATTGCTGAGCTCAAGTTCCGCGTTCTCTGAAAGTTCCGTCTTTTCCGTGCCCCTTCCCGCTGGGTCCCCACGGCGGCTCGGTGGCATCATCGGTCACAATGCGGTTTGGGCGCCCAATGGACGCCTTCTGTTCAACAAAGGAAACGATATTTACTCCGCCGAGCACGACGGCTCAGTACCTCGCAAGGTCGCCACCGCACCGGATAGCCCGAACGGTATGCGCTTCTCCCCGGACGGAACTCGCTTCCGCTTCAACGTCCTGAACACGGTCATCGGCAGCCAAACCATTTGGGAGGCTAACGCGGACTTTTCCTCCATTCACCCGCTACTTCCAGGCTGGAATAATCCTCCTAACGAATGCTGCGGCTCTTGGATGCCCGATGGCCGCTATTACGTCTTCCAGGCTCTGCGTGATGGCGCCAGTAACATCTGGGTTTTGCCAGAACATTCTTCAATCTTCCGGAAAACGCCAAACCAGCCTATGCAGCTCACCACCGGGCCTCTTTCTTTCAGTTCTCCGGTCCCAAACAAGGACGGCAAAAAGCTCTTCGTCATCGGGGCACAACGCCGGGCTGAGTTGGTCCGCTACGATTTCAAATCTGGGCAGTTTGTTCCGTATCTCGGCGGGATTTCGGCTGGTGAACTCAATTTTTCCCGCGACGCCAAGTGGGTTACCTACGTTACTTACCCGGACGATTCACTGTGGCGCAGCAAAATCGACGGCAGCGAGCGTCTTCAGCTTACGTATGCCCCCACTAGGGCCGCTCTTCCTCACTGGTCTCCCGATGGAAAGACCATCGCATTCTCCGCTGCCACCCCGGGAAAACCCTGGAAGATTTTCCTCATCTCTCCTGATGGCGGCTCGTCGGAGCCGATCAGTTCCAGGGAAGCTCCCGAAACCGATCCCTCTTGGTCTCCAGACGGCGCCACGCTGGCGCTCGCCAGTAACGACAATCTTCATCCTGATCGCATGGCTGTTCAGGTCTTTGATGTCAAAACCCGTAAGCTCTCGCAAGTGACCACCTCCGAGCCGGTATTCGCTCCGCGTTGGTCGCCCGATGGCAGCTCTTTGGCCGTCATCTCCTTTGACAATACGCGCCTGCTCCTTCTCGACCTTCAGACGCAAACGCTGCGTCCGCTGGTCTCCGGTCTTGGCAATATTGGCTATCTGGCATGGTCTCCGGACAGCTCCTACCTCTACTTCGACACTCTGCTGACTCAAAATCCGGGTTACTATCGCCTCCGCATTAAGGACAGCAAACTGGAGCGTCTTGTGGATCTAAAAGGCATTCGCACCTTTCCCGAGCAGTTCGGTCCCGGCTCCTGGACTGGCCTCGACCCCGATGAAATCCCTCTCTTCGTCCGGGACCTCAGCACCCAGGAAATCTACGCCCTCGATCTAGAGCTGCCCTAGCCCCTCCAGAATTTTCTCCGACATTTGGAGGACACCGACCCCCACATCCCTATCCTGAAGCAAGCCAAGGCGGAGTACGCGAAGTTGCATCAACCCGAGCAGGAAAAGTGCGGCCTCTGATCGGATTGTTCGGACTACCCAATGCTAGTGCCCGATAAGTTTGAATGTATAGGTCAAGGGAGGAGCGCTTGGTGTAGAAAAGCTGAACTCAGCTGCACGCCACTCGTCCGTAAGCGTCACCGATGTCCACAAGCGAATCGTGGATCGTGCTGGTTTCATCGGCGAGGGGTTCGCAGACTTCCGCAGGAGCCGATGTCCCTGGGGCGTTCGCGTCAAAACTCGGACGCGGCGAAGTAAAAGCATGGCCGAGGGGAGGGTCTCATTCACCTCCCATAAGCTCTCCCTATTGGGGCACTATCACTTGAGCGCGATACGTGGGCTCCCCTCCCGAAAATCGTCAGTAAACACTTGCCGACTTGTCGGTACCGATCCGCACGTCCCGAATCTGTGATCCGAATTGCCGACCATTCGTCCGGAGCGCCCGCGACAGACTGCGCGGTGATGAACGGAAAAGACCCGAGGTTGCCACATCTACAGACCGCTCGTTACACGTCCGCTGACCTGAAGTAACGAGGAAGTCGCAAGGATGACGGAAGGATCCGCTCATGGCTGCTTGCTCGTGGGCGCGAGGTGCCTAAGTTCTTCTGTCCAATTCAATACAACGCGCACCTCGTCGGGAGGCCCATTCTCCACATTGGCCTTGACAAAAAGGAATCGCTGACCGTCTGGGCTCACGTCGTAGACCCCGTTGCTCAACGGACCCATCAGAAATGGCGGGTAGTCCGCGACGATTCGTGGAGTGGAGGCGCTGAAGGTGGGTCGGGTGGTTACGCCCACGCTCATAAAATTGCCGGAGCTCATATAGAACAGTTCGCGGCCATTTTGCGCCCACACTGGCATGGTGCCTCCGTTGGTGGAAATCTGCCATTTGCCACCCGGCCCCGGAAAGGGCTGTACGTAAACTTCATAACGGCCCGACTCTTCCGACTGATATGCTATCCATCGGCCGTCTGGTGAGAATCGGGCTTGCATCTCGTTGAATTTTGTCTGAAGAAATGACTGTGGTTTTCGCTCGCCTGTGAGCGGCGCGATCCAGATGTCCCGGCCCGTGGCTGACCCTACGGCCCAATAGGCCAAGAATTTGCCATCGGATGACCAGGAAGTGGGAACCAGGATGAGACTCTCCCCTGTGACGAGGGTTTCCTCGGCCCCACTGCCGTCTGCAGGTTTCACAAGAATCGCTGGTCCTGTTGGACGTGTAGTCGCGAACGCGATGCGTTTTCCGTCCGGCGACCATATCGGCGCGCTGCTGTGTTCGTCGAACGTCAAACGCGTAAGCGTGCCGTGCGGGATTTCATACACCCAAATGTCCGAACCACTGCTGCCGGATGGAATCGCGATTGCGATCCGTTCTCCATCGGGGGAGATGTGAGGAGAGCCATAGTGGCGTGCGGGAGCCGCGAGTTCTTTGACCTGTTTCTTACGGTCCACCCACACGATCAGTCCATCATGACTAAATGCATTTTCAGGCAGATAAACGAGTGAGCCATTATCGGAAACTGTAAAGTCAGCCGCTCCGCTGTTGGGAGAGGTTTTTACCCCGTCGAGAACCGGGACCGCTTGCCCGGTGATTTCCAATCGCTGTGGGTCGAACGGCACGGCAAAGACCCGTCCGTCGCGTTCGAACAGGAGATGCCCACTCGGAGAGTAGCGAGGGTTAGTGCCGACGATGGGCAGGATCTTCTTTTCATGCGTGTCTAGCCGGATGGCCGCAATTTTCGACTCCGAGAAGGAGCCAATATCTTGTGCGCTCGCTATCACAAAGAGGATGGCTTTCCCGCCCGGAAGAATTTCCGGCCAGCGATAGGAGAGCTCCTCTTTACCAACGTCAGGGGCGGTTAGAATCTCAGGCGAGCCGCCGCCGGCGGAAACGCGCATCAGACCGCCGAACAAAGTCGGAGCAAAAGTAATCGTACTGTCTGGCCCCCAAGTGCCGCTGCGATTGATTGGAGCATCGCAAAGTGTCGTTGCTTCCCCGCCGTGTATCGAAGCCTTCTTCAGTTTCCCATCCGCGAAGAACCCGACCCACTGTCCATCTGGTGAGAAAAATGGGCTGGTGGCATTGGCGGAACCTGGCAGTGGCTGTGGTTCGAGGCGGTCGAGTGGCCGCAAGTAAAGCTGCGTAGTGTGGCCGCGCGCTCCTAAGTAAGCGATCTTAGTGCCATCGCGAGAGATTGCGACTGCCGGAAAGTCCCTCAGCGGGAAACCTTCTGACGCGGCGGGTTGACCGTCGGGAGCGGAGAACTCGAATGCGAAGCGGCTAACCGGGCGCTCCCCTAAATTGGGATATACATACGACGCGATGACCACAGCACCAACTGCCCCGAGAGCCAGTCCCGCCGTGGCCCAGGCCCACACCACTCCACGGCGCCGGAACGAGCTTGTGGGTGCACCGGCGGGAACTGTCTCGGACGCGACGGAACCGGAGAGGGCTTCTTCGATGATGATGCGTGCGTCGCCGATGTCGCGCAGACGCTGCGTTGCCTCCTTCTGTAAACAGCGACGTAGGAGTTCGCGGATACGCGGCGGAACTGACCCGGGCAATGAAGACCAATCCGGTTCAGCGCGAATCACGGAGGCAAGAATGTCCGACGTGGTCTCGCCTGTGAAGGCGGCCCGGCCAGTGAGCATTTCGTAGAACATGCAGCCAAAGGCCCAGATGTCGGCGCGGCGATCGACGCGCTTGCCCCGTGCCTGCTCCGGCGACATATACGCCGCCGTGCCTAACAACACGCCTGTCCGCGTCGCGGCGGCGGTCAGCGTGGGCGAGTTCTGCGACTCCGGTTCGACGGTTTCGCCTTCCAACGCCTTCGCCAAGCCAAAATCAAGGAGTTTGACTTGGTTCTCTGGTGTCAGCTTTACGTTCGAGGGCTTCAAATCGCGATGAATGATGCCGCGCTCATGGGCGTACTCAAGCCCGTCGGCAATTTGCTTTGCAAGAGTCAAAACCTCCTCAAGGGGGATCCGCTCCTGGCTGATGCGCTCGGCGAACGTTGGACCTTCTACCAGTTCCATCACCAGTGCACGAGCTCCGTTCGATACTTCGAGGCCGTAAATCGAAGCAATGTTGGGATGATTGAGGGAAGCTAGGACTTTCGCTTCGCGCTCGAGGCGAGCCATGCGTCCCGCGTCGCGGGCAAACGCTTCGGGCAGCATTTTTAGGGCGACGTCGCGGCACAGGCGTGTGTCCTGCGCGCGATAAACTTCGCCCATACCGCCCGCACCAATTTTCTCTTGGACACGATAGTGCGCGATCCTCTGCCCAATCACGGGGGTACCCTTGCGTGTCATGCTATGAGGGTCGGTGTCTAACGTCAAACAAAAGCCGCCTCGGCCCCTCGCCCGCAGCACCTTCCTCCTTACTCGCACAATTCGGAAGCAATGCCTCCGGATTGGTCCCATTAAACGCGTTTGTGTTTGCCAACTAGCGTCCACGCTCCCACCCTTTCACGATCTGACCCAGCGCAGCGCCGATCTCACGCCAAGATTTGCCGGTTGCGATGCCCGCGTTGTATTCCGCTTCGAGCTTGGCACGTTGTCCCTGCGTGACCCACTCTTTCAAATGTAACTGGCAGATTTCCTTCCATGCATCCGGTGCTTGAACGGCAACTTTCTTCGCAGCTTCTTCAGGCGGGACGTACGCGTGGTTCTTGCGACCATTGACGTATTCTTGTTGTTGAACGCCGACCGCTGCCGCCTTCGGCTTCGGTTCTTCCTGGCCGAACGCGTGGTTCAGTTTTCCACCAGGTCCGTAAGGGCGCCCTTGCTTCGGTTGCGGTTTAAAGTGGATGCGCTGCCCAACTTGCGGATTATTAATAATGTTGCCCAGGGCTAAGTCCAAGGAGTGGGCGGTTACCGAATTTCCGCGCATCCATAAAAGCAGACTGTACACGTTTTTGGTAGCCTTCCTCCGAACCATCCAATCCGATTAACAACCTCTGACCTTTCGCCCACACCTTGTACGCATCGATCTCTTCTGGACTCAATTGCCGCGCGAGTTCATCTGCCTTTTTGTACGTCGGGCTCTGAATTCGCAGTTGGCTACTCACTTTCGCGAATGAAGCGGACAACGCCGCAGCGGTGATATCGGAATCGCGATTGATGATCGGATTGCAAAGAATGTCCGCGTTCTTCACGCCGACATCTCCGTCCGTAATGATTTTATTCTCCAACGCGAATTGTGTGTACGCGTCGACTTCGTTCTGGGTGATGCAAGTTGATGTTCTCATTGTGAATCTCCTTTACTGCTGGCCCCGAAGGGCGGTGTTAAGTTGGAATTGACCGTACAGTCTTGACCATTTGCGAAGCTCGTCTTTGGAAGCACTGATCAGCGCCTTGCGATCGATATGCGCTGGCAACGGTTTGTATCCCGCGTATTGGTCTCGCTGCTTCTGCGCTCCTAGAGTTGCGTCGGCATAAGCTTGTTGGTTTGCTGCGATCTGGGTCTGAGTTTCATAACGTGCCTCAGCCCTCAGTTCCGAGGGTGACGCCTTGGTGCGTAACCACGTTTGGTGTTCTCTGGCGGCTTCGGCATTTCTCGCCGCTTGCTCTGCTTGGCTTGCACCAGCGTAGTGTTCGACGCTGGCTCCTTGTTTGAATAAATTAAAGTTCGCGTCGACGCTGCTCAGGTTGTTTTCACGAACGAAAGCGTCGAATGCGGCGCGTTGTTCTTCTTTGGTTGCCTTGCCCTGAGGAGTCTCCCAAGCAAACTTAGTTGGGTATTGTTCTGCCAGCGCTACGTATAGTTTCGCTGACGGCTCCTCCCCAGGATTCAACAAGCTTTCAAGCATCGCGCGATTACCATCACAAGTTGAGAGACGGCGGTTATTGAGTACCGCCATGCAGGCGTGTACGAACGAACCTTCTAGTTGCGACTCGCGACGCATCTCATCAGCGTGCTGTTTTACTTGCTCAGTCGCCTCGGCTCGCGCCCGCTTCGTGATTGCGTCATCAAGAATCTGCTCCAAGTCCGAGACGCTTTGTTGCAGCAAGCGTTGAACGGCATCACTGGGTGCGCCGGTTAAATACGGTAAGATTCTTTCGATTAACAACTTCTTTTGGTCCAGGGTATTCATAGCATCTCCTTGAGTCGGCTGGTTTCAACGGCGGTCAATTTCTGTCGCCGTGTAAATATCTTTGTGTGTCCGGTGGCACGTACATGAAGTGGATCGCGTTGGGTTGTTGCTGCGGAATCGGTACTGGTAGCGCCGGTGCGGGTGTTGCCTTGAGTTCAGACTTGGGTTCCATGGGTCTCTTGAGTTTCTTCAACTTAGGCAATGCCGCAAGGTCGAGCGTCTTCTTTGCACCCGGGAGAGCCTGCCAGCACTCATCGAAGCCACCGCAGTATTCCACCCAATAATCTCTTCCGAAGCCCGGAGATAGTTCTCCGGTCTCTCGATTCAGGTAAGGGGCGTGGCCTCCACCAGCAGAAGGAGAATGACCGCCGGTGTCATCCCGACCGACGAATTTGTCGTAATTGACCCACGCATCGAAAACACGGCGCTCAAAGTCATGAAGACTTTCACCTTCTTGCACGTCGGGAATACATAATGCGCGTGCCATCTCTCGGGCGACTTCGAGAGCATCTTCGACCGTGCGTGCATCCACTCCCGGGCTGGTTTCACCCAACGAGCATTCATTTCTTTTCGTTCGGCGGGCGACACCCTCTGCGTTCATCTCGTCGCCTTTGATCTTCTCCAAATGAGCTTGGATCGCTTGAAAGGAACGAGCTTTCTCGCGGGCACGCTGACGTTGCTTGCGTTCGAGGTTCGCCTTGCGCTTCGCGAGTTGCTCCGGCGTTGGTTGTTCGTGCGGTTGCATGGATTCCTCCTGTCGTGATTCCAAGGGCGTTGTGAGGCTCGATCCCGAGTGACCGTCACAGCTTGCTAAAGATGGGGTCGCACCGCCGCGTCGTGCTCTACAGGCAAGCCACGGGTGGGGGCTGGTACGACTCCGGGACTCCCCGGGGGTGGGCATTTTGTTTGCAATCTTTGGGGGGTTACTGGCCAGTCAGAGCGCTGTTTGCGTCGTGACTTGCGACGTAGTTCCGACTGCGTTCCGTACCAACACTTATTAGTGACTCAACCCGTTTGTTTGCACCGGTGCCTTCCGTTGCTGGCCTACTTCTGCGCTTTTGCTTGGGTTGACGCGTAGGCGCCTCTGTGGCGAAATCGTGCTCCTGGTACACGTTTGGGCCGGAATATTCGCTTGTAGAGGCTCCCAGGGCCGTTAAACGACATCCAACGCGTTCCTCAGCATGTGACGTGCGTGTGATGTCGAGAAATAGCCGTCCTTTTGAAGTAAATGCGGAGCGCGGGCGCGAGTAACTCTCTTACTCTGTTGCACTTGGAACGATATATGCTGGAATGTGACTTAAAATCATGGTAAAAACGCGTTTCTAAGGTATTTTCCTAGGGATGCGCCGGCCTCCTCATAGATCGACCGTTGGACCACTGAGTCCTTCGTGAGTTCGCCGATGGCAGGATCGCCGCTCCAGTAATCTGGGGTTCCTGCTTCTGGATTATCTGTTCCATGCTGCTCCTTCGACCATCGAGGCCACTTCTCGTTCCGAATTTGGATCACGGGATCAACCCAGTTCCGGCCCAGTTCTGGATTCGGTGACACAATCAAGAGTCGTCAAATACCGCGTTGCAAACCGCGTTGCACCGCGTCGCAGACCCTTTTTGATTACTCCATAAGTACCTGAGTTATCTTTGAGATAACCGCGTTGCAGACCGCGTTGCAGCGCTTTGCAGGTCAAATTAAAATAGACCCAATCCGTACCGCGTTGCATGTTTCCCCCCCTTAAGGGGGGAACAGTGCAAAGCGGTCGGGAGTCTGATGGTTCAGTTCACCCGAACAGGTGACTTGAACACCGGCTCCGATTCACCGAAGTCAACCACCTTCTTCCCCTTCTTCTTGGTCTCCTCATATGGGCAAGGCCTCCCCTCGTCCTTGTGCCACGGTGAGCGCTTCTCCGGACCGCCCGCTACGATGCACCAACCAAGCCCCTTCAATATCTCCCGAACCTTGCGAGGAGTAAGCTTGGTAGCACCGCACAACTCCTTTACTGAAGTCATCGGGTTCGCCTCCACCATCTGGTTCAGGGTCTCCCGAACCCGATCCTTGGTTTCCGTCCAGTCGACCGGACGGAAGTCTCCCATTTCGTTGATGTATGAGGTTGGTCGGAGAGTCCCGGGCTTCATGTAAGTCGCGGCCAGCCGAAGTGTGGTCAAGCTACCTAGCTGTTCGCGATCCTTCAAGTTGACTACGTCGATCTCCATGGGACCGGCCCCGTGGTTGTAAAGGCGCTCGTCCAGCCGAAGACCATAAGTGTGGTCGCCCATGGCGGCGAAGTCTGAAGTACCTCTTAGCATGTTCTCCTGCGTCATAGCTTCACGGGTAGCTGCCTTCTTGGCATGGTGAAGAAGAACGACCGCCATGGCTCCCGCTCCTCTCAACGCAGTGACATCGTTAGCTAAGAGTTGGTTAGCCGCTGCGCTGTTCTCATCACCTCCCTGGTTAAAGCGAGAGGTCGTGTCGATGAAGACTACGGGACGAAGCTGGCGTACCGCCTCCAGCAGTCCCGGGTCCGACAAGGCTAATGGAAGACCCTTTGTTAAGGTGCGTGCGATGAAGCGGTCATCCTTGGGCAGTCCGAAGAACTCACAACGTTTACGGAACGCCCGGTCGCTAGACTCGGCCATCAGGTAGATGACATGTCTTGGTGTCTTGACGGCGAACTCAGGCATACCGAACAAGGGTTGGCCGAGAGTGATCGCCTTGGTAAGTGATAACGCGAGAAGTGTCTTTCCATGGCCAGCGCTTGCACCAAAGAAGCACGTCCCATCTTCTTGCAGCACCCCGGCGACGACCATCTCGACCTCGCCTTGCTGCATCTCCGACACATTACTGAACAAGGAGCGCCAGTTAGAAACATCCGCCGTCTCTTCTACAGTGGCTATCGACTTACCCAGCGTCACCTTCGGATTCGCCGTGCCGACCGGGTACTTCACAGCT
This sequence comes from uncultured Acidobacteriota bacterium, assembly GCA_963832615.1. Taxonomy (GTDB): domain Bacteria; phylum Acidobacteriota; class Terriglobia; order Acidiferrales; family UBA7541; genus Acidiferrum. Next base: position 15,695 of record CAWHVA010000004.1, read on the forward strand.
TGTCCGGCTTTCTTCTCACACATATCCACGTAGTCTGCCCCGTGGTCCGTGCATCTCTTCTCGCAAATTTGGATCAGGTTGTCCCGGATTTGATCGTAGTCCATACCAGCGTTCCGAAGCGCACAAGCACTCCTGAACAGTTCGTTGTCATGGCTACCCCGAGGGATGGGTGGACCGTCCGGTGACGCGTTGACTCGCCCCGCCGCCCCCTCGGTAACAGCATGGTCCTTGATCCACTGGATCAGCCATAGAGGTGCTGACACTACCGCAACATTGGATGAAACCTCGTAAAGCTTTCCGGTGCTTGGGTGAATGCTCCTAGGTGCTACAACGTAACGGTTGTCGACACGAGCAGACCACGCTTCCTTCCCGGCTGCATCCTTGCCTTGAAGGTTGCCCATCGCGATGCTAGCGTCGGTCTGGTTGAAGTAGAAATGTCCTTTACCGGGTGAGGAGGTAACTTGAAAGGTTTCCGGCAGCTTCATTCCGGTCTCCCGCTCGATCCTCTCCCGAACTTCAGGATTATCCACCTCAAAGAACCACGTTCCGCCGAGCTTAGCTTGCGCTACGCAGGCTCCGTTACTTTCGTGGTATTCCTTGTCCCACGCATCAACCTGATTGGGATCGGTGCTAGCAAGCTCCACCCAATTCGTAAGAAAGGCGATCTTGGTTCCCGGTCGAAGTGGAATTACCGGAATGTTCCTGCGGATCATGGGAGTCGCGATCTGCTTAAACGTAAACGTCAGCTTCGGCCGTACTGCTTCCGGCACCGGATCCGCCGGCGTTGGCTCTGCCACCGCATTAAAATCCGGCAAAGGCAAGTTTAGGTCGACAATGCTTTGTTCTGTGGGAGTCAGGGCCAGGGTTTGTGAATTCATCAAACACCCGCCTTGGAAGCTCCGATCTGCTCAACCACCGCGTTGATCGGATCAGCGATGCCCTTCGCGAGCGCTTCCAATCCCGGCGCATTCGCGCGGATGGTTACTCGCACCGCCTGGGGCTTGCGACCGATTTTGTAAGCATCGCCAATCTCGAACTCACACTGCGCCCCCAGAAAAGGGGCATCGATGCAGTTCAAACGATGCGTGAAAATCCTGTCTCCCCCGAAGGGGAGCACTTCTGTTGATTGAATGAAACCGAACATACGGTTTTCATCCCATAGCACGACTTGACCACTGTACTTTTTGCCTTTCATGGTTTCCTTAGTTGCGTTCGTTTACTTGCTAGGATTTACTGCTGCACATCTTTGAACCTTTTGATTCTCCAGCGGCTCACAATCCGCATCCAAGCCGGAAATCCCCCACGGAGGAGATACCGGCCTCAAGCTCTTGGCATTGCTCTCTGCTGGGCCACACGAAAAAATTTCCTTCGGCGATGAAGCCGATAACAATCCGAGCTTCTTGAACATGGGTTAAATCTGGTGGGTGCTTCGAACGACCACTTTGGGGAGGCGCGACGTGTCCTTCCCTACAGTATATATGTCGCGATTATGATTCTTGTCCCACTTCTCCCAGCAGCACCGCGCTGAATTCCGCCTTAACCACCTTCAACACTCTGGCGGCAGTGGACTTCGGCACACCTAGGAAGTCCCGAACCGTAGCGTCTGGCATCGCCAAAAAGACCTCCCCGACAATCCGCTTCGCCGAACCAGGCTTCCAGCCGTCGACTAAGCGCTGCAGCAATGGAAAACGATTAATCTTGGCGAAGTCGCTAATTAGTTTATCGAGGGTTGGGCCCGTTGGTGGTGGTAACGCATCCATTACAATTTTCTCTTCGATCCGGGAGTTCTCCCTGGGTTCGCCATCTTCATCAGTGCCTTTCGCATCGAACGATTCGAACCGGGCGACTCGTTTCTCTTCGCCGAACTCATCCAGTATCGGTTCGCCGAACTCGTCTTCTACCTCGACGTTTTGTTCTTTAATTTGATTGGTTAAGAATTTACCCGCCTGATTCTTCGCGATGGTGTACGCAAGCGCCGGGTTCATTCCATCCTCGTAGCGTTTAGTTGCTGCCGCTATCTCGATGTCAACGGTCTGTTTGAGGTCGTTGGAATCCCGCCAACTTGTGGCGAACTCTGGGAGCAAGAGGCGGGCATACTTTAACCCCGTATTAATTTCCTCGCGGTATTTATTCACGTCGTAGCCCAGAACCCGCTTCTCAACAACCAGCGTCAGCGGGCCTATCGCAGTATTGATCCGCTTTGAGACTTCGCCTTGGATCGTAATCGGCGTACAAATTGTGCAGTACCGCGCACGCGAGCCTTCCTCTGGATTGTAAACACCATGCTCGCAACGACGGAGGACTAGGGCTTTGCCTCGACCCGTCGCAGGCGTACATTCCACGTGCGGGCAGTATCGGCCATCTCCATCTGGAACGTAGACGCTGTGCTCACAGCGACGCGCGAAGGGCGGAACCATTTCCAGGGGCGGCGGTTTGGGCGCAGAAATTACGCTAATCTCTTCTGGCTCGACTTCTTGCAGTTGCGGCATAGGTTCCTAGCGCGTTCGTTCCGCGCGAGCTTCTTCCGGCGTTCCAATGGAAACGCTGGAATTAAATTTTCAGCGGCAGATGGAGTGTCGAGGTAGGCAGACCAAGAGTCGTGGTTTGGAGTGCAGATAATAAATCAAAACGCCGGGATTGTCAATTGGTTAGTAATTGTACCACTAAGGATATACACCGGAGCATTTACACTGGATTAAGCAATCGTCACTTTGAATATATTCCCTAATTTACCTTCTGCTTGTCGTCGACCGGCCACGCATGGAAGGAGCCAGGTTCGACTGCGTCAGCGCGATCTTGTTCCTGAGCATGTGCTGGATCACGAAGTCCGAATCATCGCAACCCCCGGCCTCTTCCTGCTCCTCCTGGATCGCGGCGAGCGTGCTCTTGCTGCCTCCCGGTTGAAGGACTGATCCCACTCGACTGGTCGGGTTCGATGGGCGCCTTGCTCTCCGCGCTCCCCTGCTACAGCGTCATCAGAAGTTGCACCGCCACTCCAAACTTCCCATTCGGCAACTTGTCCACCCTCATCACTTGCGCCACATACTCTCGATTCATCGGATCGTGCGGGGAGTCGAACGGGCACGTCACAAAAGCACGCATACCGGGATAGTAATCGGACCGCCGAGTCGTGAAATAGATGCCCTCTTTCGACGCGTTGGTGCTCGTGGTCAAGTCTTCGAAGTGCTCATCGCGCGGCTCGGAAGGGCGCACCCGCATCGTTCGGGCCATCTTTGCCCGCCGGCTGCGGCGCTTTTCTCCGTGTGGCTTGTCTAGCATGATCAGTTCGGAGGTGAACTGTTGTGACCTGAATTCCAGGCCCGAACAGGCTTCAGCGTACTCGAAGGATAGCACGCCGACTGTCCTGGGTTTTCCACAAGAGCTACAACATCCACTCTATAGACATTCAGGCCTATGTAGGGCCATGATTCATCACGCCCGCCCCCAAGGAGTCCCACGGGGTCATGCTTAAAAAATCGCACCTAAGAGATTCCTATCGTTATATTCCGCCGATTCCGTTCGTTGCCTTGGACTATGTACTATGCGCGATAGCGTTTTTCCTCACAGGAATTGCGTCTAACGCACAAATCGCCAGCCTTATCGCCTCTGTGCGCAGGTAACGTAGTGCATCTGCTTTGAATACCGCTGCTAGATAATACGTGCGTGCGAACCCGAGGAAGACCGTGACGAGAATAAGTACAGTCATGCTAGGAAAGAACAAATTCTCGAATCGTCCATCGCGGTGGCGAACAACACTGGTTGCCATAGGCGCGAGTTGACGCCCAGCACTTCGACGAGGCGCTCAAGGCGAAGTCCTAAAGTGGGTGAGACAGGGTAGGCCCTCCGTCGCAAAACGGTCGAGGCCTCGCCGTCTGTACTGACAGTATTACTTCCGGTTTGCCCGTCACCTACCAAGTGACAAACGTGTACAACATCACAGCTGGCGACAAATGACGAGCTAATCCCCAAAGCTGCTCACTCCTCAAGCACGGCGCCTCCAAAAATCGGACGCCCGCCCAGGGAGGTGTAGAAGGCATAGGCCGCTATCGCGGCCATGAAAAGGATTGCCGCAAGACTGATGCCCGCATACCACGCCGAACCCTGGGTCGTTAGAGGATAGTTCCCGAGTACATAATAGAAGACGAAATTAGTAACTAGAGTTAGCAGGCCGAAGCGGATCAGACAAACCACTGCCAGACCAAAAAAAATCAGAGTACCCGCTACAGCAGAGGGAGCGAACTGGGACTGCGCTGTGGAGAAGACAGTGAACAAAATAACCCATACGACCGCTGCCGCCGACTGCTTGCGCAGCAAGGCCCGGAGAAGAACCAGGACAAACAGAGCCGCAAGCCAGAAAATAGGCGCACCGATCATGATTTGCGAAATGTCGGCAATCATCGTACGCGCACCCAGAAATTGCCAATCGGGACCCCTGTCTGGCTGGGCCGGAGGATAGCCGAGCCAGACGGGAACAAACCACAGTAGGCTTCCAAGAACGGTCGTGGTCGAACACAGAAGACAACCGACGAGGACATCACGCCCCACTAGTGGATCCCTAACGTCTCCCCCCAGCAAGCGACTCCAGGACACGAGTGTGGCAGGCCAGCGGCGACGCACGTAGGGTTCAAGGGCAATGTAGAGAAGCCACGTGAAGCCGGACCAACCGCACCCCCAGACCAAGAATTCGATGAAGAGCCTGACCTCGGCAAAACTCGGGACGTGATGCGCGCCGAAAAACCATGCCGCCGTCCAAGCTACAAACACAAAAGCCGCCACATGGAATGCCCCCCGGCGATCACCGCGGCCAAGGCGCAGGTTCCTTCGGGCGAGGATTGCGCTACCCACGAGCACTGCAAGAAACAGAATGATGAAAATCACGAGAAATACCCGTTCTCCGGCAGTTTCATGATATGGCTCCATGCGACTGGGGCGGGTCCAAGGTCCAATCAACTCGAAATAAACGGGCTTGCCCCGGTATGCGGCCGCCTCGATACGCATGGGGATATTGGGTCGCTCTGCCAGCGATCCCGTCCACGCCGCGCGGGAGTCGCTATAAATAGGAGAAGTCCACGCCGGTTCTGTTGGCGGCCATTTGGAAAGATCAAGTCCCGCGGCGGAGAACAGGGGCGCCCAGTCAGGCAGAAGCACCATGCTTACCGGCTCCTCAACCTGCGAAGGAACTGCGATCAACTGTGTTAGGCGACCGCGCGGACTGAGCTGGACCAGCGTCATCCCGGCCACGTCGAGCGGGGGGTCGTTCGTCCAGACCGATCCCATTATGGGTGCATCCGAGAAGATGTTTCCAGCCGCAAGCGGACGGGGGCTGCCACGATACCAAAACACGAACGCCCCGGTTTCGAGGTTGTCCCATCGCGTCTTTGACCTGTCGTGTCCCGCGATATAACGTAGAAAGTCTTTCCCCGCAAAAAACCCCATCGCAGTGTCCACCGGCGGCTCGGCATACCCCAGGCTTTGAAGAACTTCCCGCGCGTGCTCGGCCAGTGCTTCCGGAGGTTTTTCCAAAGGCACCCGCCGGTAGAGCATGTTTTGTGCACTCAATAGAATCACGACCGTGATTGACACAATGACTGCTGCCAGAACAGCCCAAGCCACCGGGGGACGCAGGCCTTCGGTTTCCCCCGAAGCAGCGACCATCTCGGGCGACGGCGTTTCACCTGCCGCAAGCGCAGCCGCCAGTGGGTCGCCTCCCGGAAACGCAGCCGCTGCCTGCCGCACCGAAGACGGCCGAAGCGCGGGATCTTTCTGTAGACACCGCAAGATCGCGGCTTCCACTACTGGATCGATGTCCTTAACGACCGATGACGGCGTCCTAGGAGAGGACTCCAGATGTGCGCGCCGCCACTCAAGTGAGGTGCTTGCCTGATAAGGAAGCCTCCCGGTGAACAGCTCATAAAACACCAGCCCCAGCGAGTAGATATCGCTACGAACGCTGGCCTCGCCCTTTCCAATTTGCTCTGGAGCCATGTAAGCCGGCGTGCCCGAAGTCTCCGTCCGGCCGGCGGCGTCGGCGCTGCTAAGGGCCAGCCCGAAGTCAGTGATGCGCACCCGGCCTCGTCCATCGAGCATGATGTTGGCTGGCTTCAGATCACGGTGCAGTAATCCGCAATCATGCGCGGCCGCCATACCGGCACAGATCTGGTGCGCGGCCTCCAGGGCCTTATCCGGTGGCAAGCGTCCGATGCGGCGCAGCAAGGACGCAAGATCTTCGCCGTCGATGTACTCCATGGTGAGAAAATGCTGACCGTTCACCTCGCCGATGTCGTAAACGCGACAGATATTGGGGTGCGAAACCTGGCGGGCGTTCCGTACCTCAGCATGAAATCCGGCGAGCGCACCGGGATCCTTCTGAAGGGAGGCGGGAAGAAACTTGAGAGCCACCACATTCCCGAGTTTGAGATCCTCAGCGCGGTAGACCTCGCCCATGCCGCCGCGGCCGAGCAGAGCAACGATCCGATACCGCTCGATGAGAACAGTGCCCGGCGAAAATCCTCCGCTTTGTGGCGGGTGCGATTTAGCGGCAGCTGGCGCAGGCCCGGCAGGAGTGCCATTTGGATCTAGGGTAGGGCTGTCAAGAACGGCAATGGCACGCCCGCAGCAAGAACACAAGGGCGCATTGTCAGAACATACGGCCCCGCAGGCAGAGCAGGTGACCATGCGGACGGATTGTATCCCATTGCGACGCGAGGCCGTGAAGCCTCATGTGTCCAATACGATCTATTCATCCAAATAGGTCCCGAATAAAGGCGCGTCTGGATTGCCCATCCGACCAGTCAGTTGGTGGATCGTCGGCAAACCGGAAGTAATCGGAAGAAGGGATTGGGAAAGCTCCTTCAACCTTGAAATCGGACTAAACCACCACCTTCTTCGCCTGCTTCCTCACCTTCGCCCACCTCTTCTTCGCCGCCCTCGCAATCGCCGCTCTTCCCGCAGCCGATAAGACGCGCTTCTTCACGCCGACTACTTCGCGCTCCGCAGAGCCGCGCAATGCTTTTGCAGCCGCTCGCACCCCGTTCAATTGGTGATTCAGCTTGCCTAGCTGCTTTTCGAGCTTTCTCTCTTCGCGCTTGATCGCTGCCAGAATGTCCATGAATCCTCCGGCTGAAATCTATATCAACCGGAGGTTGGGCACCAGACGTACCGGCTTGAGCAAGTGGCTCAGCACGGTCCGGGACCACGAATCTAACATCAAGTGCAATTGTGGCTCGTTCTGCGTGTGCGTTTAAAGCGATTCTCTAATGAAGTCGAACCTCAAACTCAGAGACTTGAACATCTTTTTCTGAGAGCATGGCCGATTCCTTGGTCATTTTTCGCCGGGGTGTGGTCAACGTTTTCCAGATTATTTCGCGAACTATTTCTGGCTCAAATCCAGCTTATCGAAAGAGCCGCAAGAGTTTCATATAGCGGAGGCGATTAGTGTAGAAGCGAAACTTCGCCATGAACGCTGTTGCGCTTGGATTTCTTGTTGTCCGGCTTGCAGGCGGGGAGTGCCAACTAACGTCCGGAGGGAGCGCAACAACAACTCGGATCGATGCGAACGATCAAAACCTACTCCAAGGGGCGCCCTTTTATAATGCGTTAATCAGAAGTTGTCTCGACGGAAGTCGGTTCGTTGGCTGGCTAAGCGTGGTGTTTCTCGGCTTTCATGCGTTCGTGCTGTTCCTCTTCTTCCTTGTAAATATCTGGAATCCCCAGGCTGCCTTTGGCGGGAAGGTGGCGAAGAAAATCGACCACTTTCCACATCTCCTCGTCACTGAGGGTCCCTTTCCAGGCTGGCATTCCCGAAGGATTGATACCGTTCTCGATAATCCACTTCAACTGGCCATCCTTGTAGTCCTGCACGTCTTTCGAGGAGAGCGAAGGAACCGGAGGCGACATCTTGTCAGCGAACGGCACTCCTGTTGCCTCACCGTCCAACCCGTGACAGATACCGCAGTGATGGCCGAAATGTTCTCGCCCATCGGCAATGTTTTCGTCTGTGGCTGGAAGTGGATTCGGGATGTCCTTTCCTCCGACAGTAATCCTGTGTTTAACTTCCTTCGCAACTTGGCTCTCTGCCGCACCAGGTTTGCTGACGCGGCACCCGGATACGAGTAGCATGGCGCTAGCAAGAAAACACTTCCATGTGGCGCGCATCAACTCCTCCGTGTGTTCCTTGATTTATGGAGCGCCTGAGGTTCGCACACCCTCGGAATAATTTGTGTTACGTACGTAACTGACACCTGTTAGCGCTGGGCGGTATAGGGAGGCGATTACATCCATTCACGTCGTAGATATGCATCGGTCTTTGGCAGGCTTTGAACGTCTTGCGACGCAAGCACAAAGACAATATCGTTACATTTGCTAACTTGAGTGCTGTTGAAATGGGGTGTTACCGTACTCGACGTTGTGCTTCAATGATGTAGCAGCGAGCAAACATTCATGAAGTTGATCGAAGCGCCTCCCACAGATGACGACTCCGTAGCTCGTCAGGCAGCCGTTTCCGCTGCACTGGCAAGCGTCTTTCGAGGTAAGTTTTGCGACGCCATCCTGCCTAATCGAAGGGTATCGCGCTTTCAGAAAAATGATGTGATTTACGACGTAGGAGATCAAGACCGAACCTTCTTTTTTCTTCAAACGGGCTACGTCAAGGTCGGGACCGTCAGTCAGGACGGCCGAGAAATTATTTACGACGTCCGCAAAGGCGGAGATCTCGTCGGAGAACTGTGTGTTTGCGGGCGTCCGCGTCCCGACCGGGCGGTCGCGTTGGAAGAGACTGGCGCGATACCGGTTCCCTATGAGGAGGTTATCAAAGTTGTGCAAAGCCAGCCGGAAATGGTCGGCCGGCTCGTCGAATTTCTCTGCGAGGCTCTGGCCGAGGCGTACGAACAGGTCAACACCCTAGCACTGGATGATATTCTCCACCGCTTGGCGAAAGTTCTGATCGGACTGGCGGGAAAGATCGGCTCGCAGCTAGGTCAAAGCGTAGAGATTTCGACTTACCTTACTCAGGAAGAAATCTCGCAGATGGTTGCGGCTCGTCGAGAGCGAGTTTCCACGGCGCTAAACTTGTTGCGGCGCCATGGTGCGATTCAGTATTCGAATCATGGGCGGTTAGTATTGAATATCGAAATCCTAAAAACTCACGCGGGATAATCAAGGGGTCCTACTGTCCCGCTGGTATTCCAACCGGTATTCTCATGTATTCGTTACACGCGTAACTGACCTTTACCCACAAAATTGATAAACAGCGTAAGCCCCATCGCGGTGAGCGGGAGCTTTCCTATAAGCCCTGGAACGCCGGGAGGGCCTACACCCAGAGGTCGCGAACATGAGAAACGGAATCGGACTCCGCCCCGTTGTTGTTTTTCTGATTGGCGCTTTACTCGGGACCTCCCTGCGCACCGCTGCGCAGAATGGTTTCGCCGGAAAGACTCCTAGCGCTCAGGAGGTGGCCGTCGAAGGGAACGCAGACCGAGAAGCGTCGAGTTTTGACGTGGCAGGTCAAAACGACACCAAAGAGATGTTCAAACAAGGCCAGGAAATTTTTCGCTTTGACACATTCGGCGACGAAGCATTCTGGGGCGACACCCTTCAGCTTCACAAGGCGATTGCAGGCGCAAAACTAGGAGGTGTCGGGCCTGGTGTGAGCGCCCGGATGGCATTGGCCGTAGGTCTTAAGGTGGACGTAGGCGCGCTTCCGCCAGAGCTAATCCAAGCCTTGAAAAGTGGCAAGGTCAACCTGGACGACCCAGCCACGACGGTTGCGCTATTGAAGTTGAATGCCGTCATCGGAGTGACAGGCGTCTTCAACCCAAAGGGCACTCTCAGCTCAATGGGCATTCAATGTGCATTTTGTCATTCCACCGTTGACGACTCGCTGGCTCCCGGGATTGGTCACCGGCTGGACGGGTGGGCGAACCGGGATTTGAACGTTGGGGCGATTGTTGCTCTGGCTCCCAACCTCGAGCCAATAGCGGATTTGTTGAAGGTTGATGTGCCGACCGTCAAGAAAGTGCTGAACGGCTGGGGCCCCGGAAAATTCGATGCCGAATTGTTGCTGGATGGAAAAGGGTTCCGCCCGGATGGCAAGACCGCTGCTACCTTGATTCCTCCCGCATTTGGGCTGGCAGGCGTCAATCTACACACATGGACGGGGTGGGGCTCCGTGACTCATTGGAATGCATTCGTAGCCAATATCGAGATGCATGGCAAGGGAACATTTTTCGATCCACGGCTGAACGATGCTACCCAATTTCCGGTGGCGGCCGCGGCCGGTTTTGGAAACGTGCGAAACAGTCCAGACCTCATAACTTCAAAGCTAGGGCCACTCCATTTCTACCAGCTCGCGATACCAGCTCCGAAGCCGCCTGCTGGAAGCTTTGATGAAGAAGGAGCGGCGCGCGGGAAAGAACTGTTCAACGGGTCGGCGAAATGCGCGGCATGTCATGTCGCGCCACTGTTTACCGAACCAGGATGGAACCTTCACACGCCTCAAGAAATTGGGATCGATGATTTCCAAGCCAACCGAGCCCCGGACAAACGCTACCGCACGGCTCCCTTAAAAGGTTTGTGGACACATACGAAGGGCGGCTTCTATCACGACGGACGCTTCACCACCCTCAATGATGTGGTCCAGCATTACAACACCTTCTTCGGTCTCCGTTTAACAGATGACCAGAGCAAGAGTCTCGTTGAGTATCTGAAGTCATTGTGATTGGCGTGGCAGGAGCCAAGTAAGCGGAATTTGGTCCTGAACCGGCGCCAAGCTCCCCGTATCTTAGAGGATGGTAGCCCATGCTACCGGACAAATCGATCAGCTCCACTATTTCAGCAATAAGAGAAAAAGCCCCGGGTAGCGCCCACCATTGATCGCTTCGATCTCAAGTCCCGATTAGTCGCGTTACGGGACAAGCGCTTTAGCTCCATTTGGTTCCAATTGACTCAGGTTGCGGGCGGCAACGCCATCAAAACACAAGACTTTTGATGCAATTCGATTTCCATCGCTCGCTCCAGAAATCCGCAAAATCTATTTTTATTCGGCTGCCCTCCCTCCCCTGGCAACGGTCGATTTGTGCCCAAAAGGGCAGGGGTCTTGCGCAACAAAAATCCTGTCAGAGGTTATTCACCTCGGCCACGTTGTTGCGGCCTTCCCCGAGGGAACAAGCCCCGATCGCTCAGAAGTGTTCGATTCCGCACACAGTCATCCCCGCAACTGGAGGTAGAGTCATCTAGTGGTATTGCCATGTCTTCGCGTTGTCCCGTGCCTTGCGGAGCGGGCGCGCTCGCGGACCGAGAGAAATGCGACCTCAGCAAATATCTCAAGTTATATAACCCCATATTCTTGAGCTTACTGGGACCTCCTATTCGAACCGCTGAATCAGGATGAAGAGAGAGGTGAAATTCAATGACACAACCAGAAATGAAAGAGTCAGGGTTGAGCCCTGTGGGTCACGCGATGATTGGCGACACGCTAGGCATACCCATTCTTCAGTGTGATCTTCTTGAGGAAATTCAAAGCCTGCACAAGGAGGACGCTTGGCTGCAGGGAACAGGGCCTAGTTCAAAGACCCTCGTGAAGCATGCCGACCTCAGGATCGTCCTACTCGCGATGAGGAAGAACACGTGCATGCGTGAACATCGGACGGCGGCAAGGATCTCGGTGCAGACTCTCGCGGGACACATTCGCCTTAAACTGCCAGATCGCGTCGTGGAGTTATCCACAGGGCAGCTGCTCGTGCTGGATCAATGCGTTCCCCACGATGTTGAAGCTGAGGAAGATAGCGAGTTCTTGCTTACGTTGTCGTGGCACGGTCAAAGATCTGAGCTATGCGAGGCCGAGCAGAGGAAATAGGTTTGCCCTTACAGGTATCGGGCGAAGGTCGGAACCGAATTGGAAGAAGATTGTGCTTGCAGAGTTCATTTTCGAGAGAGATTGCGGGAAGAACCGATAGGCCCATGATTTGAGAAATGTGAGCAATGACGCCTCTTGACTATCCATTATGGCTGCGGGCGGCACACTTCTTCAATTTTCTTCTCCTGTCGCTTCTCATTCGGAGCGGTCTTGAGATCTTGAGCGCACATCCGAGACTTTACTGGAACGATCACTGTACGCCGGGTAGCGAATGGCTCAAGTTCACGAAGAAGCAGCGACCTGAGGATCTACTCTGGACGGCGAGTGACGAGGAAACCTCATTCCCGTCCGCGATTGCCCTGCCCGGCCACGAAAATCTAGGTCTCGGACGGCACTGGCACTTTCTCGCGGATTTCGCGTGGCTGCTGACAGGTATGACATACGTGCTGATGCTCTTCGTCACTCCGGAGTGGCGGCGGCTGATCCCGACTTCCTGGCAGATTGTTCCGGACGCATGGCACGCAATGCTTAGCTATCTGCGCTTCCACGTCGTGGAAACCCCGGGGGGATATAACGCACTACAACAGTTGAGCTACGCGGCAGTCATATTCTTGCTCGCGCCGTTCAGCATTGCGACGGGAGTGGCAATGTCCCCAGCCATGGCTGCTCGTTTCCCGTGGTATATCAAAATCTTTCACGGACGGCAGGGCGCACGGAGTCTGCATTTCATGGCTCTTTGCTCATTCATCGTATTCTTCATCGGACACGTCACGATCGTGGCGCTGCATGGTTTCCGGAGCGAGCTGGCGCTGATTGTTCTGGGACAGACGCACGATCCGCAGTTGATGCTTGCTCTTGTGGTCTGGCTATCCGGGTTGGCCGGCATAGTGGTCATCCATACCGTGACAACCGTGTGTTCGCGTCGCCGTCCCCGCTTTGTCCAGAAAGCTACTCAGTCGATCACCGATCCGGTGCGCACACTGCTTTTCGGCCACGAAGTGTCCGCGCAGCACTACTCACATGCGGACATCTCGCCATACTTCTGGGTTAATGGCCGGCCGCCGAAAGAGGAAAGTTTTCTGGCGATGGCACGCGAAAGCTTTACAAACTATCGCCTAGAGATCGGCGGATTGGTCGAAAGGCAGCTGCATCTAACGCTACCGGATCTCCGCGCAATGCCGAAACGAACTCAAATTACCAAGCACTGTTGCATCCAGGGCTGGTCGGGCGTTGCAGAATGGGGCGGCGTATCTCTGCATCACATCGTCGACCTTTGCCATCCGCTTCCCGCCGCTCGCTACATCGTTTTCTATGCGTTCGACAATAAATCCACATCGGAGCCACACGCCCAAGGGCCAGGATACTTCTACGGCACGATTCGCTTGGAGTTGGCGGAAGATCCGCAGACGATTCTTGCCTACGAAATGAATGGCCAGCCGCTGCCGATTTTGCACGGCGCGCCACTCCGACTTCGCGTTGAAACGCAGCTTGGATTCACGATGGTGAAGTACATCCGCGCAATCGAGTTTGTCGAGGATTACAAGAACATCGGCCAGGGCCAAGGCGGCTGGCGGGAAGATTACCAGTATTTCAGCCAGGAGGCGGGTATTTGATTCACGACGTGCGGCGGTTCCCCGAAAGAAACTGAGTCAGGATTTGATCGAGGCACGTATCGGAAGGAGACCAATTATGAGCACTGCTGCGGCGTCACCGGGTTTCATATGCAGACTGAAAGATCGCAAGGAAGTTGCGGAAGGCACTATGGCCTTCCAGTTCGAAAAGCCATCGGGATGGACATTCAAGGCCGGCCAGTATCTCGATATGACTTTGTTTGATCCCCCGGAGTCGGACGCCGAAGGAAATGTTCGAAGTTTTTCGATTGCCAGCGCCCCTCATGAGGAAATCCTGATGGTGGCCACGCGGATGCGCGATACGGCGTTCAAACGCGTATTGCAGACGATGCCAATCGGGACCCCTGTTAGGATCGAGGGGCCCTCCGGGGATTTGATTCTCCAGAATGATTCCACGCGCGCGGCCGTATTTCTCGCAGGCGGGATTGGCATCACTCCGTTTCGGAGCATTATCTATTGGGCAACGAAGGAGAGGTTGCCCCGGCGTGTTTTTCTCTTCTATTTCAACAGGCGGCCGGAAGATGCAGCATTCCTCGCGAACCTCCAGAGCCTGGAAAAAGACAATCCAAAGTTCAACTTAATCGCCAACATGACGGAAATGGAGAAATCGCATCAACCTTGGAACGGTGAAACCGGTTTGATCAATCAGGAGATGCTCGGAAGACATTTGAAGGGCGTAGCCTCGCCCGTCTATTACGTCGCTGGCCCTCCGGCCATGGTTAAAGGTTTACAGGAGATGTTGCGCAAATCCAGAATAAGAGATGATGACATTCGCGCGGAGGAATTTACAGGCTACTGAGCAATCCACCCACTTGACCGCCCTTGATGGCATCACCTCGCCACTGTGCGCGTGATAGTGCGAAAGAGATTCGAAATAGACTTCATCCCTGCAAGAAGGAGACAAGTATGAAGGCGACGCAACAGCTTCATGATCTCGGCCAGAGCCTCTGGCTCGACAACATCACGCGTGGGCTCCTGACGGACGGCACGCTCCGGCGCTATATCGATGAACTCTCGATTACCGGGCTCACTTCAAACCCATCGATCTTCGACCACGCGATTAAGAACTCGAACTTTTACGATGACGCCATTCTCCAGAAGGTGAAGCAAGGCAAGTCGGGCGAGGCTCTTTTCTTCGAGCTTGCAATCGAGGACCTCAGGGAGGCTGCCGATCTATTCCGCCCGATCTACGATCGGACGAATGGCGTCGACGGTTGGGTTTCGATTGAAGTTTCGCCGGCCCTAGCTTACGACACACTCGGCACAATCGCCGAAGTCAAGCGGCTTCACGCTCGGGCCGAGCGGCCCAACCTCTTCGTCAAGATTCCTGGCACTCCCCAAGGCGTTTCCGCGATCGAAGAATCTATCTTTGCCGGTGTGCCAGTGAACGTGACCCTGCTCTTTTCACGCGAGCAATATCTGGCGGCGGCGGAAGCTTATTTGCGCGGCATCGAGCGACGCGTCCAAGCGGGGTTAAATCCTGATGTTTGCTCCTTGGCTTCTGTTTTCATCAGCCGTTGGGACAAGGCGACGATGGACAAAGTTCCAGGAGAGTTGCGAGACAAGCTTGGGATCGCCGTCGCCAAGCGAACCTACAAAGCCTATCGCCGACTACTCGATTCGGAGCGATGCCTGCAACTGGCGAATGCTGGAGCCCGATCGCAGCGACTGCTCTGGGCTAGCACGGGTACGAAGGACCCGGCTGCTTCAGACGTTCTCTACATCAAGGCGCTCGCCGCGCCATTCACCGTCAACACGATTCCTGATAAGACCTTACTTGCTTTCGCGGACCACGGATCGGTGGGTGAGCTCATGGCCGCTGATGGAGGCGACGCCGAGGAGGTGATTGCAACGTTCGCTAAAGCGGGCATCGACTACGACAAGCTCGGCATAGCGATCTCCAGCTAGAAGCCGCGGAGTCATTTGTGAAAGACTGGAACGAGATGCTTGTCTCGATTGCCTCGAAGAGCGCCGCATTCAAAGCTGCCGGGTAGTTCCGGCTTCTGTGCAGAGAACATTGTGGAAATGGAGGGGACGATGTCCGCTGGGTCTCTGGTTGCCTCCGCGTCACGTCTGAAATCCTCGCCTATCAGAATTATGTAGCCTGGGAACGGAACGTTCTGCCTGTTTCTGCCCTGATCAAGCTGGCGGCGGTTACGTTGTTCGCTGTCAATCTGTTTGTCACCTTTCTTCGACGGCCTGTTGTCGTCACCGCTCCGCTTAGAATAACCATCGAGTAGCAAGCGAGAGTGCAGGTGAGCACAGAGTGCGTGCGTTATCGCCTTAAGCGTCTCTCTTGCCGATTTTGCTCGGCCTCTTTCAAGCCTGAGTCTTCACGAGTCTTAGTGCTTTCCCTTTGTGAATGGCTACGTGGTCAGTTTTGTCACTCTTGATGAAGTATTGGGGTTCTTTTTTCGATGCATGGTGCACGTAGCCCTTAATTCGTACCTCTGAAACAACCTTCTTAAAAATGACGCCTCTGACTCTGCCGGCTTCTGAGTTCCATTCAACGTGGTCACCGCGCTTAAAGCTCTTAGACATCGGACTCGCCTCGATTCAGGATCATTCGCACGTGAAGACTTAGGCTCGAATCGATCATTTTACTATGCGTCCCCACGCGACAGTGTCCCCAATCGAACTGTTTCAGGGCGAATGTTATCGCAGAATATCTGGATGAGAATGGTGGAACTCACGCCCAAGGAGCTGTCATCCGTCCCCTGCCCAACTTGTGGCGTCGCCGCGGAGAGCGTTGCCATTTGCATTCAGGTTCCCCATGCTTCAAACCACACTTGGACCGAAAGCTCTGCGCGATGGAGGCCCTCGAACAAAAGAAAATTCTTGAAGCGAACCTGCGCGCAGCAAGTAAATATTACCGTGCGAGACTCCAATAACCTGGCCGCTTAAGGATCCCTACCTTAAAACCCCTATTACCTGATCTGGGTAGCGGCGAGACACTAGGCAGAGGCTTTTATGCACAACACCAAGACCCAAGACACCAAGAATCAAGATCCAAAGAACCAGGAATCTAGGAAGCACCCTACGAACGACGATCCAAAACAGCGCGATCCCTTGAAGCACGATCCAATCCACGATCAGACCAAGAACGATCCACCGGATCCAAAACAGCGAGACCCCTTGAAACACGATCCAATCCATGATCAAACCGAGAACGATCCAACTAAGCAGCCAGATCCGACACACAACGTGCAGGGCGAATCTGTGAAGTACGACAAGTCAAAGACCGCAACTGGCGGTTCCAAACATGGCATCTGACGCGGGCCGATTGTCCGGGCTCTCTGTTGCCAAATGCGCCGCCCGCGAACAGGCACGGTTAGAATCCTTTGCTTGTCCGCCAGTAAGTTCGAATCTAAGGTGAGCAGACCTAGGTCGCTCGTGCAGCTCGGCGCTTCGGTGCCAATCCACTTAGTCGCGCCAACGCGGTGCCGAGGCGCTTCTCTAACTCCTCTAACTTTTTGCAGAGCCTAGCCGCGCGGTTTCTCAGAGGTGAGATTTCTTGATACGCCAATTGGACCATTGCCGCGTCGTCATCTTTCAAAGAGTCATCGCAAAGGCTGATATATTCTGTCGCAGCTCCAAGCATTTCGCCGAGCAGGACCAGATTGTCCGCACAACTTTGTCGTCGTGACATAGTTTTTCCTTACAAGAAAGAGCATTGATTGGACTTGGACGGCAGCGGGCACGGATGAAGTGGACCCTAGCGGTTCACGACATCCAGTCCGCCCCTGTTTGGTAGCCGTCTTTTCGATGTCCCCCGACGATGATTAGTTCCCGCCGCATCGAAGGCAGCACGCCAAATATCGAGGTGTAGCGCCACTCGCGTCTGCTCGGAGGCGGAATAACAGCCTCAGGGTCGTTCGATGACTTTTTCGACTTGACCGACTTTCTTTTGGATCTTCCCCGCTATCTTTTCGCCGGTGCCTTCGTCTTCCAAGTCAGGGTTGTTTGTCGCGCGTCCTACCTTCTCTTTAATTTTACCTTTCACTTCGTGAAATTCTCCTCTTACTTTGTCCGTAGTACTTCTGCTTCATAAATTATCCCCTTTAGCTCAATCGATTTGCGAGTCCGCTGAGAAGCCTTTAACTAGCACATTACAAACACCCTTCCCTCGATCTCAGATCGAGCTTGTCAAGATCAACGCAACACGCCAAGGAAATATAAGATCACCGCGATGAGCACGACCGTCCCGACTATCCCCAAGCCACCGCCTGAGCCCCATCTGGAATACCCGTAGTAGCCGCCACCCCCGCCGAACAACAGCAGCAGAATTATGATTACTAGTAGCATCGAAAGTCTCCTTCAGGATTTCAACCTGCGAGCGCGATGTTAAACGTATCCTGGTGACGTCTTTTTAGAACGATATTCGTATATCTCGCTGCACTTCCTCCGCGTCACCAGAATAGAAGCGTAGAAGAGTGATATCTGTCCGCATCGAGACACATTCGCGTTCTATTGCTATCGGGCGGGCGTAACTGTCCACAAGACAGACACCCGTTCTGGGTATCGCTATAGTCATCTCTGTGTGTTCGATGGAGCGCATGGCGGCCATGTCCCTTGTGGAGTGACTGCACACGGAAGTCCGAGCGGACCGTTGCAGTTTGGCCGCTTGGAAGCTGCCCTTGCCGCCAAGTTCCATTGAAAATCATCATACCTGGACTTCGCAATATGACCGGAACGGGGCCGTTGTGTCCGAAACGGTACAGACATGGTTCGGTGAGTCAGTCTACAGTCGAAATCGACCCCGCATCGTTGGAAAGATTAGGAGACAAAATGTTTGGATACGGATTGCTTGGCACCATATTGATTATCTGCTTGATAGTTTGGCTCGTACGAAGAGCGTAAGGACCGCTTCAGCTTTGGAGCGGCGGATGGGCTGTCGCGACCTGTTTGAGTAGCGAGGACGGCAGCTATTCGTCGCGAAAATCACGGGGACGGATGTATGAAACATAAAAAAGAATCAGACAGTGCAACGCGTGCCAGCGTTCAGAAAGAAATGGCACGCCCGCGGATGTGAAGTCTGCAAGAATAGCGGAACGCAACTCAGACACGGCGAGAATTCCCGAACAGCCAAGGACCGTCATCCCCGGCACCGTTGACAAGCTCATCCCGTCTCCAGCATCCAAGCCAGCCGGAGAAGGCGCAGATTTCTATCGAAGGCGACCATGGACATCGAGACCTTCGTATTGAGAATTCGCTAACTGACGAACACGGCGACGAAGTGAAACTCAAAAAAGGCGCTCATATCGAGGTGACCGTTACAGCCGAAGACGCGTTGAGTGCCATCAATCCTAAGGCGGTCGCATGATCTCCCGTCCTTCCCAGCTAGGAAAACAGTGCCCCGACTACAATGCTGTGCTGACAATGCGCTTGTAAACGAACCTGAGGAACTTCACCTGTTTCTGCTGTTTAGCGCACAGATGCGCCTGAAACTCATCGTCGCGTTGCTGCTCGTATTTCTCTACCATCTCGGTCATAGAATGGCCGATGGGCGGTCCTGTGGGATTGAACTGCCATGCGCAGTCAGAACACGCCCAACCCCGGAAACGGTCTTTTTCAACCCATACCATTTCGCGGGCCATCGCAGGATTCTGCAAAGGGGTATTCGATTTGTGAACCCAACGGCGTTACGAAGACCCGCTCCCCAGTGTTTTGGTCAAGGATGAAGTACTCACCGGGTGATGACAGCGCCAGTTTTCGGATGCGAGCCTTCGCGGTTTCAAGGGTTGCCACTGCGTCACGCCAAAGCACATCACCACCACTGATTTTGAAAATGTCTAGAGAAGGGACCATAGTCTGTCCACCTCCCTTTCTGGGACGGTCCTTTTCTACCAATTATGCGTTACCAGTTCTGTCCCTTTTGACACAGTCGAAGCCCACTGCGTTGCCGGGTAAGGCACACATCCTTACCAAACATCCTATCGCTACCAGAGGTAAGGCTGGGCCATGCCGCGTTGAATGTTGAAGTGTCCGGTTTTTCTGGCTCTTTGGTTCGCGCGGCGCAACAACAAAATACAGGGGACCGCATCTGGCCATTCCCCTAGATGATGATGATCTCGCTTGGCTGGCAACGGGGACATCTCCAACTACCTGCGGGCGATTGCGAATAGGGCAGGTTCCCAATGATATTGACTTAGCGCATGACGAGCTCATTCGATCCGGAGTGGCACAATGGGAGCGCGTTCGCGTACATTTCATCTGCTATGTTAGAGTTCCGCGGCCCGCGTCTCACGAAATTTTCACCTGGTCTTTAAAATCGACGAGTTCGCAGATTTGAAACCCGGAGGACCATGACGAGCGACGTGTTAGTTATGGGAGGCGGGGCAACGGGCCATCTTGCGGCCGCCTATCTACGAATGCGCTTCCCGAATATGAAGCTGGCCGTCGTCGAGGGCCCACACAAAAGTCGCCCAATCGTCGGCGAATCCCTTGTCGAAACCAGTGTCGATTTCCTGTTCGAACTGGGGCTCGGCACTTACCTTGTGGAAAAGCACTATCCGAAGTACGGCCTGACCTACTATTTCAAGCCCAATATCGACGATCCTGCGGATCGCAGATATGTCGTCGACGAAATTCCGACGGCGCCGCAGATACTCTCGTTCCAGATTAACCGATTCACATTCGATCGCGAGGTGCGCGACCGTAACCTGGAGAACGGCGTGCAGTTGATCGACGGCACCGTGATAGGAGTCGATATCAACAGCGGCGGTGGGCTGCACGCGGTAACCGTGCAGGACACAACCGGTGGAAGACAGACGGTGAGCGCGCGCTGGCTTGTCGACGCGACTGGCCGGAACCGGGTGCTCGCGAAACAGTTGCAGCTCCAGGAAACTGTCAAGGAGCAGAAAAATGTTTTCTGGTTCCGGCTAATTAATTTCAACCCTGAAATTCTGAGCCATATCAAGGCCCTCAAGAAGCAAAACCGAGCCTACGTTCCTTATTTTGCAACGCATCATTTTTTTGGAAATGGTAACTGGATCTGGTGCATCCCGATGCGCTCGCCTGAAAACCAGCCGCTCATCAGCATTGGCATCACTTACCGAAAGGACGTCTATCCACACGGCGAGGTACGCACGATGGAACAGTTTCTGGAGTGCGTCGGGCGAGAGCACCCGGTGATTGTGGAGTTGGTACGAAGCGGCGCGGTAGTGGACACGAACTTCTATGGCGCATACATGTGGGAATGCCGCCAGCACTATTCAGCCGATCGCTGGTACATTGTCGGCGATGCAGGTGATACGGTTGATCCGTTGTACAGCGTTGGGCTGGCTTTGTCGTCGGTGCAGATCCGGCAGATCGCGGCGATAATCCAAAGGGAATTGAATGGTTGCGACACCAAAGAGTTCACGAGAGATCTCGATACCGTTATTAAAGCATTTCAGCGAAGCGTGACGCGGGATACTACACGGCTGTATGAGTGCATGGGTGAAGCCTACCAATGCCATCTGCGTGTCCATCTGGCAGTGACCAAACTCTTTCACCTCGGGCTCCCGTTGATCATGAACGACTACCTGTGGGATCCGCTGGGAGTGAAACTGGTGAACTGGTTCTCCAGCCTCGACACGCTTGAGGCTGATTCGAAGAAGATCCAAGAGCTTATTCGGGAGGTTGCTGCGAATCCGAAGAACCGCACGGTCGAGAACTTCATCAAGGTGCAATCGTGCGCGTCGATGAACTTCCCGTACTACGAGCACCACCGTGAGGAGGACATTCCGGCATCATTGTCGAAGATGGCTTTCGGCCTTGCACGTTTGCGGCTTGATCTTCTCGAAAAGCTCGGCTGGCGCGGGTTGATTAGCTTCAACCAGCAGCGGGCATTGTTGAAAGACGTGTTGCGTGGGCTGTTTCTGGTGCCTTTCTATGGCACCAAATTGAGAGAAAGCAGGCTGGTACGCATGATCTTCTAGCGGAACTCTCAACCATTCTCGACTCCGGTGGTGATGCAGAAGTGCCTGCTGGCCGCCGCGCAAGACACATTTGGACCTAAATCATGAACACCGATTTCCTAAATCAGTTAGAGCGACAACTTAAGGTTGATAAGAACGCGGCGTGTCGGCGAACCATCGAGCGGATTCTTGTCAGGATCAAGAAACGCTGCGACGAGGGCGTATACGAGAGCCGCACCGAAGCCGAACTTAATTTCAGAAAATTCGTGGAGGGACAGGGTACTTGCCAAAAATCAAAGACAGGCGTGAAGACAGCGAGTAGGGGGGCCGCAAGCCGATATCTTAGAGCGCGACGCTCTAGTTCCATGCGGCTTTTGGAGATTGGATGCTAAAGCTAGTAGGTAAGATCGCTGCGCTGAGACTCTACGATGGTCGCGAAGTCGAAGCCAAGATTACGGCTATCGTGGATAGCGTAGCAGGACGGAAGGTCCACATCACATACGGCATCATAGCGTTGAAAGTGGACGAGGCGCAGATCGTTTGAGGTAAAGCCTTAGTAAGACTGGTAAGCGAGTTCGTGCCGCTGATATGTATGTCGTCTTAGCCTCGCGACGCCTGATTTGCGGGTTGCTGTCCTTTGTACGTGGGCGTACACTTCGCCCAAGGCCACGCCCCAGTCGAAAGGAGTTGCCATGAACTGCTCGGACACGTCCTACGCTTGGCAACAGTCTTTTATCACCGCCGTCTGCGAGACCGACAATGGCTTGATGTTGGGTCGAATTTTTGAAGCACTCGCGGCTATCGAGCAAAGGCGGCTCAGTCCTGTCCTCGACATCGCCGAAGATCGTGCTTTGACGGCGGCTCTCGAAGGACTTCAGAAACTCATAACGCAGCGCACTGAAAAGCCAGTTTGACCGCATTGTTTTGGCGCTTCGAGTCGTAGTTTAAGAGCCGCAGCCGTTACCCGGCTGCAGCCATAATCGCAGGAACCAGTTCAGTCCCGAGTTGCGCCTTGTCCAGGAAGGTCGCACAACCGTAAAGATCCGCTAGCGTTCGTGAGTTTCCGTCATTCCAAACTGACATCGCCAGGATGTGCTTCGCGCAATCCAGAAGCTTTGTTTTTACGTGTTGCGCGTCGAACTGCTCGCCCGGCATGTGAAGGTCTAGCAACAGGACTGTCGGCTTCAATTCGGCGCACATCTCCAGGGCTTGCGGGAAATTGATTGCCTCACCAACCACTTGGATTTCAGGCTCAGCCTCCAAAATGTGTCGGACTGCGGACCGAATAGAATTGGCATCATCCGCGAGCAACAAGGTTATCGGCATGAGGCTATCGAAACACAGATTTGCAAGGTATGTCCATATCATCGCATCAAACTAGACTGAATCTTGTGAATCTCATCCAGCACGTTCTTAGATTCTTTGAGAATCCTCTGAAGTTCGTCCAGCAGCGTCATCTTTTCTTGGACGGTCTTAGCTTCATGCATGCGCTTGGAGACTTCAAAGTACTCCTCTTGGAGTTTGTTGAATTTCTTGTGCGGCATGGACCGCATTGTAGCGAAATCACGTTCAATCGAAAATAGCGGTATCCCTCCGCTGGCCGGCCGAATAACTCGATTATTTGCCGACAGAAGCAACGAGCGTGGCGATGTCTGAGTTAAAGGCAATCCCCATGAGGAAAAACGCAACCGCACAAAGCACATAATCCAAAGTGGCGAACGGCACGGGTGGAACAGCCTCGGAAGAATCTCTTAGGTACCAATTTCTATTCACGAAACTCATCGGGGGACTCCTCTTTTGTTGGCCGAGAGGATGACGCTGAAAAACCTTGGGCGTCAATCGGGTGGATTTTGTAGTCTGTGGAAAAATGACTGCAATCGGATTGGGTTGGATGATGATCCGCAAACCTCGAACAACTGGTGACGTGGTATAGTTCTCCCGTCTCCGCCTCCTGGTCCGGAGATACTAAGAACGAAACAAACAGGAGAAGAAATATGTCGAAGAAAGCTTCGGAACACCACACTAAGGCCGCGGAACACCACGATCACGCCGCCCGTCATCATCGCGAGGCGTCGAAACATCATGATAGTGGGAACTACGAAACTGCGGCCCATCACGCGCACACAGCGCAAGGGCATCTTCATCACGCAACGCATCACGCGGCTGAAGCGGCCAAGGCACACGCAGAAGAACATGGCAACCAGGCGAAAACGGCTGGAAAAAGCTAGTCGCAAATCGGAGGCAAGATAGACGAAGCGCCCGATATCAAAGGGCGCTTTGTCTATTTGTGGCTGGCCGTCTAGTAGGTGATCGCCGATTCAAAACGCTATCAGCTCGGGCTGGAGTAGCTGATGACTGTCCCGCCTGAATAGACTCTTCTGGTTGAAGTACAATGCCGCACAGCAGATATTTAACGGCAACAAACAGGCGCAATCATGACAGCTGGACGGCCCTCGAGTTTTCCACCGACGCAAATGTTATTAGAAGCTGTTTGGTGTATTGGTCATTTCAAACATGGTTTGACAGAGCACTCATGCCGATTCTGTCGCATGAGTTTCCCGCAAGTTAAAGGATTATGGAAATATTCAGCGGGACATTACATCTGTGGCGATTGCCGTAATCGTGCATTGAAATTACCGAAGAAGCCGTAAGGGATGACAAGACCTGAATTCAGTCGTTGCCGTAGCGAAAAAGGTAGAAGCACGCAACGATGGCCGCAGCCCCAAAGAACACGTAGAACCTGAGCGCATCGTGACGAGCGAAACGGTAATACATAGCCGCGACAAAGAGCACGACTGGACCGACTTGAGAGAACAGTCTCGCGAGTTGGCCATCAGCGAGCCTCAAATATCAACCTGCGGGTATGGGGGCGACCCCGGTCAAGACCTGGAACTCCTCAGACCGAGGTCGCCTGTAGACCGACCCAGCAGCGCGGATAGTAACAGCGAATCGATATCGCGAATATAAAGAGTCAATTACTATCTGGACGCTGCCTGCGAGGCGGTGTGTCCCTTGCAACCAGCATGCGGGCACTTGCACGCAATGTCTGGAGTCTTTTCCATCGCTTCGCACTCGGTGCTGCAATACTTTCCGGAGGTTACATTGCAGGAACAGACGGGATGGGCGCATTTCTTGCTCTCATCAGATGCCATGTGGTGTCTCCTTTTATTGGATCAGACTGAAGGATTGGATGTGTGCCAGACAAGGAAAGGCGGCATTGCCGCCCCCCTACATTTTGCTCGATGGCGAACCTTGGTGGTATACATAGCGCTCCGGGCCCAGGTTGGCCTAGTGGGCGGCGAGGAATAGCTGGCCCGGTCGGAAACCCTTTCGATGTTGACGCTATCCTGCTAGCGGGTCGGAGGAAGTATGGAGAAACTAACTGAGGAAAGGCCTACGGTAACCTTGCCTGGAACGGTGGAAAAAATCATCCCAGCCGTCGCGCCGGACGTGCCGGAAAAGGCGCAAATTTCAGTACATGGTGCGGAAGACCTTTATCGGGAGATTCGCATCGAGAACAAGTTAGAAGACTCAAACGGTGACAGCGTTGGGCTGAAGTTGGGAGCTAACGTCGATGTCACAATTGAGGCCGAGTCTGACGAAACGACTCCAAAGACAAAAGATCAGAAGTGAAGAGCGATCTAGAGTCACCAGAGCATGATCCCCGAACCTCGAATTCCGAAAGTCGGCGAACGCGTCCGATTCAGGCTACATGCGGGCCGGGAAGTCGACGGCGTGGTTCGTGCGATTCTGAAAACACCGTCAGGGACTAAACTCAGGTTGGAATACGGAAGCGGGCCTTACTTCACGAACATTGACCTAGAGCAAATTATTAGACAACCGGACGACTAAGCCTGACGGAACTTGGAACGCCTCCCCTGCCAGCCATCTAAAGCTACAATATTGCCCTTCCGATCCTACAGACCCGCCTGTATTCCACTGGGTAATCGGTGAAGTATACGATTCCGACCGAAAATTCCGGAGGTGCAGCATGCAAGACTATTTCGAGCTGCCTGAAAGTATTGAAGCTCGAGCCATCATGCGATTGGTCGAACTAGGCTACACCACGCTAGATGGTGCCCGTGACCTAATCTCCATTCCAGAGCGAGAGGCGCGAGCGCTAACGGCGTTCGTCCGGCTGTCCGGAAAGGACGGCGCATCCATCGGACGTTCGCTCAAATTCCGGGAAAGAGTTTTGAACGAGTTTGAGAAACTGGTGGTCTCCGCGCATCTGAAAGAACGGGCGGCTTAGAGACCTAGTCGAGCTGCTCGGTTTCCTTCTGGCGAAGTCTTGTAGGGTTCTCGCGAGTCTAGGCGCGATAAAGGAGGTCGGTGCGTTTATAGATTCCGCTATATCCGCAATTTGGGCATACACACGCGACGCCCTTGGGCATGTCAGGTTTCCTCGGCAAATCGAGGTAGGACATTCCCACGTCGCTAATCTGGGAATGTTGAAAATCACTGCCGCAATTCACACATTTAAGAATCCACGCTGACATACGTCACCTCAATCGGTGATAGCCAATGCGCTGGTGGGCACCTGACGTAGAGCGCCACCATATCAACCCAAACTCGAAATTACAATCAGGTACTCGGTGTACCGCCGTTTAGTATGTGACCGCTCGTTCTGTTGCACCCTTCTGTACGGCGCGTTACATTCCGCTCCGTTGTCCCGGTCGTAAAGGATGCAAGGCCAAGGTGTGCGTTGGTAAGAGCCGAAGACGGCCTCCGGGGTCTCATCACCGAGAGAACCTACGAGGCTTTTTAAAGTTCGCGTATCTTCAAGATCGTTCGAGTCTGTTTGACGAGGGGCGCGACGTTATCCTTTGAAAAGACTCCTAATACTCCTACATCTTTGGCTGCTTCGTCCGCGACCCCAAAGTGTGCAGTCAGCATGAGGATCGGCACTTCAGGCATCACTTGCTGTAATACCTTTGCAGCTTCGACGCCATTCATCACAGGCATGGAGAGCACCAGGTCAGGCTCCGCTTGCTGAGCTTTCTGCAAAGCGTCCAGCCCGTTTTCAGCCTCGCTACATTCGAGTTTCAATAACGTGAGCATCGAGAGCGCCCTCAAGGTAATCAGCTGTCAAGAGCTACGGCTGGCAGGACTGGGTTAAGGTGAAGGAAGACGTTGCGATATCCAAATCTTGGCTACCCGCTCAAAGGTGATGAAAATCAGCACCGCCGTCGGAGGGCGACATCCTTAAACACGGCAGAAGGTCGCTCTCAAGCACTTGTTCGTACTCGCCGCTCTCGCCTTCAAATTGCACGGAACTGCGCCGCTCTCCCAAGTTCCAACGCGAGCATGCCTTATTCCCGGTGAACGAGAAGGTTGTCGGTTGTCACCAGTGTTACCAATAACTCGCTTTTTAATGCTGATGGGTGACGTGGTCTAGTACCCGATGACGCCACTTGACGTTAGCTAAGTTTAGTAGAATCAGTGAAGACATCGCGTTCATTGGCATTCAGCAATGTATACCCAGAAGTGCGGATTCTAAAGGAGTTATGCGCGCATTTCTTGTAAGTCCGGATTGTAAAGGAGTTAGCTTCGAGAGGGGGGGGCGCCTCGTAGGGTTTGGCGCGAGGTTTCGCTGTGATTCACGACTAATGATAGCATACTTATTAGTTACGGTCAAATGATGTTTTACTGATTAGGTATTCGAACATCAGGGACGCGCGTTCGAATGCTATCTTCGGTTATGCAATTCGGGGATTCCCGTTATGAAAGTCGGTTAGACGGCGGCAGCGGCGCGGGCTCCGCCCTGCGCTAGACATCTCGAACGCATTCCCCGCACGGGAGCGCTTTTCCAAGGTGCGCGGCGCGGCCCGCCTCGGTTACAACCCAAGGGCGGATGGTCCAAGGGGGATTGTGACGCACGTGCTGGCTATGGCCGCACTCGAGGTCGGCGACCCAATCGCCGAGGTCGTCCTGGTGCAATCCCACGATCTTGCGCTCGGGTAGGAGTGGACTTGGCATTTCGATCGACGCGCTAAGGGCCGCTACAGTATGTCTTATCTACGTCTTGTCGAGGATCAAGGCGCAGATCCCGGGGCCGGCACCGATTCCCGCCAGGACAGCTTTGTCGATAGGTAACAGTGAAACTTTGCGGGCCCTTGGTGGCGGCAGAACGATGTAAAATCGAGGCGGGTCTCGCAACCCTTTGGGCTGCTTGCTCGTCTAAGGTGCTAGATCATGGTGTCTCTGTGCAGCTAAGACATGTTTTCGGGCGACGGTTCGCGCGGCCAGCGCTGGCCTTGCTGGGCTGCGTGCTGCTGCTGTATGTCGCCACGGGCCTCGCGTTTCTCCACCCGCATAACAACGGCCCCGAAACAACCTGCCACGTCTGCCAGGTTCTGCATGCGCCGGTGCTGGCGGTTGCCCGGCTAAACCTGGTTCCCGAAGCGCAGCAAGTCGCGCGAAACAGCAGTCTTCCAGAGCATGCAGCACCGTCGAGTCCTTGCGCCCTTCATCGCGCTCCTCGAGCGCCTCCTTCCGCGTAACAAACTTCCACTGATTCGTCGTCCCTTACTTTTGCGTTGAATGCCGAGCCGCATTCGGACGCCGCCGCTATTTTCCCAGCGGCCCTCTATCCACAACTCCACCCGGCCGCCAAGCGCGGAACATAGTCCCGTGATGGGACAGGAGAGATCATGCTCAGGAATTTGTACCGCTATTTGCCATCGCATTGGAAATCAGGTTCAGTAAACGGAATCTCGCTTTTCGCACTGGCGTGGATGTTTTTGGCAGTGCCTGCGTTCGGTCAGTTGGGCAATTCAGGATCAATGGAAGGGACCGTGAAGGATCCTTCCGGATCTTCCGTGGCCGGCGCAACGGTGGAGATTACGAATCCGATCAGCGGGTTCCGTCGTGAAACGGTTACCGCCACGGACGGCAGTTTTCGCTTCACGAATGTGCCCTTCAATCCGTATCACATGACGGTGACGGCGCCGGGGTTTTCTGCCTATACGCGGGACATCGATGTGCGCTCGACGGTTCCCACGTCGTTGCAGATCGCTTTGAAATTGGGCACCGCGAATACCAGCGTAACCGTGGAGGCCAATGGCGGCGACCTGGTCGAAAATGAGTCCACCTTCCACACCGATGTCGACCAGGGAATCATCGACCGGCTTCCGCTCGAGAGTGCTTCTTCCTCGGTGACCTCGCTCGTTACCCTGGTGTCTCCGGGAGTTGCGGCGGACTCCAACGGGAACATGCACGGTTTGGGCGATCACGCGCAAAACTCATTTTCTGTCGACGGCCAGCCGATCACCGATCAAACCAGCAAAGTGTTTTCTAATCAGATTCCAAGCGATTCCATCCAGTCGCTGGAGGTCATTTCCGGCGCTCCCCCCGCGGAATTCGGAGACAAGACCAGCCTGGTGATCAAGGTGACCACGAAATCGGGCCTCGGTGTGACCAAGCCGACCGGCAGCGTGAACACCTCTTACGGGAGTTTTGGCACCGCCAATGCGGGTTTCGATCTCGCGTACGGAACTCAGAAATGGGGAAATTTCATCTCCGCAAATGGCCTGAAAAGCGGACGATTCCTGGATCCTCCCGAATTTACGCCGATCCACGACAAAGGCAACGAGGTAAACATCTTTGATCGCGTGGACTACCAACTGTCACAGGCGGACACGCTCCACGGCAATTTCCAGTACACACGATCGTGGTTCCAGACGCCCAATACCTACGACAATCTGAACGTAATTGGCCCAACCGGAATCAACGTTGGCGACACAGACCAGCGCTCGAAGATCGGCACGTTCAACATCGCGCCTACGTGGACCCGACTCATCAGCTCCAACGCGGTCTTCACGCTGGGCGCGTTCGTGCGGCAAGACCAATACAACTACTATCCGAGCAACAATCCGTTCGCGGACCTTGGTCCGATCAATTCGGAAACGATCGGTCAGGATCGCAGGCTCACCAACGCCGGCCTGCGCTCGGATATTTCGTATGTGAAGGGCAAGCACAACGTAAAAGCGGGCATCACCTACGAGCACACCTTCCTGAAGGAAAACGACAGCTTCGGCATCATCGATCCAACGCTGCTTCCTTCGACGACAGACGCTCTCGGCGCGCCCTGCTTCGATTCGACGACAAATACGGCCGTGCCGGGCACTCCATGCGCGACATTGCTTCCCATCGATTTGACACGCGGCGGTAGTCTTTTCACATTCCGTGGAAGCACGGACGTGAAAGAGCTTTCGATGTACGTGCAGGACACCATTACCCAGGGGAATTGGTCATTTAACCTGGGCATCCGCGGCGATCTGTATAACGGGCTGTCGACCGCGCGGCAAGCGGAACCTCGCGTGGGAATTGCCTACAACGTCAAGCCAACCAATACCGTGTTGCGGGTTTCCTATGCGCGCACGCTGGAAACACCGTTTAACGAAAACCTCATTGTGGCGACCGAAGGATGCAACGTCAGCGTGATCGCAGCCTTGATTCCGTGCGTGCCTGCGAATTCACCCGCGGGCTACCGGAATGAGTTTCACGCCGGGCTGCAGCAGGCGTTTGGAAAATACCTGGTGGTAGATGGCGAGTACATCTGGAAGTACACGCACAACGCGTATGACTTCAGCGTGCTGGGCAATACACCCATCACTTTTCCGATTGATTGGCACAATTCAAAGATCCCCGGATGGCTGCTGCGCGCCAGCGTGCCGAACTTCCATGGATTCAGCGCTCTTGTCGTGATGTCCAGCGTCGCGGCTCGCTATTTCCCTCCCCAAGTGGGCGGGCTCGGCGTGACCGTGGGCCAGAGCGGATCGGTCTTTCGCATCGATCACGACGAAAAGTTCAACGAGACGACGCACCTGCAATATCAACCGTGGAAGCGCGGGCCGTGGGTCGGCTTCAACTGGCGGTATGACAGCGGCCTGGTGGCTGGCTCGGTGCCTGATTTCGCGACGGCCCTTGCCCTGGACGCGGATCAGCAGACGGCCATTGGTCTGTTCTGTGGTGGCTTGCAAGCCACACTCCAGCAGGCGTTAACGGCGGCGACCTGCGCGGGACAGGCCCCGTTCGGCGCCACGCGCGTCAACATCCCCGCCCCGGGAACCGAAAATGATGACAAGAATCCCCCTCGAATCTCGCCCCGGAATTTGTTTGATCTAGCCGTCGGCGAGGACAATCTGTTCCACGGGGACCGCTACAAGTGGAGCCTCCGCTTCACGGTGATCAACCTCACCAACAAAGAAGCGCTGTACAACTTTCTATCCACGTTCAGCGGCACGCACTTTGTATCGCCGCGGGCGGAAACCGTGGAGCTAGGCTTCCACTTCTAGGGCTTCCACTTCTGGGGCAATCCGGGGCGAACCGCCGCCAAGCAAAAGTTTGCTTCGCGGAAGCTCGTGAAGTCCCATTTTTCAGGTGGCTCACAACTGCCAGGATTTACCAGAACGACCGGGCGGTTGGACGGCATTCCGTCTCACGGGCTACAATACCGGGCGGAGCGGTACTTCGAAGCAGGTGAGGCGACGAAAGCTGTTTGAACCAATGACGAATCTCTGAGGAGCCGCGGATAGACAGCCTGTGTGCACGGCCTGTCCCTTTGGCTTCCCGGTTTAATTCATACGACGATCCGGGAAGCGAGCGGGGCAGGAAAGCCTAACGGTTGGCTCGTGGCGCCCACCTAATTCAGAGGTTCACGGCCTAGTTTCCCACGGCTAAGCAGTCCGCTCCATTTTTGTGTCTGCGTTCAGAAGATCTGGCGGGATACTTCGCAGGCTGCGTTTCATGCTGGACGCCGGGCTGAAGCCCAGCGCCTACATGCGCGCCGATGCGATAGCCTCTAACTCATGCGCATACTTTTTATTGGAGACATTGTGGGTTCGCCGGGGCGGCAGATTGTCCGCGACCGCCTGGCGGATCTTGTTACGCACCGCCAGATCGACCTGGTGATCGCCAATGGGGAGAACTCCGCCTCTGGCTTTGGGATTACGCCGAAGATCGCCGACGACCTCTTGCAGAACGGCATCGACGTGCTTACGGGCGGGAACCATAGTTGGGATCGCAAGGAAGTACTGGAGTACATGCCGCATCAGCCGCGGTTGCTGCGTCCCGGCAATTTCCCGGAGGGAAGTCCGGGGAGCGGCGTGTACGTCGGCACGGCCAAAAACGGCGTGAAGTATGCCGTCTTGAATTTCCAGGGGCGAGTGTTTCTGCCGGCAATCGACGATCCGTTTCGCAAGGCCGACGCGGAACTTGCCAAGCTTCCCCCGGACACGGCGTTCGTGCTGGTGGACATACACGCGGAAACCACCAGCGAGAAAATCTCTCTGGGCTGGTATCTCGACGGGCGGGTAACCGCGGTGGTGGGCACGCACACACACGTGACCACCGCGGACGAGCAGGTGCTGCCGCAAGGCACGGCATTCATCACCGATGTGGGTATGACCGGACCGCACGGCGGCGTCATCGGCATGGACCGTCAGGGAATTATCAAGCGCTTCCTGGACGGGCTGCCGGCAAGGTTCGACGTGGCGTCGGGCGATGTCCAGATGAATTGCGTGCTGATCGAGACGGACGACAGTGGGCCGCGCAATGCAGCGGGCCGCCTGCGGGCGCAGTCGATCGAGCGACTGCGACTGCGTAGCGATTAGTCGTCAAACAGGCGGCGGTGGTCGATGCAGGATCAGCCTGAGCTGCAACGCGGAGCAACCTTGCCACGTCCCAAAGTAATCTGAGGACTCATGCAACAAAAGAAGGCCCAGATGTCGAGATTTGCGGCGCTTTTGTGTCTGGCGGCCTCCCTCGCCGCGGGCAGCATGTTCGCGCAAGGCGAAGGCGAGCTGACCGCGAAGACGCGCCTTTTCGGCAGCGCGGGGCCCGGGCTGCGAACGGTGAGACGCGGCGCGGATGGGCGCACATATGTGTTGGCATCGCCATCGCCGGGCTTGCTCGTTTTCGATAAGCAAGGCAAGCAGGTCCTGGCCATCGCGGAGGGTGCCGCCGCGGGAGTGGCAAATCCCAAATCGGGCCGCGCGGGCATCACCTTCGGCGAGGATTGTGATGTGGATGCCGACGGCCATATCTACGTGGCGGATCGCGGCGTGAATGCCGTCCAGGTTTTCTCTGCCGACGGCACGCCGCTCCGATCGATACCCGTTGCGGCACCGGTTTCCATCGCCGCGCTTGGGGAGGGCGAGGTGGCCGTCGCGACGTTGCGCGAGCCGCACCTGGTCATCGTTTTCGATAAGAATGGCCGGGACGTTCGCGAGTTTGGCGATCCCGAACAGATTTCGGACCGGGAGGACTTGAACCGCTTCCTGAACATCGGGCAGCTCGTGAGCGACCCGCAGGGTCATCTCTACTATGGATTTGCGTATACTCCGGAGCCGACCGTGCGGCAGTACGACCGCAATGGTTACAGCGCAGGCCCGGACGTCCAGTATTTAGCGCTGGAAGCCGCGCCCGCGGCACAGGCCATTCGGCGCGAAATCGTGCGGCAGGAGAAGCATCAGAAGGCGCCATCATTCAAGCGCGTTCTGACCGCTGTGGGAATCGACTCGGCGAACGGAGAGGTTTGGATGGCGGCCGGCAATACGCTGCTGCATTTCGACAAAGACGGAAATCGGCGCGCCAGCTATCAACTCTATACGCCGGAAGGCGCTCGCCTCGAAGCGAACAGCATTTTGATCGAACCTGGCCGCTTGATCATCGGCGGCGATCCAGTTGGCGTCTACGAATTCGACCGCTCCGAGAAAAAAAATAAACCATAGGGCGAGTTTTCCTCAGGTCGTTTGGCGGCCGCGCGCCATCAAGTGAGGTTGTGTTTGCAAAATATTCGTCAAATCCCTTTTAAATCACGACGGAGCGCACGCGTTGAACGCATCGTTCAGCTTGTGGAAAAACTGTGCACGAGATGTGAACGACTCTCTGCGTTGCACTGCGTCTTCGTACACTTTTCGCTTGCCTGCTACGCTTCAATCAGGGACAATCCCGCGCTGTCTAATAGCGGCGTGAATTGGCCTGTACGCTTGGCCGGAGTCGCTCGTGAGACATCAGGGGCACGGCAACACAGCACTTTCCAGCGAGGGTTGAACCCCGTAGTCTATAGAAAGATGTAGTGGGCCCGCTTTCCACAGCTTTTTAACATCTGTGGAAATAGCGCGGGACGAGTATTCTCTTTGCGATGACAACAGCCACTCAACTTGGGCGCGACCACGAATCGGTCAACTCCTGGGACAAATTCCTGGAACGCGTGAAGTCCCGGGTCAGCATCAACACTTTCACCACCTGGTTTCAGCCCACGCGGCTGAATCGCGCCGAGGGCGAAACCTTGTTCGTGCAGATTCCCAGCGCCGTCTTTCGCCAGGTCTTGACGCGCACCTACGGTGAAATTGTAAAGGCGGTCTTCCACGAGATTGGGGTGCCGAATACTCGTGTGCAGTACGTTTGCACCGAGGAAGAGCCGGTCGTTGCCGCTGCGCCCGCGGTTGTCCCGATCAAGCAGTCGAAGCTCGATTTCGAGAGCAGCGATCACCAGCTGAATTTGCGCTACAGCTTCGATTCCTTCGTGGTCGGCAAGTCCAACGAGTTTGCGCACGCTGCTTCGCGCGCGGTGGCCGAGCAGCCCTCCAAAGCCTACAACCCGCTTTTCCTTTACGGCGGAGTAGGGATGGGCAAGACGCACTTGATGCACGCTATCGGGCATACCATCAAAAAGCGCAATCCGGCGATGCGGTTGAGCTATGTGAGCGCGGAGAAATTCACCATCGAAGTCATCAATTCGCTGCGCTTTGACCGCATGATCAGTTTCCGCGACCGCTTCCACACTGTCGATGTGCTCCTGGTAGACGATATCCAGTTCATTGCCGGGAAAGAACGTACGCAGGAAGAGTTCTTCCACACTTTCAATGCGCTCTACGAGCAGCAGAAGCAGATCGTGATCTCTTCGGACTGCCTACCCAAAGATATCAATTCGATCGAAGAACGATTGCGTTCACGATTTGAATGGGGATTGATCGCGGACATCCAGCCGCCGGATCTGGAAACCAAGATTGCGATTCTGCAGAAAAAAGCTGACAACGAGCGCTTCATGCTGCCAGATGATGTGGCGGAATACATCGCGCGCGCTATCAAGTCAAACGTGCGCGAGCTCGAAGGCGCGCTGACCCGCTTGATGGCGTACGCCTCGCTTACGGGCGCCACGGTTTCCCTAGCTACCGCTCAGCAGGTGCTGCGCAACATCATCGCGTCGCAGGAAAAGCGCGTCACGATTGACTTGATCCAGAAGCGCGTGAGCGAGCATTTCAATTTGCGCGAGCAGGATCTGAAAGTCCGCAGCAATACGCGCGCGATCGCTTTCCCACGGCAAGTGGCGATGTACATCGTCAAGCAGCTTACGACCGCGTCGCTTCCCGAAATCGGCCGCCAATTCGGCGGCAAGCACCACACCACGGTGCTGCACTCCATCCACAAAATCGAAGAGATGCGCCGCTCAGACAAAGATCTGAACCGCACGATCACGCGTCTCATGGATGCACTGCAGTAGCCTCCAAACTTTCCCCAGGCACTCTTAGCTTACCAAAACGGCGGCGCGCCTTTAGGAGTGCGTCTGCGCGCCGCCGCCGTTCACCCACGATCATAGTTTCCCAAGTCCAGATCACAGCGCGTACCTCCATGCAGATTCGCATCGGCGTTGCGAGGCGGGCGCTCTCTGTTGTGCCATGTGGAGAAAATTTGCGAAACGTGCGGATTTCGTGTGGACGACTTGTGCACGAAATTAGTCGCAAGTATCGCGTCACACCGACCGCGACCAGATTTCCTCTGTTCTCACAATTCGCCACTTGTGATCGCTGCTTGTTTCGCGGCCAAGGCAGTAGCGATTGACGTTTTTCCACGTTTCCACAGCGCTCATCACAACAACAAGCTTCATAGCTTCTTAAAAATTAAAAACCTCTTGTTATGACAGACCTCGTTCTTGTCTGTGCAAGATCTGGCCCTCCCGCTACTTTGCTGGTTGAGCGGCGCAGTCCTCGTCAACCACCGCATTTCCACAGCGCAAACGCCTCGATTGGTGTTGTTGGGCTTTATACTTTGCGCGAAAGCTAGTACAGTACGGCAGCGGTAGAATCCAGCAAGGGAGGCGGCTGACCGTCCCAGGTCGCATAAAAAATGACCGCACCTGTAAGCGCACGCGAGGATTATCAAGCGATGGAATTTAGCGTATCCAAGTCCGCGCTGTTGAACGAACTCAGCACCACGCAGGGCGTTGTCGAACGAAAAACGACAATCCCCATTCTGTCGAATTTGCTCGTCGAGGCAAAAGGCAGCCATCTTGCGATTACGGCGACCGATCTGGAGCTGAGCATTCGCACGTCGTGCGAAGCGAAAGTGAAGAAAGAAGGCGCGGGTACGATCCCCGCGAAAAAATTGCTGGAGCTGGTCCGCTTGCTACCCGAAGGTGAGATCAAGTTCAGACTACTTGAAAATCATTGGGTAGAAATCGTCAGCGATAAGAAGAAATACAAGCTCGTCGGCATGGCCAAGGAAAATTTTCCAGCGTTGCCGGCGATGCCGCACACCCTGGTAAAAATTTCCGCGTCAGTCATGGAAAGCTTGATCGGAAAGACGAAGTTCGCCATCTCGATGGAAGAATCGCGCTACACACTGAACGGCGGCCTTTTGATTTTGAAGCCGGACACGCTGGCCATGGTCGCTACCGACGGCCACCGCCTAGCGCTTGCCGAGACCGATCAGAAATTAGCCGGCCTGAACGGCGAAATGAAAGTGTTGATCCCGAAGAAGGCTATGGACGAAGTCGAAAAACTCGCCAGCGCCGCGGGTGTCGAAGCGCAGATCGAGTTTGCCAAAGACGAAAGCCACCTGTTTTTCCAGATCGGTCACCGCTTGCTGATTTCACGCATTCTCACCGGCCAATTCCCGAACTACGAGGCCGTCCTGCCTCGAGACAACAACAAGACCGTCACGTTGGAACGCACCGAACTCTGCGATGCCGTCCGCCGCGTCTCTCAACTCGCCGACCAGCGCTCCCATGCTGTAAAGCTTGCCGTCTCCAAAGAAGGCATTGAAATTTCCGCTTCAAGCCCAGAGTACGGCGAAGCAAAAGAAAATATCGAGAAGGAATACAAGGGCGACCCCATCTCCATCGGTTTCAATTCCAGCTACATGCTCGATTTTCTCGGCGCTGCAGCGGACGGCCCGATCAGCATCGAGTTGAAGGACGAACAATCCGCCGGCCAGATGCGCCCTCTCGCCGATGAGAGCTATCGCTACCGCTACATCATCATGCCCATGCGTATCTGACTAGTTGACACCGGCGTTACTATATAGATAAATTAATGGAATGAGCGCTTCCAGCCGCCAGGCCATTATTCCGGGCTCGTTAGCTTCGAACAGAATTCATCTCGTCCGGGAAACCCGCACAATGCTCGGCGCAGATCTAGCGATTCTTTACGGAATCAGCAACTTCAATTTGAACAAGGCAGTGAGCCGAAATCGCGACAGGTTTCCGCGGGATTTCATGTTCCGGCTGACAGCCAAAGAGCATGTTCTTTTGATATTCCAATCTGGAATATCAAAACCTCGCGGAAGAGGCGGGGCCAGGTACCTGCCTTACGCTTTTACAGAGCAAGGCGTGGCCATGCTCTCCAGTGTTCTGCGCAGCGAACGCGCACTCCAAGTCAACATCGCCATCATGCGAGCGTTTGTGGAGTTGCGCCGCGCTGTGGCAACGAACGAAGAGTTACGCAAGAGGATCGAACAGTTGGAACGTCGCTATGATGCGAAATTCGAAGTCGTTTTCAGTGCCATCAAACAGATGCTGGAGCCGCCAGTGAAGCCAAAATCAGGGATCGGATTTCACTCTGTTCAGAAATCGTCACGAGCGGCGTTGAGCCAGTAGCAAATGCTCGGTCGGGCGGCTTATTTTGCCAATCCGGGCAACCCGCGCGCCACGACTCTCCTCGATCTGCTGCGACGGGCTAAACATCTGAAAATAAGCCGCTTACTTATCGATGGCTGCTCATTTTTGCTTTGAATTTCCGGGCCGTTCGGGTACACTATTTACGGCATCTGGTTTCCTCTAATCGGCCCGCCCTGAGCGATCGGGGCACGTCCGCCAAGCAAAGTTGTTCTGCAGCTAGCCCTGCGCCAGGGGCTTTGAACTACCTGCTTGGAGTTGGACCCCGGAAGAATTTCCGGGGTAACGAGTCTTCGCCACGTCTCGCTGCGCGAGACGGGATGGAGCAGGAGCCCTACGAGTTCCGTTCGCTCGCGATCGGAGCCAAAGGGTAAGGCGACGCACGGAGAAGTCCGCAACTCAGCCTTTCCTCGCTTCAAAGTTTTTTGAACCGAAGTTTTTCAGCGGCAGCGACACCGCGCGTCTCGCGGTTTGTTTTGTGCTGCACGTCTTTGCGGGCTAGCGCCGCGCGCCAATGCAGATGGGGAGATGGAATGGGCGATCGAGAAGAGATTCAAGAAAAAGATAACGCGGCCGCCAAAGCGGCGGCAGGTCACAAGTACGACGCGAAGTCCATCAAGGTACTCGCCGGATTGGAAGCGGTGCGACTGCGTCCCGCGATGTATATCGGCTCGACTGGCGAAATGGGCTTGCATCACCTGGTCTGGGAAGTGGTGGACAACTCGGTCGATGAAGCGATGGGCGGTTACGCCGATGAAATTAACGTGACCGTGCACGCCGATGATTCCGTGACCGTCGTGGACAATGGCCGCGGCATCCCCGTGGATATGCATGCGACGGAAAAGCGGCCCGCGGCGGAAGTTGTGATGACGGTGTTGCACGCAGGCGGAAAATTTGACAGCGACACTTATAAAGTTTCGGGCGGGTTGCACGGCGTCGGCGTTTCCGTCGTCAATGCGCTTTCGGATTGGCTTGAACTGGAGATTTCACGCGACGGCTCGGTTTGGGAGCAAACTTACGAAAAGGGTAAACCCACCTCGAAGTTGAAACAGACCGGCAAGACTCGCAAGACTGGAACGAAGGTCACGTTTCATCCCGATCCCGCCATTTTTGAAAAGACTACCTATAGCTTCGATACGTTGGCACAGCGGCTGCGCGAGCTGGCCTTCCTGAACAAAGGCCTGAAGATCACGCTGAGCGACGAGCGCACGGAAAAAACCGCGGAATTCCGGTTCACTGGCGGTATCGCTGAATTCGTGAAGCATCTCAACCGCGGCAAAGCCACGCTGCACGATTCTCCGATTTACATCGAGGGCAAGCGTGGGAACGTCGAGATCGAAATCGCGCTGCAATACAATGACAGTTACGGCGAAAATGTTTTTGCCTTCGCGAATACGATCAACACCGTCGACGGGGGCACGCATCTCTCCGGCTTCCGCTCCTCGCTGACGCGCACCATTAATACTTTCGCTTCATCGGCGGGAATGCTGAAAGAGCAGAAGGACGAAGTTACCATCACCGGCGATGACGTGCGCGAAGGCCTAGTCGCCGTCGTCAGCGTCCGTTTGCCGCAGCCTCAGTTTGAAGGCCAGACCAAGGGAAAACTCAACAGCGACATCAAGGGTGACGTCGAGCAGCTCGTCAACGAACGCCTGGGCGAATGGTTCGACAAACATTCGACTGTAGCGCGGCGCATTATCGGTAAGTGCATTGAAGCTGCACGTGCTCGCGAAGCGGCTCGCAAAGCACGCGAGCTCACGAGGCGCAAGTCAGCGATGGATTCCAGCGGCCTGCCGGGAAAGCTGGCGGACTGTCAAGAGCGCGATCCTTCACGGTGCGAACTGTTCGTCGTTGAGGGTGAATCAGCCGGAGGCTCGGCCAAGATGGGCCGCGACCGCAAGTCCCAGGCGATCTTGCCACTCAAGGGCAAAATTCTCAACGTCGAAAAGGC
This sequence comes from uncultured Acidobacteriota bacterium, assembly GCA_963832615.1. Lineage (GTDB taxonomy): Bacteria > Acidobacteriota > Terriglobia > Acidiferrales > UBA7541 > Acidiferrum. Next base: position 54,930 of record CAWHVA010000004.1, read on the forward strand.
GCGCTACGACAAGATGCTCGGCCACGAGGAAATTCGCGCGATCATCACTGCGCTAGGCACCGGCATCGGCAAAGATGATTTCGACGCTGGCAAACTTCGCTATCACAAAGTGATTCTGATGACCGATGCGGACGTAGACGGCAGCCATATCCGTACGCTATTGCTGACATTTTTCTTCCGCCACATGAAAGAATTGATCGAGCGCGGGCATATCTACATCGCGCAGCCGCCGCTGTATCGCGTGAAGCGCGGCAAGACCGAGCGCTACATCCGCGACGAAAATGATTTCGCGCACGAACTGATGAAGCGCGCCACCGAAGATCACGCGGTGAAGCCCAAGGAAGGCGCGTCGCTGGAAGGTGCGAGCCTGACGAAGTTCCTGTTGAATGTGCAGGAGTTCGAGGCCGCCGCGGCGAAACTCGCGCGACGCCTGCGCGATCCACGGCTCGTGGAACTGATGGTCGAAAGCGGCTTGGAGAAAAAGACCGACTTCGAGGACAAGAAAGCCATCGAGAAACTCTTGAAGGAAGTGGACAAGGCCAAGCTGAAGCTCGAAGGAAAGGTTGTCTTCGACGAAGAACACAGCTTGTACGAAATCCAGTTTGGTCCGCCGCATGGCCAGAAGATTAACTGGGCGCTTGCCTCCACCGCGGAATACAAGCGGCTGCGCGGCCTCGCCAAATTAATCGACGAATTCAACAAGCCGCCGTTCGTCATCACCAACAACGGCACCAAGGTCACAAAAGAAAAGGCGCAGGACGTCTTGAACTACGTAGTCGAAGACGCCAAAAAAGATTTTACGATCACTCGATTCAAAGGCCTGGGCGAAATGAACGCCGAGCAATTGTGGGAAACCACCATGAATGCGGAAACGCGAACGTTGCTCCAGGTAAAGCTGGAAGACGCCGTTGCCGCCGAGGATATTTTCACTACGCTGATGGGCGAAAACGTCGAAGCGCGCCGCAAGTTCATCGAGGACAATGCCCTCGACGTCCAAAACCTGGATATTTAATCGTCATCGATGATCTATCAACTCGGATGGACGACATTGCCAGGGCTGCGCGGATTGAGCTGCAGCGAGTTTCGCGCCACGCCGACGGAGACGCCGGACAATCATGGCGGGGTGGCGATTAATTTTGCAAGCCAAACTGAACGAGATGATTTCTTGAGGCGGACGGAAGAATATTTCGCTGCTAAACGATTTATGAACGCAGCGGACGCTTTCGATACGGTGAAAGCATACGCGCTGGAACAATCGAGCAAAAGAAACTAACAAGCTGAGGAACAATGGCGGACGAGAAAAACACATCGATACTGTTGCCAATAGATATTGAAGCGGAGATGCGCAAGTCGTACCTCGATTACGCGATGAGCGTGATCATCGCGCGCGCCTTGCCCGATGTGCGCGATGGATTGAAGCCGGTACAGCGGCGCATCCTGGTGGCCATGAACGATCTCGGCCTCGCGTCGAATCGCGGCTTCCGCAAGTGCGCGAAGATCTGCGGCGACACCTCCGGCAACTATCATCCCCACGGCGAAGCGGTGATTTATCCGGCGCTGGTGCGCCTGGCGCAGGATTTCAATCTGCGCTACATGCTGATCGATGGTCAGGGAAATTTCGGTTCGGTGGACGGCGATCCTCCGGCGGCGATGCGGTACACCGAAGCGCGGCTGGCTAAGATTTCGGAAGACATTCTCGCCGACCTGGAAAAAGAGACCGTCGATTTCATTCCGAACTTCGATCAGACGCGTGAAGAGCCCGTTGTTCTGCCGTCGCGCATCCCCAACCTGCTGGTGAATGGCGCGAGCGGCATCGCGGTGGGCATGGCGACTAACATCCCGCCACACAATCTTCGCGAAATCATCGACGCCGCGATTTTGCTGATTGAAAAACCGGATGCCACGCTAAAGGAAGTCATGAAGCTGGTGCCGGGCCCCGATTTTCCCACCGGGGCGTACATCGCCGGTCGTGAAGGCATCGAAGCCGCGTACCGAACCGGCCGAGGCAGCTTTGTAATGCGCGCGAAAGCCGCGATCGAAGAAGTTGGCAAAGACCGCGAGAACATTGTCATCACCGAGATCCCGTATCAGGTCAACAAGGCGCGGCTGATCGAGCGCATTGCGGATCTGGTACAAAACAAAAAGATCGATGGCATCGCCGACGTTCGCGACGAGTCCTCCCGCGAGGGCATGCGCATCGTCATTGAAATCAAGCGCGGCGAAGAATCGCAGCTGATCCTGAACAATCTTTTCAAGCAAACGCAAATGCAGGAATCGTTCGGCATGATTCTGTTGTCGATCGTGGCGGGGCAGCCGCGCGAGCTTGGCTTGATCCCGATGATCAAGCTGTTTATCGATCACCGCGTCGAAGTAGTGCGCCGGCGTTCCGCCTACGAATTGCGCAAAGCCCGGGAGCGCGAACACATTTTGGTGGGCTACCAGATCGCCCTGGATCATCTGGATGACGTGATCCGCATCATTCGCGGATCCACTGGCCGCGCCCAAGCAAAGGAAAACTTGCTCGGGTATTTCACCGAGCAAGACGTGACCATCACCGAGAACGGCAAGCAGAAGAAGGTGGCCGGCGTGAAACTCGACGGCCGCAAGTACAAGCTCGGCCAGCTCGAAGTCGAAGCGGTCGCGACGCGCGGCGGCGTGATCGGCCTGACGCCGGTGCAAGTAGACGCGATCCTGGAATTGCAACTGCATCGCCTCACGCAGCTTTCCGTCGACGAGATCCTCAAAGAACTGAAGTCCATCCGCGAGCTGATCGCCGAACTCGAGGAGATCCTCTCGAGCGAGAAGAAACTCAAGCAGGTGATCACGGGTGAACTCAAGGAAGTGCAGAAGGCGTATGGCGATGACCGCCGCACGCAGATTGTCGACAAAGTCGACGAGATCAAGCTCGAAGACCTGATCGCCGATACCGAGATGCTGATCACGGTGAGTCACGCGGGCTACATCAAGCGCACCGCGGCGGAAACGTACCGGCACCAATCGCGCGGCGGCAAGGGACGCATCGGCGCGCGCACCAAGGAAGAAGATTTCGTCGAGCACATGTTCATCGCGTCGGCGCACAGCTACATTTTGCTGTTCACGTCGAAGGGACGCGTGTACTGGCTCAAGGTGTATGAGTTGCCGGAAGCCGCGGCAGCGACGCGGGGCAAGGCGATCTCGAGCCTGGTGAAATTCCAGGAAGACGAGAAGCTGACGGCGCTGGTCGCGTCACGCAACCTGGAAGAAGAAGGGCGTTTCGTGTTCATGGCCACGAAGAGCGGCACGGTGAAGAAATCAACGCTGATGGAATTTTCGAATCCGCGTTCGACTGGCATCATCGCGATCAACCTCGACGGCAAGGATGAGCTGATCGGCGCGAAGCTGACCGACGGCAAACAGATGATCTTCCTCGCGAGCCACGAAGGCCAGGCCATCCTGTTCCGTGAGACCGAAGTACGCCCAATGGGACGCAACGCCGGCGGCGTGAACGGCATGGATCTCGACAAGGAAGATTACGTGGTCAGCATGGACGCCGTGCAGCCAGACTTCGCCATCATCGAGAAAGAACACAAGCAAGCATCGCAAAACCTGGAAGAGCTCGAGAACGAACAAATCAAAGACTCGCTAACGACGTTGATGTTGACCGTCGCAGAAAAGGGTTTCGGCAAGCGCACGCCGCTGGCGGAGTACCGCATTACTTCCCGCGGCGGCAAGGGCGTCGTGAACATGAAGACCACCGACCGCAACGGCTACGTCGTGGCCACGCTGCAGGTGAACGAAGAGTCCGACGTGATGATCATCACCCACAACGGCAAAGTGATTCGCGTGCACGCGAGTGAGATTCGCGAGGCGGGGCGTTCCACGCAGGGCGTTCGGCTGCTGCGGCTGGATGACGATGATTCCGTGGCTGCGGCGGCAGTGCTGCAAGAGGAGAACGAAGAAGACAAGAAGTGATGTAGACTGCGGCGCCGTCATCGCACCGCGTTTTCCAGGTCGGGTCTGGGGCAATGTCCCTGGGCCCGATTTGCATTTAGGGCCTAGCGGCGCTGCATCCGATGCTACAATTTTGGGCCTATGAAAATTCCACGGCGAATTTTTTTCCTCCAGCTCGTCGCTGTTGCCACCACACTTTTTCTTCCTGCACCCGCAACGCCGCAGAAGCCGACCGGAACCTATCTGGTTTACGTCGGCACCTACACTACAAAGCAGACCAGCAAGGGGATCTACGCCTATCGGTTTGATGCAACCACCGGGCAGCTTACTTCGATTGGGTTGGCGGCCGAGTCTGTCGATCCTTCGTTTGTGGTGGTGCATCCGAATGGGAAATATTTGTATGCGGTGAATGAAATCGGCGATTTCAACGGAATGAAGAGCGGGGCGATCAGCTCGTTTGCGATCGATAAGAAGGCTGGAACGCTGAAGTTCTTGAATCAGGTGTCGACGCATGGGGCGGGGCCTTGTTACGTATCGCTGGATAAGACCGGCAGATTTGTGCTGGTGGCGAACTACGACGGCGGCAGCGTGGCCACGTTTGCGATACAGGACGACGGCAGCTTGAGTCTGGTGAAGGGATTTGTGGAGCATTCGGGTTCGAGCGTGGACAAGGAGCGCCAGGAAGCCCCACACGCGCATTGGATTGGGGTTTCGCCAGACAATCGATTTGCGCTGGCGGCGGATTTGGGACTCGATGATGTGATGGTCTACAAATTTGATGATGTTCAAGGCAAGCTGACGCCGAACAATCCGCCGTACACGCAGGTGAAACCTGGTTTGGGGCCGCGTCATTTGGCGTTTCATCCGAATGGGAAGTTCGCTTACCTGATCACCGAGATGGGTTCGTCGGTGATTGCCTTCTCGTACTCGGCGCAGAAAGGCTCGCTGACGCAACTGCAGACGCTGCCGAACTTGCCGAAGGATTATACGGGTGTGCGGGAAGCCGCGGAGATCGCGGTGCATCCTTCGGGAAAATTTTTGTATGCCTCGAACCGGGGAACCGCGAACAGCATTGGCGCTTATAAGATCGATCCAAACAAAGGCACATTGACGGCGGCAGGCTCATTTTCGACCAAGGGCATGACTCCCAGGAATTTCGCGATCGATCCAACTGGTCAGTTTTTGCTCGCGGCGAATCAAGACTCCGGAAACATTGTCGTGTTTCGAATTGATGCGGCGACTGGAGCGTTGACGCAGACGGGCCAGGTCGAGGAAGTGCCGGCGCCAGTCTGCATAACATTCATGCCCGCGGAATAGCGCATCGGGCTAGAATGCGCCTCCGGGGGTGACCTATGGTCCGATTCGTCTTGGCGGTTGGGGCGTCCGGTCTGGCCACGTCATTTTCAGACTGGCTCTTCATGGGAAAGTTGTTTCACGGAAAATATCTCGATACGCCGGAAATTTGGCGCATCAAACCCGGACATAGCGATACGCGACATATTGTCGCCTCCTCCCTTCTCGGCGTACTGAGCTGCGCGGCGTTCATCTGGCTCTGCAGGTGGACAGACGCTCTCACGCTGCGTAGTGAGCTGCACATGGCGGAGCTCGTGTGGGTAGCGGGGGCGCTGCCGATCATTCTCAGCAACATTGTGTGGATCAAGATGAATCCGCTTCTCGGCGTCTCCCATTCGCTGGGGTGGCTGGCGCGATTTGTGATCAGCGGATTGATTGGTGGCTGGCTCCTGCGTTAGTTAGTGGCGCCAGCATCCCTGCCTGGCGGTTTTTTCGAGGGCTACGGACGATCGGAGTCAGGATGCCGGCGCTACCAGTCGAGCTTCGTTTTGGGAATCTTGGTACAATTCCGCGTTTCATTTTAGAGACAATCCGGGAGAAACGAATGATTCAGGGCGGTCGAACACTGGCGGGCGTTGTGTGGGTGCTGGCGGCGACGTTGTGTCTGGCAGCGATGGGTGGAGCAGCTTGGGCGGGGGACGGCGAGACCGTGCCTGCGCGGGACCCCAAGCAGTCCGTGGATGAGGCTTATACCGCAAAGATGAAGAAATACACGACGGCGCCGTATTTTACTTCGCCGTTGGTCGATTATTTGCCGGCTTCGAAGACCGTGCCTACGCCGGAGGTGGTGCTAGGGGATGTGGCGGGCGCGCCGGGAATTTTGCCGTACGCCGAGGACGTCTACAAATATATGCGGTTGCTGGAAAAGGCCAGCCCGCGCGTGAAAGTGTATTCCATTGGGACGACCGAAGAAGGGCGCGAGATGATCGCGGTAGCGGTGTCGTCGGAAGACAATCTGAAACACTTAGAGGAGAACCGCGCGCGACTCGCGAAATTGGCGGATCCGCGCACCATTCAACTAAATGACGCCGAGGCCGATAAGATCGTCGCGCAGGCAACACCGATTTACTACATCACTGGCACGATCCACTCGCCGGAAACGGGGGCGCCGACGGCGTTGATGGAATTGGCGTACCGGTTGGCCGTCGACGAGAGTCCTTACATTCGCGAGATTCGCGAAGGGACCATCACATTGATTACACCGGTCGTGGAGGTGGATGGACGCGATCGCATGGTGGATATCTACCGCTGGCATTTGTCGCATCCCAAGGATTTTTATCCACCGCTGATTTATTGGGGCAAATATGTGGCGCACGACAATAATCGCGATGCCATGGGCGTGACTCTGAAGTTGACCGAAAACGTGTTGAAGACTTACACGGGGTGGAAGGCGCAAGTGCTTCACGATCTACATGAGTCCGTGCCCTATTTGTACGACAACACTGTGGGCGACGGGCCGTACAACGCGTGGATCGATCCAATTCTGGCGGACGAGTGGGAGATGATCGGCGCGCGGAACGTAGCGGACATGACCAAGTTCGGGATGCCGGGTGTATTCACACACGGAGACTTCGATACTTGGTCGCCTGGCTACTTGATGTTCATCGCGGCGATGCATAACGGCATCAGCCGGCTGTACGAGACGTTTGGAAACGGCGGCGCGGACACCAGGGAACGAACGCTGGAGCCGGAGGAGTACGCGCGGACGTGGTACAAGCAGAATCCGCCGCTGCCGAAGGCGTTGTGGTCGCAACGCAACAACAACAATTATGAAGAGACGGGGCTGCTGACATCGCTGCACTACTTCAACGAAAACAAGCGGATGTTTCTGAAGAATTTCTATTTGAAGGCGAAGCGGTCGGTGCAGAAGCCGAGCGCCGAGGGACCTGCGGCTTACGTCTTGTCGGCGGATGATCCGCGTCCCGAGCTGCAGTGGCAGTTGCTGCGGGTATTGGAGAAGCAGGAAGTGGAGATTTCGCGGGCCTCGGCTTCGTTTTCGGTGACACTCCCGGCGAAAAAGACTAAGAAGCCTGCGAAGAGCGACGCGTCGAAAGACAAGGACAAAGAAAAGGACGCGGATGCCGGACCAACCACCCGCGAATTTCCGGCGGGCAGCTACATCGTGCGGATGGATCAGCCGTATTCGAGAATCGCGGACGCGCTGTTGGACTATCAATACTGGAGTCCCGACGATCCGCAGAAGACGCCGTATGACGATACCGGTTGGACTTTTGGTGAATTGTTTGGCGTGCAGGTTACGCGAGTCATCGATCCGAAAGTGCTGAGCGTTGCGATGGAGCGCGTAAAGGACGTGCGGGCGCCAGGCGGGGTGAAGGGCGATGGATCGGTTTTCGTGATCAACAATACCGCCGAGCCTACCCTGGCAACGCTGCGATACAAACTGAAAGATGCTTCGATGGACGCGGCCGAGGAATCGTTCGAGGCGGGTGGGACGAAGTTTAATCGCGGCTCGATCATTGTGCGCGGCGTCGGCCGCTCCGATCTGGAGAAGGCTGCCGGTGAAGCAGGTTTACAAGTCGTTGCGCTGGGAGCTGCTCCTGGCGTAAAAACGCATCCAGTGCGAGCGGCGCGTGTGGCCTTCGTGCACACCTGGTTGAGCACCCAGACGGAAGGATGGTGGCGTCTGGCGCTGGATGATTTGAAGATTCCGTACGATTACATCAGCACTCAAACGGTTGCGAAGATCGACGATCTGAACGCGAAGTACGACGTGATCCTGTTTCCACCCGTAGGATTCAACGCGCCATCGTCGGCGATCATCAACGGATTGCCGACCGCCTGGGGAAATCCCTTGCCGTGGAAAAACACGCCGGAAACGCCAAACCTGGTGGGCAAGAATGATTCGACGGACGATATGCGCCCGGGCCTCGGTTGGGAAGGAGTCGCGCACCTGCAAGCTTTTGTGGCGAAGGGTGGGGTCCTGCTGACCGCGACCGATACCTCAAACTTCGCGCTTTCGATTGGCCTCGGCAACGGCGTTAGCGTGGGTACTGCACAAAAACTGAACATCCAGGGTTCGGTTTTGGGCGCGCGGCTTGTGGATGCGACAAGTCCGATCGCTTACGGCTACAGCGACAAAGTAGCAGTGTATTGCGACAACGCGCCGATTTTTTCCTTGAGCAGCATCGCAGGCGAGCGGCGCCGGCGGAGGCTGGGAAATCAGTCGAAGGCGCGCCCGACGGGACGTGGCACGATTGACGATCCTGATTTCACGGTGGGCCGGCCGGGTGTGGAAGCTCCTGAGGAGCCAAGCGCCGAAATCTGGGAAAGCCCGGAAGTCACCGACGAGCAAAAGATGAACAATCCGCGAGTGATTCCGCCGGCCAGCCGGCCTAGGGTGGTTCTGCGTTATGCGGACAACAAGGACCTGCTGATTTCGGGATTGCTGGACGGTGGCGACGAGATTGCCCAGCATCCCGCAGTCGTGGATGTGCCTTCGGGGAACGGGCATGTGGTGTTGTTTTCGATTAATCCCGTTTATCGCGGGGAGACGCGCGGGACGTACTCGCTGGTGCTGAATACGATCTTGAATTTCGATAGCCTCAATGCCGGACGAAAGATGGACGAGAAGTAGCTCGCGAACCCGCCCTCTGACCCTTCGAGGCTCCCTTCAGGGCTCAGGGTAAACAGGGAAAGGACGTGGCTACCGGCCGGTATGCTGGCGTTTTTGTGAGGTTAGGGTACAATCCGCGGCTTATGGGGAGACGTGCGGCGAAGAAATCCGGCAGTCGGCGTCGGGCTGGCAAGAGTGGCTCACGCAAACGCGCTTCATCCAGAGGCGGCAAGCTGTCGAAAGATGCCGTCACCTTGATTGTTTTGCTTAAGGCGCGGGAAGGGCAGGAGCCGTTCCTTGAGGCGGAGTTGCGGGCGCTGGTTGGGCCGACGCGGCGGGAAGAGGGATGCATCACGTACGATTTGCATCGCGGGATCGAGGTGGGCGGGGCATTTTTGCTGCATGAGGTTTGGGCGAGCCGCGAACATCATCGTCTTCATACCCAGACTCCTCATTTTATTCGGTGGAATGCGCGCAAGGATGCGCTGCTCGCTTCGCGCGACGTTACGTACTGGACGCAGGTGGCGTGAGGCTAGCCGCTTGCTGGGGGCTGAAAGGACGCGCTCCCTTCGTCCCTCGGGGCAAGAGAGCGTCGCCCCTACATCGACGACGGAGTGCGGTGTCGCTGATTGGGAATCGCAGCACAGTTAGGCCAACCGACACAACGGCGACTTGATCGGCACGGGAATCTGACCGTATGCCTGATTCAGGCTTGGTCAGCTCTCGGGCGGGCCTACGTAGTAGCCGGGGCGGGAGCGTATTTTCCAGCCGCCTGATCCATGTTTGGCAATCTCGACTTTGATTTCGTGGTAGCCGGCATCGTTGGTGCCCGTAGGGGCGTAGCTTACCGAATATTGCGAGTGCAGCTCGCCGCCGATTTCGTCAATGGCTTTTTCGATGGAGCGATCTTTGTAGGTCGCCAGGTGTTCCCCGCCCGTTCCCGCCGTTGCCAGCTCGAGTGGATTCCCTTTGACTTTGTCCTTCACGTGCTTCACGGCCCAGACGATAGCAGGCATCAGGTCGCCACTACCTTGGCGGGTGGCTTCGGTTTCGGGCGTCTGCACGGTGCCAGGCATTGGCGGCGTGCCAAAGGTGCCGGGTGGCGTGACCTGCGGTGTAGTGTCTTTAGGAGCGGCCTGGAGTTCGGCGCGCGTGGTGGAGAGCCCGACGCTATAGATGGTGACATTGGCGAGCTCGGCCTGGCGCAGAACCGCACCGAGTTGCGTGTCGCTGCCTATGTCGGTGGCTTCGGACAGAATTAACATAACGCGGCGGCGGCCTGGTTTGTCGGCGGTGGGTTGCGGCTGGACGCTGAGCATTTCGATACCGACGGCCATGGCGTCGTAGAGCTTCGATCCTGACGTTCCGGCCTGCAGATTGGTGAAGGTCTTTTCGATTCTGTCCGCGTCCCCGGTGAACTCCTGCAATTTGTCGACGGAATCATTGAAGGCGATGACAGCGGCTTCTCCGGAGCCGCCCATAACCGTTTGCGTGATTATAATCCCAGCTTTACGGATCTGAGGGAACATAGCGTCGACACGCGAGCTGGTTTCCACCAACACGACGACGGAGAGAGGATCGCCACCCATATCGAAATGCGTGATGTGCTGCGGGACGCCGTTGTCGGTGACACGAAAGTCTTTGGCGTCCAAAGTGTGGATCATCTGGCCTTTGGAGTCGCGCACGGTGATGGGGGTGTTGACGAGCGCCACGCTGACGCCGATTTTTGCCTGTGGAGGGGGCTGCTGAATTGCGTTGCCGGCCTGAGGCGCTATCGGCCCCGAGGGGGATTGCGCGGCGAGGGGAGACGCGGCTACCCATGCGCCGAACAGCGTCAGGAAGAAAAGTCGGACAGCGAGATGGCGGTTCATGGCGAACCCTCCGTACCCAGTGTATCGAATTCGACGCAACTGCGGCGACCAGCGTTGCCGGGGGACGCGGCAGTTCCTAGAATGGAAGATCGACAATTTGGAGAGCGCTAGATGGCAGTACGAAAAGTGAAGCTGAAACCCATGCATGCACCGCTGGCGCCGCACAAAGACCAGGCGTTCCTGGACAGCACGGCGGCGCGACCCATTCGCATTTTGGCGGAATATCTGCAGCCGCTAGTGCAGCTAAAGAAAGAGGGAATCGGAGACACGATCGTGATGTTTGGATCGGCGCGCATCGAATCACGGGAAAGCGCGCTGGCGCGTTTTGGCAAGTTGAAGAACAAGGCCGCGCTGGCGCGGGTGAAAGCACAACGAGCCGCGCACAGGGAAACTCTGCGTGATGCGCGAAGCGCACTGGAGATGTCGCGCTATTACGAACAGGCGCGGGAATTGTCGCGGCGCATCACGGAGTGGGCCATGACGCTGGGAACGCGGCCGAGGCGGTTCGTGATCTGCTCGGGCGGCGGGCCGGGCATCATGGAAGCGGCGAATCGCGGCGCGATGGAGGCCGGCGGCAAATCCATAGGGCTTTCGATCGAGCTGCCGCACGAGCAGTTCGCGAATCCTTACATCAGCCCTGAGTTGAGTTTAAATTTTCACTACTTCTTCATGCGCAAATTGTGGTTCGCGCAGATCGCCAAGGCGCTGGTGGTTTTTCCGGGCGGATTCGGGACGATGGACGAGCTTTGGGAAATGATGACGCTGTTGCAGACCGGAAAGCTGCCGAAAAATAATTTGATCATTATTTACGGCCGGAAATACTGGGATGAGGTGTTGAATTTCCGGGCGATGGTGCGTTGGGGCATGATCAGCCACAGCGAATACAAGATGCTGCAGTTTGCGGACACAGTGGACGAGGCGTTCGAGCGCATTCGCAGCGGGTTGGAGAAGTACCATATGGAGCTCGACTCCGATCTGTAAAGAGTAATCTGTTCAAGCACTTACAGGCCCTGAAGACGGCCGGTCCACTACAGGGTTTCCGCTATGCTTTTCCAGTTGTCTCCGTATGGCGCGCTTATGGGCCGCCGGTCTATAGTGCCCTCCGACGTAGCTACAACGATTAACAGGAGACGCGGATGCAAATCGAACGGCGAATGGGAATTATGGAGTACGGGAAACTGTTTGTAGTGCTTGGGGCTCTAGTCGCATTTCTGCTCTTCACCGGCGCGCCTCGCGTGCGCGCGAGCGAGGCAGAATGTCAGCACCGCACCGATAAAGCCGACCATAACCTGCACGAAGCGATCAAGCACCACGGCTACGACAGCAAGCAAGCCGAACACGCGCGGCACGAATTGGCCGAGGCTCGCCAGTATTGCTGGGACCAGGACCACAAGTGGTGGGACGTGGAAGGACATTCGTGGAGGGTGGAACACAACTGGGACGATGACCACGGACATAACTAAGACTTAATACAAAGACAGGTAAGTTCAGGCGCGGCGATCCTGCCGCGCCTGTTTTTTTGTGGTACTGAGTTACGTCAAAAAAAGCGGGGCGCATCATTCGCAATGCGCCCCGCTATCGTTTGTCGCTGATGAGAGTTAGTGCGTCGTTACAGGTAGCTCCTCGGAAAAGACCGCCTCGAAGCGTCGCGTTTCGTCCTGATCATGCAGCATCACTACCGGTACCACGCGTAGTGACTGGCCGCACGAACGGCACTGCGTTACTTCACCTTGTAAGTCCTGCAAGAAACCATCCGTGAAATGATATTGCGTCCGCTCGCGCCGGGCATTTTTCTGGCCCCGAGTACCGCAGTGCGGACAGACAAATTCGACCCTGTCCTCCTGCGGATCGCGGTCCAGAGCGGCCCAGCCGGTGCGGCGCACGCCTACCGTTTCGATGTTGCGCCGGTCCATTGGTTCGCCTCCTTCAGATCCACGTCCACAAGACATGTGATGCGGTAGGGTTGCCCTTTGATACAACTGAATAACTATCTTCTTTTCTGTCGAGTGCGAAATGTTTGGAACTTGTGACGGAGACGGGGCGCCGGAAATTCCGCGATGGGCCGCCGGGCTAAAGCCCAGCGCCTACATGGGTTGGTGCCATCGCGGTTACGAAAAAAGCGCAAGCGAGGCGGGGAACTTGTCGCGCAGGGCGGTGTCCAAGGGAGTGAGGACGCGCGCAACCCTCACATCCCTGCGAGCGCGGCGCCGGTTTCCTGCACGAGGTAAGCAGGACGCCGGCGCCGCAAATTCTTTCCCTTTGGTTCGCAGCATTCTTGTGTGGAGGTGTGTGATGTCGCACGTACCCGGCCAGGTTTCCAACGACAATTTCGGTGTATTGAAGGGATGCCTTGTGGAGGACGATCCAGAGCAGCAGATGCGTCAACGGAAGGTGCGGCGGCGAGCGCTGGTTTTGTCGACTGCGCTGCAAGGCGCGATTCTCGCGGCAATTGTGCTGGTTCCGTTGCTCGGCAAGCCCGCGCGGATTGCGCTTGCGAACGTGACGCCGGTGCCGCCATACTACTCGCGGCCCGCGCAGCAGACTACTGCGGTGCCACAGGCGCCGCGGCCTGCCCCGAGGGCGGAGGGATTTTTCCAGCCGAACTCAATTCCCGTGCACATTGTCACTCACGAACCGCCACAAGATCCGGGTGGAGATCAGGTGCCGTTCGCCGGTGCTGGAATCGATGTGCCTGGCGCGATTCCTCTTGTCGGCTCGCGAACTCCTACTGAGCCGGCACCTCCGCCGCATGTCGAGACCCCGCACGTCGTGCACGTGACGCAGATCGACCCGGCGATGCTGACCCATCGGGTCGAGCCGGTGTATCCGCCGCTGGCGCGGCAGATTGGGCGTTCCGGGCGCGTAGAATTGCGGGCGATCATTGGGACGGACGGAACGGTTCAATCGCTGGAGGCCGTTGGGGGAGACCCAATGTTTTACCAGTCGGCGATGGAGGCGGTGCGGCAATGGCGATATACGCCTACGTCATTGAACGGGCAGCGGGTTGAGGTCGATACGTATATTACGGTGGTTTACACCATGCAGCGCTGATCGCCTGCGGCAACAGTGTGCCTTGTGATGACGCTTTTGTTAAGGGCGAATATGGTTACTAGGCGTCACAGGATAGGTTCGCCGGCGTGGCGGCCGATGGCTTCTCGGGTTTTGTCGCGGAGGCGGATCAGGTCGTGCCAGCCTGCGGATTCGGGGCTGGACGAGGCGGCGTTGGCGACGCTGGCGATTTGGGGGTAAATCGGGGGAGAGACGGTGATGGTGACGCTGGTTGGCCGCGGGATGTAGGTGCCTTCGCGCAGAAATTTGCGCGTTCCCGCCAGGGAGACAGGGACGATAGGGACGCCCGCGGCGACAGCGGCTTTAAAGGCTCCCAGTTGGAACGGACGGACGCCGTCGTCCGAGGTGAAAGTACCTTCGGGAAAGACGAAGACGGACTCGCCGTTGCGAAGAAGTTCTTCCATCTGTTCCGCTTGACGGAGACGGGAGTTCTTGTCGGTGCGTTCGAACCAGAGATGGCCCATCTGCTTCAGGAAGGTTCCGATAAACGGCATGTGCAGAACCTCTCTTTTGGCGACAAAGCGATACGAGACGCCGAGGCCAAGCATGATGGGCAGAACATCGAAATAGCTGGTGTGATTTGCGGCGTAGATTTTAGCGCCGGGCGTATCCATGAATTCCTTGCCGATGACCCGCACGCGTAAGCCGACTAGCGCGAACAATATTTTAAGGGCCGAGGACGTAAAACGGCCCGCGGCGCGGTGATCTGGAATGAGCGCGACGGCGGCGCAGGTGGGTATGATCCACAAAAGAAAGACCACGCCGAAGTAGAGACCATAGAAGATTTCCAGGACGCGGGTCACTGCCGAGCGGATTGCGCGGCCGCCGCTGCGCATCGCACCCGCAGCGCCCAAACGGACGATTTGCAGCCACGCCGGTGCGCGTCCGGCGGAGAGCGAACCTTTGAGGAAGAGTTGCCTGGTTTCCTCGCGGCGCAATTTACCGCTCGACGTTTTCGGGATACTTCCGGGCGGAAGCAATTCAACGCGATCCGGGGGAAGGCCAAGGCCGCGGGTGACCTGCTCGGTGACCGCGGCAGAGATGGCGGCAAGTTTGCGCGCGTCGCGTTCGCGGACTTCGGCTACCACGACAAGTTTTTCCGTGCCGGAGCCTTCATCTTTTAGACCGAACGCGACAATACAGCCTTTACGAATTCCTTCGACGCGCGCGGCCAGCTCCTCGACCTCGTGCGGATACAGATTGCGCCCGCCCTTGATGATGATGTCTTTGACGCGGCCGGTTACGTAGATTTCCTGGTCGGCACGGTAGGCGCGATCGCCGGAATCGACCCAGGCAAATTCGTTCGCACTCGCAGCAGGACCGAGCGGGAGTAGCTTCTGCGTCGCGGCTGGATTGTGGTAGTAGCCGCTGGTGGCCGAAGGACCGCGGAACCACAGAAAGCCTTCGGTGCGATCGGCGACCTCGTTTCCGTGTTGATCCACGATGCGCACCTGGTGTCCTGGCAATTCCGTGCCGGAGGAGACGAAGGAGATGCAGCGAGTTTCCGCAGAGGCGGAAGGCACGGCGCGACCCTGCACGGTGAAGGTTTCACGGTCGACGCGATCAATCAGCGGAGCGCGATTTAATGGTGGAACGGTCACCGCGAGGGAGGACTCCGCCAGACCGTAAACAGGAAGATGGGATTCGTTGCGAAAGCCGTAGCGGGCGAAACGCGCGGTGAAGCGCTCCATGGTTTCCGGATTGACGGGCTCGGCGCCGTTCATGGCTACGCGCCAAGAGCTCAGGTCCAGGCCTTCGATGTCTTTGTCGGCAATTTTTCGCACGCAGAGTTCGTAGGCGAAGTTCGGAGCCGCGGCGATGGTGCCGCGGTGTTTGTGAAAGGCCCACAGCCAGCGTTCAGGACGCGTGAGAAACGCGAGCGGCGACATTACGCACAGTGGCATGCCGAATTGCAGCAGCGTCAGCCACGCGCCGATCAGGCCCATGTCGTGGTAGAGCGGCAGCCAGCTGATGCCGACGTCGCCTGGGCCCATTTGCACGGCGGTGCCGATGGCGCGCATGTTCGCGAGCAAATTGGCGTGCGTGAGCACGACGCCTTTGGGATCGCCCGTGGAACCCGAAGTGTATTGAAGGAGAGCGATGTCGCTGGAGCGGCGATTGCGGCTGCCGATCAGGTGCGGCGACATCGCGCCAGGTGCGGGGGGCGGCGCTTTGTCGGCGGCTTCGAGGAGTCTCTCCGCGTCAACGACGGCGGTAAGGGAGCGGACGCGGGGCTCCAGCAGGTGCGCGACGGCTTCGGCGCGGCGGAAGGTCAGCAGGAGGCAGACTTCCGCGTTGTTGAGAATGGCGGATTGGCGCGCGGCATACTCTTCGATGCGATCCGCGCGGAACGGCGGATAGATCGGTACAGGAATCGCGCCGGCGAGAAGAATGCCCGCGTAGGAAACGAAGAACGCGCGGGATGTTGGCAACATCAACGAGACGCGGCCGCCGGCGGGGACGCCACGGCGTCCCAGTTCGAGGGCGCAACGCTGAGCGGCGGCGTAGAGCTCGCCGAAGGTGAGGGTGAGGTCACGCTCTTTTCCGCCGGCGTCTTCTTCGGTGATGAGCAGGTGCGCGCGATCGGCATCATGTTTGGCGCGATAACGCAGCAAGTCGAGTAAAGTTTCTGCCGAGAAGGCGCCGGCTTGAGAGGTTTCGCGCGCCAACTTTTGTGCCGTTACGGAAGCGCGCAAGGCGGAAGGCGCCTCGTCCTCGATATTGCCTGCGCCCGGAGCGCCGACAATCGCGCGAGTGAGGTCTTCGGGGGTGTTTGCTTCGGCAGCGACGCTATCGGGCAGCCGCACGCCAAATTCGGTTTCGAGGCGGGCGAGCAACTCCACTCGTTCCAGACTGCCAAGTCCGAGATCGCGGTCGAGAAGAGAAGCGGAGGTGAGCATGGGCAACGCGCCCTGGCTGCCCAACTCGGCGAGCAAGTCGCGTACGATTTCGAGCACGCGCTCGCGTGTGCTGGAAGTGTCGAGTTGTGCAGCGGTCGTCGCCACAGATTTCTTCGGAGGGGACGGCTCTTCGGCGAGAGGCTATCACGCGCCGACGGCGATTCCTATGGTGGCATCGCCCATATGTGCTTGGCATTCACTATTTGTGAATCCCGTGTGAATGCTTACGCCGTTTTCTGTTTCGATTGCGGCGGCGCGTATCCTTTCGGCAGAAGCGTTGTGGAGAGGTCGACGCCGGAAAGATCCGCACCCTGCAAATCGGTCTCGCGTAAAATCGCGACTCCCATGTCCGCGCCACTGAATTTGGCGCCGTTCACGTTGGCGAGGCGCAGGTTGACGTTGCGGAGTTGGGCGCGCTGGAAATTTACATTGGAAAGATCGCAGCGGAAGAATTCGATGCCGCTCGCCTGGGCTTCGCTCAAGTCTGCGCCAGGGAGGATCGCTTCGGTCAGGTCGGCACCGCGCAGGTCGGCTTTGTGGAAGTTGGCACCGGAAAGATCGGCGCCGGGGAGCTTCGCTTTGCGAAGATCGCTCTCGGCGAAATTCGCGTTGCGCAGGATCGCTCCACTCAGGTTGGTGCCGCTGAGGTCGGCGCGAGACAGATCGGCGCCGCTCAAGTCTGCGCGTATGCCGCCGTCGCGTCCGCGGAAGAATTTCCCGTGGGCGTCGAGAATGTCGGTCAGTTGCTTTCCGTTGTGCTTGATGCTCTTTGGTTTGCGCAAGCCCATGTAGCGTCCATCCTCGGATTCCAGCGTCTATTCTACTGGATGCCAGGCAACCCTGAAAGCCGGTGCGGCGCTGGGCCGCCGTCGTTGGGCTTGTGATACTGTGAGCCAAATGCGAAGGGAATCGGTTTGGCCGGAGTATGACCTGAGGCTACTTTGGCGTCTGGCATTCGTGCTGCTTCTTTTTCTGGCGGGGTCTGCGCTTATCAGCGCGACCGTGACTTCGCCCGAACTTGTGCTGACGCACGTCAGTGTCATTGATTCGACCGCGAACTCGGCGCGACCTGACCAATCGGTGGTTATCGCCAACGGGCGTATCGCAGCTATCGGGCCGTCCGCGCGGATCAAGCCGCCAAAGGGTGCGCGCGTCATCGAAGCCCAGGGCAAATTTCTGATTCCCGGCTTGTGGGATATGCATGTTCACATCGCTGGATTGAATGCTGATCCCGCATGGAGCAAGCAGGTGCTGCTCCCGCTTCTGCTGACCAACGGCGTTACCGGTGTGCGTGATATGGGCGGCGATTTAGACACTCTGCTGGCCTGGAAGCGCGAAATTGAGGCGGGCACTTTGGTGGGTCCTCATATCGTTGCCTGTGGACCTTTCCTAGTGGGTAGCGGGAAGAAGACAGCGGAGCAATATCCAATCGCCAATGTGGAAGAGGCGCGGGCCGCAGTTCGCGATTTGAAGCGCCGTGGCGCGGAGTTCATCAAAATCATTTCGGTGCCTTCGAAGGAAGTCTTTTTTGCGGTTGCGGACGAAGCTAGAAAACAAGGCATACCCCTGGCGGGGCACTTGCCGTTTCAGGTCAGCGCTCAGGAAGCCTCCAATGCGGGCATGCGCAGCATCGAGCACCTTCTTTACAGCGCGTTCGCGCTGTCCTTTTCTTCCAAGGAGGACGAATTGCGGAGCCGGCTGGTAGCGGCCGAGGAGCGGGGCGACTCCGTGGCGTGGGAGCACATCGCGCATGAGTCTGACGCGACCTATGACAAAGAGGAGGCGGCAAGACTGTTTGAGTTGCTGAAGAAAAATGGGACTTGGGTGACGCCTACCCTAGCTTCCCTTGATATTACCGCCCACCCGGAAGAATGGAGCGCCGATGACCCCCAACTTGCGTTCGTGCCGCCGTCGCTGGCGAAACAATGGCGGGATTCGCTGCAGGATGGGGAGATGAAAGAGCGTGCCGCGTGGCTGGCGAGGCAGGGGGCGAATGATTGGCGGCTAACCGGTGAATTGAATCAAGCCGGAATATCGTTGCTGGTGGGGTCGGATTCTCTCGATCCGTTTGTTTTTCCTGGTGAAAGCTTGCACCGAGAGCTGACGGAGTTGGTACGGGCAGGTTTGACTCCGGCTGAGGCGCTCCGGTCGGCGACTTCCGGGGCGGTCACCTTCTTGGGCCGCGAGCGCGATCTTGGTACGGTCGAAGCTGGCAAGATAGCCGATTTGGTGCTTCTTGAGGGGAGCCCGCTGGAAAATATTGCGAACACTCAGAGAATCAACGCGGTGGTGCGGGCTGGAGATTACTTCGATCGAGCGGCGTTGGACAAGATGCTGTCGCAGGCGAAGTCGGCCGCCGCTGCCGTGCCTTCGGCGAAATAATTATCTGCATCCAGTTGGACTGCGTGGTTTACGATATGAGTTCAATGAAACGAAGACGCATTTTTCGTGCTGAAACGCTTGCCGGATTATTGCTTCTCGTGCTTGCGCTTGCGTCGAGTTGCCCCGGAGCGGCGGCGCAGTCGCAAGACACGGAGAACGAGATCATCGCCAATCTTGCCGGCGGGCGCGTGATCGTCCACGTTACCAAGGATGACGTGATCGTTTTTGCTGCGATCGATCATCCGGTGGAAACGGGATCGGTGCCTCCGCGCGTAACGGAACTCGACAGGACGCACATTGGTGTGCTACTGGGAGCTTCGGAATGGCGACTACCTGCTGATCCTAAGCCTATTCGATTGGACCGGGACTACCAGCGGATCGGACGGCGAGATCCGCGAAACGCGTCTGATCCGACGGGAGCAGAGCCGGATCTGGAAACTTTCGGGGTGTCATTTCTCGAGACGCTGCGGCCGCTAACGAGTCAACTGCACCACAAGCTCGATATTGCGAGCGATGAGCCGCTGTTCGAAATGGTGATTATCGGGTTCGCGCCAAATCACTATGGTCCGGAAGTGTGGACTGTTGAATATCGGATCCAGCAGGTCCAAGTTGGCGTGCGCGCGGAATATTGGCAGACGCGAATACTTCGGCCGCGCTTCACTCAGTTGTATCCGCCTGAGAAGCACGCGCCACGCATGATTGTGGAGGCGCGGTATCCCTCCGATGTCAAAGCGCCAACAGTGATGGAGATGATTCAGGGGAACGATCCGCGGATCGCGCAGCTCCGCAACGGCGAGCCGCGGTTTGGCAAGGTGCTGGAGGTCGTGGATCGCGGGCAGGCGCAGAAGGCCGTGTCGGTCGATGCGGAAGACTTTATGCGCGCACTTTTGCCGCTGATTGCCGGCAAGGCCAACTTTATGCTTGGAAAGATGGAGGAGGAGCACGGACTCGACTGGATCGTGCCGCCGGAAGAGCCGGTTGATAAGACGAAGAAAGACGACAAGGACCGGCCGCCGGATGCGCCATCACTACGCAAAAGACCGCAGAGGTGAGATCGACATGAGCGTCAGTCCCCGGCAGCAGTCACACGATTGGCTTGCGCGGCAATGTCTTTCCGATAGTGCATGTCATCAAAATGAATCTTGCGGATTGCGTTGTATGCAATCGTTAGTGCTGCATCTACGGATGGCGCCGCGGCCGTTACACCCAAGACTCTTCCGCCATTCGTAAGCGTGGAAGCTCCCACTCGCTTCGTCCCGGCGTGCAGCACCTTCACACCGCTGTCCGGCTCTATATCGGTTAGTCCAGTTATCAATTTGTCAGTGTTGAATTTCCCTGGGTAGCCGCCAGACGCGAGCACGACACAGACACTAGCACCGGGTTTCCAGCGTAGCTTTTTCGGGTCAAGGTGAACGGCGGCCGCGTCCGACAAGATCTCGGCGAGATCAAAATCCATGCGCGCTATGATCGCTTGTGCCTCAGGATCGCCCAGACGGCAATTAAATTCGAGTACTTTGGCTCCGGAGGCCGCAAGCATCAGACCGAAGTAAAGGAAGCCCTGATAACGGATGCCGTCTGTTGCCAATCCCCGCATTGTCGGCTCGACGACTTGGCGCAAGATATCGTCGCGCGTCGAGGGGGACAGCAAATCGTCGCTGGAATATGCGCCCATGCCGCCGGTATTTGGGCCTTTATTGCCGTCGAACGCACGTTTGTGATCGCGGGTTGGAACAAGCGGAGCATAGCGCTCGCCATCCGTAAGTATGATGAAAGAAAGCTCTTCGCCCTGTAGGGTCTCTTCGAGAAGTATGCGGTGGCCGCCTGGACCAAACTCATCTCGCAGCATGGCGCGTTCGACGAAGTCGCGCGCGGCGGCGGGATCCGGCGCCAGAAACACTCCTTTGCCGGCGCACAGGCCGTCCGCTTTGATGACCACGGGGAAGTCCACGGTCTTTAGGCCTGCAAGGGCGGTCTGAGCCGAATCATAGGCCCCGTACATTTTGGCTGTGGCGATATCGTGGCGCTGCAGAAACTCTTTTGCGAAGATTTTGCTGCCTTCGAGCTGCGCCGCCTGACGAGACGGCGCGATGATGGGCCGTCCCCGCTGCGCAAAGGCATCACCGATCCCGTTCACGAGCGGGAGTTCGGGACCGACAATCGTCAGGTCCGGCTGGAGATCATTTGCAATTGCCACGAGCTTGGCGACGTCGCCTGTGTCGACGGTGATGCAGTCGGCTTCTGATGAAATTCCGCCGTTGCCCGGGGCACACCATATTCTTTCCACGCGTGGACTTTGCCGAAGTTTCCACACCAAGGCGTGTTCGCGGCCACCGCCGCCGATTACTAGAATTTTCATGAGACGCAAGCCTCTACGCTGGCTCTTCACGAAAGATAGTCGCGTACGCAGGACCTGTCAACTCAGAGGCCAGCGATCGAAAGCGAGCGAAATATCTGACTGTGGAAGATTGAAGAAAATCGTAAATTACGCGGTCTGATCTTCGGTGTTTATGCGGAGCCGACGGCTCGGATCGGGATCGTTACGCCGGTGGAGGCGTCGGAAGACGCAAGCATGTGGCAGCGGCCGTCGAAGATTCCGCCGGGATCGATGACCATGCACGGGGAATGCACTTCGCCGGTAACTACACCCTTCGCTTCGATCTCGACACGGCCCTTGGCAAATATTACGCCATCAAATCGACCGGCGATGACCACGCGATTTCCTTCAATCTGTCCTTCGACGCGGGCGCCTTCACCAAGAACGACGGTTTGCTCGGAGATGATGTTGCCCCTGACGTTTCCATCGATGCGGAAGGTTCCCTTCAGCTGAAGCGTGCCCTCGAGGGTCACACCCTGGTCAATGAAACCCGTCCACTCCTCGCTGCTGCCATTCTTTGAAGCGCCGGGCCACTTCCAAGCCATGACAACCCCCATTCCACACTTCTACTTTAGCCCTCTGCGCAGACAAGTCAACGCGAGGTGAAATTTGAGTTGTCGAATCAGGTCACTGAACCAAGGGACACTGATGAAGAACGAAGAGCGGCACGCTGATTTTTCGCGTGCTATTTCATCAGTCGATCGTAAAGGCCCATGAGCTGGGCGTCGTCGTAGTATTCGAGGATGAGTTGGCCGGGGCGCACCTTGGTCTTTTGGCGCAGTAGTGCTTTCGTCCCCAAATGCCGCTGTAGTTCTTCGAGTGCGGCGCGGATGTTGGCGTCCACGTGGATTTCGACCGGAGCGCCAATGCCACGTGATCGGCGCGACGCCAGTCGTTCGATCTGGCGTACCGTCAAGCCTCCGCGAGCGGCGCGTTGCGCGTAGCGCATGCGAAGCTTGGAATCCTGTACCGCGAGCAGGCCTCGACCGTGGCCGGCGGTCAGTTTTCCTTCTTCGATCCAGTCCTGAATGGTGGGCTCCAGTTTCAGCAGGCGAATGGCATTTGCCACCGTGGCCCGGTCTTTTCCCGTTCGCTCGGCAACCGCTTCTTGCGTCAGTTGGAACTCGTCCATGAGCCGCTCAAAGGCCCTGGCGGCCTCAATGGCGTTCAAGTCTTCGCGCTGGATGTTTTCTACCAGCGTCATTTCCAGGGCGAGTTCGTCCGGCACGTCGCGGACGATCGCGGAGACTTTGGTCAGCCCGGCGCGCTGCGCCGCGCGCCATCGGCGCTCACCGGCAATGAGCTGAAAGCGATTCCCGATTGCGCGGACTACTAGCGGCTGAATGATGCCGCTGGCTTTGATCGAACGAGCGAGTTCGTCGAGGGCTTCCTCCCGGAAGCGGGTGCGGGGCTGAAAAGGACTGGGGTCGATGAGATCAGCGTCGATTTGGAGCGGGCCACCGGTCATGGCGGAATCCCTGGCCGGGGCTGCTGCTATGCCACTCGATGTAGCCGGGTAGGATGAAACTACAGGCGCGGGTGCGACGGGAATCTGCGGTTCAGGCTCCCGAATGAGCGCTCCGAGCCCCCTTCCCAACGCGTTTCTCGTCATTGATAATTACCTCCTGTGCAAGTTGTGTGTAGCCCTCAGCGCCCTTGCTGTGGATATCATAGAAAATAATAGGCTTACCGAAACTTGGCGCTTCGGCCAGCCGGACATTCC
The DNA here is from genome assembly GCA_963832615.1 of uncultured Acidobacteriota bacterium. Lineage (GTDB taxonomy): Bacteria > Acidobacteriota > Terriglobia > Acidiferrales > UBA7541 > Acidiferrum. The sequence continues at coordinate 78,106 of CAWHVA010000004.1, forward strand.
TGGAAATGACTGCTTGAAAGACCTGGGCTCCAAAAAAGCTTCGCAGGTCTGTGGCGACCTGGCGGGACAGCGTTGTGCGCTCGTCGTACATCGTTAGCAGGATGCCTTCGATCTCGAGCTTGGGATTCAGGGTGCGGCGAATCCTCATTAGAGTATCTAATAGCTCAGAAACACCCTCCAGAGCGAGATATTCGCACTGAATCGGGACCAACACGGAGCTTGCCGAAACGAGAGCATTGAGTGTGAGCAGGTCCAAGGCTGGCGGGCAATCCAGAATGATGAAGCGATAGCGGTCGCGAATCCCATTGAGCATATTTTGAAGCTTATATTCGCGATGTTCCGCCGTAACGAGCTCTACGGCGGCTCCGGCGAGGTTTTTGTCGGCGGGCAACACATCGAGGCCCTCGACTTGGGATTTCTGGACAATTTTGTCAAATGGTTCGCCCAGGATCAGTGCGTGATATAGGGTCCTGCGCGATGGATCTTTCGGGAACCCAATAGCGGCGGTAGCGTTCGCTTGGGAATCACAATCGACGAGAAGTGTCGGCTGTTCGACGGCACCGAGGCATGCGGCTAAGTTAACGGCGGTGGTGGTTTTTCCGACGCCACCTTTTTGATTTGCGACCGCGATGATTCGCGCCAAGAATTCCTCGATAGGCGAAAACTTAGCAAAGGCTACTGGCATATGCAAGGTGTTTCGCATCAAAAATGAGAAGAGCAGGTGAAATTGTGAGGAGATTCTTAGAGATGTCCTACCGGCGTTCCACGTGGAACGGTTTGGAGCGGGCAATGTACCGAATGGACGCGAGTGGGACGAAAATGCCTTCAATCGTTTCACGTGGAACAGTGGCCCAGCGTCGGGTCGTTCTTTGCTCCGAACGCAACATAAGTTCCACGTGGAACGCGAATCTGTCTGATTCGCCGGGCCCAGCAGCCTACATAACGCGGGGAATGAGATTCTCTAGTTGTAAGAACCCTGGCACTTGAGTCTGACAAATTTGCGAATGCGATTCGTTCGAGATCACTCAAGAAGCGAAAGATGTCCGGAAACATTCAATCTAGCAAATCAACTTCGGATGTCCGCCAACCCCACTGACATTCCACGTGGAACCACGGGCCCGTGTAGTTGACGAAAAATCGCTCACGACGAGGGCGAGACCTGTTCCACGTGGAACGGAAGTTCAGATATCCCAAAGCATTTTGATCGTGCGGAAATTAACTCGGCGAGCAGCTTCGCCACTCACTGTAAATTAAATCGAGTCCCAAAGCACGCCCCATCAACGGTTGCGGCGCGACCGGAGCGAGAAACTGCCGACATCAGTGAACGTGAGAAAGCGACTCTGGCTTCGAAATTCACACCGAGACGGGATATGTCTGCGGGCAGACTTTTGCAGTTCCTAATCTATTGATTTTGAGCCTCTTAGGCTGCAGCTTCGCTTTTTCTGGTTCCAATTAAAAGAAATCGCCGGAGAGATTGCGGAATCTGAATCGGCTCACGCCATTCCCATGCGGGGAGATTCTTTACCTCGTCCAGATCGCGTCCTCCAATCCAGAGCAGGACTTGCTTGGCGTCCACCTGGGGAGAGGCGGCCCATTTTAAGAACGTCGGAAATTCACCCACGGCGCGAGAGCAGACGAAATCGAGCGGAGCTAGCTCTTCGCCCAAGTCTTCATAACGGCTAACGATCACGCGGACGCCCGTAAGTCCCAGATCGCGAACCACTTCCGCTAGAAAAGTAGCCTTTTTCACGTTCGATTCAACGAGAAATAGATCCAAATCCGGGCGCACGATCTTCAAAGGAAGTCCTGGAAAGCCGCCTCCGGAGCCAACGTCGGCGAGACGACCGTTATCAAGACGTACAACTGACGCTGCAAACATAGATTCACAAAAATGACGGTACAATATCTCGAGCGGGTCGCGGATGGCGGTCAAGTTCACGGCGTCGGTCCACTTGAGCAGCAGTCCCATATATTGCTGAATCTTAAGGACTTGCTGTTCTCCTGCGGTAAGGCGAAACTCCGCAAGAGCCCGGTGAATGGTATCGGAAGACGGAATTACCGGCACAGCAGGGGACATAGGAAGGGGACCTCACTAAGGATTGACCATCTCTACGACTGTTTCTGTAACCCGTGTGTTATGAATAAGATACTTTGGTCCTGCAATTCCAGCCACGACATCCACGGCCGCATGCCACGCCATGACCGGAAACAGGCTGCCGGATATGACTCGAGTTGCTCCGAACACCAGTCCCAGAAGCGTTGTTCCCAGGAGTCCGCTACTTCCTTGATAAAGATGAGCAGCTCCGAACAAGATGGACGATATCACGACCGCGGTCCACAAAGGTAATCCGGAACGGGTGAGGGCTACCATTGCAAAGCCTCGATAGAGGAACTCCTCGCAAACGCCCGCGGTCACAGCCAATGCAAAGAACGGAATGCGCTCCCTTGTTGACTGAGGCAGGATTCTCTGAGCAAGAGCTCGTAGCCTCGCGGGCGCCTTTTCCCCCATGCGGCTCATCCGTCGCAGATTGAACCACTGCAAAGTAGCCAAGATGCCAGTTCCCACGATTGCCGCCATGCATGACCTCCAGACGGCAGGTGTCGACAGACCGAGCTGGGCCACGCTAAACCCGTGGACCCAGGCACGCCAGGCGGCAACCCCGGCAGCGAGCCACTGGAAGACGATGGTTGAGGCGTACAGCGAAATGCGTTCCGCTCCTCCCACAGACGGCTTCGCCAAAAGTTCACGCAGGCGATGACGGCCGCGCCACGGCACGATCACACCGAGGACGAAAAAAATAAGCCAGATATCCCAAGGCATCCGGGGATGAGAGCACGTTCCGACGTGAGGCGCAACTTCGAGCAGTCCGCAACTTCGAGCAGTCAAGGATGGCTACGGGGATTGCCGACAAGTCACAAGCGCGACGACGCGTGCATCTTTATAATGCAGCATGGCGAGGTGGAAACGGTGGCCAACAGCGTGAAATTGACATCGATGGCGAAGGCAGCAGGGTGCGCCGCCAAATTGAATCCGGCAACGCTGGACGCAGTGCTGCGAAAACTTCCGCGGCAGACGGATCCGAATGTTCTCGTAGGTTTTGACACCAATGACGACGCCGGAATCTATCGGTTGAGCGACGAGCTGGCGCTGGTACAGACGGTGGATTTTTTTACCCCGATCGTGGATGACCCATCGCTGTTCGGTCAGATCGCTGCGGCGAACGCACTAAGCGATGTGTACGCGATGGGCGGCCGCCCGATTTCGTCGCTATCCATTGTTGGATTTCCGGAGCACGGCGATCCGGAGATTCTGGAAGAAATCATCCGCGGAGGCCTGTCGAAAATGAACGAAGCGAAATGCAGTGTGATTGGCGGGCACTCGATTCGCAATGAAGACATGCTTTTCGGTTACGCAGTCACTGGTGTCGTAGATCCTAATCGTGTTTGGCGAAATGTCGGCGCGCGCACAGGTGACGCGTTGATTTTCACAAAGCCGTTGGGTACCGGAGTGATTACGACCGCTCTAAAAAAAGATCGCGCCACACCCGAATCGCTGGCGGCTGCGATCGCTGCGATGACACGGTTGAATCAGGCGGCAGCGGAGGCGCTGCGGGAGATTGACGATCGGCCTGCAGCGCCACGACCCATTCACGCGGTTACCGACGTGACGGGATTTAGCTTCCTGGGTCACGCGCGGGAAATGTCACTCGGCGATCCAGCGCACGGCGTTGAAGCGGTCTCCTTTGAAATCGATCATGCCGCGTTTGAATATTTCCCCGGCGCCGTGGAAGCCGCTCGCGACGGACACCTTTCTGGCGGGTTGAAGAATAATCGTGCCTTTATCGGCGACTGCGCGGCTTTTGATCCGAATGTTTCGTCCGAGCATCAGGATTTGCTGTTCGATCCGCAAACGTCAGGCGGCCTGCTCGTGGCAATTGCGCCGGACGCGGCCGACGCTGCGCTGGCTGCGCTGCGACGCCACGGTGTTTCCGCACATCGCGTTGGACGCGTCGTCGCGAAATGCTCACCGCTGATTTTCGTGCACTGAGCTTTTCTCTGCCGCGATAGCTCTTATACACTCCCATCATGGACACCATCACACACGGAATTGCGGGGGCCCTGATCGGCAAAGCGATGTTTCGCGGCGACGAGATGTTTGCTTTCCGCGCTATGAATCGGGGCCGGGTGATCACCTGGTCGTTGATGCTTGGCGCGATCTTCCCGGATTCCGACGTCCTTCGCGAAATGTTTTCCCGCAACGAGCTGCTGATCCTCACGTGGCATCGCAGCATCACGCATTCCCTGATTTGCTTGCCAATCTTCGCGCTGGCACTCGCCGCGGTAACGCAATGGTTTGTGCGCTGGCGAAAATGGGATGCGCCATCGTTTCTGGCGTTGACAGGAATTTATGCAGTCGGCATTGGAAGCCACATTCTGCTGGATCTGGTGACGTCGTTCGGCACGATGATCTGGTCGCCGTTGCGCTGGTCGCGGCCCGCGTGGGATTTGATCTTCATCGTGGACTTCACATTCACGGGGATTCTTCTCGTGGCGCAGGTTCTTCCTTGGGTCTACGCGACACCGGAAGGATTGCGGAGGCGCGCCCTGAACAGCTGGCTGACTTTCGTTTTGGGTACCGTGATCGTGGCGGGTATTGCACAAGTGGTTGGCGCGCCAATCTCGGCGGAAGCGATTCTGGCGGTGATCGTCATATTAGCCGCCGTCTTCCTGCTTCCGTCGCTGCGAAGCTTCGGTCTCAAGGTGAAGCGAGCATCGTGGAACTTGGCGGGTGTAGTAGTTGCAACCAGCTATGTCATCGCGGCGTCTTATGCGCACCATGCAGCGTTAGATCGGGTGCAAAAGTTCGCGGCCATGGAACAGCTTGACGTCCAGGCAATTGGGGCACTGCCGCTACCGCCATCGTTGTGGCACTGGGATGGATTGGTTCGCGCGCCCCGAGGAGTCTACGAGACGCGCGTCGATTTCGGAGATGCCGCCGTCCAGGCCGGGCCTCCGGTGGATTCCGCACATCCTCTTTCGATCGAGTACCGTTTCTATCCGGACGCTCCGGCGAATACCTACATTGCAGCCGCGAAGCAACTCCCGCAGGTGCAGACCGTTCTGTGGTTTTCGCGTTTTCCAGTGATACGTTTTCACAAGGAGGGCGGCGACGCGATCGTGGAGATCGCCGACTTGCGCTTTCCGCACCTGAGATCCGACCGGCCAGCGTCGTTCACTTATCAAGTCCGATTCGGTGCCACCGGAAACGTCTTATCGCAGGGTTGGGCCAAATAATAGCGGATCTTGGAGCGAGATTGTAAAGCGCTAGCGGCGCGCGTGGCCGCCTTCGGCGGGATGAATCACGACTTGGCGTTCCTCGCCGACGCCGACACTTTCGGTGCGCACGCCGGGAATTTCTTTCAATGTCAGGTGCACGATGCGCCGCTCTCGCGACGACATCGGGTTCAAGCGAAACGCCTGCTTCGAGGCCTGCACGCGTTCCGCAGCGACCCGTGCGGTCATACGTAATTCTTCGAAACGCAGGGCACGATAGCCGCCACAATCGAGGTGGATCTTCTCGTGAAACGCCGGCTCGAGTCGCAGCGCGCGAAAGGCCAGGTGCTCCAGCGCTTTCAGAAGTTCGGCGCCGCGTTCAAGAAGTAATTCCTTATCCCGGCCGTCGAGGTCGGCGATGACTTCCGCGTCGGCCCCGGGTTCCCCTGTGGGCGCGATTGCCCGTACCGTTACTTTCAATTGAAATCCGGCCTTGCGTACGGTCGTCTCCAGAAAGAGGCGTAGCGCCTCGGCTGCGGCTTCGCGGTCGAGATGGCCGTCCTTGATGAGTTCTTGAGGCATGGGTTCCTTGCGAGAGACTGCCACCACGTGCTGACGACGGTTCGATAGCTTGTTACGCCTTCTTGCCCTTCAAGGCTTTTCCTGGCACAGCGGCGGCAATGGGATGCGTCCGATTCAGCCACCACTGCTGCAGGATGCCCACCAGGCTGCTGGTGAGAATATACACCGCCAGGCCGCTGGAAATCGGCGAGATCATGAAAATGCCAGCCATTGTCACCGGCATGATCTTCATCATCATTTGCTGTTGCGGATCCGTGGAAGTCATCGGCGTCATTTTCGACACCAGGTACATCGACAGTCCCATGACGATCGGCAGTACGTAGTAAGGATCCTTGGCCGACAAATCCGTGATCCAATAGAACCAGCGAGCGTGCCGCATCTCGATGGCATAGCGCAGCGTGGTGTTCAGCCCGATCCAGATCGGCATCTGGAGAAACATCTGGAAGCAGCCGCCCACCGGATTGATCCCTTCGCGGCTGTAGACCGCCATCACTTCCTTGTTCATTTCCGCTTTGCGCGGATCGCGCATTGAATATTTCTTGTATTTGTCCTGGATTTGCTTGATTTCGGGGGCGACACGCTGCATTTTTAGCGTCGACTTGTAACTGGAAATCCGCAGCGGGAAAAGCAGAATGTTAATGACCAGCGTGAGAACGACGATATCCCAACCCCAATTGGGAATGTACTTGTTCAGCCATTTCAGCCCGTGGAACAGCGGATCGGCGATGAATTCGAGCCAGCCGAAGTTCACCAGGGCGTGCAGCGGCGGATTCATTTTCTTCAGCTCGTCGTAATCCTTGGGCCCCACGTAAACACGCAGCGCGAGGGGTTGCTTCGCGGCAGTGGCCACCTGCGGCACAGGTTCCTGGGTATCTTTCCCATCCGCTTGAACGGTGCGGAAGACCTTCCAGTATCGCGTTTCCAGAGTTCCCGGCGCGGCTCCGTTCGGAGGCAGAAATGCCGCCGTGAAATAGCGATCTTCGATTCCGGTCCAATCCTTGCCGCCCTGCCATACGCCGGGCGCCCATTTTTCCGGGCCGTCGAGTTTCTTGGCGGCGATATCCGTTAGCTTGGCGTTTTCGGTGTAGAAGACCGAGACCGTGTCGATTGGCGCGGGATTCGAGACCGTCAAGTCTCCGAATCCGCCCAGCCACGCCAGGCCCGCGGTGACGGGAGCGCCGTTCATCTTTACGGTGGTCTCGACGCGAACTACGTAGGTGTGGTCGAAGCGAAAGTGCTTGGTCACTTCCAAGTGGCCGTCGCTCCAGGAAAATTCCGCGTCGGCGGGAGCCTGTAAAGTGCTTGCTGGCGAAGACATTTGGTACAAGCCGCCGTTGGCGGCGGTCTGGAGTTGGTCGTCATCCAGCACCAACCCGAACGGCCATCCGCCGGTCTGCTGCGCCGCTTCCGGATGCACCACGTCCAGCACGCGCTGTGGCTTCGAGTCGTCCAGATACTTTTTCAGCTGCCAACTCTTGACCACCGCGCCGCGATTCGAAAATTCCACGCGATAGAGGTCGTTTTCAACGACAATCGTGCGCTCTTCGTTGTCCGCTTTCGCAGTTATATTTACAGCCGCCGGAGCAGCACCGGAAATTCCCGTAGCCATGCCCTTTGGCATCGCCGCGGGAGTATTTGTGGATGACGTTGTGGACGACGGACTTCCCGGACTCGCCGGACCCGCCTGAATCGATCGATTCGCTTGGGGAGGAAGGACCGTAGGCTTTGGCGCGAAGAACCGCGTCCATAGCAGAATCACGCCCATGGAAAGCAGCGACGCCGCCAACAGGCGCATCTCGTGACCCAACTTGGGTTTCTTATCCAGCTCGCTCACGTATGGACCTCATGACTGGCGGCCGCAGAGTGGCGAACGTCCTGTGCCAGCGCTTCTGACTCTTCCCAATTCTCTGGGACTGGGTCGTACCCGAATTTGCGCGAAAGCGGCTGACAACGCCCCAGCCTTTTCAAGGTTAGCCATGCGCCGCGCGCCACGCCAAATCGTTCAATCGCTTCATAAGAGTATTGCGAACAGGTAGGCTGAAACCGGCAATTCCCAGCAAACAGCAAGGACAGGTAAGCCTTATAAAACCGCAGCGCAAACAAAGCCATCCGGGTCCCGGTAGCACAGACACTGCTGTTTACCCTGAGCTGCGAAGGGTCCGTACCCCCCTGTAGCCGCCCCGCAAACTGTGCTGCAATCGGCGAACTCGATCCCCGCGGAGTTGTCACCATCTCTAGGCCGGATTCCCCACCAGCCGGAGCAACTCCGCCGTCAACGCGGCAAACTCCGCCCGCTCGACCGATTTCTTCGGGTGAATGACGATGTCCCATCCTGCAGGTATCTCCTGGCGATGACAGCGCACGATCTCTCGCACACGCCGCCGGATGCGATTGCGCACTACCGCGCCGCCCAACGCCTTCTTGATGCTGAAGCCGAAGCGGCTTTCCGGCAGTTGGTTCGCGCGAAAGAAAACAGTGAAGTGGGAATTCGAGCGGCGTTTGCCCGTGCGATACACAGCATCAAATTCTCCCCGCCGCACGATTCGCGCTGGGCGGGGAAACTCCAGACCCTCCGGCTTACTCGGGCGTGAGCCGATGGCGTCCCTTCTTGCGGCGCGCCGCCAATACTTTGCGGCCTCCGACGGTCTTCATGCGTACGCGAAATCCGTGCGTCTTCGCGCGCCGCCGTTTGTTCGGCTGATATGTTCGCTTTGGCAAAGCAATCCCCCTCTATTTCCTATTCTGATTACGAAACACGCGCACTCAGTGTTTCGTCCGCCGCCGCCCTGCTTCCCATGTAGTGGCCGGTCTTTAGACCGGTCCAGCACTCCCAAGCACACAGCAACCAACAGGCTTGCTAGGCAGCCTATTCCGAATCAGCAAGTGTAGTCGACCCCTGCGTTCATGGTCAAGAAATCCTAGGGATAGGAGCGGGGGAAACTGCCCTCCGCTGTGCAAGAGTGAAAGGCGTTTTCGAAGATCAGCACAAATACGGTTCCCGTATTTCGCGATTCGAGACACTTCTGTTGATCGACGACGGGATTTGGTTGCTGGCAAACCCTGGTTAACCGTCGTATCCTTGGCGATCAATGGTGACTGTGATTTCCTTGATGCGGCACTAAGGAGAAGGCGCGCACTCAGATACGTTCTTACGTCGCCGAAGGGCGGTGGCGCGCCGTAACGAATCAGGTGCTAGGCATAGGTATGCTAAGTTCTCGAACGTTCGGGACGAGGACTCTCGCTTCCCCCGTGTGCTGTGCAATACGCCAACAGCAACCTAGTGCGTGGATCATCCAGTTCTGCGCGCTCGCCTTACTTACAGTTTTTGCCATTCCGTTGTCTGCTCTCTCCAGTTCCGCCTCTGAGGGACAACCCAGGGAGAAGCACGTATTGGTGCTGTTTAGCGCCATTCCATTTAGCCAGGCGGTGTTGGACGTGATTGAACCCTCGATACGTGCTCGTGTTCCAGGGTCAATCACGTTCTATACCGCATAGTTAGAAGACCCCCAAGTAGAAGAGAAATCCTATAGGGAGAGCGTGTCAGAGACTCTTCGCCGTAGATATGCGCAGGTCAAGCTGGATGTTGTGATCGTATGTAACCCTGCGGCACTTCACTTCGCAGTAGAATACCGCGACAAAATATTTCCCGGCGTGCCGATCGTCTTGGTAGCGGTCGGCGCGGGGGATCTCGATAAGCAGAAGATGTGGCCAGGGGTGACCGGCGTCGCAAGTCCTTGGGGTTTTCGGGAGACGATCGAGCTAATGCTTCGTCTCCAGCCTGATACGAATACGGTCGCGGTCGTCGCGGGCGAAACGAATTGGGACAAGCTGTTTTTGGGAGTCGCGCACTCGGAGCTTCTTCACCATCAGGACAAAGTGCGGGAGGTCGACCTTTCCGGACCTCCAAACCATCAGTTGTTTGAAAGGGTTGCCGCACTTCCTCCTCATACGGTTGTCCTATTCCAAGCTTATCCACAATTTGCCAGCCGAACAGAGTTTGGAACCTGGGATCTTCTCGCTGCGGTCGCACAGCGCGTGCCGACCTATTCCGTGTTCCAAAAGCTCTGTATCGACGGGTGCATTGGCGGAGCATACGAGGACATGCCAAAAGAGTTTTTGGGGACGGCGGAAATCGCGGCACGGGTGTTGTTAGGGGAACGACCGGATAACATCCCCGTTGTGTACGACACTGACCTTCAGGTACGTGTGGATTGGCGAGCGCTCCGCCGATGGCAAATTCCAGAGTCGGCACTGCCATTGGGCAGTGTGGTGTTAAATCGTGAACCAACTCTCTGGGACCGCTACCGGAAATACATATTCGTGGCCATTGCGGTCATCGCCATACAGTTGCTGCTGATTTTCGGATTGTTGTGGCAACGAGTGCGGAAACTAAGGCTCCTGTCTGTCCTTCGCGAAAGTGAGAAGCGCTTCCGGGTAATGGCGAATACCACGCCTTCGTTGATCTGGATGTGCGACCAAGAAGGCAAGATCATCTACCTGAATGAACGGCTACTAACGTTTACCGGCACAGATCCAAAGTCGGAGTATGGTGAACTGTGGAGCGCGTCCGTCCATCCGGACGATCTAAAGATCGTATCGGATAACCGTTCAAAGGCTTTGAAAAGCCACGAGTCGTTTGCGGATGAATACCGCATGCGCCGCCACGATGGGGTCTACCGGTGGATATTCGATGTTGCATCCCCAAGGCTAAATGGGGACGGTTCGTTCGCCGGGTTCATAGGCTCGGCCGTCGACGTAACGGACCAGAAGATGGCACGAGAAGCACTGGAAAAGGTTAGCGGTCAACTAATTGCAGCTCAAGAAAAGGAACGGAGTCATCTCGCGAGGGAGTTGCACGACGATATTTGTCAGCGGCTCGCCCTGCTTTCACTTCAAATCGAGAAAGTCACCCAAGACTGGGGTTCCGGGCAGGCGCCAGTTGGCGATCAGCTGAACCAAATCTGGCAAGAGTGCTCGACTTTAACCAGTGATGTGCAAGCCCTGTCCCACGAACTCCACCCCTCAATTTTGGACCATCTTGGTCTGGTCACCGCTGCAAAAAGTTTCTGCCGTCAAATCTCGCAACATAGCGGAGCAGTCGTGGAATTTACAAACACAGACATGCCAAAGTCTCTTCCACGCGAAGTCTCCCTATCTGTGTTCCGAGTCATTCAGGAAGCGCTCCACAACTCGGTTAAATACAGTGGTGCAAAGCGCTTTGAGGTACATCTGCAAGGGAAGCCCGGCGAAGTCGACCTTGAAGTCAGTGATGCTGGAGTGGGATTTGACGCGGTGAATCTGAAGGGCAAGGGTTTGGGGATGGTGAGTATGCAGGAGCGAATAAATTTCGTGGGCGGTCGCTTCTCCGTCCAGTCGCGAGTTGGAGAGGGGACCAAGATTATCGTTTCCGTGCCACTCATCGAAAGTCAAGAAAGATCGAAGATAAATGAATGAACCTCAATTTTGATCTGCTGCGTCGAAGGATTGCCGGATGCCCCACCCTCGGTTTTTGGGAGTTGTGATTTCGCTTGGCGCAGGCCATCAGCCCGTATGCGCCATCTTATATTCATCAAACGCCGCCAAAAATCTCTCCACATCCCCCCGCAACAAATAATACGGCGTGGAAAGCCGCAGCTTCGAAGGCTCCCCGCCGCGGATACGGATCTTCTTCGTCGTCCACATCCACTTCTCCAGGTCCATGCGCGCGATTGGCGGAACATTTACGGTGACAATTGCGCATCGCAGCGCCGGATCAGGTGACGTCCACGACTCCGCTCCACGTCTCATCATCTCTTTCAGCATATAGTCCGCCATCGTCCGGTGTCGCTTCTCAATCCGATCCATCCCGATCTGATTTGCCAATTCAATCGACGCACGCAGTCCCCACAACGCCGGGACGTTCGAGCTGCCGATCCGCTGAAACCTCTCGGCCTTCAGTTTTGGATCGTCCCAACCCTCAGTCGCGATCGTGTTCCACACGCGATCCATCACTTCCTCGCGCATATACAAGAAGCCCGAACCTTTCGGTGCCTGCAACCACTTGTGCGGACTCGCTGAGTACATGTCGCAACCAATTTCGCGTACGTTCAGCGTCATCATGCCCGGGACGTGAGCCCCGTCAACCGCCGACAAAATTCCTTTCGACCGCGCCAGAGCGCACAACTCTCGCGCCGGCAGCACCACGCCCGTTACCGTCGTGATGTGGCTGAAAAAAATCACCCGCGTCCGCGGCGTGATCGCGTCGTTGAAGCGATTCAACACCTCCGAAGCCCTCGCCACCGGCTTCGGCAGCGCCACTTTTTTAACCACGACTCCGTAGCGCTTCGCCCGCAAATCCCACGGATGTTCGCCACCGGGATGCTCCTGATCGGTGATCAACACTTCGTCGCCGGCCTTCAGGTCGATCCCATTCGCAATGTAACTGTTCGCCTCCGTCGCATTTCGCAGCAATGCGACCTCATCGCGCGAACAACCAATGAACGCCGCCAGCGGATCGCGAAACTCATTCCACGGCCCGTATCCCCAGATTGGATAATCCTCCGGGTCGCTCTGCGCCATCTTTTCCGTGTCGTTATAGCCATCGAACACCGCGCGCAGCACCGGCGCCGGTGACGAGCCTACCGTCCCATTGTTCAAATACACTTCGTCCGCCGGAATCAGAAATTGCTTCCGCAACTCCGCCCAGTATTTTTCTTCATCCGAATCGTAGAGCGAGTGTACAGGCAACTGCGAGGGAGCCTGTTCCAGCAGCCCGCGCGAAGGTGACGCAATGCCCAACACACTCGTCGCTGCAGCCGCACCCGCGAACGACGAAAGAAATCCTCGACGATCGATCATCTTCTCCTCCGGCACACAAAGCTGCGCGGATTCTACGTATCTCCACCAGCTATCACAACCAATTCCCCGGCGCGTCTGGAGTGGCCGGTCTTTAGACCGGCCACTCCCTCTGGGTCGGACCTGGACGGGTGGCACGGGCTCCATATCCACTCCTGCGCGCACAATCGATCCGCCATCCCATCTTCTTCCGCGGCTTGCGATTGCTGCGCTCGCGCATTACTGTTACCCGGCCACTTCAGCCTGAGGACATCAGATGACTTCAGCCGTTCGCGCGACCTCTTTTCTAACCGCACTTTTCGGAATCCTAGTCGTTCAACCACTTTGCGCCCAGAATCAACCCAAGCCCGACCCATCGCAGCAGCGCGAAACCACCGGCACAAAAAAGGACGTAGAAAAGCGCCTCAAAGCCGAAGAGAAGCCCCAATCCACCACTCCGCTCGACGGCATCATGAAAACGCTAAACGCCGCGCACCATTTTCGGCAAACCGCGATTTCTCCCGACGCCACCAAAGTAGCCTGGGTAGAAATTCTCACCGGCGAAGACGGTGCCCCCACCGGGAACACCGCGATCTACATTAAAAATCTCAAGACCAACGGCCAGCCGCTTCGCATCACTGCGGGTGTCGCAGGCTCGGTCCACGCCGAGGGCAATGTCGCCTGGTCGCCCGACAGCCGCCAAATCGCTTTTCTCTCTGACGCAATCAAGAAAGACCAGCTTCAGCTCTATGTCGCGCCCGTAGCAGGCGGCGCACCCCGTAAGCTTACTCAGGTAAAAGGCTTCCTCGACGCCCCAGGCTGGTCGCCCGACGGAAAAACTCTCACGGTCCTCTTCACGCAGAACGCGACCCGAGCTTCCGGCCCGCTCGTCGCCGAAACGCCGGAAACCGGCGAAATCAAAGACGCCTTCTTCGAGCAGCGGCTTGCGCTCGTCAACGTAACCTCCGGCAGCCTGCGCCAGATCTCCCCGGCCGACACCTATATATATGAATACAGCTGGTCGCCCGACGGCACACAACTCGCCGTAACCGCCGCGCCCGGCAACGGCGACAGTAACTGGTACATCGCCGAGCTTTACACCCTCGAAGCCGCCACCGGCCTGATGAAGTCCATTTACAAGCCGTCGCTGCAAATTGCCAATCCCGCTTGGTCGCCCGACGGGAAAAGCATCGCCTTCATTGAAGGCCTGATGAGCGATGAGCCCGCAGTCGGTGGCGACGTCTACCTCGTCCCCGCCACGAGCGGCAAGGCCATGAATCTCACGCCCGAAAGAAGATCCTCCGCGAGTTGGCTGACTTGGACAAGCGACGGCAAGATTCTCTTTGCCGAATTTGTGGAAGCCGATTCCGCCGTTAGCCTGCTCGATCCAGCGAACTCCAGGGTCGCAACTCTCTGGCGCGGCAGCGAAAGCATTACCGCCGGACCGTGGGACCCGAATCTTTCCGTCACGCCCGAAGGCACGTCTTCCGCCGTGATTCGCGATTCCTTCACCGCTCCTCCGGAGGTGTGGGCCGGGCCCATTGGTCAGTGGAAGCAAATCACCGAGGCCAACAAAGGACTCCAGCCGGGCTGGGGCGAAGCGAAAAGTATTCAATGGAAAAATGGCGGCTACGACATTCAGGGCTGGCTGATCTATCCGCATGATTTCGATCCCGCCAAAAAATATCCGATGGTCGTCGGTGTCCATGGCGGCCCCAGCGCGGCGGTGCAATCAAGCTGGCCAACGTCGGGTAATTTTGAGATGGCGCTGCCCGCGGCAGGCTATTTTCTACTCCTGCCGAATCCCCGCGGCAGCTACGGTCAGGGCGAAGCCTTCACCCGCGCCAACGTAAAGGACTTCGGTAACGGCGACTTCAAGGATGTGCTCGCCGGCGTGGACGCCGCCCTAAAGGTCGCACCCATCGATCCCGAACGTCTCGGACTGACCGGATGGAGTTACGGCGGCTATATGACCATGTGGGGCGTGACGCAAACCGATCGCTTCAAGGCTGCCATGGCCGGCGCAGGCATCGCCGATTGGCTCAGCTACTACGGCGAAAACAAGATCGATCAGTGGATGATTCCTTTCTTCGGCAAGTCGGTCTATGACGACCCGGAGGTGTACGCAAAAAGCTCGCCTATCACTTACATCAAAAAAGTGAAAACGCCCACGCTGATCTTGGTAGGCGACAGCGATGGCGAATGTCCCACGCCGCAGTCCTATGAATTCTGGCACGCCCTGAAAACGCAAGGCGTCGAAACTACCCTGGTCGTCTACGAACACGAAGGTCACCACTTCGCAAAACCGGCCGACGATCGCGATCGCACCGCCAGAACGTTAGCGTGGTTCGACGCGCACCTCCGCTAACGCTATGTCTCTCCTCCCCTGCCGTTTATTGTCAGAGAGGCGCCCTGACAAAATCGTTGCGGAGTTTGTGATAGATTTCCCGGCGCCGAGGTGCCCCCGATGTTCCAAACGATGCTCCGAACGATGATCCGACCGGTCTTACGATCCCTTAGCTCTTCCCTCGCCGCGATTGCTTTCGTTGTCCTGGCGGCCGCAGGACAACAAGTGCCTGCTCCGGCGACGGCCGAAGCGGATTTCGTCGTTCATAATTTTCAGTTTCACTCGGGCGAGTCCCTTCCGCAGGTGCGACTTCACTACGCGACGCTGGGCAAGCCTGTGAAGGATGCTGCGGGACACACGACGAATGCCGTCCTGATTCTTCATGGCACCGGCGGCAGCGGTCAGCAATTCCTGCAGCCCTATTTCGCAGGCGAGTTGTTCGGTGCGGGGCAACTGCTGGATGCCACACGCTACTTCATTATCCTGCCGGACGGAATCGGCCACGGGAAATCGTCGAAACCCAGTGATGGCCTGCATGCGCATTTTCCGCAGTACGACTACGACGACATGGTGGCGCTTCACTATAAACTGCTCACCGAAGGCCTGGGCGTAAATCATTTGCGACTCCTTTTTGGCACATCGATGGGATGTATGCATTCCTTCGTTTGGGGCGAGACGTATCCGGACTTCATCGATGCGCTGATGCCCATGGCTTGCCTGCCGGTGCAGATTGCGGGACGCAACCGGGTCTGGCGCAAGATGTTGATGGATGGAATTCGCAATGATCCGGAGTGGAAGGGCGGCGACTACGCGACCGAGCCCGCGCAGGGCTTGCGAACGGCGCTCGATCTCTTGCTGATTGCGGGGAGCGCGCCAATGCTGATGCAGAAGAATGTGTCGACCCGCGATGACGCCGACAAGTACCTGGACAAGTACTTTCACGATCGAATGCCCGGGCTGGACGCGAACGACTTGCTATACCAGGTGAACGCGTCGCGGAACTACGATCCGTCGCTGAATTTGGAAAAGATCAAGGCCCCGGTGATGTGGATGAATTCGGCGGATGATTTCATCAATCCACCAGAATTGGGAATTGCGGAGCGGGAAGCCAAGCGGCTGAAAAATGGGCGGTTCGTCCTGATTCCGATCGGTGAAAACACGCGAGGGCATGGGACGCATACCCTGGCCGCCGTTTGGAAGGATTACCTGGACGAGTTGCTGAAACAGTCAGCACACTGACCATTCCGCGGGCTCATTCGGCGCGTAGCGCTTGCAAAGGATCAACACGCGCAGCTCGGCGCGCCGGAATGTAACAGGCGGCGAATGCAGCGGCCGCCAGCACCACCGCAACCGCGCCAAACGTTGTGGGATCAGTGGGCGTCACCCCAAAGAGCAAACTCTTTAGTGCGTTCGTAAACGCGAATGCGCCCAGCGCGCCGGCCACAACACCCACTAGCGCGAGCGTCATCCCTTGCCTAAGAACCATCCAGATAATTTCCGCCGGACGCGCGCCGATCGCCATGCGTACACCGATTTCGTGTGTTCGCTGGCTCACGGAGAGCGCCATAACTCCGCCAATTCCAGCCGCGGCAATGGCCAGCGCCAGCAGTGCGAACAAGCCGAGCAGATTCGCGGTCAAGCGGGGCGCCGCGATGGAATCAGCGCGTACTTGCTCAAGAGATTGAATGTGTCCCGCGGGCTGATTCGCGTCCACTTCGTATAAGTGTTGGACCGCCGCGCGCGCGATGTTTAACGGGTCGCCCTGGGTGCGCGCTACGAGGCTGGGCGACATCTGCGGATATTGCGCGTAGGGCAGGTAGATGAGTTCGCTGGGTGCTTGATCGAGGGTGCGTTCGCGCACGTCACCCGAAACGCCGACGATTTGTGTCCATTCCTTGCCATCGTCGAACGAGATGCGGCGCCCTACCGGATCCTGATCGTGAAAATAGTGTCGTGCCAACGCCTGATTTATGATCGCGACGCGCAATTTGTCGGGCCGATCGCGGCCATCAAATGTTCTTCCGCTGAAAATGGGTATCCCGAGCGTGCGGAAGTAGTCTGGGCTAACGACATTAAACTCTGCCGTGGGGATATCGCCGGAGGCGTTGCCTTGCTGCCGTTCGATCACGAACTGGTTGTTAAATGCCGGCGATTTATCGAGTGGAAATTCGCCGGATATCGCAGCCGAAGTTACCTGGGGCATCGCCTGGATTTTTGCCAGGAGCGAATCGGCGAAGCCAAGCATAAGGCGGTTCGACGCGCCCATGCCTTTGTCGGACATGTACCTGGAGAAGTCCAGGCTGATTTGCATGGTCAAAACATTTTCCGGATGAAAGCCGGCGTCTACTCGTTGCAAGTTGATCAGGCTGCGCACGGCAAGGCCGGCGCCGATCAATAACAGGAACGAGACGGCGACCTGAGCGACGATCAACGCGCTGCGCATCTTACCGCGCGTTACACCGAGCGTGGCTTGCGATCCCCCTTCTTTCAAATTGACGATCAGGTTGCTGCGCCGGGCCAACGCCGGGACGGTGCCAGTCAAGATGCTCACCAGGCCGGCAATCGCGAGGGTGAACAGCAACACTTGCGCGTCCACGTGCACCTCATGCGCGCGTGGGGTGAACCGCGCGACATAGGCAGTAAGCACTTGCAAGCCGCTGATCGCGAGGAACAAGCCAAGTATTCCGCCACCGAGCGCTAGCAGAAAACTTTCGGTCAGCAACTGGCGGAACAATCGCACGCGGCCAGCACCCATTGCGGTGCGCAAACTCATTTCACGTTCGCGGCGCACCATGCGCGCTAAATTGAGATTGGCGACGTTCGCACAGGCGATGAGGAGCACGAAGCCGGCGGCAGCCAGCAGGAACAGCATAGTCGGCTTGGCGTCGCGGGTAAGCTCGGTCTTCAGCGGCGTCGCCTCCATCCTCGCGTTGGTGTCCTTTGCATAATCGTCCGGATAATCGCGCTGCATCGTGGCTGCGATCGTCGAGAGATCGGCTTCGGCCTGCGCGGGTTTTACGCCTGGCTTCATGCGGCCAAACAAACGCAGCATGCGTCCCTGGCGATTGGCGATGAGTCCTGGATCGGACCGGAACGGGCAGGCCACTGACGGCATGTAAACGTCATTTTCATGCGGATATTGCGGAAATGGCGGCAGTATGCCGATCACGGTGTGAGGTTTATCGTTCATGCGGAACGTTTTGCCGACGACGGTGGGGTCGCCGCCGAAACTTCGCTCCCAGTATTCGAAGCTGAGCAGCAGGACTGCCGGCGCTCCGGGCTTTTCGTCGTTTGGCTCAAACATGCGGCCCGCCAGGGGTTTCACGCCAAACAGGTCGAAGAAATTCCAGGAGACCACGCCAGTTTCCACTCGCTCGGGCTCGCTGCGGCCAAGCAGGATGAATTGCATGTTGTGGTATTCGACGATGCCATCCATGCTGCGATTTTGTTTGCGATAATCGTTGAGCTCCGGCACGGAGGAACGTCCAACTCCACCGCCACCCCGCGCCGTTCGCTGGTTCAGCATCAACAGGCGCTCACCATGTTCGTAAGGCAGCGGCTTCAGCAGAACAGCGTTGACGACGCTGAAGATCGCAGTGTTCGCGCCGATCCCTAGGCCCAGGACGATGATGGCCGCGATGGTAAAGCCCAGATTCTTGCGCATCATGCGCAGCGCGAAGCCGGCGTCCTGGCGAAGCATCGAGAGATGTTCGCGCGGCGCGGTGGTGAAGATTCCTTTCGCGGTCTCCCACCACAGGCGCCAGATTCCCATTTTGTCTCCGTGGCGTGCCGCGTCGGCGCGCTGCTCGGCAAAGACTTGCTCCATCTCTGGCCCATAGTCGCCGCGAAATTCCGCCGGCAGCAATCGCAGGAGCATCCGAAAACGGCGTGTGCTGGAACCTGAGGTGGTGTCGCTCATGATTACCTCTCGCGCCGGCTAGCTCGCGCGGCGCATAAGACATTCGGCCTCTTACGCCAATTGCGTTTTCTTCAACAGCCGTCGGGAACGTGCCAAGGCCACAACCTTCTCCAAGCGTTCCGCTTCCACCGCAGCGACGTCGCGGCCCTTGGATGTCAGGCGGTAATAACGTCTGCGCTCGTCGTCGTGAATCGCGGCGGGCCGCTCGCGGCGCTCCGCGATGAGCCCATCGTTCAGCAGGCGCTTGATAATTCCATACAAAGTGCCGGTGCTCAGCTGCACTTCGCCGCCGGTGCGCAATGCGACTTCCTTGAGAATGGCGTAGCCATGAAGGTCATCGCCGGCGAGCGCCAGCAATACGTGAAACATGGCGGGCGTGAGTGGTGCGGTCGGTTCAGGAGTTTTGTTCATACGCGCTTTCCACTGCGGGGCTTTACTGCATCGTGAGGCACTATATCGTTGCACGTCATAGTATGTCAAGGGAAATCCCGCAAGAACTAGAGGTTTATCCACCGCGGATCCAGCGCGACCTGCGACCGTGGCGACTGTCCTTTTCTTGCTGGTAAGGCATCTAAGACATCAGCGCAACTATGAAAAGCCTAACTCGCCGGGAATTGCTCAAGCTCATCGCTGCGGCGTCGTCCGCGGAGACCGCATTATTTGCCTTGCACGGTTGCGGTGGTGGCGGTTCCATCACCCCTTCGGTGCCCTCGACTCCGGCGGCGTGCTCCATGCTGAGCGATATCGAGCACGTGGTGATTTTCATTCAGGAAAATCGATCCTTCGATCATTACTTCGGCAGCTATCGCGGTGTGCGTGGATTCTCGGATCCGAGCATGGCCTTCCAGCAACCGGACCCGTCGAACACGACGAATGCGCCCATGGGTACTCTGCTGCCATTCCATCTGGACACGACGACGACAAACGCAGCATGCACGCACGACATCAGCCATGACTGGTTGCCCCAGCACCAAAGCTGGAACAATGGCGCGATGAATGGCTTTGTGACTTCCCGTCTCCCGATCAGCCCCAACGACGCGGTCCTGAGCATGGGCTATTACAACCGCGCCGATCTCCCTTACTACTACGCGCTAGCCGATGCGTTCACGATTTGCGACAACTATTTTTGCTCGGTGATCGGTCCCACGGACCCGAATCGCCTGTACACCATGGCCGCGTCTCTAGATCCCGACGGGCTCAACGGTGGTCCGGTACTGCAGACCATCGTGACGAACCGTAGTGCCTTCTACGGCAAGCTAACCTATACGACCATGCCTGAGCAGCTTCAGACCCGCGGCGTTTCCTGGAAGGTGTATTCGTCTCCGGACGAAACGATTCTCGGCGGGATCCTGTCGGACAACGTCCTGTCTTACTTCAAGAATTTTCAAGACCCGGTATCGGTGCTGCACCAGAACGCCTTCGGCCCGCAGTTCCCGGTGGATTTTCTGTCGGACATCGCGTCTAACAACCTGCCGCAGGTTTCGTGGATCATCGGATCGGTAGTCACTTCGGATCATCCGCCGGCGCCTTCTTTGTTCGGCGAAAATATTCTTTCGCTGATCGTGAGCACGCTGACCGCAAATCCCGCGTTGTGGGCGAAGACCGCTTTGTTCGTCACGTTTGATGAAAACGGCGGTTTCTTCGACCACGTTCCTCCGCCGACCGCGCCAGCAGGCACACCGGGAGAATTCGTGACCGCGCCTGCTGTGCCGGACCCGACCGTGGTCGGGGTGCCGGCTGTATCTGGTCCAATAGGGTTGGGTTTCCGGGTGCCAATGCTAGTGATCTCGCCGCTGAGTCGCGGCGGATTTGTTGCGACGGATCCGTTCGATCACACTTCAGTGTTGCGATTTCTGGAGACATTGTTTGGCGCGGAGGTCCCGAATTTGAGCGCCTGGCGCCGCGCGGCGGTGGGCGACTTGACCAGCGCGTTTAATTTCAAGGCACCCGATCAGTCGATTCCGAATTTGCCGTCGACCCTGGCTGCGATTCCGCAGATCATTCAAGAATGCACTTCGAATCTGGCGGGCACGACGCCATACGTTGTGCCGGATCCTCAGGCCGCTCCAACGCAAGAGACTGGAACGGCGCCGAAGCCCAGTGGAGTTTGCTAGCAGACCAACTCTAGCGCGCGGTTTCGTGGCTGGCGCGGATTTCCTGCCAGCGGCGTGGGCGCCTGTTGGCCTGCAAAACCTTCTTGCGAAGGCGAATCGACTTCGGGGTGATCTCGACGAATTCATCGTCGGCAATAAATTCGATGGCCTGCTCGAGGCTCAGCTCGCGGTGCGGAATCAGGCGGATGGCTTCATCGGCGCTGGACGAGCGCATGTTGGTCTGCTTCTTTTCCTTGGTAACGTTAACGTCCATGTCCTGCTCGCGCGAATTTTCGCCGATGATCATGCCCTCGTAGACCTCAATCGCCGGGCCGATGAAGAGCTCGCCGCGTTCCTGGATGTTCCACAGCGCGAACGCCGTCGATGGTCCGGAGCGATCGGCAACCAGCGCGCCCGTGGGACGCAACGCCATCTCGCCGGCATAGTCGGTCCAGCCGTCGAAAATCGAGTGGATCAAGGCGGTGCCGCGCGTGTCGGTCAGCAATTGGCTGCGCAGTCCGATCAATCCCCGCGACGGGATTTTGAAGTCCATGCGCACGCGGCCGGAGTTGTGATTGCTCATCTTCAGCATTTCGCCATGGCGCGTGCCGGTGGTTTCCAGGATGATCCCGATGAAATTTTCGGGGACGTCGATGACCAGGCGCTCCAGCGGTTCGAGCTTTTTCCCGTTTTCCGTGCGTACCACAATTTCGGGCTTGCCAACCATGAGCTCGAAGCCTTCGCGGCGCATCGTTTCGATCAAGATCGCGAGCTGCAGTTCACCGCGACCCAAAACGCGGAAGGATTCCGGAGTATCGGTATCCTCGACGCGGATGGAAACGTTGGTGAGCAGCTCTTTTTGCAAGCGATCGCGGAGATCGCGGGAGGTAAGGTAGTTACCTTCTTTACCGGAAAGCGGGCTGCTGTTGACGGTGAAAATCATGGCCAGCGTCGGCTCGTCGATCAGCAACGGCTCAAGAGGCATGGGATTGTTGAGGTCGATGATGCTCTCGCCGATCTGGATGCCTTCGACTCCGGCAATGGCTACGAGGTCGCCCGCCACGACGGTCTCGGCCTCGTCGCGTTCAAGGCCACGGAAGGTATACAGCTTCGTGATGCGCGTGGAGACGAGCTTCCCGTCCAGCTTGCTGATGCCCACATCGGTGCCTCGGCGAATGGTGCCGTTAAATACTCGACCGATCGCGATGCGCCCCAGGAACTCGCTGTAATCCAGGTTCATTACCTGAATTTGTAGAACGCCTTCGGGGTCGCCGGGCGGCGCAGGAATGGATTTCACGATGGCCTCGAACAGCGGCAGCAGATCTTTCGAATCGTCTCCCAGTTTGCGATACGCTACGCCATCGCGCGCATTCGTATAGACCACCGGGAAATCGAGTTGGTCTTCGGTAGCGTCAAGATCGATGAAGAGATCGTAGATTTCGTCTAGAACTTCCGCTGCCCGCGCATCGACACGGTCGATTTTGTTCAGCACGATCACCGGAGGAAGCTTGGCGGCCAGCGCCTTTTGCAGCACATAGCGCGTCTGCGGAAGGGGACCTTCGCTGGCGTCTACCAGTACGACGACGCCATCCACCATGCGCAGCGCGCGCTCCACTTCTCCGCCGAAGTCGCTGTGGCCGGGCGTATCCACAATGTTAATTTTCGTGTCGTGGAAAAACAGGGCGGTGTTTTTCGCGAGAATGGTGATGCCCCGCTCGCGCTCCAGGTCATTGGAGTCCATAACCCGTTCGACGAGCGCCTCGTTGGCGCGAAAAATTCCGCTTTGACGCAGCATGGCGTCAACGAGCGTAGTCTTGCCGTGGTCGACGTGCGCGATAATGGCGATGTTGCGAATATTTTGGCTCATGTGTGTGGCGTTGCCGTGAATTGACCGCTCCGCCCGTATGGACAGCTTGCAGGCGGAGCAAAGACAAAAATAGCTGCTGGAACAACCAGCAGCCCGGACAAATCTCCTATTCTCAGGTGCGGTCGAGCAACCTACAGTTTATCAGACGCAGCGAATTGCGGCCAGCCAGGTGTATGCTACATTGCGCGAAATCGAACCAATCGCTTCTCGCGAATGGAGAATCGTGATCGGACGCTTAGACTTGCTGGTCGCTGTTTTTGGGGTCGCCCTGTTCTCGGGCGCTGGCGCTCTTGTCCCTTCCCAGCTGGCATTCCCGGCTCCGATGGCGTCCCCTGACCCGCTCGCCGAGGTGAAATCTCTGAAGATTACAATTCTCTCCACCATGCTTGCCGATGATGGCATCGGCGAGTGGGGTTTCGCCGCCCTGGTGGAAGCAGATGGCAAAAAAATCCTCTTCGACAGCGGCGCTCGCCCAAACACCGTCCTGGAAAATGCCAGAGAACTGAAAATTGACCTGAGCGACGTGCAGGATGTCATTCTCAGTCATTTTCATAACGACCACACTACCGGGCTGATGACGTTGCGCCGTGAATTCGCCAGAAAAAATCCCGCCGCGCTCTCACGTGTGCACGTCGGGAAGGGTATTTTCCTCGAACGCCGCGGCCGCGACTCCAATCCGATGATCGCTATGAAGAAAGAGTATGAGGCGACGGGCGGAAAATTCATTGAGCACGACAAACCGGAAGAAATCCAGCCGGGCGTTTGGCTGACCGGGCCGGTGCCGCGAGCTTATCCTGAGAAGAACTATCCCGCGGGCATCGAAGTAAAAGAAGGCGACGCCTGGGTGGAAGATTATCTTCCGGAAGATCAATCGCTGCTGTTCAACACTTCGAGCGGCCTGGTGTTACTCGCGGGTTGCGGCCATGCGGGCATCATCAACACCTTGGAATATGCGCGAAAGTTCATTCGTCCTGCGCCCGTAAACGCTGCGATCGGCGGATTTCACCTCTACAACGCCAAGGACGAGCAGCTGAATTGGACCGCCGACAAGCTGAAGGAATTCCAGATCGCACAAATTCTCGGCGCGCATTGCACCGGGATCGAAAGTGTCTATCGGCTGCGCCAACGCCTCGGACTCAGCAGGCATGACTGCGTGGTAGGCACTGTCGGCGCGACCTTCGACCTCAAAGATGGAATCCATACAGGTCGCATCGCACAATAAGGAGGAAGGATAGTGAAGTGAAGAACTTCGCCCGCCGTGTGCTCCTTCTCGCGATTGCGATCCTGCTTTTTGCGCCGCGGCCCACACCAGCGCAGCAAGTCGCCTCCGACTACGCTACCGCCTTCGACAAAACCGAAGTTATGATCCCGATGCGCGATGGCGTCCGCCTTCACACCGAAATCTACGCGCCCAAGGACGCCACCCAGCCACTTCCCATTCTCTTCGAACGCACTCCCTATGGAATCTCCAGTCCGCACAACGGCTACAGTCGGATGCTGTCTCGCTACGATTCGATGATACCCGACGGCTATATCTTCGTCTTCCAGGACATTCGCGGCCGCTACGCCTCCGAAGGAAAATTCGTCATGCTGCGGCCCATCCACGATCCCGCCGACCCGAAAGGCGTGGATGAAAGCACCGATGCCTACGACACCATCGATTGGCTGATTAAAAATGTTCCGCGCAATAACGGCCGGGTCGGCCTGGACGGTATCTCCTACGACGGTTTTCTGGTCACCATGGGCATGATCAACCCGCATCCCGCGCTAATAGCGGTGTCCGAACAGGCTTGCATGGGCGACGTCTTCCTCGGCGACGATTTCTTTCATAACGGCGCATTCCGCCTCAGCTATGCATTTGAGTACTCCGCCCTGCTCGAAACCTCCAACGAAAATTATAGCTTCGCGTTCGATCGCTTCGACCTCTACGACTGGTATCTCCGCCTCGGCACGCTTTCCAACGCCAATGCAAAATATTTCCACGGATCGATTCCTACGTGGAACGATTTCATAGCGCATCCGAATTACGACGATTTCTGGAAGCGTCGCGCCGTGGCCTTTGGCCTGAAAGAGCCAACCGTCCCGAATCTCAACGTCGCCGGCTGGTGGGACCAGGAAGACTTTTACGGCCCGACCGCGTTATACGAGCGCCTCGAAAAATCAGACAGTCACAATCGTAATTATCTTGTCGCGGGACCCTGGAACCACGGTGGTTGGGGCCGCAACAGGGGAGCGAACCTCGGGGAGATTCCCTTCCACAGCGACACCGGCGTTTATTTTCGCCAGAACATCGAAGCTCCGTGGTTCGCATTCTGGCTGAAGGACAAAGGGAAACTCCCGCTGAAAGAAGTGCTGCTGTTCCAAACCGGCAGCGACACCTGGACCGCTTTCGATTCCTGGCCTCCGCGCGAAGCCCAAACACGTAACCTCTATTTCCACGAGGACGGCAAACTCTCCTTCGACGCTCCGCAAATCAGCGCCCCTGAATCGTTCGACGCTTACGTCAGCGATCCTTCACATCCAGTTCCCTATCGCCATCGCCCTGTGGACATGACCTATCCCCAAGATCATCCCGGCAATTGGTACACCTGGCTGGTCGAGGATCAGCGCTTCGTCGATCAGCGTCCGGATGTGCTCATTTGGCAGACCGACGCACTCACCGATGACATCACGGTCGCCGGCAGAGTCACCGCCAAGCTTTTCGCTTCCACCACCGGCAGCGACGCCGACTGGATCGTCAAACTGATCGACGTCTATCCCGAACGAGTCGCATCCGACTGGAAGCTCTCGGGCTACGAACTGATGATCGCAGATGAAATTTTTCGCGGGCGCTTCCGCAACTCATTCGAAAAGCCCGAACCGATCACGCCGAACGAGGTCACGCCCTTCACCATCGATCTTCACACCGCAGACCACGTCTTCAAGAAGGGCCATCGCATCATGGTGCAGGTGCAAAGCACCTGGTTCCCCCTCTACGATCGCAACCCCCAAAAATTTGTGCCCAATATTTTCGAAGCCAAAGATACGGACTACCAGATGGCTACTCAGCGCATCTATCACTCCAAGCGCTTTCCCTCCGGCGTCGAAATCTCCGTCCTGCCCAGCAGCGTCTCGACCTCCCCGTCAAGCACTCCGGCAGAATAATCCAAGTCTATCCCTCCGAGTGTAGGGGCGCCGCTTCAGCGCATCGAACTTTTGGGTTAGACGCCCCGATCCCGAAATGAAAGCAAGTCCTCGTCCTCCAGTCAATTCGCATTGAGGCCAGGGAGTTCAGTGCCTCGAGCCGCGCAAAACAGGCCAATTTGACGGTTGTCTCAGGTTTGTAAAATTTAGCGTGTAACCGCGATGAGCGTTCAACAAGGCGTCCAAAATGCTCAATGTTTTACATACTTTCCCGTGTTTCTGTGCTTTTCTTGAATCTGCTGGCAAATAGGAAACCTTCGCCCTAACTTTTTCGTATCTTATGAAAACGCTTGGTCTCTTCGTACGTCTATCTGCCTAAAGGGTGGGGTGTATGGCCACTGACCTGAGTTCCATGATCGAACCCAACGAGGCCTCCGGAGCGGCCCGGATGCTACAACTCCCTTCGCGCTACATTCGCTTTGGGCCGTTCCAGGTGGACCAGCAGCGCCAGGAGGTCACCAGGAACGGTACCCGTTTGAAGTTGCAAGGCAAGGTCTACCAGGTACTGATCGCGCTGATCGAAAAGCAGGGGGATGTGGTCACCCGGGAAGAACTACGCGTCCGCCTATGGCCCGCGGAATCTCAAGTCAATTACGACGCCAACGTCAACACCACGGTGAACAAACTACGCCAGGCCCTCGGCGATTCCTCCGATAAACCCCTCTACATTGAGACCGTCCCGCGCAAGGGCTACTGCCTGATCGCGCAGCCGGAGTTTGCGGAGGCCCCCCTCCCTGCCGCGCACGCTCCCGGCAACCAGTACGAATGGACACGAGCGTCGCGCCGACAAAGAGGCACCCTCAATGCGATCCGATCTCTGGATCACCTTGGGCGTCATCGCCTTGATCATCGCGGGAATGCTGCTTGGTGCCGGCATCACCAGGCTATGGATCGCGCATTTCGCGCAGTCCGCCATCGTCCCCTGGCCGTAGTTCCCCTGTTAGTGCGCAGCAGTCCCTACGCGGGTAAAGGTGACGCCTGTAGTACGCCTCGCGTCTAGTGTGAACTCCGAAGCAGCACCGTTGCCGTCTCGCTTGAATTTCATGGTTATGGATTTGCCGCTCATCGTGAATTGGTCGTCGCCCGTGGGCCGCAACTCATTGGGCAAAAAAGCATTCGTACGCGGCATCCCGGACCGGTCCAGCGTCGCGACAACTTTCAAGTTGCCGTCGGAGATTCCGAGACCGGTAGGTCACTCCCAACTCCTCACTCCAATAATCTCCGGTATAAGTCTGGAGCTGGTCCGTCGTTAGCGGCGCTCCGAAGGTTTCCTTCTTCGTGTTCTCTTCCAGGTCCTTTTTCGTATCTCTCGGCTTCATCAGACTGCCGAGATACACATCGGCAACTTCATTCGCACGCCTCGATGGGTTCGCGTTCCCCACATTGCAAAGGCACGCCACCGAAAAATGCTGGTCCGGAAACCGCAACAACTCCGCACGGTATCCGCCCCACGAGCCTCCGTGGCGCACGGAATGCAACCCACGGTAGTCGGCCACTCTCAGACCCTTCGCGTAATCCAAAACCTTCCCGCTGTTCAGTTTTCCGGTTTCCTGTAGCTCCGCCAAAAATATTTTTCCGCCGATCGTGCCGTTGTAGAAATTCTCGTCCCATTTCAGCAAGTCTTCCACCGAAGTGTGTACCGCCCCGTCCCCGGTTTGCTCGAAATAGGAAACGTTCAGCGTGTATCCATCGATCTTTTCCTTCCAGTTGTATGCCAGCGCGCGGTCCGGAATCAGTGCAGTATGGTCGTCGCGATATTGCGTATGCGACATTCCCAAAGGGCTGAAAATATTCTCAGCCGCGAATTCGCGCAGCGTCCTCCCGCTTACTCGCTTCACGATCACCGAGAGCAGAAAAAATCCCGTGTTGCTGTACAACCATTCGCTGCCCGGCGCAAAATTCAATCCCCGCTGCCGCGTGACTAGTGCCAGCGCATCCTCATCCGTCGTAACACTGTCGGTATTGATTCCGGCCAGTTCCATCAAGGTCAGGTAATCGCGCAGCCCGCTGGTGTGATTCAACAACTGTAGAATCGTGATCTTCTTGCCGTAGTCGGGCAATTCCGGCAAATACTTTCGCACATCGTCGTTAATCGAGAGCTTCCCCTGCTTCTCCAGAAGCAAAATGCTCGCGGCCGTAAATTGCTTCGATGTCGATCCAATGTCGAACACGGATTTCGGCGTAATCGGCACCTTTTCTTCCACGTTCGCCAGCCCGTAACCCTTGGCATAAATTATCTGCCCTTTGCGATACACGCCCAGCGCGCATCCCGGCGAACCCGGCCGCGCCAAATCCTCAAACACTTCGTCGACCGCCGCCTCCATCTTTTGCCCGCGCTCGTCAGCACCCAAGCCGCTGCCGCTGGCGCCGAAGAGCAGCAAACCCGCCATGAGCACCCCGACCACGCCGCGCCCTTCCTTCATCTCAATCGCTCCTCGTTGTCGCGAGCAAGTTGTTGCGCGCAAAGTGTATCCGCAAGCGCCATCCCCTTCAATGTAGGCGCTGGGCTTTAGCCCGGCGCTGCCCAAGTAGTCCGCAGACATTCCACCGACCAAGCGTTGTCTCGCTTTCGTGTCCCACAATTTAAGTCGTGTCAGGCCCTCTCCGCCAACATGCTCCCCGCCACAACCCGCGTCCCGCCCATCCTGTAGTGGCCGATCTTTAGATCGGTCACCCCGCAACCTCATGTAAACTTCCTCCGCCAACATGCTCACAGCCATCACCCGCGCCGTCAGCCCAGCAATCGTCAACTGCGAACTGACCTTCATGCAGCGCCAACCCATCGATTTAGCAAAAGCCCAGGCCCAGCACCACGCCTACGAACAACTCCTCGAAAAACTAGGCGCTAGCGTGATCTCCCTCGCCGCCGAGCCCGACCTTCCCGATTCCATGTTCGTCGAAGATCCCGCTATCGTCCTCGACGAGCTGGCCGTGATTCTCCCGTTAGGCACCAAATCCCGCCAACCCGAGGCCGAATCCCTCGCGAAAGCTCTCGCCCCATTTCGCAAGCTCGCCCACATCACCGCTCCCGGCAGCATCGAGGGTGGCGACGTCCTCCGCATCAACCGCACGCTCTTCGTCGGCCTGACTACCCGCACCAACGCCGAAGGCATTCGCCAACTCACCACGATCCTCGCGCCAGATGGCTACAAAATCGTCGCCGTTCCCGTAACCGGTTGCCTGCATTTGAAATCCGCCGTCACCTATCTCGGCCGCGACACGGTGCTGGCCAATGGCGCCTGGTTCGACCCCGCTCCATTCGACAACTTCGATTGGATCGACGTAGCCCCAGAAGAACCGCACGCAGCCAACGCCCTAGCCCTCAACAACACCGTAATCTTCCCCGCGTCCTTCCCACAAACCCGCGCCAAAATCGAAGCCGCCGGATTCCACGTAACTCCAATCGACATCTCCGAACTCCAAAAAGCCGAATCCGGCCTGACCTGCTCCAGCCTCATATTCCAGACCTGAGATCATGGCTCTTTCCGTGTAGCGGCCGTTTTCTGAAGCGGGCGCCTTTTCCGGTTCATTCCGCCACGCGACCAAAAACAAGAACGGCCACCCCGAAAGATCGGAGCGGCCGCCCCAGCCTCTGTCTGTTCTTCTTTAGTTCGACATCTGCTCCACGCTATGCGCCACAAACACCGGCTGTCCGCTGATCGGATCCTTCAGCACCAGACCCACGACGCGCAAATTCATCGCCGTAGTACCGGTTATGCTGCTGAGACCCGTCAACCCACCCTTGAACACGGTAAAGGGCGTGCAATACACGGTCACCGGCCCATTGAACAGCACGCCTGCCAGCCCGTTCGAGTTGAATTGGAACGTGCTCGCTCCAACGTCCGTGCTGCCTACGACCCATGTCCCGTTGTGGCCTTCATGCCGCAAAACAACTCGCTTCACCGTAACGGCACCATTGCTGAACGGTCCGCCGATGCTCACATGCTGCCCCGGCACAAGCAGGCTCGAGTTGAACAGGAAGCTGGTGAATTTATTGTGCCACCAGTAAATGAAGTATTTCTCGTTCCCACTCAGGTCGATCGTCGAAATCTGCCCCGACTGGAATCCCGTTCCCGATGGCAGCACGCTTCGCACGTACAGATCGAAGTCGTTCGCCGGGGTCGTCGCCGGATCCACGAACGTAACCAACCCGCCCGCCCAGAAGCTGTCCTGCGACACGATCGCCACCGTGTCCGCAAGAATCGCCCCGGAAGTTCGGTCAATCGTGCCGGAAATCTCCACGATCGACGTACTTGTCAGATTGCTGAGGCTCTCGCTGTTTTCCCACTCGGTCTGATCGTTCACGTTCACTGTGAACTGATGACCGTGCGGCCCTTGAATCATGAAGGAACTGGTGCCAACGCTGGTCACGCCTGCCACGAAGTCGTCGATGTAGGCATCGGAGTCGCTTGGCGTAACTGCTTTCAGGTCTAGCGTCGGGTTTACCACCCCGGTGAAATTCCCGTTCGCGTCCACCTGAATCGAATGTCGCAAGTCGAAGTCAAACGACAATCCGATGATATCGCCCGCGTTAACCGTCAACGGACTGCTAAGAGTGATGGGCACAGACGATTGCGTCAGTGTCACCGCCGGTGAACTCATAGCGTTCAAAGTCGTGACCGTCGGCCGCGTCGGAGGAGTCGTTTGTGGATTGGTTACGTTGAGATACATGATTTCCGGGTTCGCCAGCGTCACATTCACGCTGGTGTACGTTCCTGCCGGAATCGAGTTCAGATCCAGCAGCGTGTGCAATCCGTTGAGCCGCGCGAAGTCTACGGTCTGCGTCCCGCTCAACACAGATACTGGTGGATTCACGCCGTCGGACACTGTCATACCGGTGATGTCCACTTGGAACGACACGACGCTGGGCAACGGCGCATCTGTACCGTTCACAAATACGCTTCCACTCTGTGGTTGCGTAGGCGTTGTACTCGAGGCTCCGCCACCACAGCCGGAGGCCGCGGCAACTAGCGCCAGCACCGCAATTCCACTAAGCCACTTCATGGGTTTCATAGCGAGCTTCCTTTCCAATCGTTTTTAAGTTACCCCGGAGGCGCTTAGCGCCCAGCAACCCTTGCCGATCAAACCCTCACTTGGGGCAAAAGTTGCGCACTTAAGCTTTGTATTATCAATATGTTAGGATGTAGTACTAAAACTAGCCCGGCGAGGGCCGCGTTGGTTTGGCAGTTCGCCCAATTTGGGGTGTGTTATAATATTTTAGGCAGTGCTCCGAGAGTTCACGTTCGCCATTTTCGATTTCCGCCAATCCGCACGAGAACGCATCGTTCCTATGGCTTGACCTAATGGCTGGCATACGCGTCCTACTCGATGGGATCACTGGAAGCAAGCTAAGTCTTTTAGAATCCGCACCTACGAAAAATGCGCTCGTAACTACCGCAGAATCAGCACTTACAATAACGTTGAACTTAAAGTGGCTCTGTTTACATCCTGCAGGAGCAGGGCGATGCTTCAACCGGTAGAGGTTAAAAGCCAAGCCGAGCAACAGAGCTTGCCGCATCTGTAGGGGCAGGCTGCGACCCGGTGCTTTGGTGGAGAGCTTGCGTTTGATCACCGAGAAGACGGTTTCTATTTTGGCGCGTGGCCCATACAACGGCCGCGGAAAAGCGCGGTGCATCTGGTAGCGAAACGCTCCTTCTGGAATACCACGCCGCCGATTGGGAATCACGCTGTGGGCTCCCAGCGTGCCGCGCACGTGTCGGTGATGGGCTTCGGAGTCGAACTCCGCGTCCGCCAGCACCACTCCAATGGGCATGGTGCGACTCGCCGCGTCCACCAAGCCGGGCAAAGCACGGGTGTCGCACCACGGGCCTTGTCGCGCGCGTTGCGCCAGAATGATCTGGCGATCCACATCGACCACGATCCGCCACTTCAGAAAGTGTCGATAGCGTGTTTTTCCGCCCGCATGCTGCTCAACGCGGCGTAGGAAATAGGTGCTGACGGCATGCGGCGCAAGCCCGGTACCGTCCACCGCTACACCGGCCCGGCGTCGGCCGCGGCGCGAACTGCGGCGCAGTCGCCGCACCGATTCTCCCCACGCGCTGTTAATGGTATCGTCCGGCAGCCGCCGCAGAAAGCGATACACGGTGCTGTAGTCGGGCACGCTGGACAGTCGCAGCACGGCACGCAACTCCGCATGCGCGCGCAGTCGCACCTCGGCTTCGCGGAAAGTCCAGTCTTCGTAACGCATCAGGCAGAGGATGGCCAGCAAC
Organism: uncultured Acidobacteriota bacterium; assembly: GCA_963832615.1. Taxonomy (GTDB): domain Bacteria; phylum Acidobacteriota; class Terriglobia; order Acidiferrales; family UBA7541; genus Acidiferrum. Next base: position 110,414 of record CAWHVA010000004.1, read on the forward strand.
TGCGGTTGGGTGAATTGGTGTTTGCTGAAACGACTCCGGTACGTCGGAACAATCGCCGTGGCCACATCCCTAGCCACGCGAGCAAAAGGCAGGAGTCCGATTTCGGGCATCGCACCTCCTGCTCTATTAGAAAACACCATCACCGCTCGCTCGTCCTCATGGAAAATCAGCCTTGGTGCCAAGGATGTAAACAGAGCCCTTTAAAGTCCTTTAGAATCCGCACTTACTTAAAAGGCGGGGGAGGGGTTGGAACGGTTAACCAAACGGATGGGACCCTGTCGCACCCTAGGAAACCACCTGAAAGCTTGAACAAATATTCACTTTGCTGTCTCCCCGCTCCATGCTATCTTTCCCTCGATATGATTTCGTCCATCGCCGCTAAGCGAATTACCTCCTCGATGTCGTCGCTGTCGATTACCTCGACTACGACTACGTCGATTACCGCTACCGGCGAGTGGAGAAACTAGCAAGCGAAACAAAGTTTCCAACCCACCGCCGAAGCGAACTGGCGGTGGGTTTCTTCTTTTCAGCCCCCTCCAGAGTCGCTCCAGCGGCAACACACAAGGGAGCGGCCATGAGTTCCAAGCAAGTTCAAGCAGAAGCAATCGCGGAGGGTGACTTATCCCCGCATTTCGATAGCGCAGCCGTTGATGGTGCAGCGTCAGCATCGCGAGGCGCCGCATCGATCGCCTCACCACGACCTGTCGGTCTGAGGGCCTCCGATGCGAATTGCGTTCGTGCGTCACGCGACGCGCTTTGCAATCGCCGAGAGATCGTCGCCTTCAAGTTCGGCGGCACCTCATTGCTCGGTGCTGAGCGCATGTTGCACGCCGCGGGGCTGGTGAAGCCGGTCGCTCGCGGCTCGCACGTTGTCGTAGTCGTCTCCGCGATGAAGGGCGTAACCGATCGCCTCCTCGCCGTCGCGCAACTTCTCGCCGAACGCAAAAATCAACGCGCGCGTGCCGATGCCGAAGTCCTGCTCCGTTTGCACCATGATGTTCTTCGCGAACTCGCCCTCGATGCCGACGCGCACGACCGCGTCTCCTACGGGCTCGATTCTCTCGGCCGCGACCTGCTTCACGAAGTCCCGACGAACGAACACGTAGCAGCCACTCCAGAGCTGTTCGACCGGCTGGCGTCTTTCGGCGAACGCTTCAGCGCGCGCCTGTTTGCCGCCGCACTCGAGCGCTCCGGCGTCACCGCTGTTCCCGTCGCATCGTCCGAATTCGTTCTGACCTGCGACACGTTCCGCGACGCCAAGCCGCACCTGGAACAAACCAAGCGCCGTGGCCGCGACCTGTTGATCCCGCTGCTCGCCGCTGCCGTTGTTCCCGTGGTCACCGGTTTCATCGGCGCCACTCCCGACGGCCGCATCACCACGCTCGGCCGCAACAGCTCCGATTTTTCCGGTGCCATCATCGCGCACGTCCTGGACGCCGACGAACTCGTGATCTGGACCGACGTCGACGGCATTTACACCGCGAATCCCAACGAATCCGTGCAGGCCAGGCTCCTTCACGATCTCAGCTACGACGAGGCGCACGCCCTGGCAGCCAGCGGCGCGAAGGTCCTCCACCCGCATGTGCTTCCGCTAGCCGCCGAAACCAGAATGACCGTGTGGGTGCGTAACACCTTCAAGCCGCAAGCCCGCGGCACACGCATCGGCTTGACTCGACGATGCCGCTCTCTGTCACAGCAATCCCAACAGGAAGGTGCGGCATGAGTGAGCATTCCATAAAGCGCGCGTCGAACCGCGACGCGCAAATAAGTTCAAACGCAGCTTCAACGGCGACCTCAAATCGCGCGAATTCACGGCCGGGAAACACGCCCAGAAAATGGCGCGCCGGCGTTCTCGGCGCGACTGGGCTTGTCGGCCAGCGCCTTGTAAAACTCCTCACCGATCATCCGTGGTTTGAGCTCGCCGAAGTTGCCGCGTCCGAGCGCTCCTCCGGCAAATCCTATGCGGAAGCCGCGCGCTGGCATCTCGACGGACCGATTCCCGAAGCGGCCCGCGCTCTCGTCGTCAAAGGTCTCGATCCGTCGCTCGATTGCGACTTCGTGTTCTCCGCGCTCGATTCCTCAGTTGCTGGCTCCGCGGAAGAGGATTTCGCGCGCGCGGGTTACCCGGTGGTCAGCAATTCGCGCAACCACCGCATGGATCCCGATGTCCCTCTGTTGATTCCAGAAGTCAACGCCGCGCATCTCGAAGCGATTCCGCTGCAGCAAAAACTTCGCGGCTACAACTCTGGCTTCATTGTCACCAACCCCAATTGCTCCACAGCTGGACTGGTCCTCGTCCTAAAGCCGCTCGCCGACGCCTTCGGCCTCGAGAAAATCTTCGTGGTCACGCTGCAAGCGGTCTCCGGCGCAGGCTATCCGGGCGTTGCGTCCATGGATATCCACGGCAACGTGGTTCCCTTCATCAGCGGCGAAGAAGAAAAGATGGAATCCGAGCCGCAAAAGCTTCTCGGCAAATGGGACGGCAAACGTTTCGTCGACGCCGGTCTCGGTCTCAGCGCCCACTGCAATCGTGTGCCAGTCCTCGAAGGCCACCTCGAATGCGTCAGCATCAGCCTGAAGAAAATTGTCTCAACCGATGAAGTACGCGAAGCGCTCCGCAGTTTTGAAGTCAGCCCGGAACTCGCATCGCTGCCGACCGCTCTGCGCCATCCCGTTCAGGTTCTTGACGATGAGAGCCGCCCGCAGCCTCGCCGCGACGTGAACGCCGGCAACGGCATGGCCGCCGTCGTGGGTCGCGTCCGCGAATGCCCGCTCCTCGATATCAAGCTCACGCTGCTCTCGCATAACTTGGTCCGAGGCGCCGCAGGCGCAGCCCTCCTCAACGCCGAACTGCTAGCCGCCCGCGGCTTCTTCAATCGCCGCGTAGCCGAAGAGGAATCCCTCGAATCAGTTCCCAGCTAGCAGACAACCACTCGGGACAAAGACCGCCGGCTCCGCTTCAACGAAATGATCCCTGCCGGACGAAGTGGCGGTCCGCATCGCCCGTATGGGCGATCCGCGCCCTCATGCTAAACTAACTGCTCGTTAGGCTCGTAGTTCAGTTGGTTAGAGCGCCACCTTGACACGGCGATTGGACAGTCTGATCCATAAGCAGCCTGGTGAGCAAATTGCCTGAGTTTCAGACATGATTGCTTAGGTTTTCGATTTCATCTGCTCTCGCCTGATTTCGATTGTTCTTGTTGTTTAGTAGCCCCCAATCGGTCCCCGCATTCTTGGTGTTACGGCGCAGCCCTCACGCATGCCTTTTTCAGCAGAATCCTTGAATTCCTGCAGATTCTAAAACAGTGATTCGTGCCTGAGCCGGTTTTTTGTGAACATGTATACTGCCCGGGTACTTAGTGCCACTTCTAATTTGTAGCAATATTTCCATACCTCACTTCAAGGCTCTACCAGTAGTTATGGCCCAATAGCAGGTCAAATTTGGCCATTTGCTGCCTGACTGTACTGCTGTTGTTGGTCTGTTGCTGTGATGTTTGCCGCCTGGCAAGTTCTCTAGGGCTTTTACAGCCTTTCTTACCTCCCAAGGACACTCTTCCAGCGCATTCCGATGAGCTGACGATCCCCGCCATGGGGCCGATCACGGCGCTGACCGGGGCGCTCGAAGTAGGGGATGTGCAGCGATTTTCGTCGATCAAGAAAGCCATCAGCTACTGTGGGCTGTGCGGCGCAGAGAAGAGTTCCGGCAACACCGTGCAGCGCACGCCCTTGTCCAAGCAGCGCAACAAACATTTACAGACGACCTTGATCGAGGCGGCCAAAATGGCGCCGCGAAACAGCCCGGCGCTGGCTATGCTCTACGACAAGGAAAGGCAGAAAGGCAATGCCAATCGCGCGACGCTGGCGGTGGCGCGTAAGTTGGTGGCCTACCTCATGGCGGTGGACCGTGGACTTTTACGAACGAACCGTGCTTGCCGGCACCGATCAGAAAGACAGTAAGGAAGCGGAAGAGAGAACTCTTATAAGTGAATGGAGAAGTCTGCTCAAAAAGTGTTTGACAGGGCCGACATTGTTAGAGATGTCCGGTAACCGCTTAATCAGGCACGTGGATTGCTTACGAGTGTGCCATTCATTGAGCCGAAAGCTGGCTGGTTCGATTTCGACAGAGGTCTTCTGCACCGATGGCCGGTTGCATAAAACCTGCTATGCCGAGCACTGAGAGGCTGCCGTTGCCTCTGCGTCGCATTATCCCCGACATCCAGCCACCGGTTGCTACGGTGCTTCCCAGTCCAAAGCGTAGATTTCTTCGCTGCCGGTGTCTCGCAAGACCAGTGGAGAATCATCTTCCGCGAGACCCGTCCACTTGCCTGCGATGCTCCATCCCAGGCGCCGGCGGCTCAGGCTCGTGACCAACTCAAGTTTCCGGTCGCTGATCCGTACGCGGTAGACGGCAGGCTCGGCGATATAAGGATTGACAAAGTAAGTGTAACTCCCATCTGAGGACCAGTTTGGATAAGCCGCAGGACTGCTCACCAATTCTGCCCACTTGTGAGTGCTGAAGTCGAACAGCATCAATTTCGGAGAATCTAGCGACATCGCCAGGATGTAGCGGCCGTCGGGTGACCAATGGGGGGAGTACAAACCCTCAGAACCAGAAAGCGTTGAGACTTGGCGTGTCTTAAGGTCGATCATGTGAATGCCGGCGGAACTCGGCGCACCACCTTCAAGCCACGGCACGCCTCCGAACACCAGCGAGTTCTGGTCTGGTGACCAGTTCGGGTCAGTCTCGTAATGATTCCCTGTCGTGAGCTGCGCGGGCCTGCCACCGTCTGCCGCAACCACGTGGATTTTGCTTGGTCTTCCAGGAACCTCGGCCGAAAAAGCAATTCTTTTCCCATCGGGCGACCAGCGTGGTAACCAAGCTTGCATCGGAAGCGAACTAAGCTGAAGTCGTTGGCTGCCGTCCACCCTACTCCGCCACAGCACTCGCTCTGGATAGGAAACGTAAGCGACCCACTGACCATCCTTGGAAACGTCCACATCCTGGGCGGAAATTCCTCCCAAATAGGGGACGAACTGACCGGACTTCGATTCGAAGCGCACCAATTCGCCGCGCCGCTGCTCGCCGATCACAAAGAGTCTCTTCCCGTCAACGCTTGAAACCGGCGACCGGAAGTTCATCGGTCCCGCAGTGAACTGCACAGGTTCGCCGTTCCCCCTCTTGAAGAGACCCGTTCGTTCTCGAAGCGCCCAGATGTCAGTCCCTGAGTCAGAGGTGGACTGAAAAAAGTAGTATTCCCCATCCGGAGTCCAATTGCCGCAGCAGTAGACACCCTTCCAACCGGGGAGCAAAGCGTGGGGGCGACCTCCGTAGGCTGAAATCTCCTCAATTGAAGTCGTTCCACCTGGATCGCCCACGGTGAACCTTAAGAGGCTGCCACGGGGCGACCAACGAGGCCACCTTACCGGACCGGGCGCGGTGACGAGTTTTTGGATCTCCGTACCGTCAGCCTTGCAGACGTACAATTCGTGGCCTTTCGCGTATGCGATCCTTTGTGCGTCCGGCGACCATGCTGCGTCTCGCCCCAACACGTCACCCACGCGACGGGGTACCCCGCCGAGCGGCAGAATCCACAGAGGCATTTCCGATTCCCCGGCTACGAAGGTCTGGAGCAACAGGTCAGATCGATTAGAACTGATATCGCCCAGTTCAATGTTCTGTTCGAACGGCGTGGGAACCGGGGACGTCTCGCCGCCGGAGGCGGACGCCTGATTGAGCGTGGACCGCATTCCGCTATTTGCCACCTCAGCGAAATAGAGCCTCGAACCGTCGGTGACGATTACGGGAAGTGTGTCGATGCGGAAGCTCTTAGCGCGGCCATTGTTTGTGATCCGCGTGTAACCTGACACCCTGTGGGGCATCAATGGTCGGGTTATCCAGTAAAGGAGACCGGCGATTACGATAATAGCCGCACAATTCAGGGCGAGTATCCAGTACCTTCGCAGGGGCAGTACACGAACCGCCTCTCTATTATCAGTCTGCGGTCGTACGGGCCCCCATTGTGGGTCTTGCTGGGCAGGCATTAGGCCCGTCCCTGCCTCTACGGGTGCGATGAACCGATAGCCACGCCGCGGCAGCGTCTCCACGAACCGCGGATTCTCCGCCGCGTCTCCCAGCACCTCGCGAATTTTGTTGATGGCGGTATTTAAATTGTGCTCCACATCGACAAAGGTATCGGGCCACAAACGCTTCTGCAATTCCTCGCGGGTCACCACCTCGCCCGGTCGCTCGAGCAGAATCGCCAAAACTTGGAATGGCTGCCCGCTCAACTTTAGCTTTACGCCACCTTTGCGCACTTCTCCTGAACAGAGATCCACCTCGAAGGTCCCAAAGCGAACCAATTCCGCCTTATCGAGCTTGGATTCCACGGCCGGCTACCTCAGATCTAGGTGACGACAGTCTAGCACTGAACTCAAACATGTCTCGCGACGATAGGTTTCGCGCTTTAAGCCTCGCATCAACAGTCGTTTATCTGACGACTTTCTTTCGACCTTCTCTCGACTCTCCATGTATTGAGGTAGTTGCCACGCTCCTCCAGAGTCGCCCTCGCCGCGCATCCGCGGAGGAGGCAACATGCGATCCCCAGCCGGCGATCAGCTTCTGGTAGCTCGAACTGCCGAACACGCCTACACCAGTACTCTTCGCGCCGGCGTTGTCCAAGTTGCCTTTGGATTGATTTCCTTGATCCTGTCATTGGCGCTTCACGCTCGATCCGAACCCGCGCCAGTAACTACAATTACCGTCCTCGTTTATAACTACGTCCACGTATCGCGCGCAACGCTTGCTGTAGCCGAACGCGAAGCCAACAAAATCCTGGGAGCAGCGGGAGCGCAGGTTGCCTGGATTGAATGTCTGGACCAGCCGTTGACACTCGACGCGAAGCACCTCTGCCTAAAAGGCTGGACTGCACAGATTCCCGGGCTCCGCTTCATCTCCAGCAGCAACAAATTCCAGGAAGCCGAATTTGCTTCCACTGCGATTCCCGTTCTCTCCACTATTTACTACGACAAGATCGCTCGTCGCGCCCACCGCGATAACGCTGACGCAGGCCTTCCCGTTTTTCTGGGTTGCATAATGGCGCACGAACTGGGCCACATCCTTCTCAGCGACCCAGTACACTCCGCCACCGGTATCATGCAGCCGCAATGGGGTCATCCTCAGATTCATCAAGCTCTGACCGGCAACTTACTCTTCACTCGCCAGCAGGCGACCCGCATCCAGGCGCAAGCCCGTTTCATTGCGAGCCTTCGACCGACCTTTGATCCTGCCTTGCCGTCGTCTACACCGTAGTGGGCAGGAGCCCCCAACTGATCGAAAGCTCCAACTCCTGATAAGTTTGAATGTATAGGTCAAGGGAGGAGCGCTTGGTGTAGAAAAGCTGAACTCAGCCGCGAGCTGATTCAGAACACCAAGGAGGCTCCCCCATGGAACCTATGTATTACATCGGACTGGATGTACACAAGCGGAAGATCAGCTACTGCGTGAAGGACAGCAGTGGCAAGGTTTTCGCCGAAGGAATGCTTTCCGCCACACGCCTGGACCTGGACCTGTGGATGAAAACGCTGCCACAACCGTGGAGCGCGGCGATGGAAGCGACCATGTTCACGGGCTGGATTTACGATCACCTCCAGCCGCATGCCGCCGCTCTGAAGGTGGCGCACCCTTTGATGCTGCACGCCATCGCCGCCGCAAAAAAGAAGAACGACCGCATCGATGCCCGGAAGATTTGCGACTGTCTGCGCTGCGATTTCCTGCCGGAGTGTTACATGGCTTCGACCGCCATTCGCGAACGGCGGCGCACGCTGCGCTATCGCAACCTGCTGGTTTCGGCAGATGGTGCAGATGGAAATCAAGATCAGCGCGCTGCTGATGGAAGCCGGCGTCAGCTACAACAAGCAACGGTTGCACAAAGCCGGCTATTTCCGTGAACTGCTGGCGAACAACCTGGACATCGACGAAGGGCTGGGTGCGCTGCTGCGGTTATGCCGCGAGACCGTGGTGCGCCTGCAGAAAACCGAGAGTGCCTTGGTGCGCTCGCTGGAAAATGATGCGTTGTTAATGGAGCGTGTGGAGCGATTGATGACGATCCCCGCCGTGGGGCCGATCACGGCGCTGACCTGGGCGCTCGAAGTAGGGGATGTGCAGCGATTTTCGTCGATCAAGAAAGCCATCAGCTACTGTGCGGCGCAGAGAAGAGTTCCGGCAACACCGTGCCGGCCTCGCGACGGCCCGAGTAAGCTGTTCGGTGTTCACCCTACAGTGCTCGGACCGAAGGAGGCCGAGATGCGAATTATAGGATGTGATTTGCACGCTCGCCAGCAAACGTTGGCGATGTTGGACACCACAACGGGAGAGGTACTGGAGGTGACTCTCAAGCACGAAGGCGACAACGTGCGGGAGTTTTATTCCTCGCTTCCACGCCCGGTGCGAGTGGGTATCGAAGCCACGGGATCAATGCAGTGGTTTTTGAATCTCATGGAAGAACTGGGAATCGAATGCCGGGTCGGTCATCCGGCACAGATTCGCGCAGCCGCGCCGCGGAAGCAGAAAAATGATCGGCGAGATGCAGAATTGATTCTGAAGATGCTGGTGGAAGGCCGCTTTCCGGCGATCTGGTTGCCTTCGAAGGAGCTACAGGATCTGCGGTCCTTGTTGCGGCATCGTCATCAGTGGGTCCGCATGCGGACGCGAATACAAAATGCGTTGCAGTCCATTGCCCTAGCGAATGGCCTACGACGAGGCACGGCCCTGTGGAGCCACGAAGGACAAAGCAGGATCGCATCGTTGTCGTTGGCGCCTCATACCGCCTATCGGCGGAGTGAGCTGCAGGCGATGTACGAGAAGTTCGAAGCGGAGATCGAGAAACTGAACCAGCGAGTCGAGGAGCAAGCCTGCAAACGTCCCGGAGCACGGCTGCTGATGAGCCATCCCGGAGTGGGGCCGATCACAGCGTTGGCGACCGAGGTGTTTCTGGGCGATCCCGCCCGATTCGCAGACAGCAAGGCCCTGGCTAGCTATGTGGGAATGATTCCACGTGAATATTCTAGTGGAGGGCGACAGCGGCTCGGGGGGCTGAGTAAACAAGGCAACCCGCTGTTGCGGTTTCTCTGGGGTGCGGCGGGGGCGCATGCCGCACGCAAGGATCCGGAGTTGCAGCGTTTTTACCGCCGCAAATTGGTACAGAAAGGCCTGGGGAAAGCGAGTGTGGCCGTGGCTCGCAAGCTCGGAATCCGACTGTGGATCATGTTGCGGGATCACATTGAGTACCACGAGTTCTGTCGTCGTGGACAGAAGCAGCAGAAAAGCAGTGACGCCGGTGCGGGGATGCCAGAAACGCGGTATGGTGCGAAAAGTCACCGGCCGGTTGATTAGGCGACCCGCCTCCCTTTAGGAATGGGGAGTTCGCATAACTCATCATGGTCGATGGTGATCGAAGAGATGTTTGGTGGGCAACACGGAGTTGATGATCGTAAACGGGCTGAGCCGGTTAGGGTGACACAGATGAACAGAAGCGGCAGAAAAAGACGCACTTCATGCGCCGACGGAGAAGTGTGTCCGAGTTTGGTAGAAAAGAAGAGAAGACACTCTTGACACGGCCGGCGTCGTTAGAGATTCCGCGTTAACCAGGAGCATTGTTCAAGAGTACGAAATCAAATTGCTGCCTAAGGCTGCCTCGATCGACAACGGCGAGCGATGCGAATGGGTCTCAGCCAGGGAGCCATTCCTTCAAAGAAGTCCTTCGGCGGACGCACTACGGATTCTACGGGGCGGCAGAAATCAGCGGCTCGCTATCGAACCGATCCCAGAGGTGGTTACTGAAAAAGGCGAGGGGCGAAGTCCTTCAAGTCGCGTCGCCAGGTCTGCCATTCGTGATCGGTGCCAGGAGATTCGTAGAAAACGTGCTGAATGTTCGCTTCGGTGAGCGAATTGTGCAGTCGCTGGAGACCTGTGCGCATGCGCTCAGGTTCCACGGTACCCACGCCGAGCCACAACAGATGCACACGCTTCGCGAATGCCGTAGGGTCGGCAAACACGCCGTTATAGTCCTTACCCGCATCAAGCTTGCGATCGCCCAAGACGAGCATCCCGCCGGCGCCACTGAATCCACCAATGTAGGAAAACAGGTCCAGGTGATCGAGAGTAATTTGAAAGGTCTGCATACCACCCATGGAAAGTCCTGCCATCGCTCGATGATCGCGATCGCTTAGTGTTCTGAAGCTCGAGTCGATGAACGGAATGAGGGCTTTTGTCACGTCATCCTCAAACGTGGAAGCCATATCCTGCATACCTTTGAGCATCTCTGGCGAGCCGAAGGGCTTGCTCATGAAATCCGGAAACGGCTGTCCGGCGCGAGCAGCGTACCCATAAGCCATGACCACGATCATTGGTTTGCAGTTTCCGGCTGCGAGCAGATTGTCCAGTATGAAATTCGCACGACCCTGACTGGTCCATCCGGTCTCGTCCTCGCCTGCTCCGTGCTGCAGATAAAGCACGGGGAAACGCGCGGTGGACTGCTCTTCATACTTTGGAGGCGTGTAAACAAGGGCGTGCCGCCAGCTTCCTGTGACCTGCGACAAGTACCAAACTTCGCGGACTTGCCCGTGAGGCACATTTTGAGGGGAATAGTAAGTCGAGCCAGACTCGGGAACCTCTACAGCGCTTACAGGGCGCCCTCCGCCGAAGTAAGCGTGCGTATTTGGGTCGCTGACATCAGCGCCGTCAATCTGAACCGTGTAGTAGTGAAAGCCAGGAACCAGCGGCGGCGTCGTCACCAGCCAGAATCCATCTGTCTGCTTGGCCATGTCGAGTTTCGGGCCGCTCCAAAAGTTGACCTTTACCGCAGTGGCGTTGGGAGCCTTCACGCGGATCTGCACCTTGCCGGCGCTATCGACGCGTGGATACTCGGCGCCCCACACGTTGGTTTCGGATGGCTTGAATCCATCCGTCTCCTGAGCGAGGCTCGAAAAAGTGGTGAGCAGTAGCAAGGCGAGAATCGGCACTAGCTTCAAGAATGTTCTCCGCATGAGTTATCGGCCTTTTGCAAGGGCGCGGCAGAGTCTACATCAAAACCGAATCGAGCTAAGCACAAAGCGGTTCGCAGGGACAACACACGGCTCAAGCTATTTCTTCGATAGCTGCGAGGCTGAACTAGTCAAGGCAGCGCCTACAGTTCCGCACTTGCCGGAATTCAGATCATAGATGCCAACGCGGAGATAGATTTCACCTGCGGGCAGATCAATTTCCTCGTGAACTTGCATCCCCACTTGCTGCGTTGCTTCATACACTTTGGGATCCATTGTTAAAGTGCTCCGCTTCTTGACAAAATTCAGGATGTCGCCATTCGGGCCGAACGCGACGAGCATGATTTCAATATTGCCGCTACGCGTGCCGTTGGCGTCTGAGCCCATCGCGATGTCGGGTAGGGCCACCGCGAAGTTGACATCGTAGCGGGTAAATGGGGCCTTCAATTTTGTGTTATTTCCCGCACGCCTTGCATTCGCGGCAGGCTGCGGATTCTTCGGCACGAGCTGGACCTTGAACAGGATCTGGTCGAAGTCCGGCATGCCTAAACCGATAAGCGGCACGATGGGGTCGTCTGCGCCCTGTTGGGAAGCGCTTTCGTAGCCGGGTTGGTCAGCGAAGTAGCCGCGCCGGTAAGAAAGTTTGTAATTGCCGTCTGCGAGGCTGACCTGGATGCGGCGGAACTTGCCGTCGTTCTTTCCGTTGGCAGGTGAATAGGCCAGGGTGTAGTAGTGGGAGCCGTTGCCCACAGCGTCTTTCACAGCGTCGCTCAGCGCGTTCGTGCTGTAAAAAGCGCGGCCGCCGGTCTCCTCGGCAATGGTTTCCATGGCAATTTGATTCGCGCTGAGGCGGGCTTCAAGTTCCCGGCGCGAACCGCCCAGTTTGCTCGCATCGAAGGTGGGGTCTGCGAGAACTCCGAGCGCGGATACAGGATAGATCGCAACCTGCGCTGCGGTCAGCATGCCCGAGGTTTTCTGGACGTGCTCCTGATTCTTGGGAGCTCTGCCGCGAGTGTCCGGGAAGAAGCTGATCGGGAAGTTGTCCGAGAACCAGATCAGGTTTTTACGGACGGGAATCCCGGAAAGATAGCGTGCGATTTCCTGGAAGGCTTGTAAGGTCACCTCGATGCGAGCGTTAACACGCTCGACGGACTCATCGCGCTGGAAAGACTCCACGGCATCGACGGCCGTGGGCGCGGCTTGGCTCCTGCGCATCTGCCGGAGAATCTCCGCGTCGCTGTACTGGTTAGCCTCGGTCGGCAGACTTCGGGACACTTCAGGAGAGACACCTAATTTCTTGTCTTCCAAAGCAGCGGACAGACCGGAGAAATCGGTTGTAAACCCGCGAACGATGCGGAGATGGGATCCGAGTGCGAAAACGGCGAGCCGTGTGCCTGCCGGAACTTCGCCGAGATATTTGATGACCTGCTGCCTGACAAAGGCCTGATTTTGCGGCTGGGTGTTGAGAAGATCGAGCAGCAGAACGTTGACGGAATCCGCACCAGATGAGGTCGGAAAATTGGTGTAGACGTTGGGCGGCATCGGCGCCAACTTCATTTCGTTTGGAGCGGCACCTTTGTGTTCCTCGAAAGAAGTGACAATTTGCGGGTCGCTGTCTTCCGAGATGTGAAAGTCATCCTTTCCAAGGCCAGGAACGGATTGCCCTTGTTTGTCGGTGACAACCACGTCCACCACAACGATGCGGCTTTCGGCTTTGATGGAGGGACCCTGAACTGGCGGGGGAACAGGCGGTTGCTGCTCTTGGGATCTAGAGAAACAGAGCCCCGCGACAAGAAGGAGCGAGCCAGCTAAGAGCAGGGAGCGAAGCATGCGAATCCGCAGAAAGTTTCTCGCAGAGATAGTAGAGAGTATATACACCATAACCGGTAAAGACGCGAGCATAGTGATGGATGGTAGCTGGCGACATCACTGGCGCTGACACACGGAACCAAGGGATTGAAGAGTTCCCAGGCGAACGCGCCAAATTGAAACCGCAACCATCGAGTCCCGATAAGTCGCGTTACCGGACATCTCTAACAATGTCGGCCCTGTCAAACACTTTTTGAGCAGACTTATCCACTCACTTAAAAGGGGTTTTTCTTCCGCTTTCTTTAGTTGTCTTGCTTCTCGGCCTTGACGACTTCGGCTCGCTCGTAATCTAGCGGTCGGCTTCCGTCCGACCCATACATCTCGTGTGCTGAGCAGCGCGTTGTTCCGGAGGGTTAAAGTCCCTCTGGCGCTCGGATGAGGAGCGCTATATCCAAGAAAGCGGGGGTAATTCCTCGCTGGCCGGAGGAAGTGGAAGGTATGGAGACGTCTAAACGGGCACGAAGGCGAAAGCCGGATACAGCCAAGACGGACCTGGAGCCACCACTTGCCGTACTCCGGAGGGCAGGGTGTCCATCAAGTGATCATCACAAGATGGAATCTGAAGGGCCTGCGGAGAAGTACCGGGCCGCAATCAATGGGGAGACCCAAAGATGAACCGGTCGGCCAAAGGTGGGGCAAGGTCGAGTCTGCGAGATGAAGACGAAGGCGTTCTCATTCACCCACCGCACCAAGGTGATTGCGGGCGGCACGGTACAGAAGAACAGCACGTGACCTCAGGAGGTGCTGACAGAGTCTTCGGGTGGCACCGGAGTAAGCAGACCTATAAGCGGAAGCGAAGTGGCGAGTGAAGCTCTGTCAGTATACGGACGGCTGAATAGTACCTGAAGCGCGGCGAAAGCCACGTGACCGGGCAACCGGCGACGGAAGTGGGTCGGGGAAGGCCAGCCGGCGAAGGCGGTCGGGAAGAGAAAGAAAACCAGATGAGTAAAGGCGAGAAGGAGGAACAGTTCCATGAGTGAAAAACCCGTACATTCTCGTCTGAGGAGACTGGTGGACTGGATCAACCTGACGGGTGCGAAGAAGGTCCATTCATTAATCGACAAGATGTACAAGCGGAAGAACCTGGAGATGGCCTGGGAAAGGGTGAAGGCGAATCGGGGCAGTGGAGGTGTGGATGGGGAAACTCTGGAGACTTTTGAAGCGCAGCTGGGCCAGCAGTTGGATCGGCTGGAACGGGAGTTGAAAGAGGATACCTATCAGCCTCAGCCGGTACGGCAACATCCCATCCCGAAGAGGGACAAACCAGGAGAGCATCGTTGGCTCGGCATACCCACGATTTATGACCGGGTGTGCCAGCAAGCACTGCTCAATCGGTTAGAGCCCATCTTCGAGCCGGTATTCGATGACGCCAGCTTCGGATATCGGCGAGGGCGATCGACGAAGGATGCCCTGCGCAAAATCTGGAAAGAGATACAAGGCGGGTCGGAGTGGATCGTGGACGCAGATCTCCGAGATTTCTTCGGGTCCGTGGATCACGCGAAACTTCTCACGCTGGTAGCCCAACGAGTAGCGGATGGCCGAGTACTTCGTCTCCTAGAGGCGATGCTCAAGGCAGGAAGCTACGGAAAGGGCCAGCTCTTTCCATCCGAGCGCGGGACTCCTCAGGGTGGGGTAGTTTCGCCCACGCTCAGTAACATACTTCTGACGCCGTTCGATCGGGAGATGAGGCTGAGAGGGTATCAGCTCACGAGGTATGCCGACGATTGGGTGATCACCTGTAAATCGGCAACAGAGGCACGAGCCGCAGTGGAAGCTGCTGGCCGAATCCTGAAACAATTGGGTGTGGAGTTACATCCGCAGAAGACGCGGATCGTTCATGCTCAGGATGGCTTCGAGTTCCTTGGCTACAAAATCAAACGCGGGAAGAAGAAGCTCCATCTACCCGCGAGTAAGATTCGTAGTCAGGCCCGAGAGGGTGCGCTCTATGCGTATCCCAAGGAGAAGTCGATCCGTAGTTTCCTGGACCAGGTCCGGCAGCGCACCAAGCGGAAGGTGCCCTTGCCAACCGAGGAGCTGATCGAAGAGCTAAACCCGCTCTTGCGAGGATGGGGCGAGTATTACAAGCGAGCCCATGTCCGATTGCTCTTCAACCGACTCGATCGCTGGATAGTGCATCGCATCTGGTCGCACCGCTTCAAGCATTGGCGCAATGCCGGCTGGAAATGGCTGCCCCAGACGACGCTCTACGGCGAGTTCGGGCTTGTCAACCTAGTTGGATTAATTCCTTCTATCGCAACTCGGAAGCAGTGAGTCTTCGTGAAAGCTGCATACGGGAAAACCGTCCGTGCAGTTTGAGCGGCGGACGGAGGCCAGCGCGAGAGCGCGCCTCCTCCGACCCGACTTCGATCATAAACTTCAGACCATGATTAGTTCTTCGAACTCCCTCTCGCGAGGGAGCGGGATGCCCCATCAAGTGGACGGCGCTTTCGTGCGCGCGCCATGTCCGGTACCGAGCTGTCCCGCGTGCGAACCGAATTCCGGCTCCGTCTTCCCGAGCCTATCAACAAGAGCCCACTCGAGTCGAGGAGGGCCGGCATTGTTATGCAATCAAGTGCTTTTTGTGCCCGGAAATCCACTTCTCTGATAACCGCTGCCAGCTCAACCGGTCGATGCAACACCATCTAAGCAGTTGATCCGACACTACTTCCCCTGGACTCCAGGCCGACCGCTTGGAGGCTTTGTTGTTCGACGTGGACTCCCAGCAACCGAAAGCCTGGCGAGAGGATCTTAGATTTGAAAAAGGGATTCAAAAGGGCTGTTCTGCTTGCAAAGCTTGAACCAAACCTTAGATTTCACGACCTTCGCCACACGTTTGCAACGCGCCTTGTGGACAGAGGAGCGAATATCGTCTCTGTGCAGCACTTACTGGGGCATGCTAGAATTTCGATGACTGCCCGCTATGCACACTCGCCGGACGTCACAAGGCTAGCGGCAGTCGAGAAACTTGATGGACTTTTCAACTCGGAAAGCAGTCCCCAATCGGCCCCCAGCGCAGTAATTGAGGGTCAAGGCGGGTTTGGTAAGTCGATTCAAGTAAACAGTTTAGGCTCGTAGCTCAGTTGGTTAGAGCGCCACCTTGACACGGTGGAGGTCTGGGGTTCGAGTCCCCACGAGCCTACCATTAATTTCAATCACTTGAGGATCAGCGGAAACGGCAGGCAGATTTTTTGTGTCGTGGTTTGTGCCATAACTATCTCTTGAATCTTCACGTGAGAGCGGATCTAATGCCTTGCGCTTCGCGTTCATCCGAACATGCGAGTAGTGCGCAAGCATCTTTGGGGAGACGTGTCCCGCAATCGCCATAACGACTTGGTCGCTAGGCAAGCTAGCGCAACTTTGCGTACTCGGCCCTAGCAACGCTAACAACGTCGTCCGGCAGCGCGACCAGACAAATACCCCGCCATTCTCTCGATAATGCCTTTAGAGGTTTCCCGAACTACCGTTTCAGTTCGACGATTACCAGGTCGATGGGGTGACCGCCCAGGTTCTCCGGCAAATGGCTTCCGGCGGGCGCATAGAGCGTCTCGCCTGCGCGGAAACGGCGCTCTTCCGTTTTGCCATCCGGGAACGTAAACCTGCAATGTGTATCGTTCTGAAAGATCGCAACACTGTCGGGATGCGAGTGCATCACCGACTTCTCGTGCCCTTTGTAGTTGACTCGGAGCACGCGCACCTTCTCATTTTCGACTTCCACCTTGTAGTGTTTCGGGTCTACTTTGACGGGGTCTTGAACTTCCATTTGGGGTTTCGGAGCTGTAGACATGACTTTCTCCTTTGAGGGGGTAAATGTATGGTTTACCGAGGGAGACTGGAGGATAGTCGGCAGTACGGTAAGGGTCAAGTCATTGTTATCGGCCTGGACGCGCTAGTTCCAGTAGCAACAGTCATCGACGCATGGAATTTATTGCAGCTTCGCGTACTCCGCTTTGGCTTGCTTCAGGATGGGGATGTCGGGGTCGGCGTCTTTCCAGAGCGTGAGGAAATCCTGATAGGCGTCACGAGCTTTGGCCGTGTCGCCTTCCATCGCATAGGCTCTGCCGAGTTGGAGATGCGCGAGTGCTCCGATGGGTTCGTTGAGCACAATTCCGCGATGGTCGAGGATTTTCTGGAATTCGGCGGCGGCTTCACTCCCCTGATGTGCAGCTAGGTAGACAGTGCCGCGAACGTAAGCAGGATATAGAGGAATGGGGCCAACATTACCTAATTCATAGGGACCAGCAGCCTGAAGCACCTCAAGGGCTTTCGCTGTATCGTTTTGGTTAAGCGCAAGCTGCGCGTGCAGGGTTGGCAGGTAGTTGAACTGCACGAAAGTATCCTCTGCAAAGCGCTTGGCCAAATCATCGGCCAGCGTCTGCGTCCTAGTCGCATCCCCTGCCGATGCGAACGCTAGTCCCGTTCCATACTGCACATCCTTTCCAGTCGAAAGTCGTAGCGCAGCGTCGGCCATCTGCCGCACCTCCCGTTCATTTCCAAATAGAGCTTCCCTCAACGCTGCGTCCGCTTCATAGCCCGCTGCTGCCTCTTTCTCTTCCGCTCGCTCGGCTGAAGCGACTGCCTGACGTGAGAAATCCCGCGCCTTCACCAGCCGTCCGGAATACGCTGCCGTATCAGCTTCGTTCCCCAGAAGCTGGTTTTCCAGTCCCGACTTGCCTGCGCCGAATGCTACCTGCTGCGCCATCCCCTGCGCATCGTTTTGTAGAAAAGCCAACTTATACAGATTGATTAGCAATTGAGCAGAATCAATGTGTTTCATCTTTGCTTCGTCCGCAGCAGCGCGAGCTTCCTCCAAGCGATTCAGTGCGGCATATGTAAGAACCAGACTGTCATATATAAGGCCACTTTCCGGGTAAAGCTGGAGGGCCTCGCGAAATTTCGCGAGTGCTTTGTCGTATTGTCCGAATTCATAGTAAACACTGCCCAGTTCGTGCCGTGGCACCCAGTCTCTTGGATACGTCTGCGCCCAGACTTCAAAGACCTGCTGCGCTCTTTCGCGGTTGCCAGTAATCTTTTGGTATTCAGAGTCTATCCACAGCTTCTCTCGCTCGCTGACGCCCGCACGCAGTCCGAATGCCTTCCGGATGTTTTCAGACGCTAGAGCCGTTTCTCCTACGGCCCCGGAGCTGAGTCCAAGGCCGAGGTAAGCCATCGCAAAATTCGAGTCGAGTTTTATGGCCTGCTGGAACAAATGTCTTGCTGCCGTGAAATCTCCTTCTCCGATTGCCGCCCGGTACCCTGCGCTGTATGCCTGAAGGGCTTCGAGCGACGGCGTCGTGGCCTGTGCAAGAGGAATATCGAACTTCTGCACCGTGCTCAGCGACTCGCCGAGCTTGTTACGGATTTCTGTGGCTGATTTTGCCAGCGCAGCTAGCACGTGGCTTTTGTCGCTCGCCAGAGCTTGCGTGCTCGTGAGCGATTTTCCATTCGAACAGTTCATCGCCCTGAGAATCAGGCTGTACTGGGAGCCAATCTGCGCTATCGAACCGTCTAGGACGGCGGCGCTCCCTGTGCGCTGGCAGAGTTCCCGAGCAATGTCCGGTGTGAGCTTCGCATCCGGCTTCTGGTTCATCATCTTCAGGGTCTGCTGGACGCGCTCCTCGGAAATGACGCTGAGGAAAGGAGACTGTTCGAGTTGTACTGAAAGACCCTGCCGGAGGGTCCCGTCAAACACTGGGTCGCCTGTGGTGTTGGTGAAATCAGAAAGGACGATGGTGTCCTCGTCCGTCAGCGCGTGGGTCTGGCGCGAGAAAAACAACCAACCGCCCGCCGCCAGTAAGGCGATCAATATCGCTGCGAAAGTGACTGTTGATTTTCGACTACTCGTGGTTTTCGTCGCGGGCTTCACGGAAGCCTCGACCGTTGCAGTGGCGCTTCGCCCTGAATCGGAATCGCGCTTCAGCCGCTGCAAGTCCGCGCGTATCTCAGCGGCGTTCTGGTAGCGCAGCTTCCGGTCCTTCTCCAATGCCTTGTTGATGATCTCTTCTAACTTCAGTGGAAGATCAGGATTCAGCCGTACCGCCGCAACGGGTGTGCGATTCAGAATCGCTTCCGCAATCACGCCAGAGGTCTCACCCCGGAAGGGCTGAACTCCTGTCACGATTTCGTAGAGCACCACACCAAAGGAAAACAAATCCGTGCGTGCATCCAGCTCTTCGCCCCGCACTTGTTCTGGCGACATATACGGGATGGTGCCAATCGCCCTGCCCGGTCGAGTGAGCTGTTCTCGCTCGCTGACCGTGGGCATCGCCGAAAGATTCACGACACCGCCCGCAGGTGCCAGCTTTGCTAGCCCAAAATCCAATACCTTGGCGTGACCGCGCTCGGTCACGAATATGTTGGGAGGCTTGATGTCGCGGTGGACGACTCCTTTGGCGTGCGCGGCGTCTAGCGCGTCTGCAATTTCGATCCCCAATTCAAGCACTGTCTCAATCGAAAATGGTCCGTCAGAAATGCGGTCCTTCAACATTTCGCCGCGGAGATACTCCATCGCTATGAAGGGCTGACCGTTGTGTTCGCCGATTTCATGAATGGTGCAAATGTTGGGATGGTTCAGGGCGGAAGCCGCCTGCGCCTCACGGTCGAAGCGGCTCAGAGCTTGGGAGTCTGGGGCGAATCCGTCAGGAAGGAACTTCAGGGCAACGAAGCGGTGGAGCTTGACGTCTTCGGCTTTGTAGACCACACCCATTCCGCCTCCACCAAGTTTTTCGAGGATGCGGTAATGAGAGACGGTCTGCCCGACAAGTGATTGGGATTCCGCCATTTGCCGCTCATCTTAGGTTGCGACTTGGGGCAAGTCAACGAACCGTAGCAACGACTGTAGTAGGTGTAGTAGGTCCTAGGGGAGGAGGGTGCACGTTGCATTGCAGGGGAGCCTCCCCCTCCTTACGGCTACTACACCTACTACAAACGAAGGAGGCCCCTCAAAGCGAATCCCGTGAAATCGTCCCCAAAATCCTTGTCCGGTAACCCGACTACACGGGCAAGTAAATGCAAGCTCACGACTTCCCAGAAGCAGATTTCCGGCCCGGAGTGGCTTCCGGTTGCCGGTCGCTTTGCCCGAAGTACTATTCGTGTCTCAGCGCGACCATGGGATCGACTCGCGACGCCCGTCGCGCGGGAAGGAAACTCGCTAAAAAACCAACGAATCCCAAACCGATGATGGCGGCAACGACAACTCTGGGGTCGCTTGGTTTAAGGCCAAAGAGCATGGCTCTCGCCGCTTGGGCAGCGGCCACACTCAGAAACGCACCGAGGACCAACCCTGGGGCGAGGAGCAAAGCGGCATTGCGAAGCACCAGCGAGAGGACGTCAGTCCTTTGTGCCCCGAGCGCCACGCGGATGCCGATTTCATTCGTGCGCTGCGCGACCAAGTAAGACATCACACCGTAAAGACCAACGGCGGCGATCAGCGCAGCGAGCAGGCCGAAAAAGCCGGAGACTTTGGCCATCAGGCGCTCGCGCGTCAGGCCCTCAAGGATCGTGGTTTCAAAGGGCTGACAACCAAGGGTGATCAGAGGGCTGGCCTGAGCGACAAGGTTTCTGACATTTGAAACCGTTTCGGCGATGGGCGCTGCCGAACGGATCGCGAATTGAGCTGAGGGGCCGGGCCGGGGGTCTTGAGACGTCGAGAGAAACGCGATGGGGCGAAATTCTTCACGCAAGCTGGAATACTTTGTGTCCGTAGCCAGGCCTACAATTTCGAAGGGTTGTTCCAGTTCGGTCGGAGTAGCCTGCCGCCGGAACGTCTTTCCGATAGGATTCATCCCTAAGCCAAGTTTGCGGGCGAAGGTCTGGTTCACAATCGCGACCTTGGGAGAGGAGACCGTATCCTGCGGACTGAAATCCCGGCCCGCAAGCAACGCAATGCCCATCGCCTTGAAGTAACCATCGCTCGTCGAATTGAACAGGGAATCCAATCCGCTGGCTGGCTTGGTTCCTTCGATCCAGACCACATTTTCTGTGCTGCTCCCGCTAAGGGGAAGGATGTCTACCTCCGCGGCCGATTCGACGCCGGGAAGCGCGCGAATCTTTTGCAGCAGATCTTGCTTGAATGTGACTCGCGCTGCGTACGGAACGTTCACGCGGCGAAAGAGGTCTAGATCGGCGATGACGACTCCCTTTTGCGAGAATCCGGCGTCCACGGCGAGAAGATTGCTCAGGCTGTCGGAAAAGAGCAGCGCGCCGACCACGAGCACGAGTGACAGCGCAACTTGCGAGACGACCAATCCTTGGCGAAATCCAAATCGTTTGCGGCTTGCAGTTACAGTGCGGCCAGCGGACTTGAACGCCTCGGGGGAGACGCGCGATGCCCGCAGTGCTGGTATCAAGCCAAACAGGATGCAGGTAAGGCTTGCCAGTCCAAATGTGAAGGCGAGCAGGCGCCAATCTGGCTCAAGGTCGAGAAACGGCGCATCACCCTCCGTGCCCAGTGAGGCCACTAGGAATTTGCTAAGCGCTTCAGCGAGGAAAAGTCCCAGCGCACCGCCCAGCAGCGCAAGAAGAAGGCTTTCCGTCATCGAATGCCGAATTAGCTGGGCGCGCGAGGCGCCGATGGCAAAGCGCACAGTGAATTCGTGCTCACGCGTGGTGGCGCGCGCCAGCATCAGGTTGGCGAGGTTGGCACAAGCGATTAACAAAACCAAACCTGCGGTGCCCAGCAGAAGTGACAAGGAATCTGAATATTGACTGCGCAACCAAGAAACGCCGCTTCCCGCAGGAACGGCCGCGAGTTTGAATTTGAGATAGTCCTTCACGTTTTCGGCAGGGTAGTTTGATGGAAGTGTGGCATGAAAGATCCCCGGTGAAATCACCGCCAACTGCGCGTTTGCTTTTTCGGGCGACGAGCGCGGTTTCAACCGTCCCATGACGTTCAGCCACCAAACCGTGCCTTCATCGAGCCATGTGCCTTCGCTCCATAGAACCGCTTGCGAGCAAATGGGGACGGCAACGTCGTAGGAGCTACCCACTTCGAGCCCGAAGAAACCGGGGGGAGTAACGCCAATGATCTCGACTGGATGATAGTTAAGCGTGAGCTTGTGCCCGATGGGCGAAGGATCCCCGCCAAGCTCGCGTTGCAAGAATGCATAGCTAACTACGGCTCCCGGCAAGCCGCAACCGCGGCGATCGTCAGAGGCGGTGAAAACGCGGCCCATTAGTGGCTGCACACCGAGTACGTGGAAAAAATCGCCGCTGACGAAAAGGCCTTGAGCGAGCCGAACGTCGCCGCCCGGAGTGAGGTTGAAACTATTACTGCCCCAGGCAAGAACACCGGAGAACGCGTCCTGCTGGGCGCGGAGTTTTTCCCAGACCGGATTGGTCAGAACAGGATACCCACTGGCTTGGCTTCCCCTCACTCCGGTGTTGTCGGCCAGTTGAACGGTAACGAGTTGCTGCGGCTCCTTCACAGGAATGGCGCGCAGGCGGAGCGCATCGATCAGTTGAAAAATGGCCGTGTTGGCGCCAATTCCCAGGGCGAGGGTTAGCACCGCCACCGCCGTGAATCCGAGATTTTTTCGCAGGGTGCGAAGCCCATAACGGAGGTCTTGCGCAAGCTGGTCCAGCCAGATCCAGCCCCAGGTGTCGCGGGTCTCTTCTTTGAGGAATGTAGGATTGCCGAAGGCGCGGGTAGCGGTGTAGCGGGCTTCTTCGCGGCTCATGCCACGAGCGATGTTCTCAGCAATCTGCTGTTCGAGATGGAATTGAAATTCGTCGTCTAATTGCTGAGTGGTACGGTTACGGTGGAAGAGAGTTTGTAACTTGAGCCAAAATCGTTGAGCCCACACGATGACACCTACCTCTACGTCGTCTGCACAACCAGGCTGATAGCCGCAGATAGGCGATTCCAATTTGCGGCTTCTTTTTCAAGCTGCGCTCGCCCCGCAGCCGTCAGCGAATAAAACTTCGCTTGCCTTCCCGTTTCGGTTTCCTTCCATTTGGCCTTGATCCAGGCTTTTTGTTCCAGACGATGCAATGCCGGGTACAGCGAGCCTTGCTGGACTTGCAGCACTTCTCCCGAGACTTGTTGAATGCGTTTCGCAATTGCCCAACCATGCTTGGGTTCAAGCGAGATGGTCTTCAGGATCAAAAGATCGAGCGTCCCTTGGACAAGATCGTTCGGCTTCGCCATACTATGGTTATCTACAATAGGAATTGTCGATTGTCAAGGTATGGCGTTGCGCGCTTAGCGCAACGGAGCAGAGCCACCGATTTCCAAGACCTAGCAGTTGCCGTTCACAAGGACTTCGCAAACAGAAAAGCGAGGTTCTGCTGGAGTAGCCGGCAGCGGAAACCGGACATCTCTAACAATGTCGGCTCTGTCAAACACTTTTTGAGCAGACTTATCCACTCACTTAAAAGAGTTTTTTCTTCCGCTTCCTTTAGTTGTCTTGCTTCTCGGCCTTGACGACTTCGGCTCGCTCGTAATCTAGCGGTCGGTTTCCGTCCGACCCAAACCATCTCGTGTGCTGAGCAGCGCGTTGTTCCGGAGGGTTAAAGTCCCTCTGGCGCTCGGATGAGGAGCGCTATATCCAAGAAAGCGGGGGTAATTCCTCGCTGGCCGGAGGAAGTGGAAGGTATGGAGACGTCTAAACGGGCACGAAGGCGAAAGCCGGATACAGCCAAGACGGACCTGGAGCCACCACTTGCCGTACTCCGGAGGGCAGGGTGTCCATCAAGTGATCATCACAAGATGGAATCTGAAGGGCCTGCGGAGAAGTACCGGGCCGCAATCAATGGGGAGACCCAAAGATGAACCGGTCGGCCAAAGGTGGGGCAAGGTCGAGTCTGCGAGATGAAGACGAAGGCGTTCTCATTCACCCACCGCACCAAGGTGATTGCGGGCGGCACGGTACAGAAGAACAGCACGTGACCTCAGGAGGTGCTGACAGAGTCTTCGGGTGGCACCGGAGTAAGCAGACCTATAAGCGGAAGCGAAGTGGCGAGTGAAGCTCTGTCAGTATACGGACGGCTGAATAGTACCTGAAGCGCGGCGAAAGCCACGTGACCGGGCAACCGGCGACGGAAGTGGGTCGGGGAAGGCCAGCCGGCGAAGGCGGTCGGGAAGAGAAAGAAAACCAGATGAGTAAAGGCGAGAAGGAGGAACAGTTCCATGAGTGAAAAACCCGTACATTCTCGTCTGAGGAGACTGGTGGACTGGATCAACCTGACGGGTGCGAAGAAGGTCCATTCATTAATCGACAAGATGTACAAGCGGAAGAACCTGGAGATGGCCTGGGAAAGGGTGAAGGCGAATCGGGGCAGTGGAGGTGTGGATGGGGAAACTCTGGAGACTTTTGAAGCGCAGCTGGGCCAGCAGTTGGATCGGCTGGAACGGGAGTTGAAAGAGGATACCTATCAGCCTCAGCCGGTACGGCAACATCCCATCCCGAAGAGGGACAAACCAGGAGAGCATCGTTGGCTCGGCATACCCACGATTTATGACCGGGTGTGCCAGCAAGCACTGCTCAATCGGTTAGAGCCCATCTTCGAGCCGGTATTCGATGACGCCAGCTTCGGATATCGGCGAGGGCGATCGACGAAGGATGCCCTGCGCAAAATCTGGAAAGAGATACAAGGCGGGTCGGAGTGGATCGTGGACGCAGATCTCCGAGATTTCTTCGGGTCCGTGGATCACGCGAAACTTCTCACGCTGGTAGCCCAACGAGTAGCGGATGGCCGAGTACTTCGTCTCCTAGAGGCGATGCTCAAGGCAGGAAGCTACGGAAAGGGCCAGCTCTTTCCATCCGAGCGCGGGACTCCTCAGGGTGGGGTAGTTTCGCCCACGCTCAGTAACATACTTCTGACGCCGTTCGATCGGGAGATGAGGCTGAGAGGGTATCAGCTCACGAGGTATGCCGACGATTGGGTGATCACCTGTAAATCGGCAACAGAGGCACGAGCCGCAGTGGAAGCTGCTGGCCGAATCCTGAAACAATTGGGTGTGGAGTTACATCCGCAGAAGACGCGGATCGTTCATGCTCAGGATGGCTTCGAGTTCCTTGGCTACAAAATCAAACGCGGGAAGAAGAAGCTCCATCTACCCGCGAGTAAGATTCGTAGTCAGGCCCGAGAGGGTGCGCTCTATGCGTATCCCAAGGAGAAGTCGATCCGTAGTTTCCTGGACCAGGTCCGGCAGCGCACCAAGCGGAAGGTGCCCTTGCCAACCGAGGAGCTGATCGAAGAGCTAAACCCGCTCTTGCGAGGATGGGGCGAGTATTACAAGCGAGCCCATGTCCGATTGCTCTTCAACCGACTCGATCGCTGGATAGTGCATCGCATCTGGTCGCACCGCTTCAAGCATTGGCGCAATGCCGGCTGGAAATGGCTGCCCCAGACGACGCTCTACGGCGAGTTCGGGCTTGTCAACCTAGTTGGATTAATTCCTTCTATCGCAACTCGGAAGCAGTGAGTCTTCGTGAAAGCTGCATACGGGAAAACCGTCCGTGCAGTTTGAGCGGCGGACGGAGGCCAGCGCGAGAGCGCGCCTCCTCCGACCCGACTTCGATCATAAACTTCAGACCATGATTAGTTCTTCGAACTCCCTCTCGCGAGGGAGCGGGATGCCCCATCAAGTGGACGGCGCTTTACTGCGCGCGCCATGTCCGGTACCGAGCTGTCCCGCGTACGAACCGAACTCCGGCTCCGTCTTCCTGAGCCTAACAACAAAGCCTGCTCGCGTCGAGGAGGAGCCGACATTGTTATGCAATCAAGTAGAACTGGCCCGAAAATCATGGGCAAACATCCGCTCGAATATCGGATATTGGCCAAAATCTAAGACCACAAAACTGTTCGGTGCGTCTAATCTCGATAGAGAGACTTTGTCGGATAGCTGGAGAATTGAGCGCGTCTAGACCCTGTAGCAAAGAGGGGAGCAACGATGAATCGCAAGAGATCTCGCTGCAGCATCGCATCCATTGTATTCACCTTGCTCTGGTCGTTAGGAGACGCTGCTCTTGGAATGAGCGGCGACCAGAGCCACGAGATCGCTCGGCTCGCAGAGTTGACGCACTGGAAGGCAGGGACAATCGTGGCGGACGTTGGCGCAGGTGACGGAACGTACAGCTTCGAGGCGGCCCAAAAGGTTGGGCCGTCGGGGCGTGTTTATGCAACTGAAATTGACACGGAGAAATTGAAGAATCTCAAGGCGGAAGCTGCGAAACGCAAGCTCGAAAACATCATTATAGTGGAGGGAACGGCGGATGACACAAAGCTTCCGTCGAGTTGCTGCGACACGATTTTTCTGCGCCACGTATATCACCATCTCACGCAGCCGCAGGAATTTGATAGAAATCTGGTGCGCTCGCTAAAGCCGGGGGCCCATCTGGCAATCATTGATTTCCCACCAAGCCCCAATTTGGCGCCCGTAGAAGGAGTCCCGAAGAATCGGGGTGGGCACGGCATTCCAGAAAAGGTGCTGGTCGAGGAGTTAACAACTGCGGGACTGCAGATAGAGAAGGTTATCAACGATTGGTCGGCGAATGACTATTGCGTCCTCTTCGTGAAGAGCGGTCCATGAGCTAATGGAACGGCCAATCCCTGAGAGTCCACAACAACTGCTCCCGTGCGCAGGCCGCGTGCTATTGCTGACGCCGCCAACGCGCTTACCGGACAAGTTCGGCCCCGGGAGCAAGATGTCCGGCCCATTCAAACGCAGAATGATCGGCCTCGAAGCGTCGGATGAGCTTTTTGCGGAAGGACTAATCCCGGCACAGCTTCTGAAGTGAGCGGTCGTAGCCGCTCCTATTGCACTTTCATCGTCAAATGTGGAAACGCATCATCAATCTCCCGGCTGATAGCCAAAAGTTTTAATTCTGCTTCCATAATATGCTGCTGAACCTGGCACCAGCGCCTGTATCCGTCTACCGTGTTCAGATTTACGTCAGGTACATCGGGGTGCGCTTGTTTCGCCAGTGTGACGAGCTCGGCGTTCTCGAATTCCTTCAAGGCATCGCGGGCGGCGTAATATTCGGCCTGGACAGTCATGTCTTCCGACGGAACATTATCAGGAAGGCCTAGGTGAACGAGGACGCGCCAGTCGGAGCGTACCTTGGCGACCTGCCACCGCATCAGTATTGCTTTATCTTTGTGTGAATACATGAACGTTCATCCCGAGGTCCAGGTAGCGCCAGCGCACCATAAACTGCGAAGAATGATCCTGGCCCGCCGCCGGTGGCCACTGCGTGGCCTCGCGTATAACTCCCAAATGGTCGGCTACTCGGAAAACTATCATGAATAGGAATCGAGCAAGCAGTCTAATGCCTGGTTAACGCGGTGCATTCAACCGGTCGATGCAACACCATCTAATCTGTCCTTTAGGGCCTACGGCCCGCGAAACCTCATGAAAATCACTTGGAGGTAGGATCGCAAGGGCCTGGAGCGGCGAGGTCGAGATCTCAATGGAGAAGTCGAGGCCGTTAATCTGTCTGATCCGGAGCGTGCGTGATTGAGCGAATAATTGGGCGTCGTTGTCTTCCCCTGGGGGAGCGGCGATAGCCCGCGACCCTGCTTAAGGTAACCGCAGCACGCTCTCCGCTCCCGGCCAGGAGGAAGCTGATGTCCTACAGAATAACGGGAATCGATGTTCATAAAAAGGTGCTAGCTGTAGTCGTGTCCAACGTCGAAATCGAAGGCGAGTACCAGTTTGAGCGGCGGATGTTTGGCAGCAGCCCCGACCAACTGCGCTCGCTGGCCGCATGGCTGCTCGAGCAAGAAGCCGAAGAAGTAGTCATGGAATCGACGGCCCAATATTGGAAACCAGTGTGGGAGGCGCTGGAAAGGTATTGGAAGCCGCTATGCGAGAAGCGAGAAGGCGCGAGGCGGAAGTCTGGAACGTTGCATTTGGCGCAGGCACTATCCAATCGCGGACGACGGGGACGCAAGAGGGATTTTCCCGATGCCGAACGCCTGGTGAAGCGCCTGGTGGCCCGGGAATTGACTTTGAGTTTTGTGCCCGATGCCGAGCAGCGTCTATGGCGAACGGTAACGCGCAAGAAGTACCAGTTGAGACGCGACCGGGTGCGGTTGCACAACCAATTGGAGTCCCTTCTGGAAGAGGCTCATATTAAGTTGTCCAGCCTGGTCTCCGATCTGCTGGGCGCCAGTGCCCGGCGCATGTTGAGGGCGCTGGCTGAAGGAGAAACCAATCCGGCAGCTCTGGCCGCTTTGGCCGATCAGAAATTACGCGCTACGCCGGAACAATTGTGTGATGCGCTCGGCGCGTGCACGGACCTCAAGCCCGTGTACCGACGGCTCCTGAAGATGGCACTGGAGCAGTTGCAATTCCTCGAGCAGCAGATTGGTCAACTGGACCAAGAACTTGCCACTCTGCTCCATTCGCACCAGGATGCCGTCCAGCGGTTAGCGGAAGTGCCGGGTCTGGGTGTCGATTCCGCGCAGCAAATCATTGCCGAAGTCGGTCCCACGGCAGCAACCTTTCCTTCGGCCAAGCAGCTCTCCTCGTGGATGGGCGCCAGCCCCGGCGACGAAGAGAGCGCAGGCGTCAACTACAGCCACCGATCTCCGAAGGGCAACCGCCACATGCGGCGCATTCTCAACCAAACGGCCAACGCCGCAACGAGGACGAAAGGAAGCATCTTCGACATTGTCTATCGCCGCTCGGTCACGCGCCTGGGACATAATCAAGCCATCGGGGCCATTGCCCATCGACAGTGTCGCCTGATCTGGCTAATCCTGCACCAGGGAGTCGGTTACGAAGAACGAGGCCCCGCCGTCACCAAACAATCGAAGCAAAGGCGCACTGCCAGAATGATCCGGCAACTCCGAAGTCTCGGCTATCGGATCGAACCACCCAATCCTCAACCCAGCCAAGCACAAGCGCACTGATTTTCGACCCAGTTGATCCGACGCTACTTCCCTTCGAGAACCGATCTGTTTGGCTGTACCCGATCAAAACCTAGCCATCTTTGTCAGCTACTCCACAAAGGACATTCCGGACGTAAACGCCCTCCGGACTTTTCTGCAATTCCCGGGTGTGCAGTGCTTCGTTTCACAGTATGCGGTCGCTCCGGGTGCGCCAATTACACCGACTACCAAAACGGCCATTCTCGAATGCGATCTATTCGTTCTGCTCTGGAGCAGGAATGCAATGGGATCGGAATGGGTGAGTCAGGAGATCGGTATCGCACACGGAAACAACAAGCCGATTCTTCCGTTCGTTCTGGAGCATGGCCTGGCCCTGTCCGGCTTCATCAAGGATCTTCGCTACGTGGCAGCGTTTCAGAATCCCCAGCAGGCGATGAACAGCCTGCGGGAGACAGTGCTTCGGAACTCCCAGATTAAGCAGAACCAGCAGGCCTTGGCCACGCTAGCGTTCGGCGGCCTTTTAATTCTGGCGCTCGTTGGCATGAGCAAAGCGTCTTAGCCGCAGACCTAACGTCGTCCTACCTAAGTTAATAGAGCCCGTTGCTTCCGCGCATCACACCAGCAAAATCCTGTTAACGATTGCCGATGCCACTTGGCGTCATTCCAGGTACGTGATAGTCCCGTTTATCACGTACCGAACAAACCGGGCTTAGATTGCAGCCTTGAAGCAAGTCAACGAAGGTTCTGGCCGAACAAATGGGGGCCGCACCAACAACGCCGGTCTTGGTCACCGATTGCAAATTTCACAAATCTGCCAGAGCTGAAGGATGGTTATCTAGCGAGGAGAGCCCAGGACTGAAGCTCGAACTTCGAGACCAAATTGTGGCGTAGTTTGTGACGTGACCCGGCCATCCTAGCCCCTGCGCGTGCTCACTACGGCGTGCGCGTCCACCCCATCACCGTCGGCGTACATTTGAGTTAAATCTCTTGGCGACTGTCACTTACGCCTATTCCTCCTCATTCTTTTTCACTGTTTCCAAATTCGCTTTCTGAATTGACATGGTGGAGGTCTGGGGTTCGAGTCCCCACGAGCCTACCATCCCTCGGCCCCGCGAATTTTCTACCTGTGATTTCCTATCTGTATTTGCCGTTTCACTGCACCAGCTTATGACTCAGAGCGACGATGGGCGCGTGTTGTCAGTGACAAGCCTTGTGTCGTCAAACATGTCTTCAAAATACTCTGGGTGATCGTTTTAGGTTTGAGCTGCAATCCTACGCATAGGACGTCGCACGGCAGAGCCCAGCTCAGGGTAGCTTGTCGAAAAAAAGATAGAGGGCGGCAATCCGGCCGTCCCGGGCAATGATGAAATCAGTCCCGGCGTAAGCTGGCGCCTCACCATGGCGGCCCGCTACCCATCGGACCCGTCCGCCGTTGCCCGTTTCCTCGGGCTCGGCAATTGGCTGATACCGAAAGTCAAGGTGGGTAGCCCTGATCTCGCCCGCGATGCGGTCGATCTCGTCGCGGCCACGATAGACTCCCTTGCTGGCTACAAGCACTTGCCGGAATGGAAGGCTGTCTTTCCGGCAGTGAGGACCACTACATTTATGCGGGGTTGTGCACAACACTTGAAGATTGCGGGTCACCCCCAGACCTCCACCGTGTCAACCTACTACGATTCGAACAGGATCCGTTTTCCGCCGGATTCGACCAACGCAGCATAGCCCCAGTCTTTCTGCATCACGGATTCTTTCCCGAACGCATCATAGAGAACAGTGATTTGCGCATCGCCAGCAGCAGCGCTCGCCATTGGAGCGGCGGATATTGTCGCGGCACACGCGATGAAAAGCAGGACTACTGCAGAACAGGAATCCGCCCAGTTATCGGATGTC
Source organism: uncultured Acidobacteriota bacterium (assembly GCA_963832615.1). GTDB lineage: Bacteria > Acidobacteriota > Terriglobia > Acidiferrales > UBA7541 > Acidiferrum. The sequence goes on from CAWHVA010000004.1 coordinate 141,050, forward strand.
ATGTTTTTCCTCCATGCGTTGGCATGGTGACCGTTCGTGGTCTTGAGAGCCGAATGCAAATTACACACTGCGGAATTACGCAGTCAAGCCCACATAGGATGATGAAATCGATGGTTCGAGTCCATTCGGGCCTACCATTTCAAGTGGCTGCTCCATTTTCTACCTGTGCTTTCTGCGCAGCTTCTAGTCGATTTTGCTGCAAGCCTGCCGCTGCGCGACGATGAGTTCGGAGCAGCAACGACGCACACGACGCATCGGTTGCAAAGACCCGTGAGTCGGACTAGATTGGCAATTCGATTTGCACTTATGCGCTGCGCATCGTTATCTGATCCAGCCGAAGGGAGTCTCGCGTGTACCCGCTTGTTTGGAGTCTGCTGAAGCCGTACCGCGGAACCCTGCTGATCATCCTGCTGGCCATGCTGCTGCAAATGGTGGCAACCGTCGCTACGCCCTGGCCCCTGAAGGTCATTCTGGACAACGTTGTGGGTGAGCACAAGCTGCCGCACTGGCTGGATGATTTCCTGCGCCCTTTCATGCATGCCGGAACAAAAATGGAAATAGCCGTGGCTGCCGCGATTGCGCTGGTATTGATCGTCGTGTTGGGAGCGGTTGCGTCGTATGTGGCGAACTACTGCACGACCAGCGTAGGGCAGTGGGTGGCCAACGATCTCCGCATGCGTACATATGACCGTCTGCAACACCTTTCGCTCAACTACTACAACACCCATGAAATGGGGACGCTCTTAAGCACGATCACGGCAGACGTGCAGACGATCCAGGGATTCGCCTCGTCTTCGACGCTCGGAATCGTAGTGGACTTCCTCACCATTGTCGGCATGTTGGCCATTATGTTTTGGCTGAATTGGGATTTCACGCTCATCGCGGTGGCTGTTACTCCGTTCATGCTGCTGATTATTTCGCGTTTCAAAAAGGCCATAAAAAAAGCCACGAAGGAAGTGCGGAAGGAGCAGAGCAAAATCGTTGCCGTCGTGCAGCAAGGATTGGAGTCCATGAAGGTGGTGAAAGCCTTCGGAAGGCAGGATCTGGAACAGGAGGAGTTGAGCGAGGTCAGCAAAGCGACCGTGCAGGCGGCGCTTGAGGCGCGGCGAGTGAAGGCCCTGCTGTCCCCGATGGTAAATGTGATCGTGGCGCTGTGTACCGCTTTTGTGTTGTGGCGGAGCTCTTCGCTCATTCTAAGAGGCGCCATGACCGCAGGTGCGCTGACCGTCTTTCTCTCCTACCTCGCACAATTGTTCAAGCCGGTAAAGGATCTCGCCACCATGACAAACACCATTGCCCAGACGGCCGTGGGTGTCGAGCGAGTGCGTGCAATCCTGGAAGCAGACGACGTAATTCCGGAAAAAGCGGATGCCCGCGAACCGGAAGCGTTTAGAGGAGACATTTCATTTGATCACGTGGACTTCGGCTACGACAAAGAAGCCAAAGTATTGAACGACGTAAGTTTCAAGGTTAGTGCGGGCCAAATGGCCGGCGTGGTCGGGCCAACCGGCAGCGGCAAGTCCACGGTGGTAAGCCTGATTCCCAGGTTCTATGATCCCGTGGCAGGCAAGGTAACGATCGATGGCGTCGACGTGCGAGATTTCACGTTGCGCGGACTCCGCAGCCAGATCGGTTATGTCTTGCAGGAAACCGTGCTGTTCCGGGGCACGGTGGCGGAAAACATCGCCTACGGAAAGGGGGGCGCAACGCGAGCAGAAGTTGAAGAGGCTGCCGAACTGGCGAACGCCGCCGAATTCATCAACAAAATGCCGCATGGATACGACACCATGGTGGGTGACCGCGGCGACACGCTTTCGGGAGGTCAGCGGCAACGCATCGGCATTGCGCGCGCGATTATTCGTAACAATCCCATTCTGATACTCGACGAACCAACTGCGGCGCTGGATACCGAATCGGAGAAACTCGTCATGGAAGCTCTCCGTCGCTTGATGAAGAAACGTACCGTGATCACCATCGCGCATCGACTGAGCACCATCAGGGACGCCGATAAAATTGTCGTACTGAAGGACGGAGTGCTGGCCGAAGAAGGTAGTCACGACGAATTGATGGCTCGAAGTGGAGTTTATGCCGGGCTCTACCATGCGCAGTTTGAAGCCACGTTGGCGGGCGCGCCTTCCGGCGTTTCGCCCTCGATCTGATATAAGTAGACGGCGAACCTGGGAGACACATGTCGCAGACTCTGATCGTATTGCCGGATAACACCGCGAAACCCATTCTGGACGCGATCCATACCGCCAGGAAATCGCTGCGTGTGAAAATGTTTTTGTTCTCACATCCGGAGCTGCTGAAGGCGGTGATCCTGGCCAAGCGGCGCGGCGTGGATGTGCGCGTGATGTTGAACCCCGCCCGGCGCAGCGGCAAGTCCGAAAATACGCTGACGCACAAGCGCCTGCAGGCGGCCGGAATCAAGGTAATCGATAGCAATCCGGCTTTCGAGGTAACGCACGAAAAATCTATGGTAATCGATGACGAAGTTGCTTTCATACAGTCTTTGAATTGGGATCTGAAAAACCTGACGGGCACTCGCGACTATGCCGTGATAACCGACCACGCGCGAGACGTTGCGGAAGTAATCGAGTGTTTCGAGGCGGATTGGGCGCGCAAAGTCTTTAACGTGGACAAATCAACCCGGCTGATTTGGTGCAATGGCAATGGGAGAGATCGCATCGCCCGGTTTATTGACGATACCAAGCACACCTTGTTTTTGCAGAACGAGCGTTATCAGGATGCCGTGATCATCGAACGCCTGGTGCGCGCCAAGGAGCGCGGCGTAAAGGTTCACGTCATGGCCCGGCCGCCGCACAAGCTCAAAAGGGAAAAACTGTCAGAAGGGGTGGGCGGCCTGCGCATCATGGACGACGTCGGAATCAAGGTCCACAAACTAAAGCACATGAAGCTGCACGGCAAAATGCTGTTGTCAGATAACTCTCGGGCGATTGTGGGCTCCATCAATCTGGCACCGGGAAGCTTTGACAGCCGGCGTGAACTGGCCATCGAAGTCCACTCAGACCGCATTGTGGAACAATTGCGCAAGATCGCGCATCGCGATTGGAAGCACTCGCATCCGCTGGATCTGTCAGACGAAGGTCTCCTCGAAGAAATGAGACAACACGAGATCGATTCGGGTGACGAATTGGCACTGAATGAGAAACGCAAAAAGAGAACCGGCTAGAAGCATTCCTGTGGACCCGTCATGCGCGTGAGCATTGACGAGGCCCTGAAGCGCAAATGTCCTCGCACCGCGCTGGGCTGTGTCACGGCGCAAGTGGAAGCCGCAGCGGCGGCTCTGGAGTTGCTCGCTGACATGCGGGCACGCGTCGACGAAATCGTGAAGCTGCCGTATCCGCGTGGCGTTTTAGAATCAAGCGGGATTACCTCTACTCGCACGGCGTACAAGGCTCTAGGAAAGGATCCCGCGAGATATCGCGGGTCAGCGGAGGCGCTGTTGCGTCGCGTCGTCGCCGGCAAAGGATTGCCACAAATCAATGCGGTCGTGGATGTGATCAATCTCGTCTCCGTCGAGAGCCGGCTGTCGATCGGTTTGTACGATCTCGCGCACCTGAGCGGAGACATCGTATTTCGCGCCGGCCTCGCCGGCGAAAGCTACAAAGGAATCGGCAAGTATGATCTGAACCTGGAAGGCCTGCCAGTGTTTTGCGATCAGCACGGACCGCACGGAAGCCCCACCAGTGATTCGGAACGCACGATGGTCACCGCGGAGACCAGCCACATCCTTGCAGTGATCATTTCGTTTGGCGGTAGCGACGGACTGGAGCGCTGGACCCAACGCTTGAGCGATCTGTTTCAGCGCTACGCTTCCGGGAATTCTCTGGAGCAAGAGATTATCGTTTGATTTAGGATCCCGAGGGCGGACATCGATTCCTGGTAGCAGCATAAGCGTCACTCACGCCATGTTGGCGGCGGTCTCTTTTCTGTGCGAGGGTTTCGGCTGTTTGTCGGGATCAATGGTTCACCGTATGGATTTCGGCCGCTCGCGCCGCGTATCCTATACTCAGCATGAGGTACTCAGAATTGAGGTCGTTGAAAGTGGCCAAGCCCGAAGTAAAGAAAATGCCTGCTGCTTCAGACCCGGAAAACTCCGCGCCCCAAGGGCTTCCTCCGACCGACGCCGTGGACGAAGCATCCGAGGAATCGTTCCCGGCCAGCGATCCTCCCGCTTGGGTCGGCGAACCATCGCGCCCATCCGATTCGCCAAAAAAGTAAAACCCCCTTCGGGGAATAGCTTTTGCTCGAAACTCCCTGGCAATCGACGGAAACGTCTCGGTCTCCCGCCCCCGCGTCCCCTGCGGTTGAGCCGCTGCCAACGCGGGTGCTATCCTGCCTGTTATGCCGGACCCGGTCATTACCTCGCCGGAAACGGCGCCCGCGGCGCCGCCGGAACACTCGCGCCAGCAGCTCGAAGCCTTGCTGGAAGTCAGCGAGGCCATCGCCCAGCAGCGCGACCTCCCCGCACTTTTCCACGACCTCGCCGGACGCCTGCACTCGGTCGTCGATTTCGATTTCCTTACGCTCACCTTGCACGATCCCGTCCGCAACGTCATGCGCTTGCACATCCTCGAGACCCGCGTCCCGCATGACAAGCGCATCGGTTCGGAGGCTCCGGTGGAAGGACACCCTTCCGGCTGGGTCTGGCAGTCGCAAGAGATTTTTGTCGTCAGCGATACCGCCGAAGAAGAACGCTATCCCGAATTCATGCGGCACTTGAGTGATGAAGGGGTGCGCTCCTTCGCGCTGGTTCCGCTCACCACTGCGCAACGCCGCCTGGGCGCCATGGGCTTTGGCCGTCTGATCCCCCAGCGCATTACCGACAGCGAGCTGCAATTCATGAAGCGTGTAGCCTGCCAGGTGGCCGTGGCCGTGGACAATGCGCTGAATCTCGATTCATCGCTGGCGTATCAAACGCAGCTGGCCCACGAGCGCGACCGTCTACGGGTCTTGCTCGACGTCAACAACGTGCTGGTCACCAGCCTCGAGCTCCCCGAATTATTTCGGGGCATCGTTTCCACTCTGCAGCGCGTCATTCATCACGACTACACCAGCCTCGCGCTTCTCGATCCCGCAAGCGGACTGCTCAAGATACTCGCGCTCGACTTTCCCGGGCGCCAAGGCCTGCTCAAGCCGGAAATGGTCGTTCCGCGCGAAGCTTCCCCGGCAGGTCGCGCGATCGCCGAAGGCCGCACCATCATCTCGCGCGGCGCCGATCTCGACCAGTATCCCAGCGAAGTCGTGCGCCTCCTGCGTGCCGAAGGACTCCAGGTAGTTTGCTGCATCCCGCTCAGTAACCGGGGCCGCACTTTCGGCACTCTGAACCTCGCGAGCCGCCGCATGGATGTTTTCACCGCAGAGGATATTGAGCTCGTGCAGCAAGTCGCCGCGCAAATCGCCATCGCCGTCGAGAACGCCCTGGCCTTCAAGGAAATCGACGCGCTGAAAGACAAGCTCGCCGAAGAAAAGCTCTACCTCGAAGAGGAAATTCGCAGCGCGTACAATTTTGAAGAGATCGTCGGCGACAGCCCCGCGATCCGCCGCGCGCTCGCACAGGTGGAGCTGGTCGCTCCCGCGGGCACAACTGTTTTGATTCTCGGTGAAACCGGCACTGGCAAAGAGGTCATCGCCCGAGCCGTCCACAATCTCAGCCCTCGCAAGGAGCGCACCTTCGTCAAGGTCAACTGCGCCGCTATTCCCTCCGGTTTGCTGGAAGCGGAACTGTTCGGCCACGAGCGTGGTGCCTTCACCGGCGCGATCAGCCAGAAGATCGGCCGCTTCGAGCTTGCCGATCGCGGCACGCTGTTCCTCGATGAAATCGGGGACATCCCGCTGGAGCTGCAGCCGAAATTGCTTCGCGTGCTCCAGGAACAGGAATTTGAGCGCCTGGGCAGCAATCGCACGCAGCGCGTGGACGTCCGCGTCGTCGCCGCCACCAACCGTGATCTGTCGCGGCTGGTGGCCGACCGGGAGTTCCGCAGCGATTTGTATTACCGGCTGAACGTTTTCCCCATTCAGATCCCGCCGCTGCGAGAGCGCCGCGAGGACGTCCCGCTGCTGGTGCGATACTTCGTGCAGAACTTCAGCCGCCGCTTGAACAAAACCGTGGAATACGTCCCCACTGACGCCATGGATGCGCTCGTAAATTACGGGTGGCCGGGCAATATTCGCGAACTGGAAAATCTCATCGAGCGCGCCGTGCTTCTCTCTCCCGGCAAAGAGCTGCGCGTGCCTCTTTCGGAGCTGAAGTCGGCCACGTTTTCCTCGAATGGGAACGTTGCCGCAGACATTCCCCTGTTCTCATCGTCGCCATCTTCTGTGCCGATCACGACGCTGGAGGAAGCCGAGCGCCAGCACATTCTTCGCGCACTTCGGCAGACCGAGTGGCGCATTGCCGGCCCGAAAGGCGCCGCCGCAATCCTCGGTATGAAGCGCACCACGTTGCAAGCGCGCATGCGAAAGCTGGGGATCCGGCGCCCGATCTGACTGGCGTCGCGAAAAGCGCGCGGCTCGCTTGTATTAAGTCTCTATGTCGTGCTGTCGGACTGGGCCTCCGTGGGAAGTTCTCCGGCCGGCTGCAGCACGCGCTCAATCATAGCGAAGAGACTTTTGGCTTGCAGAGGCTTGGTCAGGTAATCGTCCATTCCAGCGTGCAAGCAAAGCTCGCGGTCGCCGGCCATCGCGTTGGCCGTCAAAGCAATGATCGGTACATGCCCGTTGGTGGACTTCTCACCCTCGCGAATCAACGCCGCCGTCTCCAGACCGCCCTGCACCGGCATCTGCACGTCCATCAGAATGGCGTCGAACGATTGTTTTTCCAGCGCTTCGATGGCAGCTCGACCGTTTGGAGCCACGGTCACGCTATGCCCGCGTCTTTCCAGCAGTCGCGTCGCAAGCAGTTGATTCACTTCGTTGTCCTCCACCACTAGAATACGCAGTCGCGTCCGGCGCTCGCGGTCAACTGCTCCTGCCGAAGGAATGGACTCAGGATCACGTAGTCGGCCGCCACGTACAGGGTGCCGAGCATGGCCACCGCCGTGGCCGCCAGGATCACCAGGACCTTTAGCCGAACCGTCAATCGGTTCCTTCCTCTCGAAATTGCAACCTGAGAACCCATCAAACCCGGCTCAGTTCCTGAAGGCGCCAATCTCTACTTCGCACGAAAGAGTCCGAACGCCAGCTTCGTTAAGTCTGTAAGTCCATACGCGTCACTAACTTCTGATTCGTGCGCCATCGCGGACACTTTGATTTGAATAGGAGGAATGCCAAGATGGAACTGCTAAGTTAAATCGAGCGAAATTGGTGTGATCTAGGGGCGCACATTGCCGTGCCCAAGCGCCCAGGCCGGAACACCTGAGACTCAGCGCATTGAGTAAGAAGCCGACAGACGCACAGAAAAGCTCTGAGTCGAGCGTGCCTCAGGCGTGCTTTGCCCGTGTGAAATCCACCGCGGTCGTGTTGCCGCCACACACCAATACCCCAACGCGCTCCCCTGGTCTAGGTTCATACCGTCCCGACAGCAGCGCCGCAAACGCGGCCGCTCCGCCAGGTTCCGCCGCGATGCGCAGTGTCTTCCACAACTCCATCTGCGCTTCCTGAATAGCCTCGTCCGAAACGAGCACCACACGCTCAACATATTTCTGCGCGATGGGAAACATCAATTCTCCCACGCGCTTGGGCGCCAGCGAATCGGCGGCGATGCCCCCGGCTTCACTGTCGACTGGCCGTCCGGCGCGTAGAGCGTTTGCCAAAGTCGGTGCAGCTTCCGGCTCCACTCCCACGATCTTGGTTCGCCCCCCGTACCATGCGGCAACTCCGCCGATCAGCCCGCCTCCGCCCACGGCTACCAGCAGCGTATCGAGTTCCGGCGTCTGCTCTTCAAATTCCAAGCCTACGGTCCCCTGGCCGAGCAGCGTCTCCACCTGATCGTAGGCATGCACGACCATCGCGCCCGACTGTGTGACCCATTCTTCGCTGGCCGCCAACGCATCGGCGTACCGGTCTCCGGCAATCACCAGTGCCGCTCCGCTAGCGCGAATTCGGTCCTTCTTCTCCTGGGACGCGACGCTAGGGACAAAAATCTTGGCAGGCACGCCCAGTTTCATGGCTGCGAAGGCCACGGCCACGCCGTGATTGCCGCCGGAGGCCGCTACCACCCCGGCCCTTGGAACCTCCCGCGTGAGCAGCTGCGTGAAAGCTCCCCGCGCCTTGAACGAGCCGCCGTGCTGCAATAGTTCGAGCTTGAAGGTGATGTCGCCGCAGGTCAGCCCAAAGTCGCCGCTATCCACCGCGATCACAGGCGTTCGGCGTATGTGCGGCCGGATGATTCTCTCCACTGCGGCAATGCCATCCCTGTCGATCAAAGTGTTTGTCATCGCTTGCATCCGCCCTCGTGCCGATCTCGAAGTATGCTATTATACTTAGGGAGTTGGCTAACTGTCTATATGAGTCTGGAACTCGCTCTTCGCGCGCTCTCGAACCCGCGCAGGCTGCAGATCCTGAGCTGGCTCAGGCATCCGGTAAGGCATTTCCCGCCTCAAGTGGATGGAGACTTGCTCAAGGATGGCGTCTGCGGGCTATCGATCGCCAGGAAGCTGCGCGTAAGCCAGCCCACCGCAAGCGAGCATTTGAAGATTTTGATGCGGACGGGATTGATCCGCGGCAAGCGGATCAAACAATGGACCTTCTACAAGCGCGACGAATCGCGCATTCGCAAATTCAAGAAACTGATTCTCACGGAAGTTTAGCTGGCTAGAAGTCTAGCTGAGCTTGAGATGAAAGCGCGCCGCTTCTCCGCCCAGCAGGTCCGGCCCTTTCGTCTCGGCCTCCTGCATGTCCGGCCGATTGGAAGTTCCCGTTTGCCCTAAAGGCACATTCTTTCGCAGGGACCAACGCAAGAAACGGTGGCTGCATTCCACGCACCGAAAAGGCCGCACGCAGAGCGCCGACAAAATGGTGCGCTCCAAAATCGCACGTCTCCTGGATCTTCGGACACATTTGCTCGAGCACATCGGACATTGAATCGACACGGCACTACTCCCCACTGGCGCCCCAGTGACACCAACACGATTGATCCTCTACTTTAGCACCGCGACTTCTGCGGGATATTAGTAAGAAACCTCAAACCTGCTCGGGAAAACCACTTAGTACTACTGTAGACCTTCTTGAGCTTCACACCCCACATCGGGCATGCGCGCTGGTCGCACGCCGGATGATAGTAGCGCTTCCGGCGCTTCCCGAAAGCATTCCAGGATGAACCCACCAAGAATTCTCTGTTATCGCCTTCTTTTTCTTGTAGTTGTTGCAGTTTTTGGAATTCAGCATCGTCTGGATCGAAAGCCATATTCCCCGACGGTTGCCCTACTCTGAGCAGCGTTTAGTAAGCAGCCCAATTTGACCTGTCCAGCGGTTTGGTCACCGAGACCCGATGCTCTATTTGACCGACTTCTGGCGACCCCCTACAATCGAAGTGCCTCGGGGAACAGTCATGTTTGAAAATCTCACGGAAAAACTTCAGCGCACTTTCAAGAACCTGCGCGGCCAGGGCAAGCTCACCGAAGAGCACCTCGACGCCGCGCTAGCCGAAATTCGCGAGGCCTTGCTGGAAGGCGACGTCAACGTGACTGTCGCCGACGAACTGCTCGCCAACATTCGCCAGAAATCCATCGGCAGTGAAGTCATGCTGCAGCTTTCGCCCGACCAGCAAGTCGTCAAGACCGTGCGCGACGAGCTCACCGCGATGCTCGGGAAGCACGCTAAGCCGCTATTTGCTTCGCGCCCGCCCTCGGTCTGGATGATCGTCGGCCTGCAAGGCTCCGGTAAAACCACCACGACAGGAAAGCTTTCCAAGTGGCTCACGAACCACGGCCATCGTCCGCTGGTCGTCTCTACCGACGTCTACCGCCCCGCCGCCCGCGAACAGTTAGCCCAAGTCGCGAAAGCAGTGGGCACGCCCCTCTGGCCCGGCAAAGGCACCGACAAGCCACTCGAAATCGTGCGCGGCGCCATCAAGGAAGCGAAACTCTCCGCCAGCGACGTAGTCATCGTGGACACTGCGGGCCGCCTGCACATCGACGACGACCTGATGAACGAGCTGAGCACGCTCAAGAAAGAGCTCCAGCCCAGCGAGATTCTCTTCATCGCCGATTCCATGATCGGTCAGGACGCCGTAAAGTCCGCCGGCGAATTTCACAAACGTCTCGGCCTCACCGGCGTAGTCCTCACCAAGCTCGATGGCGACGCCCGTGGCGGCGCTGCCCTTTCCATCGGCAAAGTCACCGGCGCCCCGGTTAAGTTCGTCGGCCTCGGCGAAAAATACGACGCCCTCGAAGGTTTCTATCCCGAGCGCATTGTCTCCCGCGTTCTCGGCATGGGCGACCTAATGTCTCTCATCGAGCGCGCCGAGCAAGCCGTCGACAAAAAAGCCGCAATCGAGCTCGAGCGCAAACTGCGCAAGGAAGATTTCACCCTCGAAGACTTCCGCGATCAGCTGAAACAAATTCGCAAAATGGGCCCGTTGGAGCAACTCGTGGACATGCTCCCGAAAGTCGGCCCGCTCGCCAATCTCCCCAAAGACGCCAAGGTAGACGAAGGCCAACTAAAGCAAGTCGAAGCCATTATCAATTCCATGACCAACCAGGAGCGCCGCGATCACAACGTCATCGATGGCAAGCGCCGCAAACGCATAGCCAAAGGCAGCGGCACCACGGTCCAGGACGTCAATCAGGTCCTCAAGCAATACCTGCAAATGCGCACGATGATGAAGCAATACGGCGCCATGGCTGCCCGCGCCAAAATGAAAGGCCTAGGCAAACTAGCTGGCCTCGGATGAGTCTTCTCGTAACACAGACACTCGTGTCTGTGCGCCGACGGGAGGGCACGGCTTCAGCCGTGCCGCAAAAGACCGCCTTCCCATCCGGCTTTAGCCGCTGAGGGCCGCCGCGACGAGCAACCCACTTCATTGGCAGCCGCGTGACGCAAACAGTGCGCGCTAATCCGAGCCAATGTACAAATCCGCAACCTGCGCAGCAAGCCTCTCTGCGTCAAGGTCCGTCCGATTGCACAGCACCATAATCGTCAGCTCACTACGACCAACGGTCTGGCCGGCGAATCGCTCGATGTAAGTATGAAATCCCCTCGTCTCGCCGTAATGCCACATACGAGAATGGCTGCGGTAAGGGTCAAGAAACCACCCGAAACCATACGAGACCGGCGTTCCCTCCGGTCGATCGGAATTCGCGGGCCATACCGGTCGCGCGCCGCCGCTCAGTTCCACGGGCGTAAATGCCGCGCGCATTTCCTCTTCGCTCAGCAGCGCGCGTTGCGTCAACGCTTCGTCCCATTGCCCGAGGTCCTGCAGCGATGAGTACACGCCCCCGTCGCCCATTGTCGCCGAAGTTGAACTCTGGTCTGTCTCCCTCCATCCACTCGCCTCTTTCGAATGACCGAAAGCCCGGTTGGTGACTTCGTTTTTTCCTTTCTCGTACGCCAGTGTCTGATCCATTTTCAGCGGCGCGAAAATGCGATCGCGTAGAAATTCGCCCAAAGTTTTTCCAGAAACCCTGGTAACGATCGAACCAAGCACCACGTAACCAGAATTGCTGTAAGCCCACTTTGTCCCTGGCGCAAAAAGTGTGGTGCTTTGTTTTTCGAGCAACGCAAGAACGTCCGCATCTTGGATTTGATGTTCTTCCGTCCAGCGCCGCCCGCCACTCTTCTCTTCCCGCTCCATCAGCAATTCGTAGTCCTGCAGCCCGGACGTATGGTTCAGCAAATTTCGGATAGTGATTGTTTTGCCGTAGGCAGGAAACTCCGGAAAGATTTCCGTCAGGCTTTCGTCGTACCGAAGTTTGCCGTCATGCACCAGCAGCATGATCGCCATCGCGGTGAACTGCTTCGTGCACGAAGCCAGCCGAAAATTCGTCCGCGGATCAATGGCGGCAAGGGTTCGCAGCTCGCGCACGCCATAGCCCCTCTCGAAGACCGCGCGGCCGCCCTTGCGAACCAGCACCGCGAGGCCCGGGGCCTTGGCATCACTTAAAGGCGCAAAAATCGCCTCCAGTTTCGGTATCATCGGGTCCTCGGCAGGATGGGCCGGGCGAACATGAAGCCACAACACCGCCACTCCCGCTGCGATTGCGCTGATTTGGCCGATTCGCAAGGCACTCGCCCTCCGGAGACGCAGGATATCATTCACATGGCGCATTCATCTGTCCGTAACACAGATAGGCTATTTCTCTGCGTCCCGAACAAGAGTGAACTATGAAGCGCCCTAAGCTCGATGATCCGCGCCACTATCTCAATCGCCACGTAGAGTGGCTGGAATTCAACCGTCGCGTGCTGGAAGAAGCGCGCGATATCGGGAATCCGCTGCTCGAGCGCGTCAAGTTCCTGGCCATCACCGCCAACAATCTGGACGAGTTCGTTGAAATTCGCGTTTCGAGTTTCCTCCAGCGCATCGAACATGGCTCGCGCGAAATCAGTCCCGATGGCCTGACCGCCGAGGAAGAACTGGCAAAAGTTTCCGCTGCGATGCACGTTTTCGTGCGTGATCAATACAAGGTCTGGAACGACGAGCTGCTACCGGCGCTGGCGAAAGAATCGATCCGGGTTTTGTACACCGGCGAGATCGAAGCGAAAGCCGCCAGGTTCACGAAGACGTTCTACGATCGGCGCGTAAGTCCGATGTTGACGCCGGTGACGGTCGATCCTTCGCACCCCTTCCCGCACGTTTTGAACAAGGCGTTGTGTATCGCATTTTTATTGAAGCGGCGGCGTGGCGGGAATGGCAAGCCTTACTTCGGCGTGGTCACCGTGCCTCGCGCGCTGCCGCGCTTGCTGCGGATTCCCACCGAGAACGGTGGCATTCGGTTCGCCCCACTCCACGACATTATTTCGGCGTACGCATCGAGACTTTACCGAGGCTACGAGATTCTGGCTTCCACCGCATTCCGCATCACCCGCAACAGCAATCTTTATCTGGAGCAGGAAGAGAGCCGCAGCCTGTTGGAAACGATTGACTCGCAGGTGTCGCAGCGCCGCAAAGGCGACGCCGTGCGGCTGGAAATCGAGGAAGGCGCGCATCCCGACATCGTCGAGCGCCTGGTATCGACGTTCGAGTTGGACGAGTCGCTGGTATTCCGCGTCCGCGGGCCCGTCAACCTTCAGCGGCTCTTTCATCTTTACGATGACACGCCGCGGCCCGATTTGAAGTATCCGCCGTTTGTTCCACGCCAGGTTCGCGTCGGCCATGACGCCGACTCGCTTTTTGACGTGCTGCGCCGCCAGGACGTGCTGTTGCACCACCCGTACGAGTGTTACGACACCGTCGTCAATTTCATAAGGACTGCGAGCCGCGACCCACGCGTCCTTTCCATGAAGCAGACGCTGTACCGCACAAATACCGATTCGCCGATCGCCGAAGCGCTCCTGGAAGCCGCCGGTAAGAAAGAAGTGACCGTGGTTGTGGAGTTGAAGGCCAGCTTCGATGAAGCCACCAACATTCACTGGGCGCGCAGCTTCGAGGATGTTGGCGTCCAAGTCTTCCACGGCCTGGCCGGCCTGAAGACCCACGCCAAGCTTGCGCTCATGGTGCGCAACGATCCCGACGGAAAGATTCGCCGCTACGCGCATCTCGGCACCGGAAACTACAATCCATCGACGGCGCGCTTCTACAGCGACTTTAGCCTGCTAACCAGCGACGAAGCGATCACCTTGGCGGTGCACAATGTCTTCAACTACCTCACGGCCTACGCCGAGCAACCTAGCTACAAGCCGTTGATCGTAGCTCCGCGCGACATGGCCAAGACTTGTATCGCGCTGATCGACCGCGAAGCACGCCATGCGCGCCGTGGGCGTCCCGCGCGGATGATCATCAAGATGAATGCGGTCGTCGATCCGCCGGTGATTCAGGCGCTCTATCGGGCCTCGCAGGCGGGCGTGGAGATCGATCTGATCGTACGCGGACAATGCGCTCTGGTCCCCGGCGTGCGCGGGTTGAGCAGCCGTATTCGCGTGCGCAGCATCGTCGGTCGTTTCCTGGAGCACAGCCGAATCTATTATTTCGAAAACGGCGGGACGCCCGAGCTGTATCTGGGCAGCGCCGACTGGATGCAGCGAAATCTCTACGAGCGCGTTGAAGTGATCTTTCCGGTGAAAGATCCCCAGCTGTGCCAGCGTATTTGCACCGAAATCTTGTCCGCCTATCTGGCGGATACGCGTAAGGCTCGACTTCTGGGTTCGGACGGCACATACTCTCGCCCGCGTTCGGTGCGTAATGGGCATGGATTCTCGGTGCAGGAACATCTGATGCATGTTGCTTCAGGCATTAGTGATTCGCGCACGCTCGCGGTGCGTACGCCCCAGGTCGTTTATACTGCAAGTGACACGAAGCCCGGCCCCGTTGTTACCCCACCGGACCAATCTGACGCACAGGACACCGTGAATGCTGCCGTATGAGCTGATTGTTGTAGGTTCGGGCCCCGGCGGGCAGCGCGCCGCCATCCAAGCCGTAAAAGCGGGGAAGCGCGTGGCGCTGGTCGAAAAACAAAGCGCCGTCGGCGGCGTGTGCATCAATACCGGCACCATCCCCAGCAAGACCATGCGCGAGGCGGTGCTGCACCTTTCCGGATTCTACGACCAGAGCTTCTACGGCGCGAATTATCAAGCGAAAGATCACATCACCATGGCGGACTTGAATTTCCGCGTGCAACGCGTCATCGAAAACGAAGTGTCCGTAATTGGCGACCAACTGAAGCGCAACGGCGTGGACTTAATTCACGGCCTGGGACGATTCACCGACCCACACCATATCCGTGTCGAGAACAGTAACGGCTTCAGCGAGCTCGAGGGCGAATACATCATTCTGGCGACGGGCACAAAGCCCGCGGCCAATTCCAAGGTGCCCATCAACGGCCGCAACATCATCAACAGCGATCAGATTCTGTCGATGCCGCAGGTTCCGCGGACGCTGATCGTGGTGGGTGGCGGGGTGATCGGCGTTGAATATGCTTGCATGTTTGCGACGCTGGGCGTGCGCGTAATCATCGTGGAAAAGCGGCCACGGTTGCTCGAATTCGCGGACACCGAAATGGTCGAAGCCCTCAGCTATCACATGCGCGACCGCCGTGCCACCATGCGCCTGAATGAAGAAGTCGAGAGCGTCGAAGAGCTGCCCGACGGTAAAGTCGCCGCTAATCTGGTTAGCAAGAAACGCATCATCGCGGACGCCCTCTTATATGCGGTGGGACGCGGGGGAAACGTTGAGCCTCTCAATCTGCCGGCGGCGGGTTTGACCGCCGACGATCGCGGGCGTATCAAGGTCGACGCCGACTTTCGCACGTCACAGCCCCACATTTTCGCGGTCGGCGACGTCATCGGCTTTCCCAGTCTCGCATCCGTGTCTATGGAACAGGGACGTATTGCCGCGGGCCGTGCGTTTGGCCTTGACGTAAAAAGCGATCCCGCGGGCTATCCCTACGGCATCTACACCATTCCGCAAATCTCGTTCATCGGAAAGACCGAAGAACAACTCACCGACTCGGATGTGCCCTACGAAGTAGGTGTCGCGTACTACCGCGAGATCGCGCGGGGCCAAATCACCGGTCATACCGACGGGCGCCTGAAACTATTGTTCCACCGCGAAACTCTCGAGCTTCTAGGTGTCCACATCTTCGGCGAAGACGCCGCGGAATTGCTGCACATCGGCCAAGCCGTGATGCTGCTCAAAGGAAAAGTCACCTACTTCAAGGACACCGTCTTCAACTATCCCACGCTGGCGGAATGCTACAAGACCGCCGCCTTCAACGGCCTCAACCGCCTCTCGTAAGCACGCAATTACGGTCGATCTTCGCTAGCGAAGCAACTCCCTCTGCTGTTTCGCGACCGGGTTGGGCAGGTCACCGGCCCTTTGTCCGGTATAATCCCCCGCATGCAAAAAACCATGTTGATCTCTGAAGTCCTGAGGATTCGCTTGTCTCGTTCACTCTTTCTGTTTGGGCTAATGGTTAGCGCCTTACTGTTCGTGCAGCGGGCTCCGGCACAGACGCCATCTGCTACCGGCTTACCAAGTGAAATGCCGGCCCGATTGCAGCCGGTGACCGACAGCTTCGAGTACGAGCGTCGCGATCTGATGATTCCAATGCGCGATGGGGTTAGGCTGCACACCGTGATCTTGATGCCGCGTGGTGCGAAGGGCGCGCCGATTTTGCTGACGCGCACGCCGTATGATGCGACAGCGCTTACCAGTCACGCGCCCAGCTCTCACCTCGGGCCGATCTTGCAGGGTTACGACAACGCCACGGAAGTCATCGTGGAGGGCGGATATATCCGCGTGGTGCAGGATGTTCGCGGAAAGTATGGGTCGGAGGGCGACTACGTGATGAATCGCCCATTGCACGGGCCGCTGAATCCGACGCCGGTAGATCACGCTACCGATACCTACGACACGATTGATTGGCTCGTGAAAAACATTCCGGAAAGCAACGGCAAGGTGGGAATTCTGGGAATCTCTTACGACGGGTTTACGCCGCTGATGGCGTTGGTGAATCCACACCCCGCGCTCAAAGTCTCGGTGCCGATGAATCCGATGGTCGACGGGTGGATGGGCGACGACTGGTTCCACAACGGCGCGTTTCGCGAACAGAACATGCCATACATCTACGAGCAGGAAGGCACACGAGACAACAAAATTAAATGGTGGACCAGCCACTTCGACGACTACGACGTGTACATGGAAGCGGGATCTGCGGGAGAGCTAGGGAAGCGGCACGGACTCGAGCAGGCCGGCTTCTGGCGAAAGCTGCTGGAGCATCCGAGTTACGACGCGTGGTGGCAGCAGCAGGCCCTGGACAAAATCCTCGCCGCTCAACCGTTGAAGGTGCCGGCGATGCTGGTGCACAGCTTGTGGGATCAGGAAGATATCTACGGCGCGATGGCGGTGTATAAAGCGATCAAGCCCAAGGACACCGGCAACGACAAAGTTTTCCTGGTGCTCGGGCCCTGGCATCACGGTCAGGAGATTGACGACGGCAGTTCACTGGGAGTCGTGAAATTCGACAGCGACACCGGCCTCTATTTCCGGCGAGAAATCCTGCGTCCGTTTCTCGATCAATATTTGAAGGATGGCGCGCCTAAGGCCGACATCGCGCCGGTGACTGCGTTTGAGACGGGAACAAATACGTGGCGGCGGCTCGCGTCGTGGCCTAGCGGTTGCGCGTCCAGTTCAAGCTGTATGATTCGTGCGACACCGTTGTACTTCGGCCCCGGACTAAAACTCAGCTTTGACGCGCCGAAGTCCAGCGACGCGGCTTTCGACGAATATGTTTCGGATCCCGCGAAGCCGGTGCCCTATCGCGCACGACCCATTCAGCCGATGGGATATGACCCAGGCATGACCTGGTCGGAGTGGCTGGTGGATGACCAGCGCGAGCAATCCGGGCGCGGAGATGTGCTGACATACGAGTCGGAAACTCTGCGTACGCCCGTGAAGATCAGCGGGCAGCCTATGGCCAATCTGGTGGCGTCGACGAGCGGGACCGATTCGGATTGGGTCGTCAAGGTGATCGACGATTACCCGGACGAGGTCGCCGGGCAACCTGGGATGGGCGGATATCAGCTGATGATTTCGGCCGATATTTTCCGTGGTAGGTATCGCGAGAGCCTGGAGTCGCCGAAAGCGCTGGAGGCTGGGAAGCCTCTGCTGTACCGCTTTGCTTTGCCGAACGCCAATCACGTGTTTTTGCCAGGACATCGAATGATGGTGCAAATCCAGTCGACCTGGTTTCCTCTATATGATCGGAATCCTCAGACCTTCGTGCCGAATATTTTCTGGGCCAAGCCAGAAGATTACCGCAAGGCAGTGCAGCGCGTTTACCACGCACCGGATCGGGCGAGCTTTGTGGAATTGCCGGTCGTGGTGGCGAAGTAGCACAAGGACCATGTGTGCTACCTTGGAGTTATGTCGTTGCTGGAAGCCGGTTGACAGGTTAGAATAGAGGGCTCGGAGGACTGATTTAGTGTTAATGATTCGGTTGTCTCGCATTGGCAAGAAGAAGAAGCCGTATTATCGCGTCGTAGTGATTGAGAAGACCCGGCCGCGCAATGGCCGCGTCGTGGAATTGGTGGGGACGTACGATCCACTGAAGAAGCCCGCGGAGCTGAAGCTGGATCACGAGCGCATCAAGCATTGGCTCGGAGTTGGCGCACAGCCCAGCGATACCGTGCGCAGCTTTATCCGCCTGCAGAAGATCGCCTAGTCGCAGTGCGCCCCCCTGTAGACCCCGACCCTGTCGGGGTCCGAAGCTCTTTAGCTCCCGCACATCCTAAAGCCGGCCGGGAGCGTCTTTCCTTATATGTGCTCACTGCGGGCAAATCGAGTTCGTGAAGGCAAGGTATGAAGGAACTGGTCGAATCGATCGCCCGGGCCCTGGTCGACCATCCTGACGACGTGCAGGTTAAGTCTGTCGAGGGTTCGCAGGCGACCATTCTGGAACTGCGCGTCCACAAGGACGATCTTGGCAAAGTGATAGGGCGGCAGGGCCGGACGGCTAAAGCGGTCCGAACTTTGCTGGGAGCCGCCGGTGTGAAGGCGCACAAGCGCTTCACGCTCGAGATACTGGAAGATTGAGCGGCGAAGCGCACCGCTGGGTTGCGCTCGCGCGAGTGCTTCGGCCACGAGGGAACAAGGGCGAGGTTGCGGCGGAACTGCTCACCGATTTTCCCGAACGAATCGCGACAATGAAAGAAGTGTTCCTGGGCGACAGCGCCGGGAAGGCGGAGCCGCGCCTTGCCGGGCTGAAAGCGTTCTGGATGGACCGGAACCATCCCGGGCAGGGCGTGTTCCACTTCGAGGGTTGCGCTTCGATTTCGGAGGCGGAGAAATTCCGCGGGCTGGATGTGCTAATTCCGCTCGAGCAGCGGGTGGCGCTGCCTGCCGGGAAATATTTTGTGTCGGATTTGGTCGGTTGCTCGATATTTGAGAGCCCTGTTGAACCACCGGTTGTTTCCTCTTCGCCTTGTTCTATGGCTACGGTGCCGACGCTGGTTGGGACGGTCAGCGATGTACAGATGACCGGGGAGGATGTTGCGGGGACGCCGCTGCTCGTGGTGGATACGCGACATGGCGAATTGTTGATTCCCCTGGCAGAAGATATTTGTACCCGTATTGATCCTGCGGCGCGGCGGATTGATGTGGTTCTTCCTGACGGTTTGCGCGATTTGAACGATAGCGCGTAGCTCACCCCATTTTTCTTCCGATCAGTGAATGTCGATGGTGGTTACGCTTAGCGCTGGCAGCGTGAGTGTTAGCGTTGAGCCGGTGATTGGCATGGTGCCCGCGGAGACGGGTTGGACTGGGGTGCCGCCTGTGAATTGCGTTTGGGCTGATGCGGCTGTCATTTGATACAGATGAGCTGTGCCTGACAGCGGCTGGCCAGTGATGGCGGTGACTTGCGACGTCGTGGAGCGATTGATGGCTACGAAGACGACGCGGCCTGGCGTGGTGCTGTCCGTGCTCGCGTAGACGACTACGTTTTGCACGTTGCTTGATGTGGATTGCAGCGAGGTGTCGCCGAAAGTGGCGCTGGCGCCGTCGAAGCCGCGGAAGGCGCGGAAGCCCGCGAGCGAGTAGGAGTAGGTGCCGTTGGGAGGCCAGAAGCTGGCGGCGAAAACACCTTGTGCGCCGAAGATGCCTAGATTGTCGGCCTGGGCTATGGTTCCCGCGATGTGATTCTGGCCGCCGCTCTCATATTCCGAGACGGAGATCTTCATGCCGGGGTTTTCAGCGTTGATCTTGGATTGCAGGCGGCCGAGAATATTGATCGGTGTGTTGCCAAGCTCCTGGTAGATCCATGGATTGCTGTTGCCTGCGTCCGTATAGGTGGGATCCCACAGGTTACGCGGGCTTTGCACGATGAGCTGGACCTGAGCGTCGGTGAGAGTGGTGCTGGTGAGATCGAGAATGCGTGTGCCGTTCGCGTCGTAGTCTTCCGCGTACCAATGAAAGTCGTAGACGTCGACCAGGGGCTTGCCGTACGTGGTGGACGCCGTCTTTATCGCTTGCAGATATTTATCTGGGAACCAGTTCGCGCCGCTAGGTGTGGCGGCGAGTTCTCCCTGCCAGTTGTAGATTCCCTGAAAGCCGTAGTGGACGGGCCCGAAGATGATGGTGTTCGGGAACTGGTCCTTGATGGCCTGTGTGAGTGCGATCGTTTTGGCGATGTAGTTGTCTGACGTGACGGGATTCGGGCCTTGCACTTCGAGGTGCGTGGAGTTCCAGAGCTCGGGTTCGTTGTCGAGGTTTAAGAAAGTTGGCTGAGCGGGATTTGTGCCGAAGATGCCGGGGAGTTTCTGGTTCAGCGCCCAAGCGAATTCGTCCATGTAGACGTTCGCGTCTGTGGTGGGCGGTGTGATCGTGAACGGGACGGCGGACACGGTGCTCTTTTTGTCGACTACCGTTTTGAAACGCGAGAGGTCGGGAGGATTGGTTACGCTGACGGGGCCGCTTTCGTCGCCGGCGACCAGTCCTTGCATTTGCACGGTGACAAGACTCGCCATATTTGCGCCTTGATCCTGCGCGATGAAGCTGCGGACGGCTTCGGCGGGAACCGTGCTGCTGCTGAGGTAGTCGTCATTTTCGTAGAGGTAGTCGCTGCCGGCGTTGGAGGCGTTGGTCTCCCAGTTGTAGGCGGTCCAGCGGTTGCCGCCGTCGCGGTCGAAGGTGAGCATTGGCGGAGGATCGGTCTCACCAAAGTAGAAATTCAGGCCGTAGATGTAGGGCGAGATGGGCTTGGTGTTGGCGGGATTGATGGTGATCGTGACGTCCACCGGAGTGTTGGCAGGCGTGGCGCTGGCCTGAGCGGAATTGGCGCTTTCACCGACAGAGTTCAGCGCGGAGACGACATAGAAATAAGTAGTGCCGTTGGTGAGCCCGGCGTCGGTGAAGCTTGTGGTGGCCGGCGCGGAGACTTGCGTGTAAGGACCGCCAGTTGTGGTGCTGCGCTTGAGGTGATAGCTGGTGGCGCCGGAACTTGCGGTCCAGCTGAGAGAGACCTGGGCGTTACCTCCTGCCGCAATCAAACCTGTGGGCGCGGCGGGCTGCGTCGGAGCAGCTGGCGTGGCGCTGGCTTGGGCGGAGTTCGCACTTTCGCCTGTGGCGTTGACTGCGGAGACTACATAGAAGTAGGTGGTGCCGTTGGCGAGGTTGGTGTCTGTGAAATTCGTGACGGTTGGGGAGGAGATTTTGGTGTACGGTCCGCCGGTGGTGGTGCTGCGCTTCACGTTGTAGCTTGTGGCGCCTGCGCTGGCGGTCCAGGTGAGGCTAACTTGCGCATTGGCGGGGGTGGCCAGGAGTCCTGTTGGCGCCGCGGGAGCTTGCGCCGGCGCGGTGGGCTTGGCGCTGACCTCGGAGGAGTTGGCGCTTTCTCCGGCGGAATTGACGGCGGACACAACGTAGAAATAGGTGGTGCCGTTGGTCAAGCCGGTGTCGGCGAAGCCAGGCGAGGCGGGTGAAGAAATCTTTGTGTATGGGCCGCCGGTGGTGGTGGCGCGCTTGACGTTGTAACTGGTTGCGGTCGCGCTGGCGGTCCATGTAAGGGTGACTTGCGTGTTCGCGGCGGTGGCCATGAGCCCGGATGGTGCGGCAGGAATTTGCGTTGGGGCGGTGGGCTTGGCGCTGGCTTCGGAGGAGTTGGCGCTTTCTCCAGCGGAATTGACGGCCGAGACGACGTAGAAATACGAAGTGCCATTGGTAACGGCCGTGTCGGTGAAACTGGCGGCCGCCGGTGAAGAGAGCAGGGTGTAGGGTCCGCCGGTGGTGGTGCTGCGCTTTACGTTATAGGTCGTGGCGTTTGCGCTGGCGGTCCAAGTGAGGATGACTTGTGCATTTCCGGCTGTGGCCAGGAGACCGGTTGGAGTGGTGGGCACGGTGGTCCCGGTTGGGCTTGAGCCGTTGCCGCCGGGATTGGAGTTGCTGCTGCTGGTGGTACCGGCGCAACCGCTCAGGATGAGGGCTAGCAGACCGCAGAGGGAAGGCTGAAGGACTGATCGACGTACCCCCACCCCCTATTTTTTGCGTAGTGATTTGATTCTATGGGAGTTAGCTTTCGGAATGGTGCCGTGACCTGATTCTGAAGGAGATATGTCCGCGTACGACGCCGAGCGTAGCTCGGTGCGAAAGAATCTGTAGTTTTATACGGCGCGAATGATAGCAGTAGGCGCAATCGGAATCCCTGGTCAGGTTAGGCGCGCTAGCGGCAAGGGACAAGCTGTTCACAAGTACAGAAATAGTGCCAGGACTTTGCTGCACGGTTGCTATCGTTTACGCGGACACAGACATGAGTGTCTGTGCTACTTCGCTGCCGTGGTAGGTTACGACTGACTTGATTACAATTGCTGGCCATGCGGTTTGACCTTGTCACGATTTTTCCGGAATTTTTTGCTGGGCCACTCGATTACGGGATTGTGCGGCGAGCGCGCGAGACTGGCCTGATCGACGTTCAGGTACAGGATCTGCGGGTGTTTACCAAGGACCGGCATCGCACGGTGGATGACCGGCCGTTCGGCGGCGGCGAAGGGATGGTGCTGAAGCCGGAGCCTTTGTTCGAGGCGGTGGAGGCGCTTTTGGGTCACAGCGTCGGCGATGCGGCGGGGCGGTCGGCGCCGGAATCGAAAACGGCCGTGGTGCTAATGTCTGCTGCCGGTAAATTATTTAAGCAGGAGACCGCGAGACGTTACGCGGAACTGGATCGAGTCATCTTTATATGCGGGCGGTATGAGGGTGTGGATGAACGGGTCGCCGAGCATTTGGCTACCGAGGAGATTTCTGTCGGGGATTTTGTTTTGAGCGGCGGGGAATTGCCGGCGATGCTTGTATTGGATGCGGTTACGCGGCTCTTGCCAGGGGCTTTGGGGAATGAAGATTCGGCGGTGAATGAGTCGTTTAGCGGGGGTCGGGAACGACAATGGCAGGATGTAGGTTCAGAAAGGGAGCTTGGGGCATCTGCGCAACGGCAACACCAAGCACCCGCGCTCGGTGTTGAAACAGTGAAGTCGGGCACGGTGTGCCAAGTTCCCACCGCCTCAAACCGAGTCGAACGGATGTTGCTGGATTATCCGCACTATACGCGGCCGGCGGAGTTTCGTGGTTGGGTTGTGCCCGAGGTTTTGATCGGGGGCAATCATGCGGAAGTGGCGAAATGGCGGCGGGCGGCGGCGCTGGAAAAGACGCGACGGAATCGACCAGATTTGCTTGGGTGAAAATTCGTCCGGGGGACTCGCGGGCCGGGCTGAAGCCCAGCGCCTACAGCGGAGATTTGGTGATGGAGATTCGACGATTTGGTGTGCAGGACTCGGAGGCTCTATGGCGGTTGCGGATGATCGCGCTGCAGACGGATCCGTGGTCGTTTGCGGAGTCGGTGGAGGAGTTGCGGCAGATTTCGGTGGAGGAATATGGGCGCCGGATTGGATCGGGTGGTGATAGTAGCTTTGTGATCGGGGCTTTCGAAGGAGATGTGCCAGTGGGGATGTGCGGGTTTTACCGGGAGACGCTTCTTAAACGCAGGCATAAAGGGCATTTGTGGGGTGTGTTTGTTGCGCCGGCGGCGAGGGGAAAGAGATTGGGGCTTATGCTGGCAGCGCGTGCGATTGAGACGGCGCGGACGTTGCCCGATCTTACGTCGATCCAGCTGACGGTTTCGGTGACGCAGGACGCCGCGCGGGGACTTTATCGGAAACTCGGTTTTCGGATTTTTGGAATAGAGCCTCGGGCACTGGGGATTGGTGGGAAGTTTGTGGATGAGGAACACATGGTTTTGAACCTGGATGCAGCGTGAAGAGCTAAGAGAGATTCCTCCACTGCGTACGCCGGCCCGTCCGCAGGAAGCGAACGGGCAAGGAAAAGCCGGCATACTCCGGTCGGAATGACATTTTCTTTGGTGACGAGTTTTTGGGATGGAATGAGGGAGTATGAGCGAGATCAGGAATACGAATGGCGACCGGGCAAAACCCATCGCGATTTATTACGAGCAGCCGAATTGGTTTGTGCCTTTGTTTGCGCAGATGGACGGGCGCGGCGTGCCTTGGGTGAAGTTGGACGCGCGGTACCACCAGTATGATGCGGCTTCCCCGGAGCTTGAGTACTCGCTGCTTTTTAATCGGATGAGTCCTTCGGCTTGGCAGCGGGGCGTGGGGCATGGGGTCTTTTACACGCTGAATTATTTGAGGCATCTCGAGGACAAGGGTTTGCGCGTGGTGAATGGGTATAAGGCGTTCACTACGGAGACTTCGAAGGCGTTGCAGCTTTCGTTGATGGAGCGGTTGGGGTTGCCTTATCCAAAGGCTCGCGTGATCAACCATCCTTCGCAGGCTTTGAGTGCGGGGGAAGAGATCGGGTATCCCTTGATTTTGAAGCCGAATATTGGTGGTAGCGGGGCGGGGATCAAGAAATTCAGTTCGCGGGAGGAGTTGAAGGCGGCTGTTGATGCGGGCGAGTTGTACTTCGGCATCGACAACGTAGCGTTGGTGCAGGAATGCTTTACGGCACGGGACGGGATTATTACGCGTGTGGAAGTGCTGGGCGGGAAATATTTGTATGCGATTCAGATTCACATAACCGGGGAGACGTTTGATTTGTGTCCCGCGGATATTTGTAAGAGCACCAAGGGTGAGGAATTGGCGCGGCCGGCTTGCCCGGTTGATGCGCCGAAGACCGGCATGACCGTGGAGGCTTATGAGGCGCCGCCGCGGGTGATTGCGAATGTGGAACGGTTGATGGCGGCGGCGGGGATCGAAGTTGGGGGGGTGGAATATGTCATCGACGATCCTACCGCGCGGTTGCTGTACTACGACATCAATGCACTTTCGAACTTTGTGGCTGATCCGGAAAGAATTGTCGGGTTCAATCCCTACGCGCGTTTGGCGGATTTTTTGATTGCCGAGGCGGGGAAGGGTTCGCGGACGGCGGAGATCGTAGCGGGTTCGAGATAGCGGGGTCGGTGTTTATAAAAAAGAGGAAAAAACCGGAGCGTGGTTGGCTATGGTCCGGGCGAGCTGGGGCGCAGCAGTGCTGCGCCCGTACGAGGAAGGTAGCGGGCATGACAGGGCGCGGGGAGTGGCGATGAGATTTGGGTACTGGTTGCCAGTGTTTGGCGGGTGGTTGCGCAATGTGGCCGACGAGGGCATGGAGGCTTCGTGGGCTTATGTGAAGCGGCTGGCTCAGCGCAGCGAGCAGATTGGGTTTGATGTGACCTTGATCGCAGAATTGAATTTGAACGACATCAAGGGGGTGGAGGCGGCTTCGCTGGATGCCTGGTCGACGGCAGCTGCGCTGGCGGCGGTTACGGAACGGATTGAATTGATGGTGGCGGTGCGGCCTACGTTTCATCTACCAGCGTTACTGGCCAAGCAGGCGGCGAATATTGATCGAATTAGTGGCGGGCGGTTGACGTTGAATGTAGTGTCTTCGTGGTGGGCGGATGAGGCACGGAAGTATGGGGTGGCATTCGAGCAGCACGACGATCGTTATGCGCGGACTTCGGAATGGCTGGATGTTTTGAACGGGGTGTGGTCACGCGACCATTTTTCTTATTCGGGAAAATATTATCGCCTTGAGGATAATGTGCTGAAGCCGAAGCCGGTGTCCAAGCCGCGGCCTTGCTTGTATGCCGGAGGGGAGTCGGCTGCGGCTAAGGATTTGATTGCGGCGAAGTGCGATGCGTACTTGATGCATGGCGATCCTCCGGAACGTGTGGGGGAGAAGATTACGGATTTGCGGGGGCGGCGGGCGCGGCACGCGGATTTGGCGCCGATGAAATTTGGAGTGGCTGGGTATGCGATTGTGCGCGAGACAGAGCGCGAGGCTCAGGAGGAAGTGCGGCGGATTACCGACGTGAAGCAATCGGCTGCGGGATATGCGAATTATCAGCAGTGGCTGGCGGGGACGCAACTCGAGCAGCAGGTTTCGTTGGAGGATTATTCGGTGTCGAATCGCGGATTGCGGTCGGGATTGGTGGGAACCGCGGAGCAGGTGGCCGAGCGAGTTGCGGAGTTTGAGGCCGCGGGAGTGGATTTAGTTTTGTTGCAGTTTAGTCCGCAGTTGGAGGAGATGGAACGGTTTGCTACCGCCGTGATCGGGAGGCCGGCAGGGGCTCGCCGGGAGTTCTAGCTTTATGAAGCGATGCGAAAAAGGCGGAAGAGACGGGGATGCCGCAGGGCAAATCCAAGTAAAGTTCTAGGAAAATTGCGGAGATTTGGCTATAATTAGCGTTTGTCTTGGATGTGCTGGCCCCGCCTGAGTGGGTCTGCAGGGAACAACGAACATGAATCTGGTCATTGCAAAACTACATGAAGCGCAACTGCGCAAAGATTTGCCGGAGTTCCGGCCTGGCGATACCGTGCGTGTGAACGTCCGCCTCAAGGAAGGCGAGGGCGAGAAGGAAAAGGAACGCTTGCAGGCGTTTGAGGGTGTGGTGATTTCGAAGAAAGGCCGGGCCTCCGGGGCGACGTTTACCGTGCGGCGCGTTAGCTTTGGCGTGGGGATTGAGCGCATTTTTCCGTTGCACTCGCCCACGATCAGCTCGATTCAGGTGGTGGGCAAGGGTAAGGTGCGGCGGGCGCGGTTGTATTATTTGCGCGATTTGAAGGGGAAGGCTGCGCGCATCAAGCGGGCTGGGCGTGAGGAAGCCGAGCCGACGGCTGTGGCGGTTGCGGCGGGATCGGAGAGCAAAGCATAGTTGGGGTTACGTCGATAATTATCCAGGTTTGAAAAAGCGCCCGCTTCGGAAAGCGGGCGCTACAACGGCAAGAAATTCTGGGAGTGGGCCCCGCGGTCGCGGGGCTTTTTCTTTTTTGGCGGCGATTATTTAAGGTGTTGGTCCATCCAGTCGGCCCAGCGTTTGTAGACGTCCATTTGGCGGACGGGGTCGCCGGGGGAATGGCCGGCTACGGGATAGGCGAAAAACTTTACTTCGACGCCGTTGTCCTTTAGAGCGTGGAAGAGAGCGTAGGACTGCGTGATGGTGACGCGGGCGTCGCCGGTATCGTGCAGGATCAGGGTGGGCGTTTTCATGCTGGCCGCGTAGGTGATGGGTGATTGGGCGCGGTAATCCTTCAGGTTGTCGCCGACGTACGGGGAGCCTTTGAAATTGTAGCGAGTCGAGACGTTGCCGTCGGACAAGTTGTATTCGTCGTAGAGATCG
The DNA here is from genome assembly GCA_963832615.1 of uncultured Acidobacteriota bacterium. GTDB lineage: Bacteria > Acidobacteriota > Terriglobia > Acidiferrales > UBA7541 > Acidiferrum. The sequence goes on from CAWHVA010000004.1 coordinate 168,268, forward strand.
GTGACCGGGGCGCCCGCCATAGCGGCCTTCCAGAAGGAATAGTGGCCGATGAGCCAGGACGTCATGTAGCCGCCGTAGGACCAGCCGGAAACGGCGATCTTGTCTTCGTCGACGTTGCCGAGTTTTTTCAGTGCGTCGATGCCGGCGATTACGTCGCGGCCGGGGCCGTCACCAGCATCGTTGAAAATGGCGCGCTGATAGGCGTTGCCGAGGTTGTCGCTGCCGCGATAGTTGGGTGAGAAGACAATGTATCCGCGGGCGGCCAGCAGCTGAGCGAAAAAGCTGAAGCCGGTGATGGAAGATGCAGTTGGTCCGCCGTGAATGAGCAGCACCAGCGGGTATTTTTTCGCTTTGTCGAAGTCCGGCGGGTAGACGACTACGCCGTCTTCGTGAAATGAATCCGGCCCTTCCCATTCGAAGTTTTCGGCTTTGCCGAGTTTCAGCGCGGCGATTCCCTGGTTGAAATTTGTCAGGCGGCGCGGCGTGTCGTTGGCCGAGGCCATGTAATAGAGCTCGGAAGGTTGCGTCGGGGTGGCGCCAGTGAAGGCGATGTCGCCTTTGCGGCCGACGAAGGCGTCGATCCAGAACAGCCAGGTGGGGTTGACGTCGCCGAGGGCGAGTTTCTTTGGCGCGGCATCCAACGGCTGGAGCCACATCGAAGTTTGCGTGCCGTCGTGGCCGCCGACGAGCAGCGAGTTGTTGTCGGGCATCCAGATGACGCGGGCAATATCGTGATCGATGGCTTTTGTGGCGGATGCGCCGTCGCCGCCCGAGGTTTGCGTGACAAAAATTTCGTTCTCGTTGTTCGGGTCGCCGTCGCGCGGGTACCAGTAGGCGATACGCGAACCATCGAGAGAGAACAGGCCGAAGCTTTCGAATTTCTCGTGAGTCGTGATCTTGCGAATCGCGCCTGATTCGACGTCGAGAATTTGCAGTGTGGTTTGGTCGGCATCGCCGAACTGCGGATGCTCCTGGCGTGTGAACAGAATCAACTTCCCATCGGGAGACCAATTGATCGGGGAAGCCGGGGAGCTGGGGGGAGCGCTTTTCGCGAGACTCCAGGCGCCGGAGGTCAGGCGGCGGGGTTTGCCGCCTTCGGCCGGTACGATCCAAAGATGGGAGGGGGTTTCGGGACCCGTAGCGAGGTAGTCGTTGTCGCCGACCTCGAAGGCGTCGTTGTGCTTCTCGATTTCTTTTTTGTTTTCGGGCTCGTCGGAGGTGACATAGGCGATTTCCTGGCCATTGGGACGCCACGCGAATTGTTCTACGCCGTTGGGGGCATCGGTGAGTTTTCGAGCTTCGCCGCCGGTCATGGGCAGGACATAGAGCTGGAGCTTCGGATCTTTGGCTGTGGAGTCCATGGCTTCGAAGGCCAGGCGGTCCCCTTCGGGCGACCATCGTGGCGAGCCGACGCCTCTGCGGTCGTGCGTGAGCGCGCGTGGAACGCCGCTCGGGATATCGATGACGAGAAGTTCGCGGTCGCTGCGATCCTGCTCCAGATTGGGGCGGGAGACAATGAAAGCTATGGATTTTCCGTCAGGGGAGATTTGCGGATCGCTGACGGAGGTAATTTTGAGGAGATCGTCGAGTTGAATGGTGCGAGCAGGAGGAGGTGTCTGCTGAGGCGTCTGCTGCGAGGTTTGCTGCGGGGCCGGCGCTTGGGTTTGCGCGGATAGGGCCGCGGCGCTGAAGACCAGCGCAACCAAAAGAGGAGAACAGCGCCACCGAACTCGCGCGGCAGCTTTAGCTGAGATGCCCTCCTCACAGGAATGGGAGCTTTCGATCGGCATAATTTGCGGACTCCTTCGGGATAATTACCTTCACCCTCTACAAGTTGTCAAAATGAGTGAGCGTATGCTGCCACGCCGCGCAAACACACGTCAACTTGGACCCACGAGTGAGGGGAACGTGCTGAGAGGTTACGGGTGGGGAGGATTTCCTCATCGATGCAATTCGTTGACTCGCCGGGCAAATGTGAGTCAAAACCCGCACCCTTACAACCCAAGGGTGCGGCACCCACGGGCGAAAACGATTACTGATTCGTCGCCGTCTGAGGAAATGACGACCTGTTGACAATCAACAGGAAGCTGGCGTAGGCTCCTGTTGTTAATCAAAAGGAGGGAAGCGATGACGCCTCCGCGCGGGGAAGTGTTGCAAGGGACGCTGGACTTGATCGTGTTGAAGACCCTCGATGCCATGGGACCGCTGCACGGTTATGGGATCGCGCAACGTGTCCAGCAGGTGTCCGAGGATTTGCTCAAGCTGAACCAGGGGACGCTCTACCCGGCGTTGCTTCGGCTGGAGCAGCGTGGGTGGATCAACTCGAAGTGGGGCGTGTCGGACAACAATCGCAAGGCAAAGTACTACTCGCTGACGCGGGCGGGCCGCAAACAATTGACCAGCGAAGCCGAGAGCTGGGAACGCATGGCGGCAGTGATCGCGAAGCTGCTTGGCGCCGAGGGGGCGTGAGATGGATCGCCTGCGTGTGTTTGCCGCTCGGCTGCTCGGGTTATTCCGAGATCGTCGCGCCGACGAGAACCTTGACGCCGAACTCCGCGCTCACCTGGAACTGCTCACCGACGAAAACATTCGCCGCGGAATGAAACCGGAAGAGGCGCATTGTGCGGCGCATCGTGAATTCGGCGGCGTCGAGCAAACCAAGGAAGCATATCAGGAGCAGCGTGGGCTGCCGGCTCTGGATATGTTGCTGCAAGATCTAAAGTTCGCTTTGCGTAGTTTGATGAACAAGCCGGGATTTGCCATTGTCGCAATCCTCACACTGGCTCTGGGTATAGGCGCGACAACAGCGGTCTTTAGCGTTGTCGATCGCATTTTGTTTCGCAGCCTGCCGTATCCCGAAGATGATCGGCTTGTCTCGTTCGGGGTGATGGCGCCGTTTGATTCACGGGAATTCATGCTGGGCCCTGATCTTGTCGATTGGCGTCCCCGGCAGCGCCCGTTCGAAGCGATCACGGCGGTGGAACCCGGCAGCGTCGATTGCGATCTTACCGAGCAGAATCCTTCGCGGCTCAGCTGCGGGCAAGCGGATGCAGCGTTTCTTCCTACGTTTCGCGTGCAGCCGATTTTGGGCCGGAACTTCACGCGCGAAGACGATCTTCCGAACGGTCCGCGTGTTGTTCTCCTCTCGTATGGATTCTGGCGCACGCGTTTTGCCGGAGATCCACAAATTGTCGGAAAGAGTCTTTCTCTCGACGGCAAGTCCACCTTTATCGTGGGAGTGCTTCCGGCGGATTTCGAAATGCCGACGCTGGCGCCAGCCGATGTGCTGGTCCCGCTGGCGATGGGCGAATCGACGGACCGGGGACCCAACGCGCCACAACGCATCGTAAGAACTTTCGCGCGTCTTAAACCGGGTATGAGCCCGACGCAGGCAGCGGCGATGTTGCAGCCGCTTTTTGAGGAATCGCTTAACTACGTGCCTGTTCAATTTCGCAAAGAGGTCTCGCTGCGTGTCCGCTCCTTGCGGGACCGTCAAGTGGGAGATTCCCGGCAGGCGTCCTGGATTCTTCTCGGCGCGGTGATCGCCGTTCTGTTGGTCGCGTGCACCAATGTCGCGAACCTGTTGGTGGCGCGAGCAACCGCGCGTCAACGCGAGCTTGCGGTGCGCGCCGCCCTTGGCGCGACCCGTGCTCGGCTGATTCGTCAGACGCTTACCGAGAGCGTCCTTCTTAGCGTCCTTGGCGGATTCGCGGGCTGCTGGGTTGCGTATCTGCTCCTGCGTTTGCTGGTGTCCATCGCGCCCGATGGAATCCCGCACCTCCAACAGGCATCGTTGGACCTTCGGGTCGGGCTGTTCACACTTGGCGTTTCGCTGATTTCGGGAATTCTTTTTGGTTTAGCGCCGGCGATCCGCCGCACACCGTCGGAGCTGCTCGCGGGAAAGCAGCTTCGCTCCACTTCGGGATACCTTTTGCGCCAAGCGCTCATTACCACGCAAATCGCGGCGTCGTTGATTCTTCTCGCTGGCGCCGGACTACTTCTCCGAAGTTTCTGGAAGCTGCAAAGTGTTGATCTGGGGATGCATACGGACAGTATCGTTACAGCCGAAATCGACTTAGCGGAGTACCGCTACCCGCAGCCCGCACAGCAATGGGCATTTTTTCGCGACCTGCAATCGCGCTTGACCCGGCTTCCGGGCGTGAGTTCGTTCGCTTTGAGCGATACCGTGCCACCCTCCGGAGGCATGCAAGCCACATTTCTTTCCGCGATCGAAATCGCAGGCCGGACAGGGTTTACCGCGGGGACCGGAGGCATGATTGGATATCGCTACGTCACTCCATCGTATTTCTCGGTGCTGGGCATTCCCTTGGAGCGCGGCCGTGCTTTTGCGGAAAAAGAGCTCCTGACGACGGACGAGCCCGTCGTTCTCAGCGAAGCGTTGGCCAAACGTCTGTTCGGCGACGGCGATCCCATTGGGAAGTCGTTTCGCTTTGGGCGCCAAAATCGCTGGCGGACCATCGTCGGCGTGGCCGGTGATGTGAAAAATGACGGGCTCACCACGGCGGGCGGCCCGGAATTTTATCTCCCGTGGAAGGAGGAGCCGGAAGGTTACTATCGTCGGGCTTACGTGATTTTGCGAACGCCCATGAATCCACAGGCGATTGCAAAATGGGTGCGCTCCGAAGTGGCATCCATCGATCCGACGATGCCGGTAACGATCGAAGCCATGAGTCACCGGGTTGAGAAGCTTGCGGATCGCCCGCGATTCAACGCGATTCTGCTTTCGCTGTTCGCCGCTATGGGTATGGCGCTCGCGGCGATCGGCATTTATGGTGTCGTCGGGTTCCTGGTGGCGCAGCAAACGCGCGAAATCGGCGTTCGCATGGCGCTTGGTGCCACGCCAGGGGAAATCCTGAAAATGGTGCTTTTGAGTATGGCGCGCTGGACGATTGGCGGAGCGATTCTGGGAAGCATCGGCGCGTGGTTCTGCACAAGGTTGCTGGAATCGTTGCTCTTCGAAGTGAAATCGCACGACCCGGTTCTGCTTTGCGGCGTGGTCCTGCTGTTGCTGGCAGCAGCGTTTGTTGCCGCGTGGATCCCGGCGCGCCGAGCCATGCGTATTGACCCGATGGTGGCGCTTCGCTACGAATGACGGAATCGGCATGCTAGAATCGCCGACGGTAACCCAAACGAATGACACGTCTGTGCTGTTCCCGTTTCGAGCGTGCTGCGCGAAAGCTTGGCTGGACGCGGATCGCGGGCCTGGATGAAGCGGGCCGCGGTGCGCTGTTCGGTCCGGTGGTCGCGGCCGCCGTGATTCTCAATCCCAAGCGCCGCATTGTCGGCTTGGATGATTCGAAGCAGCTCGCTCCGGAGCGGCGATCACTGCTTGCCGAGCGGATCCGCGATCACGCGATGGCATGGGCCGTTGCCGAAGTGGACGCGCAACGAATTGACGCGTGGAATATTTACCAGGCTAGCCGCCAGGCGATGACCGCGGCACTCCAGCAATTGGCAATGCCGCCGGACTATTTGTTGATCGACGCCATGCAGCTGGATGTGCTGATCGAGCAAAAATCCTTGATCAAGGGTGACGCGCGGAGTGTTTCGATTGCGGCGGCGTCGATTCTGGCGAAGACGCATCGAGACACGCGGATGGAAGAGTGGGACGCGGTGTATCCGCAATATGGTCTCGCGCGACACAAGGGGTATGCCACGCCGGACCATCTGGAGGCGCTGCGGCGGCATGGGGCTTCGCCTTTGCACCGGTACTCGTTTGCGCCGGTGCGGGATGCGGGGTGTTGGTCAGTGGGGGCGATACAGATTGCTCTTCTTCCGGATCCCGTCTCACCTTGAGTTTCGCGTTGAGGCATGACCGTCAGGTCCGTCCCACCCGAACCCGGGTCAAACCGCCGCAATCCCGGTGTCTGTCACGTAAGAGTGAGGCAAGACGCTTCGGCCCGGGCGGGGCAAGCCCCGCCCCTACAAAGAAAGCGGAGCGGATCGCCGGCCTGAAGGCCAGCGCCTGCATGACGATACGCATTCGCCGTGGGTTCGCCTTGAGTTTCCTGATTACAACGGGGATAACTGGCTGCTCACATGGGCTGCTGGGTTCGTTGACTTGGGTTTTCTCCGCCTGCTAGCGTAGTCAAGCATGACTTTTGCCGGCCTTTGCGGCTTGGGCGCGTTAATGCGCTCTGCAGCAAGTGGGGACGGCTTATTGTCTGAGCTCGCGAATGGCCTATAACAAAAGCAAGTTTGTCGAAGCCGCTCAAAAACTTCTCAACCAGGGCAAAGTCGCCCAGGCCATAGCGGAATACCAGCAAATTTTGAAGCACGAACCGCGCGATCAAGTCACCTTGATGACCATCGGCGAGCTGTATATCCGTCAGGGCGAAACGTTTCAGGCCATCGATTACTTCGAACGTCTGGCGCAACTGTTTGTCGGCGACGGGTTCCTGACCAAAGCCATCGCGGTTTATAAACGCATTGCCAAGCTGGCTCCCGAAGAGATACGCCCGCTCGAGAAACTTGCCGACCTGTATGTCCAGCAAGGGGTGATGAGCGAGGCGCGGCCGCTGTTCGTGCAGCTCGCCGAGATTCACCTGAAGAGCAACCGGCAGCCCGAAGCGGTGGCTTTGCTGAAAAAGCTGCTGATGGCGGAGCCCGACAATCTGCGCATCCAGGTGCGGCTGGCTGATCTGTACCAGGCGATGGGCCAGAATCGCGAGGCTGTCGAAGCTTACATTTCCGCCAGCCAAAGAGCGCTCGCGCGCGGCGATCAGGCGGAATGCGAAAAACTCGCCGACAAAGTACTGAAGGTAGAACCGGGAAACCTCGCCGCTCTTATCGTCAAGGCCCGCGTTTATTCCACGCAAGGCAATTTTACGCAGGCGGCTCAGGTGCTCGAACAGGTTCCCGACCTGGAAAAGGGCGGCGAACAGGCGGAGCTGCTGCTCGATCTTTATCTCAAGAGCGTCAAGTGGGATGAAGCATCGGCTTTGGCTTTGCGCATCTTCGATGCCGACCCGAAGAATTTTGGTCCGGCACAAAAGCTGGTTGAAGCATTGCTGGAGTCTGGGCAGGGCGATCGCGCCATGGCGATCCTGGACCGGACGCGTATTCCCATGATCGATGCCGGAGAGCACGAGGTCGTTGGGAAACTGCTGAACGAGCTGGCGGAGCGTCTTCCGGGAAGAATCGAGCCGCTGGAGTGGCTGGTGGAGACGTATGGGCGCACCAGCGATTCGTTCCGCTTGCCCGATGCACTAGCACATTTGGGTGACGCACTGGTTGCGGCGAAGCAGTACGATCGCGCGAAGCAGGTTTTCGAGCAACTCGTCGATCGTGAGCCGGAGAGTGACCCCGCGAAGCGCAAGCTTAATGATGTTCTTCGCAAGATGGGACTTCTCGCTCCGGATACGACACTACCGGTAGTCGAAGAGCATGCGGCGGTGGAACTGGCGATGCCGCCGGCGCCGAAAGTACGACCTGATTTTGAACCTGCGGCTCCCGAGGTTAAGGCTGCGCCGGTTGCCCCGTCCGCACCCGTTGAAGCTGCGCTTGACGAAGATACGCAGAAATTCATCGCGCAATCGTTGACGGATGTCGATCTGTTTGCCAGCTATGGGCTGACGCAGAAAGCGATTGGCTTGCTCGAGGCCATACTGCGCCGGGCTCCGCGACATACGCCGACTCTCGAAAAACTACTGGATTTTGTGCTCGGAGCGGGCGACGACCGCCGCACCGCCGAACTGGCAGCGAAGCTCGAGCAGATTTACAGCGAGCGCGGCGATCCGCGCGGCGCCGAGCGTTTTGGCGAATTGCGGCGCCGATTCCAACGGGCGGCGGGGCTTTCCGACGAGGAGTTGGCCGGACCAGTGGCGCAGGCAAGCGCGGCGGCGCCGGTCGCGGAGGCCGAAGCCGAAGGGTCCTTTCCGGAGATAACCTCCGAGGAAGCCATCACGGAATTTGCCATCGCGGGAGAGTCCGTCGAGATTGAGGAAGTCAACGCCGCGCCGACACCCGCTTCAACGGCGGAAGAAGTCAGCGCTGAGGCGGCAACTACTTCGGCGGCGGAAGAAGTCCACGAGGTTGATCTTTCCGACGAATGGGCCTCGATGCTTGAGGATACTCAACCGACAGAAGCTGCGAAGGCAGTGCCTGAGGCGCACGTCGCAGCGGAAGCGGCACCGGAATTCGAACTGCCTGCTGAGGCTCCAGCGCCTGTATCGGCGGAGCCAATCCTGGAGGAATTTTCGATTTCGGAAGAGCCTGCTCACGCCGTTTTGGAAGTTCCCGTCGAGACGCCTGCGGTTGAGGAAGAGTTGACTCCGTACGAAGCTGCGGTCGAAGTTCCGGAGAAGATCGAGGAGCTACCCGTCGCGGTTGAGGAGTCCGTGGCACACGTTGAATCGGCGGTTTCGCCAGCTGCCGAAGAACCTGCGCCCTATGAGGCAGTGCCTGAACCGTCTGCGGCAGAGCACCCGCATGTGGCAGAGCCGCCGCCTCCCGCGGAGCAACCTGCGGCCAAGATCCCCGAGGCTGCGCCGAAGACCGACGAGCCTGAATTTGAGCTCGACCAGGACTACGAGCTGGTTCTCGATCCCGAACCGCTGGTTCCGGCGCACGATCAGAAACCGCCGGAAATTCCCATCGTGCCGCTGGAGCGTGAGCCGGAACCCGTTGCGCACAATGCCGCGCCGGCAAATGGTTTTGCGTCTGACCAGTTCCTGTCGGATCTCGCTGCGGAAATCGATCAATTGGGTGGGGACCAGCTTTCGCCTGGATTCTCCGATGCTCCGCGTGCCCAGGCGAGCGCGCCAAACAAAAACGCGGCCAAGGCGGAAGAAAAGCCCGCGTCCCCGGCTGACGTCGGGCCACTGAAGGAAGTGTTCGACGAATTTCGCGCGGAACTTGGCGAGATGGGCGCGGACGACGAGGATCTCGAGACGCACTACAATCTGGGTATTGCTTTCCGCGAAATGGGCTTGCTGGAAGAGGCCATCAGCGAATTCCAGAAAGTTGCCAAGGCCAGTGAGAAGGGGCGGCCGTTCCCCTACTCCATGCAGTGCTACACGCTGCTCGGCTTGGCTTTCATGGATCGCGGCCAGCCATCGATTGCCGCGATGTGGTACGAACGCGCGCTACATCTTCCGGACATCGAACCGGAAAGCGAGCTCGCCTTGCGGTATGATTTGGGCATGGCTCAGGAGTCGGCGGGCGAGTCGGACGCGGCACTCAAGAGTTTTTCCCAGGTCTACGCGGTCAACATTGACTATCGCGACGTGGGCGAGCGCATCGCCGCGCTGCAGAAACCAGCTCGTTAACGGTCCGCTCTCGCTGAGTCCCGGAGATTTTTCTAATCGATGAATCGGATCTTGAGCGCGGTGCTGGTGGTGGTCTGCTGCATGATGGGAGCGGTCCTGTTTTATCTTCCGTGGACCGGCGTCTGGGAGCAGAATTATTTCCTGAGTCACTTTCCATCGCTGATGCGCATCTTGCTCCATCCCTCGTTCCGCGGCGCGGTCAGCGGGCTCGGCATCTTGGATATTTTTCTGGCGATCCGCATGATCGGCGGTAGCCCCAGTCCTTCGACAAGTCCCCGTGTCCGCCCTCAGTAATTCGGCGGCTATCCGTAAATTTCCAATTCTGTGCTACGTCACCGATCGCCGCAGCCTGTCTCCTGCCACACCCTCCGGGAATTTGTCTGCGTTGGTGGAAAAGATCGCGGCGGTCGCGAGAGCAGGTGTGAACTGGGTGCAGATTCGGGAAAAGGATCTATCTGCCAGGCAGCTATCGGCGCTAACACAAGAGGCGCTTCGCTGCATGCCCCGCGCGGCCGATGACCGTGCCAGCGCGACACGCATTCTCGTCAACGACCGTGTCGACATCGCACTGACCGAAGGCGCGGCGGGCGTCCACCTGGGGGAGAGGAGTTTACCCGTAGACGAAGTAAGACGCTTCGTCCAGTCGCGCATCTCCGTGAAAGATTTTTTGGTCGGTGTCTCCTGCCATTCGTTGGAGAGCGCAGAGGCGGCGGCAGCCGGGGGTGCCGACTACGTCTTCTTTGGTCCCGTCTTCGCGACGCCCTCGAAGGCTGGATTCGGCGCGCCGCATGGCGTCGGGCGTCTCACCAAGATTTGCCGTTCGGTGCCGATCCCGGTGCTGGCCATCGGCGGCATGACTCTCGAGAATGCCGCTAGTTGTCTCACGGCTGGTGCCGCGGGGATCGCCGCCATTCGGCTATTTCAGGATGCGCCGGATCCTGCCGAAGCGGTGGAAGCGTTACGGCGAATCGCGCAGTGACAGGAAGGTTCAGGCGTTCTTCATGAGCCGGCGCAATAACCGGATCTGCCCCGCGTGATAGACGTCGTGAAACGCGACTCCGTAGAGTTGCCGCAGCAATTTCGCACCGCGCGGCGTCGGCGGCACCTTGGCGATGGCTGCGCGCAAGGCGCGATGCTCGCGATCGAGCAATCCCTTGTCAGCGCGCCACGCCGCTTCGGTGCACTTTCCCTTCTCGGGCCTCGGAAAGAAATTACTGCCTTGGAGTTCAAATGAGCCGCGCATGCCGCCTTCAATGCGGCGGCGCACCGCATACTTCCAATAAGCGGCGTGCAGGGTCTCCTCCCAAATGTTGTGGCGTCCCATGGCGGGACGCCACGCAGCCTGCTTCGCGGTCACACCGCGTATTGCTTGTTTAAGGTTTGGTCCGTGCCAGGTGCGTTTTTCGTAGGCTTCATCCAGCAAGGTCAGAATGAGTTGCGGGGGTTTCACGGCGGCTTCTCCCAGGGAAACGGTTCACGCGCAATGGAAACGCGCTAAGAATCGCGCATTCGAGAGAATGAGTCAACGCAGGTGGCTTGGATGAAGTGCC
>CAWHVA010000005.1:0-95838 GCA_963832615.1 uncultured Acidobacteriota bacterium
GTCAACTTCGCGTAGCTCCCATGCGCTCCATGAACAATCCCGCGCCCCGCGCGCAGCCCCGCGAAAAACTCATCCACCGTGCGCACGCCGGGCACTTCCGTATACGTCATGCCCACTCCTGCGATCGTGTGCGAGTCACTTCCCGCCAGTCCAATCTTCCCCAGCCGCCCAGCCAAGCCGTTCCGCACTAGCATTCGCTTCCGGCCACATCTGCCCGTTGCGAACCTCGAAAGCCGGCACGTACGACGCAAACCAGCTGAAGTCTTCCTCTTCCCGCCGCCCGGTCAGCCCCGAGAACACGTGGTTCACACTAAAGAACAGCTTCCGTTCGCTCAGGTACATCACCAAGCCGATGAAATCGTTTCGCCGCCGCTGAATCTCCACGATGGTCGCGCTCCGTGATACCGTATACTCCCAAGTGCATCTCGGTCCCGCTCGGCATGCGCACCGTGGCCTCTTCACTCAGGAAGAAGTCTGGATATCGCCGTAGCACTTCGGCAGCATCAATCGAGTCGTGGTCCGTCACGGTTACCATGGACATCCCCAGCCGCCTCAGCTGGTCGTACACCTCTTGCGGTTCGCTGTAAGACTCCCGGCACACCCGGCCCAAGCCTGGAGTGCTGCACATCCCGGAAGCGGTGGAGTGAACGTGAAGGTCGCATCGCATGAAACTATTGTCACTGAAACATATGAACAATCCATGAAGAGGTCACGAAATCTACGTGAATGTGCTCATGGAACTCATTGAACACAAATAACTTCCGAGGTTATCAACATGGCATGCCGTTTGCTCCTCTTGGCGAACACAAGGCGTATGTGACAATCCTTTCATGAAAAAAGTACACATTCTTTTCCACGATGCCGGCGGCGGACACCGCAATGCCGCCGTCGCCCTCCAAACGGTCCTCGCCCAGCAGCACCATCCCTGGCAGGTCGAATTGGTCCAGTTCCAGGAACTCACCGACAAGCTCGACGTTCTTCGACGGCTCACCGGCATCCGTATTCAGGAGCAGTACAACGTCATCCTCCAGAACGGCTGGACCCTGGGCGCCACGGCCCTGCTCCGCGTACTTCAGGCTACCATCCGCATTTTCCATGAGCCGCTCGTTCGCCTTCTCGAGGATTTCTGGTGCAAAAACCCCGCCGACCTCCTGGTCTCCGTCATCCCCCACTTCAATCGCGAAATCTACGAAAGTTGGAACAACGTTTGCCCCGGCCGACCTTTCGTCACCATCATCACCGACCTCGCCGACTTCCCGCCGCACTTCTGGATCGAGCCCCCTATTCCCGGTAAAAGCGAGCAATACATAATCGCCGGAACCCAACGTGCCGTAGAGCAAGCCAAAGCCATCGGCCACGACGACGCCCACATCTTCGCCACCTCCGGCATGATCCTGCGCCCCGATTTCTACGTCCCAGACAACTCCGACCCACTCGCCCTCCGAGCAGAGCTTGGCCTGCAATCCAATCTGCCTACAGCCATCGTCCTCTTCGGCGGCCACGGCTCCAAAGTGATGTTCGACATCACCGAGCGCCTGGACGCAGCGGGATTACCCGTCCAATTAATCCTCATCTGCGGCCGCAACGAAGCGCTAGCCGAAAAGCTCCGCGCCCGCAAATCGCGCATGCCCGTAAATGTGATCGGATTCACAAAAGAAATACACAAGTGGATGCGCGCCGCGGACTTCCTGATCGGCAAACCCGGCCCCGGCAGCATCGCCGAAGCCATGGTCCGCAAATTACCTGTCCTGATCGAATGCAACTCGTGGACGCTACCCCAAGAGCGTTACAACGCCGAATGGGTGCTCGAGCAGCGCGTAGGCATCGTTCTGAAAGACTTCAAAGAGGTTGCCGAAGGAGTCCGCCAGATGCTGGAGCCCTCCAGGCTCGCCGAGTTCCGTAAAAATGTCGCCGCACAGAACAACCGTGCAATCTTCGAGATACCCGAAATCCTGGCGAAACTCCTGGGCGAGCCGCCTTCATCCCCCACTCCGGACAAGACTCCCGTTCCCGCCACCCGCGCACTGTAAGGGCACAGCACCCCTGTGCCCCAGCTTGCCCGGGCCTATCCATAAATCCACAAAACAAGTCTTTGAATTTGTTCTTCGGTCAGAGCGAAGCGTGTTCCGCCCGGTCAGGATGAGGCAACCGCGGGCTGGCCCCGGGGTTATCCGTGGGCCGTTTCAGCCGAGGACGCTTGCAAGATGTAGCCCACCAACGCGACGCATACTTCGGCATCTCGCACATCTTGGAGCAACCACTCCGCGCCCGCGCCATCGCACAATGGCAATAGCAAACCGCGCCGGAGTTCGCTCCGTTGGAGAAGCGGGTATCTGCTTGCAGGCTAAACGCGCTCACGAGTAAGGTGAGCGCCAGGAAAGTGCCCCGCGACAAAGAGCCGCAAGGCCTGAGGACTGGGAAGGGGGAGTCCATGAACGCAGTGTGCTCGCACCCCGGAAAAAAACCGATAGAGCTTCGCGCGAAGAAAACCCGTTACCGAAGTAATAGAACTACGTTGGGGCGACGGCGCTGGCCCCGCCGCCGCTGCGGATTTCGCGTAGTCCAGCACCCTTTCCCGATTCAGTTTGAGTGCAGTTCCAATCTAGGTATTTGGACCCATTTTCGGCCGCCCTTTGCGGTCGTCAAATTTCGTTAAATGTTTGTAACTGAGCCACTTATCGAAAACAGACCTCGCGCTTATCATTGGCAACGCTCCTGCATTACCTCCTGCGTGGGCGCGTTTCGAATGGATGAGTTGTTCGGGAGTGACGAAGCGAGGGGGAAGGGGCTTGCTCGCCACTGTCAACAATTCGTTCCCACCTGCCTCTGAGAGGGAAGCTAGGATGGATGACCCCACGCGCCGGTGTGAAAACGACACTGGCAACGAAACGCGCCTTTCGGGGCCCCCGATCCCAAGCGGGGGCCCCTTTTAATTCAACGGCCTTTATTTCCCTGCACTCCACCATTCATCGTTGCCTTCTACTTGCACTTCGACCACGCTCCCATCAATCAGGCCGAGTGTTTCGCGAAAATTCTTCTGTCCCATCAGCTCAAGATGGCTTTTGCCGTGGTATTGGCCAGCCCCAATTTCGTGCGAATCAGGTCTCATGATTAAACCTTTGTGTCCAGCCACGAGGCAACGTTGGAGCTTGATAGTCTCTCGGGCATTCATCTCTTTGTTCAACGGATATTCATCGGGATTTATAAGTGCGTCAGCCCTCACGATGTATTCCTCGGGAATGTTGACGTTCAATGTGCCTCGGACGAGGCTTGCGAATCCGGTGCGAGCTTCGATCAACCCCATCACCGGGTCTAAGTTGCGGGCTGCAACGTTATAACCTCCTGTGACGGTCCCAATGAAGATTTTCATTGCTTTCGGCTCGAATGAAGGTGTACCACGACGTGATACCTCGCGCACGGACTGAACGTCAGACCCGCGAGGCTGATTGCCAGGCGCACTAATCAATTCTTTCTGGTCAAGATTGTCGGCCGTGCTCTTCAGGTGCTCCTCGTAGTGGGCACGCCGAGATTTGCGTGATCGATTTAATGCGCCAGTGGGTCCGGGCGAAGTTGAAAGTGCAGGACCTTGCTCGTCGTCCCTTTGCCGCCTTCGGCGTGAAAAGGTGTTCGCGTGCCGTAGGTGGCCCAAAGTCCCTTGCCTTTCCAGCCCGCCTTCGGATCGTCGATCCGTCCATCCATGCCTTTGGCGTAAAAGCCCATCGGATAGGGCACCCGCAATACGACGAACTTCCCGGCATCGGGCAACAGCGCCAGCAGCGCGTCGTTCCCGTTGCCGGTGGCAATCGGCACGTTCTTGCCCAACCCAAACGTGTCGAACTGATCCACCCAGTCGTAGTAGCTGGCCTCGGCGCTCCCGGAATCGTCAACGCCTTTCAACTGCGGCCCGGGCAGCGGATAGAGCGTCCAGCCTTCGGGGCAGTGTTGGCCCGTCGCGGTGGGCCCGTTGAGTGGGCCCTTGCATTTGCGCCGGTCGAAGCTCGCCAAGTGTCCGCTGGCAATGACCGTCCAGACGACACCGTTACGATCGACGTCAAGCCCACGTGGCGAGAACCCATGAACCGGGGCGTTCGGATTGTTCCACGGCAACTCGTAGAGCTCCGCGAGTGCCGTCGCGGGTGGGTTCGACCCTGGCACCAGTCGCACGACTCCGCCCGGGAACCCGAGCACCGTCCCCCAGATCGAACCGTCCGCCGGGCTCACGGTGACGCCGTAGAATGCCGCGGCGATGCGCTTGTCCTTACTGGGATCGAGCGGCTGGTCGGGCTCTACGTAGTCATCGCGCTTACCGTTGCCGTTGGTATCGAGAACAAGCGCGGTCCAGCCTTGTGACTTCTTCTCATCGTGCGTTTCATCGAACAGTTTCGTGTTCAGCCAGCCGACAGCGCCGCCGCCCCCACCGCTGCTGGTCCACAATGTGTTGTTGGCGTCCTCGGCAAACACCAGGTGATGCGTACCGAAGCAAGTGTCAATCAGCGTGACTTGCTTCGTCTGCGGATCGTATACCGCCAGTTGCCGGCCGCTGCTCTTCAGAGGAAACAGAGCAGCCGAAGGATTGCTCGACCCTTCTTTGCAGAAGGCCGGATTGTCGCTCGGGCGGATTCTGGAAGTGAACCACACGCGTCCTTTCCCGTCGAACATCGGATTGTGCACATTGGCTTGGCTGTGCCAGATGACTTCATCCCCCCAGTACGGCGAAGACGCCAGCGGTTTGTCGTCCGCGCTGGAAGATGTTTTCGGATCGCGAACCGGCACCTTGACTTGACTCCTTGCGGCACCCACGGGATCGAGGACCGGCAGATAGTCCGTACTGAGTTCGGTAGCACCATAAACCATGCCGTTGGGGTTGAGTATGGGGTGCCGCTTGTCGGTGGAGATCTCATCGTGGAGATACGCTTTGGGGTCGGCCCAGTCCCACTCCGTGATGACGACGTTCCGTTCGATACCTTGTGGGCGGGGCGGCACCGGCGGTAGTTCGCCCGCGGCGATCCGATCGGTCCAGTCCGCCAACATTGACAACGTCCGGTCAGGGCCCAGTTGCGCGAGGCCACCGATCATGTTGCCCCCGGCTTGTCCCGACTGAACGCGACGCGTCCACGCCGCCTTCGAGGAATCGAAATGGCCCAGGCTCTCGGGAATTTCTCGTGTCGCTTTATCGCCCACTTGATGACACGACCAGCAGCTATCCGTCTTGAGCAAGTGCAACCACTGCCCTTGGTGCTTCATGTTCTCTGGAATGCCGTTGCCCTTCGGGCCTGTGCCAGGGAACTCGCCCTTGTCGGGCACCCGCAGCAGTGAAAACCAATACACCGCCGGATAATATTCCGCAGCCGTGCGCGGGTTCGGCGCTACTTCCGCAGTCAAATTGACGGTTTTGCCAGGCGTGGCCTGAATTGGCTGGGAATCTATGAGGCCGTAACCGCGCACCCAGATTTTGTAGTTCGCCTTGGGTAGCTGGGGCACCACGTAGCGCCCGTCAACATCGGTGACCACGATCTTCGCAAATTTGGTGGGTAAGTCATTCGTTTCCGCGATCACCCATACCCCTGCCTCTGCTCCCTTCGTGCTGCGGACGACCCCGCCAATGTCGTTGTCACCAATTGAGACAGCTTCGCCAGCGCGTTGCTGCGCGCTGAGTCCCGCGAGTGAGGTGGCCAGGAGGATGGCGGTCGCGATCACCGCTACGTGCGGATAAGCCAGTCGATTGGTCATGACGACCTCCTGCGATTCGACGCCATACATCATCTGGGGTCGTAGATCGGGAATTGCTGAGCCTAACTATGAAACGCGTCGAATCCTAAGCACAGCCAACGTGCTTGTCAATTAGTCAGCAACGAAGAACAAAGATCGAGTGACGGACCCACATGTCCGACACCTCGCGAGGAGCACGAAAAGTAAGATTGATCGATGGGTGTGCCTCGTTCGTTTTCACGACGGCTTCAAAATCCATAGAGCTTCGCAGGATTGTCGACCAATATCGTCCTGCGCACGGCAGTTTCCGGCGCCCAATCAGCCAACTGGTTGAAAAGGCGCCCGTCGTCGATCTGAAACAGCGGCGAAACCTCCGTTTTCCGCCCCGACACCTGGGACGGATGGGGCCAGTCCGTGCCCCACAGAATCCGTTGCGGGTTCGCGGCAATCAGCGCCTTTGCTAGCGGCACAACGTCCGGGTAGTCCGGCGCCAGCGTTGAACTTCGGTACGCGCCCGAAATCTTGACGTAAGCCGTGCCCGAACGCAGCAATTTCAATAGCGTTCCGAAGCCCGGCTGCGCAACGCCCAGCACCGCTTTCGCTCCGCCGAAGTGGTCAAACACGACCGGCATCGGAGCGGCTGCTATGAGGTCTGCTATTCCTTCAACCACCGACAGTCGCGCGTACACCTGTATGTGCCAGTTTTCGCGGCCCTTGATGCTTTCAACGCCCGCTTTGAAGCGCTGCCGAGCAACCGCTGGATCGGCTTGTCCGCTGGTCTCCAGGTTGATCCGTATGCCACGTACGCCTGCGCGAGCCATCCCGTCAAGCGCGTTATCGGGCGTCTGGTCGTCGATAACCGCAATGGCCCGCGCGCTCGAGCCGAGCTGCTTCACCGCATCCAGCGTGCAAGAGTTATCCGTACCGTAAACGCTAGGATTGACGATCACCACGCGGTCCGTGTGCAGCGTCCGATGCAATGCGCGCATCTCCTCTACTGAGGCCGGCTCCGGCGTATAGGTGCGCGAGGGCGAAAACGGAAAACGCTGCGGATCTCCAAAAACATGCACATGGCAGTCACACGCCCCTGGTGGCACGTCGAACTTCACAGGCGTGGTCGGCTGTGAGGCCGACACGCTTCCGTCGAAGCGAGTAGCCACGACACTTCCCGAAGCCAGTGCGGCAGTCCACGGCCGAATGACCGCTGTCGCACCGGCAGCCGCCGCTGTGATCAGAACCTCGCGCCTCGATAGCATGCCAATCCTCCTGTGCGTCGCAGAAAGCCCAAACCGTTTCCCTTCGGCCACAGACATCACCCTTGAAAGCAGATTTGTATCAGATGGTGTTGAATCGACCTGTTGAGACCACCGCGTTAGATCACGCATGTGGATTACTTCCGAGTGGTCGGCGATCCGCCCGGAATGCTATCGCGGTGGAGCGTGTAGCTGATGGTGATACCGCTGCTAGTCCTGTTCACCTATGGTTTGGGCGTATGTTTTGCCGTACGGATAGAAGAGTTCCTTGCGGCCTTGCTGCCACGCCGCTTTGAGCTCGGGTGTGGTTATGTCCCAGTCGGGCCGGCATTTCTTGGTTACGACACCTAAGTCCTGGCGGAGATCCTCCATCGTGGGCCGACCAAAAAACCAGTAGCCGTTATAGACCTTGTAAATGACAAGACCCGGCTCGAGGACAATCACGTGGGGGACCATAGGATTGTGGGCAGGATCGGTGTATTCGGCGATGTCCAGATCCTTTTGCACCATACGTCCCGCGTCGGAGAGGAAAGGCCAGTGGGCGCCGACGCCGCTGCGATATTCATTCGTCTCGGAAATATTGTCGGTACTGATGGTGACGAGCCGGCAATAGCCAACCTCGATCTCACGATGGAGTTCAACAAGCAACTCAGCTTGCCGGCGGTCTTTGGGACAGAAACCTCCACGACTGAGGACGAGAACCATGGGATGTTGTCCTTGCAGTTCGGAGAGCTTCCGGCGTTTCGCGGTGTGGTCGGAGAGCTCATAGTCGGGGAAGATAGCCCCGGAAACGATGTCAGATCGCATGCGAAATCCTCCCACAATGGACCTGGCGACTATTGTCTTACGTCGCTCGAAGAGCGAGTTCCGGCGGTGAATCGCGAATACCTATCACAAAATGAATGCCGGAGGAATAACTCTCGGTGAGTCGGCTAACTAGCCTGGGTTAGCCTCCACATCAGGGCATTCGGATAGATCAATACAAAACCGAAGGTAGCCATGCGCCGGCCGGCTCATTGTAGAGCCCGATGCTCATTAACGTCATCGGCTGGACCACTCGCAGACCATTTGCGAGGCACCAGCGTAGCAGCTCACTGTTCCGTGACGGCACCAGAATGCCGGGACCACCAAACGACTCCGCCGAGGCAATCAATGCTTGCATGTCCAGGTTGCTCTCCGCCGTTGCATGGCCGAAGACAGCCAAAACTGTCGCGTATCCAGTAACGCGGCCTGCACGCTCGACCACACATGCTGTCTTCTGCTGGATGCCATCCGCCAATTCACTGCCTCGATCGAATCCATGCACGCGACGCGACAGCGCATTGCATGCCTCCGAATCACCGGGTTGCGCCGGCCTCACAACACATCCTGGGACACTCCGATCGAGGGGCCGTCCTTGAACGCAGGAAAGCGGCTCTCGGACGTCGAAGCCGAGCGCAGTATAAAGCGAGAGCGAGCGGTTGTGGTATGCAGCCTGCACCAACCGCATTCCAGCAGGATGACGCTCCTGAGCTCGGTCCATCACCGCGTGCATAAGCTTGCGCCCGACGCCCAGGTTTTGTACGCCTGGGTCGACAGTAATAGGGCCGATACCAGCGATCAAGGAACGCTCGTCGAGACAATTGCTTCCCACGATGCGACCCTCGCTTTCCGCCACTACGCAGTAAAAGCCAGGGCTGGAAAAAAGCATGGAAAGCACGCCGGTGGCGATCTGCGGTTCAGGAAAATCGCAAGGAAAACCGTGCATGGCACTGAGCTTGAAGAAGGCATCGTAGCAAATTTGACCGCAGATGGAGCTGTCATCAGGCGTTGCGGCACGAACGGTCACTTCCGGCTGCGATTTTGGCGACATAGTCGCACCTCATTTTTCCGCGAGAGTATACCAGCCTGGTGCCAACGATGGAGTGACCGACTGAAATCGATTTGCGGGGGTTCGACATGAAACTTGGAATTTACTCTACTTGCCTGGTAGTCGGGAACCGGACATCTTGATCGGTTAGCGCTGCGCGGCTACCAACCCATTTGGCGCATTCGCTCCAGGATCAGTCCACTATAGCGATTCATGTGATCGGGCCGTCGCTTCAGGGGCAACGGCAGGATTGCGGCGAGTCGGGCGGCTTGTTCCCGGTCGATACTCCGGGCCGGGGTTCGGTAGTAGTAACGGCACGCCGACTCCGCACCATAAACACCAGGGCCCCATTCGACCACGTTGAGATAGAGTTCCAGAATGCGCCGCTTGCCGAGGACCAATTCGGCCACCGGGACAAGCGTGAACTCGGCGCCCTTGCGGAGGATGGAGCGGCCGGTTCCGAAGAAGAGGTTTTTTACCAGTTGCTGCGTGAGGGTGGACCCTCCGCGAATGCGGCCGCCTTCCATATCGTCTTCAGCGGCGATTTGCATCGCGTGCCAGTCGAATCCATGATGCTGGTAGAAGCGCGCGTCTTCCGCGGCGATGACAGCATGTTGGAAGTCGGGCGAGATTTGGCTCAGCGAAACGAATTCGTATCGCTCATGATACGGCGTGTGGTGCATCCATGCCTGCAAACGGCGCTCCATGTGCACCGCCGTGGTTGGTGGATCGATCCACCGGACAGCCAAAAGGATGAGCACCGCAAGCGACCAAAGAAGCGCCACTCCGATGAGAAACCATCCAACGAAGGATCGGAGAGAGCCTTTCCGAGGCGGGGTCTTGGGGGGAATGTCTGGATTTTCAGTCACACTTCAGAATAATCGTTTGGGCTGGATCGACATAGCTCCCGACTAGCAGCCTGTTGAATAATTTGATTTTTAGTCCTTCGGCTTCTGAATTCTAGGATCTTGCTGCATCTTGAAGTGACGGTTAGGTTGCTCTCTTTACTGTGCCTGGCCGAAATCAAAACTCCGCATCATGTTCTGGCCATCAGGTTTCGTGATCGGCAGAGGTTGTAAGCAGCTCCGGTAAAGGTAAACAGCCACCCCACTTTCGCGATCCCTCGCAATTTCACTTTCTTCAGCATTCCGATCATTTTCATCCAGCCGAACGACTGCTCCACTCGTTTGCGTTTCCGCTGACTCACCTCATACCCGGTGTGCCGCGTGGTCCGCTCGTCCACCGCGCTTCTGCGGTTGGTTGTGTTCTGCGCCACATGCGGAGTGATGTTCATCCCCCGCAGTTCTCGTACCAATTCCCGCGTGTCGTAGTTCTTGTCTCCTCCCAACGTCACGCGCTTTCCCGCGGGGATCGCTTCGGCCATGAGCATCGCAGCATCCCGCTCCGCTCGGCCACTCGCCTCAGTCAGAAAGGTCTGCAGCGCTTATTAAGACTAGGGTTTGATTGCCACCTTGATCACGTCGTCACGGCGTCCGCCGAAGAGGTCGTAGGCTTCGGTGATGCGGTCCAGGGGAAAAGTGTGGGTCAAGAAGGAAGTCAAGTCCAGCCGTCCATGGCGCACCAGTTCCATGAGCCTATGCATGCGCTCCTTGCCGCCAGGGCACAGAGTCGTGATGATTTTGTGGTTGCCGAGGCCTGCAGCAAATGGCTCCAAAGGGATGGAAAGTTTGCCGGAATACACGCCGAGGCTGGATAGCGTGCCCCCGGCCCGGAGGACGCGCAGCGCGTTCTCGAACGTTTCCTGCGTCCCAAGGGACTCAATCGCGACATCCACGCCCTTGCCGTTCGTTAGCCGTCTAATCTCCGCCACCACGTCGCATTTCTGGAAATTCAGTACCACGTCCGCGCCCATGCGCTTGGCCATCTCGGAGCGGAAGGGATCCGATTCGACGCCAATGATAAAACTGGCCCCTTTCAGCTTAGCGCCGGCTGTAGCGCATAGTCCGATCGGCCCCTGAGCAAAGATCGCAACGCTATCCCCAATCTTAAGGTTCGCGCTCTCGGCAGCGGATATGCCCGTAGAAGCGATGTCGGCTAGGAGTACGACCTGCTCGTCGCGCAGATCATCGGGTATTTTCGCAAGATTTGCCTGGGCGGCAGGAACAAGCAAGTATTCTGCTTGCGAACCGTTGATGGTGTTGCCGAAACGCCAGCCACCGATGGGTCCTCCGCACTGCGACAAATCACCACGCAAGCAATCCAGGCATTGGCCACATGGCGTAATCGCTCCGACGAGGACACGGTCGCCGACCGCATAGCCGGTGACGCCAACACCCAACTCGTGGATGACGCCGACCGGCTCGTGGCCGATGATCAAGCCCGGTTTCACCGGATACTCGCCTTTCAGAATGTGCAGGTCGGTTCCGCAGATGGTCGTAAGCGTCACGCGGATCACTGCCTCTCCGGGCCCAGGTTTCGGGATGAGCACCTGCTCGATTCCGATCTGGTTTGGTCCGCGGAATACCAGAGCCTTCATGGTCTTAGCAGCGATTTCCTTTTTGGGAATGGCAACCTCAAACGTCGATCTCATAGCGTCCTCCAATTTGCTCACGCTTATTTAATTCCCAATCGCTCGGTCAGCCGATGATGTTCGTCACCAAAGCGTGTGCCGGACATCACACCCATAGTTCGAGTGTCGCGTTATATATGGTCATTGTCCGTCTGGCAGCTAACATGCCGTCACTCTCGGGGAGGATTCCAATGTGTGCGATAACGGTCGCTCGAAAAGCCGAAACGGGCGCAACAGAAAAAATCATCTATTGGCACAGGGAATTGCCACCTCTGGCTGCCGAGTTGATCGGCGAATACGTTGTGGAAGCCACGAGCAGTCGCGTACCAGGCACACTTGCCCATCGAGATGAGCTATGGGCCCAGTGCTATGAGGACTTGATGGACCGAGTGCGCAAGCGGTTGGAGCAGGAGATTCTGCGCCTGGGAGGCAGCTGTGCGCATGTCCTCAGTGAATCCGTTGACAGCAAGCACGACGCCGTAAGCGGCGAAGCTTGGTTACACGGCCAGCTGACCTATACGCTTTATCGGCGGAGCGCCTCGCACTGATCCCTCCAAACACGCTTGGAAGAGTGCTCACCTCTAACCTCCTTCATTTCAACGGAGAGTCGGGTAGCCCACTATTCTTACGATCGACGCGGCATCAAGCGACAGACAGTCAACCAAGGTCAAGCGTGGCCGTAAACGACAGAGGGTCTTCGCCGCGCGTGATTGCAAACTGTAGCCGTCTTGCCAGCGCCAGCATTGCGGCGTTCTGGGAAAGAATCACTGCGATAATGCGCTGAAGGCCCTCGCGGCGAGCCACGTCGATCAGCCGTCGTACAATCTCTGTACCCATGCCGCGCCCTTGATACTTATCGCTCACAATCACAGCGAGCTCGCCATCGGTGGGAGCTAGCTGCCGTTTCAACCGGCCCACGCCCAGAATTTCCCGGTGCCCCGTTTGCGGATCAACGCACTCCGCTACGAGCGCTATTTCATTTTCATAGTCGATGAAACATTGCCGGACCAATCGCTCGTGAGCAACGCGGGCGTCCAGACGATCCATGAAAAAGAACCGGAGATAGACGGACTCTTCGGAAAGAGTTTTGTGAAACTCAACCATCAACGGCTCGTCCTCTGGGCGGATCGGCCGGAAAGTCACTGGGGTGCCGTCCGCCATGGTCCACGAGGAAATGTATTCCACCGGATAAGGCCGAATCGCCGGGCGAGGCAGATCCTTCGCTTCCACTTCGGGGCCGTAAAGAATGATCCTTGCATCGAGCGCCACCGAACCGTTCGCGGATGCGAGCAGAGGGTTGATATCCGTCTCTTTGATTTCGGGATGTTCGACGACGAGTTCGCTGAAACGAACCAGGATCTGCTCCAATGCAGGCAGGTCGACGGCCTTGCGCCCGCGGATACCTTTGAGCGCTGCAAGGATCTTCGTTTGTTCCATCAACCGCTGCGCCAAGGTGGTATTTAGAGGTGGAAGCGCCAGTGCGCGGTCGCGATAGACTTCGACAAGTTGGCCACCGGAGCCGAACAACAGCACCGGCCCGAACTGAGAATCAACGCTGCTTCCGAGAATGAGTTCATAACCCTCAAGCCTCACCATCCGCTGCACGGTGACGCCAAGAAACGCGGCCCGGTTAGCTCGTTCGCTGACGGAAGTCTGCATGCTTCGAAACGCGTGACGGACCGCATCCTCACCTTCCAGGTTCAGTTCCACACCACCTACATCGGTCTTGTGAGTTATCGTTTTCGAGTGAACTTTCAGCGCCACGGGGAAGCCGATTTTACGAGCCGCGTCTACGGCGTCGTTCTCGCTTTGCGCCAGGAGAGTCTCGACGATGGGAATCCCGTAAAGAGATAAGACTTCTTTCGATTCGAGTTCGGTCAACAAAGTGCGGCCCGAACTTCGGACACTGCCCAGGAGTTCATGGACCTTGCGACGAGCGGACACCCGCGACTCGGGCCGGTCGGTCGAAAGCGGAGTTTCATACAGGCCGCGGAGGTTATAGGCATAGCGCCACATATAGTTGAAAGCGTGCGCCGCTGCGTCAGGATAGGCGAAGGTGGGGATTCCCGCACTGTTCAGGGCAGCTTCCCCTTCGGCGACGCTCGCCCCGCCCATCCAGCTAGCCAAGACGGGCTTGCCTTCCACCGTGGCGTGAGCTTTCAAGCGTTGGGCCACGCTCGCTGGATCGGTCATGCCTTGCGGCGCAAGGATTACGAGCAAGCCATCGCTGTTTGCGTCCGTTGCAGCAACGTCCAGCGCCCGCTCGTAACGATCGGGATCCGCATCTCCTAAAATGTCAATTGGGTTCCCATGGCTCCAATGCGGCGGCAGAAATCGGTTGAGCGCTTCGAGGGTCTCGCTAGAGAGAACGGCCAATGCGCCGTTTCCCGACAGGAGGGCGTCGGTTGCCAGCACCGCGGGACCCCCCGCATTCGTCAGGATCGTCAAGCGAGGGCCGCGCGGCCGGGGCTGTTTGCTCAACACTTCCGCCATGGAGAAGAGGTCCGAGATACTCTGCACCCGCAAGACTCCGCATCGGCGGAGGGCCGCGTCAAAGACTTCGTCGCTACCCGTCAGCGCACCCGTATGCGAAGCGGCAGCCTTCGATGCCGCTTCCGAGCGGCCGGCTTTGATCACAATGATCGGTTTGTTCAGGGCGACAGCGCGTGCCGCAGACAGAAACGAGCGCGCATCTCCGACCGATTCCATATACAAGACGATACTTTGCGTGTGGGCGTCCTCGCCGAAAAACGAAATCAGATCGCCCCAGCCGACATCGAGCATCGATCCCGTGGACACGATCGCGCTGAACCCAACGTGCTCGCGCGCGCTCCAGTCGAGGATGGCCGTTAGCAGAGCGCCGCTTTGGCTAAGGAATGCGACTTTGCCAGGCCTGGCGATATCTCGGGCAAACGTCGCGTTCAATCCCAGCCGTGGATTCATCATCCCCAGGCAGTTGGGTCCGACCACGCGCATCCGGCTGTCGCGGATCTCCGCTTGAATGCGACGTTCCAACTCCGCGCCATCGGGACCTTTCTCCCTGAAACCCGCGGAGATGACAATCGCTGACGCTACGCTCGCCGCGACGCATTCGTGGATCACATCGGGCACGGTGGGCGCCGGCGTTACGATAACCGCCAGGTCTACCCTCTCTGGCAGTGCGGCAATCTTCGGAAAACAAGGAATACCAAGAACCGTTTTCCGGGCGGGGTTGATTGCGTACACCCGACCCTGGAACGACGGAGAAAGAAGGTTCGCGAGAACCGTGCGACCCACGCTGCCTTCCCGGTCAGTGGCACCGACAATAGCGACGGAGGCGGGAGAGAAAAAATAGTCTAGCGCCGAACGATTGTCGATGCGTTCCATAGAGTTATCCGCAGTTTACCGTGTCGCGTGAATAGCCGTTGCACCGAAGATTGCAGTCGCGGTTTGCAAACCCTCGCAGGCTTCAGAAATCATGCAAGGCCCCAAAGGGAAGGGCTACGCGGACGGCATTGAGAACGGCAGCAAGGTCAATCAATTCCTGCGCTATGGCGCCGCTTATGGGAGACAGATTGCCGCTTCCGGCGAGCAACATTCCTAGCAGGCTCAAGGCCATACCACCAACGGCACTCTGCAGTGCGATTCGGCGCATGCGCGTACCAATATGGATCAATTCGTCGACTTTCTCGAGGGATCGTTCCAGAACCACGGCGTCGGCGGCTTCCGAGGTAATGTCACTCTCGTGCCCGAACGCAATTCCAACCGTCGCTGCCTGCATGGCGGGGGCGTCGTTGATGCCGTCACCCACAAAGGCCGTTTTCTGCTTGCTGGCTTCCGCGCGGGCCAATTTCACTTTATCCTCCGGGCTCTTGGCTCCATATGAGACGTGTATCCCGATTTTCATCGCCAATGAACGAACCTCTGTTTCGCGATCGCCCGATACCAGGATCACTCGCGTGACGCGATGCCGGGGCGAAAGATGGCTTACAAACAGCCGGCTGTCTGCGCGCGGTGAATCTTCAAAGCGAAAGAGGCCAGCAAACGCTCCATCCACAAACACCAAACACTCGAGACCCGCTTCGACCGGCGGCAGCCGCAAACCCTGTGAGGATACCTGGTTTCGTCCCGTCACCCAGACAACTCGGCCTTTAATCATGCCCCGCAAACCCTCGCCGGGGCGCTCGCTGACTTGGGTGGCGTCAGCAAGAACACAGCCTCGCTGCCGTGCCAACTCGAGTATGGCAACGGCGAGAGGATGTTTCGAGTACCGCTCCAGGCTCGCTGCCGCAGCCAGCACATCCGCTTGTTCGAACCCCGGGGCACTCACGATGCCCGTCAGTGCGGGTTTGCCGTAGGTCAGCGTACCTGTCTTGTCGAAAATGAATGTCCGGCAGGAACCGATCTGTTCCAGTACGCCGGGATTCTTGATAATGATGCCGCGTCGCGCGGAAAGGGAAATCGCGCCGATCACAGCCACAGGTATGGCAATCAGCAAAGGGCACGGCGTTGCCACCACAAGTACCGCCAGAAAACGTAGCACATGGCCGCTCAGTATCCACGCGACGACCGCGATGCCCACGGCCAGGGGTGTGTACCAGGCACCAAGCTTGTCGCCCAAGCGCCGTAACTGGGGCCGGCTCTGTTGCGTTTCCTCCATCACCCGCATAATCCGCGCGTACCGAGAGTCAATCGGCAATCTCTCGGCGCGAATCGTTAGCACAGCAGCCCCATTCAAGGCCCCGGAAATCACCGGCGCTCCTGGCGTCTTGGCGACCTCGAACGGTTCGCCGGTTAGATAGGCCTCGTTCATGGATCCGTGGCCTTCGATGACGACTCCATCTACAGGGCAAATTTCGTGAGGAAGAACTACCAGTGTGTCGTCCACGCAGATTTCGGGAAGAGCGACGTCCGCAAGTCTGGTTTCGAATTTTCGGTGAGCGATGTTGGGCATCCGCTTTGCTAGCTCATCCAGGACCAGCGAAGCGCGCCGCGTAGCGAATTCTTCCAGGGCGGTGCCGCCAGATAGCATCAGCACAACGATTGTGCCCACAAGATACTGCTGGAGGCAGATCGCGGTAACGATCGAGACGCCCGCCAGGAAGTCGGCGCCAAACTCCCGTGCCCACAGCTTCCGAAAGAGATTGATAACAAGCGGCGCGCCGCCCAACACCAATGCGGCATACAGGGGAATGTCCGCTATTTCTGACGGTTGGCTGCCGACAAATCGCAGGAGGAGATGAACAACGATGCCCGCGGTCTGCACGAGAGCGACCAATCTCGCCCAATGGGGGACGAGTTCGGCGAGGCCTGTGGTCGGCGCGAACGGTCGCGAGCTGGGCCTTAGAACGTCTAACGCAGGCGTCTGCTCCGAATCGCGCAAGAGAATCATCTCGCTATCTTAAAAGTAAAATAACAAGTACCGCTACTCGCGCCACCACAGATACGACGGGCGTCACGGCGACCAGTGACGGGCATCACAGCAGACTCCTCGGATTCCGAGTAACAAGGATGCCGAAGGGGACAAATCATGAACACCATCGCCACTCGCACTCGAATCCAGTTGAAAAACGTGCTGTTTGCCACGGACCTTTCGGATGCGGCCTCGGCTGCAATCCCCTATGCCAAGGAAATCGCTAGGAAGTACGGAGCCAACTTGTTCGTGCTCCATGTTCGCCCGCCCATCGTGAATCCGATGACGGCGCCGCAAACCTGGGCCAGCATTGAGGAAGCTGCTAAGGTCGAAAATGAACGGCAACGGAAAGAGCTTACCGCGGTGTTTGCGGAAACGGACGCCGAGATCCTCATCGAGGAAGGGGACATTCAGTCGGTATTAGCGTCCACGATCCGGCACCACAAGATCGACCTCGTGGTCATCGGCACGCGAGGACGTTCGGGGTTCAAGAAATTCTTCCTGGGCTCAATCGCCGAGGAGATTTTTCGGCAGGTTTCTTGCCCCGTTTTGACCGTAGGACCCAACTCTCCTGTGCTTCTGGCGTCCGATAGCGGCCCACGGAGGATTCTCTACGCCACGGACTTTAGCGCAGATTCTGAACTCGCCGCGTCCTATGCGGTTTCGCTTGCACAGGAATTTCAGGCCAGCTTGACGCTGACGCATGCCGTCGGGCGCCCCGGAGCCGGAGAGTTGGTCAATGCCGCGCAGCTTGAAAATCATTACCGTGAGCAGCTCCATGGTCTTGTGCCGCCCGAGGCGGAGCCCTGGTGCAAGGTGGAATACGTAGTGAAACAGGGCGAGGCCGCAGACATGATCCTGGAAGTAGCCAAAGAGCGAAACGTGGACCTCATCGTATTAGGTGTGCATCCGGAAAAAGGCTTTCCCGGAGCGTCAACCCACCTGCCAATGGCAACGGCGCACAAAGTTGTGAGCCATGCGAATTGCCCGGTCCTGACGATTCGCCACTAGAAAAAACGTGCCGCGAGACGGAATATCCGCCTCGCGGCACTAATCTCCCGCAGCCGTTCGAAAGGCGTCCGCCAGATGAAGTTTCCGCAACATGGAGCGCTTCTTTTCTTGGTGTGCCTGCATGCGCCGGAGGATATCGTCGAGAATGCGAACGGCCGTAACGATATAAGGACCTTTGTTGAGCATGACGCATTCGGCGCGCTCACCCATCGCTGCGTCGGTGATTTCCGAACGTGAGGGTATGCCGTTCTTCGCCAGCGATTCGAGAACCTGCGTCGCCCAGATCACCGGCACATGCGCCGCCTCGCAAATCCATAGGATCTCTTCCTGTACCTCCGCCAGTCGCTGATAGCCGCACTCCACAGCCAGGTCGCCGCGGGCAATCATGACTCCGACCGCGCGGCTGCGCATCGCCGCGAGCAACAGCCTCGGCAATTGATCGAAGCCCTCGCGGGTTTCAATTTTCAAAATGATTCCGAGTTTTTCTCCAGCTCCCAAGTTGCCTAGTCGTGACTGCAGTTCCAACACGTCCGCTTCCGTTCGTACGAAGGAATAGCCGACTATGTCGGCGTTCTTGACCACAAACTGGAGAGCCTCCAGGTCTTCCTTGGTAAGAGAGGACAACTGTAGAACGCTGTCGGGTGCATTGATCCCTTTTTCGGCACCAAGCTTTTCCCCTGACGCTCGCGCCTGGGTGATCTCGATGCTGACGGCTTCCGGGGTGACGCTGCGGACGACACCGCCAATCTTGCCGTCATCGAGCCAAATCGGCTCGCCGGCTCGCACGGAGTCGAAAAACTCCGAGAGCGAAACCCCGATCCGCGCCGGCGTAACTAGCTTGCCGCTGCTGTCGTACTTTGCTGGGCGTCCGGGCTCGAGGGATCTGGTGAAAACCAAAGTATCGCCAAGTTTCAAGCGAAGGGTTTGTTCTTTCGATGGAATAGCGCCAACCTCTGCTCGTGAGACGTGCGCAGTAGCCCCGCTTCGCGCCGATCTGCGAATCTCCAAGGTCAGTCCCGGAACGATATACGCCGTCCGAACCGCTTCGGCCCATCGGCTGGCTCCGACGACCGCGGCGATCGTCATAGCGCGCGACGCTCCGCGAGCGTCGGTGAATCGCACACAGTCCTTGCGTTTCAGCCGTGAGAGCCAGGCGCGGGGCACCGGCAGGATTGCGTCTGCTGGTTCGGGAGGAGGCTCCGGGGTCGAACTTGGCGTTAGCCAAATCCGCGCCGGGGAAACGACGCGTCCCAGCGCGTCGCGCTTTGGACGATATTTCAACGCTGCGGGTCCCGGCTCGATCGGACCGGTGCGCAGTTTTGGTCCGGCCAGATCCATCACTACCTTGCACTGTTTGTTCGTTTCTTTCTCGGCTTGACGCAGGTTTCCGATCATCTTTGACCAGGCCTCAGGGCCGTCGTGAGCGCAGTTGATCCGCAGGCAATCCATTCCACGCAAAAGAAGGTCGCGAACCAGTTCGTAATCGGTTGCGGCTTCGGGTGGCATGGTCACCATGATCCGCACGTGGCGTCCGGCAGGAGGTGGGCCCAACAGGGCTTTGGTATTTTCTTCCAAGACGAGAGCACCCTCGCCCAGCCCGAGAATGCCGTTCGATGGCGGCCCGCCCGCGTCCTGGGAGCCATCGAGACGCTTCAACAGGTTCACGACGGCGTCCAAAGCGCTCATGACGTGCGGTTCCGTGCGCCCCAGTGAGGAGAGACCCAGCTTTGCCAGCTGTGATTGCAAATGCCGTATATCGTGCCGGCGGAGCGCCAAGTAGTGCATCAAATTCCTTGCGCTGGCTCCGTGTTCGGGGTGCACCGCAGCACAATCGGCCGAGCTCGAAACTTCAAGCTCCTGCATTTCCGAACGGAGTAGGTTCAGCTGTTGAATGAATTCTTGCAGTTGAGAATGATCCGCGTTTTGCATGACCGCTTCGTCCCTGTGGCGACACCTCTCTCCCCGGAGGAATTGGAAAGAAACTGCTGTCGCAGGATGGGTGCTGTCGATCCTGCGACATTCTCGCTACCGGATGGTGAACCTCCGGTTAAATACCAGCCGCTCTTCTGACGCCGGAGAAAGTTGGGTGCCTTCGGGTCCCCTCCAGGTGGCCAAGTTAGCGACATATTGGCGACGCAAACGAAACCCTCGATACGGTCCCAGGATATACGACACCCATCACTGCGGTGAGTGATGGTCGTCACAGCCCGCAACCTTGGGACTTGCTGACAATGCAAGTAGCAAACAGACATCGGCACCGGAGGCCCGGCATGCAACTTGAAGAAATGGCCGCGAAGGATTGCCGGGAGATGCTAAAGCGTGTCTCTCTTGGGAGGCTTGGATGTTCACGCGAGGACCAGCCGTATGTCGTACCGATCTACTTCGTGTATGAGCCCGATCATCTCTATGGATTTGCCACCGAGGGGCAGAAAATCGAATGGATGCGGAGCAACCCAAAAGTGTGTGTGGAGGTCGACGAGATCACGAATCACTTTGAGTGGACGAGCATAGTCCTGTACGGCCACTACCGTGAACTCCCGGACCTGCCTTCCCACGCGGAGGAGCGAGATCATGCGCGCAAGCTTCTGGAAAAACGATCATTGTGGTGGCAAACTGCCTTTGCCTCCCGTCGGCTCAAGTTGGCCGACGATCTCATCCCGCCTCTTTTTTACTGCATCGGGATTGACGCGATGACAGGGTATCGCGCGGCGCCGCCGTCGAGGAATCCGTGAATAGCAGCCGCCACACTAACGTTGTCGAGATCAACCCGAAGTGGAACGCGCCGGGATGGGAGGTCCTGTGAGGCCCTACCGAGACATCGTTGCCCCCGTGATTCACGCACGCATTCCGCGCAAGGACCGCAACATAGTTATATCTGTTCTCGGGCCGGTTCTCCTTGGTTTAGCACTGGTGACGGGCCTCGCCATTGCCCGCCCGCAGGGAACCAGCGAACAAAAGCCGGTTGCTCGTCGAAACGGCGCTGCAGTCGGAAAGGAGATCTTTGTGAAGTATTGTGCTTCGTGTCACGGAGCGGACGGCGCGGGCAACGGTCCGGCATCTGTGGCCATGAAAACGCCGCCTCCGGATCTCACCACACTGGCCCGGCGCCACGAAGGGAAGTATCCGGCCGGCTATGTTGGTGCTCTGCTGGAATTCGGCAGAAGCCTTGCCTCGCACGGATCAGAAGTTATGCCAGTCTGGGGATTGCCTTTTAAGGAACTCGATCCGGCTCGCGATCCTACGGGGCAGCAGCACATCGACGACGTAGTAGCATACATCGCGTCGATTCAAACGAAATAGTACAGACAAGAATCTCGACGGCTTGTCCCGGCGGGGCGTTCCCTGGTCCTACTTTGATTGGCGCGACTTGATGTAGTTCGCCAGGTTTTTGATTCGCGATTCGACTTGGGACTTATCTTGTTGGCCTGTCATTTCGAATTTTGTCCCCCACACGGGCATCTCGGCAGGCCCATGGGCGGGCAGGTTCACGCCATTGCGCAGCACCCGCAGTACATAGGCCTCGGGAAATTTGCCGGCATGACGCTGTGACAGTGTTGTCAAATCAGGAGGCACTCTGTAGGGAAGAGGGAACGGACCGCTTCCCTTCAAGTCGTCTCCATGACAGACAACGCAGTGGTCCTTATAGAGTTCGGCCCCCGCGGAGAGCTCCGATGATGCTCCAGGTGCTTTCTTCGACTGCTTTTCTTGAGCGAAACAAAGGCCAACCGTCCATCCCGAGAACGCGCAAAGGGCAAGCAGGCTGCCAAGAGTTCGTACGAACATGGTTTACTCCATACCAAGGCATTTACGTCCCATCCATCTCAAAACCCAGTTTCTCTTTTAACTAAATGTTGGCTGTGATTTAAATTCTGCAGCGCTCTAGTCGGCATCCTCGGGCTGCTCGCGGGGGTTCCATTGCGCAAAGGCATTGAGCGCAGACGGCGACTCAAGCCGCGGCGACAAATCGGCGGGTGTCGAGGTTGTCCGAGGTTTCGGGAAGATCTCTGATCAGAACGCCGCATCCATCGTGATACTCCAGCGTGTGGGTGCCACAGCAGGTGCCGCACAACCAGAAATGCTGAATGGAATGAGTGTTTGGTGGCCTTTCACAGACTGGATGATCTTTGTGAAAACGAAACAGGCGCCCCTGCCGATAATCAAAGGGTGCCTGGCAGTCCGGGTTTGCGCAGAACGAGAACATGGATGTTGCCTTCACGTGGACATCTGGATGTTCCGAGTCTGCAGCGCTCTCTACATCGGCGCACTCCAGCCGTGCGATTTTGGCTTTGAGCCATTCCGTCACCGCCGACTCGATCTCTTCCTGAGTGCCGGAGCGGTACAAGGAATCAAGCGTGTCGCCTCGCTCGTTCAACGCGATGTATCGGCATGGATATTTCTTCTGTTGAGAGTCCGCGCACGCAAACTCAGTGAGAGGGCAATCGGCGCACGGCTTGGGACGCTGGTCAGGGTCGAAGTTTAAGCAGGTTGGTGAATCCTGGAAAAAGAACTGCGGGCGCCAAGTCGCTCGCGTCGGGTGTTGGTAACCGCCTTTAGCCAGGAATTCCAATTCGGCGTTCAACACGCCCAGCAACACTTGCCGATCTCTTGTCATGGAAACTCCTTGGACCTTTAGATTGGCGCACGTGGGCCAGACTGGCGGTGACGAGCATCACGTGAGTTCGTGTGGACGGTCACACCTGGACCAGGGTCGCGCGCCTGGAAATGAGCGCAAATGCGATATACTCCGCGTGCTTGCCGTTTGTTTGCGCGGAAGAGGTGTCGCCACGCCATTGCCGACGGCCCGAAGGTTAGGTCCGCCCTCCGCAAACCTGGGGAGAGGTACCGTGAGTGGACAAACACCGGACGAAGCCCTCCGTGTCGACGCAAGCGTTTTGTTCGAAAAGCTATTTGAATTCTCGCCGGACGCCGTGCTCGTCGCCGACTCAGTCGGATTTATTGTTCTGGCGAACGCACAGGCCGAGCGCTTGTTTGCTTATGATCGCCAGGAGTTGGTCGGGCAACCCATAGAAATCCTCGTACCCGAGCGATTCCGATCTATCCATCCTATACATCGCAGCCGATACGCCGCGTTGCCGCACACCCGGCCAATGGGAGCCGGGTTGGAGCTTTTTGCCCGGCGCAAAGACGGAAGCGAATTCGCCGTCGATATCATGCTCAGTCCCCTGACTGTGGAAGGTGCGCCGTTCACCCTGGCCGTGATTCGCGACGTTACGTTACGCAAGCGAGTGGAACAGGAGCGCGACCGCCAGGCTTCTATCGCACGGGAGCAGGCCGCGCTTCTCGATCTCGCGCACGATTCCATTATCGTGCGAGACCTCGAGAACAGGATTACGTTTTGGAACCGCGGCGCCGAAGAGAAATACGGCTGGCGACAGGAAGAAGCTCTAGGACAGGTGGCGCACGCGCTTCTGCACACACAATTTCCTAAGCCATTCGAAGAGATGGAACAAGCGCTTCGCCGCGACCACTACTGGGAAGGTGAGGTTATTCACACGGCGAAGAACGGAAACCGCATTGTTGTTGCGAGCCGCCGGGTCCTACAGTGCGACACGGAAGGAAAGGCCACCGCGATTCTGGAGATCAACAACGACATTACCCAACGGAAACAAACTGAGGAGGCCCTTCAAAGAAACGAGGAGCGATTACGCGCTCTGTTCGAATTCTCGCCCGATGCCATTGTCGTAACCTGCGAAGGAAAGATCGGAGACGTCAACGCGCGGGTCGAACAGGTCTTTGGGTACAAGCGTTCGGAGCTCCTTGGCCAACCCATTGAAATTCTCATCCCGGAGCGGTTCCGATCAACCCACCCTAAACATCGGTCCGAATACGCGGCTCACCCACGCGTGCGCACCATGGGCGTGGGGCTCGAGTTGTATGCCCGGCGCAAAGACGGAAGCGAGTTTCCAGTCGATATCATGCTAGGGCCGATAGACGCATCCGAGGGCCAGATAGTGCTGAGCGTAATCCGCGATCTCACAGAGAAGAAGGAAGCGGAAGAGGCCCTGCGGCTAAGCGAACAACAGAAATCCTACCTCGAAGAGGAACTTGAGAGCACCCACCAGTTCGACGAAATCATCGGCGAGAATTCTGGGCTGAAGCGTGTATTGAAGCAAGTGGAAGACGTAGCCGGCACGGACGCAACGGTTCTGATCCTCGGCGAAACGGGAACAGGCAAAGAGTTGATCGCACGCGCGATCCACGAGTTGAGCCGGCGCCGAAGTCATGCCTTCGTCAAACTCA
This sequence comes from uncultured Acidobacteriota bacterium, assembly GCA_963832615.1. Lineage (GTDB taxonomy): Bacteria > Acidobacteriota > Terriglobia > Acidiferrales > UBA7541 > Acidiferrum. Next base: position 24,006 of record CAWHVA010000005.1, read on the forward strand.
ATTGCTCGGCTATTCCCTCAGGCCTCCTCGAAAGCGAATTGTTCGGTCACGAAAAAGGCGCATTCACCGGAGCCATCGCACAGAAGGTCGGACGTCTGGAGTTGGCCCACCAGGGAACCTTTTTCCTGGATGAGGTGGGCGACCTTCCGTTAGAACTGCAACCCAAGATTCTACGCGCAATCCAAGAAAAAGAGTTCGAACGTGTGGGCGGCACGCGCACAATTCCCGTCAACGTGCGCCTCGTAGCTGCGACGAACAGGGACCTCGCCAAAATGGTTCACGCAGGGCAGTTCCGCAGCGACCTCTACTACCGCCTTCGGGTGTTCCCTATCACCATTCCTCCGCTGCGCGACCGTCGCGACGACATTCCCCTGTTGGTCCACTACTTCTTGGGTAGCCATTCGAAGCGCATGGGCCGCCGCATAGAAACCATTCCCGCCGAGACAATGCAAGCACTCATCAAATGGCATTGGCCCGGAAATGTGCGCGAGCTCGAGAATTTCATCGAGCGATCCGTCATTCTGTCGCCGGGGCCCGTGTTGCGGGCACCTCTCGCCGAACTGGAAGCTACCGGAGAATCTACCGGACGCGCCGATTCGAAACTAGAAGTCGCAGAACGGGAACACATCCTTCGGATCCTCCGTGAATGCAAAGGAATGATCGGCGGTGCCAACGGGGCCGCCGAACGTCTCGGATTGAAACGAACTACCTTGAATTCGAAGTTAAAAAAGCTCGGAATTAGGCGACGGGACTATATATAGTCCCGAGGCGAAATCTCGTCTCGTCACTTTGTGATTCAGCGCACTCCCATAGCATTCACTCCTTTCTAGTAAGTGCCCCAGTTTGAAACAGATACCCTCCTCGATGTGCGACCGGTCACCTCTGGCGTCTGACCTGCATTACTCAATGGCGTCACTCAACGACGTGAGCCAAGAGATGCTAAGAATCACGATTCATGACGGTGCAAGGCAGACGATCCAGCTCGAAGGAAAGATCGCTGGGCCTTGGGTCGAAGAATTTAGTCGTACCTGGCACTTGTTGGAAACTTCACTTGGGTCGAAGCCATTGCAGCTCGATCTGCGCGGCGTGATGTTTGTCGATACCCACGGAAGACAGCTCTTGCGGGAGATTTATCAGAAGGCGAACGCTTCCTTCCTGGCCGATTCACCGCTGACACGGTATTTCGCCGATGAAGCGATGCAGAAGTCTCCGAAAAACGGAGAAGAAGGAGCCTAAGATGCGAGGTCCCTACGGATTCGAAACAAGCGAAAACTGCCAGACGTGCAAATTACGCGAGAATGGTTTCTTTTGCCAGCTGAGCGCTCCCGCTCTGAAGGAATTCAACGACGTGAGGTTCTCGGCAACCTATCCGGCGGGCGCAGTGCTGTTCATTGAAAAGCAGGATTCCCGAGGCATTTTTGTGCTGTGTGGCGGAGAGGTGAAACTCTCCATCAGTTCCAGTGCAGGAAAGACGCTGATCTTGAGGATTGCCAAGGCCGGCGAAATTCTGGGACTGATGGCCACCCTCTCGGGGATTCCTTACGAGGTCACCGCCGAAGCCTTGCATCCGTGCCAGGTCGCGTTCATTCGCCGCGCCGATTTCTTGCGCTTCCTGGCCAAAAACCCCGAAGCGTATCAATGTGCAGTGAAGCAGCTCAGCTCGCTCTACAGTGGAGCCTGCCAGCAGTTGCGCACTGTCGGTCTGTCGGCTTCCGCGCCGGAGAAACTGGCACGCCTTCTCCTGGAGTGGTCGGCCGACGCGGCGGAGACCCAAGCCGGCAAACCGATCAAACTGCCGCTGACCCATCAAGAGATTGCCGAGTTCATCGGCTCGACGCGGGAAACCGTTACACGCACCTTCAGCGAATTTAAAACGCGGCAGCTGGTGTCTCTGAAAGGGTCGCAACTGATGATCTCGAACCGTCCAGCTCTGGAAACCATCAGCGGAGCCTGACATCGCTGGCCTCCAGCTGGTGAAATCCAGCCAGTCGAAAGGGGATATTCCATGAAGGTGCGCGATATCATGACGCAGGCGGCGGTGTGTTGCGGCCCGGACACAAACATAGGTGCTGCCGTCGAAATGCTCTGGGTCCATAACTGCGGCATGCTGCCGGTTGTAGATCGCAATAAGAAACTTGTCGGCATTGTTACAGATCGCGATATCTGTGTCGCACTCGGAACCAGGAACAAGCTGGCAGGCGATCTTAGTGTCGGACAGGTGGCCACGACTCCCGTCTTCACGTGCAAGCCGGAAGACGAAATTCACGAAGCGCTCGGCGCCATGTCTGACCACCAGGTGCGCCGATTGCCAGTAATCAATGACGAAGGCGTCCCGCAGGGAGTGCTGTCCATGGACGACATTCTGCTCCATGCTGACCAGAACAAATGGGAAGGCTGCTGCGAGCTTGCCTCCGAAGAAATCATCCGCTGCCTCAAAAAGATGCACGCTCAGCAATTCCCCATCGTTCACCGCAAGGCCATGGCTGCCTGACGGCAAGCAATGGTTACGACATCCACGATCACGCTGGTGCGCTTGAAGAGGCGCAAGGCGTTATGGCCGTCTGGCCTCACCGCTTTGTCTGTCTAGTTCAAGAATCCATCGTAATCGTTGATGGTCCGCGGAAAGCAACAGCGTCTTCTCCATTAAGCCGGGTATCGCTTAGAGATAGTTTTCTTCCATCAACCAGTTGTGCCAGCCACTCTCTTTCGTATTCTCCGGCTTACGATCCCGTGGTGCCAGACGCGTCCCGGGCGTTGCATCTTGGTGTCTGTGGGCACTTCGACGCGACCTTCGCGACTTCCTCTTCATCGGAGCTGCTTTCGAAAGAACTCTCATTGCCTCTCCTCGCAATCTCGCACAGAAATCTTCGTGCGGACTCTTCAGCCTCGGATTGTCAAGACGGGGCACGGCGCGTTCACCACCACTTGGTATGCAATGGCTCGATCCAAATGAGTTGCCGCCCCTGCCAGTCGGCCCATTCCACGAACTCCGAGTACAATTAGGTCCGCTCCGCACTGATGGGACGCAGCCAAAATCTGCTCGGTCGGATCGCCGTGACATATCATCGCCTCGGGCCGGCACCAGAGTTCCGCGTCGGCGGGCACCAGTTCTTGGAGCCGATGCAGCGCCTCGGCAATGGATAAGTCATCATCTCTTTCCGCCCTTCCCGGTTTGGGTTTTGGGAGTACATGGAGCAGGACCAAATGGGACTGATTTTCCTGCGCCAGCGACACCGCGTAGGGCACTGTGGCCTCGGAAACGGCGTTAAAGTCCGTCGCGAAGAGTACGCAACGAAATCGGCCACCGTTATGACTCCCGCTCCGCACCGCTGGTCCGATCGTCAGCACCGGGCGGTGCGCTCGCCGAAAGATTTCTTCGGCGGACGAGCCAAGCAACAGCTTTTGGGCACCCGTCCTTCCGTGCGTTCCAAGGATGATTAGGTCGACTTGGTGGTGTGTCAAGACTTCCGAGAGAACCGGCCACACCCCTGGTCCACGCTCGATCATGACTTCGTTAGGCAAGCCGCTGAATTGGGCCTCCACACGTTGCATTTCGGCCCTCGCTCGGTCGTCCTCGGCATCCAGCAGGCTCGCGGCCACCTCGGGCGTCATATAGCTATAAGCCGACGGCAGCAGAACGTGGAGGGCGTATAGCGTAGAGCCATAGGCTCGAGCAATGCTCGTTGCGAAGGGCACTGCCGCTTCCGAGGAGTCGGAAAAATCCGTGAGGAATAGAATGGTCTTCAACGCGATTCTCTTATTCGTCTGTAGCGCCGTCATGACGTAGCTCCTTAAACCGCAGTCTGAACCACCAATCTGGAGACTTCCGTGATCCGCCGCACATCGCCCGGTGCTCTCCGTCACGGCCAGAGTTTGTGAACTCATCACACTGAAATCGAGCGACAATCGGGATAGTCGATCCGAGAGTGTTCCGAGAGAGGCGAAGCCGGATGAAAGTACTAATTGCGGTTGACTCGTCAAAATCCTCGGAACGAATGCTTGAAGAGGCTGCGGCTCGCCCTTGGCCTGCTGATACCACCTTTTTAGTGGTGAATGTAGTCGATATTTTGCGTTTCGCACGGCTTCCTGCCCTTATCGAGGACGCCAAACGGGAAGGAGATCGGACCGTCAAAGCTGGTGTCGAGAAGCTCTCTTTGTTGGGGCATAAGGCAGTCGCCGAAGTCGTTATCGGTTTTCCGCGAACGCGTATTTCCGAGTACGCCAAAGAAAGCCACCGACCTGATTTTGGCTGGCTCGCACGGCCATAACGCCATCGGGCGATTCTTGTTGGGCAGTGTCGCTCAGGGAATTCTTCGGACAGCTCCCTGTTCCGTCGAGATCGTGCGTCCGGGAGCCAGCGGACTTCCCTCCAGTCATCCCCTGAGAATCCTGTTGGCCACCGACGGCAGTGAGTGCTCGGTCGTGGCGACACATTCCATCGCAAATCGCCCCTGGCCGACCGGGACGGTCATCAAGGTTCTGACAGTTGAGGAATTGATGGTCTTCGAGAACCAGATGACTGCATCCTCACTGTCCTCGGTCTATCCGGCGAGCCTCATTGAAGAATTAATGCAAGACGCTCGAGATCGCGCCGGTTCTGCGGTTGAAATGGCGATGGCAATCCTTCTGCGCGCGGGAATGAAGGCCGTGAGCGATCCTGTGCCACCGGTCGGGGAACCTCGCGGTGTAATCTTAGACACTGCAAAATTGTGGCAGTCCGACATGATCGTTTTAGGCTCGCACGGACGGCGCGGCCTGGATCGTTTCCTGACGGGCAGCGTGTCCGAAGCCGTCGCAGTTCACGCCCACTGCTCCGTCGAGGTCATCCGAGATCCAAGGGTCCCCTTTGTCGATGGCGTCGATTAAAGTCGGGGAATGCGCCTCCGTGGTCTCTGTGTTCCTATCTCCGTGCCCTCTGTGTTAAATCTTTTCTGCCGCCTTTTCTAAATTAGTTGACCTTGCGGATCACCGGGATTCGCGCGTGCCGCAGCACATGCGCCACCTCGGTCTCCCGCAGCCGCGAAGCGTCATATTCAAACGAAAGATGCTTCTTATCGTCATCCACGCGAAACTTCCGCAACCCATACGTATTCGCGAACGATCCCAAACTCTGAAGTTGTTCCAGACTCAGCGGCGCCTGCAATTCGTAAGTGATATCGACAAGTGTCATGGCCCGGCATTATACCAGCCGCATTCGCGTTCTTCACCCCTCGTCGTTCATATCGCATCCACCCATGCCGCCATCATCGAACCTCGTCTTACGCCCGCCACCCTGTAGCCGCCCTCTCTGCGAGGGCGGGGTTTAGATGCCAGCGAACCCAAGCCAAGACGCTAGACGAGATCGCTCCGTCAAACCCGGTTTCCACCGTCAACCGAATTTGACAAAAATAGCCCCCAGGGGTATAAATAGCCCTGGAGGGTATACGCAATGCCTGCAAGAAAAGCCGTTGACCGCAAAGACCAAGCCCTCGCCCATCCCCGAATCGCCCACTGCGCCTGCGCAACCGGCGAACCCCGGAAAGCCGCTGGCGTCGATCCGCAACTCAAGGAAGCCAATCGCAACCGCCTACGCCGCATCGAAGGCCAAATCCGCGGCCTCCAGAAAATGGTCGAAGACGACCGCTACTGCCCCGACATCATCACCCAGGTCGCCAGCGTCCAGGAAGCTCTCCGCGGCGTAGCCCGAAACCTGATGCGCAATCACCTGCATCACTGCGCCGCCAAAGCCCTGCGCAGCAACAAAAAAGATGAAGCCGAAGCCATGTACGACGAGTTGCTCGAAATGATCTACGCGCACCTCAGGTAACGATGGTCTTCTGTGGCCTGTAGCCGCCCTCTCCGAGAGGGCGGGGTTTAGACGCAAATGGTATCGACGCGATTTGAGTCGAGGATAGAGCTCATTCCCAGGACGCGGAACAACTCGTAATGATCGAAGCGCATTTGCCTGGCAACGAATCAAACAGACTGCGCGAGCAAGCTTAGGAAGGGACTCCACTTGGCCAAAGACCCCATCTGCGGAATGAGCGTCGATCCGGCGAAGGCCGCCGCGAAGATCGACCACGCCGGCCAAAGCTACTATTTTTGCTCGAAGGGATGCGCGCAACGCTTCGCGCAATCTCCGGACAAATACGTGGCTGCGACGATCGATTCGCGAAAGCATTTCTCTCTCCCGATCATCCAATCCAACGCAGTTGCGAACTCCACTCCTGTAGCCGTGCCCAATCACGGCAGTTCAACGAAATCCGCGCCAACAGCTGCTTCAGAGGGTGTGCGCTATACCTGCCCGATGCATCCTCAAATTGTGCGCATGGGTCCGGGCTCGTGCCCCATCTGCGGCATGGCTCTCGAGCCCATGGATCCGCTCGCCGCAGTCGAGGCCGACCCCGAATACGACTCCATGCGCAAGCGATTTTGGATCAGCGCAGCTCTCTCTCTACCGCTTCTCGTTCTATCCATGCTCGGCGACCACCTCGGTCTGCATCTCGCTCCAACGCGTTCGCAACTGGATTGAATTCGTTCTCGCGACGCCCGTCGTCTTGTGGGGCGGCTGGCCGTTCTTCCAGCGCTTCTGGGATTCGCTGGTTCACCGCAGCCCGAACATGTTCACGCTGATCGGCCTCGGCACCGGCGCTGCCTATCTCGAGAGCGTCGTGGCTACCGCATTCCCTCAGATTTTTCCGGCGTCGTTCCGCGGGATGGACGGCGGCGCGCCAGTTTATTTTGAAGCCGCGGCCGTGATCACCACGCTCGTTCTGCTCGGCCAGGTGCTGGAGCTGCGCGCCCGCCAGCAAACCTCCGGCGCCATTCGCGCTCTGCTGAATCTTGCCCCGCAGCAGGCGCACCTGCTGACCGCTGACGGCCGCGAGCAAGACGTGACACTCGATCAAGTCCAGCCAGGCGACAAGTTGCGCGTAAGGCCCGGCGAGCGCGTGCCCGTCGACGGCGTGATCGTCGAAGGCGCCAGCGCGATCGACGAATCGATGATCACCGGCGAATCGATGCCCGCCGAGAAATCGAAAGGCGACACAGTCACCGGAGGCACCCTCAACACCAGCGGCAGCTTCGTCATGGAAGCGGAGCGCGTGGGCAGCGAAACGATGCTCGCGCAAATCGTGAAGCTGGTCAGCGAAGCCCAGCGCAGCCGCGCGCCAATGCAGCGCCTGGCCGATCGAGTCGCTTCGTATTTCGTCCCGCGGTTATCGCCACCGCCGCACTCACTTTTCTGGCCTGGGCGTTTCTCGGGCCGCAGCCGCAGCTTCGCGCACGCGCTCGTCGCCGCGGTCTCCGTGCTGATCATTGCTTGCCCTTGTGCTCTCGGACTGGCAACGCCGATGTCCATCATGGTCGCGGTCGGCCGCGGCGCCCACGCCGGCGTCCTCATCCGCAACGCCGAAGCGCTCGAGACTTTAGCCAAGGTCGATACACTGGTCATCGACAAAACCGGCACCCTCACCGAAGGCAAGCCCAAAGTCGATCGCATCATCGTGTTCGATCGCGCCAGCAACGAGATGGACGCCGCACGGTCCGAACGAGGACCTCATTCGGCTGGCGGCCAGTGTCGAGAGTGCCAGCGAGCACCCGCTGGCCCGCGCCATCGTTCGGGCCGCCGAAGAACGGAACATTGCGCTCGCACCCGTCGTCGATTTTCGCGCCACGCCCGGCGGTGGCGCCGAAGGCCGGGTGCAGAACGACGCGGTGTGGATTGGCACTCTCACGTTCTTAAAAGAGCGTGGCGTGGACATTTCTATCGCAGAAAACGACCCGTCCGTGAAAGCATCAACCGCGTCCACCCTCGTCTTCGTGGCCGTAAACCAAAAGCTCGTTGGCGCGTTCGCACTGGCCGATCCCATCAAAGCGTCCGCGGCAGTGGCCATTCGCGAACTGCGCGAAGAGGGGATCGACATAGTTCTCGCCACGGGTGATCGTCGCGAGGTCGCGGAGCAAATTGCGCGTGATCTTGGCATCGATCATGTCGACGCCGAGGTGCAGCCGCACCAAAAAGCCGAGACCGTGGAGTGGTGGCGCAGTTTTGGCCAAGTGGTGGCCATGGCCGGCGATGGCATAAACGATGCTCCCGCGCTGGCCGCCGCCGATGTTGGGCATTGCCATGGGCACTGGCACGGATGTAGCGATCGAAAACGCCGGCATCACGCTGCTGAAAGGCGATCTCCGCGGAATCGTCCGCGCCAGGCGCCTAAGCCGCGCCACCATCGCCAACATCAAGCAAAATCTGGGTTTCGCCTTCCTCTACAACACCCTGGGCATTCCCATTGCCGCCGGCGTTCTGTACCCGTTCTTCGGCTGGCTGCTCAGCCCCATGCTCGCCAGCGCCGCCATGAGCCTAAGCTCCGTCTCCGTAATCGCCAACGCCCTCCGCCTCCGCAATATGAAGCTGTGACCTGTTTTATGATCGCTCGAGCGCTCCTCTCCCTTTTGTAGTTGTCTGCCTCCAACGTAATTCCGACTCCTGTGGGACGTCGGGCTAAAGCCCGGCGCCTACAGATGCGGGCTTCCACTACTGGACTTTGGCTGGACTCAACGTTTGGCTCTAAAACGGTTAGCATCTTCCTGCCTTTCCGGGCATCGAAAGCAGTTCTGTTATCTTTGCCAGCGCTTTAGGCAAGGGAGGTAAACGACTGTGCGGGTGATTCTGTTCGGAGCCACCGGGATGGTTGGGCAAGGCGTCTTGCGAGAATGCTTGCTGGATCCTGAGATTAGCGAGGTTCTGGCAATTGGTCGCGGCGCCACGGGTCAACACCACGCGAAGTTGCGGGAACTGGTGCGCCGGGATTTGTTCGATTTGTCGGACATTGCCGGGAGCCTGGCGGGTTACGACGCTTGCTTTTTCTGTTTGGGGGTTTCGGCGGCCGGGATGAAGGAGGAAGACTACCGGCGGCTCACCTACGATTTAACCCTGTCGGTCGCGCGGATTCTGGCGCAGCAACATCCGGCGATGACCTTTCTCTATGTGTCCGGGACGGGGACGGACAGTTCCGAGCGCGGACGGAGTATGTGGGCGCGAGTAAAGGGAAAAACCGAAAACGATTTGCTCAAGCTGCCGTTCAAGGCGGCGTACATGCTGCGGCCGGGATACATCCAGCCCATGCACGGCATTCGCTCCAAAACGAAATTATATCAGGCGCTCTATACGGTAGTAGCGCCGACGTATCCGTTGTGGAAGGCGCTCTTCGGGAAGTACATCACCACGACGGAAGACTTGGGGCGCGCGATGATCAAGATCGCAAAACGCGGCGCGCCCAAGCGCATCCTCGAGAATCAGGACATTAACAGTGTCTGATTGTTGCGCTAGCTGGAATTCAGGCTGCGCTCCTCCACTTGCCAGCATCGAGAGGAATTAGAGCCAGGAGCATCGCTCCACACGGACGGTTTTTTTTTTCTATCCAGCGTGTTCGATTTTGCGCTGGCTTACTACGTCGCCGTCTTCCTTTTTTAGTTCGCGGAAGACAATGGTGGAGAGCAGAGTCATGGCACCGAGGACGAAGAAGGCGCGGTGGATGCCGTGAATGAACTGCGGAGGATTGGCGCGGAAGCGATCGGGCAGGAAGAAGGCGGTCACCAGGGATGCGGAAGCAACGCCGAAGCTGATGGACATTTGTTGCGCGGTGCTGGCGATGGAGCTGGCGCTGCTGGCTTGTTCTTCGTTGATTTCGGCGTAGACCAGGGTGTTCATGCTGGTGTATTGCAGCGAAGTGAAAAAGCCGTAGCAGAAAACTTCGAACACGATCAGCCACACCGGCGTGGTCCGGCCGATGGTAGCGAAAAGAAAAATTTGCACGCCGATGAGCAGCGTGTTAGAGATCAGCACGGCGCGGTAGCCGAAGCGCGCCAAAATCCGCGGCATGGTGAGCTTGAGGCTCATGGCCGCGAAGGCCTGCGGCATCATCAGTAGGCCGGATTGAATGGGCGTGAAACCCAGGCCGACCTGATACAGCAGAGGGAATAGAAACGGGATCCCGCCAATTCCCAGGCGCGTCAGGAAACTGCCGCTCACCGAGGCGCGGAAGGTGCGGATGCGGAACAGCGCGAGGCGCAGCATGGGGTGCGGAGTTCTGGTGGCGTGGAATCCGTAGGCTGCGAGAAGGGCGATGGAAACCGCGAGAAGCCCGAGAATTTCGGGCGTGCTCAGAAAATGCTCGCCAAAGACTTCGAGCACATAGGAAAGCAACGCGACCCCGGAGCCAAAAAGAATCAGGCCAACGACATCGAGAGGATTGGTGTGCTCTTCGCGGTAGTCGGGCAGATGGCGGTAGACCAGGTATAAGCCGACCAGGCCGATCGGAATGTTCACGAAAAAGATGAGTCGCCAGTGAAAATAAGCGACGATCAGGCCGCCGGCGATCGGACCCAGCATCGGGCCGACCAGACCGGGGATCGCAACGAAACTCATGGCGCGAATCAATTCGGATTTTGCGAACGTGCGCACCATGGTCAGCCGGCCCACCGGGACCATCATGGCTCCGCCGCAGCCTTGCAGAATGCGGCAGGCCACCAGCACGTGAATGTTGCTGGAGATGCCGCAGAGAAATGAGCCCAGCGTGAAGAGGCCGATCGCGGAAGAGAAAACGCGGCGGGTGCCGAAGCGGTCGGCCATCCAGCCGCTGATGGGGATGAAGACCGCGAGGCTCAGCGTGTAACTTGCGAGCACCGACTTCATGCTGAGCGGAGCAACGTGGAGTGCGGCGGCGATGGTCGGGACGCCAGTGTTTAAGATGGTGGTGTCGAGCGACTCCATGAAGAAGGCCACGGCGATCAGCCACGGGAGCAGTCGCTTGCTGGAAGCGTGCAGCGGAGGTTGCGAGGAGGCAGGTTCGATCGGGATTGGTGTGGTTACTTGCGTTTGGGGTGGCGGCATCGGCCTCTGCGAGCGTGTCGTTGCTGCGCAATTCAGAGAAAATCAAGTATCGCTGATTTGTGGTTCGATTTCATCGTAGGCTGCGTCTAAGTGGGCGAAGTTGTTGACGGAAGTTGTTGAAGGTTGATGCGTGGTAGTATTTGCCCGCGTTTACCGGCGGCCCGCGTTACCGGTGGAATGTTGCGCGGATTCGCTTGCGCCGCGGGGAGAGGCCTGAAGCATGACCATGCTGACGAGGCGAGCGTTTACGAAAGAGTTGGGCGCGGTCGCTGCGGGGGCGGCGTTGGCTCCGCGTTTGGCGAACGCCGCCGGTTTGGCGACGGACGCCCAGCCGCATGTGAACTTTCCTACCGAGCCACGCGAACGAATGGCCGTCGCGGCTTGGCCATTTCGCGCGTACATCATCGCGCCAACGAATACGGACCGAGACCCGAAAGTTCCGGGGATGGATCTCAAGGACTTTGCTGCGTACGTGGTGGAGAAATTTAACGTGCACGGCATTGAGCCTTACAACCTGCACTTTGCTTCGGTGAAGCCGGAATATCTGGCGAGTTTTCGCGATGCGCTGACGAAGTCTGGCGTGCGCGCCGTGAATATTGCCGTCGATCAGGAGAAGAGTTTCTACGATGCGGATCGGGCGACGCGCGGGGAAGCCGTGGCATATGCCAAGCAATGGGTGGATGTCGCGGTGAGCATCGGGTCGCCCAGCATTCGGACGAATATGTCACCAGCGGCGAACACAGCACCCAACCTTGCGAATGCGGTGGAGAGCCTGAAGGACGTTGCGGCATATGGGGCGGCGAAGAATGTGGTCGTGCACATGGAGAACGATAACCTGGTGAGCGAGGACGCGTTCTTCGTGGTCAAGGTGATCGAAGGCGTCGGAAGTCCGTACCTGCATGCGCTGCCCGACTTCGCCAATTCGATGATGAGCGGGGATGCCGACTTCGATTATCGGGCGATGCGAGCGATGTTTCAGCATGCTTATGGGATTTGCCATGTGAAGGATGGGGATTTCGACCAGAACGGAAAGAATTTTCCGATTGATTTGGCGAAGACGTTTGGAATTCTGAAGGCCAGCGGGTATCGAGGGTTTTGCTCGGTGGAGTACAGCGGCGCGGGTGACCCGCATGGGCCTACGAAGAAGTTGATTGAGGAGAGCGTGAAGTATTTGGCGTGAAGTGTTTGACGTGAAGTTACGTTGGTTGCTGAGCTGGGGCACACCCTTCGACTCTGGGAAAGGTGCTGCGCCCTTCCGCGAGGCTGAGAGGATGGCTCCAAGCGATGGCCGGACAGGGAATCGAGCGGCGCGAGGTTTTGCGGATCTTGTCGATCGCGGCGGTGGCGGCGCGATTTACGGGGTTTAGCCGGTGGACGTTTGCCTGCGAGCATGTGAGCGCGGATTCCACGCAGATTCGTAGCGCGACCTACGCGCCCCAGTTTTTTTCCGCGAATGAATACCGCGCGGTGGAGCGGTTGACGGAGATGATTCTTCCGAGTGATGGCGGGGCGGGAGCGCGCGAGGCTGGCGTTAGCGAGTTTGTCGACTTCATGGTCTGGAGCGATCCGAGCTTGCAGTACAAGTTCCGGTTTGGCTTGGGTTGGCTGGACGCGCATTCGGAGCGGTTGTACTCGAAAACTTTTATTGAGTTGGAGCCTGGCCAGCAGAACTTGATTCTGCGGCGCATGGCGTACACGAAGGAATTTCGCGAGGGTGAGGAAGATGGGCGCGTGTTTTTCGCGCTCATGCGGGAATACACGGTGATGGGTTTCTATACCTCGCGCGTTGGTCTGGAAGAGCTGGATTATCCCGGGTTGAAATTTTATTCGGAATCGCCCAGTTGTCCTCATGTGAATGATCGTGAGCACGTGCATTTGCCCCCGCCGAAATATTGAGATTTTTCGGCCGGCGAGTTTGTTTTCGGAGTGATGTTCGAGTGCTGGTTTCAAGAGAGTGTCGGAACCGATCTAAAGATCGGCCATACAGGGGTTTGCATGCCGAAGCAGATTTATGACGTCATAGTGATTGGAACCGGGGCTGGCGGAGGGATGGCCATCAAGACCCTTTGCGAGGCGGGGTTGAAGGTTTGCGCGTTGAACGCGGGCCGCGCGCTGAATCCGGCTAAGGATTTTCGGAATCATCGCATGCCTTACGACATGAAGTACCGGGCTTTTGGCGATCCGAAAAAACGTGCTCAGTCGTACGGATACATGGACAACGAATACACCGAAGGTATTTGGGAGCACGAGATCAGCTACACGACGGCGCCAGGGACGGAATGGATGTGGCCGCGGTGTTTTGCGGTGGGCGGGAAGACGAATTTCTGGGGGCGCAGCGCGGCGCGGATGGGCGACATCGATTTCCAGGCCGCGAGTCTGGACGGCTTTGGCGTGAATTGGCCGGTGAAGTATGAGGAGATCGCGCCTTACTACACGCGGGTGGAGAAGCTGATCGGTGTTGCGGGCACGGTGCAGAACCGGCCGAGCAATCCCGACGGCGACTATCTGCCGGCGATGAATTTTCGGTGCATCGACTGGATTATGCAGAAGGGCGCGGAGAAAGTTGGCGTGCCGTATCTGCCGGACCGGATTGCGCAATTGACGGTGAACCACGAGGGGCATCCGGCTTGTCATTTTTGCGGGAACTGCACGGAGGGATGCGACACCGGGTCGTTTTTCTCGACGCCTAGGTATTTGCTGCCTGCGGCGGAGGCCACGAAAAATCTGGAGCTGCGCACGAACGCGCTGGCGAAAAATATTCTGGTGGATGAGAACGGAAAAGCGGCGGGCGTCGCGTATGTCGACCGGCACAGCCGGCAAGAGGTCGAGGTCTATGGCCGCGCGGTGGTGGTGGCGGCTTCGTGCGTGGAAAGTGCGCGCATCATGCTGAACTCCAAGTCGCGGCAGTGGCCTGCGGGGATTGCGAACTCCAGCGGGCAGCTGGGACGAAACCTTTGCGATCACATGTACGGGACGACCGCTTACGGATATTTGCCGCAACTGCTGGGGCAGCCCAGCTTTCCAGACAATGTTTCCACGTGCGAGATTGCCTGGTTGCCGCGCTGGCAGAATCTGCGCAATCCGCATGAAGAGTCGTTCATTCGCGGATATTCGATGTATCCCGGCGGAGGATGCCAGGAGTTTCCGGAGACGCGCGGCATCGAAGGGTTTGGCTCGGAATTCAAACGCGAGATCAAGCGGCGGTATCCCACGCCGGTGAACCTGGGAATTCAGGCGCCTTCGCTGCCGTCGGAAACGAATTTTGTCGACATCGATCCGGAAGTGAAGGATGCCTACGGCATTCCCGCGGCGCGGCTGCACTTTCAGTGGGGCAGCAACGAGTTGAAGATGTGGGAGCACGCCAAGCAGGTGAGCCGCGAAATCCTGCGGGCCGCGGGCGGAGAATACGAGGGCTGCAGCGATCATCCGGAGATCCCCGGGTACAGCCTGCACGAAACGGGAACGTGCCGCATGGGCGACGACCCCAAGCATTTCGTGACCAATCGATTCGGCCAGACCCACGACGTTCCGAACCTGTTCGTTTCCGACGCCAGCGTGTTCCTGAACTGCACCGACAAGACGACAACGCTGTCGATCCTGGCATTCTCGATGCGCACCAGCGAACACATCGTGGAAGAATTTCGCCGCGGCCAGCACTGAGCTGGCCTTTGCGCTTGGCGGGTGGTGAAACCCGCTGCTGCGAGTGAGCCTGGCAGCGCGTTGGAAGGAATTGCCGCAAGCAGAATTCTGGTTAACACTTTACCCCCTCCCCCCACCCTTTTTTGTAAGTGCGGATTCTAAATGAGTTACGCGTCGATTTTGGGGAAGTGCGGATTCTGTTGTTAAATGGACCCGGCTGGGCGCTAGGAAAAAACTGATACAATCGGACCGGTATTCACGTATGACCGCGCTGCGCTTGCGATCCTTGATGGCTACTGGGCTATCTTTGTGGCTCGGGTTCCTGGCGTGTGTTTTGGGTTGTGCGCAGCCGGTTCTCGGATCGGAAACATCGTCACATACGGGAGTCTTTGCGCTTAACCCGGCGGCAAATGAAGATGGTAACGGCGAGATGGCTGATGCCGGGACATGCTGCCATCACGGCCGCGGGGCTTCTTCGAAAAACAAGCCAGTTGCGCAGACGGTTTCGTGCTGTCCTTTGGACGCCACCTTGATGCAGAAGCAGGATCCGGTGTCACGTTTGCGCGGGCATTGGTCCGTGGCGGTGTTGCTGTTGTTGGCGTTCCACTCCTCCTTTCCGCTTTCCGCTAACCATCGAGAAAACGCGCCAACCGTTTGGCACGCGGGAAGAGACGTTCTGCTACAAACCCACATTCTTCGCATTTAGAAACAGGAAGCGATTCCTATGGGCTCATCGCGCGGATGTTCCATCCGTCAAACAAGAACCCTGTCTAAATGCAAAGGAGAAAAATCATGAAGAAGCTCAAAGTAGTGGTGTTGATGGCGGTTATCGCACTCGGTCTGGCAGGAGCAGCGACGGCGGCGCAGGCGGGTTGCTGCGCGTCGGAGGACTGCTGTGCTTCCTGTTCGGGATGCAAGAAGTAGCTCACCGCTGAAAGAAGAGAGGCGTGGGCGGGTGCCTGCGCCTCTCACTTTTTTCTGGCGAGATCTGAGTGTTTTGACGATGAGGCGGCAACGAGCAAAGAATGAGCTGACGCGTGGCCAGCGGGCGCTGGGAATTGTTGTGCTTGCGATTATCCTTTTGTTCGTGGGATTGATCATTTTCAGGGGGCAAAGCGGGCAGGCGCTGGCTGAGCAACGATGTCCGATTGATGGGATGGCGGCGGAGTGGCGGAGTCGGCCGCATGGGGCGAATATTTGTAATTACGGGCATTTCAGCGTGGTGGAGCGGCAAGCGCATACCTGGTGGGCGGCTTGTTGAGAGTGGGAGGGAAAAGTCAAAATCCGCGCCCTTGAAAAGCAAGGGTGCGGCACGCGGGCGGGGACGGAAAGGAAAGAAAAAGCAGATCCCTCGCGGGGCTCGGGATGACGTTCGAGTCGCTAGGATTGGCCGAGGAGGGCGTCGAAATAGGCTAGCATTTCGGGGGAATCCCATTGCTGGGGGCCGATGACTTTGCGGGCGATTTTGCCGTGGCGGTCGATGATGTAGGTTTCGGGGATCATGGTGGTGCCGTAGTCGTGTTCGATTTTTTTCATTGCGGGATCGGAGTAGGTTACGAAACCAACCTTTTGATCCAGGAGGAACTTTTCGTAGGCGGAATGGTCGTCGTCGATGCTTACGCCCAGGACCATGCCGTTGCGCGAGGCGATGTACTTTTCGAGGTGGTTGAGAGCAGGGGTCTCTTCGACGCAGGGAGGGCACCAGCTGGCCCAGAAATTCAGGACGACGACCTTGCCGCGGAGGTCGGAGAGGCGGGTGGGCTTGCCGGAGAGGTCGAGCGGGAAGTCCTCGGCGGTCTTGCCGGAGATGGAGGCTTCGCCCTGGCGGTAGCTGGGTAGGGCGAAGACCAGGATTATCGCGGTTACGAGGGCCAGGGCGCCCCAGTTTACGAGTTTTCGGCCGATTGTCATCGAGTGTTATACTAACCTATCCCCGTTGGATCGAAAACGATCCCCTGTCACCTCATCCATGCCAACACAACCGCCAGTTACCGAGCCCAGGACGGACCATTCTCGGCGAGAGATTGCCCAGGACCGCGTGACCGCCATTGTGCCTGCCCGGAACGAGGAGCAGGTGATCGCGACGTGTGTGAGGGCGCTGGCCCGGCAGCCGGAGATTGCGGAGATTCTGGTGGTGGACGACCAGTCGAGCGACCGGACTGCTTGCGTGGTTCGTAGTTTGACGGCTGAGTTGGCTGGCGTGCGACTGGTGGAGGCGCCAGGGTTGCCGGCTGGGTGGTTGGGAAAGAACAACGCGGCTTGGAAGGGGGCTTGCGAGGCGGCGAATGGCTGGTTGCTGTTTACCGATGCCGATGCCGAACTTTTGCCGGGCGCGATTGCGCGGGCGCTGGAGATTGCCGGGGAGTTTGGCGCTGCGCTGGTCTCGTTTTCACCGGAGCAGGTGACGGAGAGCTGGTATGAGAAGTCGCTGATCCCATTTGTGTATTGCCGGTTGGCTCGGCGATTTTCGTACAAGGATGTGAACGATCCGGCTTCGCGGGTGGCAGCCGCGAATGGCCAGTTCCTGATGATTCGCCGAGATGTTTATGACGCGATCGGAGCACATGGCGCCGTGGCTGGGGAAGTGCTGGAGGACGTAGCGCTGGCTCGGAATGCGAAAGCTGCGGGATACCGGATCTGGTTTGGGCCTGGCAAGGATGTGGTTCGCGCGAGGATGTACCGATCGTTTGCGGCGATGTGGGAGGGTTGGAAGAAAAATCTGTTTTTGCTGGTGGGAGGAAGTCGCGGCGCGGTGGTGAGGGAATTTTTTGCGGCGGTGCCGTGGATTCCATTTTTGCTGATTGCGGTTGGGCTATTTATGCCGTTTGCCCTGATGGCTGGAGTGGTTTTGTTGCTCGTGCGGCAGGCCGGATATGGCCTGGAGCTGCCGAGTAACCAATATCGGGGTTCGCTCATCCTCTACTATGTGCCGGCGGTGGTGTTGTATGCGGGTGTGTTGTGGGCGTCGTATCGCGCGCATGTGAAGGGCAAAGTGGAATGGAAGGGCAGGGAAGTTTCGGTCGGGGTTCCTGGGACGCTTCGTTAACGGAGAGAGATGGTTTTACTGACGCGTAAAATTGAGTTTTCGGCTTCGCATCGGTACGACAATCCGGAACTTTCGCCGGAGGAGAACCGGCGTGTGTTTGGGAAGTGCAATAACCCGCATGGACACGGGCACAACTACACCTTGGAAGTTACCGTGGCGGGTGAGCCTGATCCCGTAACCGGGATGGTTTTGGATCTGAGCGAGTTGAAGAAGATTCTGGAGCGGGAAGTGATGCAGCGGATGGATCATCGGCATTTGAATTATGAGGTGCCGGAATTGGCTGGGTTGATTCCTACTTGCGAGAATGTGGCGCGTGTGATTTGGGAATTGCTGGAGCCGAAGATTACGCAGGGTAGGTTGCATCGCGTGCGGTTGTATGAGTCGGCGGATTTGTTTGCGGATGTCTACCAGGGGCGAAGTAACGAAGTAAGGATGTAATGAAGTAATGATGAAGAGGATGCGGTTATGAGTGCGCGGGGCGAGGTGAAGATTGAGCTGGGGCGGCGGTATCGATTTGCGGCTTCGCATCGGTTGCACAGTGCGCGGCTTAGCGATGAGGAGAATTCGCGGTTGTATGGGAAGTGCAACAATCCGCTGGGGCATGGGCACAACTATGTTGTGGAGATCGGCGTTTCGGGCGACGTAGATCCCGCTACCGGAATGATTGCGAATTTGGCGGATTTGGATGGATTTGTGGAGCGGGAAGTTTTGGATGCGTTCGATCATCGCTCGCTGAATGACGAAGTGCCGGCGTTTGGCGTTGAGGTGCCGACTACGGAGAATTTGTGTATGGAGATTTTTCGGCGGGTGCGCGCGTTTCCGAAGGCCAGGCTGGAGCGCGTGCGCGTGGAAGAGACCGCGAACAACAGTTTTGAATATGCAGGTGAGTAATGTGACTCGTGGTTGCGCAGCAGTTGGAATGCGCTTAGAAGGGAACAGGGCATGACCAAGCCAACCGAAGAGATTCTGCTCGACGAAGGTAAATCGCGCGATGCGAAGACAATTGCTTGTCACGTGCGCGAGATTATTCGTTTGATTGGTGAAGATCCGGAGCGCGAAGGCTTGCGAAAGACGCCCGAACGTTATGAGAAGGCGATTCGATTTCTGACCAGCGGGTATCACCAGAATGTCGATCACCTCTTGAATGGCGCCACCTTCAGCGTTTGCTATGACGAGATGGTGCTGGTGAAGGACATCGAATTTTTCAGCTTGTGCGAGCACCATCTGCTGCCCTTTTTTGGAAAGGCGCATGTCGCTTATCTGCCTACGAATAAGGTGATTGGATTGAGCAAGGTGGCTCGGCTGGTGAATATGTTTGCGCGGCGGTTGCAGATTCAGGAGCGTATGACGAGTCAGATTGCGAAGGCGATTGAGGACAAGATCGCTCCGCAGGGTGTAGGCGTGATCATTGAGGCGCGGCATCTGTGCATGCAGATGCGCGGAGTGGAGAAGCAGCACGGGCAGGCGGTGACCAGCGCGATGCTGGGGGAGTTCCGGAATAACAAGCAGACGCGGGATGAGTTCTTGTCGTTGGTTCGGAATAAGCAGAGCTAACGCGGATTCTTTCGAGGTGGCGCGCTTTCGGGGTGGTACGGGTTTCTTTGACCCGATCGCGATCGGCATGCCCTTCGGTAGCTGATTTAAACGTCTGCATGTACTGGCCGGGCTGAAGCCCGGCGCCTACATTACCGATCTGAAGATCGACCCCTACATCCAACGCCAATTTTGAATGGTTTGTAGTAGAAATTCACTGATCGGAACTCTTGCCTGTACGCGGCTGGTGTGGTCAACTCTCAGCCGCGGTCTGTTCTCATGATTGGCCGGTCGATCTCTCACTACTCCATAACTGAAAAATTAGGCGAAGGAGGCATGGGCGTGGTGTACCGCGCGCATGACCTGATGTTGCATCGCGACGTGGCGTTGAAGTTTTTGACGCTACGTACGCTCGAGGAAGATCCGTCCGTGCGCGAGCGGGTGCTGCAAGAGGCGCGGACGATTTCGGCGTTGAACCATCCGAATATTTGCACGATCTATGAAGTTGGCGAAGACGAAGGACGACCTTACCTGGCGATGGAATTTGTCGAGGGGCACTCGCTGAGCCAGGAAATTATTTCCGGCGGGATGGCCACTGAAGTTGTCGTGAGGAACGGGATGCAGTTAGCCGATGCCCTGGCGCACGCGCATGAGCGGGGGATCGTGCATCGCGACCTGAAGTCGGGAAATGTGTTGGTGACACCTTCGGGGCGGTTGAAAGTCCTAGATTTTGGATTGTCGAAGCGCATGGAGCAACGCGTCAGCGAAGAAACTACGAAATTCGATCAGGGCTGGGACGAGCAGCACTCGATTACTGGGACACTCCCGTACATGGCGCCGGAGCTGCTGCGTGGAGAGGAAGCGGATGCGCGCAGCGATGTCTGGGCACTGGGTGTGGTGTTGTACGAGATGGCGGCGGGGCGGCGGCCATTTCGAGGGGGGACGGCGTACGAATTGAGCGCGTCGATTCTGCGCGAGGCGCCGCCGGCGATTTCGCCGCTGATTCCTCCGGTGCTGCAGTCGGTGATCGACAAATGTCTGGATAAGGATCCGACGCAGCGATATCGATCGGGAGGAGAAGTGCGCGCGGCGCTGGAGGCTGCGGGCACGGCGTCGAGGTCGCAGCGAATCCCGGTGGAAGCGCTGGCGGTGCATGAGGAAGAGCAACGAGCGGCGCGGATGAGGCGGCGGCTGTGGTACGGAGTGGGAGTTTTCGCAGTCGTCGTGCTGGCGATTGGGATGTTGTTGTGGAAGGCGGCCAAACCGCGGGGGCGAGTAAGCGCGGTGCCTGGCGCGATCCAGTCGCTTGCGGTGTTGCCGCTGGAGAATCTGTCAGGCGATCCTTCGCAAGATTATTTTTCGGATGGGATGACGGACGCGCTGATTACGGAATTGTCGCACATCCGGAAGCTGCGGGTGATTTCGCGAACTTCGGTGATGCAATACAAGGGGACGCAGAAGTCACTGGAGGATATTGCGCGAGACTTGAACGTGGATGCGGTGGTGGAAGGGTCGGTGGTGCGGGCGAACGGCCGCGTGCGGATTTCGGCAAAGTTGATTCAGACGTCGATCGAGCAGACCTTGTGGGGTGCGAGTTACGAGCGGAATTTCACGGATGTACTGGGGCTGCAGAGCGACGTGGCGACGGCCATCGCGCGCGGAATTCAGGTGGAGCTGTCTGCGCCCGAGGCGTCGCAATTGGCGAATCGACGAATGGTGGTGCCGCAGGCGTATGAAGCCTATTTGAAAGGACGATTTGAAGCGGAGAAGCGGACCCGGGAGGGGATACAGGCGGCGGTGGGTTATTACCACGACGCGATTTCGCTGGATCCAACTTATGCCGCGGCGTATGCGGGGCTGGCGGATGGGTTGCTCAATACCAGCACGTATCAGATCCGGCCGCCCTCAGAAGTGATTCCAGAAGCGAAGGAAGCGGCTCAGAAGGCGCTGCAGTTGGACGACCGTCTGGCGGAGGCGCATGCGTCACTGGCCGCGATTCGCTTTTATCATTTGGAATGGGAGGGAGTGGAGAGTGAGTTTCAGCGGGCGATTGCGCTGAATCCGGGTTATGCCACCGCGATGCACTGGTATGCGCTGACTTTGGCGGCAACAGGGCGCAGGGAAGAGTCCATCACAGAGATTAAGCTGGCAAGAGAGATTGACCCTCGATCATTGATCATCAATGCGAATGTGGGATGGTGCTATTACCTTGCGGGGGATGCGGACCGGGCCATCGAAGAGGCAAGAAACACACTGCGAATGGACCCCGGGTTTGTGGTGGCGCATGGGTACCTCGGGCAGGCCTTTATCGAGAAAAAAATGTACGACCAAGCCATCGAAGAATTCCGCAAAATGGTGTCGCTCGCTCCGGGTGATATGTCGCACAAAGCGGATCTGGGAGGGGCTTACGCGCGCGCCGGCAAGGACGAGCAGGCGCAGGAAATACTGCAGGAGTTTCTGCACGCACCGAGCGGCACCTATATTTCCCCGTACACGTGGGCGATGCTGTATGCGGGCATGGAGAAAAAGGCTGAAACGCTTGGGTGGCTGGAGAAAGCGTTCGCGGAACGAAACGCGCGGCTGGTGAATGTGGCGGTGCACCCGCAGTTCGCGTTTTTGCGAGGCGATGCGCGATTCGAGGACTTGCTGGCGCGCATGGAGGTTCCGGTGACGGTTCGGCATCCGGTAGGCGGAGTGGCGCAGCAGCGGGATCGGCGCAGCGGAACGGGCGCAAGGAAGCCATAAACCTTGACGAGTATTGACTCGTTCGTTAGACTCGGCGCCTGGTCCGTTACTTCGCAGAATCTAAGAAGTACCCATCCTATTTCTCGTCGGCTGAACTTTTCACTGCTTTGGAGGCCATATGGCAAAGCGAAAATTGGAAGTAACCCTGACGCCAATTGCGACGCAAATTGACAAGGCTCAGGCGAAAATGAAATCGCTGCGTCCGAAGGTTTCGGCAGCAGACAAGAAGGCGATCGATCTGGAGATTAAGAAGTTAAAGAAATGCAGAAAGGAGCTGGCCGAATTTTGTGGACGGATGACTCACGGGTTCAATCCGCTCTAGCCTGCGCGCGGCGAGAAATAGAACGCTTAGGCGTACGAAGGCCGTGAGGCGCGCGCGTTTGCAGACTGCGCTGCCCGGGAAGAATCGTAGCCTCGGGCCTGGCGCGGTTCGATACCGGCGGGCGCCGTTTTTGATCTCCTACTGGCGGGATAACCAGCTTGTTTTTGAGAATTATCTGACGCAGCGGCGGGTGTCCGCGAGTCCCCTTACATCGACAATTCTTCATTTTTTCGAACGCGAGCGACCGCTGCGGGCGTTGTGCGCCGCTTTGACCCAATATACTCCCGCGTCTTTGCGGAAAGCGGTGCAAATGCTGGTGCGGCATTCACTGTTGCAGCGGCAGGGACACAAACGCCCGCCTGGAGAGAGGGAGCTTCGGGCCTGGAGCGAGTGGAATCCGGCGGCCGGATTTTTCCATTTGTCGACTAAGGATTTGCCGTTCGAACGAGATGCCGCAAAGGAATTCCGCGGGTTGCTGCGGCTGGCTAAATCGAAGCCGATACCGATGCCCGTCAAGCGCTATCCCAGGTCGGAACAGGTTCGCTTGCCGGCGCCTGCCTTTGCTTCTGAATTCTCGCGCGCCCTAGTGGAGCGGCGTACGTGGCGAAAGTTCTCCGAAAAACCGGTCGAATTGTCGCTGCTCGGCAATCTATTGGGCATCACGTGGGGAGTGCGGAAGTGGGTTGAGATTCCCAAGCTCGGAGCGGTGGCGGTGAAAACGTCGCCGTCGGGGGGCGCTTTACACCCGATCGAAGCATACGTGCTGGCGCGCAACGTTAGCGGTTTGCGTTCTGGGCTTTATCACTACAGCGCGGCGGATCATCGGTTGGAGCTCCTGCGCCGGGGAGCAGGTTCGCGGCAGATCACGGAGTATCTGGCGAACCAATATTGGTATGGAGGGTCGGCGTTTGTCGTTTTCATGACCGCGGTGTTTGCGCGGACGCGGTGGAAATATGATTACGCGCGAGCGTACCGGGCGGTGTTAATCGAAGCGGGTCATCTGTGCCAGACATTTTGCCTGACGGCTACGTGGCTTGGGGCGGCACCTTTTTGCACAATGGCGTTCGCAGATTCGAAGATCGAAAAGGCGCTAGGGATCGATGGCATATCCGAATCCGTGCTGTACGTGGCGGGAGCCGGCACACGGCCGGAGAATGAGGAGCATGCGAACTTGTTGAGCGGTGGCGAAATCTCCAGGCTGAACCTGTAGGCAGACTGAAAGGTAGTCGAGAGAGGCGCGTTATTCCTCGATGTCACCGTCGAAGAAGGCGTTCATCTTGGGGGCGGTTTTGCATGCGCTGGAAAGGATTTGGCGGCTTTCTTCGAGCGCTTGCAGCCTCAGATCGAGGTCCTTACGGTCGGCCTTTGCGATGGATGGTCGAATTGCTCGAAGAGACTTTTCGCGCCTCTCGATCTCAACGATAACGGGGCCCAGCGATTCGATTTCGTAACGTTGACGCGGCATAAGAGCCTCCTTGAGTAAGTGGTTCGTTTCCGCCGCATTTCGGGCGACACGGCGGGAGCCCGAGAGCGGGAAGCTATCAGCGAAGTCCATTGTTGTCAATTACCCGACACCCTTATCGCCCGGTATCTGAGGTGTTATCTCCACGGTTAAAAAAGCGCCCGCTTCAGAAAGCGGCCGCTACAACTGCGTCGGAAAATTGCCGGTTATTTTGGGGCGATGTCGACCGAGGCGCGAGTGGTCTCCCAATCCATGCGCAGCGTGCAGGCTGCGCCACTTTGATCGAAGGCGATGGTGAAGTTTTCGAGCGGCGAGGGGAGCTTGGAGACTTTCATGTCAATGCGTGCCAGATCTTCGCCTGGTCCTGGATAGGCGGTGCCCCATTCGCCGGTTTTCTTGCTGATTACGAGCTGCCATTTGTCGGCGTTGGGTACGGTGAAAATGGTATAGCTGCCGGCGGGAACGGACGTTCCGCCAACGGTTAGATTGGTATCGGTCACGAACGTGGTGGCCTCGTTCGCGCCGGCGCGCCAGACTTTGCCGTAAGGGACCAACTCGCCGTAAATCTTGCGGCCGTTAGCGCGTGGGCTGGAATAGTCGATCGCCACGGTTTTTCCGCCTGATAGCTTGCATTCTGCTTTGGCTGGAGGGCTGGGGCGCTTGCTCTTGTCTTGTTGCGCCGAACACGCCGCGCACAACGCTAGACACAAGAAAAGGCCCGAACAAAGTGAAATGATGTTTCGCATGGTGATCTATCTCCCTCAGAGTATGCTGGGAACAGCCTGCGTGACGCCAGTGATAGTGCCATGTCTGGGCACTACTTCCAAGAGGTGCGTGGGGACCAGATATACTCGTGTCGCATCCGTGGTTTTACGGGCTAGGTTTTGACGTTGTTGCGGTTGACACAGGCAAGAGTGCCTGTGCTACCCGCGGGGAGAAATATTTCGGTACATTGTGATTTCTTTACAGTCTTGTGAGTATTGTGTTAGCCTGAATTAGTCGAAGAGAACAGGAAAAATCAGGGGACGACGGAGAGGGGCACTTGAGCGCAACTAAATCAGTGTTGATCGAACAGTTCCGGGCCCATATTAAAGATACAGGTTCACCCGAGGTGCAGATTGCACTTCTGAGTGAACGGATCAGCTACCTGACGTCGCATCTCAAGTCCCACGTAAAGGACCACGCATCCCGGCGCGGATTGATCATGATGGTCAACAAGCGCCGCCGCCTGCTGGACTATCTTAACCGCCGCGACCCGGATCGGTATCGCGAGATTGTTGAACGCCTTAGTCTGCGCAAGTAGCTGCTCTGTTGAAATGGAGCAAAGCTATCGCGCTTCCACGAAGATCCAATTTGAAATTAGTGTAACGGTGGCGGTGTCGCTACCCGTGGAATCGTTGCGCATCCGTCCATAAATTGGGCGGAGTTTGTCGTGGTGTAGTTGGCGTATTGGTCAGCCTCGCAAAACACTCGCCTCAATTCTCTTCCAGCTAGAGCGGGGACACGCGTCCCTGCAAGAACGCTCTGCGCGAACGCGGAGCCAAAGGAAACCATCTATGTCTGAAAATACGAGCATCCCAGCGCCGCATTCGGTAACTGTCGAGGTTGGAGGGCGGCCCTTAATTCTGGAGACCGGGAAGATCGCGAAACAAGCGAATGGAGCGATTACCGCGCGATACGGCGATACGGTGGTGCTGACGACGGCTTGCATGTCCACGACGGCGAACGACCGCGACTTTCTGCCCTTGACCGTAGATTACCGGGAAAATACCTATTCGGCTGGCAAGATTCCAGGCGGGTTCTTCAAGCGCGAAGGGCGTCCTTCGGAGAAGGAAGTACTCACCTCACGGTTGATTGATCGACCGATGCGCCCGCTGTTTCCGGAATCGTGGCGCAACGAGACACAGATTGTGAGCATGGTGTTGTCGGCCGACAGCGCGAATGATCCAGACGTGATCGCGGTTACTTCGGCATCGGCTGCGGCGTACTGCTCGGACCTGCCGTTTGAGACGCCGATCGCGGCGGTGCGCGTGGGATTGCTGAATGGGCAGTTGGTGGTGAACCCGACGGTTTCCGAACAGAAGAGCAGCTTGCTCAATATCGTCATCGCAGGGTCCGAAGAAGGCATCGTGATGGTGGAGTCGGGGGCGCTGGAGGTTTCGGAAGAAGCGGTCGTCGACGCGCTGGAATTTGGCCACAAAGAGATCAAGAAGATCGTGGCGGCGATTCGCGAACTGCATGCGCAACTGAAGCCGAAAAAAGTTGTGGTGGCGCCACTTCCGTTTGACCAGGCACTGTACAACGAAATCGAGAAGAAGCACGGAGCGAAGCTGAAGGATGCGCTGAATACCGAAAAGCATCCGAAGAAGGAAAGCTATCATCTCGTGGATGAGCTGAAGGCTGAGATCGTGAATGCCATTCCCGAGGATGATGAGGAAAAGCGCACGCTGGCCAAGCGGGCGTTTGAGAAGCTGCGAGAGAATATTTTCCGCGACGAAATTCTGAACGCGCGACGGCGGCCGGATGGGCGCGAGTTCGACAAGATTCGCAAGATAACCTGTGAAGTCGGCTTGCTGCCGCGCGTGCATGGCTCGGCATTGTTCACTCGCGGAGAGACCCAGGCGCTTGCGACCCTTACCTTGGGCACCAAGGAAGATATGCAGCGGCTCGATTTGCTCTTCGAACAAGACCAGTTCAAGCGCTTTTTGCTGCACTACAATTTCCCGCCGTTCAGCGTTGGTGAAGTGAAATTCCTGCGCGGGCCTGGCCGACGTGAAATCGGCCACGGGGCGCTAGCGGAACGCGCGTTGGTGAACCTGCTGCCACCGGAAGCAGACTTTCCGTACGCCATGAGGCTGGTGTCAGACATTCTTGAATCCAATGGATCATCGTCGATGGCAACGGTTTGCGGTGGCTCGTTGGCACTGATGGATGCGGGTGTGCCGATCAAGTCGCCCTGCGCGGGAATCGCGATGGGACTCGTTGTTGGGGACAACAGCAAATACTCGATCTTGACGGACATCGCCGGTGCGGAAGACCACTACGGCGACATGGACTTCAAGGTGGCGGGCACGCGTGCGGGCATCACCGCATTGCAGATGGACATCAAGGTGTTGAACGTAACGATTCCGATGATGCGGGAAGCACTCGCGCAGGCGAAGAGGGCGCGGCTGGAAATCCTGGACACCATGGACAAGACGCTGAGCTCGCATCACGAAGAGATCTCGACGTACGCGCCGCGGTTGTACAAGTTGAAGATTCCGCAGGATAAGATCCGCGACCTGATCGGACCAGGCGGCAAGAAGATCAAGTCGATCATCGAAGTTACGGGAGTGAAGATCGACGTGCTGGAAGACGGTACGGTGCACATCTTCTCGACCAGCGGAGCCGGCGGAGACCAGGCGTTGCAGATGGTTCGCGACGTAACCGCTTCGGCGGAGATCGGCAAGACCTACCTCGGCAAGGTCGTACGGCTCGCGGAGTTCGGCGCTTTCGTCGAACTCTTCCCGGGTACCGATGGTTTGCTGCACATCAGCGAAATCTCGGAGCACCGCATCCGCGATGTTCGCGATGAGCTGAAACTCGGCGACCAGGTGCTAGTGAAAGTGCTTTCGATCGAAGGCAACAAGGTTCGCTTGTCTCGCAAGGCGCTGATCCGCGAAGCGCGTGAAAAGCAGGCAAAGAAGGAAGCCGCGGGCGGCGGCGGGACCACGACCACCGAACAATAGCTATTCGACCTATACAAGGGAAAAGGCCCGGCAGTGTTCGCCGGGCCTTTTCGTTTTCTATCCGTCTTTTTTGCGCTTCAATGCACTGGCGCGCGCTTCTTGCAGTGAACGGCGTCGAGCGCTCCCCACAGAGCATTCAACGCTTCCTTGGCGGTCGCCACGATCTCTTCTTCGTTTCCATCGGCGTGTTCTTCCAGCCAACCGCGCCATGCTGCTCTATGCGCTTTGTCCGCTTCCTCATGAATCGCGAAGTATGCAAGAGCTTCCGGCTGGTCGATCCCGTAGAACTTCTTCAAGCCATCGATCTTGGTTGAGGCAATCTCGGGCACTTGGCCTTCATAGGCATACAAAGCCGCCACGGCCGCGGCGACGGGACGGTCGCCGCAAATCTCGCGGAAGGTCGAAACTACGGTCTGAGTGCCCGGTAATGCCGGGCACCAAGAGATGTCTTCTTCAGCCACGCCCAGGGCGGATGCAAAATCACGCCAAAGCTTGGGATGCGGGCCTTCGGGATTTTCTTCTTCGGCGAGATTCTCCAGCACCGTGTCGTGTAGCGGCCCTTCGGTCCGCGCCGCGAGAACGCGCAGGTGTTTGGGAAAGGCTTCAACGTGACGATAATACTGGGCGGCGTAGAGTTGCAGTGCTTCCCGGCTGAGCTTGCCCGCCTGCCAGTCCTGATAAAAGGGATGATTGAGGAGATTCTTCTCGGCGATCGCCGCATCCAGACGTGCCAGCAAATTTGTGTTGGCCATTTCGCTTGCCTCCACTACGGCGCGGAACTCCGCGTCTGCCGCAAATTCTTCCGAGGCGCCGATTGTAGCAAAAACTTTGGCGATTTGCTGGTACTACCGTACTGCAAGGGCGGGATGGTGGCCGGAGGGATCGAATCGAGGTATCAGTGTGGCAGAGGACGAGAATCCGCCCTCGCTCGCGCCGCATGGTAGCGCGTCATCTAAACCCCGCCCTCTCAGAGAAGGCGGCTACAACTCCCTGTGTCTCCAGTGATACAGCTCGTGCAAATGCGGCAAAAACAACCGCTTACGCGTCTTTTTCGTGGATGCGCTCGATGTTTGCGCCCACGGCGCTTAGCTTTTCAACGATGCGCTCGTAGCCGCGGTCGATGTGGTAGACACGGTCAATGATGGTCTCACCGCTGGCGACGAGCCCAGCGAGTACGAGACCTGCGCTCGCCCGCAAATCCGATGCTTGCACCGTGGTGCCCGAGAGGGTCGACGGGCCGCGCACCACCGCGCGCCGCCCGTCGACCGAAATATTGGCGCCCATGCGCACCATTTCGCTGGCATGGAGATAGCGGTTTTCAAAGATCGTTTCGGTGATTGCGGAGGCGCCTTCCGCTTGGGTGGCGAGCGCCATGTACTGTGCCTGCATATCCGTGGCGAACCCCGGATATTCCTCCGTGGTCATATCGGCGCCGATGAGCTTCGGCGCGGGCCGTACGCGTAGCGTCGTTTTGTCGACCGCGTCAATACGCACCCCGGCCTGCTGCATCTTGGCGATGATGGCGCCCAGATGTTCCGGCGCGCAATTCGCAATGGTCAGGTCGCCGCCGGTGATGGCGCCGGCCACGAGAAATGTTCCGGCTTCGATGCGATCGGGGATCACGGAGTGTTCGGTGCCATGGAGTTTTTCGACGCCGAGAATGCGCAGCGTGGAGGTTCCATCGCCCTCGATCTGGGCGCCCATTTTTCGCAGCATAACGACGAGGTCGGTTACCTCCGGCTCGCGAGCGGAATTTTCCAACACGGTCTCGCCGTCGGCTAGGACGGCGGCCATCAGAATATTTTCGGTTCCGGTTACCGTGATCTTCTCGAAGACAATGTGCGCACCTTTCAAGCGGCCCTGGTTCGGCACTTTCGCCTGGATGTAACCGTGGGACATGGTGATTTCAGCGCCCATTTTTTCGAGCGCGGAGAGATGCAGGTCTACGGGCCGGGCGCCGATTGCGCAGCCTCCCGGAAGTGAAACATGTGCGACGCCAGCGCGGGCGATTGCAGGTCCCAGCGTCAAAATCGAGGCGCGCATGGTTTTCACCAGTTCGTAGGGGGCTACCGCATCGTTCAGTGTGACCGCTTCGATCACGTAGTCGCTGGTGGGAATTTCGGTCACCGAAACTTTGGCGGACATGAAGGCCAGGAGCTTGCTCATGGTGATGAGGTCGCGGACTTTCGGAATGTTGTGCAGGGTGACCTTTTCGGCTGTCAGCAGACAAGCAGTCATGCAGGGCAACGCGGAATTTTTCGCGCCGCTGATGACCACGGTCCCGTGCAGCGGGTTTCCACCTTTGATCAAGAACTTGTCCATTCGCTCTCACTCCCCCAAAGCTTGTCGGAGATTTCCTTTTGCCAATGCCAGTCGCGCTCGCGCGCTGTTGGCACTGACGCCGTTCTTCAACATCACTAACGCTGCGCGCAAATTGTGTCCGGATTGATGCAAAGCGTGTTCGGCCGCGGACGGATCCGCACCGCTGGCTTCGGTCAGGATCCGCAAGCCGCGCTTTCGAAGCTTCTCATTGGTCAGGGCCACGTCGATCATCAAGTTGTCGTAGACGTGCCCCAGGCGCACCATGGCGGCCGTGGAGAGCATGTTCAAGACCAACTTCTGCGAGGTTCCGGCCTTCAGGCGCGTCGAGCCAGTAACGATTTCAGGCCCTACTTCCGTGGCGATCACGATCAGCGCGCTACGCGCGATCGGGGCCTTGCGGTTCGACGTGACGGCTATAGTTATCGCGCCACGCTTGCGAGCAAAAGACAGCGCGCTTAACACGTAGGGTGTCGTGCCACTTGCCGCGATTCCCACCACGATGTCATTGGGCTTCAGCCTTCTCGCTCGCAAATCGCGAACTGCGTCGCGGGCGGAATCCTCAGCGCCTTCGACTGCGCCGGTCAACGCCTTTCGCCCCCCGGCGATAAGCGCCTGGACGATAGCCGGAGCAACTCCAAATGTCGGTGGGCACTCGGCGGCGTCCAGCACCGCCAGTCGTCCGCTGGTTCCCGCTCCGACGTAAATCAACCGGCCACCCTTTCGAATGCCGCTCACAATGGCGTCCACGGCGCGAGCTATGGACGGAATTTCGCGCCCGACGGAGATCGCTACCTTGCGGTCTTCCCGGTTCATCAGCCGGAGGATGACCTTAGTTGGCAGGCGATCGAGGCCGCGCGTTGCTGGGTTGCGGTGCTCCGTACGCCGGCGCTCCGGGGGCAGGCTGGGCATCCTGACATTATATCTGCCGTTAAGAATCCAAAATGGGCACAGCGCGTAAAGAGCACAGGCTTGGTGCGAGAACGTTAACGGGTGGGAACGGGCGTAGTGGCGAAGCCAAGGGCTTGCATCACGGCATCGTGGAGCGCGGGACGGATTTGCGCGATTTTCTGGTTTTCGCGAGTGGGATTGACACGGTTGGTAAGCAAGACGACGAAGAGCTGCCGGTCGGGGTCGATCCAGATCGAGGTGCCGGTGAAACCGGTGTGACCAAAGCCGTGCGCGGAGAAGTAATGACCGCTGGAGGAGCCTTCCGTCGGGACGGCCCAGCCGAGAGTGCGCGTTCCATTGGAGAGCGATTGTGGCGCAGTGAACTGGGTGATGGTGGCTCGCTTCAAGATTCGGCGATGAGCGTAGACGCCGCCGTTCAGCAGCATCTGGCAGAAGGCTGCGAGGTCGGGTGCTGTACTGAATGCGCCCGCATGGCCCGAGACGCCGCCCATTGCGAAAGCGTTTTCGTCGTGAACTTCGCCCTGTACCAGCCGATTGCGGAGGTTGCGGTCGAATTCAGTTGGAGCGATCCATGGCCAGAGGTTTTTTGCCGGTCGGAACGTCGTGTCTTTCATGCCAAGCGGCGAAAAAATGTACGTTTTCGCGAGATCGTCCAGCGGGCGTCCGGTCAGACGCTCCATGATCTCGGCCATCAGGATGATGCCGAGATCGGAGTAAACCTCTTTTGTGCCGGGTTCGTAGTCGAGCGGCTCGGCGAAGATACGTGTCAGCGTTTCCTGCTTGCTCTTGGAGGTGCGCCAGTACTCTTTGAACGGTGGGAGCCCGGATGTGTGCGTCAGGAGATGGCGAACCGTGACCTTATGACGCCATTCGAGATCTTGGCCAGCCGGGCCTGCGGACCATTCCGGCAGGTAACGTTCGACTTTGGCATCGAGGTCGAGAGGAACAGGGAAGTCACCTTCCGCTAGTTTTGCTACCAGGGTTGTCGTCGCCACGACCTTTGTAAGGGAAGCGATGTCGTACATGGTTCGAACGTCGACGGCGGGAGCGTTCGCATCGTAGCTCAGATTGCCGAAGGCGTGGATCGCGACTTTGCTTTTGTAACCGACAGCGAGCGTTGCGCCGGGGAAGGCCTTATCCGCGACGGCAGCCTCGAGCACCGAGTAGGCTGGCTGGAGGAGCGCTTCGCCGCGGACGTCCATTGGCTGCACGATCATGGGATTCGCTGGGAGTTCCATCCCGAATCCGGCCTTCATGTCTACGCCTGGAATTGTGACAGGCAAATGTCCGCGCACGGGAATTTGCCCGAAGAGAGCGCGGGCGATTGAAATCTGAGCGACGTCGCTGATGCCGAATGCGGCAAGCCAAGTCTGTGCTTGCGGGAAGCGCTCGATCAGATAAGGACTGCCAAAGCCGAGGGTGATGACCGGCTTGCCGCTGGTGTACAGGCGCTCGGCTAGAGCGGATTGTTCAGCTGGAACATCGACGTTGCCTTTGCGGTCGCTCACGCGCACGAAGAGCGCCAGGAGAGCTACATCATAGCTATCGGGCGAGGGCAACTTCAGGGTGTCCGCATTGATGAACCGGGTGTCGGCGCGCAACGTGGTCACGGTGTCAAAACGTGACTTCAATTCGCGCTCCAAATCTTCGCCGGGATATGGCTCGGGATCGGCGTAAAACGCCAGCAGGAGTGCGCGGCTGGGCTTGGTTCCGTCGAGCGGCAAAAGACTCGGCTTATCGCGCAGCAAGGTCACGCCGCGATCAGAAATTTCCTGTGCTTGAGCTTGCCAGGCAATACTGCCCAATTTCTGGTTGATCGCGTTTATGTCGACCAAGCGATTCTTATCGAGCCCGAGTCTGGCTTTCGCCTCTAAAATGCGTCGCACCGAGGCGTCCAGCCGCTCGATTGAAATGCGCCCGGAACGTACGGCGGCTTGCAGCCCTTCGAACGTAGCGTCGGGTACTGGCGGCATCAGCAGTGCGTCGGCCCCCGCCAAGACAGCGCGAACGGCTGCTTCGCCCGGAGCGTAACGGACCGTGATTCCACCCATGTCCATCGCGTCGGTGACGACGAGTCCCTGAAAGTGAAGGTCGTGGCGGAGAAGGTCAGTCAAGATGTGAGAGGAAAGCGTGGCAGGCGTATTTGGATCAGGCTCCAGG
Organism: uncultured Acidobacteriota bacterium; assembly: GCA_963832615.1. GTDB lineage: Bacteria > Acidobacteriota > Terriglobia > Acidiferrales > UBA7541 > Acidiferrum. The sequence goes on from CAWHVA010000005.1 coordinate 56,745, forward strand.
GACGGGACGGACAAGTGTCCGGTCATCACGCTACCCACGCCCGCGGCGATTGCCGCGCGAAACGGAACAAACTCAAGTCGCTCGAGGCGATCGAGGTCGGCGTGAATCACCGGCAAGTCGATGTGCGAATCGCTGGCGGTATCGCCATGTCCTGGAAAATGTTTGGCGGTGGCCAAGCCGCCGTTTTCTTCCACGCCGCGAACGAAGGCGGTCACGTATTCGGCCACCCGCGCCGGATCTTCTCCGAACGATCGCGTATTGATGATCGGGTTGCCGGGGTTGTTGTTCACGTCGGCGTCTGGCGCGTAAATCCATTGGATGCCGACTGCGCGTGCCTCCAGCGCTGTAAACTTGCCCATCGTGTATGCATCGGCAGGATTGCCCGCTGCCGCAAGCGCCATCGCGGTGGGGAACGATGTGCCTTCATCCAGGCGCATCGCGGCGCCGCGTTCGAAGTCGGCGCCCACCAGTAAGGGCAGCTTGGACTTTGCTTGCAACTGGTTGGTGAGGACCGCGGTCGGATACGCCTGACTCTTTACGATGCCTAGCGGTGATGCTTGTGTAATGTTGATGAACCCGCCGCAATGCAGGTCGCTCACGTCGTGCATCATCTGCGCGTAGGCGGCGGAGTCGGTGGGCGTCAAACTGCCATGATATGTGGTGAAGAGAAGCTGGCCGATCTTCTCGTCGACGCTCATTTTTTTCAGCGTCGTTTCTACCCACTTGCTGGCTTCGGGTGATAGGTGTCCGGCACCCGCATTCTTGGCGGCTGTGTGTTGCGCGGCGTCAGGAACCTTGGCGGAAGTGTGGGCCATAAAAACGATCAGTGCGGCAGGAAGCAAAAATAGAACACCAGCTCTGCGTCCTTTCATCAATTAAAAGTTCCTTGGGTGGCACCGAGACACAGAGTTTGTATATAACACACGCACATCAGGTGAACAACGCAACTCCGCCCGCAACGTTCCACAATATTATTGCTGTTTGGGTGGCGAAGGGTGGTCCCAGTGCCTCGACGGTTACAATTGCTGACGCGCACCGCTGCGGTGGTTATTTCGCTTACGACGAGTGGAGCGGTTACCTCGCCCGCGCGAACCACGAAACACTCAGGTCGCCCCTCACGCGTGCAGGTCGGTCTCGACGTTCTCGAATCCGAGAAATTCGCTCCACTGCACGGGAAGCACGTTGGCCTGATCACCAACCACACGGGCCTGGACGCGCAGGGGCGCAGCACCGTCGATCTGCTCTCTCACGCGCCGGGAGTTCAACTGGTCGCATTGTTCAGTCCCGAGCACGGTCTTGCCGGGAATAACGACGAGCGTGTTGCTTCCACCAAGGATGCGGCGACCGGGTTGCCAATTTACAGTCTCTATGCGGAAACGCGCCGGCCTACCGACGCGATGCTGCAAGGTATCGACACGCTCGTCTTCGATGTGCAGGATGCCGGCGTTCGCTTTTACACCTACACCACCACGATGGCGTACTGCATGGAGGAAGCCGCGAAGCACAATATCGCCTTTTATGTGCTGGACCGGCCGAATCCGCTCGGCGGGGAAGTAGTCGAAGGTCCGGTTCTCGACCCTGACAAGACCAGCTTCACGGGTTATTTCTCGCTTCCTGTGAGGTACGGCCTCACGATTGGCGAGCTAGCCCAATTTTTCAACGACCAAAATCACATCAATTGTGAACTGCACGTGATCACGATGAACAATTGGCATCGCAATTATTTTTACGAGAGCACCGGCTCGCGATGGGTTCCGCCGTCTCCGAACTTGCGCACGTTGAAAGGTTCGATCCTTTATCCCGGCCTCGAGATTTTGCAAAGCGCCGGCGTCTCTGTTGGCCGTGGCACCGAGACGCCATTCGAAGAGTTTGGTGCTCCCTGGATAAATGGTGATGAAGTCGCCGCCGAGCTGAATGCCCGGCATCTTCCGGGGCTGCGCTTCACCGGCCAGCCGTTCATTCCCGTCGTTGGGCTTTACGGGGGACAGCGTTGCGGTGGTGTGGCGGTCCGAGTCACCGACAAGCAAGCGGTGCGTTCGATGCGCATGGGCATCGAAATCGCCGCCATCCTCAAAAAACTTTATCCCACCAATTTTGATCCGGCGAAGCTTCTGTTTCTGGTCGCCAATGCCGACACCATTCGCCAGCTGCAAGAAGGCACGTCGCCGGAACAAATCGTCGCCAGTTGGTCAAACCAACTCAACGATTTCGATACACTCCGTCGCAAGTATTATCTTTACAAGTAGGCTTACCCGAACCCGATGAGCGGGGCATCGATCTTTCAAGCTTGAGCTACGTGCCGAGTTTTTTCTTTTTCCCTTTGTGCTAAAGTCTCTCGTCATGCGCATCGTCTCCCTGCTGCCTTCGGCCACCGAAATACTCTTCGCGCTGAGTTTCGATCGCGAGGTCGTCGGCGTCAGCCATGAGTGCGACTTCCCAGCCGCAGCCCGCACCAAACGCGTGGTCATCCAGTCCCGAGTTCCGCATGACGCGTTGCCTGCGGAAATCGACCGCCTGGTTCGCGAATATGTCGCGCGTGGTGAAAGCCTTTATGCCGTCGATGCCGAGGCTCTAGAGCAACTCGCGCCCGACTTGATCGTTACCCAGGATTTGTGTCACGTTTGCGCCGCTTCTCCCGACGACCTCGCCACTGCGCTCACCCGGTTCGCGCAACGCCCGCAAGTACTTTGCCTCAATCCGCTGGACCTTGGCGACGTCTGGCGCGACATCTTGTGGGTAGGTGAAGAAACGCGACGTGGCCGTGCCGCGGAATCTCTGCTCGAAAAAATTGGCGAACAACTCGGCCGCATCGAAGGCTTGGTCGGAAACGTTTCCAACCGACCACGCGTCGCATTTCTCGAATGGCTGCAGCCGTTCTACGTCGGCGGCCACTGGGTGCCAGAAATGATCGAGCGTGCCGGCGGCATCGATGTTTTCGGCGCCCCACGTGAGCCAACTTTCCGCGTCGCGCTGCAAGATATCGTGGAAGCCGCACCCGAAATCGTGCTGATCTCTCCCTGCGGGTATAGTGCCGAGCAAGCGCGCAACGAATACCGTGCCATGTCCTTTCCCGATCAATGGAGCGCGATTTCCGCCGTTCGCAATCATCGCGTCTACGCACTCGAAGCCAACCACTACTTCTCGCGACCCGGCCCTCGATTGGCGACGGGCATCGAGATCTTGGCGAAGGCCCTCCATCCGTCTCTTGAAGTAAGCCGGGAGGTCGAGAGCGCCATTTTGCCTATCGAGAGCGACACCAGCGCGGTGTCCGCCGCCGCGTCTGCGTAGGTTCAGGGACAAAGTTGAATGCTAAGTCTCACACCGGAGGGACACACATGCAACGACGAACGTTTCTCACTTCTTCTCTGGCGGCTGCGACGTTGAGCGCCGTCCCCGCCGCCCAAGGGCAGAACCCCCCCGGCGGTTCGGCCGGGAGAGGCCGCCTATTTTATGAATTGCGGCGCTACCAGCTTTCGAGTGGCCCGCAGAAGAAGCTTTGCGATGACTTTTTTCAAAACTCCCTGATACCCGCTGCAAATCGTGTAGGCATCACCCCGATCGGCGTGTTTAACGTTGCGATTGGCCCGGAAACTCCGGTGATGTATGTGTTGCTCCCAAGTGCGTCGCTTGAAACCCTTGTCACACTCGAGGTTCGGCTGGCGCAGGACGCTGAATATATGAAAACCGGCGCCGCGTTTTTGAATGCTCCCGCGGTGCAACCGGCCTACAATCGCATCGAGAGCCAGTTAATGATCGCGTTCGAAAAGATTCCGGGAATCACGCTCCCCTCGGCGACCGCGACAAACGGCCCGCGTGTCTTCGAGCTTCGCACCTACGAAAGCCCCACCGATCAGGACCACAAGCGCAAAGTGGAGATGATGCAGTCCGGCGAAGAAGCCATCTTCGCGAAGGCGGGTTTCTCCCAGGTGTTTTATGGAGATACCTTGATTGGCCCGCGGCTGCCGAACCTCACCTACATGTTGAGCTACGAGAGTGTCGCGGTCCGCGACAAGTTGTGGTCGGCGTTTGCGAACGCACCGGAATGGAAGGCGATGCAGGCGCTGCCGCGGTACTCGTTCGAAAGCATCGTCTCCAATATCACCAATCTCATTCTCACGCCTGCGCCATATTCCCAAATATAGTCGCTAGAATTTTCAGTGAATCGCGCAACCAAATCGTGAGTCTCCCGGCGACCAGTAGATATACAGGGGATGGCCACGTAATTCTTCGCTTGAAACCATGCCAAATTCTGGGTATCGGCTGTCATAGCTGTTCAGCAGGTTGTCGCCAATGACGAAAAAATAGTCCGGGGGAACCTTCACCGCAGCGAAGGTGGGCGATTCCCCCAGTCCGCGTGGCGCGTCAATCGGATGACCACACACGTGTCGAGCTTGAACATATGGTGAAGCGTTGCCATTGACGAAGATGGTGCCGTTGCTGCCCGAAACTTCGTCTCCACCAATTCCGATCACACGCTTGAATAGCAGGATGGTCTCTTCTCCAAGTTTGTGCGAAAACAGAATCACATCGCCTCGCTTCGGAGGTTTGGCCGGATCGACATCCATGGAAGCGAGAAGCCGCTCGTTCTCGCAAACGGTTGGGCACATCGACTTAGAAGGCACTCGGAACGCGTGGATGTGCGTCATCTTGTAGCGTAGGGTTGCAAGCCCTACGGCTACGACGCAAACGAAAGCGGCGCTGCCAGCTATTGAAAAAATCCTCATTGCGCGGCTGCTTCCGCTTGGATTTGAAGTGGGATTCGCCGTCATCTTGAGGTCTGCATCCTTGCCCACCATTTGTAGAAGGGAAGTCCCGCTAGAATTAGCAACAGCCCAATCGACGAGCGCCCCGGCCGTTCTAGCCAGATGTTCACTGTGAGAGCAAGGGCGCCCGCCACGAAGATCCCCGGCACCCATGGATAGCCCCAGCAGCGGTAAGGCCGGGGCAAGTCTGGTTCTGTGTACCGCATACGGAACAACGCCACAACCGCCAGCCCATAAAATATCCAACCAGCAAAAATGAATAGGCTCGTAAGCTCTTCAAACGTGCCGGTAAGTGCCATCAAACTCGCCAAAATGCCCTGGAAAATCAGAGCGCGTCCGGGCGTCCGGAATTTCGGATGGATGCCGTCTACGATCTTGAAGAAAATTCCATCACGCGCCATGGCGTACGGCACACGCGCCCCACTCAGGACCGAAGAATTCATCGATCCAATTGCCGAGATCACCATCGCCAGCGTAATCCACGCCGCCGCTCCTCGTCCGGCCACGTGCTCGACCACGTCGGAAGCAATGTGTGGCGAGGCCGCCACACTCGCGAAAGGCAGTACCTTCAGACACGCCGCGCTAAAGAGAAAATAGATCAGCGCGACAACCGCCACACCACCCACCAGTGCCCGCGGAAAGTTTTTCTCCGGATTTTGGACCTCGGAGCCAACGAGGTTCAGGTCTTCCCACCCGTCATACGCCCACAGCGCCGCGGCCAGTGCTGCAAGAAACGCGCTGACGACGCCGCCGTAAAGCGCAGAGGGCCAGATCGGATCAGGCGCATGCGCCGCGGGCGCCGGGGAAAAAAATGCCACGCCAATCACGATGGCCACCGATACAATCTTGATCGCCGTCAGAAATACCTGCACCGCGCCGCCCAGCCGCACGCCAAGATAGTTCACGCCAGTCATCACCAGAAGCCATAAGACCGCGATCGGCTGCGCCCAGGTAAAAACGAAATCGTACGGCTTGAGCCAACTGGTCAGCCCGGGAATCGCGATGTGCAGCGTGAAAATCGGCGTGGCGATTACCGGCAAGAGAAATCCCAGAAAACGCACCAAGCCTGCCGCGATGGATGACAACGACGACGGCCGCCCCACGATCGAATGCGTCCAGCCAAACAGAAATCCAAATCCCGGACCGAATCCCCGCCGCAAATAAGCATATTCGCCGCCGGCCTCAGGAATCGCCGCGCCCAACTCCGCGAACGACAGCGCACCAAACAAAGAAAGAATCGCGCCGACAATCCACGCCGCAAAAACAACCGAGACAAATCTTCCCTCGCGCGCCATCTCCGCGGGCTTCAGAAATATCCCAGTGCCGATCATCGTCCCCACGACAATCGCTGCGGACGCCCAGGCACCTAGCCCGCGCACCAATTCCAGCCGCGTCGGCTTCACTACGATGTCCGGTGTCGCACTTCCCAAGCCGCCTCCGCTACTCTCATTGGGTTCGCCGTACGCGCACGCACTAGGCCTCAACCTGTTTCGTTGCTACCAATCGACTCACCACCGCCCCGACCGCAAACGTCGTAACGGATCCGATCAACACGTACCACGTAAACGCAATCGCCGTTAATCGGAACACGCACAATATCGCTGCCAAACCAACGAACATCCCAACCAAAGCCCCGCGCGCATTCGCCCTTCGATCCAGGGTCCCCAGCAGAAACAATCCCAGCAAACTTCCCAGTGGCAACGCCGCCACAGTCAATCCCGCCTCCAACAAAGGTCCCCACTTCACAAATCCAAATCCCATCAGCACCAAACCCCAAACCAGCGTCACCCGCCGCGAAAGCCTCAAAAAATTCGCTGGCTCCGCATCACGCCCGCGCATCCGCGAAAAATCCAGAAGGCTCGACGCTGCCAGGGAGTTCAGCGAGCCGCTCGCATTCGACATGGCCACCGCCACAATGGACGCCAGCAACAATCCGGCCAGACCCGCAGGCATCTCGCGCACCAGAAACAACGGCAAAATGCGATCGGTGCGCTCACCGGGCGCAAGCAACGGCGTGTGCTGTGCGAAAACATACAGCAAAACACCGATCAGCAGAAACAACGCAAATTGTATGAAGACGATGCCACCGCTGGCCAGAAGCGCACGCCTGCTGTCCCGCTGATCGCGCGCCGCCAACAACCGCTGCACGATGGTCTGATCGGTTCCATGGCTCGCCATAGTAAGAAACGCCCCGCCGATCAAGCCGGACCAAAACGTATATTTCGTCGCCCAATGGAAAGAAAAATCAAATATTTGAAGTTTGTGGCCCGCAACCGCTGCAACTTGCGTCACCTCGCTCCACCCGCCGGGAATCCTATGCAGCAAGACCCAAAATGTTACGGCGCTCCCTGTCAGATATAGCAGCAGTTGCGCTACGTCCGTCCAGATCACCGCTTTCATCCCGCCTTCCAGTGTGTAAAGTACTGTGAGCGCGATCACGACCAGCACGGCAAGGCGCTCCGAAGTTCCAAGGACGACGCTCACCACGAGCGCGATCGCCGAAACCCGCACCCCTTCCGCCACTGCGCGCGTTACCAGGAACGTCGTCGCCGCCACCGCTCGAGCCCTGGCTCCAAACCGCTTCTCAATCAGCGCATACGCGGTGAGGAACTCTCCGCGAAAATATCCAGGCAGGAACAACAACACGATCAGCATTCTTCCAATCAAATACCCGAATACCAGTTGCAAAAACGTCAGATTCCCGCCGAAAGAAATCGCCGGCGTCCCAATGATCGTGAGCGTGGAAGTTTCCGTCGCGACAATCGAGAAAGCCAGCGCCCACCATGGCGCCGTTCGCCCACCCAAGAAATACTCGCGCGCATCCTGCGACCTGCGGCGAAACCACATGCCCAGCGCGGTCACGCCGAGAAGATACGCGATCACGATCGCCAGATCGATCGGATGAATGCGCATCTCTCTACGCGACCCTCAGCACCGCGGACTCTCCATGTTTCTTGTCCTGGTTGAAAATGCGGACTATCCCGTAACACCGCGCCGCGAGTCGCAGAAGTTCTTCCATCGCGCCCGAATTATACGCACCTCAGATTCATCTGCGTGGCCTAAATTTCCCCAAAGTAGCACAAAAAAGGTGCGCTTCGTACCGCATGTGGCGGGCTCCACCACTTAGGGAGTCCTCGCTGTCGGCTAGCAGTTCGTTGAAAAACCCCGTTGCACTGCAACTTTAGTGTAAGAGAACTCGTCTGAGAGAAGGAAGGCGAGGAGGCGAGTGAATGCGCGGCGACGATGATCTGCAAGAAGGAATGTTCAGCTACATTTCTCCAGAGAAGCGTGTCCCCGCGGATCATCCGTTGCGACCGATCCGCAAGATGGTGGACGAGATCCTGAAGGAGATGTCGCCGAAGTTTCAGAGGCTGTACTCCGACGTAGGGCGCCCGTCGATCGCCCCGGAGCGGCTGTTGAGGTCGCTGCTGTTGCAGATTTTCTATTCGGTGCGCAGCGAGCGCATGCTGATCGAGCAACTACAGTACAACATGCTGTTCCGATGGTTCGTGGGGATGGAGATGGACGAAGCGGTCTGGAATCACGCGGTGTACAGCAAGAATAGAGAGCGTTTGCTGAACGAAGAGATCGCGGAGTCGTTTTTTCAACGGGTGCTGGAACGAGCCAGGCCGTACATGTCGGATGAACACTTCACCGTGGACGGAACGTTGATCGAGGCTTGGGCCAGTCATAAGAGTTTCCGGCCCGAGGACGGGAGCGGGAAGCCTCCCGGAGCGGGAGGAGATGTCGACTTTCGCGGAGAAAAGCGAAAGAACCAGACCCATGAATCGACTACCGATCCGGATGCTCGGTTATTCACCAAGTCCAGCGGGAGCCAGGCGAAGCTGAGCTACATGGGACATGTATTGATGGAGAACCGTAACGGGCTATTGGTGCAGACCTTTCTGACCGAGGCGAGTGGCCGAGCGGAGCGGGATGCTGCGATGCTCATGGCCGAAGCGATCCCACCGGGGAGACGCGTGACGTTGAGAGCGGACAAGAACTACGACACGTGGGAATTCGTGCGAGAACTGCGGGGGATGAACATCACTCCGCATGTGGCGCAGAACACGACCAATCGGAGGAGTGCGGTGGACGAGCGGACCACACGGCACGCCGGGTATGAGGTCAGTCAGCGGAAGCGAAAACGAGTGGAGCAATCGTTCGGGTGGATGAAGATGATCGGAATGCTAAAGAAAGTGAAGTTGCGAGGAATCGACAAGGTGGGGTGGTTGTTTACCTTCACCGGCGCAGCTTACAACCTCTGCCGATTGCGAAACCTGATGGCCAGAGCATGACACGGAGCTTCGATTCGGCGCCGGTGAATACATAGAACGACCCAAAGAGCTTCTTCACAAAGCAGCGCTAACCTAAAACTCAGAACCGAGGACCAGCAAAACTGAATTCTTCAACGAACTGCTAGTCAGCCCATGCACTCCTCGCAACGCCATTCCGCCAGCCCCGCAATTCGCGCCTCGAAATCGTTTATTCTTTCGGTATGCGCTGTGTCTTGGGATTCGACGGCGGCGGCACAAAGACCGATTGCGTCCTGATGGACGAATCGCGCCAGATACTAGGCCGCACTCGCTCCGGCCCCTCAAATCCAACACGCGTCGGGTTAGAGGCCGCGTTTGCCGCCCTGCTCGAGGCCGCGGAGGAGGCGCTTGCGGCTTCTGGAATATCCGCAGCCGCCGTTGCATCGATCGGCGGTGGGATTGCTGGTATCGGCGCGGCCAGAGTTACTCGTGATCTCGTTCGGATGCTAACGCCGAAATTCCCTAATGCTACCGTGCAGTTCACCAACGATCTCACCATGGCCCTGGCGGCAACCCAGGAAATCCCCAGCGTCGTCGTAATCGCTGGTACCGGCTCCGCGGTCTTCGGCCGCAATTCGCCCGATACCCTCGCTCGCGAAGGTGGCTGGGGCCCCGCCCTCGGGGATCCCGGCAGCGCCTACGACATTGGGCGAAAAGCCATCGTTCTGAGTTTGCGCCACTGGTTGCAGGGCCAGAATTCTCCGCTCGGAAACGAGATTCTGCAGCTGTTCCATTGCAATTGGGTCGAACTGCAGGACCAAATTCGGGCCAATGCGGACAGCGTCTTTCCCAAGGTGTTCCCGCTCGTAACAAACGCCGCAAGCATAGGCGATGATGCTGCGCGCGCCCTTCTCCAGTCCGCCGCAGAGGAACTCTCGGAAATGGCAGCACGAGTGATCGCACCGCTGGGACTCCAGGAACAACCATTTTTTCTCGCCAAAACTGGCGGCGTCTTTGGCCGCAGCCCGTTTTTCGACGATCGGTTTGACGCGTTAGTAGGCAAAATGGCGCCGCACGCGCGAATCGGTCCGTTACCCATGCCTATCGCGGAGTTTGCAGCCCAGGCCGCTGTCAATTGCTTGGATAGTCCGGTCCGCAACGCGGGTGGTTGACCTCCCGTGGACGCCCTCTCTAAAGACCGCGATCGCGCCCTCGTTGCCACAGGCGATGAACTAGCCGCCTTTCTCCACCATCACGGCGCGGATGTTCTGCTGGCCCTGCTCGACAATCCCTTTGTGGACGAAACACATTTGTGTCTTCTCCTCGACCGCAAGGATCTGTCAGGCGAGATTCTCGAAGAGGTCGCACGCCGCAAGCCCATCCTCAGGAACTATCGCGTCAAGCGCGCTCTCGCCTTCCATCCCCGCACGCCGCGTCTGGCGAGCCTCCGCCTGGTCCGCGACCTCTATCCAATGGATCTTGTCCAACTCGCGCTCCTCCCTGGCACGCCTGCCGAATTAAGGCGGATCGCCGAAGATCAACTCGTCGGTCGGCTCCCCCAATTTCCGCTCGGTCAAAAAATCGCTCTAGCACGCCGCGGACCCGCCCGCGTGGCGGGGGCGCTGCTCGCGGAAGGCGGCCCGCAAATCCTTTCCGTCGTCCTCGATAACCCGCATCTCACCGAAGCCCAGGTCCTCAAGGTTCTCTCTCGCGAAAAGGTCCACCCCGAAGTCGTTTACTCTGTTATTCACCACCGCAAATGGTCCTGCACCTATAACGTCCGTCTCGCCCTCGTTCGTCATCCCGCTTCCACACTCTCTTCGATCCTGGCCAATCTTCCGGAACTCACGGTCTCCGACCTGCGCGAACTAGCCTCTCCCGGCATCGTCTCGGAAAATCTTCGCCAGTACTTGATAGCCGAAATCCATCACCGCCTGGATAGCTCGAACGCAGCCGCTCAGCACGCCGTTAGGCGTTCCTCCCAAACGGAACCCGAACCCGAATAACTAGCGAGCGAGGGGTTCGTACGATGTCCGTAGGGCATGTCCCTCGCCCAGCTTCGGTTGCCGCGGCTGCTCGGAAAGACAACCGCCCAGCCGGACATATCGCGGGCGCCGCGTTTTGGCGTATGCTGACGGCTCACGATTCAAGCCCGGCGGCAACGTCCGGGCGCGGGACACTGGAATCCTTGGCAGGGGGTTCTACTGGGTCGATGAGCAGTGGCGATCATCCTCGACGGCTGGAGCGCCGCTGGGCGCCCCGCTATTCGTTTCACGCCGACCTCGAGATCGAATGGGGCTCGGCGCTCATCCGCGGCCGCACGCGCGATATCAGCTCCAACGGCATGTTTATTGAGTCTGCCGACCCGCTCTGGGTAGGAGCGGGCTTCACGGCTCGACTCGGACTCGAACAGCCCGTCAAAGTGGATTGCTTCGTCAAACGCGTGGAACCCGGGCGGGGCATGGGCGTCGCCGTCGTCGTCCCCGAAGAGCAGCAACAGCGCTATCGCGAACTTCTCACCTCGCTGTCCTCCAATCTTCCCTGATCTCGACTTCAGTAGGCGTCTTATACTGGGAAAGTCAACCGCTCAGGTTCCTGTATCGCCGATTCTTCGCGGGCGCACTTTCGTCCATGAGACCTTCTCAAGCCCACTTAGAGGTTGACCGTCGCGCGGTCGCCAGCTATTTTGGCCGTTTCGCGGCCACCACTTGCCATGACCCACTGCCTTGATTGCGGTTCCGAACGAACCACCGATCAATGCCCCTCGTGCGGTCTCACGTCCGCTGCCGCCGAGGTCATGTTCCGCCGCAGGCTGGTGTTCCGCACCGCCATTTTTCTCCTCGGTTCGCTGGCCTTCCCGTACATCAGTCAGATCTACCCGCCCCTCGACATCGACCTGATGCTCATTTTCTTCGGTCTGATTTTTTTCGGAGTCTTGTTCCTGGCGGTAGTCCTGGAGCGCCGCGCCCGTAATCGCCAGGAGATCGAAATCCTCAAGCGCATCTACGCCGGCTTCATTCCGCTTCCGTGGATTCTCGCGGCCACACTGTTCATCAACGGCCGCCTCGACGCGCAAAAAAACATCACTTACTATCCAACCACCGTCGAAGGCCGCTTCAACATGAAAGGCATCGTTCGCGGCAGCCGCCGCTTGCTTGTGCGGTCTTGGCGCCCGGGCCAGCGTTTTGAACGCCTGGCCGTCGACGTCGACGACTTCGATCGCTTCCAAGACGGCGACGCCGTCGAAGTAGCCGTCGAACCCGGCGCCCTCGGCATCCCGTGGTACTACGGCGTCTACCGCCGCTGACGATGGAAAGTTTGCGCCGCGCTGGAGGGATAAAATGCAGGGGCCCGCGATTTAATAACAAACATACGAAAAAACTCACCTCAATATGCGGGCTTCCCATTCACCAACAACGGCAACTGAATATCCAAGAAATTCCCGGTCTTCCCAAATCTGAATTTCACGCGCCGCATCGGTCCCACATCCCGTGTTTTCCATTCCGACGTTTCAATCGGGTCCGCCGGAAGGTCCGACGGCGACCATTCCACATTCTCACCCTGCAATTTCACTTTGTCCGGATCGAGTTCGTAGACCTCTTGCTCCTGCACCTTCACCAACAGGTATCTCCTCCACAACCTCAGTAGCAGCAAACCTTTCTTTTCCCCGTGATACATATTCCACGAAGCTGGCGCATCGTCGTTATAGCGCACGATCGCAAACTCCACCGACTTCCACACCACCTTATCGCCCGCATTCGCCCCGCCAGCCACACCCGTCCAAGAACCGGCTAGAGCAATCGCAAGCAATAGATTTCGTGGAATCATTGAACCTCGGCAGACAGGAGCATCCTACGGAGTCTATTCTACTCCCAAGTCTCGAGGCGTCTGGCGGCTCACGAACAGTGGAAATGCAAAGAAGAGCGGGGTGGGGCAACTTTAGAATGAGACTATTTGCGGCAGGAACATTCGAATCACCGCGTGCAAGGCGCCGAGATTCGCTAGAATCTGGCGCTCGAGTACCCTTGGACGATCGCCGGAGAGGAGTGCGGATGAGAGTTCGACCGCCGATACCGGAGTTGTTGGAATTTCTGTCCGCCTACGACGAGCAGATCGTGAAATTGGCTTTGGCAGTGCGGCGTTTCGTGCTGAGCGAGTCGCCGCGGGCGACGGAAACAATCTACGACGCTTACAACGCGGTTGCGATGGGATATTCGTTTACGGGGCGGTTGAAGGAGAGCTTCTGCCATATCGCGGTATACACCAAACACGTGAACTTGGGATTTAACCGCGGCGTGGATTTGGCCGATCCGCAGGGCATCCTGCAAGGGACGGGCAAGCAGGTTCGACACGTTACCATCCACGAATCGGTTGATTTGAAAAGCGCCCACTTGACGCGTTTTTTGCGGGAGGCGATCAAGAATGCAAGGCAACTGGGCGCATCCAGCAACATTCCGGAGATAGCACCACGAAGTGTTGTGAAGGCGATTTATGCAAAGAGGCGACGGCCAGGCGGACCCTCACAGTAGAAACGACACAGGCGACAACTCGAAAAAAAGCGAAGAAGCTACTCTGAGGATCGCACTACTGCTTTGCTGGCAGCGGCGACAACGCGACATCTCTTGTGGACTCCCAGGCGATCTGTTGCCAACGGCCGCCGCGTTTGGCGTAGACCGACAGAATTAAGATATTGATGTCAAAAGGATCGGGCTGCACGCGGTGATCGGTCACCCGAACCAGATACTCTCCGTTAAGCACCGCGGTGTCTCCGATCACGCGCACGTGCATGCTCTTGACTTGCCACGAGGCATAGCGAATCTGCCCGGATCGAATCGCTTCCAGCATGCTCGTCTTGGTATCGACTTTTCCGCTTGCATGCACGTAGGTCAGATCGTCGCCCAGAATTTTATCGAGCGCGGACACGTCATTTCGGTCAAGTGCCGCGGTTCGCGCGTTTTCAGCCGCGAGTACTTCGCTGGAGACGGGATCAAGTCCTTGCTGCTGAGGGGTCGGGGTACCCATCAGAGCTCTCGCGAACAGCAGCACGGCTGCGGCTGCAAACATGGCTTTCATAGCATGACTCCTGAGGCGAATCGCTTCCGGGAAGTTCACGGAGGATTCTAATAACTGCGTTTTCTTCCGAAGGCACGAAAATTCGTCAATCGCCAGGGGTAGGGGCGGCGGCAAGCATGGGGCCACTGACTTGGCTCACGGGCGCGGACACTGGCGCGGATTGTCCGGCCACAGTCGCTCCGGTCTGCAGGCCGATTGGAGCGTCCGTTTTCGGTTGGCGTTCCTGCTTGGCCTCGACCTTCGAGAAAAGCTTGGCGGTAAGCAGCATCGCGGTAAACGTGGCTGTGAGCAAACCGAACTGCTGCCAACCGCTCAACATGGAGGCGTTGCCTAGCAGAGTGAGTCCGGCAAAACAAAACAGGAGGTGAACGCAGAACACCTGAAGTGATGACTGCCCCAACATCACCAGCGGGCGTATCGCCAGCGGTTTCAAGAGTGCCTGCGCAACGATCAGCAGCGTCGCCACGGCCACGAAATTGAGCAGGCGCAGAGGGCCCAGGTGCCACTTGTCAAAGAGAAACTCGTAGGGGCCCAACTGCAGGCCATGCGAAATCGCGCGCCGCAGTTCAAACAGTGCCGAAGCGATCACGGCCGCTGGAATCAGCGCGCGTTTTGCCCAAGTCTCGATTGCGAGGTCGCCGCGCCCCCAGCGCACGCCCAGCCATATCCCGGCGATCCACAGAAATTGCCAGGCCCACAAGTCAAACGAGCCCATTTCGTTCAGGGGGATTCGCGTCGGAACAAGCTTGCTCATGAAGGCGTGTTCGGATTGCCGGAAGCCAAATTGAGCGCACATCCAGACCACGGCCGCCGATAACAAAATGGGCTTCCACCCGAATCGCGGCGCCAACAAGAGGGCCGCCGACGTGAAAATCAGGAAAATGATGTACATCGGCAAAATGTCAAGCAGCGGAGGCCGATAGATCAGCAAGGCGGCTTCCGTGATGGATTGCTTTGCTCCAGCGATAAAGTAGAAGTCCAGAAGATTGTGCAAGCCGGGCCGGTTGCCGCGCGAAGCAATGGGAACAGCAACCAAGAACGCAAAGGCGAGCAGCAGCGCGTGGTAGCCGTACAGGCGCAGGGTGCGCGACCAAAGCTTAAGGGTCATCGCGTGATACCCGTCGTGCTGCGCCATGCGGTAGTAAATGCGCCCGGTAAAGAGAGCGGAGAGGAAAATGAAACCTTCCGCGGCGGACACGAAGCCGAATGGCTGGTTTACGTAAGTGCTGGCGATCGTCGGCAGGTGCGTCAGCGTGATCCACACGAGCATCAGGCCGCGCACCGCGTCGAGTTCCACGCGACGTCCCATTCCCACTTAGATACGAGGGACGCAGGAATAGTTTCAGAGCGATCTAAGTCTCTGCAAATTGAGGGGATGAAACAAGAAGGTTGATGATCAAGAAAAAATGCCGTCGAGCAAGAAACCTGAACGGCCCAGCTTGACGGCTCTCAGCTGGAACTCATGACCCCGAGGGTTTGGGAGGAGGTGGCGCGCCGCCACCGGTGCTACCGCCGCTGCCTCCGCTTCCACCGCTGCCGCCTGACCCGCCGCTGCCACCGGAGCCGCCACTACCGCTTCCACCGCCGCTTCCGCCACTCCCGCTGCCCTGACCGCTTCCGCTGCCACCGCCCGAGCCACCGCTGCCACCCGTACTACCACCGCCGCCACCGCTGCCTCCGCCCGAACCGCTTGACGCGGCCCCCATCACCGTATTCGTGGCCGCGCCAAAGCTGTTGCCAGTGGAACCACTGAAAGCGTAGAGCACCGCAACAATCACCATTGCGATTCCTACGATGAGCAGGGCGTACTCCGCCGCATCTTGACCGGATTGCTGCCGCCAGAGTCGTTTGAGCGTTCTGAACATGACGAACACCTTGAATCGTTAGGGACGAAAGTTGGGACTGATTCCCGGGAGGAGGAACCCTCTCAGGTAAGTTTAGCGCGTTCAACCGGGCGGTGCAAGACCACGAGTTGGACGTCAGAGAGATCGTCGCCGTGCGACTGAGCAAGCTGGAGCCAGCAGTGCTGCGCCCTACAGTGTTAGGACGCATATTTCGCAAAACGAGATTTCTGCGGGATTTGCTATTCGTGGCGTAGCGCGATCATCGGATCGACACTCATGGCGCGGCGAGCAGGAATGCAGCACGCGGCGACGGCGACCAGCGTGAGCGAGATCGCGACAGTGGCATAGGTGAGCGGGTCGGTGGCACTGACGTTAAAGAGCAGGCTGCGGATGAAGCGCGTTAGCGCCAGCGAGGCGCCCAGGCCGATGGCGACACCCGCGAGCGTGAGCTTCAGCCCCTGCACAATGGCGGAGTGAAGAATTTCCCGCGGTTCCGCGCCAAGGGCCATGCGAATGCCGATCTCGCGTGTTTGCTGTGAGACCTGATAGGACATCACCCCATAAACGCCAACGAGCGCTAGAAGGAAGCCCAGCGCACTGAAGAGGGAGAGCAGGAAACTCTGCGATTTCGGAGCCGCAAAATCTTCGGCGATCTGCTGGTCAACGGTCTTGATCATGGCCACAGGCCTGTTCTTGTCGATGTTCCAGACGCGATCTTGAATTGCGGGCACGATCGCGAGTGGATCAGCTTTCGTCCGAATTGTAAGGAAAACACCCGTGACTAAGCGCGCCTGGGCAAACGGAGCGTAAATCTGCACCCTGGGCTCCGAGCCTGGTCGAATCTCGCGAACATTCCCCGAGACTCCGACGATCTGGCCCCAAACCGGGTGACCCGCTTCTTTCCGCGTGGATAAGCGCTTTCCGATCACATCGATGGAACCAAAGTACTTTCGTGCCAATGCTTCGTTCACGATAAAAGCTTTGGGTGTGTCCCTGGAGTCGCCTGTGTTGAAGTCGCGACCCGCAAGTAATGGAATGCCGAAAGTGTGGAAGAAATCGGGGCTGACGGAATTGACCAAGGCGGACTGCTCACCCGCGTGGGGATCCTTTGCGGATTCCTCGGTTTGGAAGGTTGTTTCTGCGACGGCGTCTCCCAGAGGAAACACCAGACCTGCCGATGCGGTTTCCACACCCGGGATCGCGCGAGAGTTGTCCAGGACTTGCTGAACGAAAGCGATGCCTTGCGCGGGCTTCGCAAAGCGAAATTCCGGAAATTCGATGCGCAGGGTGACGATGTGGTCGGGGTGGAAGCCCAGGTCGGCGCGAATCAGCCGCGCGAAGCTTCGTATGGCGAGACCTGCCCCGATCAGGAGGATCGCGGCTACCGCGACTTCGCCGACGACGAGCAGGCGGCGCAAGATATTGTGCTGCGTGCGAACCGAACTGAAGGGAGTGGCGGCACTGCTTTCCTTGATAGCGGCGCCGACGTCCTGGCGAGAACTCACAAGAGCGGGCGCGAGGCCGGAGAGTACAGCCGCTAGAAAGGAAGCTCCGAGCGTGAACCACGCGACCTCGGCGCTGATTCCGATCTCCTCCATGCGCGGCGTTTCGGGCGGCATCAGCGCGCGAAGGGTTTGCATGCTCCAGGCCGCGAACAGGAATGCGCAAATTCCGCCCGCAACCGCGACCAGTGCCGTTTCCACAAAGAGCTGGCGTAGAAGGGCGCCGCGAGTGGCGCCGAGTGCCGAGCGAATCGCGAACTCGCGGCGGCGAGCCCATCCGCGCGAAAGAAAGAGATTGCTGACGTTGGCGCACGCGATCAAGAGCACGAACCCCACGGCGCAGAACAGAATCAGCAGTGGGGTTCGGGCATCTCCCAGAAGATACGCTTTCATCGAAGTTGCATGCATGGTCCAGCCTTTGTCCGCGTCGGGATATGTCGCGGCGAGGCGAGCAGCGATGGTATCGAGCTCCTGTTGCGCTTGTTCGAGGGTGCGACCCGGCTGGAGGCGAGCGAGAACGGAGAAGTCGTGATTCTGACGGGAGGCGCGTTCTTCTTCGGAAGGAAGCAAGGGCACCCAGAGCTCGTTGTCGGAGGCGAAGTCTATATAGGGCAGAGCGGGCATTACGCCGACGATGTTATGGGGTTGGCCGTCGAGGATGATCGATTTGCCGATGACGGCCGGATCCCCGCCGAATCGTTCGCGCCATAGTCTGTGACTGACGATTACGGCGCGGCTCCCGGGTTGCATATCGGAAGAGGTGAACGCGCGGCCCATCACCGGCGCTATACCCAGAGCGGGGAAAAAATCTTCGGTAATGTCTGCGCCGTCTACGCGCTCGGGCTTGCCATCGCCGGCGAGTTCCTTGGACGCGGATTGGTAGGGACTGATCACGGCGAGCGACGTCGATGCAGCTCGAACGTCGTCGATGTCGGCGAGGGATAGTCCAAGATTCGTGAAATCGAAGAGCGTGCTGCGGGCGGAAATGTCCAGCAATTGCGAGGCGTTCGGGAACGGTAACGGTCGGAGGATGACGGCGTTGACGACCGAGAAGATCGCGGTGTTTGCGCCGATACCGAGGGTGAGAGTGAGGATGGCGACAATCGTGAAGCCGGGATTTTTTCGGAGGGTGCGGACAGCGAAGCGGAAATCCTGGAGGAGATTGTCGAGCCAGGTCCACGACCATTGATCGCGCGTGACGCTTTGCACCAGGGTGACGTTGCCAAATTCTCGGCGGGCAGCGTGGGCGGCTTCTTCGGGAGGGGCGCCGCGGTCGATCAAGTCGCGCGTGGAGAGTTGGAGGTGGGAGTGGAGTTCTTCGTCGAGTTGCTGTTCGCGTCGTTTTCGCGGCCAGAGAAATTTCATGGTCTTGTGCTCCTCGATCGAGAGACGCGCTGAATCCTGCCCCTATATGCGGTTGGCGAGTTTGCTCGTATGAGTTTCATTCGTGGCGCAGTGCCACCATCGGATCGACGCGCATAGCGCGGCGGGCTGGAATGTAGCAGGCGGCCAGCGCGACACCTGCAAAGAGTACGGCGACCGCCGTGAAATCGAGCGGATCTGTGGCGCTAACGCCGTACAGCAGTGTGCCGAGAAAGCGTGTCAGCGCGAAGGCCGCAGCGAGTCCCACGACAATTCCGGTCAGCGTGAGGGAGAGGCCTTCATTGACCACCAGCCGGAGAATGTCTCGTCGCTGGGCGCCCATTGCGATGCGGATACCGATCTCGCGGGTGCGCTGTCCGACGAAAAACGAAATGACACCGTAGATTCCGATCACTCCCAGAATCAGCGCGAGGGCCGCGAAGGCAGCGAAGAGAGAAGTGATCGCGCGCGGCGCGGACGTAGCGCCGGAGAGAATCATGGGCATGGGCTTTACTTCGCTGACCGGGGTCTCCGCATTCAGCGAAGAGGCTAGTCTGCGAAGGGGTTCTTCAAGTTGCGGCGCGGCGGATGCGGAGCGAATCACGAGCGTCATTTCTGCGGGAGCGTTCCCGTTTTCGAGCGTCGCGCCGGGTCCGTACGGAACATAGATGAGCCCGTCCATGAAGTCGGGAATGCTGTGGCGCAGATCGTAGCCGCGCACGTCGGAAGCAACGCCGACGATGGTGCACCAATCTTTTTGTCCGACAAAACGCAGATGCTTGCCAACGGTATCCTGGCCGGGCCAGAAGCGTCGCGCGGTTTCCGCGCTGATGATGGCGGTGCGCGGGTTGCCCGTAGTATCGGCCTCGGTGAACTCGCGGCCGCGCAGCAGCGAGATGCGCATGGTGCTGAAGTAGCCGGGAGACACGGCGTTCAGCCAGAAAAGCGGGGCGGGCTTATCGTTTGTGGGCAGATAGTCTTCGACGTCGGCGGAGCGCTTGCTGACTCTTCCGTCGAGCGGCAGGGTGCTGACCAGCGCGGCATCGCTGATGCCGGGCAGCGCGCGAACTCTGCCGAGCAGATCGTGATAGAACGAAAAGCAGCGGCCTGGTTCACCGCAAAAAGACTCGTTCGGGGTGACGCGTGCGGTGAGCACATTTTCGGAAAGAAAACCGGGATCGACATGCGACAACGCCCACAGGCTGCGAATCAACAGGCCCGCGGCGCATACGAGCAATACCGCCAGCGAGAGCTCGCCAATCACCAGAACGCTGCGAACGTGGCGCCCAGTAGAGAGCGTAGTGCCGCGGCCGCCGGCTTTCAGCGATTCGGTCAATTCGGTGCGCGAAGATTGAAAGGCAGGCGCGACGCCGGAGACGACCCCAGTGAAAATCACGAGTACGCCGGTGAACACAAGAACGTGCCCGTCCAGCGCGACGTCCGCGAGTCGCGGAGTCCCGGCGGGCAGCGCTGATTTCAGCAGCGACAACCCAATTCCGGCAAGAAAAAGCCCCAACGCGCCGCCGACAGCCGCCATCAGCAGGCTCTCGGTAATGAGTTGGCGCACGATGCGGTGGCGGGCGGCACCCATGGATGTGCGAATCGCCATCTCTTTTTCGCGGATGGACGCGCGAGACAGCGTGAGGTTCGCCACGTTGGCGCACGCGATCAGAAGCACGAGAGCGACCGCGACGAGCAAGATGAGCAGGCGGGCGCGCACGTCGCTGACCAGGCCGGTTTGCAGCGAAACGGCGGAGCCTGCTGCGTTCCAGCTTTTGGGCATGGGCCACGGAAATAACTCAGGAAGCTGCGATTGAAGGAGCCGAATTTCGGAGGCGGCTTGTGGCATAGTGGCGCCCGGACGCAAGCGGCCAATCACGGGCATGAAGTCGCCGGCCCAATAGGTATGTACGTCGCGCGAATCCATATCGAGTGGGATCCACACGTCGGATTGTGGCGATGGGAAGCGGAAGTCTCGCGGCATCACGCCGACGATCTGCCGCTGGACGCCTTCGAGCGTGATCCAGCGCCCGATGATGGCGGCGTCGGAGGCGAATCGCTGTTGCCAAAGAGATTGGCTCAGAATCACAAAGCTGTTTTGTCCGACGAGATCTTCGCCGTCGTGAAAAGTCCTTCCAAGTGCTGCGCCCGCACCCAGAACCGAAAAAAGGTCGGCGGAGACCAGCGTTCCGTTCAGGCGGAAGGGCTCGCCGAGACCAGTGAGATTGAACTGGTAGCCTTCAACGTACCCGGCCACTTCCATGGTACGTGATTGTTCGTGAAGGGCGGCGAGGGCGCCCTTGGGGTAGAACCCGGTCACGCTGACGAGTTGTTGCGGATGCGCATACGGCAGCGGGCGGAGCAAGATGCCGTTCACCAGGCTGAAAATGGCAGTGTTCGCGCCGATGCCGAGAGCCAGGGTAAGCACGGCAATGAATGTGAACCCTGGATTGCGGCGCAGAAGACGAGCGCCGTGACGCAAGTCCTGCAGCAAATCTTCAAGCCAGCTCCAAGCCCATTGATCGCGGGTAACATTTTCTACCAGCGCGACGTTGCCGAATTCACGGCGGGCTGCGGAATCGGCCTCGCGGTGCGATGCGCCGCGGTGGATGTAGTCCTGCTTCGCCATTCGCAGATGATCAGCGATTTCCTGTTCGAGATTCTCTTGCCGCTCGTTTCGTCGCCGCAAAAATTTCACGATCTTGCTCCTTGCTTCAGAGGGACGGGCAGTCCGCCCCTACACGGTGGGCAGGGCCGTGTTAACGAAACATGGCCGCCACAAAACTCGTCCTCACAAAGACCCAGGGGCGCAGTCACTCGTAGCGCAGCGCCACCATTGGATCGACGCGCATCGCGCGACGTGCCGGGATGTAGCAAGCGGCCAGCGCGACGAGCGTCAAGACAATGGCCACACCGACAAAAGTGAGCGGGTCGGTAGCGCTCACGCCAAAGAGCATACGGGCCATGAGTTGCGTGAGGGCGAGCGACGCCGCGAGGCCGATGACGACACCAATCGCCGCCAGCTTTGCGCCTTGCGTCAAGACCATGCGCAGCACGTCGCTGCGGCTCGCTCCCAGCGCCATGCGCAGCCCGATTTCATGTGTGCGCTGGCCGACAAGATAGGAGGTCACTCCGTAGATGCCAACACTCGAGAGCACAAGCGCAAGCACCGCGAACGACGCCAGCAGAATCATCGAGAAACGCCACGTGGCCAGCGTGCCGCTGACGATGCTGTCCATCGTTTCCGCGTCATAGATGACTTGTTCACTGTTGATTTGCCGATTCGTTTGGCGCAATGCATCGAGCAACGAGGGCATCGCCCCTTTGCTGCGCACGGCCATAAAGGTCCCGCCTCCGCCAGGTACCGAAGCGATGTAGTCGTCCGGCATCTCCAGGCAGGCAACATACAACTGCGCGCCGAGTTGCTGAGTGTCGTCCGAACCAAGCCCCCATTGATTCACGTGGCCAACGACGCCGACGATCTGGGCCAGAGTGCCGTTGCCGGTCAGATCGAGATAATGCAAATGAATGCGCTTGCCGAGCGGGTCTTCGTTGCCGAAATATTTCCGAGCGAACACCTCATCCACCACCACGACAACCGGGGAGTGCTCGTCATCGTGCGGCGTGAAAAAGCGTCCACTCCGCAGCGGAATGCCCATGACCTTGAGATAGTCCGGCTCAACGACATAGCTGAGCGTCCACTTCATGTCATTTTCGTTCGTCGGCTTGGGCTCCCCGTCGAGCCAGAAAAGTTGTTCGTCGTCGGTTTTTATCGGGAAGGCGCCCCAGGACTGAGAGACCGCCTCTACGCCTGATGTTGCAGCGAACTTTGCGTCCAGGTCGCGAACGTAGGCGCGAATTGCGGCGGGTTTCGCATTCAGCATCGGGGGCGGCAGCGTCAATCCAAATGTCAGAACGTTGCTTGCCCGAAATCCAGGGTCGACATTCCAGAGGGCCACTAAACTGCGGATCATCAGCCCCGCTCCGACCAGCAGCACCAGCGCCATGGCCATTTCCATCACGACGAACACCCCGTGCGCGCGATGGCGTGTGCCGCTTGTGCCGCGACCACCTTCCTTGAGTGTTTCGTGCAAGCGAGGCTGCGACGTCCTCAACGCGGGAGCAAGTCCGAAGAGAATCCCAGCGAGCAGCGAAACGCCTGCGGTGAAGAGCAACACGCGCGTGTCGATGTGAATCTCGGCCGCGCGCGGGGGGGCTGCAGGCAACACTCCAAGTGCAGCACGCGTGGCCCAGTGCGCCAGAAATATGCCCAGTGTGCCACCAGCAAGCGCGAGAAGAACGCTTTCCGTAAGAAGTTGCCGGACCATCCGGCCTTGGCCCGCACCAAGAGCTGCGCGAATCGCAAACTCACGCGTACGCCCGGTCGCACGCGCCAGCAAAAGATTCGCGACATTGACGCATGCAATCAGCAGAACGAATCCGACCGCGCCCAACAAGACGTATAAGACCGGCTGCACATCGCCGAGCATCTCTTTTCGGAGCGGGACAAGCGTGGCGCCGATACCCTTGTCGGCGTCGGGAAACGCTTCCGCAAGATTGCTGGTGACGCGCTTCATGTCCGCGGAGGCCTGCTCCAACGTGACACCCTCCTTCATGCGGCCGATTCCATGAATACCTAGTCCGGCGCTACGCTTCGGAAGCAGCGGATTGCTCCACTGGCCAATCGGAATGTAGATCTCGGTAACGCGAGCGCTGCGCAGGAAGAGATCGAAGTCGGCGGGAGTGACCCCGACAATCGTATACGCTTTGCCATCGAGGTTCAGCGTTTTCCCCAGAACATCAGGCGCCGCGCCAAACTTGCGATTCCAGAAGCCCGCACTGACCAGTGCGATCGGCGTCGCACCGATCTCGTCTTCCCCGGAGGCGAAAGTGCGGCCAAGCACAGGGTTCACGCCGAGAATGGAGAAAAATTCAGAAGAAATAAAGCGGGCGTTGACCTGTTCGGCTTCGCCCAGACCAGTCACGGTGAAACTGGTGCCGCGCGTCACGGCCATCGAAGAAAATGTGTGATTGTCTTTTTGCCAATCGCGGAAATTCGGATACGAAATCGATCCCGCCAGGAAGTTCGGCTTGCTCTCGTGAAGCGTGATGAGTTGTTCCGGATGCGGGTACGGCAAAGGGTTGAGCAGCACCGCGTTGACGACGGTGAAGAGCGACGTATTGGCGCCAATTCCCAGAGCCAGTGTGAGGATCGCAATCGCCGTGAAACCGGGGTTTTTTCGCAGCGTCCGAACGCCGTAGCGCAGGTCTTGTAGAAATTCCTCGATCCAGAGCCAGCCCCACACATCACGCGTTACTTGCCGCACCAGCGATACGTTGCCGAATTCGCGCCGCGCGGCGGAAGCGGCCTGCTGCTCGGATTCGCCGCGATCGACGCGGTCTTGCTTGGCCATCTGCAGGTGGTCAGCGATTTCGTGTTCGAGATTCTTTTGCCGTTCGTTCCGTCGCCGCAGAAATTTCACGATCTTGCTCCTTGCTTCAGAGTGACGAACTGAAGCCCGCCCCGCGTGCGGTCGAACCCTGCTCCTGCGCTCGCGCGCAGATTAGGTGGGGTCGCGGTGTTACTCATAGCGCAGAGCCACAATAGGATCGACGTGCATAGCGCGGCGGGCGGGAATGTACGACGCCGCGATCGCGACCACGACCAAAAGTAGCGCGACCGACACGTAGGTCGACAAGTCCGCGGCTCCCACGCCATAGAGGAGGCTCGACATCAGCCGTGTCAGGAGCAGCGCGCCTAGCAATCCAACGGCGACTCCCGTCAGCGCCAGCACCGCCCCTTCGCCGACGATCAAGTGCAGAACTTGCTGGCGTTGCGCGCCCATCGCCATGCGGATCCCGATTTCCCGGGTGCGTTGTGCGACGGAATAAGAAATCACTCCGTACACGCCGATGGCTCCAAGAACCAGAGCCAGCGCCGCAAAAAGCGCAAACAGCGAGGCCGTCGAGCGCGGACCGGAAATGGCCTCCGCGACCCAACCGCGCAGCGTTTCGATCTGCGTCACCGGCACGTCTCCGTTCAACTGCGACACCGCATTCTGCAAATCGCCCGCGAGTTGGTTTGGCGCTTGGGTTATGCGCATCACCAGCGTCAATTCCGCGGGAGGCGCCTCCGGTCCGCTCTCCGCGATAGCGTGCGGCCCGTAGGGCGTATAGATCTCGCCGTCGAGCCAATCCTCCCAGTTTCGCGTCATGGTGTTCTCGCGGACGTCTCCCACGACGCCCACGATCGTCCACCACTCTTGCATCCAGCGCGGCTTGAAATGTTTGCCGATCGGATCTTCCCCTGGCCAATAGCGCTCCGCCGTGGATTTGGTAATCAACCCGACGCGTTGTGCGTTCTGTCCGGCGTCGGCTTCCGTCAACGCTCGGCCTTGCAACAGAGGAATTCCCATCACGCGCACGTAGTCGGGCGTGACGACCCGCTCTAGGAACATGGGCACGTGCGCACCTGCCGGCACGGTGTACCCTTCGACGTCGGCAGGAACGGTTTCAAACGATCCGCCCAGAGGAAGGCCGTTCACCGCGGCCGCGTCTTTCACCTCGGGTAGAGCGCGGACGCGGGCGAGCAAGTCATTGTAGAAAGTCTGGCACCGGCCTACCTCTGCGCAAAACGACTGGTTCGGGGTAATGCGCGCCGTCAGGATGTGTTCCGCGCGAAAGCCGGGATTGGCGTTCGACAGTTTCCACAGGCTTTTCACCAGCAGCGCGGCAGCGATAACCAGTACGACCGAAACGGCGACTTCGCCGATCACCAGGATTCGGCTCAGGCGGCTGTTGCCAGACGTGCCGCTGCGGTCTCCGGTTTTGAGAGACTTGGTCAAATCGACTTTCGAGGCACCGGCGGCTGGCGCGAGGCCAAAGAGAATGCCGGTTACAACGGAAAGCAGCGCCGTGGACACCAGGATGCGAGTGTCAACCGCAACGTCCGCGAGGCGTGGCGTGTCGGCGGGGAGCATCGACTTGAGAATAGAGAGTCCATACCGCGCCGCGGCTAGGCCGAGCGCTCCGCCAATCACCGACATCAACACGCTCTCGCTTATGAGCTGTCGGACGATTCGCCAGCGGCTGGCACCTAAGGCCGCGCGCAGCGCGATTTCTTTCTGCCGCGTCGTCGCTCGCGCCAGCAGCAAGTTCGCGACGTTCGCACAGGCGATGAGTAGCAACAGTCCGACGGCGCCCAGCAGGATCAGCAAACTCGTTCGCACGTCACCCACGATTGCTTCTTGCAGGGACATGACTCTCGATTTCGCCCAAGTGTCGTCCGGCATCCGCCACGCGAAGGCCGCCAGAATCTTCGGTCGAAGTTCCTTGAGATCGGCCTGGGCCTGTTCCGGTGTGACGCCTGGACGCAAACGCCCCGTAATGGGCATGTAACTGCTACCCCAGTAATCGCCGCTCTTTCGTGGGTCGAGGTTCAGGGGAACCCAGAGTTCCGTCTTCGGTGACGGAAATCGGAAATCAGTCGGCATCACGCCGACAACCTGGCGGCTGGCGCCCTCCAGAAGGATCGAACGCCCGATGATGTTTGTGTCGCTGCCGAACCGGAGTTCCCAAAGAGCGTGACTCAGGATGACGAGATCATTTTTTCCCGGTTGGTCTTCCCCATCCTGAAAGGTTCGGCCCATGGCCGCCTGTACTCCCAATACGCTGAACCAGTTCGTGGATACGGAGGTTCCGGTGAGGCGGACGGGCAAATCTCCACCGGTAAGGTTGAAGAAGGTGGCATCGCTGTTCGCGATGATGTCCATGGTGCGGCTTTGATTGCGCATCACGGCGAACGCGCCTTTGGGATAGTAGGTGGTTAGGCCGACCAGCCGATCTGCCTGAGGAAGCGGCAACGGACGCAGCAGTACCCCGTCCACGAGACTGAATATTGCGGTGTTCGCGCCAATGCCCAAGAGTAGCGTGAGCACGGCCACGAGCGTGACTCCCAAGTTGCGCCACATCATGCGCGCCGCATAGCGCACGTCTTGCAGAAACTCTTCGATCCAGACCCAGCCCCACTGATCGCGCGCCGCGTGTTGCACTAGGCTTACGTTGCCGAATTCGCGCCGCGCAGCACTGGCGGCGTGCTGCGCCGACTCGCCGCGCGCAAGGCGGTCGCGCTTGGCCATCTCCAGATGGCTGCTGATTTCCTGCTCGAGCTGTTGTTGACGACTGCCGCGCCAGAGAGGGAATCTCATGCTTCACTCTCCTTCTTCGCAGGCTCCAGGACGCCGGCGATGGCGTCGGAAAGCTGCGCCCAGCGGGAACGTTCCGACAAGAGGCGCTTTTTCCCGGCGGCGGTCAGGCGGTACACCCGGACCCGCTGCTTGTTCTCGGAAACTTTCCAATCGGCGGCGATCCACTTCTGGCGCTCCAGCCGGTGCAGCGCGGGATACAGCGACCCGGTATCCACTTGCAGAATATCGCCGGAGTTCAACCGAATGGCCTGGCTGACGCCGTACCCATGCTGAGGCCCCCAGCGCAGCGTCTGCAGGATCAAAAGATCCAGCGTGCCCTGCAGAAGCTCGATGCGATTCTGGTAGCGATTTCCCACGTCGATTCTCCTCAGGGGGTAGGCTCTCTACATCCCAGCATGTAGGACGCCTACACCCATCAAAAGGTCAGCATCCCACCAGCCGATTTTTAAAGAAAGCACAAAGTATTGTAGAAGCGGGAGATAACGAGAGCGGCTGCTGTCAAGATCGATCGAGAATCGACCGTTTTTGGGACGCCAAGTCGCGGAACCGGACAGTCGCTGAAGCTCGCGACGATTCCCGATTCTCTATTCGGATGGCGCAACTTTGAGCGTGCGGGGATAGCGCCGTGACGGCAAATACGAACAATCGCCGGTGTCGACCCGCGAGACGAACACTAGAACGTGGACAAGGTTGTCGTGAGTGCCCCCGGTGCCGCGACTTCCGCACCCTAGGATGTCTATTTCCTGGCCTGGTGCCAGCCCGCTCCAGTTACCAGATCGACCGATGAGGCCCGTCCCTACGGCGCTTCCGCCTGAAGCCACAACTACGGATATGTCCACTCCGCGAATCGATTGGTCGCTGCGGTTGCGAATCTTCGCTGTGCATCGAAGTTCTTCTGTCACGCGCTCGTGCGCCACGGATAGGAAGGAATCCTTGAAGTCCATGGCCAGGACTTCGACGGGAGAGTCGGGCTGCTCGATGACATAGGTCATAGCGACGATGTCTTGGGGCCCTGTAATGGAGGGCTTGGTTGTGGACTCGGAGACCTGGAAGCGGCAGGAGTCTCGATCCTCCGGCGCCTGGGTCGCAGTCGCCGCGCTCAACGCAAGGAAGAAAACGCCAACGGAGCAAAGTAGCAGTTTCATTGAGCCTCCTCGTGTCGGATACGTCCTGCGATACCGGAACTGGATACTTACCATTGGGCCTTTGGAGAGGGCGGTCGAGTCGTCGAATACCGCGAATTCTATTACGAATCAGGTACTACGTCGAGAAGAGACGTTCACCCATCGCTCGCGGCCAGCGTGAAGAGGCAGATGCTTAGTGGCGCAGTCATCGCACGGCCAGAGTAGGATGTGAACTCCACTCAGCAGATAAAGGAACCTGCATCCTACTGCCGGGGAAGAACCTGCGATGAACAGAAAATTTCAAAAGGCCGCGACCTCTTTATTGCTGATACTGATCGTCGCATTCGGGGCGCGGCTGGCTTTCGCTTGTGATCAAGCGCGAAAAATTCCCGCCGTGGCGCTGGCGACTGCACCGTTCGAGCAGGAAACCGGAAGCATCGCGCGCTCAATCGCCACGGGAAATGGATTCAGTAGTCCCTTTGGCAGAGAAACGGGTCCGACGGCATGGCTGACCCCGGTTTATCCCCTGATCGTCGCGGCAACGTTCAAAATGTTCGGAATCTTCACCGTGCGTTCGTTTTTCTTCTTGGTTTTCCTCAACATTCTTTTCTCAACGGCGGCGTGCATTCCGATTTACCACGTTGGGAACAAGGTTGCAGGCATCGGCGTGGCCAGCGGAGCCGCCTGGTTGTGGGCGCTGTTTCCCAACGCGATCATGATCCCATTCGAGTGGATCTGGGACACATCGCTGGCAGCGCTCCTAGCCGCGACGTTGCTGTGGGCAACCCTGGCGCTAGCGGAATCCCAACGCCTGCGCGATTGGTGCGCCTACGGATTGCTGTGGGGCTTCACGCTGATGACCAACCCCTCGCTCGGCTCGCTGTCGCCGTTTCTACTGGGCTGGGCGGCATATCACTCCAGGCCGAAAACCGACTCGTCCATCAAGGATCGGCGATGGATCACGCGCCCCGCACTTGCGCTGGGACTGGCCGTCCTGTGTTGCGTCCCGTGGACCGTCCGCAACTTCGTCGTCTTCAATCGCCTCGTCCCGCTACGCTCGAATTTCCCGCTCGAACTCTACATCGGAAACAACGAGAACTACGACGACAAGCATCCCCGCTACCCAGGCTCAATCACCAAGGAGCGCGAAACGCTGCGCTATTTCCGCATGGGGGAAACGCCATTCATGGACGAAGAGATGCGCAAAGCCAAGAAGTTCATCGTGACGCACCCGCGCGTGGAAGCAATACTGTTCGGCAAACGATTCGCAGCGTTCTGGGCGGGGATTCCCAATCCCATCGACCAATTCCTCGCCACGGATTCGTGGCTAGCGCGTGGCCTGATCCTTTGCGCCACTTTTTCGGGGATAGGCGCGCTCCTAGGTATCGCCATGCTGATTCGCCGTCACAGCCCATACACGTTCCCGCTGGCCGTATTCCCGATCGTCTTTCCGTTCTTGTACTACATCACCCACACTTCGCTACGCTACCGTCACCCAATCGACCCAGTCGTACTATTGTTGACCGCGATCGCCATCGGCGCTCTCGCGCAAACCCCATCGCGATGGCGTTCACTAAGCACTACCACGCGACTC
This sequence comes from uncultured Acidobacteriota bacterium, assembly GCA_963832615.1. GTDB lineage: Bacteria > Acidobacteriota > Terriglobia > Acidiferrales > UBA7541 > Acidiferrum. Next base: position 86,470 of record CAWHVA010000005.1, read on the forward strand.
CGCAGCGTCGCCTGTCCTCACGGCTTGACACAAAAGCAAAAGATATTCGTCCAGCCCAAGCTAAGCCGTGCCCTGTACGCCGGAAACTCCGCCTGCCGGGTATAATGCCGACGCATGATTGCCTCCGCTGCCTTGTCCAAGCGCGCCCTCAGCATGTTCGGCCGCGTCTTTCCGCGCTGCAGCATGATTTCGCAAGCGGTCGCCTATAATTTATTCCTGGCATTTTTCCCCACGCTGCTCATCGCCGTCGGCTTCGCCACCAGCCCCATCGGTGACCGCACCAACCTCTTCGACATGATCAGCCGACCTCACGCGCCTGCTGCCTCCAGGCAGCCAGCAAATCGTCTCGGAGTTCCTCGTCAAGCGCGGCCCGCAAGCCTGGAAGTGGGCCCTCGTTGGCTGGGGTGGCACGCTTCTGGCGGGCACGCAAGTGATGCGCCTGTTGATGGAAGGCATCCAGGCGATCTACGGAGACCGCGAGCGTCCCGGGTTTCTCCAGCGGCAGTTGCGGAGCCTGTTGCTGCTCCTGGCGACCATCGCCCCCTTGCTGATCGCCGCGATTCTGGGCGTTTTCGGCCGGCCGTTGCGCTATTGGCTCGGCGAAGAATTGGGCAAGAGCCACTCCATCCAAACGCTGTGGGGATTCTTCTTCCATGGAACAGCCATTTTCCTGGCGATGGTCGCGCCTAACGGTGATTTACCGGGTCGCACGCCCCAAAGAATCCAGTCTAGGCAACGTCCTTCCCGGAGCGATGGTCGCAACGCTGCTTTGGTGGGTCTCCGACATAGGCTTCGGTTTTTACGTCCGCAAGGTGCCCTACAACGTGGTCTATGGTGGACTGGCCGCGGTAATCGGCCTGCTGATCTGGATGCAGCTTTCCACCATAATCATTTTTCTGGGAGCCGCCTGGAACGCCGAGCTGGCCGACAACCGCCGCAAGCAATCGCGCGCCCATGTCTGAGAAAGTGATTCAAGTCGAATGTTACGCGGGCTATAAGGCCGACGAGCGCCCTGTGCGCGTACTCCTCGACGGCCAAATGGTTGACATTGCCGCCGTAGAAGACCGCTGGTACTCCCCAGGCTCGACCTATTTCCGCATCCTGCTCAGCAATGACGAACGCTACGTTCTGCGCCGTCAGGAAGCCCAAGACGTGTGGACGATCGAAGCCTTCCGGGGGGCGAGCTCCCTGACCGGTTCCACTGGTGGTTTGTTGACATAAAAATAAACGCCCGCGTATAGTCACAGTACCGGTCGCCGTCGAGTGGTTCCCTTGCTTTCTGCTGCCGAGCCCAAGAGCAAGCAACAAGGGCAAGAAAGGGACGCATGGGGCGTTCTCTGCAAATCCGATTCGATCGGCGCGCGATTGGTCTGCTTCTCGCATTTGGGCTGACGTTTTTCCCTCTGCCCGTCCGCGCGCAAGCGCCGCTCCGATGCCGGGCGCAACATCGAAACCCGATCCTCCTCCGCCGTCTCCCGCGCAGTCGCCCCCGTGCCGCCTAATTCGGACGGCAACGCCAGTGCGCCGAAGTTTCCAGCCGCGACACCGCCCCACCTTCAAAGTTCGCGTGAACCTCGTGCTCGTGCGCGTCGTGGTTCGCGATTCCCAGGGCAACGTCGTCACCAATCTGAAAAAGGAAGATTTTCAGCTCCAGGACAATCGCAAGCCGCAGACCATCTCGACCTTCAGCGTCGAAACCCCAGAGTCGCATGCGATCGTGCCCGCCGTCGCGCGTACCCCACGCTCGACGCCGCGGCTCCGAGCGAGGCAGCAGCGCCGCGTCGTGGCCGCGTTGCCGCAGCGCTTTGTTGCCGTGGTTTTCGACGACACCGATATGTTGATGCAAGATGCCGTATCCGTTCGTGCGGCGTCCACCCGGCTATTCGACTCACTGGCTCCCTCGGACCGCGTCGGCATGTACACAACCTCCGGTCAACTTACGCAGGAGTTCACCTCCGATCACGCCAAACTCAAGGAGTCGCTCCTGGGCATCGTTCCGCGGCCTCTCGCTACCATCCAGGGTTCTCACGACTGCCCCGACATCAGCTATTACGAAGCCGACCAAATCGTGAATTACCACGACTCGCAAGCGCTGAGCGTCGCCACGGCAGACACCATCCAGTGCGCTTTCAATGGAGATACGACCCAGCAAGCGGCCGCCCAGTCGATGGCTCAGTCACAAGCCGATCGCGTAGCGTCCATGGGCGATCAGCAAACGGATTACGTCTACCGCCATCTGGAAGATACGATGCGGCGTCTGGCGGCCATGCCCGGCCAGCGCGTCATGGTGCTGGTCTCTCCGGGTTTTATCGTTACGACAAACACCCGAGAAGGCCGCGACCTGATTGATCGTGCCAATCGCTCCAACATCGTCATCAACACCATCGATGCGCGCGGCCTCTATACTCCCGATTTGCTCGGCGACATCAGCGATCCTGCGGTGGATTCCGGCAGCACGGTGGGTTACAAGAGTTCGTACCGCATCCAGGCGCAGTTTGCGCAGTCCGATATTCTCGGCCAGCTTGCCGACGGGACCGGCGGCACCTTCTTTCACAACCGCAACGATATCGATCAAGGATTGCGCCGCGCCGTAGCTGCTCCCCCGCTCTCCTATCTTCTGGGCTTCTCGCCGCAAAATCTGAAGGTCGATGGCCGCTACCACACTCTCAAGGTCACTCTCGCCAGCAAGCAGAAGTTTACCGTCCAAGCCCGCCACGGCTATTACGCGCCACGCACGGTGAAAGATCCCGCGGAAGCCGCAAAGCAGGAAATTCAGGAAGCCATTTTCTCGCAGGAGGAGATTCACGACGTGCCCGTTGAGTTGCAGACGCAGTTTTTCAAGACCGACCAGACGCAGGCGAAGCTCGCGGTGCTGACGCATGTGGACGTCAAAGGAATTCATTTCCGCAAGGCCGAAGGCCGCAGCAACGACGACCTTACCTTTGCCACGGCAATCTTTGACGAAAATGGAAATTTCGTGACGGGCGGCGAGAAAATTGTGCAAATGCACTTGCTGGATCCGACTTTGAACCGCCTCAACCACTCGGGCTTCACCGTGAAATCAAGCTTTGACATCAAACCGGGCACGTACCTGGTGCGCATGGTCGTGCGTGACGCCGAAGGAGAACAAATGGCGGCGCGCAACGGCGCTGTTGTGATTCCGTATTAGCTTTGCTTTTTGGGGGGCACATGAATACATATAGAAACCAGGCGCGAAGCTTGCTGGTCGTCACCAGCGCGGCGGCGATGTTTCTCCTCGCCGGCATGGAACTTCGTGCACAAGAAACTCCCGCACAAGGTCAGACTCCTGCCGCTGCCTCACCAGCTGCAACCGTGCCGGCCCCGCCCCCCGCGTCTGGACCGCAACAGCCCGTCATCAGGAGAGAATCGAAACTCGTCCTGGTCGACGCCGTAGTGACCGACAAAAAAGGCGGCTACGTTCACGACCTGACCCAAAAAGACTTCAAGGTTTACGAAGACAATAAAGAGCAGCAGGTCACGACCTTCTCTACCGGCTCCGACGTCGCCATACAAGCCAACAACGCCCAGAAGCGTTACCTGATCCTGTTTTTCGACAATTCCTCTATGGCTGCGCCCGACCAGATCCAGGCGCGTGGTGCTGCCGCCAAATTTATCGACGCGAACGCCGGACCGGATCATCAGATGGCGGTGGTTGAGTTTGGCGGCGTGTTGCGTATCAGCCAAAATTTCACGGCCAATCCGGATGTGTTGCACGCCGCTGTCAGCGGCGCCAAGACCTCCTTCGTCGCCTCCAATACGATCGACACAAACAGCGGAGGCGCGATCGGTACGCCGGACCTCTCCTCGATCACCAGCGCCGAAGCGGAATTCGGCGCACGCTCGATGTTGCTCTCCTTGCGTACCCTGGCTAGAAATTTGCGAACCGTGCCGGGCCGGAAGATGCTTGTCCTCTTTTCTGCGGGATTCCCGCTCGACTCGACAACCAGATCGGAAATGATCGCCACCATTGACGCCTGCAATAAAGCGAACGTCGCGGTCTACTCGCTCGACGTGCGGGGTTTGGTTGCCCAAGTCCCCGGCGGAGGCAGCGCGCGCAACAACGTCTCGAACGGCCGCCTGCGTGCCGTTTCGCAGCGAACCTCGGCGCCGGCGCGTTTCCTGCTTACCTCATATATTCTGGGCGCTTCGCCCGATCCTCAGCATCCGGTCGGAGGCGGCGGCACTGGCGGCGGGGGTGGACACCCCACCGGTGGCGGTGGCACCGGCACTGGCGGAACCGGTACCGGAGGCACCGGCACGGGTGGGAAGGGCAGTCCCGGGACGGGCACGGGTGGCAAAGGCAGTCCCGGCACCGGAACAACCGGGAAGCCGGGGGGCACGACCGGAACAACCACGCCGACGAACTATAATCCCTACAACAACAGCTTTAACAATCCATACAACCAGTCGCGCAGCATCATTCCCCAACTTCCACCGTCGGTCACCACCAACCAGGAGGTTCTAGCCTCGCTCGCGGACGGTACCGGTGGCTTTTCGATTTTTAATACCAATGACCTGCTGGGCGGCCTCGAACGCATTGGAAAAGAGCAGAGCGAGTTCTACATCCTGGGCTATGTGCCCGGCGATTCGCCCGAAGGCAGCTGTCATACCCTGAAAGTGAAAATGAATCGCGGCGGGCTCAACGTGCGTTCGCGCACCGGTTTTTGTAACGCGCGAACTGAGAATCCACTGGACGGCAAGCCCGCGGAAAAGCAGCTCGAGTTGCACGCGGCAGGCGGGCAAGCCGGATCCATTCACGGCGCGATGGAAGCGCCTTATTTCTACACCGCGCCGAACGTGGCGCGCGTGAATCTGGCGATGGAAATTCCGTCCGATTCGCTGAAGTTCGACAAGGAAAAAGGGAAGTATCACGCCAACATCAATGTACTCGGCATCGCCTACCGTCCCGACGGCAGCGTCGGTGCGCGCTTCAGCGATACCGTCAACCTCGATCTCGAAAAAGACGAGTGGAAAGCTTTCACGCAGACGCCTTATCGCTATCAGAATCAATTTGATGCTGCGGCGGGAACCTACAAGCTTACGGTCGTCTTGAGCGGTGGCGGCGACACCTTCGGCAAATTCGAGTCACCCCTGCAAATTGATTCCTACGATGGCAAGAGCATGAGCCTCGGCGGCATCGTACTCACCAATTCCGCAACGCGCGTTTCCGACATTCCCACCGGGCTCGATTCCATTCTGCTGGAGGACCGCACGCCGCTGGTCGTCAAGGGCATGCAGGTGGTTCCTTCTGCCACCAACCGCTTTAAGCGCAGCGACAACGTGATCCTATACACGGAGATCTACGATCCAATGCTGACTTCGGACAAACCGCCAAAGCTCGCTTTCGGCTACCACGTGCTCGACCGCGCCACCAACAAGGAAGTGCTCTTCACCGGCGCGGTTCCGGCCGACGACTTCGTGCAGAAAGGCAATCCGCTCGTCCCGGCGGGAATGCTCGTCAAGGTGAAGGATCTGCCGCCGGGAGGCTACCGCCTGGTCCTTCAGGCCGTGGATGGCGCCAAAAACCAAGCCCCCAATCGCTCGGTTGATTTCGACGTCACCGACTGAGCCGTCTTCGGGCACAAGATGTTCGTGCGATGTTCGGTGTGGGCCTCTGCGTACTCGACAGTGCTCCAGTCTGGCGCAATTTCCCGGTGTTTCGCGCGTACGCATCCATCGTTCGACTCTGGCGCCGCGCTGCTTCACTTGGCCGCCCTGATGGCAGCACGGGTCGGCAAGGCTCTAACTCGACGATTCCGCCAGCAAACTCCGCAGAACAAACCAACAATTCGCGGGCCGCTCGGACAAGCGGCGCATAAAGTATGGGCACCAATCGGTCCCGAACGGCACATACACCTGCAAAATATTCCCGGCGGCATGAACCTGCTGCTGCAGGTCGCGCCGAATCCCATAGATCATCTGCAATTCGTACTTATCCTTCGGCAAATTCAGCCGCGCGGCCTCCGCTTGTGCGTGCGCCACCATCATCGGATCGTGCGAAGCGATCGCCGGGAAAAACGTTCCCTGCGTCGCGCCTTCGAGAAGCATGGTGGTTAGGCGCTTGTAATTCGCGTCGACCGCGGGTTTGCCCTGCAGCGCGATATTTTTCGGTTCGCGGTACGCGCCCTTGACCAGGCGAACTTTTGGTTTCAGTGGTGCCAGCCGTTGCAGGTCTTTTTCTGTGCGATGCAGGTAAGCTTGCACGGCAAGCCCGGAGTTGCCGCATTCCCGCTGCACGCTCTCGAAGATATCCAGGGTCGCGTCCGTGTAGCCGCTGCCTTCCATGTCCATCTCGATCGTCCGGCCGAGTTCGGCGGCGCGCTTGGCGATGGCAAGCGCCAGCGCCGCACATAATTCCTTGCTGAGGTCGAGCCCCAGTTGGGTCAGCTTGATGGAAATGTTCCCGGCGATCTTTCGTGCGTGCATCGCCTCGATCATTTCGATATAGCTGGCGCAAACCTCGCGCGCCGCCGCCTCCGTGGAGACATTTTCGCCGAGGTGATTCAGGCTGACGTTCCGTCCTTGGCGACCAAGTTCGTCGCTGGCCGTCAGCGCTTCGGCAAGCGTTTCGCCCGCCACGAAACGCCGCGCGAATCCGTTTTTCATGCCGCGCCGGGCGATCGAGTCGGTCACGCTGCGCTTGCTCGAGAGCCAAAAAATGAAATCGCGAATGATCATGGGCACCCTTACAAAATCGCTGCAAGAGCATAAGAGCACTCCGGTGTGGCGTCAAATCCTCGGCTAAGTCCCTTCGTACCTGTACCTTCGGGCGGGATGGCGATTCGACACGACGGCGGAATCTGCGCAACTTCCTCGGCTCACGGGGGTTATGCTTAAGGTGCCCCGGATTTTAGGTCCCTATCCGATTCTGGCAATATCTGATTCTGACAATGCCGCTCGGCAGGAGAATCGCATGAAGTTGCACTACCGTCCGTCAGCGCCCCCCTTCCTTTTGGCTACCGCAAAGTCTTTCCTTGCCACGCTGCTTTCGGTTGCCTGCATTTTTACGCTGGGCGTCGATCTGCCGTTACCCGCCGCCGCAGCTGCTCCCGCGCCCATTCCCGCTGCTAAAGATAAAAAGCAGAAGCAGGACCCGGTGCTGAAGGGCTTGCCGATCACGGAGCTGAGCGCGGATGAAGCGATTCTGCATGCGTTGAACCGGCTGGCATACGGACCGAGGCCGGGCGACGTGGAGCGCGTGCGGCAGATGGGTTTGGCGAAGTGGATCGATCAGCAACTCAATCCGAATTCGATTGACGACAAGGCGGTCGAGGCTCGGTTGGAAACGTATCCGACGCTGCGGATGTCTTCGGCGACTCTCCTGGCGCAATATCCGCAACCCAAGCAAGCGGAAAAGCAGGCAGCGAAACAGGCGCAGGCGGCGGCATCGACACGTTCAGATGCGGCAGCGGCAGTGGTCGCGCGTGACATGCAGCCCTCCCGCGGCCGGCCCCAGTCGGCGGCTCAAGCACCGGCGCCGGCGGAAACGCAGGGAGCACCGGGACAGACTTCCGAGGCGGATGATGCTGCGAATACCGGAGCACAGCCGCAAGCGGCGCAGATGGCCGCAAACGCGCCCGATGGGGCTTCGCCAATGAAGCTGGACGATTCCCAGGCCAACATCGCGACGCGCGGCACGGGTGGCAAGCGCGATGTGTTGACCGTCGATCCGAATGTCGTTCCGCGCGCGATCGCGGACGACAGCAAGAAACCCCAGCGTGTGGTGGAAGAACTTGCCATGGCCAAAGTGACGCGCGCGATTTACAGCCAGCGGCAACTCCAGCAGATCATGGACGATTTCTGGTTCAACCATTTCAACGTCTTCGCCGGTAAGGGCGATGACCGGTGGCTTCTGACGTCGTACGAGCGCGATGTGATTCAGCCGCACACGCTGGGAAAATTTAAGGACTTGCTGACCGCGACGGCGAAAAGTCCGGCGATGCTGTTTTACCTGGATAATTTTTTGAGCGCGGACCCGCGGGCGGCGCAGCGTGCTGCCGCGGAGCGCGCGATGCGGCAACAAGCACGCTGGGGCCGTTACGGACAGCCGTTTCCGCCGCGCGCGCCGCAAGGCCAGCAGCAAAAGAAAAATGAGCGCGGTTTGAATGAAAACTACGGTCGCGAATTGATGGAGCTGCACACGCTGGGCGTAGACGGCGGGTATACGCAGAAAGATGTGACCGAAGTGGCGCGGTGCTTCACCGGATGGTCGATCGAGAAACCAAAACAGGATGCGACGTTCAAGTTCGATGAACGCGTGCACGACCCCGATCCGAAAATCGTGCTGGGCAAGAAAATTCACGCCGGTGGGATGCGCGACGGCGAAGAAGTGATCGATCTACTCGTGCACCATCCGAGCACGGCGAAATTTATTTCCACGAAATTGGCGCGGCGCTTCGTTTCCGACAATCCTCCGCCGGCGCTGGTCGCGCGCATGGCGCAGACCTTTCAATCAAGCGATGGAGACATCCGCGCGGTGATGAAGACGATGATTTATTCGCCGGAATTCTGGTCGCGCGATGCGTATCGCGCCAAGGTCAAGACGCCCTTTGAGCTGGTGGTTTCCACCGCGCGGGCGCTAGGCACCGACGTGGATACGCCGATGCCGCTGGTTCAATGGGCGGGACGCATCGGCGAGCCGCTGTATCAATGCCAGCCGCCTACCGGCTATTCCGACAAGGCGGATGCCTGGGTGAATACCGGCGCGCTGCTCAACCGATTGAATTATTCCTTGGCGCTAGCCGGCAACAAGGTTCGCGGTTCGCGCAGCGATACGGGATCGCTGTTGGGCATGGATTCTTCCGCCGACGCGAAGGCCGCGCTGGATCGCGCCGTGCAACTTTTCCTTGGCGGGCAAACCGGGCCGATGACCGTGGAGACATTGGAGAAGCAGCTGGATAGCCCGCAGATTTTGCAGGCGAAGCTGGATGATCCGGTGAAGCATGTGGATTTGGGGGTAGTTGCGGGCCTGGTGCTGGGCGCGCCGGAATTTCAGAGAAGATAGCTGACAGTCGACAGTTGAAAGTCGAGAGCGGAGAAGAGCAGGAAGAAGCAGGAGTGAGGTTGTCATGAGCGATCGATGTTGCGAAGGCGTGCGACCTTTGAAGTTTTCGCGGCGGTATTTTTTAAAGCAGGGCGGAATCGCGATGGTCGGATTGAGCGCGATGCCCGCGTTCCTGCAGCGGGCCATTGCGGCGACGCCCGCGACGACCGGCAAGAAGCAGTTCGTCGTCCTGTTCCAGCGCGGGGCTGCGGACGGACTGAACATCGTGGTGCCTTTCGCGGAGCCGAACTACTACCGGTTGCGGCCAACGATTGCGATTCCGCAGCCGCGTCGCGGCGGCGCCG
>CAWHVA010000006.1:0-97053 GCA_963832615.1 uncultured Acidobacteriota bacterium
GAGGATGCGAACTCAACCTGGTTTTGCCGCAAAATCTGGTACGCGCGATCCATGTTGCTGACGATAATGGCGATGTGCTGGAACCAAAGATCGTTGCTGCGAGAATCAACGGGGATCGACCGTCCGCGCGGTGCCAGAAACTGGACGAGTTCAATCGACTCGCTCCCCAAGGTCATGCGAACGATCCGCACGCGCGTGCCAAATACTCCGAAAAGCTGCTCCACCTGTTCTCCAGTCAACTCCGTATCCCTTGTTTTCTCGAACGTGAGCACCCGAGAATAAAACTCAACCGACCGGTCCATGTTCGCGACTGTGATGAGAATTGGACCGATTGAGCGAATCCGAGGACCGGCGGTTTGCGCTGGCTGGGTTTCGGCGAATCCGAGGTTTATGCCAGCGAAGAAAATCGCTGCGGAGAATAGGGCCAGACGCAGCGAGCTAGATCGCATCTTGCACTCCGGCGAGCGCGAGTGGTTGCGCAGTTGCGTCGGCTGAAACACCAAGCCGCGTTTTCAGGTGATCGGCAACGCGCAATGCATTGGCTATGATTGTCAGAGCCGGGTTCACCGCAGCGCTCGAGGGGAAGAAACCCCCGTCCACGACGTAAAGGTTGTCGACGTCGTGCGCTTGGCATTGGATGTTCAACGCTGAGGTCTTGGGATCGTGGCCGAAGCGGATCGTGCCGTTTTGATGAGCGACGCCTGCAAGCGGGATGCGGTTCCCGAGGAACAGGTTCCTCGCGAAGAGTCCTTGATGGCAGTCATGCCCATGGACACTGCACTTCGTCTGCTGCTTCATCAACTCTTTCAGCTTCACTATCAGCCGGCGGTGCGCTTCTTCGTTATTGGGCGTGTATTGCAAAACGATCTGTCCGTCGCGATCAAGAGTCACGCGGTTGTTCGGATCCGGTAGATCTTCCGAAGTCAGCCAGAAGCTGAGCGAGTGGTCCGCCATGAGGTCCAGAGTCCAGCCGGGCGCGATCGCCGGAGCTCCGGCAGATAGTGCAACGCTGTCGAGTTTGGCGACGAAGGAGAAATGACCCATCGGATAGTTCCACTCTTTGGAGCCGAAGTAGAAATCGTTCACGGCGAGGGTCTTTTGATAGAGGGTCGGATTCGGGCACTTAGACAGAGCCAGCATGACCGAGTTGACATGCCCCATGTAGTGGCGGCCCACAACGTCAGAACTGTTCGCCAAGCCACGAGGATGCTTTTCATTCGCCGACCGCAGCAGCAACGCGGCGGAATTGATAGCACCGCACGAGACGACGACGAGGTCCGCAGAGTACGAGGTGGGCGTTCCATCCCGCTTCACGATCACGCGCGAGACTTCGCGGCCCGACGGATCGGTTTCCAACCGTTCGACATAGGCGTTGGTTTGAAGAGTGACATTGGGGAATCGCAACGCTGGATCAACACAGACGACCTGTGCGTCGGATTTTGCGTCGACCAGGCACGAGTAGCCATCGCAGGTATCACAGCGAATACATTTACTGGCGGTTGGATTTTGTTCATCGAGCTGGAGACCCAGCGGAGTATGAAAGGGCTTAAGCCCTAAGCGTTCGAAGTCGTCGCTGAGCGCCTGAATGCGCGGCTCATGACTGATCGCCGGATGCGGATACGGCCCGCTGGCGAAAGGCTCCGTGGGGTCTTCGCCTCGGCGGCCATGAACGTGGTAAAGCCGCTCGGCCTTCAGATAGTAAGGCTCAAGATCCTCATAGGAGATGGGCCAGGCCGGCGAGATGCCGCCGAAATGGCGGATTTCGCCGAAGTCTTTCTTGCGAAACCGGAACAAAGCAGCACCATAGAATTTCGTGTTCCCACCAACGTAATAGTTGGTGTGCGGATGAAGAGCATTACCATTCTTGTCTCGCCACTTCTCTTTGGTGTGATACTTGGCCTCGACATTCACAGCGCGGGAGTCCCAGTTGGCTTTCTCGCGACGCACGTAGTCGCCGCGCTCGAGGATCAGGATGCTTTTCCCGGTGGAAGCCAAGGCATGGGCGAGCGTCCCGCCGCCGGCGCCGGTTCCGATGATGATCACGTCGTAGTGGTTGCTGTTGGCCATCTCTGTTTCCCTTTCTTACCGAAATGCTGTGAGTTACTTCCCTGAAGCCGTGGCCCGATCGTTCTTCAGCTCCGAATACGTGCATCGAAAGATGCATTTCTCGGAATTGTCGTGATGGAACTTCGCGCAGTGCACAGCCCTGTTTGAGCGAACGGCGACAAACAGCTCCGCCGCGAGCAGCATTCCAATCGGGGGCGCTACGAAATAGAGCCACAAACTATCGAACGAATTTGCGAACAATGCCGATCCGAATGTCCGCGCGGGATTCATGCTCATACCGGAAAGCGGAGACTCGAAGATGATGTACACGGCGATCAAGCTCGCGGCGAACAGTGGCGTATAGCGACTCAGGCCCTTGCTATTGGAAACCGCCAAGACAGTCAGGGCCAAGACAAACGAGATTGCGACCTCGGCAACGAACGCCGCCTTCCATCCAGCCGGGCCCGGCTGCGTGACGGCGAAGCGCACCGCACGGTTTGAAACTGCCATCCCCAGGAACAGAAAGGCGCCTGCGACGCCCGCAATTCCGCCTAGGAATTGCGCGACGCCGTAGAAGAGAGCGTCTGCCGGCTCAATCTTCTTGAGCCTGAGGAACGTCAAGGTCAGAGCAGGGTTCATGTGCGCGCCAGAGCGTTTTCCCCAAGGCGAATAAATGATGGAGATTGCAGTGGCAGCCATCGCCAAGCCGCCAAGCAAGCGGCGAGCAAAAGGGTCAGGAATGGCTTGGCGGACGGGAGAACCCGAGTATTCCAGCAAAACAGCAAAGAAACAGGCCGACATCATGAACAGGGCGAGCTCCGCCGCTTCCATCAGATATTCCGGCCAATGAAGTGCCGACGCCGAGGCCAGACGATCCTTGGTACTGCGCGAGCGGACACTGGAAGGAGTCACGGAATGGAATCGGCGATCCGTTTGGTCTAGTTGCAACGATGTTTTGGCGTCAGTCACGCGGAATGGGATACCGAGGTTCGCTAGAAGTGACAGGAAGCTGCGGAGATTCTTACAGGCAAAGATCCTCAAAAATAGTTGCGACCTCGTGCACTTTCCTGCATCCGATATGGCAGTCCAGACGTTACTCCTGTAAGACATGAAGGGTCACTGGCTTGGATGAGGACCCGGTTTCATGCCCGTGTCATGCGTAAAACCATGATTTGTGTCTACTTAGGATTGAGTCATCGCTGATGGAGACGCCAAAGCTAAATTTGGACGCCACCGAAGCGGAGCTTATTCAGCGCGTGTGCGATGGCGATAAGGAAGCGTTCTACTGCTTGGTTGAGCCGTGCGAGCGCGGTGTCTTCACCGCAGCTATGTCCATCCTGAACAACTCTGCTGATGCTGAAGAAGTCGCGCAGGAAGCTGTCCTCAAAGCCTTCAACGCATTGCCCCGCTTCCGCAGGGAATCGAAGTTCAGCACCTGGTTGATTCAGATCACCATCAACGAAGCGCGTCTGAAGCTACGCAAAGATCGCAGGCACCTCTACGAATCCATCGATGAGCCCGAAGGCGACGACGAAGGCGATTACTTTCCCAAGGATTTCGCGGACTGGCGTGAAATTCCCTCCGAGGAACTGCAACGCAAACAGCTGCGAGAGGCGCTCCGGAGGGCGCTCGACGCCCTTCCTCAGAAATATCGTGAAGTGCTGATTTTGAGAGACATTCAGCACCTAAGCATTCAGGAGACGGCACAGGTATTGGGCATCACGGAAGGCAGCGTCAAGACGCGGCTGTTACGTGCGCGATTCCAGATGCGCGATGCCCTGGCTCCCGGCATTGACGGGAGCTGGAGTACGGGTAAGTTTAAGTACGAAAAGGTTCGGCCGTGGTAGCCTGGCACGTGCCCGTGAAACCAAATAAGCCATACTGTATCCAATGAACGTGATTGAAATCAGCTGCCTGGAGGTTTGGCGAGAGATCTCCAATTTTCTCGACGGGGAGGTCGACGCGGAACTACGCGCCCGCATGGAGGCCCACTTCAAGGGCTGTGCGCATTGCAGCGCGGTTTTGGATGGCACTAGAAATGTCGTGAGGCTGGTGGGCGACGGAATCGAATACCAAATGCCCGCGGGATTCAGCAAGCGGCTGCACGACAAGATCACACAGAAATAACCTCGCATCCTTCCAGTAAATCAAAGGCATCAGAGCAAACGCGGCGCTGAGCAATTAAGCTGAGGCTTGCGCGTTTTTTTCTTCGCTCAAGAACCAGTGGCTCGAAAAGCCGTTCAGCTCCTCTCTCACATCGCTGTTCGTGAAGAACATCTTGATCTTCCAATTGCCGTCTCCGTCTTTACGCCATAGTTCGAAGTAACGCTGACGTTTCCGGATCGGCGTTCCGCCCGATTTCGGCGTGAGGACGAACTCATGCCAGCCGTAGTCGTGACCCGAACTTCCATTCACAACAATGTCGATGATGATTGGCGTCATTTCCACCGAATACCCGGCGAAGAGCTTCGCAAGCCTCGCACGCAACGCAGAGACCGCCGCCAATCCGTACTTGCTCGGCTCACCCTCCGACATATCGGAGAAGCCGCCTTGATCGAAGACCGCCAGAATGCGATCTACATTGCCGGTCTTACACCCTTCTCGGAACTCCGTCTTGGCTACATTGATTGCATAGATGTCAGACACAGTAGAGGCCTCCCGCGGACAGTCTGGTGTACAAGCAACAATGTGATTTATCCGATGCCGCGGTGCCCCTTTCGGATTCAACAATTTTGGATGAGACCTGAGGTAGGCCTTCGCAATTTCCTTAGCTCGCCGCCGCAGCCTTGTGCTCCGCCGTCGACGGCGCAATACCGAACTCCGCTGGGGCCGTGATCCCAAATTCCTTACACATCAGCCGGATGATCCCATAGTGATAGAGCGCCTGCCCGACGCAATAGGCTAATTCGCGGCTGATGTTGGAGTCTCTCGCCACCGATGGTGCGGCGCCATGTCCGACGCCGCTCATCACTCTGCATCCGCGCTGCAGGGTTTCCTCGGTGTACGACCTCAAGGCTCGCAACACGTCGCACGTCGCGACGCTTGCGTATCGCACGTCGCCCTGCAGCCTCGAACCCCCGTATATAGAACCGTAGTCGATTTCGCCGGCGCGCAATCCGTGCACCAGACTATGAAACCGCTCCAGTACATTGCGATAGTGCGATCCGATCGCCGCGTGAAACGGCGCGCCCACACTGCGCGAGTACGTTCCGTCGCTGAGCTCAAAGAGCAGTCCCAGTCCTTGGAGCAGCACGTCCCTCGCAGCCTGCACCAATTCCGGGGTATCCGTGACTACTTGTCTTCGTGTACCGAGGTCCTGAAGAACTGAAGCTGGGCTAACCGTCATCATGCGAATCTCCTGATCACGTGCTAGAGCTTGGTGGTGGCCGTCACAAGTGGGAGTTGGCCGGGGAGAAAAAGTTTCACGAGCCGCTCGATTTCAAGACATGCCCCCTTGTTTCTTTTCTTACGGACACGAATCTGACGACGAGGCGAGCGACACGGAGGCGCGACATACAAGGCGACACCGCAGAGAGTCATGACCCAACCAACACGGTCAGCCGACATGGAATCGGCAGAAAGGGCGACTGTCCCCTTCGGCCGCGAGACTTGCGGACGCTAGAACTCGCCGAGCAGCACGAGTGCCTCGTCGCAAACGGCATCGGCGGCTTCGCGTCGGGTACGATCAGTGTGATGCACTTTGAACGCGAAGCGTTGAGACATTATCGACCCGCTTGGCTTCCATTATCGAACGATGGAGCTAGCACAGTTTCAAAGCGGCAGGCGGAATCACAAAACAACTCCAATTCACATTTCTGAATCTCCCTGGGAACCACTTACATCCAAGGAGGCATGCTACAGAGCGCGATACAACCAGCAGCGACGGCTTCGGTGCTATAGTGATGGCCATTACCAGGCAGCTATCCTTACCTTGGGGTTTTCTTACTCTTGAGCGCGGCCGATCCACACCGATTACCCTCGTCCATCGTGCGCGAGGACGAGCCGAAGCTTGTAGTCGCGGCCCAGCGTGGCGAGACTGCGGCATTTGAAGAGCTTGTGAACCGATACGAAAGCAAAATCTTGCGCCTGACAAAGAACATTACCGGCAATCAAGAAGACGCCGAAGATGCCATGCAGGACGCTTTCCTAAACGCGTACGCGCATCTCGACGGCTTTCAAGGCGACTCGCGTTTCTACACCTGGCTCGTGCGAATCGCCGCGAACGAAGCGCTTATGCGGCTTCGCAAGCGCCGGCCTGAGCTCTCGCTCGACGAGCCCATCGAAGGCGACACCGATCTTCTGCCGCGAGAGTTGGAAGACTGGAGGCCAAGCCCAGAGCGCGAATACCAACAAGCCGAGATGCAAAAAATTCTGGCCGATGTCATCGACAAGCTTGAGCCTGAATACCGCATCGTCCTGGTCTTGCGCGATCTCGAAGAACTGAACACGCAGGAAACCGCCGACGCCCTCGGCATCTCCGCAACAGCTGTTAAATCGCGGCTCTTGCGGGCACGCCTCAAACTCCGGGCAAGGCTGAACCGCTACTTCCGTCAAGGTGCGCCAAATTGAATTGCAAAGCGGTCATTCGCGAGATTTCGAATTACATCGACGGGGAGCTCGAGCCCGCCACAAAGCAGGAACTCGAGCGACACCTCGCGCATTGCGAAGACTGCACGATGATCCTGGACCAGACGAAGAAGAGCATCGAGATTCTCTGCGACTCCGAACCGATTCCGATACCGCCGGATCTGCATTCGCGTCTTCACGCTGCGCTGCGCGACAAGCTTCGAAAAAAGCCCGACTGAACCGCGGCGGCGCAGCGAATCGCTGCCTTCGTCACCCTCCGATCTGGTATCATCCGCTCATAGCTTTTCAACGTAATTCGGGTCGGCGCCGTTTTTTTGATATGCGCCAAGCTTAGCTCAACGACGGAGATCGTGTATGTCTTGGTTGCCTCCTACGCCGGCGGAAAACGCCAGCCCCGAAACCAAACGGATTTATGAATTTCTCAGCACCAATTGGGGCTTCGTCCCGAACTACTTTCAGGCGCTCGGCCACGTCCCGCAACTCCTGCAGGATCAGGTGAATCTATTCACGCACGTGATGTTTCAAGAAGGCGCGTTGCCGAAAATCGTTAAAGAGCAAGTAGCTTTGGTTGTCAGCGGAATTAATCTCTCGAACTATTGCCTCGCCGCTCACCTCGAGATTCTGGGCCGGCTCGGAATCGAGAAGAAGCAGTCCCGCAAGCTCGCCCTCGACTACAGCAGCGCCGACGTCGCGCCTGAAGTGATGGAGTTGTTCCAATTTGCCGCCAAGCTCACGCGGCAACCCGGCGACATCGAGAAGCCCGACTTCGATCGCCTCCGCCAGGCCGGTTGGAGCGACGCCGCGATACTTGAAACCATCCTGGTCACTTCCCTCTACGCCTGCGCTAACCGCTTCTCGGCGGGGATCGGCCTCGTCGCGGACTTTTAGCTCCTCCGGCTCATAAATCGCAGAAAAACTTTGAAGCTTTTTTGAGCTTCGCGTATCCACTGGAGGTATGAGCCACCTTTTTCATCGCATTCGACAGCTACACGATCACTTCTTTTACCTTGTGGAGTACCTCCGATCTCCGTTCTTGCTCTTTGTCAGGCTCTATTGGGGCTGGCAGCTGGCGCAGAGCGGCTGGGGAAAACTCCACAATCTGCCCAACGTCACCGACTTTTTCGCGAGCCTCAACCTGCCCTTTCCGGGCCAGACTGCTCTCGCGATCTCCTGCGTCGAGTTCTTCGGCGGAATCTTCTTCGCCCTGGGTTTGCTCTCGCGCACAACCGCGCTCATCCTCACCGTCAACATGTTCATGGCCTACCTCACCGCCGACCGCGAAGCGTTGCTGTCGATCTTTTCCGACCCCGACAAGTTCTACGCGGCAGCGCCCTACACGTTCCTTGTTGCGAGCGTGATCGTCCTTCTCTTCGGCCCTGGCAAGATTGCGCTCGACTCTCTGCTGCGTTCATCCGCCGCGGGCCCTGCACTGCGGGAAACTCGCTCGGTGCCAAGCTCAATCAGCTGAGTGCGGTAACGTCTTACGGCAATTCACGAGCAATCGAAGGCTAGTTAGTTTCTTTCTGGAGCGAACGAGTATGAACCGCCTGTTACGCCGGGTCTGGATCGGGTTGCCGGCAGGGGTGTTGGCAGCTGTCCCGCTAGCCATGACCTTGCCGCACCCAATGCTCGGCTTTCTTCTAGGCGCTCTTGTCGGCGCATGCTATTCGGCGAGCCTGGAGCCGACACGCGGCACATACGTTGACAACCTTATGGCTGGAGCGGCGCTCGGCGTGCCTCTTTGGGGGCTGCTCAGCGTTATTGCTATGCCCATGTTCTCGGGCCACATGCCCGAATGGAGTGCAGAGCAAATGCGAAGTCATTTTCCGGCTCTGGTCGGATGGGTGATCTACGGAGCGCTGCTTGGCCTTCTGACGCAAGCCCTTAGCGATCTTGCTTCGAGTGTGTGGGGGCCCGAAGTCGGCCCGACATCACCGGAAAAGAAAAAAACGCACATCGTTATCCTCGGTGGCGGATTTGCCGGAATGCACACGGCGGAATGTCTCGAGGAACAGCTCCGCACGAATCCAAACGTCGAGCTGACGCTGATTAGCGAAACGAATGCCCTTCTTTTTACTCCGATGCTTGCTGAGGTGGCCGGCGGTAGTCTCGAGCCCACGCACATCAGCACGCCTCTGCGCAGTAGCTTGCACCGGACGCAGTTTATTCGGGGTCGTATTGCGAAGGTCGATCTCGATAGCCGTTGTATTTCCCTATCGGCTGACCCAGCAGGAAATGAAAGTTCCTCTCAAAGAAAAATCTTCTATGACCACTTGGTTTTCGCTCTTGGCGCCGTCTCAAATTACCTGGGTATGGCGAACCTGGAGAAATACTCCTTCAACTTCAAGAGCCTGCTCGACGCCATCCGCATTCGCAATCACGTCATCGAGATGTTTGAGCGCGCGGACCGAGAGGTCGATCCGTCTCAGCGGCGCGCCTTGCTGACTTTCGTGATCGCCGGTGGGGGCTTCGCTGGCGCCGAACTTGCCGGCGCATTGAACGACTACACGCATGGAATCTTGGCCGACTATCCCAAGTTGCGGAGCGAAGAGCTCCGCGTTGTCCTCGTCCACTCGCGCGATCGCATTCTTCCGGAGCTCAGCGAGTCGCTCGCCCGCTACGCACAAGAAAGGATGGAAGCGCGCGGCGTCGTTTTCCGCCTCAACACGCGACTCGCCGATGCCGGCCCCGGCACGGTGACGCTTAGCGATGGTGAAATTCGCGCTGAGACTCTTGTCTGGACCGCCGGCACGGCGCCTAATCCACTCGTGCAGTCTTTGCCGCTCGGGAAAGACAAACGCCATGCGCTGACCGTCGACCGTACCCTGGCCGTACCTGGCAAACCTGGACTTTGGGCCCTTGGTGATTGCGCCGCGGTAGTTGACGGGAAAACGGAGAAGCCCTGCCCTCCTACCGCGCAGTTCGCTTTGCGCGAAGCGCGA
The DNA here is from genome assembly GCA_963832615.1 of uncultured Acidobacteriota bacterium. Lineage (GTDB taxonomy): Bacteria > Acidobacteriota > Terriglobia > Acidiferrales > UBA7541 > Acidiferrum. The sequence goes on from CAWHVA010000006.1 coordinate 9,576, forward strand.
ACCCTCGCCAGGAACATTCGGGCGCAGATCGAGGGTCGACCGCTGGAAAAATTTCACTTCGATTCTCTGGGTGCGCTCTGCGTCGTCGGCCATCAAACCGCATGCGCCGAGCTCGCCGTGCCGTTTGCGCGAAGCAAGTCGATGCGATTCTCGGGCTTGCTCGCCTGGCTCATGTGGCGCGGAATCTATCTCTCAAAGCTGCCGGGACTCGAGCGAAAAATTCGCGTTCTCACGGACTGGGCGGTCGAACTGTTTTTCCCGCGCGACATCGTGCAAACCATCGAATTGAAATAGGAGCAACACAATGGTGGAGCCCCATAACGCAATGGCTATCCAACTGGATTCTAACGTGACGACGCTGTCGCCGCGCGCAACCCCCGTGGTGATTGGACTCTTGATCGGCGCTCTGGGCGGCACACTGCAAGGCCTGTCGCTGGCGAGCTCAATCGGTCAGTCAATCCTGGGTGGTGTTCTGTTCGGTGCGGCTTTTGGTCTGTTTTTCGCGAAGCGAGCTACGAGCGCTGGGGCGGGATTGATTTGGGGATTGGCCTTCGCTGTTCTCGTTTGGATCGTGTTTCCTGCCGGCGTACTGCCGCTTTTGGCTGGGGCGGCGTCGCAATTGATGCTGACAGATGCTCGCGAACAGTTTCCCCAACTTGTCGCACTGCTAATTTGCCTTGGTGCCCCAGTGGGCCTTGCGATGGGGCTTTGGTCCGAGCTTCGCACGAACACTAGCGATACCAAGTTCAATTGGCGGAGGGCCATCGTCGCGGGAGGCCTTGCGGGAGCCCTCGGCGGTTTGATTTTCGGACGGTGGGTTTCTTCGGGCAACTATTTCCCGCTGCTAGCGGGCTACGGCACGCTGAATTTCTCGCGCGCCACAATCATCCTGTTGCATTTCGGTGTTGCCATGTTCATTGGCGTGACTTTTGGCTTGCTGTTTCAACGCGACGTTCGCGGCTACGGCTCGTGTATGGGTTGGGGACTCGGCTACGCAATTTTCTGGTGGTTTCTTGCGCAGCTCACGCTCCTTCCTGTGGCGGCGCATAAACCGCTCGAATGGTCCGCGGACCAGGCGAGCTTTGTGTTCGGCTCCCTGGTTGGCCACATCCTGTACGGACTGATCTTAGGAGTTGCCTACGCCACGCTCGATCGTTTTTGGGTGCGCCTTTTCATTCAGTCAGACCCGTTGAACCGCGAAGTCGGTGGAGTCGGTGTCCGCGTTTTGCGATCGCTGAGCTGGGGCGCCTTTGCGGGACTGCTGGGAGGCATCGTCGCGAGTCCGGTTCTTTTGGCTACTCACGCGCTACCAAAGATCGTTGGGTTGGATACCAGCCTTACCGGATTTCGAGGACTACTCTTCCATCTCCTCGTTAGCGCCGCAATTGGCATGACCTACGGCCTTCTGTTTCGCAATGAAGCGTCGAGCCTCGGCCTTGGCGTGGCTTGGGGATGGCTCTTTGGCCTCATCTGGTGGTTTGTGGGACCCATGACCCTTCTGCCGTTGCTGCTCACAGGCGTATGCGACTGGAGTACCGATGCAGCTTCGGCGCTGCTCCCGTCTTTGATGGGTCACCTGATTTATGGTGCGACGACTGCGTTTGCATTCCTGGTGATGGAGCGGCGATATACTCGCTGGCTCCTCCTCGACCCGCGCATCGCTGCCCGCGAGGCCAGGCGAGTTCGACCGGTCGGCACTCCCGCACCGGCCCTTTGGCTCTTTGCGCTAGCCTTAGGCGTGCTCCTGCCCATTCTATTGGGCTGACGGTACCGACGGTGTCAAATCGCAAACCGCGTGAACTTCGGATGCGAAAAACCTGAGATCGGAAACCGCCCTGTATCAAATCACATGGTTTGGTACGCATGGAATTCGCACCTGACCGCAGTGGTAGAACAACAGGTTATGGGCGCCCCGCTAGAGACCCTTTGATACAACCCGCCTCAGTTGAAGAGTGATTTCAAATCGAACGGAACAGGTCTGGGGCCGCGTCACGTCCGGTATCTCTGCAGCCAGAACATGCGGCGTTCGCTTGGGACGGCCGCACGTCATCGTTGATCGTTCGCAAATCGCCGTGCTGCGCACCGAAGGGATGTCCTGGCGAAGACCGCGGCGAACCTTGGAGTCGGGGAAGGCACCGTGTACCGAATGGCTCAGGCATCCGCCAAAATCCCCACAAATTCACCGTCCGTAAGTCGTTGTGAACACGCAGCAGATTGAGTGACGTTTCCTTCCGCCAGAAAGAAATGATTTTGGTGCCTGATTCCCGGACGGATGAATCGTCCGACACGGGCACTTGCCCAATAGTAAGAGCAGATCAGTAAGAGCAGGGGCGTGGACGATTCGTCCACGCCCTTTCTTTTTGTGCCTGCGGATTCCCGGTGTCATGTCGAGAGGACTTGACATGATGCCGTATTTCTGCAATTATCGAACTATGATGAACGCACCCAAGAAGAATCTCGAGCAGGTTGCGAAGTTTGCCGATATGTTTTCGGCGATGGGGACGGAGGCGCGGCTGCGCATCATGCAGCTGCTGCTATCGGCGCATCCCGAGGGGATGGTCGTCGGGGAGCTGCAGGAAGAGCTCGACATCCCGAACTCAACGCTGTCGCACCATCTGGACAAGCTGCGGAATGAGGGGCTGGTGCAGGTGCAGCGGGAGAGCACGTTTCTGCGGTACACGGCGAACACCGAGGCGCTGCAGGAGGTTTTGCGATTTCTCTACGCGGAGTGCTGCACGCGAAACAAAGCGGTGGCACCACGCGACGTAATTCAAATCAGCAAATAGGAGCGAACCATGAGCGACACGAACATCAAGGAAGTGGTGAGGGAAAAATATGGGAACGCGGCGCTGCGAGTGGGTGCAGGCGGGAGCTCGTGTTGTGGGGCATCGCCAGCGGGCACGTCGTGCGATCCGATCACGTCGAATTTGTATGACGCGACGGAGGCGGGCCAGATTCCCGAAGAGGCGATGCTGGCTTCACTGGGCTGCGGCAATCCAACGGCGCTGGCGAAACTGAATGCCGGCGAAACGGTGCTCGACCTGGGGTCGGGCGGCGGGATTGATGTGCTGCTTTCGGCGCGGCGCGTTGGGCCGACGGGCAAGGCGTACGGGTTGGACATGACGGACGAGATGCTGGCGCTGGCGAACGCGAACAAACAAAAGGCCGACGTGGAAAACGTGGAATTTCTCAAGGGTGAGATCGAGCATATCCCGCTGCCGGACAATTCCGTGGACGTGATCATCTCCAACTGCGTGATCAATCTTTCGGCGGACAAGGATACGGTGCTGCGCGAAGCGTTTCGCGTGTTGAAGCCGGGCGGGCGGTTCGCGGTGTCGGATGTGGTGACGCGGGGCGAGATGCTGCCGGAGATTCGCAAGAGCGTTTTGCTGTGGGTGGGATGCATCGCCGGTGCGCTCGAGGAGACCGAGTATCGGAACAAGCTTGCGGCGGCGGGATTTGCGGATGTGGAGGTGGAACCGACGCGGGTCTACAAAGTTGAGGACGCACGGGAGTTTTTGTCGGGCCAAGGGCTTGACGTCGACGCGCTGGCGCCGCAGGTGGATGGGAAGTTTTTGAGTGCGTTCATTCGCGCGGTGAAGCCGGCGAGTGCGAAACCGTGCTGCGGCCCGACCTGCTGCAACTAAGTGATGGCGTCTATTGAAGCGTAGTCCTGAGCGACCTAAGTCCGACTGCTCGCGACTTTGGCGTCGCCACTGGCCTGCCGTGCGTTGTAACACGTTTTTAATATTCGTTTAGGCGAATCTATGTATCATGCCCGCCGTGCGAGATCACCTCCACCAAAGGCCCGCACAGGAGGTTCACGATGTATAGTTTTCGGCACTCTGCTAAGTTTGTCGCCGCCCTCGTTCTCAACGCTTTTCTATTCGCGGGGTGTAGCTACAAGGGTGAAGAGGGGGTCGCGGAGAAGAATTTGGCGACGTCGTCGACGGTGAAGACCGCAATCGGCGCGGCAGGAAGCACGTTCATCGCTCCGATCATGACGAATTGGATTGGCGCGTACCAGCAAATGCACCCAAGCACGATGATTAATTACCGACCGATCGGGAGCGGCGCGGGTCTAAGCGAACTCCGGAAGAGCATGTTAGAGCTAGCCGCAAGCGATGCGCCGCTCAGCGACGACCAGATCAGCGCGATGTTTCCGATCGTGCAAGTTCCGGTAACGGCAGGGCCGGTCTGCGCCATTTACAACCTTTCCGATGTGCAGACTCCGCTGCGGTTCAGTGCTGCGACACTGTCCGGAATTTTTTTGGGTAACATCATCAGCTGGCAGGACCCAGCGATCGAGAGAGACAATCCCGGCGTCAAGTTGCCAAAAGCCGCGATTATAGTGGTGCATCGTTCTGACGGCAGCGGCACCACAAGTATTTTCAGCTCCTATCTTGCGAAGGTGAGCCTCGAATGGTCGCAGAAAGCGGGCCAAGGCCTTTCCGTAAAGTGGCCTGTCGGAATTGGAGCCGAAGGAAGCAGGGGCGTGCTTGAGTTCGTGAAGCAGAATCGGGGAACGATCGGATACGCCGAGCTGAATTACGCCAAGGAAGACAAACTGCCCGTAGCGCTGGTGCAAAATCGCGCCGGGAACTTCGTGGCGCCGGCGCCCGCCAGCGCCACGGCGGCGATAGAGGCATTCAGCGACGCGCTGGACAAGGACGCGCGGACGCCGATTGTGGATCCGCCCGCTTCCGCCAAAGACGCGTATCCGGTGTCGGGGTTGACGTTCTTGCTTGTACCGAAGGACGGCCCCGATGCGGACGAGAGGCGAGCGGTCAGAGTCTTCATCCAGTACGCGGTGACCACGGGACAAGATTCCGCAGAGAGCCTTAATTACGCCAGGCTGCCGAAGTCGCTGCAACAGCAGGACCTGAGCTTGTTGGGTGGACTGACGGTAGGCGGTCAGCCTTTAAAATAAAGCGGAGTGGCTCCCGCGAGAATCGCTGATCGCGCCGGGTTCGCGTTAAGCCCAGCCTCTTTCCGCAAGTAGCTGTGAGACTCGCTGGCGGATGTCATCGCGAATTTGGCGGACTACGATGATTGACTGATTTTTGGGATCTCGTAGGTCCCAGTCGATCTTTTTCAAGCCGGGGATGAAGGGGCAGGCATCACCACATCCCATCGTGACGAGCAGAGTTGCTTGTTTGGCGAGTTCTTCCGCTAAGAGTTGGGGCTTCGCGGCGGCGAGATCCATGCCCGCCTCGCGCATGGCCTGTACTACCACTGGATGGACTCGCTCACCGGGCTGGGTTCCGGCCGAAATTGCCTTTGCTTTTGTTGGATCACAAAACCGGTTGAACCACGCCGCGGCCATCTGAGAGCGGCCCGCATTGTGCACACATGCAAACAGAACAGTGTCCATATCATTCACCTTGCTCCCTCGCGCCGTGAGGAACGACGATGTCCGCAGCGTCAGCCTTTAGGCTGGGCACGAGCCAGCGAAAAAGAAGTGTGGCCGCAATTCCGCCGGCGAGCTGCGCGAGAATAAATCCGCCGACATCGACCGGCCTGATTCCGGCAAAGGTATCGCTCAGAGCCCTCGCTATCGTGACGGCGGGATTAGCAAACGAAGTCGAGGCGGTAAACCAATACGCGGCGGTGATGTAGCTTCCGACCGCGAACGCAACGACGCTCGATCGAAACCGGGAGCAGCCCCAAATCACAGAGAGGAGTCCGAAGGTGGCCACGAATTCGCTGAACAACTGCGCGGCGCCACTGCGGACATGTTGCGAGAGCGAAATAACCGGAAGTCCGAACATCAAATGTGCGCACACGGCGCCTGCTACGCCGCCCAGGATCTGCGCGACGACGTAGGCGGGCGTTTCGCTCCAAGGGATGCCACGCTCGAGGGCGTCGGCAATCGTTACGACCGGATTGAAGTGAGCGCCGGAAATCGGGCCGAAGGTGAGAATCAGGGCGACGAGGGCAGCTCCGGTGGCAAGAGTATTGGCGAGCAAGGCCAAAGCCACGTTCCCTCCCGAGAGCCTCTGGGCCATAATTCCCGAGCCGACGACGGTGGCCACGAGAAGGGCGGTACCTAAAGCCTCGGAAGTTACTCGTTTGGCTAGAGGGGGACCTGGTTTACACTGCGAGCGGTTTTCTGGGGAAGCTCAACGGAGGGCCTTTCTTCGTCAGTCAAACTGCAATCGCGCAGGCGAATATACAGAATCATGGGTAAAACACAAGTCAATATCATGTTTCGGGCATTCTCAGACAGGACCCGGCTGCGCATTCTTCGGCTACTCGTGGGCGGCGAGCTGTGCGTGGGCGATCTGGTGACGATCCTGCACGTTCCTCAGCCCAGGGCCTCCCGGCATCTGGCCTATCTGCGGAAAACCGGCTTGGTGACGATTCGAAAAAACGGGTTATGGAACTTTTATAAACTGGCCCCGGCAAAGTCGCCGGTTCATCGCAAACTGCTCGAATGCCTTGCGGATTGCTCTATGGCCGGAATGGCGACTGACACGCGAGCAGCGGCGAAGCTCAAGCGTTCGGGCGGGTGTTGCCCGCGCTAGTTGGTGTCAAGCGGATGCTGCCGAGTCGGGCTGTTGCTTTCCAATGCGATCGATTTCCTTCTGGATAGCCAGTTTATCGAGACTGGCAAGGGGTAGGCAGAGCAGCAGGCTGATGCGCCGGTCCAGAATCATAAAGGCATCGCGGAAGGCCCGCTCGATTTCCTCCTCGGTCCCTTTGACTGCAGCTGGGTCGGGGACTCCCCAGTGCGCGGTCATGGGCTGACCCGGCCAAACCGGGCAGACCTCCTTGGCGGCCGCATCGCAAACCGTGAAGACAAAGTGCAAATCCGGTGCGCCAGGCTCAGCGAATTCGAGCCAGTCCTTGCTGCGTAAACCCTCGACGGGCAAGTGGGCCGTTTGCAGCTGGCGGAGGGCCTGAGGATGAACGAAGCCCGTGGGATGACTGCCTGCGCTGTGGGCTATGAAATTCGGCCGGCCTTTATGATTCATGATGGCCTCGGCCATGATCGAGCGAGCCGAGTTCCCCGTACACAGAAAGAGCACGTTGTAGCGTTGTATCATGGGCTCACCTGCTGCGCGTTCCGCGCAAAGCTAGATCATATATTCGCGTAGGCGAATGTGGAGTACCTTACGCCGCTACGTTGGATGTGTCAATGACCCCCGCATGTCAATCAGTCAGTTTAGTAACGCTGCGGACTTTCAGGGCAGTCCCAAACCCAGAGAACATGCACCAACGTTCCAGTCCGTCCGCAACGCGTCCTAGGAGTCCGGTGTCGCGCGGGACAACGGCGCAGGAGCGACGATCTCCATCCCGCCCTAGGCATCCCCCATTCACGCAGTCTGAGATCGCCCCGCCTGACCGCCTGAACGATATGCGGGAGACGGGGTAGGCAACCAAGACGCCTGCGTAATATGATCTGCGTTTTCGCAGACGTAGGACTGCCGACTGCCATGTATGAAGACTTCGAACCGATCGCAAACTTGAGGTTCGGTCAAATCGTCGACCGCGAATCTCGGAAGGGAGCTGAGCGGATGTCTGCTGCTATCGCCGACTTGGCGAGGCGTGGGCTTAGCGAAAGCGGAATAGCGATCTCGACTCGAATAGACTCAGCGCTTGAGACTTCTGAGCAGATTTGCCGAGGACTCTACGAGATTTGGCTCGAACTCATTCTACAACGCAATCGAGGACGACTATCGAGGGAAGACGTAAATTTCATTTTGGACAAGGCCAACGCATGCACAAAAGCTCGAGCAAGCAACATCGAACAGATGCTCGCCAATTCCCAATCGGGCCGGCCTGACTGGGCCGTGAACAGAGCGCGGACGAAGATGCAATCGGTCGCGAGCGGAATTGGTCGCGAACTCGAAATAAAGATTCGTGAACAACAGGCGTTTTCCGAGCCGGAAGCTCTGCCCGTGCCCGATCTGCGGTTCAGGGCGTTCTTACGAGCGTTTGGAGAGAACTGGTTGACTAAGATGAGCGGCCCGTTGACCGTACCGTTTACGCTGGCGGCGCTCTTTGCGCCCGGGTACCTCAAACCCATTTTTGCCGTCCTTGCGATCACGTCAGGAGTGTTCGCTTCATACCAAGTTTGGCGGAATGCCCGGCAACGATAGTCGAAATCGTCAATTGGAATCGCCGCAGAAGAAGAATTGACTAGAACCGTAAATGCTTCGCGACCGCTAGCCACCGAAGTGAATGGGCAGACGTTCGCTCTTGGAACAGTTCTGCTCGCTTTGGAACATCTTTGGAACAAAACCAGCCATTCCAAGGGCATTTTTCAGTAGTTTCCAAGGGTAAGGGCAATCGAATCATCAACAATTATGGAGCGGGCGATGGGAATCGAATTGCATCCCCAAATCAAAAGTCTTGCGTTTTGATGGCGTTGCCGCCCGCAGCATGAGCCAATTGGAGTCAAATGGAGCTAAAAGCACTTGTACGGTAACCCGACTTATGTGTGCCACGAGCACGAAAGGAGGAAACGCTGAGTAGTGCGCAACTGCTTGACTGATGAGGGTAGGCCCCTCGGAACCGGTTTACAGGAACAGGTTCCAAACCACCTTCGGCGGCTGTAGTCAAAAGCTATGGTCGTGAACGCGGAAGGAAAAGGCCTGGCAACGACCAGGTCAGGTGACAGGCAAGAAGAGGACCGCAAGGGAACCACTGCTGAAGTGTCGAAAGGTTATAGACGATGTCAAAACCGCAGGGGGTTAGTTACTGCGGGATTAGCTCCGACGAAACCTGCTTACGGGCGGAGCGGCATCCGGCATGAGAGGTGGCCTGAGCTTGCCAAAGAGGCGGTTAAGCGGAACGTGGGAACCTGAGACTTCGATGCAAACGGAGAAGCCACAAGTGGAAGAACCACGAGGGCGAGAGTACGGAAGCGAAGTTTCAGGGTCGGACTGCCCCACAGTAGTGAAGAAGCGGGGTAATTCCCGTGGAGCGAAGGGGGCAGGTCACTCGCGTCCTAACCAATTACGGTCAACTGGAAACAGGAGGAACCGAGTGGTTAGAACGGAAGGTCAAACCTTCACGGAGTGACACGAGCCGTGTGACTGGAGACAGTCAAGCACGGTTCTGTGAGGGGCTCGGGGTGAAATTCCCCGGGCCTACTCGACCAGGAGTTTCAGCTTCCGGCACGCCCAGCCAAGTTGCCGTATTCAAGCTGCGAGCCTCTCTGGTAATAACTAGAGCCGGGGTCTCGTGGGATGGCGATACTGAAGACGTTGCTTGTCAGCTTGGCGTTCGCAGTCGTTGGTGGAATCGTGGGCCTCTTAATATTCGCGTTCCAGGTGCAGCGAGGCTGGTGGGATGGCCCTGGAGGCGGAATGATACTTTTCCCAATGGTGCTAATACCCGCTTGCGGTAGCGGACTCTATGGATTCATTTTCGGACTAAGAAAGTTTCAAAAACTGTCAGCGGGTCCGAACTAGATTCATCAGGAAGCCTTAAGGGCACTTGTCCGGTAACGCGACCTACCAAGGCACAAGAGCTGCCCCGCTGGAGTCTAATAATCTTGTTTGTGAAGGCTCAGATGAAAAAACGGGGAATGATCTTCATCTTCGCCGCGATACCGGCTTGGGCTTATGTTTCCTGGTGGATGCATGTCAACTGTCCTCCAGGTAGGTGGGATGTCTGTTATGAGCTAGGTTCAGTAGCGTGGCACACTCCGCCTTCGCTGTTTGCGGCAGAACTGGTTGAATATGTTGGTCCGCTGTTGGGCCTCGCTCTCCTGAGCTTTGATTTCGTTCAATGGAAGCGGAGTGCTCCTCGGAAGCCAGAGCCGCCATCGATCTCTTAGCATTCGAATCACTACCTTCTCAGACGCTGAGAGATGTTGGAGCATCGCCGCAACCCTCTCAAGTTCCGGTGAACGCGGTTACCGGACAAATGGCTCAAAGCACCAGCATGGATTGCTGGCGGACATACAGGCTTGATTTCGCGGATACAGATATGCTCCGCTATCGACACGATGGAACCAGAATGGGCTGTCAGGTCGAAAAGGAACGCTTGGGTTTTTGTACGTGAGACACTCGTCTATGGGTTCATCATTTTTGTTCTTCTCGCTTGCGTACGTTGGCTGTGGCATCTCAGTTTTGCGACTAACCTCTTCGAGATTTGGGCGGTCAGCACAATCGTATTTGCTCCGCTGCTCTATGCAGTAAAACACTTAGTGATAGACGCTTTTAAGTGGTGAAGACGCACGGGCTGGTCATTCCCGCCGGTCAACTCCTCATAAACGCGGTAATCGGAAAAGTGAAGTAGGGACTGAACTTGTCCGGCACGACTAATCAGGCATTGGGCACAAAGGGCCTGCGGCGATAGAATATCCGCCGCTGGCGTTGATATTCTGTTCGCATGTCCCGACCGATACCCTGGCGCTATGTGTTGCCGTCGATTCACCTTTTGACCTGTTTGACAAGCTATATCGGCATTCTGATACCCAGCCTTCAATTCCTGGGAATAGTGTTCGCATTCATCCTGCTGGTTGACCTTCCCGTTTCCCTTCCAGCTTACGTTCTCGCATGGAAATATTCCGTGATTGGCGTGACTTGGATTTTCTTGGCAGGCACTCTCTGGTGGTATTTCCTTGGGCGAGCCATCGAAGCTTTGTTTCTTAAACTCAGTCGTCGGAATGAGCCCAATGCCACCCTTTTCAGATAACAGGGGAACCAAGAGCACTTGTCCGATTACCCGACAAACCAGGACTTAGCAAGCCGGAATGTCCCAACGGGCCTTCTTGCTCAGAATAACTTCCGGTTAGAGCGTCATCCGACCAGAATGGGCCGCCGAGTTAGATTCCAGTCGCGCGGCTCCGGGCCGTAAAGACAAAAACAGGTCATCACTCGTAGCGAAGGGAAACGATGGGATCAACGCGAGAAGCGCGGGTCGCGGGGAGGTACGTCGCCAGCAAAGCGACCACCGCGAGCACTGCCGCCGCCGATACCAGCGCCAGCGGGTCCCACGTCTTTACTCCGTACAACAGGCTGGCCATCAATCGTGTAAGCCCCAAGGCCCCGGCGGCTCCGACGACGACACCCACTAGGGCTAGACCCATGCCCTGCATCACAATCATCTTGCGAACGTTCTCGGTTGTGGCTCCCAGCGCCATGCGAATTCCAATCTCCTGGGTTCGCTGTTGCACGGAATAGGCCATCAAGCCGTAGATGCCGATGGCGGCCAAGAGCAGCGCGACTCCTGCAAAAATCGTCAGCAGAGTCATATTGAAGTTCGTCCGCGCAGTGGATTCCACGACGACTTGATCCATGGACCGAATGTGAGCAACGGGCAAGCCGCCGCTTGCCGCAAGCAACTCTTTCTGAATCGCTTCGCTGAGCGAGAAGGGTTGCACCGCAGTGCGGACCATCCATGTCAGCGGAATGATGCGATTTTGCAGTGCGGTGACGCCGTCATTCATCTGGGCAATGGGGACGTACATCACCGGTTCTGGCTCCCGGTTGATCCTCTCCCGGACGTTCCCAACCACGCCGACTATCTGCCGCGAGGGCTCTTCAAATTCCGGGCCGATCCCATGGCCGATCGTGATCACCTGTCCGAGCGGGTCCGCCTTGGGCCAGAATTTTTTCGCCATCGCTGCGTTAATTATGACCACGCGAGCAGCGTTCGAGTCATCGGCGTCCGTGAAGACTCGTCCGCGGATTACCTGGATCTGCAAGACCGAGAAGTATCCGGCCGAAACGTCGCGAAACTCGACGTCGCCGTTATAGGGACCGTCGGCAGGGGGTTGCCCGGCGATGTTGAAAGGCAAGTCAAAGCCGCCTTCCAGAGGCAAGCAGCAGCTGGCGGCAACGGTTTGCGCTCCCGGCAAGGCGGCGATACGCCGCTCGGCCTCGCGCACTACCTGATCGCTGCTGGAGGACTTCTCGAAGCGCCTCCCGGTCAACGACATCTGCAGAGTCAACACGTTGTGCGCGCTGAACCCGGGGTCAACTGTCCGGAGCAGGCTAAAGGTGCGTATTAGGAGGGACGCGCCAACCAGAAGGATGAGCGCCAGGGCCATCTCGGTGACCACAAGAATGGAGCGAACCTTGTTCTGGCGGAGCCCCGTGCCAGCACGCGAGCCGCTCTCCTTCAGGGTGACGTTTAGGTCGGTGCGCGTGGCGCTGAACGCTGGGATTAGGCCAAACAGGATACCCGTCATGATCGACACCCCGAGTGTAAAGAGCAACACACGCCAGTCCAGCGAAATGGTCGAGGCGTGCTCGCCGATACGCGGAATATCTCCCGGATTACTGGCCAGGATCGCGCGAACTCCAAAGTAGCCCAAGACCAATCCCAAAAAGCCTCCGGCCAGCGATAGCAAAAGACTCTCGGTGAGTAGTTGGGAGATTATCCGTTGGCGGCCGGCACCCAGCGCGGCCCGGAGCGCGATTTCCCGCTTCCGGATGGTCGCCCTTGCAAGCAGCAGGTTCGCTACGTTCGCGCAGGCGATCAGAAGCACCAAAGCAACTGCGCCCAGAAGGATCAGGAGGGCGCCGCGCACATCGCCAACGACGGTGTCTCGTAGCGGCTTGGCGGTCGCGCTTTCCTTGGGATCGAGCTTGCCGGGGAACTTTTGCCCAAACTCTTCGGCAGCGAGTTTCATGGCGTTCTTAGCCTGCTCCAGAGTCACGCCGGGCTTTAGGCGAGCGGCGGCAGAAAGATAATGCGCCTGGTCCGTGCTATTGGGATCGGCCTGCGCGGGAATCCAAATGTCCGTGGGAGGATCAGTGGTAAAGCCACGGCCAAGCACTCCGACTACGATGTAAGGCTCATTGCCCAACAAAATGGCCTTGCCCACCAATCCGGGATCGCCGCCGTAGCGGTTGCGCCATAGACCGTTGCTGATGACGACCTCTTTGGGCCCGCCGGGGCGATCTTCTTCCGCTGAGTACGTGCGGCCGATTTCCACGGGGGCGCCAAAAACCCCAAAGTAGCCCGCCGACGCATGAATGCCTTTGACCTGTTCGGGGCGGTCTCCGCCAGTGATATTTACACCCGGCCCGCCAAAGTCGTAGACGGCGCAGTATCGGAAGACTTCTTTGTGCTGGCACCAAACCACGAACTTGGGAATGGAGGTTCCGTCACTGTCCCCGTCGGGCGAATGACGCATGAGCGCCACTATACGATCTGGCTCGGGATAGGAGAGCGGCTGCAGCAGCACGGCATTTACGACCGTGAAGATCGCGGTGTTGGCGCCGATGCCGAGCGACAACGCCAGAATGGCGGTTATCATGAAGCCTGGACTGCGCCGCAGAGTGCGGCCCGCATAGCGAATGTCCTGCCACAAATTCTCCAAGAAGTTCACACCTGTCATGGCGCGTCCTTTCCGCCTACTCAGGGAAAACAAGGGCAGGGGACTATATCTGTCACATTACAAGCAACTGGGAACTGATTCCACTTCCTGTTGGTCGGCCAACCGGAAGTAATCCTGAAAGTCACAAATTAAGCGGTCAAGTCCCGGTAAACGCTAGCGCTTTACCGGATGCGCGTTCTCGCTGAGGAGTGAACGGAGGCGGGGAGTTCTGCGCGCGTCCGGTAAAGCCGTTTGGACGTGGCCGTCCGTGGTTGCGGTGGACGCGGGCTCTATGCAAATTCAATCGTGGAAGGAGCGGCGTTAAGCCGTGCCGAGACTGTGCTGCAGGGCACGACGCATGACATCCTGGGCGCGGAAATTGCGTACGGCGAAAAAGTATCGCGAAGACTGCGGTTGAAGAAGCTGGAAGAAGAAATCGGTTTGATGGCGAGGCACAGAGATACGGAGCGCCGGGAAGGGCGCAGAGTTTTCGAATTGGAGAGTGAATTCATGCTGCAGCGGTGACCGGCGGTGGAGAACGCAGTCGGATTTCGGCAGCGGTGAGCCGTTCGACGACCTTCATTGGGCCACCACACATGGGACAGCGCCAAAGACCAGGCGGGTCTTCCGTGGAAGCAACGTGTTGTTCAGTTTGCGGTTGCTGGGTTGAGCCGAGCAACTGAAAACAAAGTGGCAAAAGAGTGGCGCGCCACCGATTGGCCAGAAAGCCGAAGTGCCGGATGCGCACGAAGCCCTGCGGAAGGATGTGCAGCAAGAAGCGACACAGGAACTCGTCGATCGATAGAGACAACAACTTCTGTTTGTTGTGATCAGCGGAATCACGCCAGCGAAAGGTGACTTGGCCATCCGCGAAGGAGACCAGGCGATGGTTGGAGATGGCCACACGATGGGTGTAACGACCCAGGTATTGCAGCACGTACTCTGGGCCACCGAAGGGGCGCTTCAAGTAGACCACCCAATCTTGGCGGAACAGAGGGCGCAGCCAGGCAGTAAAAATCTTGGGCAGAGCGAGGAGTTTCAGATCTCCCTGGAAGTGGAGCTGGCCAGTCTGGAAGGCTTGCTCGAGAGCGTCGACGAACTTGCCGCGAAAAACTTTACGCAGCACTTCTTTGGGAAGAAAGTAGTTGTCTCGTGAGCGAACCCAGCGGGTGTGATCGGGCGAGAGGCCGCCGGCAGGAACGACACAATGAACGTGCGGATGAATTTTGAGCTTCTGACTCCACGTGTGTAACACACTGAAGAAACCAATCTCTGCGCCGAGATGTTTCGGATTGCAGGCCACTTCGAGAAGGGTTTCGGCACTGGTGCGGAACAAGAGATCGTAGAGAACTTTCTTGTTCTGCAGAACCAATGGCGCCAATCGGCCGGGGAGTGTGAAGACCACGTGCAGATAGCGGGTCGGGAGCAATTCACGGCGACGCGCGGCGATCCAGCGTTCCCGAGCAGCGATCTGACACTTCGGGCAGTGCCTATTTCGGCAGCTATTAAACGAGATGGCGCGATGCCCGCAGCGGGCGCACTCATCAAGATGACCGCCGAGTGCGGCGGTACGACACCGCGCAATGGCCAGTAGCACTTTGACATGCTTCCAACGGAGCCAGTGGCGGTTTCGTTCGATGAAAGCATCTCCCGCAGCGCGGACGATGTCGGCCACCTCGAGGGGTGGCCGGCCCATCTACTCCTCCTGCGGCGAATGGCCCTCGAACGGCAGTGAATCCAACGGACTGGGGGCCGCATGCAGGTGGCGCTGGGAAAGATGCACGTAGCGAATCGTTTCTTTCAGATCGTTATGGCCTAACAGGATCTGAATGGTGCGCAGGTCCGCACCAGCCTCGAATAGGTGGGTCGCAAAACAGTGACGAAGGGTGTGAGGATGAACACCTTTCTGGATTCCAGCTCGCTTGGCGGCTTGCTGGCACGCTTGCCAAACGGCTTTCGCAATGATCGGGTGATCGGCGCAATGGTCGTAGTTACCCGGGAAGATCCAGACTCTTGGTTTTCGGCGTAAGCGGTGCCAGTGCTCACGAAGTTCGTCAAGCAATTTAGGACTGAGCATCACGTCGCGGTCTTTGCGTCCTTTGCCGCCTTGGATGTGAACGACCATCCGTTGCTTGTCGACGTCGCTGAACTTTAGGTGTGTCAACTCGGCGTTCCGGACACCGGTGGCGTAGAGCGTCATCAGCAGGGTGCGATGGAAGGCAGTGCCGGCGGCCTGGATCAATCGGGCGACTTCTTCCCGGCTGAGGATCTCGGGAAGACGATGCTCCCTTTTCGGATAGGGAGTCTCGGCAATGTTCCAACCCTTCTTGAGCGTCTTGCAGTAAAAGAACCTCAAGGCTGCCAAACGGACCGCAACTGAGCCCGAGGATAACTTGCGTTTTTGAAACAGTTCGGCCTGGTATTCACGAATGTGCCGAGGACCTAAGCGATCCGGAGAACAGTTGAAGCGTCGAGAAAAATCTTCGACTGTGCGAATGTAGCAGCGTATGGTATTTTCAGAGTAATTACGACGTTGGAGTTCTTCCAACATCATTTTTCGCAAATGGGTCATAGGGAAACCTCCTATGACCCACACTTACATCACAACCATAGAGCAACCAACGCTGCACTACTTCACGCGAAGCGTCCGCCGCCGGGCGGCTACGTCCAAACGTGGTAATCGGAAACTTGAAGTACTGGCACTGGACTTGTCCGGTTACCTGACTAATCAGAGTTGACCACACGAACAGCAATCGAACCCAAAGCCTCTCTAACCTCCGTTTTAATCGGTAAAATAAAGATTCAATGAAATATTTCACGCCTCAAATGTGGATTGGGTTCAACAGCCCTCGCTCTAAAGCAGCCTTGGGGAGTTGGGATTCACGCCTGAAAGCCTACCGCCAGAATCTCGAAAAGATTTTGCCCGGACTAAATTCTCAAGCGCAACGATTCTTTCGAGATGCGTTGATTCTGCACGACGGAACGCTAACGCGAATGGAAGTCGGTGACCGCATCGGTAATGTTGACGGTAAAGCGGGTCGCGACCTCGTCAATCGCCGTAAGGCTGCTGTCCGCTTATTCGTGCTTTCCGACATCGTAAATCAGCGGTGCTACATCTTGGAATACGAAAACATCAAGCGAGTTGAGTTGAACCTCCCTGGCAAAATTGTACTTTTCCCAATCGGGATGAATACGAATTTTGGTGACTGGGGCTACGATGAACTGACGTCACCAGGAAAAGGGCTCTTCCGGCACGAAATCCTATTTTCTTCCGGTGCAACCATCACTATAGATTGTCGAGAAATCTCTGTTCGACGGAGACGAACCAAGTAGGGGTCCAAGCGCCTGATAAACGCATTATAAAAGGGCGCCCGTTTTGAAGTAGGTTTTGATTGTTCGTATCAACGCCTTCAACAAGGAGCGCCCTCATGAATGACGCTAAGTATATTGGGATGGATGTGCATACAGCAACGATCTCGGCGGCGGTTCGGGATTCGAGCGGAAATCTGGTGATGGAAGCCACACTCGAAACGAAAGCCGAAACTATTCTTGAGTTTGTTCATGGTTTGCGCGGTAGTTTGCACGTGAGCTTCGAGGAAGGAACGTGTGCCGCTTGGTTACACGATCTTTTGAAGCCTCACGTTACCGAAGTGTTGGTTTGTGATTCGCGTAAAAATGCCCTGTTGAGAGTTGGAAACAAGAACGACCGTGAAGATGCACGCAAGCTGTCCGAACTGTTGTTCCTGAACAAGCTCCATCCGGTCTATCACGGTGAAACTGGAATCCGCACGCTGAAGGAGCTGGCACGTAGTTATCTGACAATCACCCGCGATCTGACGCGCGTGATGAATCGCCTGAAGGCGATCTATCGAGGTTGGGGGATTGCTTGTGCCGGCCAGCAAGTGTATGCACCTCGCTACCGTGCCGAATGGCTCGCGAAGATCACCGAAGCCGGCGTGCGCCGTCGCGCCGAGATCTACTATCGGCAGTTCGATGCCTTAGCTGCTTTGCGTCAGGAAGTGCGACGAGAGCTATTAGCGGAATCCCGGAAACATCCGACCATGAGATTGCTGCGGCAGATTCCCTCGATCGGCCCGATCCGCGCCGTTTTGTTGATCGCTCTGATGCAGACACCCCATCGCTTCCGTTCCAAGCGGCAGCTGTGGGCCTACTGCGGACTGGCACTGAGAACCTACGACAGTGGGGAATATCGCTTCGTTGGCGGTCAACTGAAACGCTCTAAGAAAGCTGCGACCATTCGCGGACTGAACAAGAATCACAATCATGATCTGAAAAATATCTTTAAGGGAGCTGCCACCCGAGCGGCTGCCACCGCTGGGCCTCTCCAGAAGTTCTACGAAGCTCGAAGGGGAGTAGCGCATGTCCGATGAAGCAAATAAAGCTTGTGTTCGCCTTCAATTCGAGGAGCTATGGAACAAAGGCCAATTCAATCGAATTGACGATTTTTTCGGCAAGGACTTCATGAATTTCGGCCAGCAATATCAAGATGTTCGCGCGATCCTGAAGCACATCATCAGCATTTGGCGCACAGCGTTCCCCGATTTGCGATAGGTGAAGCACATTCACCGCTTTCGCCTGAAAGACGGCAAAATCGTAGAGCACTTTGCCGTGCGGGATGATTTGGGCATGTTCCAGCAACTCGGCCACCTCGGTGCTCTTAGCAGTTAGCCGCTATTGTGGCGGACTTCATTTGCAATTGCCTGATAAACGCGGTGGTCTCAATGGGTCGACGCAACACTCAGCTCTCGAACCCACCTTGTATTGAAAACAAAAGCTAAAATCGCTCACTAGATTAGATCAGCAGGAACGTTACACAGGTATTCCTGCTGTGGTTGCTGCTATTCCTGTGTCTACTTCAGAGCTATGGCTTCCTTCCCACGGCAATTCGAACGGTAGTTGACGGCCCAGTTTCCACGTTAGCGAGCTTTCCGACTGAATTGTCTTGCTGTGGAGAAATACATTGGGCAAGGGCAACGTTGAGTGTGCCAGCGGCTTGGACGTATTGGGGCAAGTCTTTTATTTGCACATGGTCGAAATCGAATCGGCTGCGGAGACTCAGTTGAGACATGGACACCTATACTGAAACCAATTGGTACCGAAAAATCCGGCACATCTTTGCCGTATATGTTGACCCCAGGAAATCCGTGGGCAGATGCGCCACGCTTCCATCCCGCTTTCTGGAGTATTTCATGGATTGCCTTGAGCAAATTCATAGACTCTTCGTCTTGGAAGACCGATACAAAAACGTATTCTGTTCCCTTGAAGGCCGCCAATGACGTAGTTAGCTCAGAGGCATCTACAAGCGATCTAGGTGTCCTTATCCGGGCCAACTCAAGCTGTGCGTTAGCTGCTCGTTCGTTAGCTTCGGACGCAGCCTTCTGGGCATTACCCAAGTTTTCTTCTGCTTTTGCCGCTCGCTCAAGAGCCTCCGCTGCTCCCTTGTTTGCTTTTGATATGTCGAGTTCAAATGACGCCGAGTCCTTCTTCATTCGCGCAATTTCAGACTCTTGTGCTAGGGCTTCGCTCTTTTGCAAGGTGATCAATTTCTTGTTTGCACGCGAGGACATGATGTGCACTACAAGTTCTCCGCCTACGCCGATCACCACGAGCAACGTAAAGACCACTGCCCAGTTATCCAATAGTGCAATAAACCCTTCTAAAGCGTCTTTGTCCATCGGTCGCCTCACGGAAGAGGACTGCGCGTTACTGATTCCGTTACTCATCGCCATTCATGTTGTTAAGGCTTCGCGATAGGAGTATCGAGGCTTTAGCAACGCGATAACGGGGCACGCCAATCAAACGTAGAGACTTCGAGCTTTCTGATGGGCGGACGGTTTCGACATTACACAATTGCCCTTGATTCCCTAACTTTTCCGGTTTTATCCCTTGTGCGCTTGTATCGCGAATTCGAGTTCACCGAGTTACGTAGACTTCCGGGTGTAAACGCCGCGAAGCTTCCAAACCCTCTGAACCGTGCTGAGGCTAACCGAATGTTTCCGAGCGACCCGCTCCTTAGCCTGCCTCAGCTCCAGCTCATCACGGACGAGTGACGCAATGTCCTCAATAATATCCAATCGCTTTTTGTCACTAACTTTTCTTTTGCGTCCGCCAGGGTCGTGAGGAAGCTTTTTGGCAGCGTTCCCGAACACTTTTCTCACAAAGTAAGATGCCGATTTTAACTTCTTTCTTATTTCTGGCACCTCATCCTCCGACAGAGTATCCAATTTCTTTGCCGCGCCGTCTAGAACACTCACTTCTTCTATCATCCGCGCTACTGATTTCATCATTTCGGGTGTTTGACGTTCAACGGGAATTATTGACGCGACTATCTGGTCAATGAATTCCCGTCTCTCGGCTTTAATCTCGCCTCGGTCCTTTTTTGAAGCACGCTTCACGAACGGCCTCGCAAATCACAACTATTGGCACAGTTGTGATCCATGTGTTTCATAACCCTACCCCATTGTAAAGATTCCTCTGCTTGATAGCGTGGCCACGGGAGGCAATATGACCAAATGCAAACCGACTCTTTGGCCTCATACCACTCATCTGTCGGTGCTAAGTCCAGGTTCCCTAGCGGGCCTCCTGGCACTGACGGTCGCTCATCAAGGAATCACGATGGGTGAGGGAGTGAAGCGCTTACTGCACGGCCTGTTCGGGTTAGTGGTCGGCGACATTCAAAACATAAAAGTAACTTTTCGCGGGCACTTGAGTCACCGACTGTTGGTTCGAGTAAGCGGATGCGGATTGCATATTTTAGAAAGAATTCTCTACTGGCAGCCGCGGCATACTTTCGGCATTGGCTCAGTTTTTTGCACGGCATGTTCATTTGGATGAACACCGTGCTAATTCACGGTTTGGATTTGCGAACGTATTTTCCCATGGCAACGAGAAATCACAAGGGATCTCACAAATTAGTACGGGGCGAATTTACGACTTTCCTGCTAGCAGACAGGACGCGGAGGAAAAGTGGACCGTTTTGAACTTCTTGACCAGCTTGCTAGAAATTGCATTCTTCTTGGAATTTGCAGACCTGTTTCTTGCGCCGACCTCGCAAAACAGATCGGAAATCCTCAATTTTCTACGCCTTCCGGCCGTGCAAACCTTGCAACCCGTTTGCGGCGTTTGTGGACGTATGGGCTCGCACGTCGCAAGAAGGATCGGTCGCGCTGCCCCTCCCGAGGTGGCCCTGGCGTCTATACGTGGACGATTTCGGAGAAAGGTCTGAGTCGCCTTTCGTGGGCTAAGGCAGAAGGCAAGTTGCCAGCTTCTTGAACAGCGGATTTGGTCGCAAGCCGGAGCGGGGTCACGGAGAGCACAGCGGGGGCGCTGTTGGACTGACAGACCAAACAACCCCCGACCTAAACAGCACCGTGATCCCGCCCCTGTTTGCTCTCGAAGATGCTGGCAGGGAGATAAAGAGTCTGTCGCTCCCTTCCCCCGCCGCGAAGCGGAGGGGGAAGGGCGGGGGGATGGGGGCGAATGGAGGCGCGCGCAATCCGGTTGACACATGCGCGCGATGGGAATCGGCGGCAGACCCACACGCCTCCCCATCCTAGGACCCCCAAGTGTGCCTATTCGAGGAATACATGGCGACGCTCCGGCTCGGTGACGCGCGGCGCGTGCATAGCGGCTCAAGGAGGCTTCAATGAACAGGAATATACCAGAGAACATACCGGCATTCGGTGTGATTGAGATCAAGCTCTCTGATTCCTTGTGGAGCGCCTTTAGCGCGTCCGTCCGACGCCAGGGCCTCACCATGGATGTAGCAGTCACCCGTTTGATCGATGGTTTGCACGGTTTAACCAGGGGGGACCTCTCCGAATTAGTGGAGCTTCCCAGAGAGAAAGTGAATCGCATTTGTACGTATCGTATAGAGCAACATAGAAAACACTTAATCGAACACTTCTCCTTCACAACTGGATTTTCGTATCACACGGTCTTGCGTCGGATCTTGTACGCATTGGTCGTCTCCAAAGAAATCGCATTTTTTAACTCTCAGACTGAGCCCGGTATGCAGCTTCGACGAACACAAATGCGCTTTGACTTTGCCGAAGATTACGAGCGCGACGGAGCAACTCCTTTGCTAACCAGACAGCATAGGTGGACCGCATGACATGTCTTGAGATTTTGCAACGGATCTCAATGTCCACGAAAGGAGCCAAATGCTTGTAGATCGAAGACGCATCGTTGAAATCGCTGCTCGTCATCGGATTAGCCGCGTCCAGTTGGTTGAAGAGTATGGTGCGTTTTTGAAGACGTTATTCGACATCGGCGACTGGTTCGTTACGATTACCTTTCGCGACCTTTATCAAGACGCTGAGCCTGCGCTGCCAACCCGAAGCGAAATCAAACGCGTTTCTGATTCCCAGATTTCGCGAGAAGGGCATGCATTTCTTCGCCAAGACCCCCGCATTGAAAACTGGGAACCTGATTCCAAGTACCGATATAAGTCTGGCCCTCCGGTGCGAGACAGAGCGCTGCGCGAAGTAGAACATTGGCTCGTCGAACTTGGCATGGAGGCCGTAGGACGGGGCCGGGAAATCATGGATATCTTGACCGAGGGAAAAGATGCGACAGAAAAAGCCGATTTCGAAGCAAAGCTCGTGGGCCGTTGCCCGTGTTGTGCCCTACTCGGGAGGCCTAACCTCGCCGTTCGATTTAAGGAGTTTCACTGAATCGCCACCAAGTCTATTGGCTGGGTAATCGCTGAAGAGTTTGGACGAGTGGGAGGCCGGTATCACGTTCATTTGATTGTGCGCGGCGTTCAGCGTGTTCGCCGCGACTTGTTTTGGCGCCGAGCTTTTGATCGTTTCGGTCGAAGCAGAATTGAGCCGATTAATGGCTAAGAGACGGGACCCGTTCAGGTACGTAGCGAAATATGTCAGCAAGCAGGGTGGGGATCTTCATCTCGGCGGGACTTTGGAAGGCGTGAACTTCTCCGATTTCATGAAATCTCGGCGACCCTACGGACGAAAAACGACAGCGATTTCCGCAAATCTAGAACGCGGGTTTTTCCATGTGAGCGATCCGCGGATAAGGCGAAAACGATGAAAAACGTCAAGCAGAGCAAGGCAGTGATTCAGATATACACGGACGGCTCGGGCATGCGTCCCGACGGCAAGGGTTCGGCAATTGCCTGGATTCGAACAGATACGGGGGAAAAACTAGTCGAGCCAAAGGATGGACTGACGAACAACGAAGCTGAGTACGGAGCGGTCCTGTCGGCCATCAAGCACGTACCAAAGTTCAGCGAGGTCAAGGTACTTTCGGACTCCGAACTGGTCTGCTGCCAGTTTGCCGGGAAATGGAAAGTCTCCGACCCCTCACTAATCGCGCTGCTTTCTCAAATTCGAGAGGAGATCAAACGTAAAGAGCTGAAGGTCGAGCTGACGTGGATTCCGCGCCGAGAGAATCGCGCGGGAAAGATGATTTGAACTGAGCTTCTATTGCCCGTGCGATGCCCACTTACCTCAGTGCTGATGGCTGTGCCGCAGGCTTGCAATCCATTGAGCCTGAAAGTACAGTCACGCTCGCAACGCCGTCGAGCGCAAGCACGGAGGGAATCGTGCCGAGGCGACGGTTTCAGCGAGGTAGAGTATTTGTACGAGGTAGTAGAAAGAAGGTCTGGGTCGGCAGTTTTCGCGAGGACAGGTTGCAATCGGATGGTTCAATCAAACGGATACGGCGAAGTGTTGTGCTAGGCGATGCGAGCGTTATTTCTCGCCGCGCTCGGCACTTGCTTTGCTCCAACCATTTCTTGATCGAGTGAATATCGCTCCGCCGCCTGCCCCCAAAACGGGCAAGACATTGTTGGATGCCGTTGCGGAGTGGCGCATTCACATCGCACCAAATCGAAAGCCTTCGAGCGTCCGGGCGGCGGAATCGCACTTAAAGCGGCACATTATTCCGA
Source organism: uncultured Acidobacteriota bacterium (assembly GCA_963832615.1). Lineage (GTDB taxonomy): Bacteria > Acidobacteriota > Terriglobia > Acidiferrales > UBA7541 > Acidiferrum. Next base: position 32,792 of record CAWHVA010000006.1, read on the forward strand.
AGCTCGGGGCTTTGCGGCTGTCCGAATTGAACGTCAGGGCCATACAAATTTTTTCGACCAACGTTGGCTTAGGACGGACGCGAAAAACTGTCGAGAATATCCTTCAGACTCTATTCTCCATCTTGCTTACGGCTCGCAGGTTCGGCAGTGCGGTTCCTGCCGTTTCAAGGGCCGACATTGTGCTCCCAAACGACAAAGCAGGCAGAGAAGTTCGTTTCTTTGACGCGGTGCAAGTCGGTCAGATTATCGCCGTATCGAAGGAGCCCTTCTCAACAATGTTCGCCGTCCTCGGAATGACCGGGTTGCGAGCTGGAGAGATGTTGGGTCTAAAGGTTTCCGACCTAGATTTCGAAAGAAGAGTAATTCACGTTCGGCGTTCGATTGATTCCAGAACCAAAAAAGAGCAAACCCCTAAGAGCAAAGGCAGCGCGAGCGATGTACCTATGCCACGAGCATTGGAGATTAGACTTCGGGACTTTTTGCGGAGTCATTACCGCGAAAATCCTAACGGCTACCTATTTGCAAACCGAAACGGCAATTCCTTCTCGGTTGGCAAGGTTAGCGAGTATGGTCTTTGGCCGGTGCTCGAACGCTTAAAAATCGAAAATGCCGGTCTGCATGCGTTCCGGCATGCGGCTGCCAGTGAGCTGCTCGAAGAGGGCGCGCCTCTCAGTGTCGTACAGCGTCAGCTTCGCCATCGTGATGCCCGAACGACCCTTCAGAAGTACGGGCATGTAGTTGGCGACGCGCAAAGACGTGCGGTTAACACGCTGGCAGAGAAAATCGAGCGTCACGTAACGGTTGAATTGGAGCCAAGTGCTGAATTGGAGCCAATTGTCGCGTAAGTAGTTTTGTTTCAGTGATTCTGGAGCGGGCGATGGGAATCGAACCCACGTCCCAAGTTTGGGAAGGTGCCGGCGGAAGGCTGTTTCATGCCGCAAGTGGGGCAAAACTCGAGTGAGCGAACGAATTCAACCAGAACATGAACGGGGCTGCCCGCAACCCGCCACCCATCAAGTAACACTCCCGAAATGAAGCAATTCTGATTAGAGACGTCGGCTGGCGCAATTCATATTGTTTTGGGCAAGTCAGGATGCTCGCTCGAATCGCCGAGTTGCTGATTCTCGTTTCCGCATTGTCTCCGATGCCCAAGGCGGAGGTAGAATCCACTTATGAGTATCAAAGGACTCGCAAAATATTGCGCCCGCCCGTGACTCCGCTCTTTGCCAGGCGTCCGAGGCGGTATCGAGAGCACTTGTTCGATGATTTGCCGCTGGAAGCGCGACAAGAGGCAAACTGGCGGTATTGGCGTTCCTGCAAGCGATGGGAAGGAAATTTGCCAGGGTGGAGAAGGGCAATTCTAATAGGCCAGGCCCGGCGCTGGGCGATGACCTCAGAAGAGGACCGCTCTCAGTGGGGCCGTACGATGCTGGCGAAGGTTGGCGGCTACGCTGTGCAGCTGATGTACCGCGAGAAGGGTCGCACGGGCGAGAAGCATCCAGCACGGAAAGCTGCCAAAGTCAGCGTTCTTCATCGACGATGGAAACGGAAGAACTGCGAAGAGGAACGACAGCGTCAAGAACTCGGACTACCTCCTAAAACAAGGAGCAAAGTCTTGCCTCTCGGTTGAGAGATCCCTTCTCCGGGCTACAAGAGAAGAACCTTCCATCGCACACTACGACTTGGGACAAAGAAGCTATACACGTGGGAGATAGTTCTCTTGATCTGGAGCCTGTCGCCAAAACAAGCCTGCGTAACGCATTTGAACGCGTGTCGTGGCACCTATGCACGCTTGCGCGATTGCTTGGTTGCCTGTACCTAAACTGTACCCGACTAGGGCAATTCCTGCCGTTGTAGCGACTAAGGCGCCAAGAAGAATCAATAAGTTACGTGCTTGCAATACGGCTGCGGGGTTCGAATCCCACCCACGCCTCCATTTTTCCCGCTATCGAATCAGTCAGTTAGCGACGTGTTTCTCGTGTCCCTCCTGTGTACCCTTCGTTTCGTGAATACAATTCTGCCGGAAGAACCTCCGGCATCGGCCTGACGTTCTGAACCCATCGACTGCCGGGCGCAGCTCGTTTGGCGGGTCCAGTGCCGGGTTACCGGATTCCCCAGGCCAATGTACATCGATCGGCCGAGGGATTCCGCGCCCTGTTTTGATAGGTGTGACATTTCGCACAGATTGTTCGACCGTTCTTTTGGTTCAATTGACTTGGAATCTCAAGAGGCCATGAAGTTTTCATTCATTGAACGCAAGGCACTTTGGTGCCGGTCAGGATTGCCATGGGTCAAAAAAACTTTCGAGCCGTACGGGGAGAACGGACCAACGTCGATGGGAAGCACGTAAGTAACAAAGTGCTGTTGGCAACACCCGATAATGAATACCAGTTGATGCGTCGTGACTTGACGTACGTCGATCTGCCGGACCATCTTAGCCTTCATGAGCCGACGCAAAACATCGAGTTCGTGTATTTTCCGAACCGAGGAATGGTTTCTCAGGTAGTAGTGACCAAGGATGGGCGAACCGTGGAAGTGGGGGTTGTGGGGAACGAAGGCTATGTCGGGGCGGGATTAGCGGTCGGCTTGAGCAGAAGTTCAGTGCGTGAAATAGTGCAAATCGCCGGCGATGGCTTCCGAATGTTGGGAAGTGCGCTGGAACGCATTCTGCGGTCTGCTCCACAGTTGCAGATGATCCTAACCAGACACTCGGGGCTTCAAGGGATGCAAGTTGCACAGACCGCGGCATGCAATCGACTCCACGATATACAGCAGCGCCTCGCGCGATGGCTGCTGATGACTCAGGACAGGGTGAACTTGGGAGTACTTCCGATCACCCACGATTTCATTGCGACCATGATGGGTACTGACCGATCCACGGTGAGCCTGGCAGCGGCAGTACTGCAAAAGAAGGGCATCATAGAATACGTGCGAGGTGCAGTGAAGGTTGTGAACCGCAGAAAACTCCAGAACTCCGCCTGTGAGTGTTACGCCGTCATTCAGCAGTTCGAGGATGACCTCGGATTGAGATAACAATTCTCGCCAGCGTTGGATACCCCACAGACAAGCAGAGCCATCAAAGGCGATGCTACGTCCGCCTTTTGAAAGCAGCATAACCACACCATATCCCGAGGGTGTGCCATGGAGGCGATGCGTCGCAAACTAGTATGGGTCGAAAGAGAGAATTTCCTGGGCTGGGCTTGCTCCGAATGCGCGTGGGCCTTCAACCCTTTAGGGCCACTTGTTGGCGAATCAATTGACGAGATGAAGATGCACTACGAACTGCAGCGCGACAAGGAGTTCGCATCTCATATCTGCGCCGAACACCCAAGAGCCACGAGGAGTCCCCGTTAGCCACCAGGGGCGTCACCCATGGAATCCTTTTTCGACATTTCGAAGAAGACAAACGCCATGAATTTTGAATGGGTTGACACCATTCGAGACTTGCAGACCGCCGCGGCGAGGATCCAAGAAATACAAGCCCGTTCGCCTGGCGAATACGTCGTTTCTAGCGAGTCGACAAACGTACAGACCTGTGGGGGCGGTAGCGGGTCGGGTGTTCCAAGTTGGATAGCCGGAAGACGGGCTGTTTACTTCCATTTTTCCCTTCCAGGATGAGTGCGCTTTCCCAAGGTGGGACCGAAGCTAAGCGTTGCTCGGTACTGCTCGCTGACGATTCCGATTTGATGCTGCGGATGATTAGGCGTCTTCTGCAGGAGCGGCCGGAAATAGAGTTTCTCGGGCAAGCCAAGAGTTTCGTGCAGATCCTCCAGATGGCTGGCGAACTGAAGCCCCAAGTCGTGGTGATGGACCTGCATATGGCTGACGAAACAGAATTTGAACCTGAGTTCATCAAGTCCCAACTCCTGCGCTCGGCACAGCACATCGTAATAATGTCAGTTTGGAATGACGAAGAAGCGCGGGCTCTGGCGAATCGTTACGGTGCCACGAGTTTTCTGGACAAGACCACTCTTTCTTCCGATCTGATTCCCGCGATCTTGAAACTATGCTAGTTGTTTTCGTCATTTCTCTCGGGCGAAGGCATGTTGGGGTCTAGCGAGTGGGCCACGCTCGAACTGGCGAGCCTTGATATAACAAGTCCGTGCGGCGGTAGACCGCGCTGTGTCCACAGTTCGGGCACGGGCATTCGACGCCGCTTGGCGGAAGGTCGGGTTTTGGTAGCAGGAAGAAACTATACATGCCTACGTCGTTGATCTGGGAATGCTCAAATCTAAATTTGCACTTCACGCACTGGAGAACCCATTGGGGCAAATGTCACCTCGGAGGTTGGTGACAGCCAGAAAGCTGGAGAGCACCTTATGTACGACACCGTACTAAGAGCGCAAGCCAAGGGCAATCGGGTTTTTGGTTTGAGCGTCCATTCCGTTAACCAGCGGTAAATGAGGTTGGCGCGTTAGCAGGCATCTGTGCAGTTCAGACGATCCAATTTCTAGAACGGTCCCAACCGCTCAAGGCTGTCCAGGAACGCGGCCGCGAAGCACGGTGATAGAGGCTTTCGGCAGAACGAAAGTACGTTCGCGGCTTTCCGGCACGGTGGTTGCCAACACCGGCCCGTCGGGATCGGCGTGACTGTTTTCCCCGTCATTTTTCCAGACGTATTGCTCACTGCCGAAGGTCGCCAGGGTGACGGGGCCGGAAAAGGTTGCGGCCCGTTTGTTCATTGAATCGTCAAAGACGACGCGCACAGTGTGCGAGTTGTTTTCGTCACGATTCACCAGCATCACGGCCCATTGGCCGTCGGGGCGTTGCACCGCATACGAGGTTACCAGCACATTTCCTTCGCGGTCGTTGATACCCGTCGAGGACGGGAACATGCGATGTACTCCGGAGCGGTGCTGTACCCACTCCAAGTTGATCATGTGGGCGGCGAAGTAGAGAGATGTGTATCCAGTGATGTTGTAATCGCGGTCGGCCAAGAAATTTGACCACGTGGCCCAACCGAGGCAGGTATCGTGCAGCGGCTCGGGTTGAATCGGCGAGTGGTAGAAGGCTGCACCGCCACCTTCAAAGAAAGAGCCGACATTGTCCGCGAGCCATAACGCGGCGAAGATGGTGCTCATCGGGCCTGTAAGACTCGCGGCGAGGTGATCCTCGGTTACCATTAAGGGAACGTCTTTGGGCACGCCGTCTTGTCTCCAGACATCGAGAATGTGCTTCATCAATGTTGGTTCCAGGTACAGAGTCTTCCAGGTGATGGTGCAAGGTTCGAACGGATAATGTTCGAACGATACGAAGGACAGATCGGAAAGACGGTCGTGGGCTTTGAGATAGGCTACGAAGCGTCCCATCCAGGACGTTCGGCCTTGGGCGTCGGGCCAAACAGTGATGTCTTCATTTACGCCCTCGAAAATCGGTCCTCCCAGCTTCAGCTTCGGATCAATCTTGTGAATGGCTGCGGCCCATTGGATGTAGAGCGCGCCGTAGTCTTCTGGGAGAGCGTGCTTTCCGTCGGGTTCTTCACCCAGCTCAATTCCGGAAAGGGGGTAGCCGCGTTTTTCGATATAGGCGATTTGCGCGGCGGCATCGGCGGGTGTGCCGTAGAGCATGGTGACGGGAATCATCGCGGGAAGATTGTTGGTGAGTCCACTGGTGAAGAAAATGTCGAAGCCGCTGTGCTGGCCGCTTCCGCTTGCGTTAACGTCACCCGCCGAATGCCAAGGGTCGATTGAGGAACTGCAGTAAGAGGTTATGGGTTGGTCGGGAGTGTCAACTACGGCCGGCGTAAATTGATCATTGGCATTCGTGCTGCCAACTTGGATTTCCTTTATGGCGTATCCGACGCAGTTGCGGATGTCGTCCGCGTTGTGCTCATCGCAGGTGCTCGACGATTCGGTCATCCATATCCGGAAGTACTCAGCCGAAACGGGAGCTTCGGCGAGCTTAAGAGTTACCGTGCCACCGGAGGCGTTTTTCAGCACGCCGGACGGGAAGGTCTTCCATTCTCCCTGGGGACCGCGGTCGAAATTGAGCGCATCTTTTCCAAGCCAGTATTCGACCTTGTAGGTGGTGGCGTACGGACTGGCCCAGTTGATGCGAATGGCGTTTACGGGTTTCTCGGACTTCAGGTCCACGACGACCCATTGCGGGTGGAGCGCATCGCTCTCGCCGGTAAATTTGGAGGTGAGGTACGGATTGCTTTTCCAATAGGTGAGGTTTGGGCCTTGAATCGGGCGGTCACCGCTGGTCGAAAAACCGCGGTGGGGCAGCGCGTAAGAAAGGATGTAACGCAGTGGCTCTTTCAGCTCGGTGCTGCCGGTGAAGTATCCGCTCTTGTGGGCGGGATCGCTCCATGTTCCGTTCTCGGTCCAGTGCCATGCCGCCATGCGAAGCTCGCTGTTGTTGCGATACGTAATGGGGCCCCATCCTGCTGAGAGAGATTCCTGGATGATGTGGGGCGTGTAGACCTTATCGATCCCGGAGCGCGACAGGACGTCGATGGAGCTCCCGAGGGCGGCATCAGGGTCAAAGGAGTTGATGGCGTGACCCGGAGTTGCATCGACGTGTACCGTGGCCACGGGCTCTCGTACCTGGGCGCGGAGGCCGTGAGCGGAAACGAAAGATGCAATCGCGATCGTCACAAGAATTCGCTGTGTCTTCATCCGACCCTCTGGGAATGATTGTTGTGGCTACAATCTCTTGAGTGCTCTCGGGTTGTGCGCCGGTTGCTTTAGAGAAACGCTGAACCGTTCGATTGAGTCAGCTTCGCGGCCGCTTGCTTGGCGCCGGGGCTTCCGCGACACGAGAATACCGCAGTTGAATTCCTTCGCGCACACATCGTAAGAGCAGGCCGCCCCGACTCATGTCGCCACGTCCGACAAATTCGGTGGGAAACATGAGTCGCGCACCGAAGAGGCCGAGCAGGGGTTCGATGTATTTCGGCGTGGCAACACTGCCGAGCAGTACGGCTTCACAGTCCTCGCCCATCGCGGTACAGAGGAGACGCGCATCGCGTTCCAGAGGAATCCGGTATCGAGATTCGGTTGCCGCTACGGGGACAGAAGAGATCTCGCGTAATTCCTCGAGCGTGACCAGTTTGTCGGGTGACACCAAGCCTCGAGACGCGGTGATCACCATGACGCCCGGAACGCCTGGAGGCGGATCGGCATAGGCGCGCGCGTACGTCAGCTTCCCTCGAAAATACAGGCCACTGATGAAGCTAAAAACTTCGCCAAGAGGGGCTCCTTCGTCTCGCAGTCGCTGAGCCAAGGGCGAGCGTGCGGAGTCTCCCAGGATCAACCTTCCTCGCGCGCCGGAAGCATTCGCGGGCGACAACAAGAAAATCCTGCGCCGCGCCGCGACGGAAGTTAACACCGTGTTCGGGTGCGCGTCAGGCGCGGGAGCGTGACCGACCAGCCTTATCCTTTTGCTTAGCATTTGGCGGGCATCAGGATTGTAAACGCGAGCGAGGTGCCGAATCAAAATGGACACAGCGGTTTGAGGAATCTCGTCACGAGGAGATTACGCGTGATTTGACGGCAGGGCGATAAGGGCATTAAGCTGCGCCGGGAAGATGCAGATGCCGAAACGCGTCACCTCACGCTACACGGAGATCGGCTGCCGGATTCCCCGAGATTATTTCTGGGTAATCGGTTGGGGAGAGAGCGAAGTTGGGGTCGAGACCGGCTCATATGACGCAGCGCTGCACATGGCCGGCATCGAGAATTACAACGTGATGTTGTACACGTCAGTGCTGCCGCCCGAGGCTGTCGAGCTTTCCCACTTGCCGGATATTCATCACGGTTCAGTACTGGAAGGAATCATCGCGATCCAGCACACCGACAAGCCGGGCACTCGGATTACGGCTGGTGTGTTGCTGGCCAGGGTCTATCGTGTTTCCGACGACTCTTACCTTGGCGGCTTTGCGTGCGAGTATGCGGGATTCGGATCGGTCGAAGAGGCTGATGCGAATTTGCAGGAAGCCATGCGGCAGCTTTTCGCGCGGCGTTATACGTCGAGGCTTTACAGGCTCGAGTTTGGAAAGTCGGTCGTGCGGACATTCACGCCGGAGAAATCCTTCGGGACGATTCTGGTCGGCATTGGCTTCGCGAGCTATCTTGTTCCGGTATTAGAAAGCGAAGTGCGGGTCACTCCTTCTCACAAAGACAAATCGCACGTGAAATATACGACGCGATGACCTTCCTCTGACAAACGCCTCGACAAACGGCGGCGGGAGCCCTGACGGGCTGAAACGATTGGGTGAACGCGGAGCAAAAAACAGCGCCCGCCGCAGACGGCGGCCGCTACATTCGTAAAAACCTGCCAACGGAATTGGTCCGAGCCGGATAGTTTCGAATCGAGGGCTATGAACATTGGAGTGAAAGCTGTAATTTAGAGTGCAGGATTTGGTCAGAAGAACGCGAGACTTTAGAATGGGAGCATCGTGAAGATAGGGATCGATTTTGGTACTACGCGGATCGTGGTTGCTGCCGCGGACCGTGGCAACTACCCGCTTGTAAATTTCGAAGCGCCGGACGGACGGGTAAGGGACTGGTTTCCGTCCCTGTTGGCAGTGTCGGGAGACAAGCGCGTCTACGGATGGGAGGCATTGGAGCAGCAGGGCAAGGACGGCTGGACCGTGGTGCGTTCCATCAAGCGCCGGCTGAAGAGTGCGGGCCCCTGCACCGAGTTTGCAATTGGCGGCCGGCGACTGAATGTGAGCCAGGTCGTCACCGAGATGATGAGCGCCTTGCATCGCGAGCTCATCGAACGATCTACGCTGGGTGCCAGCAAATATGACCGGCTCCAAGCCATGCTGGGGATACCCGCAAACGCCAACAGTAACCAGCGCTTCCTTACACAAGAGGCGGCGCGTGCCGCGGGGTTCGAAGTACTCGGGCTGCTGAACGAGCCGTCGGCCGCCGCGGTTGAGTTTGCCTACCGCAATGGCAGCGACCGCAAGAATCGCGAGAAGGCTGGCCTGCTTGTTTATGATTTGGGTGGCGGAACGTTCGACGCTTCGCTCGTGACTCTTGGGGAAGCGGAGCATTCGGTGATCGCATCGGACGGTATCTCCGACCTGGGCGGCGACGATTTCGACGAGATTCTGGCCCGGCTGGCTTTGTCCGAAGCCGGAAAACCCGAACTGAACGAGGACTCGCTAACGGCGGCGGAATGGTACCTGCTGTTCGACGAATGCCGCGAAAAGAAGGAATCGCTCCATCCCAATAGCCGCAGGATCACGGTCGACCTCGAGCGGGTGCGAAATAACTGGAGAGAAGTCTCCTTTAGCGTGGACCCCTTCTATGAGCTATGCCGTCCTTTGGTGGAAGGATCGCGCAAAGTCGTCGAAGACTTGTTGGCGGCCCACCCGGACCACGCAATCGATACTTTGTATTTGACGGGCGGCGGGTCGGAGTTGCCGCCGGTCGCGCGCGTGCTGCGCGAGACGTTCGGACGGCGAGTCCGGCGTTCTGCCTATATGCGTTCGGCCACGGCTATCGGCCTGGCCATTCGCGCGGAAGGACACGAAGACCTCCCGCTCCGGGACCAATTTACAAAGAACTTTGGAGTCTGGCGCGAAGCCGATGACGGCCGCAATGTCGTCTTCGATGTCCTGTTTCCGCGTGGCGTGAAGCTTCCCTCAAGGGGCGAGGAACCTTTGCGGATCATCCGATCCTACCGCCCGATGCACAACATCGGCCACTTTCGTTACCTGGAATGCGCGCAACTCGGCGCCAGCGGTCAGCCCCAGGGCGAGATCAACAACTGGGACGAGATTCGCGTGCCCTTTGATCCCGACCTGCGCGATTCCTCGGACCTCGCCAATCGCCCAGTCCAGCGTTACGTTCCTGCGCAAGACCGATTGATTCAGGAAGAGTACACCTGCGATGCCAACGGCGACGTAAGAGTGAAGATCCGCGACACGATCAGCGAAGAGACGAACGAACACCGACTGGGCCGCTGGTCAAAGCATCGAAAAAGAACCCAACGAGCATAAGCTGAAGCACTTTTGGTTAGGGAGGGACGACCGAGCGGATCACCGAGTTCAACTGCTCGGGGCGTACCGGCTTCGCGAGGATGTCGAAGCAGCCTTGGGTGGCGGGACTTCTCGACGGAAGCGTGCCTCGCTTTCAGGGAAGCCGCGACCCACTGGGACCGCAACTTTTGGCTACTCCCCGGAATCTCAGTGGGGGAATATTGGAATAGCGCGCTACCAGGAGTTATCCGTGCCTAAGTCCGTGCTGATCGTGGATGATCATGAAGCGGTGCGAAGGGAGCTTCGGCGTCTGTTTTCGTCGCAACCCGAGTTCGTGGTTTGCGGGGAAGCGGCGGACGGCGCGGAGGCCATCTCCAAGGCCGAGGAACTTGGACCCGACCTCATCATCCTGGATTTGGCGATGCCGGAGATGAACGGATTAGAAGCGGCGACGGCGCTGCGATTCATGCTACCAGACGCTACCTTGTTCCTGCTTACCGCCTATAAGAATCGAGAACTGGAACTCGCCTCGTTCCAATCGGGCATACGCGCGGTGTTCTCGAAATACGATGATATGGACGGCCTCCTCACCAGAGCGTGCGCGGAACTCGGAGTTGCGCGGCGATCCGATCGGCATTCGAGAGAACGGCCGCAGGAATCCCCTGAAAACCCAGAGAGTTAGTCCGTCGGCAATCCGACTGCTCAATTCGAGCGATACGCCGCGATAAATCGAAACCAAGATACGGAGCTGTGGTCTGAGTCTACGTGACGGAACTGGAGTCTGGCGAGCCGACGGACGATTCCGAAAAAAGGGGGTGCCCCGGACTTCCCGACTCGGCCTTCGCATTAGCGCGGGAAATGGCTCTCATCTTTTCCAGAGAAAATAAAAACGCCGCGCATAGCACGAGCGAGCCGAATGCCAGGATGATTCCGACGGCGATCCCTGCGGCGAAGGGATGCGTGTGAACGATCTCGATTACAGTCATACCTTTCATGCTGGCCGTGTCTCGGTGCCCCCTGCCATACAGTGGATGTGGTAAGCGGGGAGTGGCCTTGTGGTATGGGCCCTGAATGCTCCAATCGGGTTCGGCTGACTCGGCGGCGAAAGGTGGAGCCAGAACGACGCGAATTAGTTTTCTGGGTCGGGGACGAATTGGTATCCGAGGCCGCGGATGGTTAGCAGGTGGCGGGGCTTAGAGGAGTCGCGTTCGATGTAGCGGCGGAGGCGAACGATGAAATTGTCGATGGCGCGTGTGTCGGTGTCTTCATGCAGATTCCAGACGTCGTGGAGGATGGCTTTGCGGGAGACCGGATGCCCGCTGTTGCGGACCAGATAGCGGAGAAGTTCAGCTTCCATCAGGGTGAGCTGGAAGGTTTGCTCGCCGCAGTGCAGTTGCAAGCTCTGAAAATCGAAGAGCTTGTCATCGAACGTAAAGATCTCTGGAGATTCTGTCGAGGGCGCATTTGATGGCGTGGCCGTCGACTTAGAATTTTGTTGCCAGTTTTTCCGACGTAGCAGGCTTTCGAGGCGGGCTAGAAGTATCGCGAGATTGAAGGGCTTGGCTAAGTAGTCGTCCGCGCCGGATTCGAATCCTTTGAGGACATCTTCGGGACGCCCGCGCGCGGTCAGCATTAGCAATGGAATGTAGTTCTGAGCTTCGCGGAGCTCGCGGGCGACTGTGAAACCATCTTTGCCCGGCAACATGACGTCGAGAACCAACGCTTCGAAGTCATTCTTTTCCTGGAGTAATGCAAGCGCTTCCTCACCTTTGTTAGTGATTTGAACGGTATGACCTTCTGCTTCGAGGTTGAAGCGGAGGCCTTCTGCGAGGTGAGCTTCGTCTTCGACGATCAATATGCGGCTCATGCGCGATAGACCCTGGGGAGCCTCAGGGTGAAGGTGCTGCCGAGCCCTTCGCCTGCACTTTCGGCGAAGGCATCGCCGCCGTAGCGGCGAGCGACAGCGCGCACGATGAAAAGACCCAGGCCAGTGCCTTTTACCTGGCCAGTGGCGGGGCTTTGCACGCGGTAGAAGCGATTGAAGATGCGCTTCAACTCGGGGGGAGAGATGCCGATTCCGTGGTCGCATACACTCAGGGAAATGGTATCGATATCGGGTGTGCGGACTTCGACGACGATATCCTTCTTTTGGCCGGAATATTTGATGGCATTGTCAAAGAGGTTGAAGACTGCGGTACGGAGTTCCTCGGGGTTGCCCATTACAAAAAGATCGTCGCGCGGTGGAGTGCCGAAACGCAGCGCCTCCGCGGGCAAATGATGCCGGAGGCGAGCGAGTTCAAGGGTCTCCGCGACGATTGTTCCGAAGTTGACCTCCTGCCAATTGCGCTTGCGCGTGAGGTGGCGGGTCTCGCCTGCCTTCAGTACTTGCTCGACGGTGCCGAGTAGGCGCTCAGAATCTTCAAGCATGATGCGGTAGAAGTCGCGGCGCTGGGCTTCGTCGAGCGGACGACTTTGTAGTGTTTCGAGGTAGAGGCGAATAGAAGTGATGGGCGTTTTCAGTTCGTGGGTGACCGCATTGAGGAAGCTATCCTGGCGTTCGTTGCGGCGGATTTCGCGGACGATGAAGATGGTGTTGACAACCAGGCCGGCAATGATAACGCTGAAGAAAACAATACCGAGAACCAGCGGAACGACGCTGCGCCAGTGGTAGACAACCCAACTGACATTGAGAAAGACCGCCAAGGCAACAAGGCAGGCGCCTAGCGTGATGAAAAAGGCGATCGTCTTGCCGCGGCTGGTGATGCGCATTGCTGGCTATTTTAGTGCATACAGGGGCGGTATGCACTCGATGATGGATTCAGACGTGATTGTGAGGAAGCGCTTCAGCGCGTCCCAGCGAGCGCCCCGCGAGTCGGCCCGAAAAGAGCGGTGGCGTGAAAATAAAAGAGCCGCGACTCTAAGGTCGCGGCTCCTTGCGGAATTTCTTGAGCGCTTAGTCTCCCGAGACTACTGCTTCGGGCTCGACCGCTGCTGCAGTCGGGATAAGGAGCCCGCTGCTAGCGGGGGAATCAATCTCCTGCGGAGTGAGATTTAGCTTCGGCAGCTTGATGTCCCAGGCGAGACCGAGGGCACGCAATGCGCAAATGCCGTACCAGTTCATGTCCACTTCGTACCATGCGAGACCGTGACGCGCGGCTTGCGGTGCCGCGTGATGATTGTTGTGCCAGCCTTCGCCGAAGGTCAAGATGGCGACCCAAAAACTGTTCGTGGAAGTGTCGGAAGTGATGAAGCGGCGTGAACCCCACATGTGTGTGGCGGAATTGACGAGCCATGTGGAGTGCAAGCCCAGGACCGTGCGAAGAAACACGGCCCACATCATCACCGAAAGACCGAACGGGAGCGTGATGAGAGCGAGAACTGTGATCGGCACCCAATGGTATCTGCTGATCCACATATGAAATTTGTGCTTGCGAAGGTCGGGAACGTAGGGCAGGAGTTCCGCGGTGTTTTGGTGCATGGCTTGGCCGGTAATGATCCAACCCATGTGAGCCCACAGGCCGCCGTCTTGCGGGGAGTGGGGATCGCCCTCTTTGTCGGTGTTCTGGTGATGGATGCGATGAGTGGCGACCCAGGCGATGGGACCGCCTTCAAGGGCGAGAGTACCGCACGTGGTCAAAATGTATTCCATCCAGACCGGCGTCTTGTAGCCGCGGTGGGTAAGCAGGCGATGGTAGCCCATGCCGATACCGAGGCATCCGGCAACGCAGTAGAGCACGACAGTCACAATCAGCGCCTTCCAGGAAAACAGGAAGAGAGCAGCGATGGCGCCGACGTGGAACAAAATCATGAATGAGGTAGTGGTCCAGTTCAGAGGCTGTTTGAAGGTGCGATCTGTTTGAGCAAGGCTCATATCTCGGGATCCTTGGTAGCGAGTTCGTGCTTGGTACGCTTACGAACGTAGCACGGGCCGCAGCGGGGCTCTGTAATACTTGTGTAATCGTGAGTACAGGTCGAGCGAAACTGTCACTAGTGAAGGGAAGTCGAAAGTCTGAGGCCGCACGTTAGACGCGCGGTTTGGGCTGACCGATCTAAAGATCGGCCACTACAAGCGCGCAAGTTGTTAATCGCTAATCTTTTCCTTCGGCATGTGCTCGCTTGCGGAGGAAGGGGATGGCCCGAGCGACCTTGGCCTGACCGGCTTGAGCCCAATTTGGGACCGGCCGGGGAGTTTCCGCGAGAAGATTGGAAATGTGAATCAGTGACGGGTGACAGTCAGCAACGAGCTTGACGAACGCGGTGAGTGGCACGGCGAGGATAATTCCCATAACGCCCCACATCCAGCCCCAGAACAGCATTCCCATGGTCGCCGCGACCGGGCCGATGTTCACGCGAGAGCCGATGAATTTCGGCACTAGCAAATTCGACGAAATTATGTGCAGGCCAATTACTGTCAGCAGAATGATTGCGTACGGACCCACGGTATCGAACTGAAGTGTGGCCGCCAGCAAAGGTACGGCGGCGGCTAATACTGCCCCTATGAACGGCACCAAGTTGAGAATGCCACTCGCGACGCCGAGAGGCACCGCTCCCTGAAGCTTCAACTCGAGCAAGACAGCCGCGGTGATGGCCGCCATTAAAGCGCCGATGACCAGGTTGCCCAGCGCAAAGCCGCGTATCATTTTGGTGAGGCCGGTGGTGAATTTAGGGACGTCCATCTTTGCGCCAAAGGCATTTGCCAGCCAGGTATAGAGATGGGATTTGCGCACCAGCATGAAAAACATCAGAAATGGGACGATGCCGCCGACGATGACAGCTCCCCACGCCGAACCCACTCCGCGAATCAAGTAAGAAGGCCACGCGGGGGTTTCGCTGACCCTTACCTCCTGAACGCGTTTCGGCGAAGGAGTGGAAGTTATGCTCCCAGCGCTTTTTTGCACCTGCTCGATCCTCTGACTCAGCGGCTTGACCGCCTCGCGGATCCGTTCCGCATACTCAGGCATGTCGTCGATCATCACGGCGGCCCTGCCGTACGAGACGTAAATCAGCAACGTGACGAGAAGAACGCCAGAAATTATGAGCACAGCGGTGGAGATCAAGCGGGGCACATGAAAGCGCTCAAAATACGTAGGGATCGGATCCACCAAGATGGCTAGAAATCCGGCCAGCAGGAAGGTAATGCAGAGGGAACTGGCGAAGAAGCCGAAGGCAACGACGATGGCAATTACGATGACCCAAAGGAGCGCGACCACCCGGGCGGGTGGCCGCGGCTGGGTCAAGAGTTGCGTGCTATCCGCCATGCGGACGTCGGGTTGCGGGGCTGGTGCGCTCAAACATGGTTCCTCCGTTTTGAACAGACTTCGTTTTTCAGTTAACCCGCCGCAAGGACCGACGGTGAGGAACCTTGGGTTCACGAGGTTCCGTGCGCGCGTACGTTCGAAAGGGCGATTATATGCGCCCGAGGAGCAAGAGAATCACAAGGACCAACACAACGAGACCCAAACCGCTGCTGGGGTAGTAGCCCCAACCACGGCTATAAGGCCAAGTGGGCAACGCCCCGAGTGCTACTAAGAGCAAGATCACAACCAGAATGGTCAGCATGATTTGTGTCGCCCCAATTGCCGTTCCAGGGAAACCTGGGGCTTTCAACCCTCCGACCGCGCATTAAATGCCGAATGGCAGGTTTAGACAATCGGTGCATTCGTGTAGCAGTTAACGGACACTGCGGTATTTTTTGTGGCTGTGAGAAAAGCTGAATTTTTAGGGCTTTGGGGTGCTAGCGCGAGCTGGTAAGCGCGTGGGGAGATGCCAAACATTCGGCCTCGTGCTAGACAAAATACAGGGAAAAAGGTATGTCAATCTAAGGGTAGGTGCCCAATTATAACGGAGCACGTGAAGGTCCAAGAGAAAGTCATCGGAGGATCGGGATTTTTTCCGCTAAATTTAACTAATGGCGCTGCGCATCTTAGTAGCTGACGATCACGACATCATTCGCCGCGGACTGAAGCAACTTCTCAGCGCACATCATGGGTGGGAAGTCTGCGCGGAAGCCAAAACGGGCCGGGAAGCGGTGGCTATCACCGAGCAACTGAAGCCGGACATCGTGGTCATGGACATCAGCATGCCCGACTTGAACGGTTTAGAGGCAGCCCGCCGCATCAAGAAAGCGCTCCCCCGAACGGAAATATTGATTTTGACGCTGCACTTCTCCGACCAACTGGTGCGCGAGATCGTGGAAGCGGGTGTGCGTGCATACATCATGAAATCCGACGCCGACAAAGATTTAGTGTCCGCGGTCGAAGCACTATCGAATCACCGCTCTTTCTTCACGGCACGCGCAGCGGATATGTTGCTGGACGGATTCAACCGCCAACATGCGGCACCGGACCCGCAGACGTTGCTACGAAGCAGGCTCACGTCACGCGAACGCGAAATTGTGCAACTCCTCGCCGAAGGCAAGAGCAGTAAGGAAGTGGCTGTGGCTTTAGGGATCAGCGTGAAGACAGCAGAAACTCATCGCGCGAACATTATGAGGAAA
This sequence comes from uncultured Acidobacteriota bacterium, assembly GCA_963832615.1. Taxonomy (GTDB): domain Bacteria; phylum Acidobacteriota; class Terriglobia; order Acidiferrales; family UBA7541; genus Acidiferrum. The sequence goes on from CAWHVA010000006.1 coordinate 49,225, forward strand.
CTGGAATTGCATTCGGTCAGCGAATTGGTTCGGTATGCTGTGCGGAATCAAATCATAGAAGCGTAGAGTTTTTGGGTGAGTTTGATGATCCTTGCCTGGAGCAGGCGTATGGCGGCCTAAGGTCCCCCTTCTCCATCGGAAGATTACGGAGGGAACGTGCCGCGAGTATTGATTGTTGATGATCACGCCGCGATTCGGCGAGGAGTGCAGGGAATCCTTCATTCATTTCCAGAGTGGGAATTGTGTGGCGAGGCGGACAACGGGCAGGAAGCGGTGCGGCTTGCCGAGTCCTTGAGGCCCGAAATTATCATCATGGACGTTTCCATGCCGGTGCTGAACGGTTTGGAAGCTACGCGCATTATTCGAGACGCGCACCCGGAAACGAAAGTATTGCTGTTGACGCTCCATTCTTCCACGGAGCTGGTGCGCAGTGCATTTCGAGCCGGCGCGAGAGGCTACGTTCTTAAATCGGACGCCGAACAGGAGTTGGTGCGAGCGTTAAATGTCGTCTTAGGCGAAGGAACCTACGTAAGTCCGACCATCGACGCGAATGTCGCACAGAAGGTGGTTGAGGAAGTCCGTCGGCAGCAGCAGAACTAGTCGTCGCCTGGCTGGTTATTCGCTCAGTCACCGATTAAATTTATTTTCCGCAGTCCCAGGCTTTCGCATGCAAAATCGACATGACAGTCTTGACGATCGAGGTGATCCGGTGTCGGACAAAGGGCGCGAATTCGCAAGTTTGCTTGTGGGGTTTGGCATCGGTGTGGGATTGGCGATCTTGTTTGCGCCGCAATCGGGGGATGAAACTCGCGAGTGGATCAGTGTCAATGTCGAGGATGGATTCAGAAAGGTTCGCCGGCGGAGCCGAAGATTGATTTTCGAAGCGCAAGATCTACTGGATCGAGGGGAACACACCGTCAGCCGTGCCCTCAGGACCGGTAAAAACGTGCTCGAATCTGTGGCCGACAAACTCGATTAGATCTTCCGCAACCCCGCTCTTGGCACGCAGTAGCTCTCCAACAGATTTTACTCACTTCGTTACACAATCCCCGCAAGACGATGATGAATTCTTACGACGGTTAATTCTGAAGAGCGACCGGGCCTGCTTGAGTGAGGTTCAGCAGTTGCTGACGGAGCCTAACGCGGGCACGGAAAACGCGAGACTTCACGGTCGAGACGGTAATTCCGAGAGCCTGTGCGAGTTCGCGATTGGTCCACCCTTCAGCCTTCTGCAAGATAAACGTATCTTGCAGCGACGGGTTCAGTCCGTGAAAAGCTTTTCGGGTCAGCTCCTTGCTCATGTACTGACGTTCCGGATCCTGGCGGCTGTCCTCGATCTCTGGAAAGGGTCGTGGCTCATCTTCGGAATTGCTGGTGTCATGGTAATCGGAGATGCGCTCCGAATTGCGTTTTCGCAGCTTCATGAGAGCTTCGTTGATCGTGATGCGGACCAACCATGTGGAAAATTGCGAATTGCCTTCGAACCGGTCGATATGATGGAACGCTTTCACCAACACATTCTGCAAGTTATCTTCGGCGTCTTCTCGATTTCGGAGCATGTTCAGGGAGAGTCCGTAGACCTGGCCTGAGTGCCTGCGAACGAGTTCGGTAAAAGCTTCTTCATTCCCCGCCTGGGCTCTGGCGACCAACTGCCGTTCGGGAATACTCGTTTGGCTGTCCATGTTCGGAAACTCTCCTTGCAGAGCGTTCAAGGTTCAAAGTTTGATGGAAACCGTTATAGAGCGAGCGGCGCTAGTGAACAATACAGCGGTCTATGTAGTTCATCGACAACGAGCGTGTACCGATTTGGAGCAGTACGATGGAGAAGCCGGGAAGATGTAAAAACAGTAATTAGAAACACTTAAGAGCACTGCTCGCGAATTAGAGAAGTCTGGCCCAGGAAGTCCAGAGTTTGAAACAGAACGCGGCTCGATCCACGCAAGAGCACCGCAACGACCTTATTTCAGACTGAACCGGGGAACTACCTAGGATCCTATCTTGGGAATAAAGACGCATCAGGGCATCGCCGTATGGGCGGTAACCCTCATCCCATCAGGCGTTTGGTCAAGTCTGTACGCTGCCGTGTGGCACGCGGCTTGCGTCAGAGTCTATGCGGGAGCCCAGGCGTCTTCGTACTGGAGTGGACCGGAAAATTGTGACGGAGCGGCTGATTGAGGCGCGCCACGAGTGCTGGGGCCGGCAGTGGGGTGATGCGATACGCCTGGCAATCACTTTGACGCTGCTTTTTGCCCCACACTCCACGCGCGCTCAAGGCTCTGTTCCCGCAGAGTACCAAACTAAGGCCAGCGATCTCGCCACGCTTCCCAGCTTTATTGAGTGGCCGGAGACCGCGTTCGCTTCGGCGGAAGCTCCGTTTCTGGTTGGTGTGATCGGCGATTTCCGTTTTGGCACTGCGTTGGCGGGATTCGCGCGGAATCCATCACCCCATGGCCGGCGGATCGACGTCCGATGGGCGCGCAAAAATGAGGACCTGAGGAGTTGTCACATTCTGTTTATCAGCAACTCGGAAGCAAAGAGCTACGCGAGGATTCTAAAAATTGTTCAAGGGGCGGGCATTCTGACGGTTGGCGAGACGAGGGATTTTCTGAGTGCTGGAGGAATGTTGAGTTTCTCGTTCCAAGACGCTTCCTTACAGTTTGAAGTGAATCTTGTGGCCGCAGGTGAAGCGCATTTGCGAGTCAGTTCCAAGCTTCTGGCGTTGGCGAGGCGGGTCGTAACAAGCGGATTGATCGAAGGTAGCATGATCGCCAAATTCCAGTCGCAGACTCTGGCGGCGCTGCGAAGCGTCTGAAATAGAGGCTCGGCGGCGTGCGGGTATGTCTCGAGGCCTCGATGCCCGGCCTTTTGCATGCGGAAACCGCCCGGCCAAAAATGGAGAGCAGAAAGAAAGGTGGAACAATGCACAAAACACGCGGTCTATCTCATGCATCCAGCATTAACCTCCCGGAACTGCTCTCGCGTGTCGATAACGATCGTGAACTCTTGCTCGATCTCTTGAACATCTTCAAAGAAGAGTTTCCTCGGCACTTGCAGGCCCTCCGCGATGCCGTGGCCCTCCCCGATATGAATCAAACAGCGACGGTAAGTCACACACTGAAAGGAATGCTGTTGAATCTAGCGGTCACAAGGGCTGCCAAGGCGGCGAGACAGTTGGAGCAACTTGCGCACGAAGGAGCGAAAGCATCCGTTCCGCAAGCCTTGGCAGCATTCGAGATGGAAGTGCAAGGGCTATTGCCAGAGATGGAAATCTACATGGCCGAGGTGTGGCGTTGAGAATATTGGTCGCGGACGATGAGGGCCTTCTCACGACGACTTTTGGAGAGGACGCTCGAGCGCGCAGGCTACGAGGTCACGGCCGTGGAAAATGGACGTTTGGCGGTTGAACAACTCACCCGGCCGGACGGTCCGCGTCTGGCATTACTTGACTGGGTGATGCCAGAACTCGATGGTCCCGGAGTTTGCCGGGCAGTGCGACGGCAACAAGAACAGCAAGAGCAAGCTTACGTTTACATGGTTCTGCTGACTTCGAAAGAATCGAAAGAGGACATTGTGACCGGCTTGGAGTCGGGCGCGGACGACTATCTTACGAAGCCGTTCCATGTGGATGAATTGAAGGCGCGATTGCGGACCGGCGAGCGCATTCTGCACCTGGAAGGCAGGCTCGTGGAAGCGCGCGAGATGATGCGCTTCAAAGCCACACATGATGCTCTGACCTCAATTTGGAACCGAGGGGTGATGGTGGATCTGCTGGGCCGCGAATTGGCTCGATCGCAACGTGAATCGGGCTGCACCATCGTGCTGCTGGGAGATGTCGATCACTTCAAGACGATCAACGACACCCATGGTCACCTCGTGGGCGACGAAGTGCTAAAGGAGATCGCCCGCCGTCTTCTATTGTCCATACGTTCCTATGATTTCGTCGGCCGCTATGGCGGGGAAGAATTCTTGCTAGTCCTGAATAACTGTAATCCGCAATCGGCAGAGACCCGAGCGGAGGAGCTTCGGAGAGTCGTGAACAGCCGGCCGATTCAGACGGCGGTCGGGGGACTACAAATTAGCATGAGCTTGCTTGGGAGTGCTCTTGAGCAACGATTGGGGAGTTCGGCCGGTGGAAGAATTGCTTTATGAAGTAGATGCTGCCCTTTACGCGGCCAAAGCCGCGGGCCGCGATTGCGTACGGATCGCAAAACCCAAGGTTTCCGCCGCTGAAGGGCATCTTGCCGCCGGGGAAACCGTTCACAGATTGCGCTAGATCACGGCGTTTTGACCTTGGGGGCGGTCTGCGACAGCATGCTTCGCATAGCGGCACTTGAACCAGGGGCCCGCCTTTCACGCCACGCCTCCAGCCTCTTACAGGTGTCTTCGATATTCGAAAACAAGTGGGGATTCTTGAATGCAGCCCGCCATGTCGGCACGATGCTGCGCATGCGGTCCCAAACTACCCAGATCTCGCCATTGCTCTCGAAAAACAGCTCATCGTCGATCAAACCGCGATTGACAATGCTCGCCACCATATCCCAATAGCTGATGACCATGCGGATGTACGTGTTTTCCTCACCCCCTTGAGGAAACTTCTGCATCATTTCCTCAGGCGACACCGGATGAAAATGCTCGGTAAACCACGCCCGTGCTTGCCGAAGCCGCGGTTCACGCCTCATGTCGTACAGTCGAAGCATCAGATTTACTTCGTCGTAGCTCAATTGCGGCATCGCGTGCTCCTCTCCTTCTATCGTCGGTGCGCCTACACCTGTGTTTTTTCTTCTGGTTGGTGGAAAACAGAAGTCTGTTCGAGGTCCAGGGACCTTGATATCGAAATGCTTTGGCGCTGAAATTCAATCTGGATGCGGCGGCGCAACTCCCGCGAAACTTCATCCTGACGTGTAGGCGCCGTGCGAACCTGCACGCGGAATGTGGGACCGCCAGGTCCATAGGCCTGTAAGCCCAAGACACGCGGGCCGTCGATGATGGCTTGCGACCAGGAAGGATCGCTGCGCAGAGTGGCCGAAGCGATTTCAAGCGCTTGGAGCGATTTCTCCAGCCGTTCTTCGGCGGCGACAGTGATGTCCACAAAAGCCTGGGACCAGTCACGGCTGAGATTTGCCACGACACGAAGTTCGCCATTGGCCAGCGTAACCAGCGCTCCTCGAGCATCGCGCAAGACCGTGCGGCGCAGCGTGAGATGTTCTACCTTCCCCGAAATTGTGTGAGTCTGGATGATGTCGCCAACAACGTACTGATCCTCGAAGACGATTTGAAATCCGGCAATAAGATCGCTAAATAAGTTGCGTGCCCCAAATCCGAGGCCCAACATCGTCACCCCGATGATCACGACGGCCGGAACCACATTGATGCCGAATTCAGGTAGAGCGGTCAGGAGTGCCACTCCCCAGATCACTTTGCTGCCGGCGCTCTGCAAAGTGCTGGCGAGGCTGCGAGTCTGCTGCTCGCGCGCTTGAGCTGCCCGCGATTGTGACGCAGCGGGATGAATCAGCAAATTTGTCAATGCGCGCAGTAAACGATTCCCCAGCAGTGCCAGGATAAGGATCCCCAGGAGACGGAGGGCGTTAGGAATCGACAGGTTGAGCCACTGGACGAACAAGCTGGACATCATATTCGTTGGGAGAGAAAGTATAACATTGACTGTGGCGCAAACGGTCTTGCAGGTCCCGCGCCTTACCCTACGGAGCAGCCATGTATCCATCCAGGCGTCGCATACTTGTCACCGGGGGAGCTGCGATTGGAGCTTTCCTGTTGCCATGGAAGATCAGATCAGCGCAGGATGCAACTCAGGATCCGCCAATTTCGCCCAGGACGCGGCGAGATGGTCCTGAAGATCCATCGCATAGCCCGCTCCCGGCTGGAGCCACCACGAAGGCCGTGCTGGAGCAACACCAGAAGGATATCAAGAAGGATATCGAAAAACTCTACGACCTTGCCACGCAGCTGAAGGCGGAGGTGGACAAAACGGACGCGACAACCGTGTTGTCTCTGGGCATGGTGAAGAAGGCCGAAGAGATCGAGAAACTGGCAAAGCAGATTAAGGATCACGCGAAAGGCAGCTGAGCGTCGCAAGGTCTGCAGGAAGCTAGCGCCCGACTGCAATCAACGATAGAATCACAATGATTGGATTGTTCTTCAACGGATTGACGGGATCGTAGCTCAGATGGATAGAGCGGATGCCTCCGAAGCATCAGGTCGGGAGTTCGAATCTCCCCGGTCCCACCATTATTCGAAAATCTTGGAGACGTAGCTAGCACGGATCGTCTTTGGTTTTGCCTCTCGACCCGTTGAAAACGTTGCGAGTCCGCCTGTTATTCGCATGGTGTCGGTGGAGTGCCATCTAAACCCCGCCCTCTCACAGAGGGCGACCACAGCCTCAGCGTGGGGTTGCTAGTTCATTTTGGAGATTTACCGGATAGCTTGAAAGCTTCGGGCGGATCCAGATAACAGCGCTTCCAGAAATCCTCCGAAGTGAGCGCGCCGGCGGAGAATTGCTGGACGTCGATGAGCGTGCCGCCGATCATTCCGCCATCTGCTGAGTCGAAAATGATGACCACGCCTTCGACGGCTGGAGCGGTAGGAGCAAGGCTGGCTGGCAGTCCCTTCAGCAAAGAGGATGCAAAGTTCAGTTTTGCGTCCGGGCCGGTTTCCTTGGGGTCTCGCGAAGTAGGTTGCACCGTGAAGATCTTCACGGTTTTGCCGCGCAACTGCTGCCAATCTCCTGGAAACATGCTGATTTCTTCACGTCCCACGTGAAAAACCTCGGGCGCGCTGTTGGGCGAATTAAAACGTTCGGCAACAAGCTCGGGCAACTCAAGACTGCTACGGCGAATATACCCGCGCGATGCGCCCGCGATTTGAACATGTACCCAGTCGCCCTTTACGTCCAGAAATTCGAACTCGTCGTCCGCGGCGGCGGAGAAAAGCACGGGAGAACCTTCGGCGGGCCGCGACACTACAGGTGTGCCGTTCTTTTTAACGACCACGAGATTGGGCGGGTGCGCCTGACCATGCTTGATTTCCTGAAGGTCTTTGAGTTCCGCAGAGAGCTGACTCATGCGCTTCTCTTCCGCTTCCCGCTTTGTGCGTAGAGAAGACACTTCGTCGCTGGAAGCGTCATTGGCCCCCGTTGTTGGTGCGGGCGACGTTGCGGCCGCCGCAGCGTTGTTCTTTCCGGACGATGACGGGATGCGGGGCAGTCCGCTGGACAAATCCAACTTGGGAGCTGGAGCCTGCACTTGAGACTTAAGAACAGATGGCGCTACCTTTTCGCCGAACTTTTCGCTCAGGCGGTCGAGTAAATCGAGCTCAAGACGTCCGTTGGAAGGCAGGATTTGATAGCCCGACTTCCAGGGTTCGCGATCGGCATACCACGCCGTAATCTTTGCCGTGAGGCGCACCACCGTGCTACCCGATGAGCCGGGCACCAGATCGATTGAAAATTGATAGAAAGCACGCTCGTAGCGGTCAAGCGCACGATCACCGGTGGCTACGAATCCATCCACAATCGGGAGTTTCTGTCCGACGTAAGCGCCCAGCTCCTTTAGGGCTTTGTCGACATCCCCTTTCTCCTTGGGGTACGAACGCGCATACGGAACAGCTTGTGCGAGGGCATGCTGCACACCCAAACCGCCAGCTATACAAACCAGTAGTTCGAAAAGGATAACCACCTGCCTCAGACCCAAAGGGAGTCTTTTCACGGAAGAGATTCCAGCTGATCCAAAGGAAGCCACCCACGCTGGCCGTCTGGAGTTTCAACCCCGAACCAACGCGGCGTAACGATCATGATGACCACATCCGTATATGAAGAAAGGCTGGTTACGTTGGCCGCGGAACGAAAAGGAGCGGCCTTCAAGTTGGCGCCTGGAGCCTTTACGCGCCGCTGGATTTCCTGTCGTAAGGAATGAACGCGCTGCTCAAGATCTTGATTTGAAGATTCGGCGGCGGATAATCGTGTGCTTTCGTCTTCGTGCTGAAAAGCGAGGGTTTGCTTGGCCAGGGCGATGCTATCGCGGCGGCGCTTGGCATCCAGAGCTTCCTGCTCATCAAGTTGCATAGCTTGCAGATGTTCCTGGAAGACCTTGAATTCGCTGGACTCGACGGTTCCGTCGGATGGATGGACGCTGCGGCGCGCATTCTCTACAAAAACCGCATCGATTCTCAGACGCGTGCGGTTTTCATCCACGCTGGTCACCACGTATCGAACAGCAATGGTTCCTTGATCGGCGCTATCGACGAAGTGCCGCGGCGCAATGGCCTCCGTTCGTATCTTATAGTAAACACTTCCTGCGCCTTTCCAACGCTCGAACAACGGTGTCTGGGAAACCATTTTCGCGCCCGTGAGGGTCCGCTCTTTGTCATAGATGTACGTTCCATGGATGGTTTGATCTTGCAGTAAGTCGTCCAAAGCCTGCTGCACCTCGCTCAAGGAAGCTGCGAGTTCCTGAACAAAACCGGGATTCTCCGAGCCTCGTTGCGGCGCGCCGGCGGGGAGGGAGCGAGAGCAAAAAACGATTAAGGCGCAGACGGCGGTCGCCGCGGAGCGCCAAAAACGCAGCCGGCTAACTCCTTGGAGTCTGTGGCAATTACTTGCAGTAGTTGAATTCATTACGATAAATGTTCTTCAGAGCACCAAATCCTAGATACCGTCGCTTGAGTTTTGGTTTCACCTTAGTGGAAACAAGTTCTTCTGTACTCTGCCGCGAGACGAACTGTCAATCCCGAAAGAAAATAGGAGTGATGCTAGTCCTAGAACGAATGCAGTGCTAAATGGCTACCTCGATGCGAAAATTTTAATGCGTAACATAAAAAATCTCTTGCATTCGTTTTTTTCGAGGAGTACATTCGCGCCGGTTCAGGGACTTAGGGCTTCGCCCCTCTCTCGCTCGCGAGAGAAATGGGGCGAGTTCTCTATGGGCGTGCTCTCTCGCACTCGCGGATACTTGGCGAGTGTCAAGTTGGGGTGTATCCCACCGCTGTTCGTCTGTTCGCACTCCCTTCCTGCAACCGACAGTTACAAAAAGCTGTTGTTCGTGGCAACACCGCCTCTGCAACAAACCGCGAATCATTCCCTTGGCCAATCGCAGATTTCACCGACATCCCTAAACGTGATAGTTTGCGCGGGCAACCCTAGGAGATACATCGTCGCCCGTTGGCGCGGACCCCATCGACCATGAGAGCACTTGTCATACGCAAACCGGGCGAAGCCATCGTGGAAGATGTCCCGCAGTCCGGCCCGCGGCCCGGACAGATCTTGCTCCGCGTACGAATGATTGGGCTCTGTGGCAGCGATTTGAATTCATATCGTGGCAAGAATCCGTTGGTAACCTACCCCCGCGTCCCAGGTCACGAAATCGCCGCCACCATCCTGCAATCACATCCCTCGCGTCCCGACCTCAAACCCGGAACGAACGTAACTCTTTCCCCCTATACAAATTGCGGCAAATGCTCGTCCTGTCTCCGGGGTCGACCAAACGCCTGCCAATTTAACGAGACCCTGGGAGTCCAGCGCGACGGTGCGATGCTCGATCAGATCTGGATGCCCGCGGAAAAGCTCTACCCAGCGAATCTCAGCATCAAGGAATTGTGCCTCGTCGAGCCGCTCACCGTAGGGTTTCACGCCGTAGGTCGCGGCCGCGTGCGGCCCAGCGACATCGTAGCGATCTTTGGCTGTGGTGGTGTGGGCCTGGGAGCCGTCGCCGCCTCCCATTTTGCCGGCGCGTCGACGATTGCTGTTGATCTCGACGATCAGAAACTGGATATTGCCAAGAGCGTTGGCGCAACCTACACAATAAATACTGCCCGCGAGCCGCTCCACGATCGCCTGCAAAAATTGACGGAAAACCGCGGCCCCGACGTGGTCATCGAAGCCATCGGCCTTCCCGACACTTTTCGCGCCGCTGTCGAAGAGGTCGCCTTCACCGGTCGTGTCGTTTACATCGGCTACGCAAAGGAACCGGTCGCCTACGAAACCCGTCTCTTCGTGCAGAAGGAACTCGATATCCTCGGCTCTCGAAATGCCCTTCCCGAAGACTTCACTCGTGTAATTCAGATGCTCGAGACCCGCGCATTTCCAGTTGAGCAAGCCGTTGGCATGATTGTGCCCCTGGAGCAGGCACCTGTAATTCTCAAAGAGTGGAGCGAATCGCCGCAGCGCTTTACGAAGATTATGGTCAGTTTGGACTAAGTCGGATATACGTATACTTGATGCCTCCGATGAACCCTAAAACCGAAGAGTCCATCGCCTCATCGCCAATAGCACCGCAAGTCTCCTCCTCGCACCCCGCCGCCGCGGCATCATCGCACCTCTTCCCTGCGGGCCATCTCGTCCCGTTCATCCTCGTCACCGTCTTGTTTTTCCTCTGGGGCATTCCCAACAATCTCAACGACGTCCTCATCCGCCAATTCATGAAGTCCTTCTCCATCACCCGGTTTCAAGCCGGCCTCGTGCAATCCGCGTTTTATATGGGCTATTTTCTGCTGGCCATGCCTGCCGCTTTTCTAATGCGCCGCGCCGGATACAAGTCCGGTTTCGTCACCGGCCTCGTTCTTTTCGGAACAGGCGCTTTCCTATTTTGGCCTGCCGCTCTCGCCGACAGCTACGGCTTCTTTCTCTTCGCTCTGTTCGTAATCGCCAGCGGCCTCTCCTTCCTTGAAACCGCATCCAATCCCTTCATCGCCCAATTGGGCGACCCCGACAGTTCCGAACGCCGCCTGAATTTCGCCCAAGCCTTCAATCCAATCGGCGCGATCACTGGAGCACTGATCGGCACCATCTTCATCTTTTCCGGCGTTGAGCTGACGCCGCAAGAAATCGCCATCCAGCAAGCTCGCCACACCTACGAAGCTTACCTGCGCTTCGAAACCCTCCGCGTGATCAAACCGTATCTAGTCATCGGCGCAATCGCCCTGATCTGGGCCCTCCTAATCCTGCGCACGAAATTCCCGCCCATCCACAGCGAGCACGAAGACGAATCCGGCGGCCGCGGCCACTTGCGCGACCTCCTTCGCCACCCCCATTTCCTCCTCGCGGTAGTCGCTCAGTTTTTCTATGTAGGCGCCCAGGTAGGCACCTGGAGCTACTTCATCTCCTACGTTCAGGAGTACGCTCATCAATCCGAAAAAATCGCCGGCTACTTCCTCACCGGCACGTTAGCCGCATTCGGCGTAGGCCGTTTCGCGTCCGCCTGGTTGATGCGTTTCATCAACCCCAGCAAACTCATGGGCGCCTATGGCGTTGCCAACATCATCCTCCTCACGGTCGCGGTGCTGATGCCGGGACGCCTGGGTATTTGGTGCGTATTCCTCACCAGTTTTTTCATGTCCGTAATGTTCCCAACCATCTTCGCACTCGGTCTCAAGGGACTTGGACCGAACACCAAACTAGGCGGCTCGCTTTTGGTAATGGCCATCGTCGGCGGTGCCGTTCTCACACCTCTGATGGGCTTCATTTCCGAGCAGACCCAGAGTCTCGCGCTAGCCTATGCTGTCCCGTTGCTTGCCTATGCGATCATCGCGCTCTATTCGTTCTGGGGATCGCAGCGCCGCAACTTGGCCGCGCTTACAGGCTAGGTCCAAAGGAACGAACAGGAGCATTCATGCACACAACCTGCTGGCGCCGCGCCCACTCTCGATGGTTTCTCCTATTCCTGGTTGCCGGTATTTTTTCCGCGCTCCCCGTCGCCGCGCAAACCCAGCCCACCAGTTCCCAGGACGCCGAGACCATCGATCAAACCTGGCAACACGCCAGCTCAAAATACGATTCTCAGCGCGCCGCGCTCGTGAAAGAAGCGCGCAGCATCGGTTCGCAAGGTCCCTACCGCGCCGACTGGCAATCCCTGCAAAAATACGAAGTCCCCGACTGGTACAAAGACGCCAAGTTCGGGATCTTCATCCACTGGGGCGTTTACTCTGTCCCCGCTTTCGGCAACGAATGGTATCCACGCAACATGTACCGTCCCGACACCGACGAGTACAAACATCACCTTGCCACCTACGGTCCGCCGTCAAAGTTCGGCTACAAAGATTTCATCCCCATGTTCAAAGCTGGACATTTCGACCCCGCCGCCTGGGCCCGCCTCTTCAAGGAATCCGGCGCCAAGTACGTCGTCCCCGTTTTCGAACATCACGACGGCTTCACCATGTACGACAGCGGTCTCTCCGACTGGACCGCCGCAAAAATGGGCCCGCACCGCGATCTCTGGGGCGATCTAGCGAAGGCAGTCCGCGCCGAGGGCCTCCGCCTAGGCGCCTCCTCCCACCGCGTCGAGCACAATTTCTTCCTCGACGGCGGCCGCACCATCGACTCCGACGTGAACGACCCACAATACGCCGCCTTCTACGGCCCAGCCCACACCTGGCTCCAAAGTAAGCAAACCCTGCTCACCGACTGGACCTACGTCAGCGACGCCTACCTCGACGACTGGCTAGCCCGCGATGCCGAAATCGTAAAAAAATACCAACCCGACCTCTTCTATTTCGACTGGTGGATCGGCCAACCCAGAGTCCGCCGCCACATCGCCGAGTTCGCCGCCTTCTTCTATAATGACGCCGCCCGCCGTGGCTCAGTCGGCGTAATCAACTACAAAAACAACGCCATGGAAGCCCATTCCGCCGTCCTCGACATCGAACGCGGCCAGCTCAACGACATCCGCCCCCTCTACTGGCAAACCGACACCTCCATCAGCAACAAATCCTGGGGCTACATCGAGAACGATAGTTTCAAATCCGCGCAGACTATCGTTCAGCAATTGGTAGACATCGTCAGCAAGAACGGCAACCTGCTCGTCAATTTCGGCCCGCGTTCCGACGGCACCATTCCCGACGAAGTGCAAAGTGTTCTCCGCGAAGTCGGTGCGTGGCTCAAGGTCAACGGCGAAGCCATCTACAGCACCCGCGCGTGGAAGATCTACGGCGAAGGCCCCACAAAGATCGTCGAAGGCGCGTTTCACGACACCGACGTCCAGGTCTTCATCGATCGCGATTTCCGCTTCACCACCAAAAATAACCAGCTCTACGCGTGCGAACTAGCATGGCCCACCACCGGCGAAGCCGTAATTCACTCACTCACCGCAGCTCAACTCGACGCCCAAAAAATCTCCGCAGTCTCCCTGCTGGGATCATCTTCACCGGTCACTTTCGAATCTCAATCCGACGGCCTGCACATTCACGTCCCATCTCAGCCCGCCGGTAAATTCGCCCACTGTTTCAAAATCACGCTACAGGATGCGCATCCATGAACAACATTTTCCCAGCCGCTGTAGTCGCCGGTCTTAAGACCGGTTCCGATAGCCACCACCAAATCGGAGCATGCAATTGAGCGCCAGACTAAAGGGAAAGAAAGCCCTCCTAACCGCCGCAGGCCAAGGCATCGGCGCAGCCACCGCCCGCGCCTTCGCCAACGAGGGCGCCGAAGTCTACGCCACCGACCTCAACGACCAACTCCTGCAAAAACTAGCCGCCGAACTCCCCGCCATCCAAACGCGCAAGCTTGACGTTCGCGACACCCAAGCCGTAATCGCCCTAGCCGCCGAACTAGGCGCCATCGACATCCTCTTCAACTGCGCAGGTTTCGTCCACCAAGGCACCATCCTCGATTGCAGTGAAGCCGACTGGGACTTCTCCTTCGATCTCAACGTAAAGTCCATGTACCGAACCACCCGCGCTTTCCTCCCCGCCATGCTCGTCGCCAAAAAAGGCAGCATCATTAATATGTCCTCTGGCGCCTCCAGCATCAAAGGCGCCCCCAACCGTTTCGTCTACGGCGCCACAAAAGCAGCCGTAATCGGCCTGACCAAATCCCTGGCCGCCGACTTCATCCGCCAAGGCATCCGCGTAAACGCCATCTGTCCCGGCACGGTAGAATCCCCCAGCCTGGAGCAGCGAATAGCCGCCCTGGGCGACGTAGAAAAAGCCCGCAAAGAATTCATAGCCCGCCAACCGATGGGCCGCCTGGGCAAACCAGAAGAGGTCGCAGCCCTGGCGGTGTACCTGGCCTCCGACGAATCGAGCTTCACCACAGGCCAAATCCACATAATCGACGGCGGCTGGACCCTGTGATCCTGACGTTGCTCATCGATCGAAAGGCCCGCAGGGCCAGCCGTGCAAGCCGTGCAAGTGTAGGGGCGCGCTTCAGCGCGACCTCTCCGGTTTTGAAGCGAAGGGGGTCGGAGGCTTTAGCTCCGACATCAGCGGCGCACCATAAGGGCTTCAGCCCCTGAAGAATTGTTCTTTCGGAGCAAATGTAGGGGCGCGCTTCAGCGCGTCCCTTCCGGGCATTTGTTGCAACAAGGGAAGGCACGACATCACAAATTGCGCGAAAAGTCTTTTCTTTAGGAGGCCGGGGCTTCAGCCCCGGCGTAATTCGTCAAGAACCGAAGGGCTTCAGCCCCTGACGAAAGCTTTGTCTTGATCTCTTTGCGTTCTTACGCGACCAGTTCAAATACGCCGCCGGCTCCGCTCGATCCGGCTTTAGCCGCTGAGGGATCTTGATACAATCGCCCCGACAAACAGGAGAGAAAACATGAAGCTGCTTCGCTACGGCCAACCAGGAAAAGAAAAACCCGCTCTTCTAGACAAGAACAACCAAATCCGCGACCTGTCCGCCACAATCCCCGATGTCGCCGGCGAAGCCCTATCCCCGCAATCGCTCCAACGCCTCCAAGCTCACGACACCAAAACCCTCCCGCTGGTAGGCGGAAGCCCGCGCCTCGGCCCCTGCGTCAATCACGTCGGCAAATTCATCTGCATCGGCCTGAACTATTCCGACCACGCCGCCGAAACCGGCAACCCCGCCCCAGCCGAACCAGTCGTCTTCATGAAGGCCACCTCCGCCATCTGCGGCCCCAACGACGAGGTCATCATCCCCCGCAACTCAAAAAAAACCGACTGGGAAGTAGAACTAGGCGTAATCATCGGCAGCCCAACAAAATACGTAACCGAAGCCAACGCCCTCAACCACGTAGCCGGCTATTGCGTAATCAACGACCTCTCCGAACGCGCCTTCCAACTCGAAAGCACCGGCCAATGGACCAAAGGCAAAAGCGCCGACACCTTCGGCCCCATCGGCCCGTGGCTCGTCACCAAGGACGAAGTCCCCGACCCGCAAAATCTCCACTTATGGCTGAAAGTAAACGGCCAGCAACGCCAGATCGGCACGACCAAAACCATGATCTTCACGGTAGCCCACATCGTCAGCTATCTAAGCCGCTTCATGAGCCTGCACCCCGGCGACATCATCTCCACTGGCACTCCTCCCGGCGTCGGCATGGGCCAAAAGCCCCAGGTCTTCCTGCGCCCCGGCGACAAAATCCAACTCGGCATCCAAGGCC
Source organism: uncultured Acidobacteriota bacterium (assembly GCA_963832615.1). GTDB lineage: Bacteria > Acidobacteriota > Terriglobia > Acidiferrales > UBA7541 > Acidiferrum. Next base: position 64,575 of record CAWHVA010000006.1, read on the forward strand.
TCGGCGAGCAAAACCAAAACGTTATCGCCGATCCGGCATCCTAACGCTCTTGCCGCGGCTGACTGACGCGAAGCAAACAGGGCTCTGTCCAATGATGATTTGCGCCGAACAATTGCAGTTGAACTTGATCCTCATTAAGTTGTCTCGATGAAAATCCACTCATCATTGAAGGCTTGCTTGATCGCGTCTCTCGTCCTTGCTCTCATTCTTCAGACTGAGACGGTCTTGGCCAATCTTTGTATCGACAAGCAACTCAAACCGCTCAAACATTTCTACGGCACTGTGGTTGATTCTCAGGGCTTGCCCATTCCAATGCTACCGTCTCCGTAAGAAAGAATGGAACTATGGTCGATTCTCGTCAGACTAACGCAAGCGGGGAATTTTCGCTTGACCAGCTCGGACCTGGACAATACGAATCGAACATAGAAGCAAATGGCTTGGGAAAATTAGTTTTGCCATTTGTGATCATCAAACCCAGCACCAGAAACAGGTCAAGGCTCCGAGTTCAGTTGGCAATCGCGATGGAGTGTAGCCACGTGGAGTTAATTGGGCGTTAGCCTAACGAGTTGTCGTGTCCCAGAATAGACTTCGAACAATCGACGTTGAATTCATCAGAACAATCCCGTTACACTTCGACGGCCTAAAAACGTCACTCCGAGGATCAATCCATGACCGTCGGTCGCCGCGAATTCGTCCGCAACTCCGCCTTGGCACTCGGCGCAACCGTGCTCGCCCGAAAAATGTCCGTCGCGGCCTCCTTCGACGCCCGCATCGACGTCATCCTCAACGAGGAACTCGGCACTATCTCGCCAAACATCTACGGCCACTTCACCGAAAACCTCGGTGGGGTCATCTACGACGGCGTCTGGGTCGGTGAAGACTCCAAAATCGCCAACGTCAACGGCATTCGCAAAAGCCTCGTCGATGCCCTGCAGAAAATCAATTCACCGGTGATCCGCTGGCCCGGCGGCTGCTTCGCCGACAGCTACGACTGGAAAGACGGCATCGGCCCCGCGGCCAAGCGTCCCCGCCGCACCAATTTCTGGGCCGGCGATCCCCTCGTCCGCAATCAAGGCAACATCCCGCAAAAATACGATCCCAACGAATTTGGCACCAACGAGTTCGTCCAATTCTGCAAACTCGCCGGCAGCCAGCCTTACCTCGCCGCCAACCTCCGCAGCCTGCCTGCCGTAGATTTCTACCGCTGGGTGGAATACTGCAACTCCCCCGCAGGGAGCACCACGCTGGCCGATCTTCGCGCCTCCACCGGAAGCAAAGATCCATTCAACGTCCGCTACTGGGGCATTGGCAACGAATCCTGGGGCTGCGGCGGCGAAATGACTCCGGGTGAATACGCCACCGAATTTCGTCGTTTCGCGGCATGGGTTCCGCAATACGGAAGCGATCTTTCGTTCATTGCTTCGGGACCAAACGACGCCGAATACAAATGGACCCGCGGCTTCTTCGAAGGCATGTTGCAAAAAGGTCCAAACGCTCTCAACAACATCTGGGGACTCTCACTCCACTACTACTCTTGGAATCTAAGCCGCGGAGGCACCACAAACTGGGATGCCGGCAAAGGCGATGCTGTAAAGTTTGAGCCCGTCGAGTGGTACGAACTGATGCGCGAAGCCGACAAGCTCGAATCGCTCATCGCAGGCCATTGGCAAGTGATGAACGAATTCGACGCCAAGCGCCGCATCAAACTAGTCGTCGACGAATGGGGCCCATGGTACAAACCCGGCTCCGAAGTCGCCCCAACCCACATCCTCGGCCAGATGATCACCCAGCGCGACGCGGTGATGAGCAGCCTAACGCTGGACATCTTCAATCGTCATCCCGACAAAGTAACCATGGCCAACTGCGCTCAACTCATCAACAACCTCAACAGTCTCTTCCTGGCAAACGGCGACCGCTTCATCACCACACCCGTCTACTACGTTTTCCAAATGTACGCCGCCCACCAAGGCGCCCAGGCCATCCGCGCCGAATTCCTATCCCCAACGATCACCTACGATCGCGACGGCCAACCAGCCACCTTCTGGAGCCTGAAAGGCGCAGCCTCCCTCCGCGGCAAAGACCTGGCGATCACAGTAGTAAATCCCCATATCACCCAATCACGGGAAGCGGAAATCCACCTGCTAGGCGCCGAAGCAAGCTCCGGCCGGGCAACGGTACTCGCGACGACCGACATCCACGCCCACAACACCTTCGACAATCCAAACGAAGTCCACCCGCGCACCGAAAGCTGGACCCCCAGCGGCCGCACTGCAAAATACACATTTGCCCCAGCCTCCGTAACCCTGCTACAACTCAAGCTCGCATGAGCAATGCAATCTCTTGTACGGGCGCAGCACCGCTGTGCCCCAACTTGCCCAGCCGTAAAATGTGGTGTCGTCGAATAGGGGTCGGAGCTTTAGCTCCGACATAACCACTCGGCAACCAATGGGCTTTAGCCCCTGAGGAAACACTCCTACACTTTTGACTCATCACTCTCAAACGAGGCAACCATGCGTCGAATGAAAATCCTGTTCCTCACTGCCCTCCTTCTACCTTTTCTGTTCCCCTCTTCAACCAGCGCCGCCCCACGCCAATGGTCTCCCCAACACGCCAACGACTGGTACGCAAAGCAACCCTGGCTGGTCGGCAGCAATTTCATCCCCAGCACCGCCATCAACGAACTCGAAATGTGGCAAGCCGACACCTTCGATCTCCCCACCATCGATCGCGAACTAACCTGGGCCGAAGGCCTGGGCATGAACACCATGCGCGTCTTCCTCCACAACCTGGCCTGGAAGCAAGACCCCGCCGGCTTCCTCAATCGCATGGACAAATTTCTGCAAGTAGCCGACAAACATCACATTCGCATCATGTTCGTATTACTCGACTCGGTGTGGGATCCCAATCCGCAAATCGGACCGCAGCGCGCTCCGCGTCCCCACGTCCACAACTCCGGCTGGGTGCAATCTCCGGGCGCGGAAGTGCTAAAAGATCCCGCAAGCTGGCCCATCGAAATCAAGCCCTACATAAAAGAAGTCGTCGGCCATTTCCGCCACGACCGCCGCGTCCTGATCTGGGATCTGATGAACGAGCCCGACAACGGAAACGGCTCCTATAAAACCACCGAACTTCCGAACAAAGCGGAAGCCGCGCAACAATTGTTAACCAAAGTTTGGGTCTGGGCCCGCGAAGCGAAACCCTCCCAACCCCTAACCAGCGGCGTCTGGCAAAAACTCGATTGGTCCGACGATACCAAGCTCAGCCCCATGGAACACCTGCAACTCGAAAACTCCGACGTCATCACCTTCCACAACTACGATCCGCCCGACAGAGTCCTCGTCAGCATAAAATCTCTGCGCCGCTTCAACCGCCCCATCATCTGCACCGAATACATGGCGCGCCCAAGAGGCAGCACATTTGAAGCAGTCCTCCCGGTCCTGAAACAAGAAAAAGTAGGCGCCTACAATTGGGGCTTCGTTTCGGGTACGTCGCAAACCATCTACCCGTGGGATTCCTGGGAAAAGCAGTACACCGCCGAGCCAGAAGTCTGGTTCCACGACATCTTCCGCCCCGACGGCCAGCCCTACGACAAAAAAGAAACCGACCTGATCCGCACCCTAACCGGAAAATCCTAACCCCGCGACATCTATCGCCCACCCGGCCACCCCAACCGGTCTCTCTCCGCGCTACTCGGCGGACTCTGCGCCTCTGCGTTATCTTTAATCTTCTCTCCTCGCTCGCCTTCTCTACCTTTCTCTCCTCCCTTCCTCTCCATCCAACAATTTGACAAAAATCCCGCCCGTCCCTTAAGGTGAATCCTCCAGTAATCGTTTACTCGTCAGTCTGTATAAGCGATTCGTAAGGTGCGAACACCATGGGAAATTCCAAGATGACAATGGGATTGATCGTAGGGAATCGCGGCTTTTTCCCCGATCACCTCGCCAAGACCGGCCGTGAAGAAATGATTCAGGTCCTTCAAGCCGCCGGAATCGACGTGGTTGTTCTCGGCCCGGAAGCCAGCAAACACGGCGCCGTCGAAACTCACGAAGAAGCCAAGCGTTGCGCGGAGTTATTCAAAGCCGCGAGCAAGAAGATTGATGGAGTCATCGTTTCGCTTCCGAACTTCGGCGATGAGCGCGCGATTGCCGACACTCTGCGCCTCGCCCGCCTCGACGTTCCGGTTTTGATCCAGGCGACTCCGGACACTCCCGCGAAGATGACCATCGCGCACCGCCGCGACAGCTTCTGCGGAAAGATGTCGGCGTGCAACAACCTGCAGCAATATTTTATTCCGTACTCGCTCACCACCCTTCACACCGAAGCTCCCAATTCCGACGAGTTCAAGAAAGATCTGGAATGGTTTGCAGGCGTCTGCCGCGTCGTCAAGGGACTTCGCAATCTGCGCATCGGCGCCATCGGCGCGCGTCCCGCCGCGTTCAATACCGTGCGTTACAGCGAGAAAATTCTCGAAGCCAACGGCATCTCCGTCGAAACGCTCGATCTTTCCGAAGTTATCGGCCGCATCGGCCGCATGAAAGACGACGATCCCGTCGCCGTTCAGAAACTGAACTCCATCCAGAAATACGTTTCCACCAGTGGCATCCCACAGCCTGCACTGTTGAAAATGGCCAAGCTCGGCGCAGTCGTAGACGACTGGATGAAGGCCGCCGACGTCCAGATCAGCGCCGTGCAGTGCTGGACTTCGCTGGAAGAAAATCTAGGCGTCGTGCCTTGCACGGTTATGAGCATGATGAGCGATTCGCTGCTCTCCAGTGCCTGCGAAGTCGATGTTTGCGGCGTACTCGGCATGCACGTGTTGCAACTCGCCTCGGGAACACCCAGCGCGCTGCTCGATTGGAATAACAACTACGGCGCCGATCCCAACAAAGCCGTCTGCTTCCATTGCAGCAACTTGCCGAAGCATTTCTTCAAGGACGTGACCATGGATTTTCAGGCCATCATCGCGGGCACCGTCGGCAAAGACAATACCTTTGGGACCTGCGTTGGCCGCGTGAAATCCGGCGCGATGAGCTTCGCTCGTTTTTCGACGGACGACCTCTCTGGGAAAATCCGTGGTTACTCCGGCGGCGGCAGGTTCACCGATGATCCCCTGGAAACGTTCGGTGGCGCCGGCGTCGTCGAAATCCCGCACATGCAAAAACTGCTCCGCTATATTTGCGAGAACGGTTTCGAGCATCATGTCGCTGCAAATTTCTCGACCGTCGCGCCGGTCGTGCACGAAGCAGTGACGAAGTACTTCGGCTGGCAAATGTACGCGCACGGCGCATAGACTCCTTTGAGCAACTAAATACGGAGAGGAATCGCTTGGCTATTGTGGCCGGTGTCGATTTTGGAACTCTCAGCGTCCGCGTGACCATTGTGGACACTGCGCGGGGACGCCTTGGTTCGGGCGTTGCCGAGTATCCGCTGCATCGGCGCAAGGACGACCCCGATTTCGCCACCCAGAGCCACGACGATCACATGCGCGCTCTCGCGGCAGCTACGCGCAAGGCGATTGCCTCCGCGAATATTTCGGGTGATCAGGTGGCGGCGCTCGCGATCGACACAACCGGCTCCAGCGTCATCCCAGTTGGCGCAAATCTCGAGCCGCTCGACGAATATTATCTGTGGTGCGATCACCGCTCGGCCCGCGAGGCCGCACTGATCACCGAAACCGCGCATCGCGAAAAACAAGAAGTGATCGATTGGTGCGGCGGAATCTATTCCTCTGAGTGGGGCTTCTCGAAACTGCTCCACTGGCTGCGCCACAATCCCGACAAGCGCGACCGCTTCGTCACCGCTTTGGAGCATTGCGACATGGTTGCGGCGGTTCTCTGCGGTATCACCGATCCGGCGAAGGCGCCTCGTTCGATTTGTGCGATGGGGCATAAGTGGATGTGGAATGCCGCGCTCGGTGGTTTGCCATCCGAAAAGTTTCTCACCACCGTCGATCCACTTCTTGCCGGCGTTCGCGCAAAATTGAACGGACGATACGCGGCCAGCGACCAACTGGCTGGCACCCTCGCGCCGGAGTGGGCCGCGAAGCTTGGACTGCGCGCCGGAATTCCGATTCCGGTCGGCGCGTTCGACGCACATTGGGACGCGATTGGTGCGGGCGCGCGCACCGGCGATGTCGTCAACGTGGTTGGCACATCGACTTGCATCATCGCGATGAGCGATGGCGTTCAACTGATTCCTGGCGTGTGCGGCGTGGTGCCAGGTTCGGTGGATCCGAAGAAAACTGGCGTGGAAGCCGGGCTTTCCGCGACCGGCGATATCTTTAACGCGATCGCGCAGCGTGCCAACAGCACCGTTGCGGCGCTTTCGGTTGGGCTGGAATCTTACGTCGCCGGCCAGACCGGTTTGCTGCGGCTGACCTGGGACAACGGAGACCGCACCGTTCTGGTGAATCCGGAACTCGGCGGCATCACGCTCGGGTGGAACCTTACGCACACGGCGCAGGACGAGCTGTTTGCCGCGATCGAGGGCACCGCATTTCATACCCGCATCATTCTCGAGCGCATGGAAGAACACGGCGTGCCGATTCATCGCGTCATCAACGCCGGCGGCATTCCGCAAAAGAATGATGTGCTCAATCATGTGTATGCCAACGTCTTGAACAAACCGATTCTGATTCCGCAGTCCGATGTGACCAGTCTGGGCTCCGCGATTTTTGCCGCTATGGCCGCGAAGGCGTTCAACAGCCTGGAAGAAGCACAGCAGGCGCTTTGCCCGAAACATCGCGTGATCGAGCCGGATGCGAAAGCAGCTCGTGGGTACGAAGAGCTGTACACGCTATACCGCGAGCTGTATTTTGGTTTCGGCAAACCCGATGCGACGGCGATTTCCGTGGGACGCGTGCTTCCCACGCTGCGCAAACTTGCGGCCAGCGCGCGAGGCAACGCATGATCCTGAAAAGTCTGCGCGAAGAAGTTCTGGAAGCGAATCTCGAACTGGTGCGACGCGGGTTGGTGCTGCACACGTTCGGCAACGCCAGCGGAATCTCTCGCAGCGACGCACTGGTAGTGATCAAGCCGAGCGGCGTTCCGTACGAGAAGATGAAGCCGGAAGATCTGGTTGTCGTGGACCTGGAGGGAAAAACGGTGGAAGGGAATTTGCGCCCTTCGTCTGATCTGCCCACGCACCTGATCCTTTACAAAGCATTTGCGGGTATCGGCGGCGTGGCGCACACACATTCGCGGTTCGCGACGGCCTGGGCGCAAGCGGGACGCGAGATTCCGTGCTTCGGCACGACGCACGCGGACTACTTCCACGGCCCCGTTCCCGTCACCAAGCCGCTGACTCCAAAGCAGATTCGCTCCGACTACGAGGTCAACACGGGACATGCCATCGTGCGCCGCTTCGCAAAGCTGGACCCCCTGCACATGCCGGGAGTTCTCGTTGCGGGACATGCACCGTTTTGCTGGGGAGCCACCCCAACCGAAGCAGCACACATGGCGGTAGGGATGGAAGAGATCGCCGCGCTGGCAACTGTCACGATCACCGCGAATCCGAAGGCCCGATCGATCTCCAAGCATCTGCACGACAAGCACTTCCTTCGTAAGCATGGGAGCACGGCGTACTACGGACAGAAGAAGTAGAGGGCCAGTGAAGGCCAGTGAGTAGTGACTGGTGAGTAGTGAGTAGACGGAGATGATCTGTCCGCTTTGAATCCGCTGCAGTGTTGAGGATTCTCGCCTGGTTAACAATAACACCCCCTCCCCCTGGGTTTTGTGTAAGTGCGGATTCCAAAGACTTTAAGTCGTTTTAAATGACCACTTGCGTAAGTGCGGATTCTGAATGAGTTATTGCAGCGACGTTGCGCGGTTGCGAAAGCTGGGATGCGGCTGAGCCGGTGCGCCGTGCACGGCGGGGTTCTGCCGATGGTGTGTATTGCCGGCGCGGCGGTTCGCGCTTGCGAGACGAGATAGGTGAATCGAGGCTTGGCGTCGGCGTACACGCGAAAGAATAGCAAGAGAGCGCGCGCTACCTAAGTATTAAGCAGGGAACGGGCGAAATTGGCGTGATCGGCGCTGGAGAAGAGTTAATGGTGCGAGCCGCGCTTGGCCGAAAGCGAAGAACATCGCACGTGGGTTCGACGCCGGGGAAATTATCGTGCAAATTCATCACGGATTTATTCGACGTCCCAAAATGGGTCCGGCAGTTCCCGGCGGTCTGCTCGTGTGGCGAAACCTTTGAACAACTTCGGCCGTATGGCAGGCTAGATGCAACCCCCTAAAGGGAGGACTCATGAGCTCGACTCGCAACCCTGGGAGAGTCGCAGGATTCCTCTACCTGCTCCTCGCCCTCGCCGGCCCCGTCCGTCTGATCTACATTCCCAGCAAGCTGTTCGTTCATGGCGACCCGACCGCTACGTCCAACAACATCGCTGCCCACGACACACTTTTCCGTCTCGGCATCGCCAGCGACCTTTTCGTTGGGACCATAGTGATATTCGTCGCGCTAGCGCTTTACCGCTTGTTCAAGCAAGTCGATCAGAACCTTGCGATGCTGATGGTAATTCTGGGTGGCTTGCTGCCAGCCGCCATCTACTTCTGCAACGTGCTGAACGACGCCGCCGCCCTGACGCTCGCGCACGGCGCCAATTTCCTGTCCGCATTCGAAAAACCTCAGCGCGACGCGCTGGTCATGCTGTTCCTCCATCTGCACGGCCAGGGATTCGTTGCCGGCGAGATCTTCTATGGCCTATGGCTCATTCCGTTGGGGATCCTGACCTATAGGTCGCGCTTCCTTCCGCGCTTCCTGGGCGTCTGGCTGATCGTCAACGGCCTCGCGTATCTGACCCTCAGCTTTACCGGCACACTCTTGCCGCAATACGAGGATCGCGTCTCCAACATCACCTTCCCCCTCCTCACCGGAGAGGTGGCCTTCATGCTTTGGCTCGTGATCCGGGGCGCCATCCCAAAGCCAGTGGTCGCTCCATCCTTCTCGTCGGCGGGCAATTAGGCTGCATCGGTGGCGTTTCGAAGGAATAATTGTGTTGTAGCTGGTGGCGCAGGATCGATATACTCCGCCCGCTGTCCCCCCGAAGGCAATTGATTCTGATCATGTAAAGTTCTAGAGGCGAGCTGATGATTTATCATCCGCTGACGATTGGTGTGTCCGGGAACGATGCCTGTGGCGAGAATCGCTCCCGCCATCGCGTTCCGGCAAGAAGCGCGCAACTGTGCGCGACCCTGCTGCTTTGCGCCTCCAGCGCCGCGGCACAGACCAGCGTGTTCACGCAACACTACGACATAGCGCGCACCGGCGCCAACACCAACGAAACGATCCTGACACCTTCCAATGTGAATACCGCCGGCTTCGGCAAGCTTTTTTCGCAAACTGTGGATGGCTGGGTCTACGCCCAACCTCTGTACGTCCCTGGAGTAACCATGGGCGCGGGCACGCCCCAGGCTGGCACAACCCACAACGCCGTTTTCATCGCCACCGAGCACGACGGCGTGTACGCCTTCGACGCCGACAGCAACACGGGAGCGAACGCCAACCCGCTATGGCAAGTTTCTCTGCTGACAGCCGCGTACGGCGCAGCTGCCGGCGCGACCACCGTTCCGAGTACCGACGTAGACGCGCCCAACGACATTAAGCCAGAAATCGGCATTACAGGCACGCCGGTCATCGACCCATCGACCAGCACCCTCTACGTCGTCGGCAAAACCAAAGAAAGCGGAACCTACGTGCAGCGCCTGCACGCTCTGGACCTCACTACTGGGACAGAAAAGTTCGGAGGCCCCAAACAGATCCAGGCTTCCGTCACGGGAACAGGCAGCGGCAGCACCGGTGGCGTCTTGGCGTGGGACCCACTTTGGGAAAATCAGCGTCCAGGTTTGCTCTTGCTCAACGGCATCGTTTATGTCGCCTTCGCCTCGCACGGAGACAACAGCCCGTGGCACGGCTGGATACTGGCGTATAACGCGGGCACGCTGCAGCAAACAGGCGTATGGTGTTCTTCCCCCAACAGCTTCGCTTCTGGCATCTGGATGTCCGGATCCGGGCTGGCTGCAGTGGTCCCCGATCCCGTCAATCATCCCTTCGGGCAGATGTTCACGACCACCGGCAACGGCGCGTTCGACGCCGCAGCGCCCTACAACAACTCCATGGATTACGGCGATTCCATCATTAAGCTGGACCTGGCCGGCGGCATTCCCACGATGAGCGGTGTAATCCCGGGCGACGACTTCACACCCCACGACCAGTCCACCCTCAACACCAATGACACGGACCAGGCTTCCGGTGGTGTGCTTCTGCTGCCACCATCCGAGGGCGGTGGACAGCGCTTTTTGGTCCAGGCAGGCAAGACCGGACGCGTCTACCTGCTCAACCAGAACAGTCTAGGTGGCTACCACGTAAACAACGCGAAAGACCCTGGAGAAACAGCCCAGTTGAACGGTGTGTACGGCATGCCCGCTTATTGGAATGGAAACGTCTATTACTGGAGCAAAAACGATCACCTGAAGGCCTTCTCGTTCGTAAGCGGCGTTCTGTCTTCAACTCCGACCTCGACGTCCGCCGAAACCGGCGAATACCCAGGTTCCACTCCCACGGTCTCCGCAAACGGGACCTCCAATGGCATCGTATGGGATATCCGGCCCGAGGCGAACGGTTCCACTGGACGCGAAATCCTGTATGCGCATGACGCCACCGACGTCTCGAAATTGCTCTACTCCAGCGAGCTGAATGTCGCCCGCGACAATCCTGGAAATACCGTGAAGTTTTCGGTGCCCACGGTGATCAACGGCAAGGTATACGTCGGCACCGAATATCAGATAAGCGTCTACGGACTACTGAACGGCGCGACGCAGGCTGCGAGTCCCGCGATCACACCGGGCAGCGAGTCGTTCAATTCCTCGGTGCAAGTCACCATGAACGAATCCATGTCCGGCGCGAACATCTACTACACGACCGACGGAGTAACAACGCCCACAACCAGCTCCGCACAGTATTCCGGCCCGATCACCGTGACCAGCACCGAAACCATTCAAGCTATCGCCGCAGGACCGGGCTTGCTCGCCAGCGCGGTTGCCAGCGCAACCTACACGCTCAACACCCAGGTGGCGACACCGACATTTCTACCTCCACCGGGCACGTACTCATCCGCACAATCGGTAGCGATCAGCACCACAACACCAAACGCCACCATTTACTACACGCTTGGTGGAACCCCGCCTACAACGTCCAGCACCCAGTACACCGGCCCGGTCTCCATCGGTGCATCGACCATTCTCCAGGCTATCGCCACCGCCAGCGGCCTCAGCAACAGCAACGCAGCCAGTGGGGGGTACAGCATCAATCAAGGCTCGACGGCGATCAGCTTTGCTTCAGGATTCTCGGCGTCAGGTATGCAGTTCAATGGGCACACCAAACTGAATGGCACGCGCCTGCAACTGACCGACAACGGCACCTACGAAGCAGGCAGCGCCTATTGGACAACGCCAGTGAACGTGCAGTCCTTCACAAACGACTTCACCTTCCAGTTGACCAACCCCATCGGCAACGGCATCACGTTTACGATTCAGAACGCAGGGATTACCGCGCTCGGTCCAGTCGGGGGAGGGCTCGGATATGGTCCCGACTCGCCGGGCGCAACGCCCGGCATCGCCAAGAGCGTGGCCATCAAGTTCGATTTGGTGAACAACGCCGGCGAGGGGAACAATTCCATTGGCCTGTACACCAATGGCGTGTCACCCACGGTGCCGGCCACCACGCTAGGAGGCGGTGTGAACCTCCACAGCGGCGACGTCATGCAGGTGCATATGACCTACGACGGCACGACACTCACCATGACGATCACTGACACCACCAATAGCGCCGAGACGTTCACGACGTCGTGGCCCATCAATATCCCGTCGACTGTGGGCGGCAATACCGCGTTCGTCGGCTTTACCGGGGCTACCGGAAAGTCCACGTCGATTCAGGAAATCCTCACCTGGAGCTACGGCACTTCGGGCTCGGGCTCGGGTTCGAAAACGCCGGTGGTTTATCAGACCGCAAACTTGGCGGCGGCCAGCTCGGGCCCGACGTTCCGCCAATTTACGTGGACCGGCTTCCCAGATACCACGGGCACGATCCTCGATGCCACCAATGTGGGAGACAACGTCACCTTCACCGTCAATGTCGCCACCGCCGGAACCTACGACATTAAGGTTTCCGCCAAAGGCCTCAACACGCGAGGCATGTGGCAGCTCGCAATCAATGGAGCCAGCTTCGGCGCGCCGCAAGACGAATACCGAAATAGCGCCTCAGCAGGGATCTATGTTGTCCTCGATCTGGGTAACTTCAACTTTGCTATGGCCGGGAACTATTCCTTGAAATTCACGGTGAGCGGGAAGAATGCCGCCAGCACGGGTTACTCGATCTCGTTTGACGACATCACGCTGACGCCTCAGTAATGGGCAGCGCAGGGCCCCATTTCGCGGTAATTTCCACGTAGCCGACAATTCCGACATCAGCAGAAATCGGCAGACATCTGGCGCTGTCTTGAGCGTCGGACGCAACTGCCAAGTCCCGGTAAGCCAGTTTACCGGACTAGTCGTTACCGGCGCCGTCTTGTTGTCGAGCACCCGAACCTGAACAAAGTCGGGCTCGAGGATGCACCCCGCCTGCCATGCGTTCACTCCACGGACGTCTGTGAGATCACTCGTCAAGGATTGAAGAAAGAGAAGGCCCGAGCCGTACTGGTACGTGTACTACGGCCACGGCGAGGTACTTTTGTACCTTTTTTCCGGGACGTGCGGTCCATTGGCCGAACGGACAGTAGAAGGCAATCTGCTCCTGTCCGAACGTACAGGGTCCTGCTGGGGCTGTCTCTGGAACCAGTCCCTTCACCGGATACGGACGAGTGAGCTGCGGCGAGGACCAGCTACCTTCGGCTAAAAGCCAGATATTGCAAAACTTAAAGGCATTGAACTACTGGAAAGACGGTTATGGCGAACAAAGACTCCGCACGAAAAGAAGCGAAGAAAGAGAGAGCGTCATGAGGTTAGTAGCTCTGTTCCTACTGTTCGCATCGGTGGCCAGCGCTCAGGAGGTCATGGCCCCAACGGTCATCACCAGCCAAGACCGCGCTCCAAAAATCACGGGTATGGCACCGTCGGGCCAAGGCAGCATGTGGATTGATTCGGGCGGAACCAGCCCGCTGGAAAAGGACTTCGCGGTACGGGCGTTCGCAGAACAGAGCCTGGTCTTCCGCACCGTCGGCCCATTTGACCTTGGTGTTTACGTCAACACGACCGACAGCGTTGACCAGCACAGTCTGGACTGGAACCGCTTTGTTCGTGCCAGTGGTGGCCTGAAGTTGGCGAAGACCTTTGCATACAAGAGTGTCGGCGCCCTCGTAAGGGCCGACGTCGGGTACACCGCTGAACATCGCTTCGTCAGCGACGTAACGGCGGCGGCGCCCACAACCGATATCAACTATTGGTTAGGTTGGGGCCAGGGCGGTCGCTTCCCGGGAAGCAGTTGGGGTATCGCCGCATTGAACATAAGCCCCACCGAACTCCACAACACTTTGTTCGTAGACTATGCCAAGCAGGGCGTGACGATATGGAAGGATAAGGACCACGGTACCAAAAAACTCCTGCCCAGCCTGATTGCCTTTGGGCAGATCACGGCCTCCAAGGACGCCAAGCACTACGACTGGAACAATTTTACTCGCGAGGGCGGCGGCATAGAAATGCTGGTGCCGACGGAACATTCGACCTTCGAAGTGGGCGCGATGTACCTGTATGAAACGCGCACCATCATTCCGCGAACTGGGACTGGTCTGGAGATATTCATAAGGTTCTGGCACGGCTGGCAAGACAAACATTGAGAAGCGAAACGTCGCTTTGATCGGATTTTAAGTGGTCCCCCGGTTTGAATCTTTAGTTGTGCGCCATGGACGTTCGCCAGCTCAGGGCCGCATGCCAAGCAGTAAAGGACGCAAAACACGTTTGGGGCTGTTCTGTCGAGGAGGAAGGGTGAGCATGAAGGTGAGCATGAAGAAGATATCAATCGCGGTGACGATCTTGGCCTTTACGGCCACGCTGTACGGGTGCAGCTACTACGGCGGCCAACAACGGATCACGCCTACCGCCAGCCCAACTCCAACGCCAACCCCAACCCCGACGCCAACTCCAACGCCGACTCCAACGCCCACACCAACTCCAACTCCGACTCCAACGCCAACTCCAACTCCGACCCCAACGCCGACTCCAACGCCCACACCAACTCCAACTCCGACTCCAACGCCAACTCCAACGCCGGCTCCCGTGCCTATTCCGCCACCGGGAACAAGCGTCACGCAGAATCCTGCCACGCCGGCAGGTCAGGGAGTTTGGACGACCTCACCGAACTTGATGCCCATCAATCCGGTACACGGGATCGTGCTGAACACAGGCAGCGTCCTTTACATCGCTGGATCGGGCAACTGCCCACCGAGCCTAGCCGGCTGCCCGACGGGTCCGGGATCGGCCACGATTTGGACGCCTTCTACGGGTGCATTCAACACGATCCCGGTTCCTTTCGACGTGTTCTGTAACGGCGCGACGCAGATGGCCGACGGCAAGGTCTTCATCAACGGCGGCACCGCTACCTACGCAACGGGTCCAGCCGCGGCCATCATGCGAGCAATGGGCCATGGCATTAAGGTTCCAGGCGGCAGGGCGACCAGCGCCATGGAAAACGCCCCGGGACACAAAGCACCCCGCGACATCACTACCACGCAAGACCAGGGTTTCGGTGGTAGCAACTTGTCGGCGATTTTCGATCCGCTGACCTCAACGTTCACGGTGACCCCACCTATGGTGGCGGGACGCTGGTATCCAACGACGACCTCACTCAGCGACGGTCGCGTAATGACCTACGGCGGGCAGGATGAGAATGCAGATGATGATCCGCTGATCGAATATTGGAATGGCTCTTGGAGCACCCCGGTCATCCCGACCTGCTCGATTGGCGGGGGTCCGGTAGGAGATTGTCGCACACTGAAATATTCCGACGGGAGCCTGCCAGTACCAGGAGCGCCCGCGCTCTACCCTCGGATGGTCCTGCTGCCGAATGGCAAGTTGATTCACGCCGGGCCCGAACCTGAAACGTGGGTGTTTGATCCGAATGCTGCCGCGGGCACCGCGAATTGGACGTACCTGGCAACAACACTGGACTCACAATATCGCTCCTACGGCTCGGTTGTTCTCCTGCCCCTTTTGCCGCAAACCAACTATCAACCAGTCGTCATGGCAGCTGGTGGCATGGGTAACACGGTCGTCGCCACCAACACCACAGAACTGATTGACATGTCGCAAACAACCCCAATGTGGGTTGCTGGACCGGCTATGTCCCGTCCGCGTGTTGAGATGAATGCTGTTTTGCTTCCGACCGGGAAGGTTCTGACGGTGGGTGGGAGCGCCAATGACGAAGACGGTACGACTGCGAGCCTGACGGCTGACCTTTATGACCCGACGACAAACTCCTTCTCTTCGGCAGCTCCAAACGTCTACCCGCACTTGTACCACAGCACCGCGTTGCTGCTACCCGATGCAACCGTGGTCCTAAGCGGCGGCAACCCGCAACAGGGTACATTCGAGCCGCACATCGAAATTTACCAGCCCGCCTATCTGTTCAATGCGGATGGCTCGCTGGCAACGCGGCCTTCCCTGACCGCGGCTCCGGCTATCGTCGGGTATGGGCAGACGTTCACGGTGACGTCCAATGGAACGATCGCTGGCGCGGTGCTTATCCGTGAGGGAGCTCCTACCCATGCCTTCGATATGTCTCAGCGCCTGGTGGGATTGTCCTTCACCACGAACGGCCAGACGCTCACGCTGACCGGTCCTCCAAACGGTAACGTCGCGCCTCCGGGCATGTATCTCCTGTTTTTGGTCAACACGAATGGTGTTCCCTCGGTTGGACAGGTAGTAACCGTTCAATGAGAGTATGCGTACTGATTGCGGCGAAAAACGAAGCGGTAGCGATCGTATCCACGATTGACAGCATCATCGCTGCCGGCGTCGAAAAAGAAGACGTCTACCTGGTTAGCGACGGCTCCACCGACCAGACGGTGCAGCTGGCATTGACCCGGGACATTAACGTCCTCGATCTTTCCGTGAATGGCGGGAAGTCATTGGCGATCGCTAAGGGCATCAAGCACTTCAATCTTGCCAGCTATGACTTGCTTGCGCTCGCGGATGCGGACACGACGTTCGAACCCGGCTACTTCGCCGCCATGGCGAACGCCTTTAGGAAGTTCCCCAACGCGGCGATTGCTTGTGGCAAAGTCAAATCTCGGCCCAAAAACTGGCTGACAGCTTGGCGTGCGCTCCAATATGCCGTCGGGCACTGGCTGATCAAAGAGGGACAACACGCGCTAGGAACGATCAACGTCGCGGCAGGTTGCTGTTCGGTCTTCCGCATGAGCCTGTTCGACCAGATTTGGGAAAGCAGACCGAGCATTGTCGAAGACATGATGGCTACGCTGCGTGCCCATGACCTTGGCTACGACGTGATCTACGTGCGTGAGGCGGTGGTCATCACCGCTGATCCTCAGGATTTGCTCCGTTCTTACAGTCGCCAACTGATCCGCTGGAACGGCGGCGCGTGGACTTGCACCCGGCAACTCAAGATGTGGGGCAGCAGACGCAAGATTGCTCTGGAGACCCAATTGGTTATGGGCGAAGGATTGATCGCATCCATCCTGCTCTTGCTCGTGCCACTATGGTCCTACTTTTACCCCAGGACGGTGGCGACGTGGGCCAGCATTGACGGCGGGTTCATGCTGATCAGCGCGATTGTGGTCAGCTTCAGGCACAAGCGCTGGGACATCCTGTTCTACGCGCCCACTTTTATTCTCCTGAGATTCGTCGATAGTTACCTCTTCCTTAGGGCCTTTCACACTGCCTTCTTCGGTCCCAAGTCCGAGAAGCTCTCGTGGCAGAGTTCGACGCGCTACAAGCTGAGTTAGCGAGTTTCGGTAGCGATCTGCCGCGGTTTGTGTCCTGGTCGGCATGCCCAGCTCTCCTTAGAATGGTTGGCGCTTTCACTCCCGTTGGACACCTCCGAGGCACCGCGCGGCGCTCCTCTTGTAGGTACCGGCCTTTAGTACCAGCGGCGGAATAGTATTACTAATACCTAGTACCATAAAGCGAATAGGCCTGACGTTTTGATCGATGCAGAGCGGACGTACCGTTGGTTTAAATCCCGGAACCCTCTACGATTACCAAGGTTGCACTTCTTTGTGTGCTGTTCGAAGCGCTGGCAGCAAAGAGACAATAGTGGTGAGGAGAAAGCATGTTTTATGGCGGGTGGTATCTCTCGGGTCCTAGTTCAATCGTGCATCTGTGCGCCAAGTACGTACTTCCGTTCTGGCGCAAGTTTCGATGAAAAAAGGCTTTGATGCCGGACGTCTCAAACGGCGTAAAGGAAAACCTCTGATGAGATCAGCGGTCTTACTCGTGGCGCTCCTGTTGCAGCTGGTCACCGTAAAAGCGCAGCCTGTTTCGTACGACTTCACCAACGGCCTCGGCAAAGATTGGCGTATAGCCACGTGGCAGTCTCCTGATTCGAAGCCCGGCTTGAATCATGGCACCTACGTCCCGGAGAACGTTGACTTCGTTGATGGTGTGCTTCGCCTCAAGGTCGACCAGGCGCCGGGACCGGACGGTGTCATCTCCAAAGGCGCAGCGGTATGGACGCGAGCGAAGTATGGGTACGGCACGTATGAATTTGTTATGAGGATGGCGTCGGAATCCCCGACACCGAACGGCCCCGGCAAGTCACACTCCGGCACAATTTCGTCGGCATTTCTGTATTTTCAGAATTCTGAAACCGAGATGGATATCGAGTTTCTTGGGAATAAGAATTCAATCTGGGCGACGAACTGGCATAACCTGAATCTGAATACGCAACCCGGGTACACGGCGGATGTGCGCACCACCGACGAGGTTCGGAATGCGTCACTGTCAAGCCAGTTCCACGACTACAAACTGGTCTGGGAACCCGGAAGCGTCAAATGGTACATCGATGGGGTACTGGTTGCGAATCATCACACCAATGTACCGGTCGCGCCTGCCTATATCATTCTGCAGATCCGTGGCACGAATAGCGATCAGTGGGGTGGTAAGGCGACCTTGAACGTTACGCGATATGCGTATATCAAGAGCATCAGGTTTTATCCCGCTTAGATCTGAACGTCACAGAACGCCAGTGCGAGCCGCCGGCGTGCCACAGCATTCATTTCCGTCGCCTTATCCTTTACTTCCGAAAACATTCCGTTTCAAACCCCACTGGACGCCATCATGCGATCAACGTGCTAGTTTTGGGGCTTGAGACCATTCACGACGGTATTTAGCAGCAGACCGTTGGTGAGATCCTGGCTGAGGTTCCAGGCCATGACCCCGGCCAGATTATGGCTACGGACCCAAACCATCTTGAATTTGATGGCGGTGGTGTCGTCGTAGGTCCAAAAGTTATTGCCGTCATACAAGTATGGTGCGTCGGTGATCGAATCACGATGCAGCTGAAACTTGGATTCAATGTTGACGATGGAGTTGTACGCAGCGCCTTGGCCTTTAGGAGCACCCGGTTCGAACAGTCCATTGTCTAGATTCGGAACGTTGGTCCATTCATAGCCGTAAAACGGCACTCCAAAGAGGATTTTTTCCGGCTCGACCCCGGCTTCGAGATACCCTTCGACGGTCGCGCTGGCATTGTTGTTAGGGTCGGGGTCTTTGGAAGAGCGGTACAGCGGTGCGACCAATCCGGTATTGTCCTTCCAAGGCCCGTCATAGTCGTAGGTCATCAAGCCAAAGTAGGTCAGATACTGCTGCACATTTTTCAAATCAATGTACTGGTAAGCCCATCTACCATTCGGGCCCGCAATGGAAAGCACGAGTCCCGAGCGAACCGCATCGAGCTGATGGCGGAATTCCGCGAGCAAGCCGGTGAAATTGGTCCGGTCCGCGCTGGAAGCTGGAAATTCCCAGTCCACATCGAAACCATCGAAAATGCCTGGCTGACTTAGACCCGACGCGAAGTTCCCTTGAATGTACATGGCTACGCAACTTTTTACGAAAGCCACTCGATTTTGGGGGAGTGCGGCGCTGCGAAATGCATTGGGGTCCGAGCTTCCACCGCCAATGGACATGATGATCTTGATATTCGGATACAGTTTCTTGAGTTCCTGGAGTTGATGAAAATTACCGGCAAGTCCGCCATGGGCATCGGCCACCCCGTTGACAGCGTTCTGGGCCGAGACCGGAGCCTGGTAGTCAGCATAAGTGTCAAAACTGACGCATCGATTGTTGACCACGTTGGTGAAGGCGTAGTTGACATGGGTCAGCAGCTTGGCGGAACCGCTGGTGACCAGGTTTTTGACAAAGAAGCTTGAATAGATCCCATACCGTGGAAAGTACCCGACAATTTTCATTGGGTTTCCGTCGTTCCCCGTGACTTGCGCTTCGACTGGAAGCTTTGGCGCGAACACCATCGCTGTGAAAAAAAACAGTATCGCGGTAAGCATGCGGACAGCTTTCATTTTTGCTCCGATTTTAGAATTTAGATAGAAACGTTCAGTGTGGATCGCGCGGGGAGGGTGTTCATTTAACAGAGACCGAAGCGAAGTGTCAAGCTATTCCGCTTTTCCGGATAACGCGTCTGAAAAAACGTGTTGCGGGTACGCGCTTTAATCGGGCTGTAACGTCCCAGCGATCACCCCGGCGAAATGCCGCGCGCTCTGATAGCCAACAATCGAAGCGAAATAGTCTTATATGCGCTAGTCTGGGTACTCATGCTGGCTCTAACGCATGACGGAGGAACGCCGAAATGCGGAAATTTGCCTTGCTCGTATTTGTAGTGGGCATGACTCTCGCAAGTGGAATGTCCGATGTTTTGCGCAAAGTTTAAGAAATATCCCGGCGCCAAATTGGATGAAGCGTCCAGTCGGGAGGCATCGGCGGCCGCCCCCGGCAAGCAGTCGGATGTGTACACGACAAGCGATGCCTTCGAAAAGGTGTCTGCGTTTTACAAGGGCCTGTACAAGGAATACACGATGTCCAGCTCAGTCCCCAAGCTGCCTTCTGGACAACAAATGAAGTGGACTTTTTTCATCCTTGATGGAGCAAAAGACTTGGGGAGTTCCAAGTACTGGATGAAAGTCCAGCGACCCTATGTTGGTGGCGCGGATGGTCGAGACATTCGGGACCTGACCGTGATCCAGACAGTTCGGTCGAGGTAACCGGCTCGTAGCAGCGCCGTTGTGGCGTTCCAATGTCACACTTTCATGCTAGCGGGGGCGATCGCTTCGGGTATTTTGACGATCTCGGCGTACACGAGCGAGCGACCGGCCAACCAACCAAATAGAGTGGACCATTCAAAGAGGCAGGAGGTATCCTTGCCGGCATGACTCTCTCAGCGCGTAATCGTCTCAAAGGAAAGATCACCGAGTTGGAGTTCGGTGGAGTTATGGCTCACGTCGTCATCCGTGTTGGAGATAATCTGATCGAAAGCGTGATAACCAAACGAAGCGCGGATGAAATGAAGCTGAAGGTGGGCGACACCGTTTCGGCGGTAATCAAATCCACAGAAGTTATGCTGGAAAAGAACTAAACGGACCACGATCTTCCCGCATTATGCAATCTCGACGCCGCCCGCGGACACTCGTGGTGCCAGAGTTAGCCGACTCAGTGCGGGGATTCGGTCCCGCAGAGCGCGCGGCCTCGTTGACTTGCCCCAAGCCGCAACCTAAGATTGGCGCCAAATGGCGGAGTCCCAATCACTCCTCGGACACACCGTCTCGCACTACCGCATCGTCGAAAAGCTCGGCGGCGGCGGTATGGGGATTGTTTACAAAGCCGAAGACATAAGACTGGGCCGCTTCGTTGCACTGAAGTTCCTTCCGGACGACGTTGCGCACGACCCGCAGGCGCTGGAACGATTCAAGCGTGAAGCTCGCGCCGCGTCTGCGCTGAACCATCCGAACATCTGCACGATTCACGACATCGGCGAGGAGTCTGGCCAAGCTTTCATCGCCATGGATACTGGAAGGAAGACCCTGGAGACGGATGCGAATCGCCATTGAACAAGAGAGCGGGAGGCGATTGAAGTGGCGACGGGATACAGCTCACACCAAGGGGATCATCCACCGGGACATTAAGCCTGCGAACATTTTCGTTACCGATCGTGGTCATGCCAAGATTCTCGATTTCGGTCTGGCGAAGTTAAGTGTCGCGAAAACTGCGACCGGTGAAACCGACGTCCAGCCCACATTGGAAGTGGATCCGGAACACCTCACAAGTCCGGGAGCGGCGCTGGGTACGGTCGCCTACATGTCTCCAGAGCAGGCTCTTGGAAAAACGCTCGACGCTCGTACCGACCTGTTTTCCTTCGGCACGGTTCTCTACGAGATGGCCACCGGTGCGCTCCCCTTTCGCGGAGACACTTCGGCAGCCTCTTTCCATTCGCTCCTCAGCAAAGAGCCGATCTCCGCACTCCGCCTCAATCCCGAGCTTCCTGCCGACATGGAGCGCATCATTCAAAAGGCGCTGGAGAAGCATCGTGACGCCGACAAATAGCCGCGGCCCTGCGGCTGACTAAAGTTAAGCGACGACACCAGGTGCGGAAAGATACGGCTGCGGCGCCGCTCCCTCGGGCAGAGCCGGCGAAATCCCGCCGGGTGTGGATCGCCGCAGCTACTGCGGGAATCGTCGCCGTTGCTGGACTAGTTGCCTGGTTCCGCCCTGCGCCGCCTCCGCCCAGAGTTCTGACTACGACGCAGCTCACACACGACGGGTTCTCTAAGGGCAATCTCCAGACCGACGGTTCGCGGCTCTACATGACAGAGGCCAGAGTCGGAAATTTGATTCTGGCTCAGGTGTCCGCCACCGGCGGTGAGACTCGATCATCCCAACACCGTTCACGAACATCGAGATTCACGACGTCTCACCCGATCGATCGCAACTCCTGGTGCGGGGATTTGGTGGGACTGAGATGGAAGACCCATTCTGGACCTTGCCGCTGCCTGCCGGGGCCCCGCGTCGTCTGGGAGAGATCGTGGGTCACGACGGGGCCTGGTCGCCGACGGACGGAAGATCCATTCCCAAATGGTTCAGATCTCTGCGCGGCCGACCCATCGGGAACAACGCGCGTAAGCTGATCACCGCCTCCGGGTTCGTCACCGGATCTCGATTCTCGCCCGATGGAAGCCGCATTCGATTTACGGTCACCGCTTCCGAAACGAATGCTCTCTCGCTTTGGGAAGTCAGCGGCGACGGTAGTGGTCTTCACGCGCTTTTTCCAGGCTGGCATACTCCACCAGACGAATGCTGCGGAAGATGGACTGCGGACGGCCGCTATTATTTCTTCTACTCGCAAGGAGCTATCTGGGCGCTGCGCGAGGGGAAAGGATTTTTTCACGGGCGAGAATCTGTCCCGATGCAGGTCGCGACCAGTCCATTGAATTTTTCCGCGGGGGCTCCCAGCCCCGACGGCAAGAAGCTGTACGTCATCGAAGGTCAGCCGCGAGGAGAGCTTGTCCGCTATGACCGGCAATCCAAACAATTTGTGCCCTTTTTATCGGGTATCTCCGCGGGAGAACTGGATTTCTCGCGCGATACAAAATGGGTTACCTACGTTACTTACCCAGAACGCTCGCTGTGGCGCAGCCAGGTCGATGGCAGCGACCCGTTGCAACTTACCTATCCGCCGATCCAAGTAGCGCTGCCCCGCTGGTCCCCAGACGGAACGCAAATCGCATACTCCGCGTCGCAGCCCGGCAAGAAGTGGAGGATATTTTTGATCTCGGCACAGGGTGGCACGCCTCAGCGATTGGCAGCCGAGGAAAAGGACGAGATCGACGCGACCTGGTCACCCGACGGCGTCCAAGTCGCTTTCGGACGGACGGGCCCGAGGCCGGATTCCTCAATCTACCTACCTTGTCGACCTCAAGACCCGTCAAATTTCGACGATTCCCGGGTCCGAGAACTTGTTCAGCCCTCGCTGGTCCCCCGACGGCCAACACATGGCAGCGCTTTCCACAGATTCCACGAAACTCTTCCTTTTCGATTTCAAGAGCAACAAATGGTCGGAATGGACCCATGAAACTGCGAGTGTTGGCTTCCCGACCTGGTCGCGCGACGGAAAGTATCTTTACTATGACAGTGAGTTGACGGACCGCCCTGACTATGGGCGCGTCAAAGTCGGACAGGCGGACCGCGAAGTGTTGGTAGGGTTGAAGGGAATAAGCTTATATTGGGCTGATTTTATCGGTGCGTGGACGGGTCTTGCACCGGACGGGTCGCCCCTTTTTGTCCGCGATTTGAGCACCCAGGAAGTCTATGCGCTTGACCTCGAACTACCGTAGTGTCGACAGGAAGCCCTAGAATTAAACTTGCATTCAACAAGTAATATCGACCAGACTGGAGTTGCTTTTACGCAGTCGTATTCATTGGCAGGAAATTTTCACTGCGAGGAAAATCATCATGGCAACTGCGAAGAGAGCGATGCAACTCACGGAAGAGCCCGACATTGTGACCTGGCCGGAAACTCACTACGTTTTCATCGAAAAGATTGGACCTTTCCAGGATTCTGCACCGCAAGCCTGGCAAAACCTGCATCAAGTTGTTCCAGGAATTTCCGAACGCAACAAGATCACTGGATATACGAGCCTGTACAAGGTCGAGCCAAAGATCTATCGCGCGGGGGTATCGCTTGCTGCGGAACCTAAGAATCTGCCTGCGAACCTGAAATATGAAAAATTCAAAGGCGGTAAGTACAGCCGTTTTGTTTTGACGGGACCTTATTCCAACTTGCCGGAAGCGTGTGGCCGCGTTTTTGAGATTGTCGCGGAGAGGAAAATCCCAATGCGCGACGACTACTGCATCGAAAACTACACCAACGATCCGAGAACGACGCCGGAGGAGCAGTTGGTCACCGAAATACTCATTCCCACGATGTAGGAAATTCGATGCCTCCGGCAGGCGACTGAATGGGACAGGCGACGGATCTAAGACCCACCACTTCCGTTTCGTTGGAGAAAATCGATGCGTGCGTTGCGGCCGTTTGCGCTTGAGGTGTTTTTTAGCAAGTGGGAGTTTACGGCGCGGCATCATCTTTGCGCTTCGGACATGCAGTCGATGACGCTATCGGAATTGCTGGCGTTGGCGGACGCCGAGGACCGGGCGGCGTGGGACGCTCTCTATCTTGGTTACACAGAGACCTGGGGCTCACCTGGCCTACGGGAAACCATTGCCGGGACCTACGAGAGCGTGGCTGCTTCGGAAATTCTTACCTTTGTCGGGGCGGAGGAGGGGATTTTCGCGGCGATGCATGCGCTTCTGGGTCCGGACGATCACGCCATCACGATTATTCCCAACTACCAATCGGTCGAGTCCGTGCCGCTGAGCATTTGCGAGACAACCGGCGTTGCCCTAAATCCGGAGCGCGCGTGGGAATTGGATTTGGGGCGGTTGCGTGACGCGATTCGGCCGAATACGCGGGTGGTCTGCATCAATTTTCCCCACAATCCTACCGGGAAAGTGATCTCTCGCGCGCTTCTGGACGAGATCATTTCACTTTGCCGGGCGCGCGGGATTTATCTGTTCAGCGATGAGGTGTACCGGCTGATCGAGCGGAGGCCGGAGATGACTTTGCCGCAGGTGGCGGACATCTACGAGCGCGGGATTTCGCTGGGCGTGATGTCCAAGGCTTACGGCTTGCCGGGGATTCGGGTGGGTTGGGTGGCCTGTAAGGATGCCGAAGCGCTTCGGCGCATGGAACGGATGAAGCACTACACTTCGATTTGTGGGGCGGCGCCAAGTGAATTGCTGGCGCGGATCGCGTTGAAGGCTCGCGAACGGATTTTGGCTCGGAATCGCGGCTTGATTGTAAGGAATTTGGCGCTGTTGGACGCGTTCTTCGCCGAGCATTCGGACTTCTTTGCGTGGTATCTGCCGGACGGCGGCTGCATTGGTTTTCCGAGGTACCTGGGCAGGGAAGGTGTCGAGGCGTTTGCGAGCAGGCTGGTGGAACAGAGCGGAGTATTATTGCTCCCGAGCAGCGTGTACAAGTCGGATTTGGGTGCGACGCCCTCGGACCGGTTTCGGATTGGATACGGGCGCGACAACATGGAGGCGGGACTCGCTGCCATGCAGGCTCACTTGCGCAAACGCGCGGCGTGACGATGGTTCGAGGTGTCGCGCGGTGGCGAACACAGATCAGCCTCGGTAGCTCACGGTCGCACAGGGCTTCGCGTACTTCGCACTTCGCCATTGGATAAGAGGTACGGTGCTGCTGAGGATGTTGCACTTTGAGACCTTTCGGAGTCAGATTCACCCAAAATCATGTATCTGATCGGAGACGGGTTCCTCACGAGCTTTAAACCCGGCGGCAGCCTGTAACAGAAATGTCTTTTGTTTTCATTCAGTTGGCGGATTTCCACAGCTCCTCTTATCTGGAATTCGACGTGCTCCTATCGGGTCTGGCACTTTGCTCCCAGTACGCCCCCTGAAGGGGCAGAGCGCCGGTGGAGGGACCGAAATGGCAACCGCAAGCGAACCGCACACTACGGATCGAGCTCTTTCTGACGTCGAATTCGAAGAGTTGCTGCAACGAACTTGGGAAATGGTGCAGAACCAGAAGCGTATTCATCCCCTGGATCAAGCCGCAGAGTCACCCTCATGGACCTAGACGATACACAGACAACCAGCAAGGGCTCAAATCCCGGAGTTTTCCCGGCAAAACCAGGGGACGATCAGAAGGAGCTCGCTTGGGCTTTCCTTGGATTAATACTCTGGTCCGGCGTGGTGCTGATCGGCGTCTTCGGCGCCGGATATGTGGTGGGCCACTCAGTGCTCCATCTGTGGTAGTAGCTACCAGTGATAGGCACTGGAATCGCCCTCGGACAGAGCTAGCGCCAAATCGCTTGGCGGCTGTCCACGGCAAAGGGCATCTCGCTACCTTAGCGGCCGTTATTTCCCCCAGACGCTATCCAGAAAGACGTAACGATCGCGGTGAGCGTCCTTCTCGACCTTCAATTCGGCGTTTAGATGCATGACTTGCCACTCGCTCGTGGAGTCGTAGACCGGCCATTTCTCCAAACGCGGCCCGTTCGGATCGCCGCTACGCGCGAAATTCGACCAATACTTTCGCATTTGTTCGCTTAAGGTTCGATCTTCAGGCCGCCAGCTCACCCAATTCTCGGAATCGAGCGCGCCGAAGACGTACTCGATCTCCGCGGAATGGTAGGCGCCGGCGTTTGGCGGGCGCTTCGGATCGGTGGGGTGTAGCATGTCGAAGCGGTATCGATACACGGCCGACTTGCCGGTGCTTTTCTGCGCTTCCAGCCATTTCCAGGTGGAAAAGGCGATGAAGCGGTCGCCCGCGAAGTCTTTCAGCGCGCGTTCCGACTGCGCAGGGTTATCGGCGGAATAGTGCTTCAGGAATTCTTCAGCCTTGTCGCCGAACTCCTTTTGCGCCATTTCCTTTAGCTTGGCGGCCGGGTCGTCGGTGGTGTTGGCGGCTGCGGAGCCGCCTTCATCCATGTTCCAGCCGGCCAATAGAGGCACGTCGCTTTGCTTTCCGGCGGCGAAGATTGCCGCCACCGTCTCGGGGAGGAAGTAGCCGTCGATGTTGGGAGCGAAGCGTATGGTCTTGGTGGCCGTAGCGGTCTCGAGAATCTTTTGCGCCGGCAGGGCGCGTAGTTCGGCCAGCGTCTTCGCTCCTAGTGCGTCATTGGCAAATTTGGCGCCGGCTTCCGAACTCTCCGCTAGTGTGTGGAAGGGCAGTCCTTGGCTGGCAAACGCGCCACCGCTCTCGCCGATCGCTCTGTGGAACAATCCCTTGGCCACGGGCGAGGCCATCAATTCGCTGACGGAAAACGATCCGGCGCTCTCGCCGAAAATCGTAACGTTGCCGGGATCGCCGCCGAAGGCCGCGATGTTGCGCTTCACCCATTCGAGAGCCGCAACTTGATCGAGCAGCCCGTAGTTGCCTGCGGAATTCCGACCAGACTCTTTTGCCAGCTCGGGATGCGCGAAGAAGCCAAAAATGCCCAGGCGGTAGTTCATGGAAACAACCATAACGTTTTCCTTGGCGAGGTTGGTTCCGTCCTGTCGGGGCTCGGAGGTAGCGCCCGCGACGAATCCGCCCCCATAAACCCAGACCATCACCGGCAGCTTGCCACCCGTGCGCTTCGCCGGCGTCCACACATTGAGGTACAGGCAGTCCTCGCTGGGGCCGGGATCGCGGAAAATCATGTCCTCAAAGACGCGGCTCTGCATGCAGCGCGCGCCAAATTCCGTGGCCTTGCGCGCGCCTTTCCATTTTGCGGGCCGCGCCGGTGGCTTCCAACGGAGGTCACCCACGGGCGGCTGCGGCGTACGGAATTCCCAGGAACGCGTTGATCGTTCCGTCCGATTTGCCTTCGAGCTTGCCGGTATCCACTTTAGCGTGCGGTTTGGAACTCGCTCCTCGCAGAGTTGTGGCCGCCAGAAGTACGGTTCCCACAGTCGCTGCGAACATTAGCCAGGATCCCAACTTGCTCATGCGTTCCCTCCAAATGCCCGGGGGACAATACCATAGTCGGAAGGCGACCTGAAATGGAGTGGAGGTCGAAATCGCAGCAACGGCCGGAGACGTCGCGCAAGCAGCGGCAGCCCTCCGAATGTTGTTCTTGACGCGATTTGGCATGGGGGACTACGCTTCGAACAGTTTGTGACAAGCCTATGCGTCCTGCGAAAAAACGAACAGCGTTGCGCATTGCGCGATTCGCGCTGTCTTTGTCGGCGTACACTTTCTGTGTGTCACCGCCGGCGCGCTGCCAGGACAGCTCGGCGGAAATGAACATGATTCGCGGGGACCGGCCGGAAATTGCGGTCACCGTGCGCGATAGTTCTGGCGCGGAAATCTCCGCGCCCGCGATGGTGAAGATCTACAAGTCCGGCGTTCCGACCGGGCAGGAACCTACACGAAAAGGCCGGGCGTTCTTCATGCTGAGCGAAACTGGAGAATATTCCGTCGCGGTGAGTGCTACGGGCTACGAAGCAGCGCAAAAAGAGGTGTCGATTCCGGTGGCGTTGAAAACCGAAGTCGAGATTGTTTTGAAACGCTTGCCGAATTCCAACGAGACCTCGGGGGTACCCGGGAAACCAGTGCTCGCGCCGAAAGCTCAGGAGGCGCTCGACAAAGCATTGCAAGCGTTGAGTGCGGACAAGCTCAACGATGCAAACAAGTACGCGGCTGAGGCGATGAAGCTCGCGCCCGGGCATCCGGATGTGTTGTATCTGCAGGGAGTGTTGGACCTAAAGCAGCGCAACTACGCCGATGCGCAAAGTGTCCTGGAAAAAGCCACGCAGATTGATCCGTCCCACGCGCACGCTTTTGCGGCGTTGGGCATGACGCTCTCCGATGAGGGCCAATATGCCGCCGCGATCGCGCCGCTCGAACAGTCACTGAAACTAGACGCCAAAAGCGGCTGGGAGACGCATTGGGCGCTGGCGAAAGCCTACTATCATCAGCAGCAATTCGACGGTGCGGTGAAAGAGTCGCAGGCGGCGGTGGCGGCGGCGAATGGTAAAGCACCGGAAGTCGAGCTCCTACTCGCCCAGTCGCTCACGGCTACCGGGCATTACGAAGAGGCCGCACAGGTTTTGCGTAACTTCATCAAGAATCACGGCGACCGGAAGGAAGCGGCAACGGCCCAGCACTGGCTGGATCGACTGACGGCCGACGGAAAAATCCACAAGTAAGGCATTGTCGAGCGCATTGCGGCATGTGTAGGGGCGCGATTTAGCGCGTCCTTGCCTCTTTTTTCGGCCACTGCTGCGGAGCAAGCGAAATGGCACCTAGCCACGCGGCAAAACACGGCGCAGATCGCGAACCTCAAAACCCTCTAAGCCGTTCGCACGGCCGTCTTTCGTCGAGAGCCAACGAACGCATAGAACGCGATATAGAAGTAGCAAAGGATCGGCAGAAAGAAAGCGTGATGGATGCCGATGCGGTCGGCGATGACTCCCTGAATTTCGGGGATAATCGCGCCGCCGACGATGGCGGCCACGAGCAGGCCGGAGCCGTCGCCCGTAAGCGGCCCGAGGCCTTCGATGGCCAGGGTGAAAATCGTCGGGAACATGACGGAGTTGAACAAGCCGACGGCGATGATGGTCCACATCGCGACGTGGCCCAGCGTCAACATGGACGCGGCGACCAGAATAGCGGCCATCAGGGCCGCTACCCCCAAAATTTTGTTGGGCGAGATCTTTTGCTGCAAGGCGGACCCGATGAAGCGCCCCACCATCGCGCCGCCCCAATAGAATGACACCAAACCCGACGCCACTTTCTCGGAAATGTTGCCGATGTCCGGCTGAGCTGAAATAGTTCACCAAAAAGCTGCCGATGGAAACTTCCGCGCCAACGTAGACGAAAATTCCGACCGCGCCCAGAATCAGATGGCTATGGCGCCAAATCGAGTCGTGTACGACGCTATCGCGCTGCTCAACCGAAGCAATGCGCGGCAACTTGAACAGTGCGATGGCGATACCCAGGGTCATAAGCGCAAGAGCGAAGACTAGATAAGGCACTTTGACCGAGGAGGCTTCGTGGATTCGATAGGCTTGCAGATCCGGTGCGGACATCTGGCGCATCACTTCGACGGCCAGCGGCGCGCTACTGAGAATCAGCAAGCCACCAAGTTTCGGGCCAATGGTGGTTCCCAGAGAATTGAACGCCTGCGCGAGATTGAGACGGCTGGCAGCAGTCTTCTCCGGGCCAAGGATCGCGACGTAAGGATTCGCCGAAACCTGCAAGATCGTCATGCCTGCCGCAAGAACGATCAAAGCCGTGAGAAAAAAGGGAAATGACGGAACGCTGGCCGCCGGAATGAACAGCAGTGCCCCGAAGCCCATCGTAAACAATCCCGCAACCATCGCTCTCTTGTAACCGACGGCGTCGATCAATTTCCCCGACGGCAGCGAGAAGACAAAGTACGACGTAAAAAACGCAAATTGAATCAACATGGCCTTCGCGTAATTGAGATCGAAGACCGACTTGAGATGGGGAATAAGAATGTCGTTAAGGCTGGTGAGAAATCCCCACATGAAAAAAAGTGTGGTCACCATCGCCAAGGGGCGGCGGTAGTCCTGGCCAGTGTCGACGCCCGCAGTCACAGACGTGGTGCTTACGGTAGTTTGGGCCATAGGTTCACCCACCCCCTGTTGTATTGCTTTTAATTAGTATCACAGAGAGCGGCGGCGCCAGCTATCCCAGCATCTTCCTTATAGTGCGCAAGTACCAACGGGATGTCCTGCGGATAGGGGTTCAGGCATGCACCTGTCCAACGATCGCGGATTTCGTCCAGAAATGGCGCGAGCATCGAAGACACTCCTCCGCCAATCACAATGACGTCGGGCTCCACCAGGTCGACGACGTTGCCAAGCCAGTAACCGAGGAGGTCCAGCGTTTCCTTCATGACCTCTTTCGCAACGACATCCTCCGCCCAATACGCTTTGGCCACCATCTCGCTGGTGATCGCCAGCGGATTGCCTCCAGCCATCTCGAGCAATACCGACTTCGCCGAGTGCGAAAGCTTTTCGCGAGCGCGCCGCGCAATCGCCGGCCCGGAGGCCAGCACTTCAATGCAGCCACGCTTGCCGCAGGGACAAAGTGGGCCCCGCGGGTCGATGCCCAGGTGACCCCCTTCGGTCGCGGAGCCCGTTCTACCGTGGTAAACCTGACCATCAAAGACCACGCCCGTCCCGATGCCTGTTCCGATCGTCGCGTAAAACATGATGCGATAGCCGTGCCCTGCGCCCCACTTGCTTTCCGCCAGCGCCGCGGCGTTCGCATCATTGTCGATTTTTACGGCGGTGTCGGGATAAAGGCGGCGAACTTCATCCGCTAGCGGGTAGTTGTGCCATGCCGGCAGATTTGGGGGATTAATAACGATTCCAGTGGTGGGATTCAGCGGACCGGGTGCGCAGATGCCAATGGGTGGGGTATATCGCATGCCGGAAGATTTAAGGAGTTCGTTGATGACGGTGCACACCGCTGCCAAGCCGCGGGCGGCGTCGTTGGCGACCATAGGGGTGCGGCTTTGCGCGTGAATCTTCCCGGAGCAATCGACCAGGCCTGCTGCGACTTTGGTTCCCCCAACGTCCACACCCACAACCAGATTATCTTGCAT
Source organism: uncultured Acidobacteriota bacterium (assembly GCA_963832615.1). Lineage (GTDB taxonomy): Bacteria > Acidobacteriota > Terriglobia > Acidiferrales > UBA7541 > Acidiferrum. The sequence goes on from CAWHVA010000006.1 coordinate 95,737, forward strand.
CTACGGCGATGCCCTCCGTCCACAGATGGGTCTTTCTAGCGAGCTCTGTGAAAACCCAAAACCATTGAATATTACACTACAATATCGATTTTGTACGCAGAGGACAGGATGCGAAACAGACACCCGGGGTCCATGTTGTTCTTAAAAGACTAACTCGCGCGTTAATTCGCATCCCTGAGGCCTAGCGTAACTACTTTCTGCGGATGAAGCTCTGGTGGCCGTGCAAGTTTTTCGCGCGTTTAGCAGAAATTCTCGCACCCTGCCAGCTAAAGTCTTTGTTTGTACGCTGAAGGACATGGTTGCCGGATTGCAAATCCGAGCAGCGGCGGTGCTGCGTCTTCCGGTAGGTGTCGCTCCTTGCGTACTAAACGTACTGAAGCTTCTGAGCTCTGGTGTGCCGTCCCCAAATCCAGCTATTTTCCGAGCGTTGCCTTGCTAAAATGGAGGCGAATTCCGATGAGACGTAGTCATCAAAGTGGCCAGGCCCTGGTTTTCGTCGGGCTCAGCTTGGTCGTGCTCACAGCGATCGTGGGTTTGGCGATCGACATGGGGTACTTGCGTTACACCAAGCGGCGTTTGCCGGAGCGAGGCCGACAGCGCCGCGATCGCGGGTGCCTCCGAGCTCAGGAATGGAAACTATTTCACAGCCGCATTAAACGACTCGGAGTCCAATGGGTTTGAGAACGGAGTCAACGGCGTAACCGTGACTCCTACCAATCCGCCGGCTGACCCCCCGTTCAAGACGAACCCGAGCGCGAAGACCTTCGTCGAGGTGCAAGTTCAACAGAATGCGCCGACATTTTTCATGCGTATTTTCGGAGTGAATCAAGCCAGAATCAGCGCCACGGCGGTCGCGCAACTAGCCAGTTCGCGCGGCTGCATCTACGCGTTGGGCTTGTTGAATGGGATCACCGTGCAAGGAAATGTGAACGCGCCAAACTGCGGCGTGCTGGATAACGCGATTCTCTCCGTTGGCGGAGGGTGCATCACGGCGTCGTCGATCGGCGTGGTGCTGCGCTTGCTCGGCGGATGTACGAATCCGCCGCCGAGTCGTAGGAATTGATCCCGCGGCTGATCCGTTGGCGTACTTAGTGCCGCCTGCGGTCGGAGGGTGCAATTTCACGAATATGGTAGTGAATAGCGCCGCGAGAACAATTCTGTATCCGGCTACGTATTGCGGTGGAATTACGGTGGCAAATGCCAACCGGGGCGATATTCTTTTCAATCCAGGTTTGTACATATCAGTGGCGGCGGTCTGGTCGTGCCGGCTGGAAACCCAACAAACCTGACAGGGAATGGCGTGACTTTTTATATTAC
>CAWHVA010000007.1:0-49123 GCA_963832615.1 uncultured Acidobacteriota bacterium
AACGCCTACCCTTGGGCGGGACTGATTCGGTCACAGGTTCGGTCTATCAGCCGTCCCCACAGTCGGTGCCGTTCTATCGGAAGATGTTTTCGCTGTACGGAAATACCAACGGAACGCCGCTGGCGGTGCTTGGGTGCCCGTTTGATGGGGGCGGAGTTGCGCCCGCCATAGCAAATGACGGGAACGGCTGTGCCAATCGCCAGAGTGTCTCGCATTCGAGCGATGATCATGAACAGGTCCAGACAGTTCGCATCGATTACAACATCAATGAAAAGAACACTACCTGGTTTCGCTTTCAGACCGACACCGGCGTGCAAGCTGCCTACACCGATCCGATCAATTCCTTGTTCGACTCGGTCTCTCCTCAACCGCTGTACTCGTTCGCGACGGGATATACCCACGTCTTTTCGCAGAATGTGGTGAACTACTTCAACCCGGCATTTTCGTGGTACGAGAGCCTATTCGGGCCCGCCGATTTTGCGGAGACTCTCTCTGCCTTTCCCATCGTTTTGCAAGGCAGCGGTGCGAATGCTCCGTTCACGAGGGTCGGTGGACTTGACAACACTTGGGTCCAGGGAAGACGCGCATCCCGGTTCTTTATCAACGACAATCTTGCCTGGAGCCGTGGCGCTCACGAACTGCGCTTTGGGACCAATACTCGCATTTTTCGCCTGAACGACTATGACTTCGGACAAGGCTCGGTCTCAACCGTGACTTACAACACCCTGCCGCAATACATTTATGGCGTCGCATCTACGGCAACAACGACTTTCCCCACCTCAGCGAACGAGCCCTTCAACTTCCTCAATCTCGATCTCTACGCGCAGGACACTTGGAAGGTGACCCAGAAGCTGACATGGACTTTCGGAATAAGAGATACCTTGAATTCCAATCCGTTGAATCCGCATCAGCATATCGCTCGTCTGAGCGGCTCGTTTGATTCCATCTCGCATGATGTGAACCAGCCTTTGAGCGCCGCTATTCAAACCGGCCTCGGTAACGTGTTTTCCTCGACGCCCCTGGCGATCCTGCAACCCAGAACAGCCATCGCCTGGCAGCTTGAGCCCAAAACCGTGCTGCGTGCCGGCTTCGGGATTTTCAGCGACATATTGCCTGGCACCATCGCCGATGTGGTTGGTTTCAATCCGCCCTACGTCAAAACATTCCAGGGCGGACTTCTTGGATCCGTTGGTGGGACAGCCATTGCGCCGGGAGTGCCTAACAGTGCGATTGATGCGACTGTGCCGCCAATCAGTCGTTTAGTTCAGGGTTTACTCAGGGCCAGGTTTCCTGCGCATCTGCACAAGCGAATCCCGCTTGTCTTCCTCCGGTCGCCATCACCGCGGTACCCGACGGAAAACTCCACGCGCCCTACTTCATGGAGTGGAGTCTTGGCCTGGAACATCAGTTGGGAACTACGGGAACCTCCACGCACAATATGTTGGCACTCGTGCGGTAAACCAGCCATACCTGACGCAAGTGAACGGTTATCAAAGCGTTTGCCCAGGGTGCTTTGCACCGTTTCCTTATGCGCAATCTCCTGATCCGCGATTTGGGGCGGTGACACAATTCTCCACCGGCGCGAACAGTCACTACAATGGGCTGCAAATGACCGCGATGAAGCGTTTTGGAAACGGCTTAATGGGGCAACTGAATTACACGTGGAGCCGTTGCATGGACACCGTCTCAAACGGCGGATTCTTGCAGTTCTCTGCGGGAGGAATCCTTTCCCCGCTCCCAGGAGACCTAGCTCGCGACTACGGTCCCTGCGACTACGACATCCGGAACAATTCAATGCGCAGTATGTTTATCAGCTGCCGTTGAAGGTAGGAAACCGGCGCCTTGGCTACGCGCTGAATGGCTGGCAGGTGTCGGGAAGCCGCGTTTTGGCATAGTGGGATTCCGTTCTCCGTCCTAAGCACACCCTATTCAGCAAACGGAAATGGCATCGTGAACGGAAGTGGGCCGCAATTTGCTAGCGTCGTTCCCGGCGTACCGCTCTATGAACACAATCCCATCTCTGGTGTCACACAACCAGGCACGGTTCAGTGGCTAAATCCTGATGCCTTTGTCTCGACGGTCGACCCAAGTACTGGCGCGTGCCTGGGTGGCGACAGCCCCAAGAACTGTCAGTTCGGGAACCTCGGCCGAAACGCGCTACGAGGTCCGAATTTCACCTGGAGTGACTTCTACCTCACAAAGTGGTTCCCGTTGACCGAGCGTGTGAAAATGCGCTTCGACATCCAGTTCTTCAACGTATTCAACCATCCAAATTTCAGTCTTCCGAGCATGGTTCTTGCTGGGATTCCGGGCAAGCCATCTACCCAGACTGGGTTTGGCGCGCTTACTTATACTACCTCTCCGCCGACGGGCCTGCTCGGCGTGGGCTTAGGCGGTGATAGCACGCCTCGCATGATCGCGTTTCAATTGCGCCTGGAGTTTTAGACTCGCTATCTTTCAGAGAGATGGAATTGGAGGCGCCAAGAGGTCTGGATCGCTTGGTCTCTATTGATTGCCGTCGCGAATGCTCTTTGCACCACGTAGCTCACAGAGCACAGGAAAAACGCCGGTTTGTTGACCGAACCGATCAACTCCCGAATGGTCGGCTACACGGAAGTTACCCCGAAACCGCGTTCGAGGAAGTAATCGGAGCAAACCGTCGCGGCTCTTGGACGATTAACGGGGTAACCGGAAACTGACCCACTACCCTGAGGTTCGAAGGGCGCGCTTGAGCTTGGCAAAGCGTCAAAATTTGAGCATTTCCAAACCCATCGCGCGGCATAAGACAGATCGTTTGCCAAGTGATCATCGAGCTGCATTCGAACTTGCATTCCAGCTATTGTTCCGGGACGAGCGGGGTGCCGGGCGGCGTGTAGGGCTCGAGGTACGTGTTGTCCGTGTCGGGAGTCACGAGCCAGACTTTGCGATCTTTGAAATAGGTCAGGAGCTTGGCGTCTTGCTCGGGATTAATTTCTCGGGCCCATAAGACTCTTGCGTTGTCGATTTCGGCGCCGTTGTAGACCCATTCGTCGTGGATGTTGTGATCTTCGGAGTAGCGGACGATGATTAGGTGTTTGCCTGGCGTGTGACTCAGTTTTTCTTCAATGGCTGCTCGACTGGGATCTCCCTGACAGGCCCAGAAAAGTGGATCGCAGACGTGGCGGGCGACGTCGATTCCCGTGTCAAAAATCAAAGCCAGAACAATGGCCCGCGATAATGCCAGCCCTAGCGGGCGCGCGCCGATGCGCATCGTGCGTAAATGGCGGATGGTTTGGACTACAAGGAGATAGAGTGCGCAGGTGATCGGCGCTGCGTAGTGAGCTGCTGACCAAATGACGACAAAAACGCCGGCGATCCCGATGACTACAGTGATCAACGGCAGTCGCATCCTGCGATCGCGCAATACGTACGGCAGCGCTGGAAGAGCCAGCAACAAGCCCGGCCAGAAATAGGTGACGCCGCCACGGAAAATTTTTTCATAACAGACGCGGAGGGCGTCGGTCCAGTTGTTGTGATAATTTTCACGCTCCCAGCCGTTGTAGAAATCCTCGAACTGCTGATTGCGGTAGTGCATTGCCGGCTTCGGGTGTTCCCACAGAAAAAGCGGGGCGCTGTGATAGCTGTGCGTGTTCAAAACGTGTGGCATCAGGAGCGCATGGCCGGTCAAACGCCAATTGTAGTAGCCCATCCACGCAGCCGTAAGAACCAAAACGATGGTTAGAGGAGCAACGACGTTTGTGAGGCGAAGGCGCGGCGAGTTAGTCGCTTTCGTTCTCCCGATAAGCCACCAGAAAAACCATGCCGCGACGGGAACGCAAAAAAGAAATCCTTCGTACGGGCGGCTGTTCGCGAGAATGGCAATACCTAGTCCGAGCAGAAGCGCATCGCGCACACGCCCTTGCTTGACGATCCTCGCGACGCTGCCCAAGACCAGCGCCCCGCCGATGGCGGCGACTGCGCCTCCCCAATAGCTGTTCATCCAGTAGCTGGCGATTCCGAGTTTCAGCGCGACGATTGCCGCGCCGAGGAAGGCCCAACGCGAGGGGAGCCAGGCTTGCAGCATCCACAGGATTGTGGCGCACATGGCGGCATCGCTTAGTAGAACGCCGATCCACGGATTTCCGAGGAGTTGCCCAATTGCCAGAGCGAGGCCTTGCGCGGGCGGATACATCGAGGAGTAGGTGGGAAACCAGTTCACGTGGAATGTCTCGAAACTGATCCACAGCGGGTGCGTAGGATTTGTCAGTCGCCCGTGAGTGAAGGTGTCGGACAGGAGCAGGTAGCTGTATTCGTCGTGGATGCCGGGAACCGGGACGTGCAGGAATGGGAGCGCGAGGAGCCGGATGCCAATTACCGCGAAGAACAGACTGGCGATTGCGAGACCACGGCGCTCGGAGAAATTAGCAAGTGTGCGTTCCACGCGGCCGAAGATGCTTTGCCCGGCGCGCGGGAACAGAAGCGCCAGCAAGCCGAGCGCGAAAGCCATGCGAAACGAGACGGCGAGGAGGTGGATGGTTCGGAGAACTGTGGCGTCGAGGAATCCGGTCATGAACGAGGAATTGTAGGCTGTTTTTGGCCGGTTAATGGGGAGAATTTCTGCAGGCAGGTCGGGAAGGTGTGGTTGCTTTAATTTGCGTTGAGGTCCTTCAATTGCCCTTGCCGGGTAGGTTCAGGATGACAGCGCTCGCTGATCGAATTTTTGCTAGGCGGATGCGCTTGGGTGTTGCATTTTGACACAGACAGGAGTGTCTGTGCTACGGCTCGACTTCGATTTCGGTCAGGCGATTTTCCTTCGGCTTTGGCGCGGCTGCCGTGGTGGCGCGCGGATTGTCGATGAAATCGGCGAGTTCCAGGCGCATGTTGCCGGGATTGGTCGAAAAGGCCATGCCGGTCTCGAAATCGATGGTGCCGTTGCGAATGAATTTTTCGATGACGCCGTCGAAATGCTGCATGCCTTCGGTGTCACCGTCACGCATGGCATCCAGCAGAGTTTTCCCTTCGCCTTCACCCTTCTCAACATATTCACGGGTGCGCATGGTGGCTTTGAGAATTTCGATGGCGGCGATGCGTCCCTTGCCGTCTCTTTTGGGCAATAGGCGCTGCGAAACGATGTAGCGGAAGGCTTTTCCGAATCTCGTGCGGATGCCTTGCTGATCGCTCTGTGGAAAGACACCGATGATGCGCTCGACGGTTTTGGAGGCGTCGATGGTGTGGAGGGTGGAGAGCACGAGGTGGCCGGTTTCCGCGGCTTCGAGGGCGATCTCAATGGTTTCGCGATCGCGCATTTCGCCAACGAGAATGACTTTGGGAGCCTGGCGAAGCGCGGCGCGCAGGGCCATGGCGAAGGTCGGCGTGTCGCTGTGGAGCTCGCGCTGGTGGATGGTGGCCTTTTTGTGGCGATGCAAGAACTCGATAGGGTCTTCGATGGTCAGGATGTGGAAGGCTTTGTCTTCGTTCATCTTGTCGATTATGGCGGCGAGCGTGGAGGACTTTCCCGATCCGGTGGGGCCAGTGACCAGGACGACGCCATTGCGGAGGTGCACGATGTCTTCGAGTTGCGACGGAAGGTTTAACTGCTGAAAGCCGGGAATGGCGTTGGGAATCACGCGCATGACAACGGCGTAGGTGCCGCGCTGGCGGAATATATTGACGCGGAAGCGAGCCAGGCCGGCGAGTCCGTAGGAGAGATCGGCGGAGCCATCCTGCTCAAGTTTGCGGATGGGATGGTCGTTCTTGCCAATGATGTCGTAGGCGATGAAACGGGTGTCATCCGGGCTCAGGGATTCGAGACCCTTGAATTTCAGCTCGACGAGTTCGCCGCTGACCTCGATTTGCGGAGCGCGTCCGGGCGAAAAAATCAGGTCGCTGACGTGGCTGTTGGACTTGAGCATCGCGGTGATGAGCTGGGCCGTGTGAATAGTGCGCTGAGAAGCTGGTGCTTGAGAAACGGGTGCCTGAGATGGTGGTGCCTGCGGAGTTGTTGCCATGGGTCGTTTGTATCTCCGTTGCTTCGACTCGAAATTAGCTGGGTCGCCTGAAGAGGGCCGATTCGAGTGGCTGTCCGACGAAATTAGTGTAGACGAGGTCACTAGCCTGTTTGTGTTAAGTCTTCAGAGTTGGCGCGAGAAGATTACCCGTTACTGAAAGGCGGCCATCCGGTAGTTATATCTTTAGCACTCCCCTCCCCCTCCTTTTTTGTAAGTGTTCATTCTGGAGGGGGTTAAAGTCATTTATTTTCATAGACTTTTGCAAGTGTTCATTCCAGGCAAGTTAGCCTCGCGTGACGGTACAGGCGGAAAAAACACACACACTTCCCCGCATTCATTAGACGAGAGTGTAGCCTATGATCACCAGAATGTCAAGTTCAGATTCGGTTAATATAGCTAGAGGCCATCTCATAAATAGCCGAGACAGAGAGAAAAGAATTTCCTCAGGGGCTAAAGCCCGATTTTGCGTGTCTTTAAATGTCGGAGCTAAAGCTCCGACCCCCTGAGATGCATTTATGAGATGACTTCTAGTCTCCTGAGTCACTGATTTCTTGCATATTGTTTGTGCCCTGTGCGGCCAGAGTACGGGAGGCGAACCGTCCAATGCTGTTAAGAATTGCATCGGCACTTTTGGTCCACACAAAGGGTTTGGGCTGCTCGTTATGCACTTCGATGAACTCCAAGATGGCGGATTCCAGTTCACGCACGCTGTAGTGCGAACCTGGTTTGATCTGGCGTTGTGACAGTAAGGCGAACCAGCGCTCCACTTGATTCAGCCAGGAACTGTGCGTGGGAGTGCAGTGCAGGTGATACCGAGGATGCCGCAGGAACCACGTCCGAATCTCCTTGGTCTTGTGGGTGGCATCATTGTCCAACACCAGATGGACGGTAAGATCGGCAGGAACGGCACGATCAATCTGATTCAAGAATTTGCGGAACTCGATGGCGCGATGGCGTGGCCAGCACTTGCCGATCACCGATCCGGTGGCGATGTCCAAGGCCGCGAATAGACTGGTGGTGCCATGGCGTTGGTAATCGTGCGTGCGGCGCTCGGCCTGGCCGGGCTGCATCGGAAGAATCGGCTGACTGCGGCTCAGTGCCTGAATCTGACTCTTCTCATCCACGCACAGCACCAGCGCATGATGCGGCGGGTTCAGGTACAAGCCGACGATATCGCGCACCTTGTCGACCAACAGCGGATCATTGGATAACTGCAACGTTTCGCTGCGATGAGGACGCAACCCAAAGGCCCGCCAGATGCGACTCACGGTGGATTGGCTCAGGCCCGTCTTCGCGGCCAACGCGCGACTGCTCCCATGCGTTGCTCCCTTGGGAGCCTCTTCCAGGGTGAGGCGTACGGTCCGTTCGACACGGTCATCGCCAATCTGCCGTGGTGCTCCCGGCCGCATCTCGTCACCCAAACCAACCATCCCCTCGGTGATAAAACGATTGCGCCACAGGCCCACGGTGAAACCTGTGGTGCGCAGCTTGGCGGCCACCGCGGCGTTGCTCTCCCCGCTGGCACACTCCAGAACGATGCGAGCGCGAAAGGCCAGCGATCGCGAGCTCCGAGGTTGCTGCAGCAGTTGCCGCAAAGCTATCTTCTGCTCGGGACTGACAACCAGTTCTCGCTTCTTAGGGCGTCCACGTGGATTCGGCATGATCCACGATAAACCCGCTCCTCAATTTATACAATCTATTTATGACTCAGGAGACTAGTCGTGTTTTGCGGAGGTGTCGATGAATGCGGCGATGTTGGCTTTCAGTTTGGCTAGATCATCATCGCGCAGGTACATCATGTGTCCGGCATCGTAGTACTGCAGATGAATGTTTTTCTGGAGCTTTTCGGGCAAGCCGAGATGGTCCATGGTGTATTCGGTGGCAAAGAAGGGAGTGGCCAGGTCATACAAGCCGTTTTCGACTTCGACTTGTAGGTGCGGATTGGTGAGCAGGGCTTGAATGAGGTCGCCTTCGACGTTGGGGGAGCCGGGGAAGCCGTAATTCTCGCCTCCTTTGTGTTTCCAGTCCCAGGCGGGTTCGGCCTCTTCGGAAATGGTGAGATATTTTCTGTCCTGCAGGCTGAATTTGAGTTCGTCGCGCAAGTAGTTATTGAAGGCGGCGGTGTAGGCTCCGGTGATGGCGTCGGATTGAGGATCGGACTGTGCGTATTCGCCGAGCAGATCGTAGGTGAAGCCTGAGAAGCGGGCGTCGAGCCGGCCGGTAGTGAGTCCGCGACTACGCTGGAGTTCCAGCATGAATTGGGGGAGGTTGACGCGAAGGTTTGCTTTGATGAGGTAGTCTTCGCTCAGGCCGGTGTAGTGCGAGATTTTTTTGGCGATGTCGGCTTTTTCGGCGGGGCTGAGCTTGGAACCTTTTTGGAGCGCGGCGGCGTACTCGGTGACGGCGAACTGGCGGGTTTCCTCGATCAGGGTATGGACATTGTCCGGGCGATTGGGAAGAACCTTGTGATACCAGGAGGTTGCGGCGTAGCTGGGCAGGTAAAAGATGTAGGGCTGATCGTCGCCGGGGCTGAAGGAAATGGTGCCGAGATCGAGGACCGAAGAGATGAGCACAATGCCGTTGAAATACATGCCGTTGTGGTTCTGGAGGTAGTTCGAGAGGGCGGCAGAGCGGAAGGTGCCGTAGCTTTCGCCGATGAGGAATTTGGGGGAGTTCCAGCGGTCGGTGCGGCTGACGTAGATGGTGATGAATTCGGCGAGAGATTTGACGTCAGAATCGACGCCCCAGAAATCCTTGTTCTCGGCTTTGCCGACGGCGTGGCTGAAACCAGTGCCGACGGGGTCGATGAAGACCAGATCGGTTTTGTCGAGCAAAGAGCTGACGTTATCGGCGAGTTTGTAGGGCGGAGGAGGAGTGGGCTCGGCGTTGGCGGTGACCACGCGCTTAGGACCAAACGCGCCCATGTGCAGCCAGACGGAGGCGGAGCCGGGGCCGCCGTTGTAAACGAAGGAAATGGGGCGCTGGGAGGTGTCCTTTGCGTCGGTGCGCGCGTAGGCGGTGTAGTAGATCAGAGCAGTGGGCTCTTCCTTTTCATTTTTGAGCAGGATGGTGGCGGCGGTGGCTTTGTAGGGAATGGATTGGCCGCCGATTTTTGCGGTGTGATCCGTTACGGAAGATTCCTCTTTGGGAGCTGGCGGCGCGGGCTCGGCGGGCTTTTCTTTTTCGACGGTTTTCGTTTCCTTTTCGTGCGTTTCCTGGGCGCGGAGGTTCGGCGACGCCATGGGAATCAGGAATAAACTGGCTAGAAAAATCGAAGGGATACCGTTGGCCATCTTTGAGCTCCCAAAGCGAAGGCGATCGTGCTTGCCGAGATGGGGCGCAGCACTGCTGCGCCCGTACAAGTTGGAGACGGAAAAAATGCAAGGACGGACGTGCGTGTCCTGTGTTGCGCGCGCGATTCTATACAGAGCGTGAACGCGAGTCAAAGTTTTGGAGATTCGTCGTCGAAGGAAAAACCGAGATGGTGATTGCCCGAGAGCGGAGCGAGCCTGACGGAAGCCAAGTCGTTGACGATCCAATCGGCGCCCGCCGCGGACAATAGGGGATCGACTTCCGTGGTGCGCAGGGCCAGGACGGAGGCGCCGGAGGCTTTGCCGGAGCGAATGCCGGCTGGCGCGTCTTCCACGACGAGGCAATCGGCGGGCGCGAGTTTCAGCAGCTCCGCCCCCTTCAGGTAAGGATCGGGGTCGGGCTTGAAGCGCTGAACGTCGGCGGAGGTGACGAGATATCTTGGCCGGGGCAAACCGGCGACACGGATGCGGACCTCGGCGAGCGGGCGGGTGCAGGATGTGACGATGGCCCAACGGTCGGCGGGCAGGGCCTGCAGCAGGTTTATAACGCCGGGCAGCGGGATGACGCCGTCGGTGTCTTCGATCTCCCAGCGTTCCATCTGGAGATTTTCGGCTTCGAGATCGGCGTTCGGAAGGAGTTCGCGGAGCGTGGTGATGCTTGGGCGACCGTGAGCGCGGCGGGTGACTTCGTCAGCGACAAAGCCGTGGAGGAGCGACCATCTGGCCCAGCAACGGGCGACTGCGGGCGTCGAATCCACCAGCACGCCGTCGAGATCAAACAGGACACCGAAAGTACGAATATTCATGCCACACCTTAGTTGGATTTACGCGGTGCGAATTACGCCAATCGAAATGTCATCGAAGGCGGGAGTCTGGGGTGACCAAGTTGACTCAGTTTGAACCCCTACTGGACCGCGCCCTAGCCTTCAAATGGCTCCTAATCCGCGCCAGCAGCACAGACATTATTAATGTATTTATAGGCGTAATCCAGATAACTATGATTCTCTTGGACTTAACCCTCACGCTATGCGAATTGCAAAACCAATTCACGCTTTTTTCTTGGGTAGTGTCCCAAGGTGCCATTTCAAAAGCCGCTGCGACAGTGCCATCTGCAATTCTAGCCGGACAGTCCGTAGGAAGTCTCAACTTTGTTCAAACTTCGTCTGCAACGCTTTCTGACCGTAAGGGTAGAGTTGAAATTTGAAAACCAACGTGAAGCCGCATTCTTTACGAATCAGATGGGGTAGCTTTTCGGTGCGAACCTGAGCAGCCGGGTCGGACTCTCGTCTTGTTCGTTGATATGGCGTGGCTTACAGCCCGGCCCTGGTTATACTGGAACATTAATTTGCTTTTTATAAAACCGGTGGTAGGCTGGCGTGCCTAAGGTGTTTTCAGCTTTTTGGCTGTCACCTAAGTTCGGAAGTGACCATGCCGAAGTCCCTCCAGACCATCAGCCGCTTTGATTGCTTAGGGTGTCGGTATGAGGTTTTGGCGATGGGGCTATAGGTCAGTGAACTGGAATGCGCCGTTGGAAGTGGGGATTTTATGTGTTCGTCGTGCGGGTCCAGCAATCAGGCCGAATTTCCAAGTGAGATGATTATACATTTCACCGGACGCGAGAATTTGGACAATCCCGGCGTCTGGGCATTCTCAAAGTTATTGATTTGTTTGGAGTGCGGCTTTTCGTCGTTTACCGCTCCCCTTGCGGAACTTCAACAAGCGGGATTGCGCAGCGTCAGTGCGTCGAATGGGGGTCAAACCGTTGCCCCAGAACAACCGCAAGATGGCCTCACCAGCGGCGCCGCCATGACGCAATAGTCGCGAGGTCAATCCGTGAGGGGCTCTTCGGTTCTAACGAGAGCGAAGGGTCGCCATGAGATTTCGTCATCCGACGGAGCGAAAATCTGCTTCTTTGGATTCAAAGGCTTGTTTCCCACAAAGCCCACGACTCTTCGGCCTTGCGAATTTGCAAGCATTCCCGAGATCTGCCCGTCTGAACGGGCACGAATGTCGGCTAGGCATCCAACCCACGTCGCGTCATTGCCCGTCAAATCAACGGCCAACGTTTTGTCCGCTAGGTCAGAAAGTACCCTCAATCCCGCGGGCAAATCTGGTTCGATTCGATAGCTGTCGGGCGGCAGCCATTCAAATGCATACACCCCGCGTTCGTCCGTCTTTGTCGAGCGCTCACGGCCCGCGCTATCGGCCACGTGCACAGAAACGTCGCCTAGCGGATGCATTTTGGTCAACGACAATAACCAAGGTTCCGCCTTGGGCGACAGCAAACTGACAGTGCCGAATAGGCTGTCGACCGGCTGCCCATCCCGAATGGCACGCAGTTCCCGCAGAACGCCGCCCACTGCCACCTCCGGGCTCGTGAATGTGCAGAGGCTCGTCGAGAGCGAATCACCAACACGCGAAGCGTACACCAGGTAGCTGACGCCCACCACGAAGGGATAGCTACAATCTCCGTCTCGCGGGCCTCGCTCATCCACGCCCGTATGCACGACAATCACCTGCCCCGGCTGACTTTCACCGCGGAAACCTTCCGCGATCGAGAAATGCACCGCATGATTCATGGACGGCTTTTTTTCTAAGCCCGGCAAAAATATTTCAGAGCCGTCCGCCTGAGAATCCTTCACCACCGGCGCTTCCGTCTCGATATCCGCAGTCACCTTGCCCAGAAAGACGACCTGCCCTGAACTCCAACCTCGCCCGCACTTCCCACCAGGCAAGCTGCAAGTGCAGCCAGCAAACACATCCTGTCCAAACCCCAGCACGACCATCGCACCGATCATCACCCGTGCCAGCACAATCACCTCCGACCCTGCGAACCTGCAGACAGTTTAGCTTACGCCCAGCAGGGAAGCATTGCTTCACAAAACTCGATTGACTTGGCTGCTCGCCTAACTCCACTTTTCTGATAACCGCTTTAATCAGGCATCGACACTTGGACCTTCTGACGTCAACGAAGGGTCTCGGAGCCTTCAAATCCATCTGGCAGTACAATCGGAAATATGGTTGGGCCCGATTCCCCATGGCTGTTCGCGACTACTCTCAGCTGCATAGCATTATTCTTATCATTTTTGTCTTCCGACCTCGCCGCGCAACAAACGGCTCAAGCGTCTTCGGACAAGGATTCGACGATTCGGGTCACCGTAGATTCCGTGCTTGTTCCTGTGGTCGTGCGCGACGCGCAAGGCCGCGCTGTCGGCACCCTTACTGAAGACGACTTTCGAGTTTTCGATCGCGGCAAGCCGAGGACAATTTCCGCCTTCACGATCGAGACGCGTGCGACCAACGAGAACGCGACTTCCGCTCTCACTCCCCCTGTCACCGATGCGAGCGGTGCAGCTACCCCACCCGTGATTCCGGCGCCGGATGCAATGCCGCCGCGCTGCACCGTCCTGCTCTTCGATGATATGCACCTGAACGAAGGCGATCTGGCGCGCGCCAAGGTGGTCGGCACGAAGCTCTTGACAACGCCCATTGGCACCCGGGAGGCCGTGGCCGTGGTCTCCATGTCCGGGAGCAACAGCGGTCTCACGCAGGACTCCGCGAAATTGCGCGAGGCGGTTGCGAAACTCAGCGTGAAGAATCTGTACCAGAAGATCGGGCCCGAGTGTCCGGAGATCGGTTACAACGAAGCAGATCGCATCCAGAACAAGCATGATGGCGCCGCGCTGGAAAACGCGATCGCAAACTATTTTACCTGCTCCCATTCCGTTGGGCTAACGCACGAGATCGCGCAACGAGCCGTCGAAGGAGCCGCGAGGCACGAGCTGAACTTGGGAGACCAGGATGCGCGCATCTCACTCTCATTCATTGGAGATGTGGTGCGCCGAATGCGCTCACTGCCAGGGCGGCGCACGCTTGTGTTGGTCTCGCCGGGATTTCTAACCATCACGCCGGAATCGATGGCGGAAAAGTCGATCATTCTAGATATGGCGGCCCAGGCGAACGTAACGGTCAGCGCTTTGGATGCACGCGGCTTGTACACAACTGAGATCGACGCCAGCGACCGCGGCGTTCGATCCCCAATGGAGTTGAGCAATGGAATGGCCATGGAATACCATAGCGACAGCGCCGAGCGTGCTGGAAACGTTCTCGGGGAACTTGCCGATGGAACGGGCGGCACCTATTTCCACAACAGCAACGACTTGCAAGGCGGACTACAGCAATTGATGGCTGGGCCGGAGTACGTGTACGTCTTGGAGTTCTCGCTGGCCGACGTGAAGCGCGATGAGTCGTATCATGCACTCTCGGTGAGGGTGAATCGGAGCGGCGTGAATGTGCAGGCAAGACGGGGATATTTCGCGCCAAAGAAGAGTAAGGAACCCAAGTAAGAGTGCGCTGCCTACTTCACTAGAGAGCGCAGAATCACGGTCATATCATGGCATGGTGGTGAATCATACGAAGGTCCGGCTCTTGACTCGAATTCCTTCAGCATGGTGCGCGCCTTTCCCGGTTCATCTAGATGCGCGTATGCGAGCCCACAAAATAGCCGCGGTGTACCGGAGAAGGTCGATTCGAGGCCGTCCACTTTATGAGGACGAGAGTGCGGATATCCATCATGGCCCGGAGTCAACGACTCCACTCAAGGCCGAATACATTGGCGCAGACCAACTGTCATCCCTCATTTTTCGCTCGCAACTCTGCGGCGGACCATACATCTCCGGTAAGGGCGTGGTCCAATTGTTTTGTCTTTCCTCATCGGGCATAATCGGCGGCAGGCACGAATACGAAAGAACCGGAAAGCGGCTGAGCGTCGTTTGTCGGAACTGGAGATGTCAATGAGCGGCGTACAAATCGAACAAAAGAGCTATGAGATGCCCCCGCGAGAGGGGATCAGCATCGCGCATTTTCTCACCGTCGCCGACGTCGAGCGATCGGCTCGCTACTACGAAAAGGTCTTCGACGCTCGCATTCTGACCATGGGCGACGGCAACGCACCTCCGTACCTTCAGCTTGCGAATATCTGGATGATTCTCAACGTTGGGGGCGGGCCGACCCCGGATAAGCCGACGGTGACGCTCAGCGTCCCCGACCCGAATCACATCAACAGCTTTATGAATTTCCGCGTTGCGGATATTCAAGCGTGCTACGAATTGTGGAAAAGTCGAGGAGCCGAGTTCCTCACGGAACCGATTGCCAAGTACGGCGAGATTCGCTGCTACATCCGCGATCCTGACGGATACATTATCGAGGTCGGACAGAGCACCGACCTTAAGTACGGGTGACGCTCGGCCCCGAAAAAGCATTCTCACAGTCGAGGGTGAGTTGTGGCTAAGCGGGAAGTAATCGACTGACCCCGCCGTCAAGTCTGATAAGTTCGAGTAATCGGACATGTGGTTTTGGGCCGATTTCACATGTCCGATAAGGGCTACGTTTGTCGGGCGCTTGCCGCTGCCTCGCTTGAGCAAGTTGGGCGCTGACCTACCATCCACGGAGTGGGATTCAGTTCTGGATGGCTGGAAGGCACATTGGCATGCCCATGGATTGTGTATGCATTTATCGTCGATTTGATTTTTGACACCAGTCCAGTATCGCCTGCGCTAATCACTCAGATTTGCAGACATTGCTGTAGCGCAGTGGTGCGCCGTGTTCCCACGGCTTATAGTTGTTAGCGAATTCGATGCGTTCGCGGATGGAGGGATGGTCAGCCCGGAAAATCAGAAAGAAAGTACCCCATTCGGGCGCGAGTTCGGTTTGAGCATCCCTGACGAATATCAGCGCATCGGCGTGGTTCTGGTGAGTCAATTCAAGGCCGAAGCGGTCGGCCTCGTGTTCGACATGCCGGGCGACCAAATTGAAAAACGGCAGAGATGCAAGCCAGAAGAAGGTCAATAGGAACACGATCAGCGGAAATGACGCCGGGTCGGAAAGTTCGGAGAAGCCCCAGCGCCGAGAGAACCGGCGGATGGCGGCGCGGCCCACTCGGTCGGTGAGCCAAAATCCAGCCAACAGGAATCCAGCGATGTACTCTAGGGCCGTCCAGTTGTCGCCCATGATGTAATGCTTCAATTCATGGCCGATTGTGAATTCGATTTGGTCGGGTGACTCGACCGACGCCAGGTTGGTCTGGAGATAGATGCGATGGGTCGGGCCGAGGCCGTCCACCCCCGTGCTGTTGCCGCCGACTAAGACAGGGATGTTCGTCACGCCGCAGCGCGCGGCCAGCGTTTCGATCCGCGTTTTGAGCGGGCCATCTTCAAGAGGCTTATAGTGCGTGGTCAACGGTTTGACCCACACCGGTAAGGCGATCAAAGCCAGAAAAGCGAACGGAAGCAACCCGAGGGTGCCATAGAGCCACCAGCGGCGCGGGCTTCCGACAATCAGTTTGTATGGGAGCCAGATTAGGAGTGCAGCGACGATCACGTTGACCGCATTTGCCACGCCTACACCCTTTAGCCAATCTGCCAAGGTTTGGTGCGACCAGCCGACCGCGTGCGGCCAGACATAGCCGCCATAAAAATCGAAGGGCAACGCGATCAGACCGGCCAGAACCAGATAGGCGCAGGCGAAGAGCGTAACCGTCCAGAACCGGCGGTGGCCGGAGATTGATTCGCACACGCGGCGAAGGCGCGCGCCGAGCCCCGTGAACAGAATGAGGAGCGGGATTGCCAGATCGAGAAGACGGAAGGCCGCCCATTGAATGTTTCCGTCCCGGATCCGTGCGAGCGCGGCGGGAGTTGTTTCGGGGACCGGCACCGGCAATTCGGCATGGGCGATGGTGGACGCCAGGAGTACGCCTGCGATACATGCGAGCAAGGTTTTCCAAGAGATTGTCCGCAGCAAGGCTGGGGATTTCGTTACACATGGAAAGCTCGTAATCGTTTCGACCTCGTTTCGGACGGTCGCGATGGATCGTCGTCTTTAACGCTCTCCCAGGTCAGCTATTCTCTCCAGGACACTAACGTACCAAACAACAACTTTCTGTCCGGAATTGTACAGTCCTGCAAGGAACCACAATGAAGTTGGTCGTTAAGTGCCGCCTCTTGGCTGTGTAGTCGGATAATCGGAAACTTGAAATCCACATGGACGGTGAGGCGTTTACCAGGCATGGATTGCTTCCGAGGTTCGCTGGAAATCCCACGTCGAAGCTCACTATGGATTCGGACTGTTGTACGCGGACTTGGTTGACCAGAAGGGCTACGCTGGCCAGGTAGCACGCCAAGATTTCTCTGAGGCGATGTACAAAGCAATCTGCCAGTCATTTATTAAAATTCAACAGAACCTGGTCGTGACTTTTGCTGCCAAGCTCACGCCTGAAGCCGAGGCCCAGCTGGAGGCGATCGAAGTATCTGCCGGCGTGCGACAAGCACCCGAGCCGATCGCACCGCCACCTCCTCCACTGACCGCGGAGCAACAGCTCGAGGCCGAAGTCAAACGCGACTGGGTCCATCTGAGAACCGCAGAGGTCCGACGCAAACTCAATAACCGTGCCTACAAAGCAGTGTTCGATCGCTTGATGGCCGCGGACCAGCTGAAATCACAAGTCACCTCCTACACCCACGGCTCTGGGGAGTTTCGTCAATGAGCCGCGCATCAACCCGCAAGCGCGAACGCCAGAAGCAACGGCACGCGCAACGCCCGAAACCTTTGGACAAGCCAATCACCCGCATCAAAACGAGCGACCTGATCGCGGACCTATCTCGACCGCTACACTCTGCGGCGTTCGCTGAAGCCCCCCAAGAAACCCAACACACGTAAACATAAACCCACTCGCACCATGCATGGAGGCCGCTTCGCTTATCAGGAGGCGGCCTTCTTTATTTTCTATCGGAGACCAGCGTGACAAAACAATTTGAAGGCGATGTAGATCATTGGAACGACAAAGGATTTGGTTTTTTAAGGCATCGAGGAAAGCGAATATTTTTCTCGGCTCATGGTGTCGAGCACGATTGGAAGGGTTCTCGAGGTTGGGCTTTTGCGAAAGATATTCCGGTCAAATTCAACATCACCCAGCGGCTTGTTGGAGGAGAGAGCAAGGATTGTGCAACAAACGTCGAGCCCTTGTTTCCGATGTCCGAGCCAGAAGATCTCCACTCATATCGAGAAACATCCGAAATTATCAGCCTCGATCGTCCCAAGGGTTTCGCATTTATGATTCGCCCATGCGGCGATGCGTTATTTCTTCACAAGAACGATGTCGTTCCAGCTTACGAAACGCGGTGGGATCTCCTCGAGTTCGGAAGTCCGGTATATCACGGGGTTCAGTGGGACGGATTTTCAGGTCGCTGGAAAGCGGCAAACGCTGAGCTTTACAGTTACGACGAACTTCAAAGCTTCAAGAACGAAGACCTCCAAGAGCCGGCCTACGAAGAGCCGGAGCCCGAACCACAACCCGCACCGCAAGTAGCAGCGCCTGCACTCGCGCGCGACAGCGTGTTCGCGCCGGCCACGAAAAACGTACCGTTGCTCCGGTTGATTCTGGAGCGAAGGAAGAAGTCATGAGCTATAAGTCGAGACCACGCTTACGAACTCGCCACTTAAAAAATAAATGCGCCCTCTGCAATGAGACAGCGAGCAGATTCAAAGACATCGGCCCGACGCGCACATGGTACTGCGCAGCACACTACAAAGAGAACGAAAATGGCAACTCGTAACAAGAAAGGATTGGCAATTGAGCTCGACGACCTGGGACGACCAGCGTCTCGGCCAGCTTGGTCGCAATCACAGTCGACTACATCTGCTTCCTTGCGGGGCCGATTCGTTCGATAAGAGTTCGATATTCGGGCTCATCGCGCAGGTTTTTGAAGGCCGTGTCACTCGCGAGATACAACAGGTAGTCCTCACGCTTATCGAACGCTGTCTTCAGGTACTGAAAGGCGTCTTGCCTTTTGCCTAGCCGCGCACACGTCACGGCTACGGAATACGCAGGCACGGATCCTTTTTCGTAGAACTGCTTCTGGATGCGCAGCGTATCCTTGAGCATCTCCACGCTCCCACCTTTCGTGAACCCATCTTTCGCTGCCGTTACGAGCGTAAGTTCTTGCTGATCACGGGTCAGAAGGGCGGTCTTTTCCCATTCGTAGAGATAGTCATCATAGTCCTGACGGTTAAAGTAAATTTCGGCCAAATATCGGTGCGTGGAAGCGAAGGATGGTTCCGTGTCCTGAATTTGCTTCAACAGAGTCAACGCCTCATCGGTCCGACCAGCAGCGCTCAGCATCAGCCCTTTGTCCGCCAGAATGGATATAGAGGAAGGATCGAGCCGACGGGCTGTTTCTATCTGTGCCAGTGCTTCTGGGACGCGCCGGCTGGTTAACAGAAAGCTCGCATACCAATGGTGGGCTCGCGCGTCATTTGGATTCAGAACCAACGCGCGTTTGAACTCACGCTCCGCCCCGGCGGCATCCCAACTCCAGAAAAAAGTCACAAAGGCCAGAGAGGTATGCGCTTCCGCTAAGTTATCGTCCAATTGGACCGCCTTCGTAGCTGCCGCCAGCGCCCGCGGATACGCTTCCCCGTCGGGCAAGGCGCTGTACTCACGCAGCAGGTTGTAGCTGTCTGCCAGCCCTGCGTAGGCTTTGGCATAACCCGGATCGCGCACAATCGCTCGCGTGAAGTAATCCACCGCACGGTTGAGATCGTCAGGAGTTCGCTTATTCCAAAAGTAGCGGCCCTTCAGATAAAGGTCTTCAGCTTCGGGGTTTGAGGAGCCAAGCGAAGGTTGCACAGCTGTGCCGGTCGTCGCTGAAGCATGCAATGGAAAAAAGCGACTGCCACGGTAAAAAAGAAGTAGCGCTATCAGAATTCCGGATGCCGCCAATGCCCCTGCCAGTCTTTCGAATGAACCAAGGTGGGAACGCGTCGCAAGCGGTTTGCCTTCTACCGCCGGGCCAACTTGTTGAGATTGCCGGGAAGGGATTTGCGCATTTAGCGCCCGCGATGCGGTCAGCCATTCGCGGAGTTCGCTTTCAACACTCGTCCTTTCATCCCGCCCGGAATACGATGAACAGGCAGCCCGTGGTCTTTTTCCCATCGGCGCACAGTCCTGCCGTCGCGTGCGAAGAAGGACGCGATTTCCTTCCAGGAATCAAGACGGCGCTCAGGACTCTCGTGTCCCATTTCGCCCTACCTGTGTCCGACTATGTCCGATCGCGTCCGGTTCCGTCTGTTGCCGGTAACGGGAACCGAAGTATAGCATGGCGGTTTGCCAGACAAGAGCCCCGAAAAACGGGTTTCTTTTTAGCTAGTTGCACTTTCGTGCGGTCCTTCGCCAACCCTACATCAGACTCCGAACCGGTAGTATGTGCAGAGCGCGCCAGATCTTGGGCGGAAGGTTCTGGCGGGCGCAGGACTGCAGGAAGGTGTGGCCACCATAGAATGAGCTCGGGGATGGGACAGTTGCCCGAGTACCCTATCGGAAAATCTGCTGACTTTCATCCTGATTTTGCTTTGGCTGCTTGCGCCAAAAACTGACGGTTTTTAGTGCAACGAACCGACGAAGCTCGTTGAAGAAACCCGCCAGCTCCCGGAGAACGAACAGTGACATGTAAGTCGTGCGGATTAGAAAAGCAGCGCGAGTTCACTGCTGAGATAGCCATCCATTTTCCAGGACTGAATGGTCTTGAGAAGCCGATTGTGTGGTTATTTCCGAATCTAATAGTTTGCCTCAATTGTGGGAACGCGGAGTTTGCCGTCCCCGAAAGCGAATTACGCGTACTCGCGAATGATGACGCGGCAGGTTTAACCTAGAATTGAGTCTTACTTCTCACTGAGAATAAACGGCTGAGTGTTCCGCACAGATGCTCTGGAAAACGTGTTCGGCTTTCTCGCCGCGAAAGCTGCTCAACGAATATGCGCAAAGAAGATCAAACTCGTAGATTGTAGCTAGCTGGTTCAAGAGTTGTTCAAGCCGGATCGCTGCGTCCACTTTACCTTCCGCCCACAACAAAGGCCCACATTCTCCCCACATCGCAACCCGGGAATGCTCTCCTTTCCCTGCCTTGGCGGCTCCTCTGACAAGACCACCCACAACCTCGAAAAAGCGTTCCCAGTCGGGCATGTCATCGACCATAAAGGTGGACAGAGTTTTGACAACATCCAAAGAAATGTATCTTCCGTGTTTAATTTCTGCATCAACATCCAAGCCCCCTGCCTTCAATCTCTCAAAAAGACTATCCCGATGTGATTCGGTAACAACAACGGCTGCCACATCACCAGCACCTAGCGCGGCAGTAACAAAACGAGTGCAGCTGTCCAGAAAAACCGCGTCATCAGGATAGAATAGGACCTCATGGCGGTGAGGGGCTTTCATTGCTAGGACGCGTACAGGCTTGTAGCCTTTTATGCTACTGCTTACAAATTCTCTACCCTGCAGAACAGCTTCGATAGCAGGCAAAAGATCGCTTCGGACGTGTGTCTTATGAACGTACCCCAGGGCGCCCGTGCTCAAACCTGTCTGCACAATCTCGCGGTCAGTGGCCTGGCTTAGGAAGATTATCTTGGAGCTGGGAGAGAGTTGTCGTATCCGCCGGGCAGCTTCGATGCCATTCAGTTTTGGTAGACCAATGTCCAATACAATCAAGTCCGGCTTCAGGTCTGTAGCCTTCTGAACGGCTTCCGATCCGTCCGACGCCTCCGCGATGATTTGCCATTGTGGTCGTGCCTGAAATAGCAAACGGAGTTGGCGTCGCCAATCTTCGAAGTCATCCGTTACCAGGATGCGAATTGGTGACAACGGTTGCTCCCCCGCCGTCTTGCTTAACGTGCAAGCTGAGACTCTTTCTATGGCCAAGATATCTACGAACACACCGCATGCAAATTAGTTGCACGGCCTCCGAGTCCCGCACCTAGAAGAACGATTCAGGTAAGGTCATCGTCAGATGAGATATTGATTCGTCAAGAGACATATCTCTCCGTTGGCTCGGTGCCAACACTTTTTTGTTTCGGCATTCAGCCCAATCGTTTGAACGTGCACTCGTGATCGGCGAGTGGTCTTCCTCAGGGAGTCGTTGCTTCGTTTCGTCGCACGAAACGGTGAGATTCTTCTTCTCACCTGTGGTTCCATTTCATTGTCGTGACGGCGCCATTCGTTTCTTGAAGCAAACAAGCCTAACAGTTATCCGCTCAGATAAGCGGCAACTCATGGTCCTATTGGAGACTCGTGGCCTATGACTTTCTTTGGTTATCCAAGGGGGCATAGGGTGGAATCGGAGACTTTCGTGTTGGAACAACATGGTGGCCTGACTTCTCCGGTGGATACTCTCCCTCGAACCAAGCGTCTCAAGAACCCGACGGCCACCGCTAAGGATGATCCCCAGGATGGAACGGACTCTCTGTCAGAGACGCTCAAGCTGCTTGTTTCAAATAGTTGGCGTCGAAACTTGCTCCTTTCTTCCAGACGATCAGGGTGATCGCGGCAATCTTCCGCGCCAAGGTGAGACGAGCCATCGTTGGTCGCAGCCCTTTGGCGAGCAAGGTCTCGTAAAAACTGCGGAACGGTCCATCGCAGGTGCTCGCTCTCATGGCCGCACCCTTGAAGATATCCTTGAGATCGTGGTTATGGTTCGCATTCAGCCCACGAAGTTGCTGTGGTTTCTTGGAACGTTGTATCTGTCCTTCGACAATGCAATATTGCGCGCTGTCGTGGGTCTCCAACGCTAGCCCGCTGTAGTTCCACAGTTGCCGCTTGGTGCGGAATCGGTGGGGCGTCTGAATCAACGCAACCAAGTGAGCCGCCCGGAGCGGACCAATCCCAGGAATCTGGCGTAGCAACTTCGTTGCGCTGTGTTTCCGACCCTCGGCCAACAGCTCTTTCCGGGCTTGTTGGCGCAAAAACCGCAACGCGTCGAGTTGTTGGTAGTAAAGTTCCGCCCGCCGGCGCACGCCGGCTTCCGTGATCTTGCTCAACCATTCCGAACGGTAGCGCGGTGCGTAGACTTGCGTCCCTGCGCAGGGAATGGCCCAACTCCGATACAACGCCTTGAGCCGATTCATGACGCGCCCGAGATCTTTGCTAATCGTCAAATAACTGCGGGACAATTCCTTTAACATGCGGAGGCCATTCTCCCCGTGGTAGACCGCGGAAAGCGATCCATTGCGCAGCAGCTCGGCTAGTTTCCTTGCATCGATGCGGTCGCTCTTGCTCCCTTCTTTCAGCAAGGCATTCTTTCGTGGATTGCACACCACGAGATTCGTGACGTGCCGCTTCAGCAGATCGTACAACCAGGCGGCCCAAGTGCCTTCTTCAAAGGTGACGTGCAGACTTCCGCTTAGCCCTTGGAAAAACTGAAGAATGGTGCTGGCCTTGGTTTCGATGATGCATTCCATCACCAGCTTGCCGGAGGAATTTAAGACCGCGATGGAGATTGCTTCCTTGTGAACATCCATGCCGATATACTTCACGCTATCCATATACAGGGTGCTCCTTTCTGGAGGGGTTCGAGCGAACACTCAAAAACCTACTCCAAAAGGGGCGCCCTTTTATAATGTGTGGAAATCGGGCCAAAAACCACTTGCACGACAAATCAGGCACTTGAAATGCGATCTCCAAGCTCGAGCGCTTCGCTTCGCTCACTCGCGATCTGATCGTCTCCAACGACTACGAGTCCGCCCGCGGCTTTTCATTTTTGAGTACGTTTTGAGTACAGTTCGGACACACCAATTCTCAGAAACGCTGAATCGCCGCATAAACACTGGGAAATTTGGGGTGGGAGACGGGGATTGAACCCGCGACATTCGGTGCCACAGACCGACGCTCTACCAGCTGAGCTACTCCCACCACTCGACAGCGCCCGCTTCCCTTCGAGACTCGGGGTAAACGGTCGGCGGCCACTACAGGTAGGAGTTTAGCATGACTGAAGGGGACGGAAAACGGACAATGGGCATTGCCGATCCGGCCATTACCAGCTCGCTGACGACTGGATGGCGGAAGCTTGTTGCGCCCGACACTCGAATTCGGCACCGCGCGAGTAACGCTTTGGGCAAACCACTTAGGCATTCGTAGCACCACTTTAAAATAGGTTGCTAGGTTCTATCCACCGGGCGAATTTTCGGGCCAGTCGAATCGGAGGATAGAAATGAACCTGATTACTCTCTTCGATCAGATGTGCAATGACCTGGCGCAAGGGAAGACTGAAGTTAGGGTACCGCCAAACGATTTGGTTTCTGTAACCGAGGAAGATGGATTCAAGTTTTTTGACTTCGTGGCGAACGGCATAGCCTTCAAAGGCGCATTTCGGGGCCAACGTTTGTGGATAGCTCTAGAAGACAACGAGTTCGTGGTTGAGATGGAGCGCGACAGGCTCTTGAGGACTAGTCCCATTTTCCGTTCGTTTTGCCACTGACGCCGCATTCATATGAACTACCGCGTAGGCTCTCGCATCTGCTTCCAGCTCTATGCTAAGGCTCGGAAATCTTGGCCGTAGCTATCCTCCGTACGTAGGCGTACAGTCATGCCGTACCTCAGAAAGCAGGCTCTGTGACGGATACCTCCTCGTCGGCTTGGCGAACAGCGTACGTGTCCGCCATTTTTGAAACGGACAGCGCTAGAATGGCTCTCCGAGTTGCAGGTGCGAACGCGGCGATATCAGAGAGACTGAACAGCCCCATCGAGATCAGCAACCTTGAGCGCGAGGCTATTGAAGCTGCCCGACTAAGGCTCGCCACTCTAAGAGCCCAACCGGTCGAAGTCGTCAAGTTGGCCCTGGTCGCTGGGGACACACCAACTTAAAGGCCAGTATATTGAGTTTTAAAACGCGCTCGTATTATTTGGCTGGTGGCGTAGTGGGTGGTGCGGGCGCTGTTGATTCGAACAGTGCTGGACTGCTCTTATCAATGTTATGCGTGATTTGGATGTCCTGAACGCTAACTTTGCCTCCAGCTACTTGCTGCAAATCCGTATCAGACAGCACCGCCGGTGCATCGGTTGTCTCGTCAGGCTTTTTAATTTCGTCGCTCATGGCTTGCTCCTTGTGATACGGGCTTATTCAAGGTGAATTTCGTCTTTATGCTTGGTGTCGGCGGATTCTCCATCGATGCCGTCAATCTTCAAAAAAGCGTCAAGACTCGCTCCGGCCGCCACTTTGTGGAGTTCTTCCGGCGACAACTCTTTCGGCGCCGGTTTACCACCAGCGACCTGCGTCAAGTCGTCTTGTGACAGCTTGGTCTCTTTTTCATCGCTCATGGGGTGCTCCTTAGATTTGCTGCTGCTGAGGGGCCGAACTGCTGGGGGGACCTTGCGGGGCAAAACTCCAAGTAACGTGGGAAATCAATACGCGATAGCGTGTGCCCACCACGTGCCCAACTCTGGCTAGAGGGCGTCGTTATATACTTCTGGCGAGTGTCGACCTAACTGTGCGTTAGTTTTTCTGCAATGTCGACGAACTGGAAAAACCGCGCATCGCAACCGTCGCACCTGTAGGGCTGAAGAAAAAATGCTAAACACACGATACGCTCAAGCACGCCTCTTTTGTGCGAATGGCGCAGTAGGTGGCTACCGCAGGTGGGGCACTTATGCAATCTGGCAGTAAGTCGGAACCGCATAAAACTCTCGTCGAGGCATTGGACTATCGGTGCTCGCGCTCCACGCCTTTAGTCAAATACAGGCAATACATAAATAGCCCAACGATAAGCGCGGGGAGTGCGACAGTGAAGATAATTACGAGGCCCATAGTCGAGATTAGAATGAGCGCGGGCGGCGGGGAATACAGTGTTTGCGGGATAGAGCCTTACGAAATTGGAAGGCCAAATTTACCCGTAGAACAGGTCCGACTGAGGGTCCATTCAAGGTTGCGAAAAGTAGATAAGTGGCGACGGCTCAGCGTGTTAAGGTTCAACATCCTATGTGCCACAGGCCGACGCTCTACCAGCTGAGCTACTCCTGGTTATCTGGCACGGAAAATTTTCACTGTTAAAATGATCGCCAACGGGCGAACCGCATGCCACAGACTCTGAGCGACGTTATTCTAAAGTGGGTTATGGATGCCAGAAATTCGGCAGGCTTCGAGCATGTGGACGATCCAGCGTTGATGTTGTTGATCGTGAAGAAGGCGATTGCGAATCTTCCTGGTCAGAGGATGCAACGCCGGGAAGCGGAACAGATCTACCGAACTCTGCGGAAGGCGGCCGACGAGTACACGACGCTGCACCCGGAAATGCAAATTTTCGGGGCATATGATACGCCACTAGCAAAGATAAGAATTCTCTTGGAAAGAGCGTCGAGGGGCACGCCGTAACTCGTTCCGTTGCCGACAAGCGCCGGACCAAGACCAAGTTGCGTCGATATAGCTACCGCTACGCGTGGGACTCCAAGAGGAAGGAGACACGAACTCGATCGTTTGCTGCCGCACGTTGCGAGAAATCGTACACCGCCATCACTTGCCGATCGATGCGATCAGGCTGGCGATTTGTGGGCTGGATGCAATTCCTATAAGGAAAAACACGAGCGCACAGAGCACGTAGTCGAGGGCAATGAACGGCATGGGCGGAAAATCGGCATATGGATCTTTCAGGTACCACTTCTTGTGCATGACCCCGGTGCAACTCCCAGTGGGCAGCATGGCCCTGGGAATTCGCGAACGTCTATAGGCTTAATGGTCTAGCCTGTGGAAAACTTGATAATAAAATGTGACCACCCGACTCGATGTGACGACACTGGTCCGGACCTCGAACCTCCAGGGAATGATGGGATGCCAGCACTTCGTGTGGCTTTTGCGGAATGATCGCGGGCACGCTGAGCAATCAGTGCCATGCAATCGGTCATGCAAAATCGGCCATGCAATTCGGTCATGCAATTCGCGCTCACGATTCGAGGGCGGGCGAGTCTAACCGACCGTCGTGGCTTGGTGTGACCGTTCGCTGTCTGGCGCGTACCCGGTGGATGTGTGCCTCGGCAAAATTTGCGTTGTCGAGACGGGCAGCTTACGACATAGTGTGCGAAAAGGGCCCCCAGCCTGTGCGTGATGGACGTCGCGCTTGACCGGCCTCGCGTAGGACGCAAATCCAAAGTTCACTGGAAGGCGTATAGCTAGCTGAGGGTTCACTGGTGAAACGAAGCACGTTACTCCTTGGGGTTCTGCTGGCGTCCATAGCGCTTTCCCAAAGTGCACTAGCGCAAGAGCCGAAAGCGATAGCGCCTTCGGTCAAATTGAACTGGCTTCCGTGGTCGGACGGCGTTTTTTCCCAAGCCAAGCGCGAGCAGCGGTTTGTCCTTCTGGATCTGGAGGCGGTGTGGTGCCACTGGTGCCACGTCATGGATGTGACCACGTATCGCGATCCCAAGGTGGTGGCGCTGCTGCACAGTAAATATCTGACGGTGCGAGTGGACCAGGACTCGCGGCCCGATCTTTCCGATCGCTACGAGGATTACGGGTGGCCAGCGACGGTGGTGTTCGACGGCGCGGGCCACGAGATTGTGAAGCGGCAGGGGTACCTGACACCCGACGAGATGGCTGGGATGCTACAAGCGATTATTGACGATCCGAGTCCGGGGCCATCGGTCGAGGCGGAGAAAGAGATTGCGTTTCCGGCGAATCCGCTGCTGGCGAATGCGCTGAGAGCGCAGCTGGAGAAGGATTATCTCGCGGGATACGACGCGAAGCAGGGCAGCTGGGGGACGGACCAGAAATATTTGGATGTGGATTCGGTGGAGCTGGCCATCGACCGGGCGGCGCACGGCGATGCGCGGGCGGCGAGCATGGCCAAGCAGACTTTGGATGCGCAGCTCCAACTGCTGGACCCCGTGTGGGGCGGTGTCTATCAATATTCGACCGACGGCGTTTGGACCAAGCCGCACTTCGAGAAAATCATGTCGGTGCAGGCGGAGAACCTGCGAATTTACGCGGAAGCGTATGCGCAGTGGCGCGATCCGAACTATCTGCGTGCGGCTCAGGCGATTCAGCGATTCCTGGTCACGTTTCTAAGCAGTGCCGACGGCGCCTTCTATACCAGCCAAGATGCGGACGTGATCGAGGGCCAGCACAGTGCGGACTATTTTGCGCTGAACGATCAAGAGCGCCGCAAGCGGGGCATACCGCGGGTGGACACGCACATATACGCTCGGGAAAACGGCTGGGCGATTACCGCGCTGGCTTCGCTTTATGAAGTTACGGCGGACCCGAAAACGCTGGAGCAGGCTGTGCGGGCGGCGGATTGGGTGACGGAGCATCGGGCGCTTCCGGGCGGGAGCGGGGGATTCCATCACGGGGCGAAGGATGCCGGCGGGCCGTTCCTGGGTGATTCCTTTGCGATGACTCGGGCGTATCTTGCGCTGTACCGGGTCACGGCGGACCGGAAATGGCTGAAGAATGCGATTGCATCGATGGGGTACATTGACCGGACGTTCCGGAGTCCTGGTGGTGCGGGATTCGTCTCATCGGTGGCGCCGACCGACCGAGCGTATAAGCCACACCCTCAACGGGATGAGAATGTCGCGGTGGCGCGTGCGGCGAACCTGCTGTTTCACGCCACAGGCGAGGCGAAATATCGAACGACCAGCGACGCGGCGATGCGCTATTTGGCGGCGGCTCCCGTGGCGACGCGCTTGCCGGTTGCGAGCGTGCTGCTGGCAGACTATGAAATCGGTCGGCCGCCGCTGCACTTGACGGTCGTCGGCCCGAAAGATGATCCCGCCGCGAGAGAGCTGTTCGAGGCGGCCTTGCAATATCCATCCTTTTATAAGCGTCTGGAATGGTGGGACACGCGAGAGGGGAAGCTGCCTAATCCTGACGTGCAATATCCATCCGTTCCGCGCGCGGCCGCGTATGTCTGTACGGAACGGACGTGCTCGGCGCCGATTTTCAAGCCGGAGGATGTCTCCGCTAAAGTCAACCGAGTGCTTGGGTTGCAGGAGAGCAAGGCTGCGTCGTTTCTGGCGCCGACGGCGGGGACGTCGGGTCGGTGAAACACAGCCAGGAATGGCTGTGCCACCGAGGCTGGGAGAATTTGCGGAGCTGGGGGGAGTTTGTGGAGTTCAGTACTAGGAGTGGCCTCGCCCCAGGTTACAAAGTTTTTGCAAGGCGGGACGATATTTTTGCTGGCAGGCGGACTCGCATCGGGCGTAAGGTTAGACCCGCCGTCGAGACCGCCCACCGGAGCCCGAGTCCTGGCCCAGACAAAACGCTCGCAATTTGCCTTGTGGTCAGGACGGAGTGAGACGGTGCTCTGAGGAAGTCACACGGTCTTCTGGCAGAACTTCTGCCTGAAGTAGGAGAAGTAAAATTCATTCAGGAGGACGTTGGGGAAAATGACAAAGTCAAATCGGTTTCTACTCACTGGCGCAGCGATCGCGGGCTTGCTCGCGGGAACTGGCGCGGCGGTAAAGGCTTCGAATCTCGCACCCGGCGCGAACGCTTCGGCGGCCGCGCAGGACGACACGAAGACCGACAAGAAAGTAAAAGAAAAGCACGCCTGTAAGGGCCAAAACTCCTGCAAGGGCAAGGGCGGCTGCAAGTCGAGCGACAACGGCTGCAAGGCCAAGAACTCCTGCAAGGGCAAGGGCGGCTGCGCGACTGACGGCAGCAAAATGCCCGAGTAACATCCTTAACGATAAGCGGCAATCGTTTATTGTTTGTACGGGGGCTGGTGAGGTTTCGCTGGCCCTCGTGCCTTCCTGATTTTTTGACTGGGCCCGGAGAAGATTGCAATGCCAGCGAATGAGTTTAATGGATTTACGGACTATGGCATCGGGATCGGTCTGCGCGCTACGCACTACGACCATATTTTGACGCGCAAGCCGGTGGTCGATTGGTTTGAGATTATTTCCGAGAATTTTATGGTCGATGGCGGACGGCCGCTGCAGATCCTGGATCAGATTTTGGAGCAGTACAAAGTGGTGCAGCATGGCGTGTCGATGTATTTCGGGTCGGCGGAAAAGCCCAACCGCGAGCACCTGCGGCGGTTGAAGGATCTGGTCAAGCGCACGAAGACCCCTTGGGTGTCTGATCACCTTTGCTGGGGAAGCGTGGATGGGCGATACACGCACGACTTACTGCCGATGCCGTATACATTTGAAGCGGCGAAGATTACCGCGCAGAAGGTGCGCGAGGTTCGCGATTTTCTGGAAGTGCCCGTAGCGGTCGAGAACGTCAGCAGTTATGCCGAGTTTCACGTTTCCGAGATGACCGAGTGGGAGTTCCTGAACGAAGTTGTGGAGCGAGCCGACTGTGGAATTCTGCTGGACGTGAACAATATCTATGTTTCGTCGCAGAACCACAACTTCGATCCCATGACCTATGTGAACAGTGTTCCGGCGGAGCGCGTGGCGCAGATTCACATCGCGGGGCACTCGAAATATCGTAAATACATCTTGGATACGCACGACCATCCGGTCATCGATCCGGTGTGGAAACTGTACGACCGCGCGATCCATCGCGCCGGGCACACGGCTACCTTATTGGAGTGGGACGACAGTATTCCTTCGTTCAAGGAAGTGCACGACGAAGCTTTGAAAGCGAACAAGTTCCTGGCGTCCAGCGTGCTTGCGACCGCCGTATGAAACTCCTGAAATTACAGCGAACCATGGCGCGCGCGGTGATGCAGCCGCTCACGTCAACCGAGCGCATGCAGCACAAAGCGCCCGACGGCCGGTCCATGCGCTCCTATGCAGCGCAGTTCATCAAGCCCAACGACCGCCTTACTTCGTTCGAACGGCTGGAGATTTACAACCGGCAATATTGGTTCCGGCTACTTTCCAGCATGACCGAAGATTTCCCTGGCGTGCGCTCGGTGCTCGGCGAGAAACGCTTCGACGCGATGTGCAAGGCCTACCTGATGGATTGCCCCTCGCGATCGTTCACGCTCCGCAATCTAGGCGCGAAGCTGGAACCATGGCTGCGTAAGCATCCGAAGTGGGCCGGAACCAAGCAGCAACTGGTGTTGGACATCGCGCGGCTTGAATGGGCGGACATTGAGGCTTTCGATGCCGCGGCGGTACCCGCGCTGCGCACCGAGGATCTCGGGGGAGTAAGCGGTGCAGGCTTACGATTGCAATTGCAACCCTACGTGCAGTTGCTCAGTTTCCACTATCCGGTCGACGATCTGCTGCTGGCGATGCGCAAAGAAGATGAAGACAAAGACTTCGCCAG
Source organism: uncultured Acidobacteriota bacterium (assembly GCA_963832615.1). GTDB lineage: Bacteria > Acidobacteriota > Terriglobia > Acidiferrales > UBA7541 > Acidiferrum. The sequence goes on from CAWHVA010000007.1 coordinate 30,334, forward strand.
CAACGCCTTCGAGGAACGCCGCAAGCGAAAGCATGTGCGAGCGGTCGCCAAGCTGAAGCCCGGAGCGATATTCCTGGTAGTTCACCGGATCGATAATTCCGTATATTTTCGGCGCATCGAGGCGGAGGAGTTCGCGGTATTAGCCGCACTGCGGCAAGGGAAGACCCTTGAGAAGGCCATCGACGCGGCATTCCGCAAGAGTGCAATCCCACCGGACGAACGAGCTGCTTCCGTGCAGCAATGGTTTCAGAATTGGGCCACGCTGGGATGGTTCTGCCGACCGGAGAACAAGCAAGCGAGTTCTTGAAGTGCTCGCGAGCGGGACCCTCATTCCAAATGAAAAACCTGATTACACGATTCCGGAGGCTCTACGATCGATTCTTCGATCTGATCAGCTATCTTCAGTCTCCGTTTCTTCTTCTGGTGCGGCTCTATTGGGGCTGGCAATTGATTCAGAGCGGCTGGGGCAAGTTGCACCATTTGTCCAACGTCACGGACTTTTTCACGAGCCTCGGCCTGCCACTGCCCGCACAGACAGCCCTAGCCATTTCCTGTCTGGAATTTTTTGGCGGAATATTCCTCGCGATCGGTTTGCTCTCGCGGCTCACGGCGCTGGCGATGACCATCAACCTGATCGTCGCCTACATAACCGCGGATCGCGAGGCGCTATTTTCGATTTTCTCGGATCCCGACAAATTCTATGCGGCCGCCCCCTACACGTTCTTGATCGCTTCGTTGATCATCCTGATTTTTGGGTCGGGCAAGTTCGCGGTGGATGCGCTGCTTGGTTTCCGCAGCGGCACGTCGATCGTGCCGGCGGCTCGCTCGCTCGAAAGTTGAAGAAAAGACAGTTTGCTTGACGCCAGTGGTCGTCATTCTATGCCTTGTGCCGGGTTCCCTTCCCCTTTGACGCGTCGCATCGGTCGTTGCCTATTGGTTTTATCGTTGGTTTGGATTCCCGTGGTGGCTTGTGCCAGGGCGGATGATATGACTTCGACACTGATCATTGGCGGGTCGCGCATCGACGTGACCATCCAATCCGGCGAATGGAAGCTCTCGCAGGCCGATCTGGTGCACTGGGTGCAGATGGCGGGGGAAGCAGTGGCTACATACTACGGCCGCTTTCCAGTTCCGCACCTGGAGCTGCGAATTACACCGTTTGACGGCCGCGGGGTATCGCACGGCATGACGTGGGGACGGGATGGCGGCGGATTGATCAAGATCGGTGTCGGAACGGAAACGATACCGGCAGGCCTGGCCCAAGACTGGATGTTGACTCACGAGATGGTGCACCTGGCGTTTCCATCGATGGCAGACGAGCACCATTGGATCGAAGAGGGGATTTCGACGTATGTCGAGCCAATCGCTCGCATACAGGCTGGGCAAATGACCGCGCTACAAATGTGGACGGATTTAGCGCGCGACATGCGCAAGGGCGTTCCGGATCCGGACGACAAGGGTCTCGACCACACGCACACGTGGGCGAGCACGTATTGGGGCGGGGCGCTGTTCTGCTTCATGGCCGACGTCAGGATTCGAGAGCAGACGAACAACAAGAAGGGTCTGCAGGATGCGCTGCGCGGAATCCTCAATGCCGGCGGGGACATTCGTTACGATTGGACGGTCGAAGATGCCTTCAAAGCTGGAGATCAGGCCACCGGGGTGCAGGTGTTGATTGGGCTCTACGCCAAGATGAAAGATCAGCCGATGCCAGTGGATCTTTCTGCTATGTGGAAGCAACTGGGCATCGATAGTGACGGCAAGACTCTGCACTTGAACGACGATGCTCCATTGGCGGCGATTCGGCGGGCGATCACCAGTCCGGAGACAGCCAAGGCTGCGCAGTCAGGCCGCACCTCACCGCCTTCGGCGGTTTATGCGGGGCGTTCTGCGAGGTCGTCCACACGGCCTGGTGGGTAATCATTATTGGTCAAAGGCGGCGGCTAGCCGCGCGCATTCCAAGAGGACGTCGACAGTCGTCGGGTGGAGTGTCTGGGGTATGCCTACCTTGGATTCGCCGCGTTGGCATCCGCGTTTGGTGTCCTTTCGGTGACTCGTTCTTAGCTGGAAACGCTTCCGCCGCATGCTCGCCATCCCTTGCTAGACTCAATTGATAGGGATGCGTCCCCGCGCATGAACCCGCACGAAACCGATCGCCGGCATTTTGAACGGCAGATTGCTTATGCCCGCCCGATCATCGTTCTGTTGGCGCTGATCGCGCTGCTACAGCAGTCGGCGCCGGTGCACGCCAAGGGCTCGATCTCATTTCTGATCGGGTATCTGGTCCTGTCACTCTGCGCGGTGCTGTTTGAAAAAATCGTTCCCAGCCGTTCGTGGCACCTGCCACTGTTCTGCGACCTGGTAGCGTTGGGCTACTTTATGATCGTCAGCCCAACCATGGTTCCCGCATGGTTTCCCTATCTGTTTGTTTGCTACGTCGCAGGGATTCGCTGGGGCCTTAACTCTGCTTTCCCGCTCGCGGGCCTGCTATCCCTTGAACTTGTCTTGCTTACGGTCGTGAAAGGAGAAATCCACTGGATCAGGATCGTCTCATGGCTGGGTCTTGCGGGGGCTACGTTTGCGGCCGGCGCGGGCATCGCCTTTCTTGGCGACCGCAACCGTCTCTTCGCGGTGCAAAACGAATTCTTTTCACGCATCACCAGCACCATGGAGGTCGACCAAGGTTTGGCCGAGTGCCTCCGCCTGTTCCTCGATGAGCTCACACGAGCCTTCCAGGTTCAGGAGGCACTGCTCGTCTATCGCGATACCGACCTTGAGCGCATTTTTCTCTGGCGCCATAAAGCCGGCGAAGGCGACCGCCTAATGCCCGACAATCTCCCGCTGACTCGTGCCGATGGCCTCCTGCTCGATGACGCTGATGCAAGCATCAGCTGGAACAGCCTTATCGGAGCGGGATCGGGATTCGGCTGGGACCGCCGGGACGGCCGGTCCCTCAAGTCGCTGCCGCGGCTCCCCGGCCCGACGCAGCAACTGCTGGGGCTGAAGTCCATGATGACGGTCACTTTCGATCAGGGTGGCCAGCCCGTCGGTCGACTGTTTCTTCTCAATGGCCGCAATCGCTTCACTCGCGACGACTTAGCCTGGTTTGAGCGCATTTCCCGCCACATCGGTCCGTCCCTCGAGAACGTCTTCCTGTTACGTCACCTGCGCGCCCGCGCTATCGAAGCCGAACGAAGCCGCATCTCCCGCGACCTCCACGACGGTATCCTCCAGACCCTGCTGAGCTTTGAAATCCAGCTAGACGTGCTCCGCCGCCAAGTAGGGGTGACACCGGAGCAGGCCTCCGCCAGCCTGGCCTTGCTACAGCAGACGGTCAAGGGCGAGTCCGCCGAACTCCGCCGAATGGTGACGGACATGCGCCCGGTTCGTGTGCAGAGCGCCGATCTGGTCGACCTGATGATTGGTTTCGCCGAACGTTTCCGCAACGAATCCACCCTCGCCCTGGATTTACTGATTGATTCCGTCGAGGTGCAAGCCCCGGACCGCGTCTGCCGGGAACTTTTCCAGATATACAGGGAAGCACTCAACAATATAAAAAAGCATGCTAAGGCTTCCCATGTCGTGGTAAAACTGTCGCAGGACGACAGCCGGCTCGTTTTGGTGGTTGACGATAACGGCGAAGGGTTTAGCTTCGCCGGACGGTTCACAGGCGATGAGTTAGACCGTCTGCGGTTGGGTCCTATCTCCATCAAGGAGCGTACGCGTACCGTGGGGGGCGTGTTGACCGTGGAGTCGAATCCTGGCCACGGAGCGCGTCTGTCTATCGAGATTCCGCTCGGCTAATGGCCAAACCAAAACAACAAATTCGTGTCCTCCTCGCGGATGACCACGCAATTTTCCGCGACGGCTTGCGCAAACTGCTTGGTGCAGACGAAGACATTGTCATCGTCGGCGAAGCTCAAAACGGCGCCGAGTGTATCAAGATGCTCGCGAAGCTGAAGCCGGATATCTTGCTGCTTGATCTGCGTATGCCCGATAAAGACGGGCTTGCGGTGCTCGAAGAAGTAAACTTCGACACCATACCCACTCGCGTTGTAGTACTCACAGCCGCGGAAGATGATCGCGACGTCGTGCGCGCCATGCGACTCGGCGCACGCGGCGTCGTTCTCAAGCAATCCGCCACGGACTTGCTGGTGAAGAGCATTCACCGGGTTTTCGCCGGTGAAATCTGGCTCGACAACCGCATGACCTCGGAAGTGATGAAGGCGTTCTCGAAGTCTTCAGAATCCGGGCCGCGCCGCGAAAAGCCGCTGCTGAGCGATCGCGAAAAAGAAATCGTGCAACTCGTGGCCCAGGGCTTCCGCAATAAGGAAATCGGCGAGAAGCTCTTTATTAGCGAGCAAACCGTGAAGAACCACCTGCACAACATCTTCGACAAATTGGGCGTTTCCGACCGGCTCGAACTCGCTCTCTACGCCATCCACCATCGCCTGATCGACCAAACCTAGCTCCGCCGTTCGCTCGAATTCGCGCCGTGGAACATTTCGGAATCGGTGCTTTTTGCTTTCTGGGTCGCTGTAGTTAAAGCGTCTAGGAACGTTGTCGCCGTCACCGGCGCTTAACGTTGGTTCTTAGCCAGGCGGTTAGACCGCGTTCATCAAGTTTCCCGGCGGCCAGGCCCAACACCGCTTGCGTAGCATCTTCCTCCGATGCAACGAATCGACAGCCATTCATCTCCAGAAAAAGCGCGCCGACGACGAAACCAGTGCGCCTGTTTCCGTCCAGGAAACCATGATTCCGAACGATACCCGCCATGTATGCGGCTGCCATGTCAATGATGTCCGAGGAATCCCCATCCGTGAAGAGTTGGCGTGGTCGTGCCTGTACAGACTTCAAGAGTCCGGCGTCGTGAATGCCAGAGGCTCCGCCCTCCAGCGCGAGGAGACGATTATGAATCGCCAGGACGTCGCGTTCGTCTATCCAGACGGGTTCATTCACTTGGCGAGTACATGCAAGGTATTGCGATAGCTGCGAATGAGGTCTTCAACCTTTTCCATTTTCTTCTGAAAATCGGGGTCGTAAGGTGTGAGTTGATAAGCACCGTCTGGTGCCTCGATGAGAAAAAGGCGGTCACCGTCACTAGCATTTAGGCGGTTGACGGCTTCCTTGGGTAATACGACACCGAGGGAGTTCCCGATCTTGCGGACTTTGAGCTCCAGGAGATTTTTCTTTTTCATGTTATAACAATTGTATCAACTAAAGACGCCGGCCCGCAAGAGCCTCGGCCTATGCTGTGCTGTTCTCAATAATTTGCGCCGGCCTCGGTTTCGTGACGCGTCGTCCGGCAATCAACGCCAAATCGGTCGCCAGCGTGGAGGGGAACATGATCATCACGAACTAGAAAAACGAGTGCGATCCATATTTTTACGCAACGATTGTTCGCAGCTCATACTCTGACAAAAACTAGGTTTGTCTCGAATAAATGAAGGCTTGCGGCCTGAACGGCCTTGCGTCAATTTTCCAGTTAAGCAACAAGCCTTGTGTTTATAGTAGCTTAGCGGGCTGCAGGACGTGACCGAGTACTGCTCTCGACAGCGCCGGTTCTGGTACATCCGTACTTTCAAAGCTTAAATCGATTTTGTATCCGCAGTCCTATTGTCGCTTGGCCCCACCCCGGCTAAACTCTTCTTTCAATCAGGAGGCTCCGCCTTGACCGCGTCCGAACGCCGCAATACCCAGCGCTTTCAAATGCGGCTGCCGCTAACCGTCCGATGGACGACGGGTGCGGCGGTCGGCGAGACCAGCACGGAATCCCGTGACGTAAGTTCTCGGGGCGTCTATTTCTTCCTCTCCAAGGATGTCAAACAGGGTTCCGCTATTGAGATCCTCTTGACCTTGCCAAACGAGATTACGCTTGCAGGCCCCGTACGCGTGCGCTGCCTTGGCCGCGTGCAACGGACCGAAGCGCGCGACGAGGGCGCCATTGGCGTCGTTGCCGCGATCGAACGCTACGAGTTTTTGCGCAGCGACGAAGACCGGAAGCAATAGAAACGGTCTTACCAGTTTTGTGTTTATAGATTTTGTACGAGTTTCTTGCTCGCTCACTGCGGAGGCGGGCAGGATGAGCCGGAGTGCCTCGGCCCCTCAGCGGAGCGCTCCGGCTGCTTTATTTTCACGCGTATTTTACGGAAAGGCCGCGCAGACGTACGGCTAACGAGTATCCGACAGTAATCGGGGGACGCGCGGAAGCGTGCTCCTACATAGAAATTCCCGCAATCATCCGACTCACTTCGGCAAGAATTTTACCGCTAGTCCGCTGACGGTGTCGTGCAGCGCGTGCGTGACCATTCCGGGGCGCATGCTCTTTCTCCATTGCGCCAGAATCCCGAACAATGCGCCGTACACCGTGATTACGACGACGGCTTTTGCTCCCTGGTAGATGTGGCATACACCGAAGATCAGGGCGGAAAGAAATAGGCCCGCGGGGGCGTTGCCAATCCACGCGATGAACTGCTTTTGCAGATAGCCGCGAAAAATCGTCTCTTCGCAAATTCCCGCGGTCAAAGACAACATAATCCATACGGCAATCTGCGCCGCGCCTTCCGGCGCAAGGAATTTAAGATTTTGCTGCGACCCGCCGAAATGCACGAGCTTCGCCGTGGCCGCCAGCACGACCATCGCTACCATCCAGAACGCCAAGGCAATTCCCACGTCCCGAAAGAAATCTTTCGCGCCCTTCCACGCCGCGCCGGTTACCTCGCTGAGTGGGGTTCCGTGGCGGCGCACACCAAACAACACATAGGCAGTCAGCAGCCATTCCCACACCATCGTTGTGCCGTAGAACGTCAGGCGATTTGACTGTTGCGACGAGCGCATGCCGCTCGTCGATAGATACATCAGCGCTGCCGCTCCCAGCAGAATCACCAGGAGCACGACCGTGTGCAGAGCGCCGGCCACGGGTTCGCGTTTCCTGGCGCCAATGCCTTGCACCTCCCCAACGACAGCCGTGCTCATCCCAACACCTCGCGATCCTTGCTGACTTCAGAATCCTACTCGATCCAGACCTGACCACTGTCCTTTGTAACGTGGACCGCCACGAAAAGAATACGTGTCGGCGCATGACCACGTGTTAAGACCGCGAAAGGCTTGATTTTTCACCGCCGATGTTACCTCTAAGCCGCCTGTACTTCGGAGCAGGCGACTTCCACCACTCATTTAGGCGAGGATGATCGGTGCCCGGGACCCCACCCCCCGCATGGCATGACGTTACTGGCGGCAAAACCCGCCAAGTGCGAAGAAGTCCGTCCTCGAACGATTTTGGGGCTCACGCTGAACGCGATGCGTTGATCGACAGGAGTGCAAGGAATGGCTTTGGAAATTCAAACCGAAACGATTGCAGAACTGCAGGCGGCGTTGGAAGCGGAGCGCTTAGCAGAGGCTGCCAAGGCCGTTGACGTGCCAGGCGCAGCGGAGCCTCAAAATGTCGCGCCCGCACCCAAAGCGGCGGAGTCGACGAGCGATGTGCAGACACAAGGGCTGCATGAGCACCCGCAGCCCGAAATCACCAACGAAGAGAGCCTAGCGTCGATTTCGATGCTGGAACTTGCCGAAGTCCTGGATCAGCACCGAATGTGGGTGGAGTCGGCCGGCGAAAGCGGCGCGAAAGCCGACCTGAGCGGTGTGAGCCTCGCCAAGGCCGACCTGACCGGCGTCAATCTCCAGGGCGCGTCTCTCCAGCGCGTAAACCTGGCTGGTGCGGATCTCTCCATGGCCAACCTGCGGGGCGCAAGCCTGGTCCAGGCCGACATGCGCGACACCAACCTGCTCGGTGCCGAATTGCGTGGCGCGAATCTGATGGGCGCGAACCTCTATGGCGCGGAAGGCGTATGGGTGGGACGCCTCGGCGGCGCGAATCTTTTTGACGCCATCCTCCCGGAAACAGTCGCGGCCTTCGACAGTTCCCGCGCCATTGAAGACGCCACGAAAGTCGCGCGATGGTTCTATTTCCTGATGCTTTCTCTCAGCGCGATTTGTTGTTTACTGGTGGCGACCACTTCCGATCTACGCCTGATCTTGAATTCGTCCGCGATCCCGATCTCCCGGCTGGGCAATGTCCTTCCCATGACCGGTTTTTATCTGGGTGGGCCGATACTGCTGTTCATTGCCTATGTACGATTTCACTTCTTATTGTTGCGGCTGTGGGGAGGCATGGCGGAACTTCCCGCCGTGTTCATGGATGGTCAAACGCTGGAAAAAGACGGCCCATGGTACTTGATGGGCGTGGTGCGCCGTCATTTCCGGTGGATGCGTGATGGACGCTCGCCGTTCGCGGTGCTAGAGACCATGCTCTCCACGATATTGGCCTACTGGGTGGTCCCCGCAACGCTCTTCGTGTTCTGGCTGCGCTATCTCGTGCGCCAGGATTTCCGCGGCACGCTGCTGCATTCGGTCTTGCTGACCCTTTCCGTCGGCGCCGCCACCTGCCTGCCTTCGATCGTTTCCAAATTTCTGCGGCCGGGCGAATTGCGCCACCACAAAACCAAAAACCTCCTGCGCCTGGCATTTATGACCTTGAGAGCCGCACTCGCTACCGGCTGCGTCATCCTGCTGTTCTCTCTGGGTATTAATCGCGGCCTGCCTTCGGACCGCGACATCGCTCCTGAGCATTCCACCGCCGACATTCGCCGCTGGGCCGCGAACGTGCTCCAATCCATTGGCTATCGACCGTATGCCGATTTGACGGAGGCCTCGCTTTCCGGGCCGCCGCCAGATGGCAACTGGAGCGAACAGGGCCTGGCCGAAGTAGAGGGCGCGCACCTCAACCAGATCAATCTGCGATTCACCCGCGGCTACCGCGCTTATCTGGTTAACGCCAAACTCTGGCGCGCGAACCTGGAAGGCGCCTATCTTTCCGAAGCCGACCTCCGCGGCGTCAATCTTCGCGAAGCCAATCTGCGCGATGCGATTCTGGACCGCGCGAAAATCAGCCACGCCCTGCTGGTCTCTTCCAACGCCTCAGGCGCGAATCTGACCGGCGCGGACCTCCGGGCCGCCGATCTTTCCTATAGCATTCTGGAAAATGCGCGCCTATCCAACGCCAAGCTTGGGGGCGCGTCACTCTACGCTGTCAACCTGCGCTACGCACAGATGCTGCGCGCGGATCTGTCCCTCGCGGACTTGCGTGACACCAAGCTGGAACAAACCGTGCTCTCGTTCGCCAACCTGCAACAAGCGGATCTCTCTTCCGCGAAATTGACGCAGGCCAACCTCAACGGAGCCCAAATGAAGGGCACAATCCTGCTGGACGCAGACCTTAAGTCCGCGGTGCTGGATGGCGCCGTGTTGACCGGGGCAGTCCTGCGCAACGCCGATTTCCACGGCGCAACGCTGTTCGGCGCCGATCTCCGCGGAACCAGCGGCCTGTCTGCCGGCCAACTCTGCTCGGCCCATTGGCACGGCGCCCTGCTCGACCCAGAGATGCAAGTCGCGGTGCAAGCCCAGTGCCCGCAGTAAACAGCGTCGAGGTATGAATTCGGCATTTCTCGGGTTCCGGTAACTTCTCACCCCTGTGCGCGCGTACTAAGATCCGAGCACGCATCTCCGGTCGAGGAGACTCCATGCCGTTTCTTTTCTGGATCGCTGCGGGCGTTGTGTCCGCATGGCTGATTTTGCGCGGGAAATCGTTGCCGCGCTGGTTTTCTGCTTTATCTCTCGTCATTCTTTCGGTCATTACTTTCTTTTTCGCCCTCTTCAGCACCGTGATTCCATTCCGATACGTCGTCGGCAGGCCCATCGTCATGATTCCGCTGCGCCTGATGATGCCGGCGTTTTCTTGGGCATTGTGCTGGGCCGGCGCGTTGTGCGCCTTCCTCAGTGTTGTCCTCGCCTTCCTGATCTGGCGAGGGCGGCGGCGCCTCGGATTCGCGGCTACGCTCAGCATTTTTCTTGTGCTGGTGAACACGATGTCGTTTGCCTTAGCCTCGCAATATATTGTTCGTGTGGTGACCACGCCCGCCGATTTTGCCTCCGCGTTCGGACCAGAGTGGCAGAGCCGAATTCCTACAACGCAGTCGCAGAGCATGCTGCTCCATCGGTGGTCGCCGGTTCCGTTTCGTGATCCAGATCCTCGCATCGAGCGGGACGTCGCTTTCTTTACTATTCCCGGCACGGATCGAAAGCTACTCGCCGATCTGTGGCTTCCGCCGCAAGGCGTCACTCCATCGGGCGTCGCATTGATTTTCTTTCACGGAAGCGCCTGGCATTTTTTCGACAAAGGCATTGGCATGGACCCTACGTTCGGTCACCTAGCGGCGCAGGGCCACGTTGTGATGGACGTTTCCTATCGGCTTGCGCCAGAGGCTGATCTCTTCGGCATGGTCGGAGATGTAAAGCGCGCGGTGGCGTGGATGAGATCAAATGCGGCGCGCTACGGCGTCGATCCTCAACGGGTTGTAGCTGGCGGCGCTTCCGCCGGAGGACAAATCGCGATGCTGGCGGCATACTCCCCGGGCGTGCCGGAATTTACACCGGCGGAACTCGCCGGCACAGACACTTCGGTGCGCGGCGTTGTCTCCTACTATGGTCCTGCGGACATGCGCGCCTATGTGAATCACGAGATTGGCCGTTTTTCCGGCACTGGCGTACGCGGCACGAAAAAGCTTCCGCTCGGAGATCCGGTCTCCCACATGCCGAATGGCCCGATGAGCCTGGAGCAAATGATGTTCAACGTCATGGGCGGAATGCCGCAAGACGCGCCACAGGCCTACGATCTTGCCGAGGTTCGATCGCATGTCACGGTGGCGTCGCCACCGACGTTGATCTTTCAAGGTGAATTCGATTGCGTCATCCAGACCGCGGCGGTGCGCAACCTGGCTGCGGCGCTGCGTTCGGCACACGTCCCGGTGGTTTACGTCGAATTCCCGGAAACCGATCACGGATTCGACGTCGCTACTTCGCTGAATCCTGCAGGCCGCGGCGGATATCTCCCCGTCGAGAGTCAGTTTTCGCCGCCAACCGAAACCGCACTCTACGATCTAGACCGCTTTCTTGCCATCATGCGGCAGTAATCCGTCCTCGCGCGTCAGACGAACAAATTCATTCGCAGAAATTTAGTACACCGTTGCCGCGGCAGGCGGTCCGGTGTAGTCTCTCGCCGGTAATCGTCTTCAATATCCGCTGTATCGGGACGATCCGACCGGCAAGTGGTCCATTTCACGGAGGAGCTAATGAGCGAAACAAGGCAGGATGTGGAAAAGGTTGCGGAGTTGAAGATCTCCTTCTCTCCCGTGGACCGGCGCATGTTCCTTCAAGGTGCGGCGGCAAGTGGGTTGGTAGGCGCGGCATCGCTCGCGTTGCCAAATTGGGCTTCAGGTGGGGCGGTGGCTGAGGACATGAGTGCCATTCAAAAGGAAATTGAAAAGCGCCACGACGAGTCCGTTCAGCGATTGCAGGAATGGATCAAGCAGCCATCCATCGCCGCAGAGAATCGGGGAATGAACGAAGGTTGCGATTTGACCATGCGCATGCTGCGCGACGCAGGATTTCAGCAAGTCACAAAGGTCTCCACGGATGGCCAGCCGGGGATTTTCGCTACGCTGGATGCGGGAGCGCCTAAGACCGTCGCTCTCTATTTCATGTACGACGTCAAGCAAGCCGATCCCTCGGAGTGGACTTCGCCGCCGTTCGATGCCGCGCTGGTGGACAAGCCCGGATTGGGCAAGGTGATTGTCGGGCGCGGCGCCGTAAACCAAAAGGGCCCCGAGGCGACCTTCCTCGCGGCGCTGCACGGCATACGTGGAGCAGGGAAGAAGCTGCCGGTGAATTTCGTGTTCGTCGCCGAAGGGGAAGAGGAAATCGGTTCGCCGCATTTTCCTCAGGTGGTTCGCAAACCGGAAATTGCAGCTGCGTTGAAAAAGTGCACGGGCGTATACATGCCCTATGCTTCGCAGCAGCCTGATGGGCAAGTCATTATGTTCCTCGGCGCAAAGGGCGTGGTCGAACTGGAGCTTACCTCGAGCGGCCAGTTGTGGGGACGCGGCCCGAAGAAAGATCTGCATTCCAGCAACAAGGCGAGAGTCGATAGCCCCGCGTGGCATCTGGTCGAAGCGCTCGCGACTCTGGTTTCGCCGGACGGCAACACCCCGGTTGTCGAAGGTTTTGCCGCGAAAGCGCGTCCGCTGTCGCCTGAGGAAAAAAAGATGATCGAGGTGGCTGCAAAGCGCCTCAACGAAGCCGAAGCAAAAAAACAGCAAGGTGTCGACCACTGGATTCACGACGTGGGCTGGGAAGAATCGATGGAGATGCTCGTCTCGCAACCCACCATCAACATCGAAGGGCTCGTCGGGGGCTACACCGGTCCGGGTGGGAAGACGATTCTTCCAGGCAAGGCCGTCGCGAAAATCGACATGCGCCTCGTGCCTGACATGACCGCTGCTGAAGCGCTCGCCGCCTTGAAAGCACATCTTGCCAAGAAAGGTTTCGCCGACATCGATGTGCATATGAGTGGCGGCTACGATCCCACGAGTACGCCCGCGGACTCCGCAGTTATTCGCGTGGCGGCCGAAGTCTACAAACGCAATGGAATCGATCCTGTGATCCTGCCGAGGCTCGCTGGCTCCTGGCCCGGCTACGTCTTCACCAGTGACCCGCTACGTCTGCCCGCCGGTCACTTCGGCCTGGGCCACGGCAACGGCGCTCACGCTCCCGACGAATATTACCTGATCGAATCCGCAAACCCGAAAGTGAAGGGAATGGACGGCGGCGCTCTCTCGCACGTCGAGTATCTCTACGGTTTAGCCGCCTCAAGCTGAGGGGAATCACGTCGATGCGCATGTTGGGTCGCGCGGCATAAACTCAAGCGATCATCCGTGCTCTTAGTACTCCTTGGCGCGGGCTCTACAGAAAGCGAAAACCAGAGGCTGCATAAGCGTGTAAGCTGTCTCCCGCCAGCGGAGGTCGCGGCGAAATAGCGGAAGGAGAAATCGCGTGGAAGTTGTGGCAGGAGTGGATCTGGGCGGAACGGCGATTAACTACACCCTGATAACCAGGGACGAGAAATTTTTGATCGAGGGATTATGCGAGCACCCGGCGCTTTCGACGCAAGGGCCGGAGGTGTGCCTACAGCAGATCGAAAATGGGTTGAAGATTGCGGCGGAGCTAGCGAGCGTGCCCTTGACAGACATTGTAGCAGTCGGTTTGGATACGCCTGGTCCAGCCAGCGCCTCGGGCATGTTGAGCGCAAAGGGTTCGACGAACTTTGTGCATCCGAACTGGGCGGGTTTTGATATTCGCGAGGGGCTGGCGCGGAAACTCGGGAAGCCGGTTACTTATTTGAATGATGGGAATGCCGGGGCCTTATGGGGGCACTTCACGATATTTGGAGCGAACAGTAAAGAGACTTCAGTTTCCATTGTGATCGGGACCGGGTTGGGTGGCGGAATTATTATCGACGGGAATGTGGTGAAGGGACGAAAGGGATTTGGCGGGGAGTTGGGACACGTCTTGATTCCTTATCAGAGCATTCGCGGAATTCCTGGAATGCAGCCGGAATGCAACTGCGGGCGGGTGGGTGATCTGGAGTCGGTGTGCTCGTTGACGGCGATCGGGAAGACGTTTCTGCCTTATTATCTTGGGAAATATCCAGGGCACGAGCTCGGGAAATTGGGAGATTTGAAACGCGCTTCGAAGTTGGTGCGCGGGATGGCAGACAAGGGTGATGCCATGTGCCGGGAGATTTTTCGGGTCCAGGCGCACGGGATCGGGATTTTTTTCGATGAGATGATCAATACGTTTGATCCGGATGCGTTGATTATTGGCGGCGGAGCGCTGGAGGCTAGTCTGGCGTTTCAGCGTTGGTTTATTGAGGAAGTTCGCGTGGGGATGCCTGTGCAGCGGGAGGAGCAGGCGGATATTCCCATTTACGTGATGCCGAACGGAGATACCGCTGGGGCGCGTGGAGCGGCGATTGAGGCGTTAAAATTGGCGAGGGGGAGCGGTTTGGCATGAAGGCTGGCGCATTCGCGGCGATTTGCGCCTGTCTTGGTTTGGCCTTGCTGGCGGAGGCGCAGACAACATCCCCGGTATCCAATGCGGCTGAGAAGGAGACGAGTGTGGCAGAACACGCGAAGGGCACATTTGAGGTGAAGGTGACACCTCAGGCGCCGGAGGACAAAGATGATCCGGACCTGGGCCGGTTTCTGCTCGACAAGCAGTTTCACGGCGAGCTCGAAGGGACGAGTAAGGGGCAGATGTTGACGGCAGGGACGCCTGTGAAGGGATCGGCAGGTTATGTGGCGATTGAGAAGGTCCGCGGGACGTTGCGTGGGCGCGGTGGGACGTTTGTGTTGCAGCACATTGGAACGATGACGCGCGGGGCACCGGAGTTGTCGGTTGCGGTGGTGCCGGATTCCGGGACCGGGCAGTTGGCGGGAATCCGTGGGAAAATGAATATTATTATCGCGGATGGCAAACATTCTTACGAATTCGAATACACGATCCCATAGTCCTCTATGACCAACCTGCGGCCCGTCTTGCCCAAACCACTTTCTGGGGCGCTATGAAACAAGCTATCAAGTTTGCGAGAGCCTTCATGGCGTTCATATTGTCCGCGACCTCCGTTGCAGGACAACAGGCTTTCCCGGTCACCTCCACGGTGGATGAGTCCTCCATTGCCGGACGGCCCGTCGCACTGGACAGCGGAAAGAAGCTCCTCCCATGGCCGATGCCGGAGGAGACCGGATATTCGTATTCCTCTTATTTTCTTTCGCAATGGACAATTGTCTGGGACCTGTACAATCGCCAAAGGCTGCCCTATTTTTTCTGCTGTTTCGATTTCGACCGAACTACCTTTGAGATGATGCCGGATTGGCATTGGGTCAATTCCACCGGCTATTTGCGCGCCATGATGCAGGGTTTCGTCGAGCGCCTCTACCCCTACACCGGCGACCCTCACACCTTGGAATTCCTGCAAAATTTCGTCGATTACAGCTCGAAAACGGATTGACCCCGGAAGGCTACGTGTGGGCTCAGGTGCCCTATCCTTCAGCGAATCCGGGGAGCCGCCGTTATACGGGCTGGAGCGCGCACGGCGAGGATTTTGTGGAGCCTCATGTGGTCGGCGAAGACGGGTACGCGTATCTCCGGCTGTATGAGATGACTGGAAACACAAAATATCTTCGTGCGGCGATTCGCTGTGCGGAGGCGCTGGCGAAGAACTTCAAGCCTGGCGATGAACGCAATTCGCCATGGCCAAACCGGTGTTTCGCCCGTGATGGCCGCATCGACGGCGGAAAGGGGATGTTCCCGTATTCCGCGAATGTGGTTGAGCCGATCATGTTGTTTGACAAACTCATCCGGTTAGAACAGGGCGACACGGCTTCCTATAAAAGAGTTCGCGAGGGGGCTTGGGCTTGGCTCATGAAATATCCGATGCAGAACAATGTATGGGTCGGCTATTTCGAGGATGTGAAGGGCAGCATGGAAAAGATGAACCAGGTCATTCCTCTTGAGTTTGCGCGTTATGTGCTGCTTCATCCGGAAAAAGACCCCATTGGCGCGAACATTCCCGCAAGCTGATTGACTGGGTGAAGACCACGCCAAAATGGCCAAAATATTCGTTCACGGTGCGACGGTCACTACAGAACAGGGGAATGGCAAGGAATTCTGTTGCAATCTGCCGAATCAATGCTGTGACAGCCATAGTGCGAGGCTTGCTGCCGTTGAGGCGCTGTACTTCGTAAAGACAGGAGATGCGGCGTACAAGGAGGCGGCGTACCGGACTTACAACTGGGTGACCTATTTTCCGGGCCTGCCGGGAGGCGCACACGCGCCCTTCAGCACGCAATGGTGGTTTACGGACCAATTTGCGGATGGCCGCGCAGGATGATGGACGCATTTTGGCTGTTCCCGAATGGGCGCCCGGTGATGAATCGCATCTTGTAGGTTCACTCTCCGCAGTTACGAAGATCGCGTATGGCAAGGGATCGGTCACCTATTCGACTTTCGACCAGGAATCCACGGACGTATTGCGGTTGGACTTCGTTCCTGACTCGATAACGATTGGGGGTAAAGCCATCAGTCGCCGCAAGGAACTCACAGAACAGGGTTATACCTTTGATGATCGACTCACGTGCTGTATATCCGGCACACAACTTCCAGAGACATGGACATTCAAGGAAAGAGTGATCGAGTTCCGCCCTCCTACATCACTTTCGACGATCCTCATCTTCCGGCGGGAACGCTCTCATCGGCCAATACCTTCCGGTGTCATCGATTGGGGCAAAGGTGATTGGGAGATCGGGACGCCGCACGGAAAGTTCGCTACCTTCACTCTTGTCTTAGCGGATCCAAAAGCGCGCCAGGCGGATTTTCACTTTTACATGCCGCTCATCTTTTCCGGTATCGATGTCTACAACGATGGGGACACGGAAGCGACGGTCACTGTTCGTTCGCCCGAAATCCGCGAGATGTCGTTCAGCATCAAGCCAAAGGAGCTCCGGCGCTGAGGACCACGTGGCGCGACCCAAGCTCCCAAGTGACGTTCGAGGTCACCAACGGCGAAGGACTGCGGTTCGACAATCCGGCCTATATCCGTCCCTAGAATCATTACCGTGGATTCCGGCGATGCCGACGGGTGATACCGCCAGCGGGAGCCAGACCTCAATCTTGTGTTAGCGGCTAGGTTTCTTCGCCGAACAGCTTGATGTCGGCGGGGCCTTCTTGCACTGGTGTGCGCTGGCGGCCTTGGACTTGTTCCCGGATTTGCTCGACGATATCGGGGTTGGCTAACGTGGTGATGTCGCCGGTGTCCATGTGGTTGGAGATAGCGGCCAGGACGCGGCGCATGATTTTGCCGGTGCGGGTCTTGGGCATGTCGGGGACGATGTTGATGGTTTTGGGCGGGCGATTTTGCCGATCATCGTTTCGATGGTGCTGGTAACTTTGTCTTGAATTTTTTTTGAGGCCAGGATCCCGGGCTTCAGGGAGATATAGACGACGGGGACGCGGCCTTTGATATCGTCGACGGTTGGCACAACTGCCGCTTCGGCGATTTCAGGGATGCTCAGGCAGGCGGACTCGACTTCTTTTGTGCCCAAGCGGTGGCCTGCGACGTTGATGACGTCGTCGACGCGGCCCAGGATGCGGTAGTAGCCATCGGCCGCCAGGACGGCGCCGTCGGCAGCATAGTAAGGCCAGTCGCGCCAATCTTTGCTTTGCGGATCTTTGCAGTACTTCTTGTAGTACTGAGCGACGAAGCGCTCCGGGATGCCCCAAATCGTTTGCATGATGCCAGGCCACGGGTTGCGGATGCAGATATTGCCGGCGGAGCCGGAGCCCGCTTTCACCTCTTTTCCGGTTTCGTCCCAGATGATGGGATAGATGCCTAACGCGGGCGGCCCTGCGCTGCCTGGTTTCATGGGATCGAGTGCGGGCTTGGTCGTAATCAGGAAGCCGCCGGTTTCGGTTTGCCACCAGGTGTCTACAATCACCGCCTCGCCTTTGCCGACGACTTCGTGGTACCAGCGCCACACTTCGGGCTCGATGGGCTCGCCCACCGTGGTCATGTGCTTGAAGTGATAGTTGTACTTTTGGGGTTCGTCGCCGCCGGCTTTGCGGAGCATGCGGATGGCGGTCGGCGACGTGTGGAAGATGTTGACGTCGAGGCGCTCGGCGATGCGCCAGGGGCGGCCTGCGTCGGGATACTGGGGGACGCCTTCGTAGAGAACGCTGGTGGCGCCTAAAGCGAGCGGGCCATAGACGATGTACGAGTGGCCGGTGATCCAGCCGATGTCGGCCATGCACCAGTAGACGTCGTTGGGATGGATGTCCTGGTAATACTTGGAGGTGCCGGTGACGTAGGCCAGGTAGCCTCCGGTGCGATGCTGGCAGCCTTTTGGTTTGCCTGTGGTGCCGCTGGTGTACATGAGGAACAGCGGCGCTTCGGAGTCCAGGGAGACCGGGTCGACGATGTGATTGTGGTAGTCGTGGAGCACATCCTCGATGAAGAAGTCGCGGCCCATGATCATGGGGGACTCGGATCGGAAGTGGCCGTGGTAGCGCTTCCAGATCAGAACTTTTTTGATGTGCTGGCCTTCTTTTTCGGCGGTGTCCACGGCGATGTCGGCGCTAGCTTTGTGGTCGACCACTTGCCGTTGCGGTGGTAGCCGTCGGCGTAAATCAGGACGCGGCTGCCGGAATCGGCGGCGCGCAGGCCGCAGGCTTCGCCGCTAAAGCCGCCGAAGACGACGGAGTGGATGACGCCCAGGCGGGCGCAGGCCAGCATGGTGATGGGCAGCTCCGGGATCATCGGCATGTGAATGGTGACGCGGTCGCCGGTTTTTAGGCCGGCGAAATCGCGGAGCAAGGCGGCGACTTCGTTTACCCGGCGGTACAGCTCCTGGTAGGTGATACGCGTGGCGGCTTCGCCTTCCGGCTCGGGCACGAGATCAACGCGGCCTTGTTCTTGTGTTGCGAGATGGCGGTCCACGCAGTTTAGCAAACGTTGAGTTTGCCGCCGACAAACCATTTCCAGAATGGGGGGTTACTGGTGTCGAGTGTGGTATGCCAGAAGCGATCCCAATGGAGCAGCTCCGCGTAATCGCGAAAGCATTCAGGGAAACGGTGCTCGCCGAATTCCTACGAAGCCAGGGTCGTCCAGATTCGCCTGCCCGACAAATTGGGCGGCGGAAGAATACTTCTTCTTCCTTCCAGTGTACGGCGATTTGCGCTTCGCTTGTCTTTGGGGGATGGCACCCGCGCGGAGCTTGCCGGCAAATGGGAGGATGACGATTTCGGTTGTGGCTTCGGTGCCGGTTTTTGCTTTTGTTTTTTG